>CAVSCW010000021.1:0-260805 GCA_963726515.1 uncultured Actinomycetota bacterium
GCCCGGCCGTAGGGTTTCGGCCATGACCGAGACCACCACCGTCCGAGACCTCCTGGAGCAGATCCAGGGGCACGGCGCGTGGGCGGTCATCCGGCGCAAGGCCGCGCCCACCGCGGGACTGATCGGCGGCACGCCCCACGAGGTGGCGAGCCTGCTCGACATCCCGCTCGAGACCGGTCCGCCGACACCCGGCCGCAGTGCCGACCGACTGGTCGCGGTGCCGTTCCGGCAGGTGCGCGAGCGCGGCTTCGCCGCCATCGACGACGGCGCCCCGCTGACGGTCGTGGACATCGAGGCCGAGCACGAGGTGCCGGTCGACGAGCTGCTGGCCGCGCTGCCGGACGTAGCCCTCGAGTTCGCCGACCGCGGCGGGTTCGCGACCAGCGACGCCGACTACGCCGAGGTGGTCGAGGCGATCATCCGCGACGAGATCGGCCAGGGCGAGGGCGCCAACCTCGTCATCGGCCGGCACTACCGCGCCGTGGTCGCCGACTGGGACGCCGCCCGCGCCCTGACGGTCTTCCGGCGGTTGCTGGAGCGCGAGCGCGGGGCGTACTGGACCTTCTGCTTCTTCACCGGTGAGCGGTTCCTCATCGGCGCCAGCCCCGAGCGGCACGTCTCCGTGCGCTCGGGCGACGTGCGGATGAATCCCATCTCCGGCACCTTCCGGGTGAAGGAGGCGGAGGATCCGGGTCTCGCGACAGGCGCAGAGCGCCTCAAGGACCGGTTGCTCGACTTCCTGGCCGACGAGAAGGAGGTCTTCGAGCTCTTCATGGTCGTCGACGAAGAGCTCAAGATGATGTGCGACATCTGCCACGAGGGCGGCCAGGTGCTGGGGCCGTTCCTCAAGCCGATGACCCACCTGATCCACACCGAGTACCTCCTGGCCGGCCGCTCCGAGCGTGACCACCGCGAGATCCTGCGCGACACGATGTTCGCAGCGACCGTGACCGGGGCGCCCGTGGAGAACGCGTGCCGGCTGATCGCCGACTACGAGCCCGAGGGGCGCGGCTACTACGGCGCCGCGCTGGCGCTCTTCGGTCGCTCGCCCGACGGCACGCCGACCATGGACAGCCCGATCCTGATCCGCACCGCCGACGTCTCGCCCGGGGGCGAGCTCAAGGTCACCGCAGGCGCCACGCTGGTGCGTGACTCCGACGCCGACTCCGAGGTCGCCGAGACGCGGGCCAAGGCGGGAGGCATCCTCAGCGCCTTCGGTCTCGCCCCCGTCGCGCTGTCCGACGGGACCGACATCGCCGAGCTCGCGCGGGACGAGGACGTCGTCCTGGCGCTGGGGTCGCGCAACCAGCGGCTCTCGCGCTTCTGGCTGACCGACCAGGCGGGCGAGCCTGCCGACCCCGGGTTGGCCGGGCGGACGGCGGTGATCCTGCACGGCGAGGACGACTTCGTGAACATGCTGGTCCACGTGCTCGGCGTCTTCGGGATGACGTCGCGGGTGGTGCGGCACGAGGACTACGTGTCCGGGGCCTTCGACGGCGCCGACCTGGTCATCGTCGGCCCCGGCCCGGGCGACCCGCGCGAGGGCGACCACCCCAAGATCGCCGCCTTCCGGCGGGCCGTCGACGACCTGCTCACCTCCGGCCAGCCGTTCCTCGCGGTGTGCCTGGGCCACCAGACCCTGTGCGAGCGCCTCGGGCTCGAGCTCGGCTACAAGGACGTGGTCTTCCAGGGCACCCAGTCCCCGGTGCGCCTCGACGGCCGCACCGAGCGGGTCGGGTTCTACAACACCTTCGTCGGCCGGCTGCCCGCCGACGGCGCCCTGCCCGAGGGCGTACGAGTCGAGGCCGACGAGGCCACTGGCGACATCCACGCGGTCATCGGTCCGCACTTCCGCGGCATCCAGTTCCACGCAGAGTCGATCCTCACCGAGAACGGCTACGACCTGCTCCACGACGCCGTGCGCGACCTGCTGGCGCCCGTCGCCCCCTGAGGGTCGTCCCTCTGGCGGACCTAGAATTATGCGTGGCAGGCAACCGAACGGCGGCCCACGGCGTCACTGTTGGTAGCCAGCTCGGGCACACGACGGGGGACAGGTGCGACATCTCAAGCGGGCGTGGGTGGGCGGGTGCCTGCTCGCCCTGACGGCATGCGCCACGACGGGCGGCGTCGTGCCGCCCGACGACGTGGCACCGCCGCGGTCGACGACCAGCGCCATCGGTGAGCTGCGGCCCGCCGCCAGCGGGGCCACCCGACCCAACATCGTCGTGGTGATGCTGGACGACTTCTCGATGGACCTGGTGCAGACGATGCGCTCGGTGCAGCGGATGCGCCGGACCGGTGCGAGCTACCGGCATGCCTTCGTCACCGACTCGCTGTGCTGCGTCTCGCGGTCGAGCTTCTTCACCGGCCAGTACCCCCACCAGACCGGAGTGCGCACCAACACCTCCCACCAGGGCACCTCGATGCTCGGCGGCTGGCCGGCCTTCGACACCCACGGCAACCCCGAGCGCGCCGTCAACGTGCGGCTCCAGCAGGCGGGCTACACGACCGGGTTCGTCGGCAAGTTCCTCAACGAGTACGAGTGGGTGCCGGGGCAGGCGCTGCCGCCGGTGGTGCCGGGCTGGTCGAGCTTCCACACGGTCTTCGGCTCGGCCTACGACGGCTGGGACTTCGCCAGCACCTCCCTGGTCGACCGGCGGATGCAGATCACCACGCACCCCGCCCCGCCGGCGAGCGCGAGCCCGGCCGAGAAGGACCGCGCCTATGCCGGCACCGTCATCGGCGACCTCGCGATGGACTTCCTCACCACGGGCGAGGCCGCGGACGCGCCGTACTTCCTCGAGGTCGCGCTCTATGCGCCGCACAACCGCACGCAGCCCGAGGGGTACTACCCCGGCGACCCGCTGTTCCCCCCGATGTTCCGCGACCGCGTGGGCGAGCGTGGCTGCGGTCGGGTGGCGTGCAGCAGGCTCACCGTCGCCGACCTGCCCGGCTTCGGCGACCGACGCGGAGACAACCGACCCCGCACCGCCTCGGGGAAGAAGGCCCGGGCCTGGAACTCCGCGCCCACCCTGCCGGCCGCCGTGGCCGTGCGCGACCTGCGCGACCGCGCGCGGATGGCGCAGTCCGCCGACCGGCTGGTCACCAGGATCCTCAGGTCCGTGGGCCCCGACACCTACGTCGTGCTCACCTCCGACAACGGCTTCCACCTCGGACAGCTGGGCATGGGTCGCGGCAAGGGCACGGCGTACGACACCGACGTGCGGGTGCCGCTGCTGATCACCGGACCGGGCGTGGTGCCGGGGACGCGCCGGGAGGTCACCAGCAACATCGACCTCGCGCCGACCTTCGAGGAGATGGCCGGGCTGCTGCCCGCGCCCTATCGCAGCGGTCTCTCGCTGGTGCCGACGCTGGGGCAGCCCCGGCTGGTGCGCCAGTCGTACGCCTTCCTCGAGCACACCCAGCAGACGCTCACCGGCAATGACCCCGACGCGGCCTTCAGCGGCTCGGAGCTCGACCGGATCCCGTCCTACACCGCGGTGCGCAGCAGGACCGCCCTGCTGGTGCGCCTCGACCTCGACCCGCGGCGCCGGAAGACGTCGTGGGGCTATGAGTTCTACAGCTACCGGCGCCACGCCTTCGAGAAGCGCAACGACGTCGCCAACCCCCGGCGCCGCGACGAGGTGGCCCTGCTGATGGCGAAGCTCGCCGCCTTCGACAGGTGCCGGGAGAAGGGTGACCAGCCGGTGTCGCTGGCCTGCCGCACGGTCACCCGCCAGCGCACCCACTAGCCTCGGCGGGTGACGCCGGACGTGATCGTGGTCGACCACCACGACTCCTACACATGGAACCTGGTGCACCTCCTCGCCCACGTCACCGGCGTCCTGCCGCGGGTCGTGCAGCACGACGAGGTGTCCTCGGACGAGGTGCTGCGGCACTCGCACGTGGTGCTCTCGCCGGGACCGGGCCACCCCGCCTCGCCCGAGGACTTCTCGGTCGGTGCTGCGGTGCTGCTGGCCGGGACGCGACCGGTGCTCGGGGTCTGCCTGGGCATGCAGGGGCTGGTGACGGCGTACGGCGGCACGGTCGAGCGGGTGCGTCCGGCGCACGGCGAGGTCGCGGCGATCACGCATGACGGGGCCGGCGTCCTCACCGGGCTGCCCCAGGGTTTCGCGGCCGTGCGCTACCACTCCCTCGCGGCCCTCGCCGTGCCGCCGGACCTCGTCGCGACGGCGTGGAGCGAGGACGGCACGGTGATGGGCGTGCGCCACCGCCGCCTGCCGCTCGAGGGCGTGCAGTTCCACCCGGAGTCGATCCTGTCGCAGCACGGGGAGGCGCTCGTGAGGAACTTCCTGGACACCGCGCGACGCCCTTCTCCCACGGTGCGCTCCTCCGGAGAACGCCGCGGGGACCCCGGATGAGCGACGACCCGGTCTCCTTCTTCCGCGACGTCGCGACCCGGCACCGGCGCTGCTTCTGGCTCGACGGGGGCGGCGCGCGCGAGTGGTCCGGGCGGCGCTCGATCATCGGCTGGCTCGACGACGACGACGTCTCGCTGACCTGGTCGGCGTCGCGGCGCGAGGTGCGCGCACACACCGGCGGCGCCTCGACCGTGGTCGGCGACGACATCTTCGCGGTGCTCGAGGAGCGGCTGCGCCCCGGGGACCAGTGGTTCGGCTACTTCGGCTATGCCTCGCGCCCCGACCTCCCCGGCTCGCCCGCCCCCCTCCTTCCCGATGCGGTGTGGATGCGGCCGCGGGCGGTGCGGGTGTTCGAGCACGCCCCTCTGGTGGAGTCACCGCTCCAGCGGGGACTCCCGCGCGGATCGGCCGTTGCAACGCCCCATCCGCGCCAAACTCCCCCCACCTCTGTGACGTCAGGGACTCCTGAGGCGTACGGCGTCGCCTTCGCGGCCGTCCAGGAGCACCTCCACGCGGGCAACTCCTACGAGGTCAACCTCACCCACCGGCTCACCCGCGAGGCCGACCTCGACCCGGTGACGGCGTACCTCCGGCTGCGAGAGCTCAACCCCGCGCCGTACTCCGGCTTCCTCCAGCACGACGTCGCCGACGCCCGCGCATGGCTGCTGTCGAGCTCGCCGGAGAGGTACGCGCTCATCACGCCCGACCGGCACCTGGAGACCAAGCCGATCAAGGGCACGACCCCGCGCGGCGCCACCCCGGAGGAGGACGACGCCCACCGCGAGCGCCTGGCCACCGACCCCAAGACGCGCGCGGAGAACCTGATGATCGTCGACCTGCTGCGCAACGACCTCTCCCTGGTCTGCGACGTCGGGTCGGTCGAGGTGCCGTCCTTGATGCAGGTGGAGACCTATCCGTCGGTGCACCAGCTCGTCTCCACGGTGCGCGGACACCTGCGCGACGACGTCACGACGGTGGGTGCGCTGCGGGCGCTGTTCCCGGCCGGGTCGATGACCGGGGCACCCAAGCTGCGGACCATGCAGATCATCGAGGAGGTCGAGGCGACCCCGCGCGGGGTGTACGCCGGTGCGTTCGGCTGGATCAGCGGCGACGGCCCGGCCGACCTCGGGGTCGTCATCCGCTCCCTCACCACCGGCGGCGACGGCACCTGGACCCTCGGCACCGGCGGCGGGATCACGGTGCAGTCCGAGGTCGGCGAGGAGTGGGCCGAGTCGGAGTGGAAGGCCGAGCGGCTGCTGCGCGTCTTCGATCGGCCGGCCCAGCTGTAACGCCGTGTTACAGCTTGTACCCACCCTGATGCAACGGGGTGGGTAGTTGCACTAACCGGGCGTTACAGCGGGCACGCCCGGCAGCCAGACCGCGAACCGGGCCCCGCCCCCAGGCGCCTCGGAGACCTCGATCCGACCCCCGTGGCGGTCGAGGACCTGGCGCACGATCGCCAGCCCGAGCCCCGAGCCGGGCATGGCGCGCGACTCCTCCGAGCGGTAGAACCGCTCGAAGACGTGCGGGAGGTCGGCCTCGTCGATCCCGGACCCCTGGTCGTCGACGACCAGACAGCCCTCGCTCAGGCGCACCGAGACGGTCCCGTCGGTGGGACTCCACTTGGCGGCGTTGTCGAGCAGGTTGGTGACGGCCCTCTCGAGACTGCTGGAGTCGCCGACGACCGGCCACGTGTCCAGCGCGACGTCGAAGGAGACGCCGTGGGCGCGACGACGTACGCGGGTCACCGCGCGCTCCACGACGTCGGCGAGGTCGACCTCTCCGATCCCGCGGGTCATCGGCTCGTCCCGCGCCAGCTCCACCAGGTCGCCGACCAGGGCGCTGAGCTCCTCGATCTGGCCGCGTACGTCGTCGAGCAGCTCCAGGCGCGCCTCGGGCGGCAGCGCCGAGTTGCCCTCCGCCTGGCGGAGCAGGTCGAGGTTGGTGCGCAGCGAGGTGAGCGGCGTGCGCAGCTCGTGGCTGGCGTCGGCCACCAGGCGCCGCTGCCGGTCACGCGAGGCGCCCAGCGCCAGCAGCATCTGGTTGAAGGCGGTGGCGAGGCGCGCCACTTCGTCGTCCCCCTCGATCCGCAGCGGCGCCAGGTCCTCGGTGACGGCGATCCGCTCGACCGCGGCGGTGAGGCGGCGTACGGGCCTGAGGCCGTTGCGGGCCACCAGCCAGCCCGCCAGCAGCGCGGTCAGGACACCGAGGGCACCGAAGACGAAGAGCACCCCGCCCAGCTTCTCCAGCGTGCGGTCGTTGGCGGCCAGCGGCTGGGCCAGCATCAGCGCCTGGCCGCTCCCGGCCGGCACCGTGGCGACACGGAAGCGCTCGCCCTCGCGGGTGACCAGCGTGCGCACGGACTTGCGGCTCGTCCCGGCGGCGACGTCCAGCTCGGGCCCGCCGATGGAGAAGTGGGGCACGTCGTCGCCGGTCATCCCCTGGCCGTCGGCGGTGATGAAGATGATCCGGACGTCGGCCGCGCCGAGCATCCACGCCGGCGCGCCCGTGGCGGTGATCCGGGACAAGGTGGTGAAGGCGGTGGCCTTGTGGGCCCGGTTGAGCAGCGACTGGTCGAGCGAGCTCATCAGCTGCTGGCGCATCACGATGAAGGCGGTCGCTGCCAGGATCGCGATCGTGACGCCGAGCACGAGCGTGGTGAGCACGGCCACCCGCGAGGCCAGCGAGCGCCGGTAGTGCCAGCGTCCTTCGGGCCAGTCGGCGGCCCCCCTCATGATTCCTTCAGGACGTAGCCGACACCGCGCACGGTCTGGATCAGCCGCTTCTCGCCCTCGGCCTCGGTCTTGCGACGGAGGTAGCCGACGTAGACCTCGAGCGAGTTGGCGCTCGTCGGGAAGTCGTAGCCCCAGACCTCCTCGAGGATGAAGCTCCGGTCCAGGACCCGCCGCGGGCGCCGCAGGAACATCTCGAGCAGGGTGAACTCGGTGCGCGTGAGCTCGATCGGGCGGCCGGCCCGTGAGACGTCGCGACTCGAGACGTCCATGGTGAGGTCGGTGAAGGTCAACACCTCGCTCTCCCCCTCGGGGTCCGCCACGACCCGACGCTGCAGTGCGCGCAGGCGGGCCAGCAGCTCCTCGAGGGCGAAGGGCTTGGTGAGGTAGTCATCGGCGCCGGCGTCGAGACCCTCGACCCGGTCGCCCACCGCGTCGCGGGCCGTGAGCACCAGGATCGGCACGTCGTTGCCGGCCGCCCGCAGCGCCCGTGTCGTCTCGATGCCGTCCAGCCGGGGCATCATCACGTCGATCACCACCACGTCCGGGTGCTGGGCGCCCACGGCGACCAGGCCCTCCGCCCCGTCACCGGCCAGCACCACCTCGTAGCCGTTGAACTCCAGCGAGCGGCGCAGCGAGTCGCGCACGGCGCGATCGTCGTCGACGACCAGCACGCGGGGCTTGGAGTCGGTCACGCCGCAAGGATGCCAGCCGAGCCTGAGGCGAGGCTGAACGTCCTCGCTGCGCGACGTCCTCGACCAGCGGCGCGAGGTCGCTCAGGTGTAGCGCGCCGCGATCGTCCCGGCCCGGGCGCCGTAGGTGCCTCCGAACATGCAGGCGTGCGCGAGCAGCGGGAAGAGCTGGTGGATGCCCAGCCGGTCCTCCCAGCCGTCGGCGAGCGGGTGCGCCTCGTCGTACGCCGCCAACACCCGCGGCAGGTGGGTGAGGCCGAAGAGGTGCAGCATCGCCAGGTCGACCTCGCGGTGCCCCCCGTAGGCCGCCGGGTCGATCACGTGGATGGCGAGGTCGTGGCCCCAGAGGCAGTTGCCGTTCCACAGGTCGCCGTGCAGGCGGGCCGGCGCCTCGTCGGGGACCAGCTCGGTGAACCGGCCGACGACCGCCTCGACCGCGGCCGCGTCCGCGTCGGTGATCGCCGAGCGGTCGCGGGCGAGCTTGAGGTAGGGCAGCACCCGGCGCACGGCGTAGAACTCCGCCCACGAGCCGGCCGTCTTGTTGGGCAGCGGCAGCCGGCCGATGAAGCCGTCGTGGTCGAGCCCCCAGCCGTCGGCGCCGGCCGCGTGGGTGGTGGCGAGCTGCTGGCCGAAGGTGACGGCCGCCTCCACGGGCGTCTTCGAGCTCTGCTCCACCCAGGCCAGGATCAGGCAGTCGCTGGCCGCGCCCAGCACCTCGGGCAGCGGCACGCCTCCGTCGACCTCCGAGAGCCAGCGCAGACCGGCCGCCTCGGCCTCGAAGAACCCGTCCGGCGCATGCGGGAGGGTCTTCATCAGCGCGGTCTGGCCGCTGGACAGGCGCAGACGGGTGGCGGTGGCGATGTCGCCGCCGGCCACGGGTGAGGTGGCGACCACGGACGAGCCGAGGAGCTCCTCGGCGCGCTTGGCGACCAGCGGCTGGCGTGCCATCAGGCCGGGCCCTCGACGGGGTGTCCGAGCGTGTCGGCCAGTGCCGTCACGATCGCACCGCTCGTGCGCTCGACCATCGCCAGCACCTCCTCGAACCCGTCGGGCCCACCGTAGTACGGGTCCGGCACCGGGGACCCCGGATCGACGGGATCGAGGTCGCGGAACAGGCCGGTGCGGTCGGTGCGCCCGCCCACGTCGGCGAGGTTGGACTCGTCCATCACCAGCACGACGTCGTACGCCCCGGCCCAGGAGGCGTCGTACTGCCGGGCGCGGTGGCGGGTCGGGTCGTAGTCGGCCGCAGCGAGGGTCGCCGCGGCCCGGTCGTCCATGGGGTTGCCGACGTGCCAACCGCCGGTGCCGGACGAGGCGACCTCGACGCGGTCGTCGAGACCGGCGTCGCCCAGCCGGCTCTCGAGCACCACGTGTGCCATCGGGGAGCGGCAGATGTTGCCCAGGCAGACCAGCGCGATGCGGTAGCTGCCCGCGCTGCGCGGGGGAGGGAGGGCCGGCACCCGGGTCAGTCCCGGGCGGGCAGCGCTGTCCGGACGCCCCAGCCGACAATGGTCACGATGAGGGCACCGACGAGCGCGTTCCAGAAGCCGTCCACGTGGAAGCCGAGGTCGAAGGCGTCGGCGAGCCGGGCGGTCAGCATCAGCATCAGCGCGTTGATGACCAGCAGCAGCAGGCCGAGGGTGAGGATGATGAAGGGCAGCGAGAGCAACTTGACCACCGGCTCGATGAAGGTCGAGACCAGTCCCAGGATCAGCGCCACGAGGAGCAGCGGGAGGATCTTCTCCTCGAGCTCGGCCTGACCGGCGCCGGGGCCGTCGAACCGGATCCCGTCGAGGAGCTGGGCGGCCACGGCCAAGCCGGCGGCGTACGTCAGCAACCAGGTCACGAAGCGCATGTCCCGACCCTAGCCAACCCGCACCACCGGCTAGCGTCGCCGGCGTGGTCACGATCGGCGGCACAGGCGTGATGGCGCTCGGGGCCCTGGCCGCGGGCGTCGTCGCCGCCCTGCTGGCGCTCGGCACCCGTCGACGGCTCGGCATCGTCTCCGCGGTCGCCGTCTCCGCCCTGCTCTGGTCGCTCGTCGCGATCGCGCTGGTGACACTGGTGCCCACCCGCGCGGACGTCGGGATCGTGCCGGCCGAGAGCCGGAGCGCCTCCTGCTCGTGGGACTACGGCGGCCCGTCGGGGGCGGCGTTCGAGGTGCTGGGTCTCGACCAGCGCACCCTCAACGTGCTGCTGTTCGTGCCGGCCGGGCTGTTCCTGGTGCTCGCCGTCGGCCGCTGGTGGTCGGGGCTGCTGCTCGCTCCGCTCGGCCTCCTCGGCCTGGCCGCCTACAGCCTCGGCATCGAGTTCGTGCAGCTCCAGCTCGCCCGCCTGGACCGCGCCTGCGACGTCACCGACATGGTCGACAACGTCCTCGGCGCGGGGATCGGCTTCGCCCTCGGGGTGGTGCTGCTTCCGGTCCTGAGGCCGTGGCGGGGGCGGCGCGCCTCCGCATAGGGTCGGCGCCATGCCCGAGACCCCCCAGCCCCGGCCCAACGTGCTCGCCATCCCGACGTACGTCGCCGGCAAGCCGCCCGTGGCCCGACCCGGGCTCACGTCCTACAAGCTGTCGTCCAACGAGAACCCCTACCCGCCGCTGCCCGGCGTGCTCGAGGCGGCCACCGAGGCCGCGGCGCAGATGAACCGCTACCCCGACATGGGCAACACCGCCCTCTACGCCGCGCTCGGCGAGGCGATGGGCGTGCCGGTGGAGGACCTGGCCGTGGCCACCGGGTCCGTGGCGCTGATCTACCAGCTCGTCAACGCGTTCTGCGAGCCCGGCGACGAGGTCGTCTATGCCTGGCGCTCCTTCGAGGCCTACCCGATCGCCGTGACGTCGGGCGGCGCGACGAGCGTGCAGGTGCCGGTCACCGCGGACGGTCGCCACGACCTCGATGCCATGGCGGCCGCGGTCACCGAGCGCACCAGGATCGTCATCGTCTGCACGCCCAACAACCCGACCGGCCCGGCGGTCAGTCAGTCCGATCTCGACGCCTTCCTCGCCAAGGTGCCCTCGCACGTGGTCGTCGTGGTCGACGAGGCCTACCTCGAGTTCGTCCGGATGGACGACGCCATCGACGGCATCGCGACCTACCGCGGCCACGGCAACGTGGTGCTGACCCGCACCTTCTCCAAGGCCTACGGGCTCGCCGGCTTCCGGGTCGGCTACGCCGTCGCTCCCGCGCCGCTGGCCGGCGCGCTGCGCGCGGTGTCGCTGCCGTTCGGGGTCAGCCACGTCGCCCAGGCGGCCGCGATCGCCTCGCTCGAGGCGCAGGACGCCCTGTTCGAGCGGGTCGAGGACCTGGTCGCCCGGCGCGCGGACCTCGTCGCCCGGCTGCGGGAGGTCGGCTGGGAGCTGCCCGACGCGCAGGGCAACTTCGTGTGGTTCCCCCTCGGCGGGCGTGCGCTCGACTTCGCGGCCGCCTGTGGCGAGCTGGGCGTCTCGGTGCGGCCCTTCGCGGGCGAGGGCGTACGCGTGAGCATCGGCGAGGCGGAGGCCTTCGACCGGGTCGTCGAGGTCGCGGCCCGCTTCGTTCCCTGACACCGTCGGCGCAGACGCGCGGACATTGGTCGGCCGGACCGAGGTCCTCAGGCGGGCGGATGTGCCGCCGGGGTGACCATGGTCCGCGTGTCTCCGGCGCGGGGCCGGTCCATCCGCCGGAACGACGGCACCCGCGTCGGTGCCATCGTGGTGACGAAGTAGGCCGCACCCGCGATCAGCAGTGCCGGTGAGATGCCCAGTCCGGTGACGGCGAGCCCGCCCAGCACCCCGCCCAGCGGGATCAGCGACCAGCAGATCGCGGTGCTGAGCGAGGTGACCCGGCCGAGCAGGTGCGCAGGGATGCGCTCCAGGATCACGGCACCGAGGATCGGGTTGAGGAAGCCCGACGCCACACCGGCGACGACCGTGATGGCGAAGACCGCCCACAGCGGTGAGTCCATGGCCATCACGACGAAGCGTGGCGCACCGCAGATCAAGAACGCGATGACGTAGGTCCCGAAGCGCGGCAGTGTCTCGCCCCACCGCGCCGCGGACAGCGCGCCGATCACCGAGGCCCCGCTCATCACGGCGAACAGGCTGCCGAGCACGGCGACGCCGGCGCCGGACTCCGTCGCCCAGACCGGCGCCAGCACCGAGACGTAGGCCTGGTCGACCAGGTTGGTGACCGCGACCATCGTGCAGAGCGCGATGAGCAGTGGCTCGGTCCGCAGGAAGTCCCAGCCCTGCCGCAGCTCCTCGACGTACGACGTCGCGTCTGCGTCGACCTCGGGTGGGGTCGGCCGCCCCAGTCCGGCTGTGGCGATGCCGAAGACGACGAACGAGACCAGGAACGAGGCGGCGTCGACGTAGAGCGCGTTGGCCCCGCCGACCGTGGCGACCAGCAGCCCGGCGAGCGCCGCCCCGCCCATGGTCGAGGTGCGCTCGACAGCGGCGGCGAGCCCGGAGACCCGCTCGAGCGACCAGCCGGCGACCCCCGCGATCTCGGGGGTCATCGCGGACTTCCCCGCATCGCCGGGTCCGCGGAGGGAGCCGGCGACGGCCACCAGGACGAGCAGGGTCGAGAAGCTGAGCATCCCCAGCCCGTGCAGGAGGGGGATCGTCGCGACCACGAAGGCGGACAGGAGGTCGCACATGAGGGTGACGCGGCGCGGTCCCACTCGGTCCAGCAGCGGTCCGCCGAGGGCCTTGAACAGCACCAGCGGCGTGATCTCGGCAGCGGCGACCAGGCCGGTCTGGGTGGCCGAACCGGTCGTGGACAGGACGAACCACGGGATCGCGATCATCGAGACCCGGGTGCCGACGCAGGAGATGCCCTCGGCGACGAGACCGCCGACCAGCGGCGCACGACGAGGGGTGGGAGCAGACGTCACTGCGGGTCCTCCGAACCCAGCTCTCCGGGACGCAGGTAGGCGTTGAGGTTGACGATGAAGCTGGCCGAGCCGTCCTCATCGGTGTCCTCGACGTCCTCGATCACCGAGGTCAGGGCATCCACCAGGGCCTTGGCCCTGGCCGGGGTCAGCGAGAAGTGCCAGTCGCTCAACGTGCTGACGCCCTGCCAGTCCCGGGGATAGAAGCGCAGCTCCGACACGGCCGCCCGCAGCCGCTCGCCGTAGATCATCGCGACGGTCGACAGGTAGACCTCCACGTCGTCGGTGATCTCCTCCCCGCGGAACTCGGTGTGCGTGGCTTCGTGCGTGGCTCGCCACCAGCGGTCCCGGGCGTTGCCGCGCTCGGTGTCCTCCTCGATGAAGCCGTGCTGCGCGAGCTGGCGCAGGTGGTACGACGTCGCGCCGGTGTTGAGCCCCAAGCGCGCCGCGAGCGTGGTCGCGGTGGCCGGACCGTCCGCACGCAGCAGCCCGAGCATGTGCAGCCGGACGGGGTGGCTCAGGGCGCGCAGCCCGGCGATGTCGGGCGTGATGGAGGAGGGCACCACCTGAGACTAAGACTGCAAAGACTCATTTGCAAACACTTCTTTGTGAATCCTATGGCTCGATGGGTAAAATTGAAATGTGAACGACACGGCGACCTACACGAAGCAGGGCGAGCCCTTCGAGCGCGACATGACCTACCTTCCCGACCGGGTCCTGGCCGGGGAGACGTCCGCTGACCCGCTCGACGATGCTTTCCCCTCCGGCTCGAAGGACAGCCCGCGCGAGGTGACGCGGTGGCCGGCGGAGGCCGGCCGCTACCGCCTGGTCGCGGCCCGGGCCTGCCCGTGGGCACACCGCTCGATCATCGTCCGCAGCCTGCTCGGCCTCGAGGACGCGATCTCGTGGGGTGCGCCCGGACCGACGCACGACGCCCGCAGCTGGACCTTCGACCTCGATCCCGGGGGCGTGGACCCGGTGCTCGGCATCGAGCGCCTCCAGGAGGCCTACTTCGCCCGCGAGGCCGGCTACCCGCGCGGCATCACCGTGCCGGCGATCGTCGACATCGAGTCGGGCCAGGTCGTCACCAACGACTTCCCGCAGATCACCCACGACCTGTTCTTCGAGTGGCGCGAGCACCAGCGCGCGGGTGCTCCCGACCTGTGGCCTGCCGACCTCCGCGAGGAGATGGAGTCGGTCATGAAGCGGGTCTTCACCGAGATCAACAACGGCGTCTACCGATGCGGCTTCGCCGGGTCGCAGAAGGCCTACGAGGACGCCTACGACCGGCTCTGGACCGCGATGGACTGGCTCGAGGAGCGCCTCGCCGACCGCCGCTTCCTGATGGGCGAGACGATCACCGAGGCCGACGTCCGGCTCTTCACCACGCTCGTGCGCTTCGACGTGGTCTACCACGGCCACTTCAAGGGCAATCGCAACAAGCTCACCGAGATGCCGCACCTCTGGGGATACGCCCGCGACCTCTTCCAGACACCGGGCTTCGGCGACGAGGTCGACTTCGACCAGATCAAGCAGCACTACTACGTCGTCCACACCGACATCAATCCCACGCAGGTCGTCCCGGCCGGTCCGGACGAGGCGGGCTGGCTCACGCCGCACGGTCGAGGCTAGGGCGCCACGGGCACGGGTGGAGGTGTCCACGCCGGCCCCTGGCCGAAGCGGGCGAGCACCGGGCCGTCGCGGGTCCAGCGGAGCCGGGCGAGGTAGAGCACACGGTGGCCGCGACGCGCGACGTCGTCGCGGGAGGAGTACGACGTCTCGCACGGCCCGTTGACCCCGTCGCAGACCCAGCCGTGCACGAAGAGGCGGTTCGGCGTCAGGGCGAGGTAGTCCGCACCGCCCGGACCACAGATCCCCGTGCCCCGGTGGTCGAGCAGCACGGTCTCGGGCGCGGACCCCCAGCCCCGACGGATCGACGTCGAGCTCCGCCAGACCGTCCGGTAGCCGCACCGGCCGTAGTCGCCCCGGCTGAGCAGCAGGTGGTGCCGGCCGCGGGCGTCGACCATCTCGGGGTTCTCCACCACCCCGGGGTCGCGCAGCAGCTCCCGGCTGGGGCCGGCCGCGCGCAGCCCGCGCGCGGTCAGGCGCACCATCCGGATCGACGACGGGATGCCCTGGGTGCGGTAGAGGAGGAAGCGGCGACCGTCGGGAGCGACGTACGACGACGGGTCGATCACGCCGCGGCGCGGCAGCCCCCGCTCACGGCGAACGACGTCGCTGGCGGGGGCCGTCGCGGCGCCGTCCGGGCAGGCGAGCGGCTGGGAGTGCAGCGGCGTGAAGGCGGTGGCGAGGTCGGGTGAGGTGGCCACGCCGATGCACCGGTCCTCGGTCGCGGGCAGCCCGGCGACCGGCACGGAGTAGTAGGCCAGCCAGCTGCCGTCCGCGGCGCGGACGATCTCGGGGGCCCACACATCGCCGTTGCGTGCCCACGCCGGACGGGCGTCGAGCAGGGGCGGGCCGGCCACCCATCCGGCGTACTCCTGCGCGCTGCTGCTGGTGCCGCCACGCCACCCCGTGCCGGCAGCGAACCAGCGCCCGCCATCGAGGACGACGCTCGGATCGGCCAGCGGCCGCTCCCAGAACAGTGGTCGAGGTGGGAAGGCGCCGACGTCCGCCGACGTCGAGGCGGGAGCCAGGGCCGCCGCAACGAGCGCCAGGCCGACGACCATCGTCGTGCGGCGTGCGCGCGACAGGGGCGTGGTCACGGCTCGAACCTCCCCCGGGGACGGACGGCAAGGACGGGGGCAAGGCTACGTCCGGTCTGGTCCGCTGGTCGCCGCGCGCGCCGAAACCCGTGCTCCTCCTCGGGGTTCGGTCAAGACTGCTCGCAGGAAGCTCCTCGCTTCGTGTCCACCGAGGGGAGTCGGGCACCGGTGCGGCACAGTGTTCGCATCAGCGGATCGCCCACGTGGGGTGGGCGACCCCGTCCGGCCCCCCGGGGCTCGTCACGGAAACCGAGCTTCGACAGGTGGGGAGCACGATGAGGTCGGGCATCAGCGTGCGCGGCAGGCGGTCGCATCGTGGGCCGGAGCGGTCCCTGCTCGTCGGCGCCGTGACCCTGCTGGTCCTGGGCGCGTCCACGAGCATGTCGCCCGCGTCGGCAGCCGACGCCGGAGCTCTCGGGTCGACACTCCGGTCGGCGAGCGGGGGTCTGGTGTGCCGGCCAGTCGGGGTGGCGGTGTGAGCAAGCCCCGCTGTCGGTGGCCCTCACCGCACGCGGACGCGTCTCCCGTGCCTACTCGTGGGCGCTCGAGAAGGGCGTCGACACGACGATCCGCTCGACCCGCTCCAACGGCTTGGCGACCTTCCGCTACGCGGTGACGGCCCGGGCCGGTGCGATGAGCGAGTCCGGTTGGGCGATGGCGGGCGAGGTCACGGTGACCAACCCCAACGCGGGCAGGGGCGACGCGATCACCGCGGACGTCAGGGTGGCCACCACCCTCGGAGGTGGCAGCTCCTGCACCGTGGCCGGCGGACAGGGCGTGGTCCTTGCGGCGTCCGGCCTCGTCACGCTGCCCTACACGTGCACCTTCGCCTCGGCTCCCGCCGGCGCCGGCACCGTCGCCGCGACCGTGACCTGGGACCCGGCGGGTGAGGCGGCCACCGCCTCGGTCGGCGCCACCACCGCGGGCTCGTTCGAGGTCACGTCGGAGACCAACAGGACCGTCGCCGTCGTGGACGACACGACGGTGCCCGGGCAGCGCGTGGTCCTCGACCCGTCGGTGACGTGGTCGCCGGGACTGGTGAGGACGTACGCCTACGACCTCGCGCTCGCCGGCGACGTGCCGGGCGAGTGCACGCCCTACGTCAACACCGCGACGATCGACCAGCCCAGCGGCACCGACCCGAGCGCGAGCGTGACCGTCCGGGCGTGCGTGCCGGAGATCCTCCCCATGCAGGCCTCCGGCCGGGCGACGGGGTCGGTCACCGCCGGGTGCCAGGGCACGGTGCGCGCTCGGGTCCACAACCGCACCGGAGCCAAGGTGACCTACACGCTGCGCGTCGGCACGAGGGTGCACCGGATCGTCGTGAGGCCGCAGCGCCACAAGCTGTTCGTCACGTCCGGTCGTGCCCGGGCCAGGGTGACGCTGAAGGTGGGCAACACCCGCCTCGACCGGACCCGCGTCCCGCGGCGGTGCGAGCCGCCCGTGATCCTCCCCGACACCGGACTCCGGGCCCCGAGCGGCTGAGGGCCACCTCGGTCGCGGGGCATCGGCGCCCCGCCCACCAGACCTCCACTCCAGGGGAGGGAACCGGCGCCGGCGAGTCACCCACGGACTTGTCGGCGTCGGGTTTTCGTCGTCCACCCACCCGGGTGCGCTGCCGCGCCAACCCCTTGCGTTCGTCGAGGAACCTCAAGGCCGTCCCCAGATAGCCCATCGCCTTGGGCAAGGGTCTTGGTCGGCATTGCCGGAGGGGTGATTGTTTGCGCCGGGAGAGCCGACTGGGGGAGTGGGGAGTGAACGGCACGCGCCACCGCGCGGAGCCGGTCGGCGCTCGCGACCGAAGCGGCCCCAGGCCCTCCAGGTCCCACAGATCTCCCCCCGGGGCAGCAGCAGCATCGCTGCCCGAGCCTCCACTCCCCATGGAGGCGAGCCGGCGTCGACGGGAACCCACGAGCCCGTCGACGTCGGCTCACCGCGCCCGCTCGCGTGGTCCCCATCGGATGGGTTGCCCGGGCCGACTGGTAGCAACCCATCTGATGGGGACTACACAGGTCGAGGGGTGGGGGAGTCCCCACCAGATTGGTGCTGGCAGGCTGCGGCCGATACGTTGAGCCACATCATGTGGTCGGGGTCACACACGCCGACGACCACGCTTGCAAGCCGTCGGCGTCCGGCGATCCCGGGACTGCCGCTAGCTGTCGAAGGAGAGTGCGTTGCCCGATTCTGCCGGTTTCGGCCCCGACCTTGCGGAGGTCTTCGGACCGTCCCAGTCCGACGGTGGCCCCGATCTCGTCCAGCTCCTGACGCCCGAGGGTGAGCGCGTCCACCACCCCGAGTTCGACTACGACTTCTCGGCCGAGGAGCTGCGCGGGCTCTACCGCGACATGGTGCTCACCCGTCGTATCGACGTCGAGGCCACCGCCCTCCAGCGCCACGGCGAGCTGGGCATCTGGGCCCAGCTGCTCGGCCAGGAGGCAGCCCAGATCGGCGCCGGCCGCGCGATGCGCCCGCAGGACTACGCCTTCCCGACCTACCGCGAGCACGGCGTCGCCTACTGCAAGGGCGTCGACCCGCTCCGCCTGCTCGGCCTCTTCCGCGGCGTCGACCAGGGCGGCTGGGACCCCAACGAGAACAACTTCGGCCTCTACACGATCGTCATCGGCGCCCAGACCCTCCACGCCACCGGCTACGCCATGGGCATGCAGCGCGACGGCGTCGTCGGCACCGGCGACCCCGAGCGCGACTCGGCCGTGCTGGCCCACTTCGGTGACGGCGCGTCCTCGCAGGGCGACGTCAACGAGGCGTTCATCTTCGCCGCCTCCTACAACGCCCCCGTCGTGTTCTTCTGCCAGAACAACCAGTGGGCCATCTCCGAGCCGATCGAGCGCCAGACGCGCATCCCGCTCTACCAGCGCGCGCTGGGCTTCGGGTTCCCGGGCATCCGCGTCGACGGCAACGACGTGCTGGCGACGTACGCCGTCACCAAGGCGGCGCTGCAGCGCGCCCGCGACGGCAACGGCCCGTCCTTCGTGGAGGCCTACACCTACCGCATGGGTGCCCACACCACGACCGACGACCCGACCCGCTACCGCCTCAACGACGAGCTCGAGCACTGGAAGCTCAAGGACCCGATCGAGCGGCTCAGGGTCTACCTGCGCCGCAACGGTCTGGTCGACCAGGCGTTCTTCGACGACCTCGACGCCGAGGCCAAGGAGCTGGGCCACCACCTCCGCGAGGGGTGCAAGGCCCTGCCCGACCCCAAGCCGCTCGACCAGTTCGGCTACGTCTTCAGCGAGATGACCGAGGAGATCGCCGCGCAGCGCGACGCCTTCGCGGCCTACCTCGACAGCTTCGAGTCGGAGGGGGCTCACTGATGGCAACCACTCAGAAGATCACGCTCGCCAAGGGCCTGAACATGGGCCTGCGCAAGGCCATGGAGGCCGACGACAAGGTCCTGCTCATGGGCGAGGACGTCGGCAAGCTCGGCGGTGTCTTCCGCATCACCGACGGCCTGCAGAAGGACTTCGGCGAGGAGCGCGTCATCGACAGCCCGCTCGCGGAGTCCGGCATCGTCGGCACCGCGGTCGGCATGGCGCTGCGCGGCTACCGCCCGGTCGTGGAGATCCAGTTCGACGGCTTCGTCTACCCGGCCTACGACCAGATCGTGTGCCAGGTCGCCAAGTACACCTACCGCTCTCAGGGCAAGGTGAGGATGCCGATCGTCATCCGCATCCCCTTCGGCGGCGGCATCGGTGCGGTCGAGCACCACTCCGAGAGCCCGGAGGCGCAGTTCGCGCACACGCCCGGCCTCAAGGTGGTCGCGTGCTCCAACCCGGTCGACGGCTACTGGATGATCCAGCAGGCCATCGCCCACGACGACCCGGTCATCTTCCTCGAGCCGAAGCGGCAGTACCACGCCGACAAGGCCGAGCTCGACGACGCGGCGACGCCCGAGCCCCTGTTCACCTCGCGTGTCGTCCGCCCCGGCACCGACGCGACGGTCCTGGCCTACGGCCCGACGGTGAAGACGGCGCTCAAGTGCGCCGAGGCCGCCGCGACCGAGGGTCGCAGCCTCGAGGTCATCGACCTCCGCACCTTGTCGCCGCTCGACATGGGTCCGGTCTATGAGTCCGTACGCCGCACCGGCCGCTGCGTGATCACCCACGAGGCCCACGTCAACCTCGGCATGGGTGCCGAGGTGGCTGCCCGGGTCACCGAGCAGTGCTTCTACTCCCTCGAGGCCCCGGTGCTGCGCGTCGGCGCCTTCGACATGCCCTACCCGCCGTCGCGGATCGAGGAGGAGTACCTCCCCGACCTCGACCGCGTGCTCGACGCCGTCGACCGCACCTTCGCCTACTGACGTCCTCCACCGTTGGTCGAGGAGGTCGCGCAGTGACCGTCACGAGACCCGGTGCCAGAAAGGATCGAGATGTCTGAATTCCTGCTTCCCGACGTCGGTGAAGGCCTCACCGAGGCAGAGATCGTTGCCTGGAAGGTCAAGGTCGGTGACACGATCGAGATCAACGACGTGATCGTCGAGATCGAGACCGCCAAGTCCCTGGTCGAGCTGCCGTCCCCCTACGAGGGCACCGTCTTGGCCCTGCTGGTCGCCGAGGGCGAGATGATCCCGGTGGGCACGCCGATCATCTCCATCGGCGCCGAGGGTGAGGTCGCCGCTGCGCCCCCGGCCGACGCTGCTCCGGCGGCCGCACCCGCACAGGCCGCGGGCGAGCAGGTGGACGCGGCCGACATCGACCTCTCCAACCCGGCCGCCTCCGGCTCGATGGAGGGGGCCTCCCTCGTCGGTCGGATCAAGGCCGAGCGGGGCCCGATGCGTCGTGCCCGTCGCGGTTCGGCCTCGCCGGGCACCGACGCCGGCGCCCAGACGCAGCTGCAGGTGCAGGGCGCGTTCTCGCCCGGTGGCGCCCAGTCGCAGGACGTGATGCCGGCCGACGAGTCGCCGGTGCCGGCCGTCGACCAGCGACCCCGCCCCGCGTCCGCGCCCGCCGAGGCGCTGGTCCCGTCGGCCGCGCAGGCCGAGCCCAGCGACGTACGCGCGCTGGCGAAGCCGCCGGTGCGCAAGCTGGCCAAGGACCTCGGCGTCGACCTCGCTGCGCTGACCGGCTCCGGCCCGTCGGGCTCGATCACCCGCGAGGACGTCCAGGGCGCGGGTGCGGGCAGGTCCGCCCCGGCCGCCGCTCCGGCTGCCGCCGCATCCGCGTCGGGTGAGCGCGAGACCCGCGAGCCGATCAAGGGCGTGCGCAAGATGATGGCGTCGGCGATGAGCCAGTCGGCCTTCACCAGCCCGCACGTCACCGAGTGGGTCACCGTCGACGTGACCTCGACCATGCAGCTCGTCGACCGGCTCAAGGCGCGACGAGAGCTCAAGGACGTCCGGATCAGCCCGCTGCTCGTGCTGGCCCGGGCCGTCATCCTGGCCATGAAGCGCACCCCGGAGATCAACTCCTACTGGGACGAGGCCGCCCAGGAGGTCGTCCTCAAGCACTACGTCAACCTCGGCATCGCCGCGGCGACGCCGCGCGGACTCGTCGTGCCCAACGTCAAGGACGCCGACTCCTTGTCGATGACCGATCTCGCGGGCGCGCTCGGCGAGCTCACCGCGACGGCACGCGAGGGACGTACGCAGCCGGCCGAGATGGCCGGGGGCACCTTCACGATCACCAACGTCGGTGTCTTCGGCGTCGACGCCGGCACCCCGATCATCAACCCCGGTGAGTCGGCGATCCTCTGCTTCGGCGCGATCAACAAGCGCCCGTGGGTGGACGAGAACGGCGAGATCGTGGTCCGCGACGTCACCACGCTGGCGCTGTCGTTCGACCACCGGCACATCGACGGCGAGAAGGGCTCGCGGTTCCTGGCCGACGTCGCCGGGATCCTCTCGGACCCGGGGACGGCGCTCCTCTTCTGACGCCGACCGGGCACTTCGTTCCCGTCAGGTCCGCCGACCGGGCACTTCGTTGCGCAACACGGGAACGAAGTGCCCGGTCGCTGCTCAGGACGGGGAGGAAGTGCCCGCTCGGCGCGCGTGCCAGGCGGCCAGCACCTCGGCCTCCCGCTCGGCGGTGAGGGCCACGACGGGTGCGTCGAGGCAGTCCCGCGCGGTCTCCCGGATCGGTCGCAGCCGGAGCCCGGCCGCGACGGCCGGGCCGGGGTCGTGCGCCAGCATGCCGTCATAGCCAGGTCGCGGCAGCCACAGCGGGAGCGACCCCTCGCCGGCCCAGTGGGTGACGCCTTGGGCCTCGAGGAACTCCGCGTCCACCCACGTCAGCTCCGGGTCGGCACGGCCGACGCCCGCGGCCACGCCGGCCAGCAGCTCGCGCAGCGGCATCGGCGGGCCGACCGCGTCGTAGACCCCGGACGTCCGCGACGCCGCGAGGTCCAGCAGCCACCGTGCGAGGTCGCGTACGTCGATCACCTGGACCACGTCCTCCGGCCGCCCGGGAGCCAGCACCTCGCCCCCGCGCGCCAGGCGCTGGGGCCAGTGGGCGAAACGCCCGGTCGGATCCCCGGGACCGACGATCAGCCCCGGTCGGACGATCGCCCAGGACGCGGCCACCGACTGCACGACCTGCTCGCACCCGACCTTCATGGCACCGTAGGCCTCCGGGCCGACGGCCGGGTCGACGTCGTCGGCGATCGGCTCGACGAGGGGTGCCATGGCGGACGAGGCGTTGTCGGCGTAGACGTTGACGGTCGAGACGAAGAGCCAGTGGGCGTCGGCCGTCGCGGCCACCGCCCGCCGGACGTGGGAGGGCAGTCGTGCGACGTCGACCACGGCGTCCCAACTGCCGTCGCCGAGCGCGGATGGTGGCTCGTCGGCGCGGTCCCAGACCAGGTGGCGTACGCCGTCCGGCAGCGGACCGGACTCGCCCCGGCAGGCGCAGGTGACGTCCCACCCCCGCGCGAGCGCCTGCACCGCGACCTCGTGGGAGAGGAACCGGGTGCCGCCGAGCACGAGGAGCATCATGTGCCCACTCCATCCGTCCGGTGCCGGGGACGACAAGGCGGTTCGCTGTCAGCACAACGAGGTGGACCGCTTTGTCACCGGGACCGGTGCGCTGCGAGAATGGGTGATCTCGGATCTGTGGAAGGAGCGGGCATGGCCCTCGACGCCGCCACCGCTGCCTCTGGTGAGCCCCCCGCCGCTGCTCTGCTCGCGCGCGCGCAGCAGGTGGCCGACCAGCTGCAGAGCGAGGCCAGGCAGGAGGCGGAGCGGCTGACCTCCGAGCTCGCCGAGCTGCGCCACGAGGCCCGGCGAGTGATGGCCGAGGCCGAGCGCGACCGCGCCGAGTCGGGCCGCGCCCGCAAACGGGCCGAGGAGGTCCTGGCCGGGGCGTCGGAGGAGGCGGCGGCGATCATCGTCGACGTCAACGAGCAGGCCGCCCTGCTGATGAGCTCGGCCGGCAGTGCACGCGACCACGAGGTCGAGCAGGCCAGGATCGACGCAGACCGGCTGCGCTCGCGCGCGCAGGAGGAGGCCGCTGCGCTCCGCGCGGAGTCGCAGGAGCTGCGCGACACCGCGGCCGCGGAGAAGTCGGTCCTTCTCGACGCCACGAAGGCCGAGGCCGAGGCCGCGCTCGCCGCCGCACAGGAGACCGCGGCCCGCCTGGTCGAGGAGGGGCGCGTCGCCGGGCAGCACCACCTCGACTCGGCGACCACCGAGTCCGAGTCGCTGCGAGCCTCCGCCTCCACGGAGTCGGCGCGGATCCTCGACGAGGCCACGGTCCACGCCGACGAGCTGCGCCGCACCGCGACCGCCGAGGCCGAGCGCACCCGGCAGGCCGCGGACGAGATCCTGGCCGCGGCCCGGGCGGAGAGCGAGGGCCAGCTGCGCCAGGCGGCCGAGCAGACGGAGTGGGCCACCGCCACCGTCCGGTCGGTGCTCGACGGTGCCGCCGGGGAGGCCGACGCGATCCGCAAGGCGGGGCACTCGGACATCGCCGCCCACGCCAGCGTCGTACGCCGTCGGCTGCAGGGCGTGATCGCCGCGGTCGCCGGGCGGATGGCCCTCGAGCTCGCGGATGCCCGGCAGCGTGCCGACGACCTCGCGCAGGTCGCGACCCTGGCGCTCGCCGAGGCGGAGAGCGAGGCCACGGCCATCCGCGAACGGGCCGACGCCGAGGCCGCCCGCGTGATCGCCGACGCGACCGACGAGTCCGAGCGTGCCGTGGCGCGTCTGGAACGCCGGCGTGCGGAGGCCGAGTCCGGGGCCGCCAGTCTGCGCGCGCTCGTGGCCGAGGAGGTCACCCGCAGCCGGAGCGAGGCCGCCGAGGACCGTCGCCAGGCCCGCGAGGAGTCCCTCGCCCTGGTCGCCGAGGGCCGTGCCGAGGCCGAGGAGCTCCGTGACGGCGCGCGCCGGGCCCTCGAGCGTGCCCGCGCCGAGATCGCCCAGCTCCAGACCCAGCGCGACGGCATCGCCGCCGAGCTCGGCCAGCTCTCCGGTGTCATCGAGGCGTTGTCGGTCCCCGAGCGTGCCACCGCAGGACCGGCCGGTCCCGCCCCCTTCCGTGCCCCCACCCCCTCCGCCCCTGACCAGGAGACCTCCGATGCCTGACGAGATGTTCACGACCGTGCGCCGCGGCTACGACCCGACCGAGGTCGAGCACGCGCTCGGTCACGCACAGGGGGAGGTCGCCGACCTGCGACAGCGACTCACCGCCGCCGAGGCGGCCTCCGATCAGGCGCGCAGCGAGGCCGCTGCCGCGCGGGAGGCCCTGGTCTCCCGCGAGTCGCAGGAGCCGGAGCTGCCGACGTACGCCCACCTCGGGGAGCGCGTCGGGCAGATCCTCTCCCTCGCCGAGGCCGAGGCGGCCGAGGTCCGAGACCGGGTCATCGGTGAGGTCGAGGCGCTGCGCAAGGACGCCGAGGTCGAGTCGGGAGCCGTGCGCGCGGAGGCCGACAGGTACGCCGAGGAGACCCGTCGCGACGCCGAGGCCGAGGGTGCCCGGCTGGTCGCCGACGCCCGGACGGCCGCCGACTCCGAGCGCGACGCCGCCGAGCGCGACGCCTCCGCCCGCCGGGCCGAGGCCGAGGCGCTGCACGAGGACGCGCGCGCCAAGGCCGCCCAGGCCTCCGCGGACTTCGAGACCACGCTGGCCGAGCGCCGCCAACGCTCCACCTCGGAGTTCCAGGCGCAGCAGGCCGCGACCCAGGCCGAGCTCGACGCGATGACGGCCCGCAACCGCGACGCCGAGTCGGCCATGGAGCGGACCCGCAACGAGGCCGAGGCGAAGGTGGCGCGGATGCTCACCGACGCCGAGGAGCGGTCGGCCACGATGGTCGCCGAGGCTCGCGCGACGGCCGACCGGGTGCGTGCGGAGTCCGAGCGCGAGCTCGCGGCGGCGTCCCAGCGCCGCGACAGCATCAACGCCCAGCTCTCCAACGTCCGCCAGATGCTCGCCACCCTCACGGGCACGAGCGTGCCGGGGGTGGGGATGTCCCAGGCGGACGCCACCGAGGCGCCGCCCGAGGCGGCGGACGCGGAGCTGGAGGCCGAGCAGCCCGAGCAGCCTCAGACGTAGCGGCGCGCCCGCTTCTCCGCCGACCCCGGCCCGGCGGCCAGCAGCGCGCTGAGCTCGTGCTCGAGCACCGCGCCGACCCGGCGGCAGAACTCCTCGGGCTCGTCGGCCGCGTCGGGCTTCTCCGCGACGATCCGGTCGACGATGCCGCGACGGTAGAGGTCGATCGCGCGCACGTGCTGGGCGCGCGCCATCTCGGCCGCGTGGTCGAGGTCGCGGTGCACGATCGCCGAGGCGCCCTCCGGTGGCAGCGGGGAGAGCCACGCGTGCTGGGCGGCGACGACCCGGTCGGCGGGGAGCAGCGCGAGCGCACCTCCACCGTTGCCCTCGCCGAGCATCAGGCAGAGCGTCGGTGCGTCCAGCGTGACCAGGTCCGCGAGGGAGCGGGCGATCTCCCCGGCGAGGCCGCCGTTCTCCGCGTCCGCGGACAACGCGGCGCCCTGGGTGTCGATCACCGTCACGAGCGGCAGCCCGAGCTCGGAGGCGAGCCGCATCCCGCGCCGTGCCTCGCGCAGCGCCTCGGGGCCCATCGGGTGGTCGGTCGTCTGGCCGCGCCGGTCCTGGCCGAGGAAGACGCACGGCGCCTCGCCGAACCGCGCGAGCGCGATCAGCAGCCCGGGGTCGGCCTCGCCCTGCCCGGTGCCGTTGAGCGGCACGACGTCGTTGGCGCCGTAGCGCAGCAGACGTCGTACGCCGGGACGGTCGGGTCGCCGCGACCGGGTCACGCAGTCCCACGCGTCCACGTCCGGGACCGGCTCCTGGCCCGGATCGGCCACGGGGGCCACCCCCTCGCGTGCGGCCATCAGGATGCTCAGCGCGCGGTCGAGGATGACGGCGATCTCCTCCGGCGGCAGGACCGCGTCGATGATCCCGTGGGCGTAGAGGTTCTCCGAGGTCTGTACGTCGCTGGGGAACGGCTTGTCGTAGAGCGCCTCGTAGACGCGGGGCCCCAGGAAGCCCACGAGGGCACCGGGCTCGGCGACCGTCATGTGGCCCAGCGACCCCCACGACGCCATCACGCCGCCGGTGGTCGGGTTGCGCAGGTAGACGAGGTAGGGCAGGCCGGCGGTGCGGTGCGCCGCGACGGCCGCGGAGATCCGCACCATCTGCACGAAGGCGGGCGTGCCCTCCTGCATGCGGGTGCCCCCGCTGATCGGCGCGGCGACCAGGGGCAGTCCTTCACGGGTGGCGCGCTCGATGCCGGCCACGATCCGGTCTGCCGCGGCGCGACCGATGGAGCCGGCGAGGAAGCCGAACTCTCCCACCAGCACGCCGATGCGTCGCCCGTGCATCCGGGCCTCGCCGGTCAGCACGGACTCGTCGACGCCGGACCTCGCGGCCGCGGCGGCCAGCTCGGCGGCGTACTCGTCACTGATCCCCGCGCGCGCCGGTGGGGTGTCCCACGAGGACCACGAGTCGGGGTCGAGGACCAGGTCGATCAGGTCACGGGCGGAGAGGCGGCTCACGTGCGAAGGCTAGCCTCTGGCCACGCCCGGCCCCGGTGTCGTGCGACCGGTGATCCAGTCGTCGAAGAAGCGCGACAGCTCACGACCGGTCTCGGACTCCCAGTGCTCGAAGACCTGCGCGCGCGTCACCGACGTGTTGTCGTGCGCGCTCAGCCAGGAGCGGGCGATCCGGAGGAACTCGTCGTCGCCGAGCTCGCGGCGCAGCTCGTTCCACATCAGCGCCGGCGTGGTGTAGATGTTGGTCCCGCCGAACTGCTGGGGGTCGTAGTCGCCGGGCGGGCCGTACTCGTCGCGCAGGCCCTGGTCGGCGGCGCGCGCGTTGCGGACGCTCTCGCGCAGCGGCTGGATCTGGTGCTCGTCCTGGTAGATCCACTGCATCAGCATCGTCATGCCCTCGTTGAGCCAGACGTCGCGCCAGTCCGACGGCGACACCTGGTCTCCGTACCACTGGTGCACCAGCTCGTGGAGGATCACCTGCGGTGACAAGACGTACTCGTTGTTGCCCAGCGTCACCATCGTCTGGGTCTCCATGGCGCTCTGCGAGTCGGTGACGACGAGGCCGAGGGAGTCGAAGGGGTAGGCGCCGAGCCTGGCCTCGATCCAGTCGATCGACGCGGCCGCGCCCTGCAGGTGGTCGAGGCCCAGGACCATGCCGCGCGGGGTCCAGTAGTCCACCCGCAGGCCGGACGCAGTGGTGTTGCTGGCGTGCGCGTAGTCACCGATCGCGAGCGTGATCAGGTACGACGACGCGGGCTCGGTCAGCTGCCACGACGTCGTGGTGACCTCGGCCTCGGTGGTGAGCTCGGTCAGCTGGCCGTTGGAGATCCCGGTCCACGGTGCGGGGGCGCGCACGGTGACGTCGTAGAGCGCCTTGTCGGAGGGCTGGTCGTTGACCGGATACCAGGTGTAGGCGCCGTAGGGCTCCTGCATCGTCCACACCTCGCCGCTGTCGGCGATGGTGAAACCGGTCGTCGAGAAGTCGCTGCGGGTCGTCGGGGCGGGCGCCGGCTCGGGGGTGCCCACATAGTCGAGGGTGAGCTCGTAGCGCTGGTCCTCCTCGATGGGCGCCCGGACCACGAGGTTCTTCCCGCGGCGTGCGAAGCCGACCGCCTCGCCGTCCAGTGCGAGCTGTCCGACGGTGAGGCCGGCGCCCAGGTCGAGCTGGAAGCGCGGCGCGGTGCGGGCGGCGCGGAAGGTGACGATGGCGCTGCCGGTGAGCCGCTCCGCGAGCGGGTCCCAGGCCAGGTCGAGGTCGTAGAGGAGGGCGTCGACGCGCGGGTCGCCGACGTCGGGGTAGACGCTGTCCTCGACGGGCGTGGAGAGCGCGAGGTCGAGGTCCTGCTCCACCGCCTCCACCACCGGCGCGACGGAGGGTGGTGCGACGGCGCCCTCCGCCTCGCCGCCGGTGGGGGCCGAGGAGGTCGGCGTGGTGAGCTCGTCCGGGGCCTCGGCGCCGGAGGAGCACCCGGCGAGCAGGAGCAGCGCCGCTGCCGCGGCCGGTCGAGTGCGCACCTTGGTGGCGGCAACAGCCGCGAGCGCACTCGATCCGGGGGGACGTTTCATCGGTCGCCGCGCAGCAGCGGGCGGGCCAGCTTCCGGCCGTGGTGGATCTGTGCCTTGACGGTGCCGAGCGGGGCGCCGACCAGCGCGGCGATCTCGTCGTAGGGCAGGCCGTAGACATCACGCAGCAGCAACGGCTCGACGAACTGCGGGTGGTCGCGCTCGATGGTCTCCATCGCCTCGAGCAGGTCGAGGCGGGTGCCGGCGATCACGCTCGTGGTGCGCGGGTCCGGCCGGTCGTGGGCACCGTCCTCGAAGTCCGTGGGCGTGGCCAGGCTCTTCAGCCGACGGTACGTCGTCCGCGCGCTGTTGACGGCCACGACGTGCAGCCACGTGGTGAACCGGCCGCGGCCGCCCCACGAGCCGATCTTCGTCGCCACGTTGAGCATCGCCTCCTGGCAGGCGTCCTCGGCGTCACCGGAGTACGGGAGCACGCCCCGGCAGATGTTCAGCACGCGGGGGCGCACGGCCGACAGCAGCGACTCGAGCGCGTCGCGGTCGCCGTCGCGGGCGGTGCGTGCGAGGGCGTCGATGTCGTCGGGCGTCAACGCGACCCCGTGGTCCCCCGAATAGCTCACCCCTGCACGATAATGCCCGGGTGTCCGCTCCCTCTCGTCTCGGTCGTTATCCGGTGCGCCGTCGCATCGGGTCCGGCGCCTTCGCGACCGTCTGGCTCGCCTATGACGAGCACCTCGACTCCCCGGTGGCGATCAAGGTCCTCGCCGACAACTGGACCGGCGACCTCCACATCCACCAGCGCTTCCTGGAGGAGGGCCGGTTCCTGCGCAAGGTCGAGTCGCCGCACGTGGTCACCGTCTACGACGCCGGCGAGCTCGCCGACGACCGCCCCTACCTGGTGATGGCGTACGCCGACCAGGGCACGCTCGCCGACCGCCTCGAGCTGGCTCGCCTCGAGCCGGGCCAGGCGCTGACGGTGATCACCCAGGTCGGGCTGGGACTCACCGCGCTGCACGACCGCGGCGTCCTGCACCGCGACATCAAGCCCGCCAACGTGCTCTTCCGCACCGTCGAGAACGCCCGCGGGTCGCAGGTCGTGGCGATGGTCGGCGACCTCGGGCTCGGCAAGGCGATGGACATGTCGTCGCGGCTCACCATGATCGGCGGCACCCCGACCTACGTCTCGCCCGAGCAGGCGCTGGGCGAGGCCCTGGACGCGCGGGCCGACCAGTTCTCGCTCGCCGCACTGGCCTACTACCTCCTCGCCGGTCGTCAGCCCTTCCGTCACACGAGCCTCGCCGCAGCCGAGGACCCGGCGCCACCGCCGCCGATGGGCATCGGCAACGCTGCGGCCGAGGCCGTGGTGCTCACGGCGCTGGCGAAGGACCGCTCGGACCGCTTCGAGGACATCGAGTCCTTCACCGCCGCTCTGGTCGACGCCCTCGGCGGTCAGGTCGACGAGGCGCCCCAGGCCTGGATCCCGGCGGACCCGGACCTCACCCAGGCTGCTCCGCGCCCCCACGGGACCGATGTGGCCGGCGAGCTCCCACCCGTCTCCGGGACGGCCAGGCGTCGGCGCCGCATGCCGTGGCTGGTCGCCGGCATGCTCACTCTCGCGCTCGGAGGCGGTGCCGGGTGGGCGATGGAGCGGGCAGCGGCCGCCGAGCGCACGCTGAACGACTCCACCGGCACGATCTCCGTCACGATCCCGGAGGCGTGGACCGCGCAGGTGGATCCCGAGCAGTGGACGCCGGTCGAGGGGGCGCAGGAGCAGCCGTCGATCGCCTCCGGCAGCAGGCCCGGGTGGAACACCGATGCCACCCCGGCCCCCGGCGTGTTCGTCGGCATCCTGGTGGGCGACAAGCTCCCGTCCCGCGTTCCCCAGCACCCGCGCTGCGACAGCTCGGGTGCCCTGATCGAGGACCAGCAGGACGGCGACGACTCGATGACCGTCTTCTTCGGCGGCTGCCCGGGCGCCGACGTCACCGTCGAGCGGGTCGTCCAGCTCGCGTCCAACCGGCTCCTGTGGGTGCAGGTGCGCAGCGAGGACCGCGCCACGGCCAACCGGGTGCTCGAGTCGGTGACGACGTACGGCATCTAGCCCCGCTGCTCAGCCCAGCTCCATCTCCCCGGCGATGCGGTCGATCAGGTCGGCCATGCCGGCATCGTCGACGTCGCGACCCGTGACCGCGATCTCGACCTGCGCGTTGTCCGAGCCGGTGAGGTCGAGCCAGGTGAGGTAGCCGTGCCGGAGGTGGTTGGCCGTGACGTAGGTGAAGTGGAGGCTGTCCTCGGTCCGGTCGAGGATCTCGAGGTTGGTCTCGTCCTCGTCGAGCTCGTCGATGCGCCGATCCAACGTCCAGTCGATCGAGCGTCGGTTGCTCAGCACCTGCTCGACCCGCACGAGGTAGCCGAAGGAGGGCTGGTCGGGGGGTCGCCACTGCCACTCGTTGAGCGAGTTCACGGAGAAGTCCCAGCCCAGCGGGACCGGGAGCGTCATCCGGAAGTCGCCGCTGCCGACCTCCTGCCGGACCAGGTCGATGCCGGGCTCGAGGGCAGGCATCGGCGGGTCCGGCAGGAGATCGGGCACCGGGTCGACCGGCAGGCTCGGCGACTGCGCCGCGACGGGCGACGCCGCACCGCTGCCCGCCGGGTTCTCGGCGACGGCCAGGGAGGCCCCGAAGCCCACACTGATCCCGCTCGCGAGCGCCACCCCGAGCAACGCCACCCCCCGTCTCGTCACGATCGCCATCCCACCAGTCCTAGGCGGGGCCGCCGGTGGCGCCGCGCATGCCCTCCGACACGCGCCGGATCAGGTCACGGGTGCCGGCGACGTCGCGCTCGCGCCCGTGGACGACGATCTCCACGTCTGCCTGGCCGCTGGCGTCGAGGTCGAGCCAGCTCATGAAGGAGTGGCGGGCGTTGCCCTCGTTGCTGCGGTAGGTGTACTCCAGCGTCGAGGCGCCGCGCCCGACGATGACGACGTCCTCCTGCTCGTTGCGCAGCCGTTCGACGCGGATGTCGATCGCGTCCTCGATGGTGATGTCCTGGCTGTTGATCTGCTCGATGCGCATCACATAGCTGTTGTTGGAGGTCCCGGGCTGCTTCCACTTCCACTCGTTGGACGCGTTGGCGTTGGTCCGCCAGCCGGTCGGGGCGGGGAAGGTGATCTCGAACTTCCCGGCCCCCAGCGTGGAAGGGGTCATCGCGATCCCGGGCTGCAACGGCGGGTCGTCCGGGTCCACGGTGAACGGCATCGGCGCCTCGACCGGCAGCTCGGGGCGCTGGGCAGGAACGGGTGCGGGGACGCCGGACCCGATGGTCGCGTCGCGTGTCTGTCCCGATGCGGCGTAGCCGCTCCCCGTGCCGAGCGCCAGGAGCGCGACGAGCACCGCAGGCCCCCGCCATTGCATGGGGACAACCTAGCCGCACGGTTGAAGCGACAGTGGGGAGCTTCGTCCTCGACATGTCACGACGGAATACCCCGCTGTTCGTGGCACCTCCTACGGTGGGCCCCATGCTCATCCGCGACGCGCGCCTGGTGGCCCTGACCGACGCGACCCCGGCGCGGGTCGACGTACGTCTGGTGGGCGGTCGGGTCGTCGAGGTCGGCCCCGCGCTGGCGTCCGGCGCGGGCGAGACGTCGTACGACGCGGGCGGCGGGTGGCTCATGCCGGGACTGTGGGACCAGCACGTCCACCTCGGCCAGTGGACCCTCGCGTCCGCGCGGCTCGACCTCGGCCCCGCCCGGTCGAGCCTCGAGGCCGTTGCGCTGGTGCGCGAGCGGCTCGAGGAGTGGCCGGACCTGCCCGTGATCGGCTGGGGCCACCGGCCCACCGCCTGGCCCGACAACCCGGCCGTGTCCGACCTCGACGCGATCGGGACCGAGCAGCCGATCGTGCTGATCGCCGGCGACGGCCACCACGGCTGGCTCAACACGATCGCGTTGCACATGCTGGCCCTGCCGACCCGCGACAGTGTGGTGAGTGAGGCCGAGTGGTTCCAGGCCTACGGCCGACTGGCGGGCGTCGTCGGCTCCGACGGCACCAGCCCGGAGGCCTACCGACGCTCGATGGAGGCGGCCGCCGCGCAGGGTGTGGTCGGTCTCGTCGACCTCGAGTTCAGCGGCGGCGTCGCCGACTGGGCGGAGCGCTGGGCCGGGGGCGCGGACCTGCTGCGGATCCGGCACGCCTGCTACGCCGACGGCCTGGACGACGTGCTCGCCCGCGGCCTGCGGTCGGGCGATCCGCTCGACGGCTCTCTTCCCGACGGAGGGGCGCGCCTGACGATGGGGCCGCTCAAGATCATCAGTGACGGCTCCCTCAACACCCGCTCCGCGTGGTGCTGCGAGCCCTATGCCGACAAGGCGGTGCCCGGGGCGGAGGAGGGCCAGCCCAACCAGTCGCCGGCCGAGCTGCGCTCCCTGCTCGCCCGGGCCGCTGCCGGCGGGCTCGACGTCGCGGTGCACGCCATCGGCGACCGCGCCGTCACCGAGGCGCTCGCCGCCTTCGAGGAGACCGGCGCCCGCGGCGGCATCGAGCACGTGCAGCTCACCACGCGTGACGACGTACGTCGCATGGCCGAGCTCGGCGTCCGCGCCAGCGTGCAGCCCGCCCACCTGCTCGACGACCGCGACGTGACCGAGCGCCTCTGGCCCGGTCGGGGCGAACGCTGCTTCCCGCTGCGCTGGATGCTCGACGCCGGCGTCGACGTGGTGCTGGGCTCGGACGCACCGGTGTCGCCGCTCGATCCGTGGCTGGCCGTCGCCGCCGCCGTCCACCGCTCGGGCGACGACCGCGAGCCGTGGCATCCCGAGCAGTCGATCTCCGCCCGGGAGGCGCTCGCGGCCTCGACCGACGGGTGGGGCACCCTCGCCGTGGGGCACCCGGCGGATCTCGTGCTGCTCGACGCCGACCCGCTCGCCGGGGACTCCGACCGTGAGCACGCGCTGCGGCTGCGGGGCTTCGCCGACCACGTGGTCGCGACCTGGGTGGCCGGCGAGGCGGCGTACGAGCGCGGCTGACCTCGTCGTCGGCGGCGCGGCCCCGCTGTAACGCCGTGTTACAGCGACTACCCACCCCCATGCATCAGGGTGGGTACACCCACTAACCCGGCGTTACAGCGTCGGGGGCGCACCACTCAGCCGGCCCGCCGACGTCAGGCCAGCGCCAGCGTCGCGTCCAGCACGAAGGCCGGGTCCTCCAGCCGGTCGCCGTAGACCTCGCGCAGCTGGCCGACGCGGTAGCGCACGGTCTGGGCGTGCACGAAGAGCTCCTCGGCGACGGCGTCGCGGCGGCCGTGGTGCAGCAGCCAGCTGCGCAGGGTGTCGGTGAGCTTCTCGGCCGTCGAGGGGCGCAGGTCGGCGAGCGGCGCGAGCACGCGGGCGCGCAGGTCGGCGCGCGCGTCGAGGTCGGCGCCCAGCACGAGGGCCGCGAGGTGCTCGTCGGAGTCGACCAGGCCCTCCATCCCCAGCGCCGCGCAACGCAGCGCGCGCCGGTAGGAGCCGGCCGCCTCGAGCCAGGGGGTGCTCGGCCCGACCACCGCCTCGGTGCCGCGCAGCGCGCGCAGCAACGTACGACGGGCAGTGGCCGACCCGGTGCCGGGCACCAGCAGCGAGGCGTGGCCCTCGGGCAGGTCGGGGATGTCGTCGGTGGGTTGGAGCGTCTGCTGGTCGAGGGCGGTCAGCGCGTGCGAGACCTGCGACTCGGGAAGGACGATCGCGGTCAGCGCTCCCGGCGGCTCCCAGTCGGCCCGCTCGGCCGCGGCGTTGACCGCATCGGCCGGTGCACCGGTGAGCAGGGCGCGGGCCAGGCGTTCGAGGTTGCGCTGCCGGACGCGACCGGTGCTCTCGAGCTCGTCGGTGTGACCGGCGACGGAGGCCGCGGACAGCTCGTCGATGTAGGCGAAGACGAGCTCGGCGAAGCGGGCGAGCTGGCCGGAGTCCACACCCGCCCCGACGGCCGTGTCGGCCATCTCGCGCCAGGAGGCCCGGGCGCCGATGCGGTAGGCCGACAGCAGTGCCTCGACGGTGCGCCCGGCACGGGCCTCGCCGCGACCGAGCTGGTAGGCGCCCTCGATCGCGGGCGCCCTGGGCGCGTCGATGTCCTGGCGGGAGGCGAGGGTGAGGAACCCGCCGAGCGCGAGCTGCACGGCCTGGCGGATCACCTCACCCATCCGGCCGCTCCAGGCGCCCGCATAGCTCGGGACCTCCTCGATGATCCGGAGCACGGCGCTGTCGGCGACCTCGGCCAGCCGGGAGCGCAGGGCGTCGGCGACCACGGGGTCGAGGCCCACCACGGTCTGGACTTGTGTGGCGGGGCGCACAGTGCGGCGAGCCATGGGCACTCCTGAGGATGTTTTTGTTCGTGGCGAACAAGAGTGTAACCCCGATTCACGTGCTCGGGGCAGGTAATCCGGCTCCGTCTTCGGCACATTGGTACCCATGACCACGACTCTCGAGCCGCCCACAGGCAGCACCCGACGGAGCCGACGACTGGGCGACCACCTGGTCCGAGTAGCCGAGGCGGCCACGACGCCGTACCTCCCGGCCGACTTCATGGATCTCTTCGCACCCCTGCGTCCGGGCGCGGACCTGCGCGGGCGCATCGAGGCCGTGCACCCCGAGACCGCCGACGCGGCCACGATCGTCATCCGCCCCGGAGCCGACTGGGCCGGCCACGTGCCCGGCCAGTACCTCCGCATCGGCATCGACGTCGACGGCGTACGCCAGTGGCGCGCCTACTCGATGACCCACGGCCCGCGCCGCGACGGCCGCATCTCCATCACCGTCAAGGCCGTCCCCGACGGCCTGGTCAGCAACCACCTCGTCCACCGCGCCGAGCCCGGCACCCTGGTGCACCTCGAGCAGGCGGCCGGCGAGTTCGTCCTCCCCCCGACGGGCGGCAAGTTCTTGATGGTGACCGCCGGGTCCGGCATCACGCCGGTCATCGGCATGCTGCGCAACCTCTTCCCGAGCACCGACGACGGCGTGCTGCGTCCCGCGCGCAGTGCCGACCACGACATCGTCGTGGTGCACGTGGCGCCGAGCCACCCCGACTCGATCTTCATCCGTGACCTCGAGGCCCTCGACGCCGCCGGCGCGATCCGCCTCGTCGCGAGGTACGACGACGAGCACGGCGTCCTCGACGTCGACGACCTGGCCGACCTGGTGCCCGACCTCGCCGACCGCACGACGCTCGCCTGCGGCCCGGCAGGGCTGCTCGACGCGCTCGCCGTCCACCACGAGGCCGCCGGGATCACCCTGACGACCGAGCAGTTCCGCAGCGCCCGCGTCGAGCCCGGCGACGGGGGGACGGTGAGCTTCACGTCCGGCACCCTGCTCGACGTCGACGGCGCCACCCCGATCCTCGACGCCGCCGAGGCAGCCGGTGTGCTGATGCCGAGCGGCTGCCGGATGGGCATCTGCATGGGCTGCGTCCTGCCGCTTCGCGAAGGCAGCGTCCGCGACCTCCGCAACGGTGCCATCACCACCGCAGTCCCCGGCGAGAGCGGCGACGTCAAGGTGCAGACCTGCATCAACGCCGCTGCCGGCCCCTGCCACATCGACCACTGACCTCATCCCCCACTGACCGCTCTCGAGACGGTCGCAGCGCGACCTCCTCGACCAGCGAAGGACGGAAGGAAACCCCATGACGACCATCCAGAAGAAGTCGGCCCTCCCCGGCCAGTCCAACCCGATCGCGCACCTCAGCGAGGCCGACATCGAGCAGATCGGCATCGAGCTCGACGCGATCCGCCAGGACGTCCTCGACTCCCGCGGCGCTGCTGACGCGGCCTACATCCGCAAGGTCATCGACCGCCAGCGCAAGATCGAGCTCGGCTCGCGCGCGGTGCTGCTCTTCAGCGCCTTCCCGCCGGCCTGGGTGCTCGGCACCGCCGGCCTGAGCATCGCCAAGATCCTCGACAACATGGAGATCGGGCACAACATCCTCCACGGCCAGTGGGACTGGATGCGCGACCCGAAGATCCACTCCAGCACGTGGGAGTGGGACATGGCCTCGCCCGCGGCGCAGTGGAAGCACAGCCACAACGAGGTGCACCACACCTACACCAACGTGGTCGGCAAGGACAACGACCTCGGCTACGGCATCATGCGCGTCGACGAGGACCAGACCTGGGCGCCGTTCCACCTCGGCCAGCCGATCTGGTGCTTCATCAACGCGGTCTTCTTCGAGTACGGCATCGCCGCCTACGACCTCGACCTCGGTGCGGTGGTGAAGAAGAAGCAGACCAAGGACCCGGTCTTCCGCGCCGCCGCCAAGCAGGTGCTCAACAAGATCCGCAAGCAGGCCACCAAGGACTACGTCGTCCACCCGGTGCTCTCGATCCCGACGGGCTCGTTCCTGCCGACGCTGGCGGCCAACGTCACCGCCAACATCGTGCGCAACCTGTGGTCCAACTCGATCATCCTGTGCGGTCACTTCCCCGAGGGCGTCGAGACCTTCGAGAAGCGCTCGATCGAGGGCGAGACCAAGGGTGACTGGTATGTCCGCCAGATGCTCGGCTCGGCCAACATCTCCGGCTCCAAGGCCCTGCACCTGATGAGCGGCAACCTGTCGCACCAGATCGAGCACCACCTCTTCCCCGACCTGCCGTCCAACCGCTACGCGGAGATCGCGCCCAAGGTGCAGGCCCTCTTCGAGAAGTACGACCTCACCTACTGCGCCCGCCCGCTCGTCCCGCAGGTCTACTCCGCCTGGCACAAGGTCGTGCGGCTCTCGCTGCCCAACGGCTGGCTCAAGACCACCAACGTCAAGAACGCCCCCCAGCAGCTCGGGATCCTCTACAAGATGGCCACCGGTGATCGTCGTACGCGCCGCCTGCTGGGTCGCAAGCTCGAGAGCGAGTCCCGCGCGGCTGCCTGAGGCCCACCCTCCCCAGGCCGGTCGTCACCGGGATGTCACATGTCGCGCTCTGGCGCAACCTGCACGAGGACGGGCATGATGGGCCGTGGGGAACGTGAGCACACACGTGAGGGGAACGATCCGATGATCCGCTATGGCTCCGTGCACGAGGCGCAGGCGCAGCCGCGCGCCGACCAACCGCTGCTGCCGCGACCGCGGGCATCCGCCGACGCGGGCGCCCAGGTCAAGACCTGACCCGTACTTCCACTCCGCAGGCGTGGGTGGTCTGGACCATGTCCAGCAGAATGTTCGAAGGCTTCCTCCACGGCTCTTCAAGTCTGGTAATGCGCTCCTAGTCTTGCTGCCAGGCGGTCCGTGGGGGACACGCCAGGCAGTTCAGGGGAGTTTGTGATGACGGACCAGCAGGACGACCAGATCGCGCAACGAGCACATCGACTCCAGGAGGTCGAGCGGCTCACTGGTTCACTGGTCGCGCTGCGCCCCGCACCGGAGCCGATCCGGGAGGCGCCGCTGTCGCTCGTCCCGGTGCCTCGGCGCTCGCGCGTGTTCCTGCGCCACGGCGAAGGCCACGGAGCCTTCGCCGAGATGACGCTGACCGCGCCGCTGCGCCGCTCCGCCCACTCCTGAACGGTTGCCCCGACCGAGGTCGTGGCGCCTGCGCGGACCGGGGCGGCGAGTGGCCTAGGGTCACCCGGTGGTCTGGCTGGTCGGTGCGTTCCTGATCCTCTGGATCGCGTGGGGACCAGCCGTGGTGGTCGTTGCCGCCGCGGCTTTGTGCGTCCCTCGGATCCGCTGGTGGGTGCAGGACCGTGCCCGTGCCAGCCGCCGCGTGGTCGGCTGGATCACAGGTGCGTGCCTGGCGGTGGTCGCGGCCGTCCTGGTCCTTCCCGACGGCTGGCTCCCCATCCCACCCGCGCCCGGTGCCTGGTCCGGACCGGCGTACGTCGGGAGGCCGGCCACGGCGCCTCCGGTGCCCGCCGCCGAGGTCGCGCCGCACCCCCACCTCGCGGCCGCCGCGGCGACGCGACCCGGGCCGTTGGGCCTCCAGCCCGAGGTCGAGACGTCCTGGTTCGGGCTCCAGCGGTGCGGGCGGCTCGAGCTGACCTCGACCGACGACCTCGTCGCCCTCTGCACGGATCGGTCGGGCCCGAGCCTGCGGCTGGTCGACCCGGTCTCGATGCGCCCGACGACCACCCGCGACCTGCCTGACGCCGAGGATGCCTCCTGCCCCGGCGACGTGCTCTTCCTCGACGCCGCCGACCGGGCCGTGGTGGCGACGACGGATCGCCGGGTGCTCGCCGTGCGCACGACCTCCGCCTCGGGTGAGTCGGAGCTGGCGATCGACTCGACCTGGGACCTCAAGCCCTACGTCCCCCACGGCGACTGCGTCGTCGCGCTGGCCCCGGACTGGTCGGGCCGGACCTGGTGGGCCTCACGGCAGGGCCTCGTCGGCACCATCGCCGCCGACTCCGGGCAGGTCCGGGTCATCGACCTCGGCGAGGAGATCGCTCACGGTCTGGCCGCCGACGAGGGGGGTGGGGTCCACGTCGTCACCGACGCCGCGCTCCACCGCCTCGCGGCCGGGCCCGACGGCACACCGCAGACCGTCTGGCGCACGGCGTACGACGGGGAGAGCGGCTCCCCGCCGGTCCTGCTCGAGGGCGGCGTCGTGGCGATCACCGACAGCGCGGACGAGCGGATGGGCGTGCTGTTCGTGGCACGCGACGGGGGCGCGGTGATCTGCCGTCAGCCGGTCTTCGAGGAGGGTGCCAGCGCCACCACGAGCCCGCTCACGCCCGTCGGCAGCGGTGTGGTGGTGACCAACAACCACGACTACGCCTCGCCGCGCAGCACGCTGCTCGGCTTCACCAGCAGCCCGGGCATCGCGCGGGTCGACCTGGTCGCCGGGGCGTGCGTCGAGCGCTGGAGCAGTGACGCGGTCTCGCCGAGCTCGGGTGTCACCGCGAGCCGGCCGCAGGGCCTGGTCTACGCCTGGACGAAGCGACCGTCGCTGCTGGGCGTGAGCGCGTGGTACCTCACCGCGCTCGACGTCGAGAGCGGTCGCAGCATGTGGAGCGTGCGCACCGGCACCGGTCTGCTCGCCGGCAGTGACCACGCGCAGCTCACCATCGGACCGGCCGGATCGGCGTGGATCGGGACGCTCGCCGGGCTGGTGCGGGTCAGCGACCGACCCTGAGGGCAGCCGGCGCTCACGGCCAGGTGAGGCCGACGGTCTCCTCGCTCAGCTCCCACAGCCGACGCTGCGCGACCTCGTCGCGGGCGAGCGGTGCGGTGCCCACGATGCGCGGTCGCCCACCGGCCTGACCTGGACCGCCCGGGCCGACGTAGGTCCCTCCCGGCAGGTCGGCGGTCGCCGCCATCAGGGTCGGCCAGGCGCCGGCGGCGGCGGACTGGGAGACCGCCTTGACGGCGGCGTCCAGGATGGCCGCGCCCCGCCGCTCGATGCCCCGCATCTGGCCGTTGACCACGAGGTGGGTGCCGGCGAGCCCGGGATGGGCCGCCAGCGCGAGCACCGGCAGCCCGGCCCGGAGCAGCCGGCGGTCGAGCTCGAGGGTGAAGAGCAGGTTGGCGAGCTTGGTCTGGCCGTAGACCCCCCAGCGGCTGTAGCGCCGCGGGGCCCGCGGGTCTCCGAGCGGCGCGGAGCGCGCCATGCGGTGCGCCTGCGACGACAGGGTGACCACGCGGCCCGCACCGGAGGCGACCAGCTGGTCGAGGAGCAGTCCGGTCAGCAGGAAGGGGCCGAAGTGGTTGGTCGCCATCTGCGACTCCAGTCCGTCGGCGGTGCGGCGGAACGGAGTGGCCATGATGCCGGCGTTGTTCACCAGCACGTCGATGGCACCGAACCCCGCGGCGGACTCGCCCGCGGCCCGCACCGAGTCGAGGTCGGAGAGGTCCACGACGAGGTTGTCCAGGGCCGCCCCCGGCACCTCCGCGGTGATCGCCCCGGCGGCCGCGTCCAGCTTGGCCGGCGTACGTCCCGCGAGGACGACGCGTGCCCCGTTCCGGGCCAGCTCGAGAGCGGTGTGGAAGCCCAGACCACCCAGCGTCGGGCCGGTGACGACGGCGGTGCGTCCGCCCAGGTCGCCGATGTCGTCGGTCGTCCAGGCGTCTTCGGTCACGGGGTGACTGCCATCGAGGCGAGGACGCGTGCGCCGAGCTCGGCGTCGCCCGCGACGCTGACGCCGTCCGGCTCCGCCGGCCGCCGGCCTCCGGCCAGCACCACGAACGTCGCGCGGTCCATGGCCAGGGTCACGGCCGGCTCGCCGTCCTCCGGCGTGGCGACGCGCCCGCGTCCGTCCTCGCCGACGACGACGCTCACGGGGGCGTGGCCGGTCACCTCGAGGCGTACGACGCTGCCGACCGGTGCCTGCGCCCGCTTGCCGACGACGAAAGGCAGGCTCTCCATGAGGTAGTCGGCACTGTGGATCGCCGGCGCCGAGTCGAGGTTGCCGGGCATGTCGAGCGCGCGGCGGATGTCCTGCTCGTGCATCCACACGTCCAGGGGCCGGTTGCGCAGCAGCAGGCCAGTGGTCCAGCCGATCGCGCCGAAGAGGCCCGGAGCGGGGGCCGACGGGTCGGTGGGCGGGTCGGCGAGCAGTTGGGTGTGCCGGGCCGTGGTCGACTCGCGGATCTCGGTGATCAACGCGTCGGGCGACTCGGGGCGCCGCGCCGCGACGCCCTGCTCGTTGAACTGGCCCAACGTGCCGCGGGCGTGCGGGACGTCCCCGATCTCCACGTCGTCGTGCTGGCGGCCGGCGAGCAGCGCCTCGAGGTGGGCGGTGTGCGCCGCGATCGCGTGCACGTCCCAGCCGGGGAGGTCGGTCGGTGTGGCCCACTGGTCGTCGCCGACGTGCTCGAGCAGGTGGGTGAAGGAGTCGACGGCCTCCCACCACAGGGCGACGAGGGCGCTCAGTCGGTCGGCATCGGTCATGGGGGAGAGCGTAGGCCCCGGCGCGGAGGCCACCCGGAAGGGTGAGCGTGCATGGTTTCGCGTCCGGTCAGCCCTACGCTGCCGTGGACGGTCCGGCCCCGAGCCGACCGCGCCTCGACAAAGGAGTCGTCATGGGTATCGGAATCGGCATCTTGCTGCTCGTCCTCGGCCTCATTGTTCTCTTCGCGATCAAGGAGTTCCCGGCCTCCGTACAGGATGTCGTCGACCCCACCACGGTCGGCTGGATCCTGGTGATCGCCGGCGTGCTGGCCCTGGTGCTCGGCCTGGTGATGAACAACCAGCGCTCCAGGACCACCCACGTGGAGGAGCGCCGCGAGATGTGAGGCGGGGGTGCGCTGACCCGCGTCCGCCGCGGTCACAGCCAGCCGCGCTCCTGCGCGATCCGGGCGGCCTCGCTGCGCGTGGTCGCACCGGTCTTGCCGATCGCAGCCGAGAGATGGTTGCGGACCGTGCCCTCGGAGAGGTGCACCCGCGCCGCGATGGTGGCCACCGGTGCCCCGTCGAGGGCGTACGTCAGCAGCTCGCGCTCCCGTCCGGTGAGCGGGCTCGGGCCGTCGATCAACGAGTCCGCCGCGAGGTCCGGGTCGATCACCCGCAGCCCGGCGTGCACGCGTCGCACGGCGTCGGCGAGCTGGCGGGCCGGGGTGTCCTTGACGACGAACCCCGACGCGCCCGCCTCGATCGCGCGCCGGACGTAGCCGGGCCGACCGAACGTCGTCACGATGAGCGAGCGCACCCCCGGCAGCTCGCGCCGGACGGCGGCCGCGGCATCGATGCCGTTGAGGCCGGGCATCTCGATGTCGAGCAGGCACACCTCGGCGCCGGCAGCCCGCGCCGCGTCGACGACCTCGTCTCCCCGGCCGACCTGGGCGACGACCTCGAGGTCGGTCTCGAGGTCGAGCAGGGCCGCCAGGGCACCGCGCACGAGGGCCTGGTCGTCGGCGAGCAGCAGCCTGATCACGGCAGGGCCACGTCCACCCGGGTCCCGGGCGAGGCCGGACGCACGTCGAGCGTGCCGCCGGCTCCCACGACGCGCTCGCGCATGCCACGCAGCCCGTTGCCCTCCGTGCCGGCCCATCCGGTGCCGTCGTCGGAGACCGTGATGCCGTGTGGCCCGAGCTCGATCACCACGGACTGCGCCCGCGCATGCCGTACGACGTTGGTCACCGACTCGCGAAGCACCCAGGCCAGCAGTGCCCGGTGGCGGGGGTCGGTGTCGGCGACGTCCCCGGTGACCGTGGTGGCCACGTCGACGTCGGCGAGCACCCGCGGTGCCGCGGCGAGCTCGGCCTCGAGGTTGCCGGCCCGCAGGCCACCCACGGTGGCGCGCACCTCGGCGAGCGCCTGACGAGCGGTGGCCTGGATGGACTCCAGCTCCTCCTTGGCCCGGGCCGGATCGACGTCGACGAGGCGGGCCGCGAGCTCTGCCTTCACCGACAACGCGGTGAGCGAGTGCCCCAGGACGTCGTGGACGTCGCGGGCCACCCGTTCGCGCTCGGCGACCACCGCGAGCTGGTGCTGGGCGGCGTGGACCACCCGCTCGCGCTCGCCGAAGACCCGGATCAGCACGCCGCCGAGCATCACCGGCCAGATCGTGAGGAAGAAGTAGGTCGGGAAGCCGTCGATGCCGAGCAGCGAGAGCAGCGGCGTGACTGCCCAGAAGCCCACCGCCCACTTCCAGGCCGGGGCCGGCAGCACCAGGGCCGACAGGATGGCGAGATAGGGCGTGTAGGAGATCGCCGCGATGCCGATGACCGGCAGCGTGGCCAGCGCGAACCCGACCATCACCGCGAGGAACAGCCACGGGTTCCCTCGCCTGGTGTAGCCGAGCACGTTGGCGACGGCGAAGCCGACGATGCAGGCGAAGCCGGCGATCTTCACTGCCGTCGGGACGTCGGCGTCGGCGACCGCGATCACCGGGTAGATGAGGAAGACCAGCCAGATGGACGCGAACGCCCAGCCCCACTTCTCCCAGGGGTTCGCCGGAGCCGCGGCGGCCGTCACGTGCGCGCCCGGCTGCGTCGTACGCCCCAGAGCGCCAGCAGGGAGAAGATCACGGTCCACGCGAGCACGTTAGCGACCGGCAGCCACAGCGGGTCGCGCCCGCCCAGCGGCAACCATCCCTCGGTGAGCGGGAAGCGAGCGAGCGCGGCGTATCCGTAGAGCGGGGTCAGGCGACCGATCTCGAGCATCACGCCGGTCATCGGAGTGAACACGTTGCCGAGGAAGGCCATCACCACGATCATCCCGGACGCGATGCCGGGCGCGTTGCTCCCGCGGACCACCAGGCAGATCGCCAGGCCGTAGATCGCGAAGAGTGCGGAGCCGAGCCACACGAGCGCCGCGGCGAGCGTCCAGTCCGTCCAGTCGCCGCGCGCCCCGGTGGCAGCGCCGATGGCGAAGATCAGCGTCACCGGCAGCGCCGCCACCGCCATGGCGACCCCGGCCTTGGCCGCCACGAAGGCCAGTGGTCGCATCGGCGTCAGGCCGAGCTGGCGCCCCCAGCCCATGACCTGCTCGGTCGCCGCGCTGCCGGCGACGCTGGTCGTCGCGCTGACGGCGCCGTAGGAGGCCATCGAGATCATCACGTACATCGCGACGTTGCCGCTGCCGACCGGGTCCTCGGAGCCGAGGCCGAAGACGAGGTACATGAAGGTCGGCAGGCCGACGATGAAGAACATGCCGATCCGGTCGCGCAGCTGGCGGCGCAGGTCGAGCCGGGCATAGGTGAGCATCGCCGGCCGCGGCGCCGTTCGTACGCCCTCGGCGGGGGCAGGAGGGTGGGTGCTGGCCGTGGTGCTCATGGGAGGGCTCCTTCCAGCTCGGGTGAGCTGACGTCGGGTGTGGTGGTCAGGGCGAGGAAGGCGGCCTCCAGGCTGGCGGCCGAGACCTCCAGGTCGCTCACCCCGAGCGGTTCGAGGGCCTGGTGCACCCGCGCCAGCCAGGTGGGGTCGATGCCTGCCGGGTCGACGGCGTGCGCCGGTGGTCGGAAGGTGACGGTGCGTCCGCCGTAGGCGGCGCGTACGTCCGAGGTGGCGGCGTCGTGCACGATCCGGCCGTGGTTCATCAGGACGGTCCGCTCGGCGAACTCGTCGGCCTCGGCCAGGTAGTGGGTGGCGAAGACGATCGTGCGCCCGAGCGCCGCGTCCGCGCGCATGGCCTGCCAGAACTCCTGCCGAGCGCCCACGTCCATGCCGGTGGTGGGCTCGTCGAGGATCACCAGGTCCGGGTCGGGGACCAGCGCCAGCGCGAACTTCAACCGCTGCTGCTCACCGCCGGAGCACGCCTCCACCCGGCGTCCCGCGAGAGCGCTCAGGCGCGCTCGCTCGAGCACGACCTCGACGCGGTCGGTCCGACCGTGCAGCGCCGCGATCGCGCGGACCGTCTCCCCGACGGTGAAGTCGTTGAGCAGTCCCCCGGACTGCATCACCGCCGAGACCCGGCCCGCACGCACCGCGGCGCCCGGCTCCATGCCGTACACCTCGACGGTCCCCGCCTCGGGGCGGGTCAGGCCGAGCAGCATGTCGACGGTCGTCGTCTTGCCGGCACCGTTGGGGCCGAGGAAGGCGACGATCTCTCCGGGCATGACCGTGAGGTCGACGTCATCGACCGCGAGGACCGACGTGCCGTCGGTGGTGCGGAACTGCTTGCGGAGCCCGATGGCCCGGATCGCTGGAGTGTTCATGGCCCCAGCCTCGCGGCGTACGCCCCGGCGTCCCGGGGGGAGTTGTCACGAGCTCGCCGTGACACCTGTCATCCGCGCCCACCCCACGCACGAGCGGTGGCCCACCCACCTTCCCCGGCTGAGGAATGTGGCTGGACCACCGCTCGCCCACCCCACGCACGAGCGGCGGTGGCCCACCCACCTTCCCCGGCTGAGGAATGTGGCTGGACCACCGCTCGAGGTGGATCAGGGGGCGTGGATCAGAAGGACGCCTCGTCGAGGTCCATCAGGTCGAGGTCGATCGCCTCGGCGATGGCGCGCTCGGCGCTGATCTTCGGCAGGTTGGTCTGCGCGAAGAACTGGGCGGCGGCGATCTTGCCGGCGTAGAAGGTGGCGTCCTTGTCCGACACCTCGCCGGCCAGCTTGTGCAGCGCCACGTCGGCCTGGCGCAGCAGCAGCCAGGCGCAGACCACGTCGCCGAGCACCATGAGCAGGCGGGAGGTGTTGAGGCCCACCTTGTAGATGTTGCGCGTCTCCTCGGCCGACGACATCAGGTCGTTGATCATGTGGCCCACGATGGCGTTGGCGTCCTCGAGCGCGGTGGCGAGCAGGGCCCGCTCGTTCTTGAGGCGGCCGTTGCCCGCCTCGGAGGCGATGAAGGCCTCGATCTCCTGCGCGAGGTGGCCCAGCGCCTTGCCCTGGTCCTTGACGATCTTGCGGAAGAAGAAGTCCTGGCCCTGGATCGCGGTGGTGCCCTCGTAGAGGGTGTCGATCTTGGCGTCGCGGACGTACTGCTCGATCGGGTACTCCTGCAGGAAGCCCGAGCCGCCGAAGGTCTGCAGCGACTCCGTGCCCAGCAGCACCCACGACCGTTCCGAGCCGTAGCCCTTCACGATCGGGAGCAGCAGGTCGTTGACCGCGGCGGCGAGGCGGGCCTCGTCGGAGTCGTGGGTGCCCTCGTGCTCGGCGATCATGACCCGGTCCTGCCAGGTGGCGGTGTAGAGCACCAGCGCACGCATGGCCTCGGCGAACGACTTCTGCGTCATCAGCGACCGGCGTACGTCGGGGTGGTGGGTGATCGTCACGCGCGGCGCGGTCTTGTCGGCGGCCTGGGTCAGGTCGGCGCCCTGGACCCGCTCCTTGGCGTAGTCGAGCGCGTTGAGGTAGCCGGTCGACAGCGTGGCGATGGCCTTGGTGCCGACCATCATCCGGGCGTTCTCGATGACCTGGAACATCTGGGCGATGCCGTCGTGAACCTCGCCGAGCAGCCAGCCCTTCGCCGGCTCGCCGCCGCCGACCTGCGGGTCGCCGAAGGTGACCTCGCAGGTGTTGGAGACCTTGATGCCCATCTTGTGCTCGACGTTGGTGACATAGACGCCGTTGCGCTCACCGGTCAGCTCGCCGGTCTCGAGGTCGAAGTGCTGCTCGGGCATCCAGAAGAGCGAGAGGCCCTTGGTCCCGGGACCGCCCGCACCCTCGACGCCCTCGGGGCGCGCGAGCACGAGGTGCATGATGTTCTCGCTCATGTCGTGGGTCGCGCTGGTGATGAACCGCTTGACTCCGGTGATGTTCCACGTGCCGTCGTCGTTGGCGACGGCCTTGGCGCGGCCGGCGCCCACGTCGGAGCCGGCGTCGGGCTCGGTGAGCACCATGGTGCAGCCCCACTGGCGGTCGACCATGAACTGGGCGACCTGCTTGTCGCGGTCGTTGCCGTTGCGGTGGACCACGTTGGCGAACGCCGGCCCGGCGGCGTACATCCACACCGGGGCGTTGGCGCCGAGCACCATCTCGCCGATCGCCCAGACCAGCGACGACGGGGCGGGGGTGCCGCCCATCTCCTCGAAGACCTGCAGGCGCCAGAACTCGGAGTCCATCCACGCCTGGTAGGAGGCCTTGAACGCCGGGCTCACCGGCGCGGTGTGCGTGGCGGGGTCGAAGACGGGCGGGCAGCGGTCGCTGTCCTCGTACGACGCCGCGATGTCCTCGCGGGACAGGCGCTCCACCTCGCGGAGGATCTCGCGGGCGCTGTCGCCGTCGATCTCGCCGAAGGGTCCGGTGCCGAGCACCTCGTCCCGTCCGAGCACCTCGAAGAGGTTGAACTCGATGTCGCGGAGGTTGGTCTTGTAGTGGCTCACGGCTTCCACCTGTTCCGTTGCGGGCTGGAGGGCGAGGGGTGGCGCTACTCGCCAGTAACATAATGATGCCTCGCGATCGGCCGTCGCGCAACACGAACGCGGATGTCGCCGGTCACAGACGGGTGTCGGACACGCCGGGAGCAATGTCGGTTTTGTCCATTGTGCCGAGTATGTCTAGTCTTTCACCCGACAAACACCACTCGCCTGATCCAGACCTGGAAGGAGCCTGCGGATGCGCAAGCTCATCGTGCTCGGTTTCGTGGGCCTCCTCGCCCAGCTCATCGACGGATCCCTGGGCATGGCCTATGGCGTGACGTCCTCGACCATGCTGCTGGCGGTCGGTGTGGCGCCGGCCGCTGCGTCGGCTGCGGTCCACTTCTCCGAGATCGGCACGTCCCTGGTGTCGGGCTTCTCGCACCACAAGCTCGGCAACGTCGACTGGCGCACCGTCTCGATCCTGGCGCTGCCCGGCTTCGTCGGCGCCTTCATCGGCGCGACGCTGCTCTCCAACCTCGACGGCGCCGTGGCGAAGCCGGTCGTCGCGATCATCCTGCTGGGCCTCGGCGTCTACGTGGTCTACCGCTTCCTGCGCCTGGGCGGCGCCCGCCCGAGCTTCAAGGCCCGCCCCTCGGCCTCCTTCCTCGCCCCGATGGGCCTGGTCGCGGGCTGCCTCGACGCCGTCGGTGGCGGTGGCTGGGGCCCGGTCGGCACCACCTCGCTGCTCTCCAGCGGTCGCCTCGAGCCCCGCAAGGTCGTCGGCTCGATCGACACCTCCGAGTTCGTCGTGGCCGTCGGCGGCTCGCTCGGCTTCCTCCTCGGCCTCGGTGCCGCCAACATCAACTGGGGCTATGCCGGTGCGCTGCTCGCCGGTGGCGTGATCGCCGCCCCGATCGCGGCCTGGCTGGTCAAGCACCTCGCCGCCCGGGTCCTCGGGGTCGCTGCCGGTGGTCTGATCATCCTCACGAACTCCAAGACCCTCCTCGAGGCCGTCGGCGTCCCCGGCATCGGCGTGGCTGTCGCAGCCGCCGTCGTCCTCGTCCTCTGGGTCTCCGGCATCTGGTGGGCCGTGACGCAGGAGCGCATGTCCCGCGCCGCTCTCGACGAGGAGCTGGAGCGGGAGACGGCCGCGGTCTGACGGGGAACCAAGCACCAGTGTGTCGGGGGACATATCTGACAAACTGGTCTTATGCGTGTCTCCGCCAAAGCCGACTACGCCCTGCGGGCCCTGATCGAGATCGCGGTGCGCGCGGACGGCACGGCGGTGAGCGCCGAGCAGGTCGGCCGGGCCCAGGGGATCCCGCACGGGTTCCTCCAGGCCATCCTGGCCGACCTGCGGCGCGCCGACATCGTGGTGTCGCAGCGCGGTCAGTCCGGCGGCTGGCGCTTCGCCCGCAAGCCCGCGACGATCACCGTCGCCGACGTGATCCGCGCGGTCGACGGTCCCCTCGTGTCGGTCTACGGCCTGCGTCCCGAGGCGGTCGAGTACGACGACTCGGCGCGCGTCCTGCAGCACGTCTGGATCGCGGCCCGCAGCTCGCTGCGGTCGGTCTTCGAACGGGTCAGCATCCAGGACCTCGCCGACGGCGGCCTCCCGGAGGACGTGGCAGCCCTCACCGAGGACGACGACGCCTGGCAGCCGCACTGAGCCGGTCCTGCTGGTCGAGGAGGGACGAAGTCCCGTCACGAGACCCGGTCCGGGATCAGGCAGCCAGCCGCCTGTTGACCTGCTTGCGCAGCTTGCCGATCTTGGCGAGCCGCTTGTCGAGGCGTGCCTCCTGCTCGATCAGCGCGATGCGCGCGACCTGGGCCGCGAGCTGGCCGTCGGAGAGGTGCGACGGGAGCACGTGCGTACGGCTGTCCTTGACCAGTGACAGCCACGCGGCCGGTGGCTCGACGTCGAAGCCGCTCGTGACCACCAGCACCACCTTGAGGCCAGCGGCCTGGTCGAGCGCGAGCGCTGCCTGCTCCGGGGTGGCGTCGAAGAAGTCCGGCACGCTGACGAAGCAGTCGGCCTTGGTCCTGTGGGCGCGGCGGCAGACCTTCGCCCACGCGCCTTCGACCTGCTTGCGCTTCAGTCCGGCCGCCTTGTGGGAGCGGCGGATCTCGATGCCGGCGCGGGTGAACGTGTCGGCGTCGGCGTCCGGGACGGCGATCCGACCCAGGGCCAGGGCCTCGGTCATCGCCGAGACGTCGACCGGGGAGGGGCCGATGTGGAGGAGGAGGAGTCTCTTGGCCATGTCGCCAGCCTTCCGCGCAGGTGCGTCAGGGATGTGAACGTGGGACGTCATCGACGGTAATTCTCCGACGTGCTGCGGGCCGGGTGGGACGCTGCGGGTGGTTGAGTGCGTCTCTAGGGGTGACGCCGAGACCACCGAGGAGAGACATGCCCCGCACGCCCGCGGAGTTCGAGGAGTTCGCCGTCGCGCGGACCCCGCAGCTCTATCGCGCGGCATGGCTGATGTGCGGCGATGCCCACCGGGCCGAGGACCTGGTCCAGGAGACGCTGGCCAAGGTCTTCGTCCGCTGGCACCGCCGGATCGGCGCGCCGATCGAGCACCCGGCCGCCTACGCCCACACCACGCTGGCGCGCACCTACCTCAGCGCCCAGCGTCGGCGGAGCACCCACGAGCGTCCGAGCGAGCACCTGCCCGAGCCGGTCGAGCCCGGGGGCGACGCCGACACCGGGATCGCCCTCCGGGCAGCGCTCGACGAGCTGGCGCCGATGGATCGGGCCGTCCTCGTGCTGCGCTACCTCGAGGACGTGTCCGTCGCCGAGACCGCGCACGCGCTCGGGGTCAGCCCCGGCGCCGTGCGCAACCGCACGCTGCGGGCCCTCGACCGGCTCCGGGCAGTGCTGGGTCCGTCCCTCCGCGACCTGCTGGAAACCTAGGAGAACCCATGTCCACCCACGACTCCGGCGTCACCGAGCTGCTCCGCCGCGCGAGCGACGACCTCGCCCCCGACGTCGACCGCCTCGTCAGTGGCGGCATCGCCCGCGGCCGCTCCCGCCAGCGTCGCGCCCGGATCGGTGCGACGGTCGCCTCGCTCGCCGTGGTCGGCGTCGTCGGCGGGTTGGCGGCCGTCGTACCCCGGCTCGGATCGCCCGACAGCGCGCGCGACCCCGGGATCGCCACGGACGGCGGAGGAGCGGTCGCGACCGATGCGCCCGACCCCGACCGGCCTGCGCCCGCGACCACCGAGCGTGCCCTGGCCGAGTTCCGGGCCTTGCAGGTCCACGCGATCGTCAACGGAATCATCGGGACCGAGCTCGGCGCCGAGCCGCGGCCCACCGACACGGTCGTCGACGACCCGGACGAGAAGGTCGCCTACTTCCCCTATGACGGCATGGAGACCGCCGTCGGCTTGGGCTTCAACCAGCTCCCGACCGTCGCCCGGTGCAACGAGATGAACGCTCGGCTCGGCGGCTCCTGCGCCGAGCTGCCGGACGGCACCGTCCAGCTGACCTGGGGCCCGACACTCGCCGACGGGGTGACCTGCCAGGGGGTGAGTGCCTACCGCTACGGCTACGTCGTGTGGGCCAACTCGTGCAACGCGGCGACGGGCAAGGACTCCCCGCCTCTGGCGCCACGGCCGCCGCTCTCGCTGGAACAGCTCACCGCCATCGCGACCAGCGACGTCTGGTTCGGCTGAGGATCAGTCGACCGCGCGCAACCAGCTGACGAGCGGACGGAGGGTCTTCCAGTCCTCGCGGACCCGGTCGAGGAGGCCGGCGTCGATGGCGTCGGCCTCGAAGCCGTAGGACTTGTTGGCGAAGAGCTGCTTGCAGCGCAGCAGGTGGATGCGCGGGTGGTCGGCGTCGTAGCCGCGCGGTGAGGTCTTGAGCCGGTCGCCGCCGATCTCGAAGCCGTCCTTCTCCAGCCGCTTCAGCAGCCGGTCGAGGGCCTTGCCGGTCTTCTCCTCGGCCATCGCCTCGCGGATCGCGGCGAGGTGCGGCCCGTCGGCGTCGTAGAACCCCGAGCCGACGCGGGTGCCGCGCGCGGAGATCTCGACGTACCACCCGGTCGAGGGGCCGGCGCTGACGAAGGCGCCCTGGTGGGTCTTGTAGGGCGTCTTGTCCTTGGCGAAGCGCACGTCGCGATAGGGGCGGAACACCTTGGCGGGGCCGAACTCCGGCTCGAGTGCGGCCACCAGTGCCTTCATCGGCGCCTCGACCGACTCCTTGTAGATCTCACGGTGCGCCTCCCAGAAGGACTTGGTGTTGTCCATCTCGAGGTCGTCGTAGAAGTCGAGCGCGGCGACGGGGAATCCGGTGAAGCTCACGTCAGCCGACGTTAGCCCACACCAGCTCGTCGCCCTGCTCCCCGAACGAGGAGAGGGTGAGCACGCCGCCGCCGCAGGCGGGCTCGCCCAGGAAGGCGTTGCCCACCGACGCGGACTCGTAGGCGATCTCGAGGGTGTGGTCCGGGGTCCAGCGCATCAGCCGCGCCGGCTCGTCGTCGCCCTGCGGGTCGCGGACGAAGAAGACCGAGTCGCCGCAGGGGACCGCCGTGCCGGTGGTGCCGGGGCCGAGGTCGAAGTAGGTGCCGTCGGCCGAGGCGTGGAAGTACGCCTCCTCCTGCCGGCGCGGCTTGGGCACCTCGGACCACACGGCTCCGTCCGCAGTGGCGGCGACGTCCCAGGCGGTGCAGTCGGCCGTTCCCTCGACCGGCTGCGGCAGGCCGCTGCCGTCGAGGACGTTGACCGTGCGACAGGCGACCGGGCGGGCGTCGTCGAAGGTCAGCATGCCGACGCCGTTCTCGCTGGCGGTGAGCCCGGAGAAGCCCGATCGGGCGGGGGTGCACCAGCCGTCCTCGCCGTTGTTGTCGGCCAGCGCGTTGGTGGCCAGGCAGTAGGCCCGGTCGTCGCCGTACGTCGGGTAGTAGAGGTCGCCGCCGGTGAGCGCCCACGACCCGCCGCTGGCCGGCGGCGGAGTCGTCACCTCGCCCTGCTCGCCCGTGGCGAGGTCGACCACCGAGACCTGGCTCGGCGCGGTCTCGGCCTTGTCCTGCTTCACCACGACTGCCCAGTCGGTGGTCATCAGGACCTCCGAGATCGTGCGGCCGGCGCCGGCGGCGATGGTCGTGGTGTCGCCGCCGCGGGTGAGCTCGACGCTGCTGTTGCCCGCACTGACGACGGCCTCCGCCTCCGGGCCGCGGACGTAGCGCGTGCCGACCTCGACGCCGGAGTCCTGCCAGTCCAGCACGGCCGGGATGGGCTCGACGACCGCGGGCGCGTCCACCGTGCCGCCGGACGGCGCCTTGCTCGTGGGCGCGTCGGTGCTGCTCGACGGACCGCCCGTGTCCGGTGAGTCGGTGGGCTCGTCGGTCCCGCCGCAGCCGGCCAGCGTCGCCAGCAGCGCCAGCGCGATCGTCGTACGGACCACCACGTCAGACCCCGACGTTGTGCTGGAAGTGGTCGAGGTTGGCGCGGTAGGACTTGTAGGCGTTGCGCCACTGGACGCGACCGATGGCGGGCTCGCTCGGGTCGAAGCGCGACTGGTCCCACGGCTCGAAGTAGCCGATCTTGCGGTTGCCGCCGGTGTTCTGGTCGAAGCCGCGACCGACCTGGAAGTGGCCGCTCGCGTCGTCGTCGAGATAGGGGTAGTACTGCTTGAGCAGCACCGGGTGGAGCACGACCGGCGCCTGGTAGTCGTGGATGTGGCGCATCATCAGGCGATACCACTGCTTGAAGGTGAAGTCGCTGATGTCGAGCACGATGTAGGGACCGGCGTGCGCCGTGTCGTCGTAGTCGGTCTGGTTGTTGACCACGCGCACCATGTCGGTGATCGCGGAGCCCGCCGAGGTGGTGCCGAGGCGGCGGGCCCAGTAGGACTGGTTCTTGCGCTTCTGGCTCGAGCCCCAGCCGATCGCCTGCATCGTGGCCGGGCCGCACCACCACGTCTGGTTCTGCGAGAGCGTCTGCGACTCGTCGAGGATCGCGAACGTCTCGGGGTACTTGCCACCGAAGCCGCGGCGCGCCGTGGTGGTGGCGTCCGCGCCCACCTCCGGGTGGCGCTCGGCGAAGTCCGCCGGCAGCTCGACGCCCTGGATCTCGTGGCGCAGCATCCACACCTTGCCCACGGACCGCGCGGCACTCGTGAGCTCGGCGCGCTCGGCGGCGGTCCGCTCCCTCGCGCTGCGCCGGGTGTCACGCGCCAGTACGCCGTCCGCGTCGAGGTCGCCGGTGCGCTCGCGGCTGAAGCGGGGACGGCTCGCCAGCCGGGCGGCCAGGGTCGAGCGGGTCTGGTTGGTCCAGCCGAACCCGAGGCAGTAGCGCTGGCCGTCGAAGGTGGCGCACCGGACCGTGGCCTTGGCGATGGCCGTACGTCCCCGGGCCCGGGCGAGGCTCGAGCCCTCGGCGAGGACCCGGTCGATCTCCGCCTGCATCTCAGGAGTCACCTCGCCGCGACCACTGGCGCTGGGCGCCGGCGTCGTCTCGGCGCTCGGCGCGATCTCCTCGCGGTCGTTGCCGTCGTCGGGCAGGAGCGGGACGGCGGCCAGGGTCAGCGCGAGCACTGCGGCAGCGATCGTGGCCGGGTGCCGCCACAGCGGCCGGGAGGGGTCGTCCTCGGCGATCGTGGTGGCGATCCGGGAGGCGAACAGGCGGGGAAGAACGGGCATGGGGAAGGACCTCGATCCGAAAGACGATCGACTCACTGTCCCCTCTGGTCCCAGAAGGCGCAAGTTTTCCCATGGGCCCCACGTCGCGCGACCGTGCGATCGCCGCTTCGCGCCTGAGCGGGATCTGTTGGAGCGGATGACGAGATTCGAACTCGCGACATCGACCTTGGGAAGGTCGCGCTCTACCAGCTGAGCTACATCCGCAGTGCCGTCCGAGGAACGGCGCGCCGAATGCTACCTGACGCTCGAGAGGTCCGGTCGCTTCGGGGACACGGTGTCCCCCGAGGACCGCCCGGTCACGCGGCGGTGGACCCACGGCACGAGGAACTCGCGCGTCCACCGCGCGTGGGCGGCCCACTGCTCGCGACGAGGCAGCAGTGGCGGCGGCGCGACGGTGACGGGCTCGAGGCCGTGCTCGACGCCGATCGCCTCGAGGACGGCGTGCGCCATGTGGGTGTGCCCGTGGTGGTTGAGGTGCATCCGGTCGGTGTCCATGACGCCGGCGATCTCGATGTCGCGCATCCGCCACATGTCGACGATGGTCGCGTCGTGGCGGTCGGCGATCTCGCGGACCCACTCGTTGAAGATGGCCATCCGGCCGCGGACGGGACCATAGATCCCCTTGCCGCCCGGGTCGAAGATCGTGAACATCACGACCCGCGCACCGGTGGCGGACAGGCGCGCGATGGCGTCGTCGTACGTCCTGGCGAGGGCGTCGAGGTCGACGCGGGGGCGGAGCACGTCGTTGCCGCCGCCGTGGATCGTGATGAGGTCGGGCTGGAGCGCGACGGCCGCGTCGACCTGCTCGGTGACGATGGCGCCGAGCTTGCGGCCGCGGATGGCGAGGTTGGCGTAGCCGAAGTCGTCGGTCTGCGTCGCGAGCACGTCGGCGACGCGGTCGGCCCACCCGCGCAGGCCGTTGGGCCGCGCCGGGTCGGGGTCGCCGACGCCTTCGGTGAAGGAGTCGCCGAGGGCGACGTAGCGGTGGAAGGTCACGGATCCATTGTGGGCACCCGCTCCCCAGAGCCGAAAACCCCGGCTAGGTTGGCGCCGTGCTGCTCTCCGATCGCGACATCGCCCACGAGATCGACCTCGGCCGGATCGCCCTCGAGCCGTGGGATCCGCAGATGATGCAGCCCTCGAGCATCGACGTACGCCTCGACCGGTTCTTCCGGGTCTTCGAGAACCACCGCTACCCGCACATCGACCCCGCTGCCGACCAGTCGGAGCTGACCCGCGAGGTCGAGCCCGAGGGCGACGAGCCCTTCATCCTGCACCCGGGCGAGTTCGTCCTGGGATCGACGTACGAGGTCATCACGCTCCCCGACGACGTCGCCGCCCGCGTCGAGGGCAAGAGCTCGCTGGGCCGCCTCGGCCTGCTCACCCACGCGACCGCGGGCTTCGTCGACCCGGGCTTCTCCGGGCACGTGACGCTCGAGCTGGCCAACGTCGCGACGCTGCCGATCAAGCTCTACCCGGGCATGAAGATCGGCCAGTTCTGCTTCTTCCGGCTCTCCTCGCCCAGCGAGCACCCCTACGGTTCGCAGAAGTACGGCTCGCGCTACCAGGGCCAGCGCGGCCCGACGCCGAGCCGTTCCTTCCAGGGCTTCCACCGCACGCCCATCTGAGCGGGCGGTGGGTCAGCGGCGCTTGGGCGCGCGCGGGGAGTAGCGCACGCGCTCGGCGATGCGGTGGCGTGCGATGAGCTCGATGTCGGTGAACGCGTCATGCATGGTCGTGCTCCTTTCTGGTGGAGGGTTCAGCTCTGGTGGAGGGTGACGTCGCCCGAGGCGGTGGTGGCACGCACCTCGAGGAAGGGCTGGTCGGCGGCGGGCTCGCCGGTGGTGGGCAGGTCCGAGACCAGTCGGCCGCTCGCGGTGCGGATGTCGGTCCACACCGGGGTGCCGGGGCGTACGCCGATGCGGACGTCGCCGCTCGCGGTCTTCGCCGTGACGCGTCCCGAGGTGGCGTGGGCGATCTCCAGGTCCCCGGACCCGGTCGTGAGGACCAGCTCGCCGGCGAAGGTGCCCACCCTGGCGTCGCCCGAGCCGGTCTTGACAGCGACCTCGCTGCCGGCGCCGTCGACGCGTACGTCGCCGCTGCCGGTCGTGACGACGAGGGCGGAATCGACCCGCGTGACGCTGATGTCGCCGGAGCCGGACTTGATCCGTGCGTCGCCGCTCAGGTGCTCGGCGACCACGTCGCCGGAGCCCGACTGCACCACGGTCGAGCCGTCGACCACGTCGAGCGAGACGTCACCCGACCCGGACTCGATGCGTGTGTCGGCGAGGCGGCCGTGGGTGCCGACGTCGCTGCTGCCGACCTTGGCGGTGAGGCCGCTGGCCGTGGGGACCTCGACGACGATCTCCGCGTGCGGGTCCCTGCCGAAGAAGCCGCCCTCGCGGCGGGGAGCGAGGATCGCGATCCGGTGCGGCGCGTGTCCGTCGCGCAGGTCGCGCACGTCGAACTCCTCAGCGCGCTCACCGGAGATGCGGATGGTCGTCACGGTGGTGTCGGTCGCGGTCACCTCGACCCGGCCGCGGCCGTTCTCGACGTAGAGGTCGATCGGCTCGGGAGTCTCGAAGGTGGCGTCCAGGTGGTGGCTCATCGGTGTCTCCGATTTCGGGTGTGATCGTCTGCCGGGCCGGCGGTCGCCGGTCCGCTGGGGGCGGTGCGTGGGGGCCGGTCAGGCCCGGTCGATCAGAGCCAGCCGCTCATCCGGCGGTTGTTGCCCTGCTTGCGGTTGGCGGCGAACGGGTCGTAGCCCACGAAGGGGATGCTGCTCAGGTCGATGTCGACGTTGATCGCGTGCTCGTTGGTGGCGCTGCGGACGAGGCCGACCATCCAGGTGTTGAGGCTCTGCCCGGCTGCGGCGGCCTTCTCCTCGGCGCGGGCCTTGACGGCCTCCGGGATGCGCAGGGTGATCCGGGCCAGGTCGCCGTCATCCTCCTCGGGCGCCGGCGGCGCGGGTGGCGGTGGCGGCGCGGGCATCGCGGTCGGCGGCGCGGTCTCGACGACGAAGTCGAGCTCCCGGCCGACCAGACGGACGTCCACGCTGCCCTCCGGCAGCTCGGCGCTGATCTCGGCCGCCGCGTGGGAGATGGCCTCCATCAACGCCAGCCGGGCGCTCGGGTCCAGCGCGTACGTCAGCCGCTCGGCCGCCTGCCTCAGCTCGTCGCTGCCGGCCTCGGCCGCGGCGAGCAGGTCACGCCGCAGTGAGTCGACGTAGGGAGTGATGTCCATACGCACCACTGTGACATCACGATGATGTCATGTCAACATCGATGTGACATCTTCTGATGTCAGTTGGCCATCAGGGTGACATCACACCCCGATAGTCCCCATCAAATGGGTCCATGTGAGCACGTTCCGAGGGCCCGATTGAGGGGGACTATCCCGGGTGGCGAGTGGGTCTCAGAGATCGAAGAGGGAACCCGTCTCGCTGATGTCGACGTCCGTACGCGGGGTGTGACCCGGCGTGCTGGGTGTCGCCGGCTTTTCGGCCTGCGGTGCGGGCGACTCCTCCGTCGCGGCCTCGGGCTGCTTCGGCTCCTCGCCGGGTACGTCCTCGGACTCCTGCTCGACCGGGGCGTCCTGGGCCTCGCTCGAGGTGTCCTCGGGCGCAGGATCGGCCGCGGCCGCGGGGGTGGGGTCCTCGTCGGGGTCAGCGGGGTCGGCGAAGATCGCGGCCTGGCTCAGGTCCGCACCGCTCGGCGGGGCGCTCGGCGCTGCGGGTGCCGGCTCCTCGTCGGCCGGCGAGGCGGCAGCCGCGGTGTCCTGCGGAGCGCTGGGTTCGGGCTCGGCAGTCGGCTCCGGCTCGGCTTCGGCAGCCGGCTCGGATTCCGGCGCGGGTTGAGCCTCGGCCTCGGCCGCAGGGGGCGCCGGGGTGCTGGTCGCCTGGGCCTCGGGAGCCGTGATGTCGAACAGCGAGCCGAGGCTGCTGAGATCGACGTCGGTGGCCGGCGTGGACGTCGCACCGCTCGGCGCGGCCTCGTCCGGGGCAGCCGACTCCGGCTCCGGCTCCGGCTCCGGCTCCGGCTCGGGCTCCGGCTCGGCCTCGGCAGCCGGCTCAGGCTCCGACGCGGGTTGAGCCTCGGCCTCGGCCGCAGGGGGCTCCGGGGTGCTGGTCGCCTTGACCTCGGGCGCCTCGAGGTCGAACAGCGAGCCGAGGCTCGACAGGTCGGCGTCGGTGGTCGGCGTGGACGTCGTGCTGCTGGCAGCAGGTGCGGGCTCGGCGTCCGCAGGCTCGGGCTCGGTCTCGGCCGCCTTCGGCTCCGCCGCCGGTGCGGTCTCAGCCTCTGCCTCGGGCGCCTCCGGCTGGGCGGGCTTCGCTGCGGAGGGCTCAGCCGCGGAGGGCTCGGGCGCGGAGGGCTCCGGCGCGGCGATGTCGAAGAGCGATCCGCCGCTGCCGAGATCGGTCGTCGCCGATGGCTCGGCGGCGGGCGGCGCCTCGGCGGCCGGTGCGGTCTGCTGCGACTCCGCGGCGGCGGCGGGGGCAGCCTCCGGCTCGGCCGGCGTACCGAGGTCGAACAGCGAGCCACCGGCCCCGAGGTCGCCCGACGTGGTCGCGGCCGGGGCTTCGTCGGACGCTGCTGGCTCGGCCGGGGGCGACGGCTCGGGCTTGGACGCAGGCGGGGCAGGCGTGTCGAACAGCGACCCACCCTCGGCCGCGGCCGGCTCCGCCTTCGCTGGCACCGCCGGCTGCTCGGGCGCAGGCGTGTCGAACAGGGACGTACCTCCCGACGCCTTGGCCGCAGGCCCGGCGTCGGCGGTCTCGGTGACCGTGTCTTCGGTGACCGTGACGTCGCCGGCCTCCGGCTCGTCCTTGGTCGCCACGTCGGTCGCGGCTGCGGCGGGAGCTGCGGCAGGAACAGCGGTGGGAGCGGAGCCGGGCGCTGCCTTGGTCGCCTGCTCGCCCTTCACGGACGCGAGGAGCATCTGGGCGACGTCGAGGACCTCGACCTCCTCGCGCGCCTCGCCTGCGGCCTGCTGGGCGGTGAGACCGTCGGAGAGCATCACGCGGCAGAACGGGCAGCCCACGGCGATCTGGTCCGCGCCGGTGCCGACGGCCTCCTTGGTGCGGTTGAGGTTGATCCGCTCGCCGAGGTTCTCCTCCATCCACATGCGCGCGCCGCCGGCGCCGCAGCAGAAGGACCGCTCGGAGTTGCGCTCCATCTCGATGACCTCCGCGCCCGGCAGCACCTGGAGCAGCTCGCGCGGCGGCGAGTAGACCTCGTTGTGGCGGCCCAGGTAGCACGGGTCGTGGTAGGTGATCGAGCGCTTCGCAGCACCCGCGCCGTCCTTGACCGGCGTCAGCCTGCCCTCGCGGACCAGCCGGTTGAGCAGCTGGGTGTGGTGGACGACCTCGAGCTCGATGCCGAAGTCCTTGTACTCGTTCTTGAGGGTGTTGAAGCAGTGGGCGCAGGTCGAGACGACCTTCTTGACCTTGTACTCCTTGAACGTCTCGACGTTCTGCATGGCCAGGCCCTGGAAGACGAACTCGTTGCCCGCGCGGCGAGCCGGGTCACCGGTGCAGGTCTCGCCGTTGCCGAGGACGCCGAAGGAGATGTCGGCGATGTTGAGCAGCTCGGCGACGGCGCGGGTGGTCTTCTTCGCACGGTCCTCGTACGCCCCGGCGCAGCCGACCCAGAACAGCCAGTCGACCGAGTCGAGGGACTCGAGGTCCTCGCCCACGACGGGCACGTCGAAGTCGAGACCCTTGGCCCAGTCCATGCGCGCCGTGGACGACATGTTCCACGGGTTGCCCTTGTTCTCCAGTCCCTTGAACAGCTGGTTGAGCTCGGCCGGGAAGTTCGCCTCGACCAGCACCTGGTGGCGGCGCATGTCCATGATGTGGTCGACGTGCTCGATGTCGACGGGGCACTGCTGGACGCAGGCGCCGCACGACGTGCAGTTCCACAGCACGTCCTCGTCGATGACGAAGGGCGCGTCCTCTGGGTTGTAGAAGTAGTCCAGGACGTCGGTGCCCGCGGTGCCGCCGCTCTCGCCCTTGGTGCCGGACCCGATGAGGGCCCGCTCGGTGTGGGCCTCGTCGCCCGCCGACTTGGCGTACGCGTGGTCGCGCAGGCTGGTGATCAGCAGCTTGGGTGACAGCGGCTTCTCGGTGTTCCACGCCGGGCACTGCGACTGGCAGCGACCGCACTCGGTGCAGGTGGTGAAGTCGAGGATGCCCTTCCAGGAGAAGTCCTCGACCTTGCCGACACCGAGCACCGACTCCTCGTCGAGGTCGTCGATGTCGTCGAGCGTGATCGCCCTGCCCTCGGACGTCAGCGGCTTCATCGCACCCAGCGCGGTGCTGCCGTCGGACTCGCGCTTGAAGAAGATGTTGAACCAGACCGTGAAGCGGTGCCAGGCGATGCCCATGGTGATGTTGCGCGCGATCACCATCAGCCAGACCATCGCCAGCGCGATCTTGAACATCGCGATGAAGTAGATGGTGTTCTCGAGCGAGGTGACCGAGCTCGGGTAGAGCGCGTCACCGAGGAAGGACGAGAACGGGTAGTGCGCGCGCCCGGCCTCCTCGTCGAGCCGCCACTCAGCGGCGCGGACGAAGAGGATCGCCGCACCCTCGAGCAGCGCGAGCGCCTCGACGAAGTAGGCCTGCCAGAAGTTCGACCCGAAGAAGCGGCTCCTGCGCCCCTCGCTGCGCGGGTGGTGGATCTGCCGGTAGACGATCAGGAAGACGATGCCGATCGTGCTGAGCGCCCCGATGAGCTCCATCAGCCACTCGAAGGGATACCAGTGGCCGATGACCGGGTAGGCGAAGTCGGCCTTGAAGAGCTGGAAGTACGCCGCCAGCACGGCCGTGCTGAGGAGCAGGAACGCCATGTAGACGAACCAGTGCATGATCCCGACCCAGTGCCACTGGAGCATCCGGGTGTGCAGGAACGTCTCCTTGAGCATCGTCACGGCGCGGGCGCCGGGGTTGTCGCTGCGCCCCGGGGCCGGCTGGCCCGCACGGATCACGCTCAGCATGCGGCGTACGGCCGGCACGAGCAGCGCGACGGCGGCGACGGTCAGGGCGAACGAGACGACGATCGCGAAGATCTGCATGAACTGCTCCTCGTGGGGGGCGTGACGCACCGGAGCCTAGGCCGCGGCAGGCCGCTTCGGCAGCGGCGGCCGGGTGAGAAAGATCCTACTGGTTGGTAAGTTGCCGGACGGAGCGCGTGCCGGATGGTGGCGCACACCACACCGCGGCCGTGGTTTATGGCTCACGTCACCATGGGCGGACCAAGGCACGCTCCCTAGCGTCGCTCTCGTGGCGACCCAACCAGCTCTCCGGACCTCCGGCCTGTGCAAGGACTTCCGGGGCTTCCGTGCCGTCGACAAGGTGGACCTCGAGGTGGCCGAGGGCAGCATCCACGCCCTCGTCGGTCCCAACGGTGCCGGCAAGACGACCCTCTTCAACCTGCTCAGCGGCTTCCTGAGCGTCTCCGCGGGTCGGATCCAGCTCTTCGGCCAGGACATCACCGGACTGCAGCCCGAGCAGATCGCCCATCTGGGTGTCGCCCGCTCCTTCCAGATCACCAGCCTGTTCGAGAACCTCACGCCCATCGAGCACGTCGAGCTGGCCCTGCAGGGGATGACCCGTCAGGGGTACAGCTTCTGGCGCTCGCACCGATCGATGCACAAGTTCCGTCCTCGTGCGGAGGAGCTGGTCGACGAGGTCGGACTGACCTCGATGGCGCAGCGCCCCGCCGGGCTCCTGGCCTACGGACAGAAGCGCGCGCTGGAGATGGCGCTCGTCTCGGCGCTCGACCCCAGGGTGCTCCTGCTCGACGAGCCCACTGCCGGCATGGGGATGGAGGACATCGACCGGACCATCGAGCTCGTACGTCGCATCGCAGGAGGTCGCACGGTCGTGTTCGTCGACCACAACATGCACGTCGTGGGCAGCCTGGCGGACCGCGTCACCGTCCTCCAGGCGGGCAAGGTCCTGGCCGAGGGGACCTATGACGAGGTCCGCACCGACGAACGGGTCGTGACCGCCTACCTCGGGGAGGCCGACCATGCCTGAGACACCCCTGCTGGAGCTCAAGGCCCTCAACGCGTTCTACGGCGAGGCGCAGGCGCTGCGCGGGGTGGACCTCAGGGTCGCCGAGGGTGAGGTCGTCACCCTCGTGGGGCGCAACGGAGCCGGCAAGACCACGTTGCTCCGATCCGTGATGGGGCTGCACCGTCAGGTGTCGGGCGAGCTGCTCTTCGAGGGTCGCGACATCCTGCGCACGCCGGCACACAAGCGGGCGCGCGCCGGACTGGGCTGGGTGCCGGACGATCGTGGCGTCTATGCGAGCCTGACCGTCGAGGAGAACCTCCTCCTGCCCCCCGTGGTCTCCGACCGGGCCTGGGCGCTCGAGAAGGTCTACGACGCCTTTCCGGTGCTGGCCGATCGCCGGAGGGCCGGCGGCACCACCCTCTCGGGCGGCGAGCAGCAGATGCTCGCGATCGCGCGGGTGCTCCGCACCGGTGCCCGGATGCTGCTGCTCGACGAGCCGACCGAGGGACTGGCTCCGGTGATCGTCCGCCAGATCGGCGAGATCATCCGCCAGGTCAAGGAGTCCGGCGGCACCGTCCTGCTCATCGAGCAGAACGTGAAGTTCGCCGCCACCGTCGCCGACCGCCACTACCTGCTCGCCCAAGGGGCCGTGGTCGAGAGCCTCGACAACGCCGAGTTCGCCTCGCGCCAGGCCGAGCTCCTCGAGCACCTGGGCATGTGAGGCCAACGCCCACCGGTCCGCGATCCAGGTCCAGATCCAGTTCGAATCAGCCCATCCACGACCCGTCAGCCAGCACAGAGAGAAGGAACCGATGAACAGGAACGTAGCGGCAAAGGTGGCCGTGGCCTCCGCGGGAGCACTGCTCCTCGCGGCCTGCGGCCAAGGAGGCCCCGGCTCCGACGATGGCGCCATCTCCGACGACTCGATCGTGCTGGCGGTGCTCAACGACCAGTCCGGTGTCTACAAGGACCTCTCGGGCCCCAACAGCGTCAAGGCCGTCGAGATGGCCATCGCGGACTTCGAGAAGGAGCACGGCGACGACGCCGTGAGCGACAACATCGAGGTCGTCTCGGCCGATCACCAGAACGAGCCGGACGTGGCCAACACCAAGGCCCAGGAGCTCTACGACCGCGAGAACGCCGACGTCATCCTCGACGTGCCGACCTCCTCGGCCGCCCTGGCCGTCGCCAACCAGGCCAAGAACAAGAAGAAGCTCTTCCTCAACGTCGGGGCGGCCACCACCGAGCTCACCGGCGCCCAGTGCAACAAGTACACCTTCCACTGGGCCTACGACACCTACATGCTCGCCAACGGCACGGGCACGGCGGTGACCGAGGGCGGTGACGAGAACTGGCAGATCATCTACCCCGACTACGCCTTCGGCCAGGACATGGAGAAGTCCTTCACCGCAGCGGTGGACGCGGCCGGTGGCACGGTCGGCGGCTCGATCGCGACGCCGTTCCCCAACGACAACTTCGCCACCTTCCTGACCAAGGCGGCTGCGAAGGATCCCGACGTCATCGGCACCATGCAGGCCGGTGGTGACCTCATCAACCTCGTCAAGCAGTACAACGAGGGTGGCTACGCCGACCGCGGCATCAGCCTCGCCGTGGGCCTGATGTTCATCACCGACATCCACTCCCTCGGAGTCGAGCAGTTCGCCGGCACCCAGTTCACCGAGGCGTGGTACTGGAACATGGACGACGAGGCACGCGCCTGGGCGGACCGCTTCCTCGAGGAGACCGGCACGCGTCCGTCGTTCGCCCACGCGGCCAACTACTCCGCAGCCCTGCAGTACCTCGAGGCCGTCCAGCGCGCCGGGACCGATGAGTCCGACGCCGTGGTCGAGGAGCTCGAGGGCCTCGAGGCCGACGACGTGTTCCTGCGCAACGGTGAGGTCCGCGCCGAGGACCACCGCGTGATCCACGACGCCTACCTCGCCAAGGTCAAGTCCCCCGACGAGGTCGAGGAGGACTGGGACTACGAGGAGATCGTGGCGACCATTCCGGCAGCCGACGCCTTCCGCCCCGTGGAGGAGTCCGGCTGCGAGATGTGACCGACACCCGGGTGGGCGTCCACCGGACGCCCACCCGGCACGTCTCCCGTCTCCCCCCACAGCCGTCGAGGAAGTCATGAACGAAGTCCTGCAGTACACGATCCAAGGGCTGGCCGCCGGCAGCTTCTATGCGCTCTCGGCGCTCGGTCTGGCCATCATCTTCGGCGTCCTGGGCGTCGTGAACTTCGCGCACGGCGCCTGCTACATGCTCGGCGCGGTGGTCGCTGCGGTCCTCCTCGACACCGTCGGGCTGGGCTTCTGGCCGGCGCTCATCGTCGTACCCCTGATCATGTTCGGCTTCGGGGTGCTCCTCGAGCGGTTGCTGGTGCGGTGGCTCCTGGCGCTCGACCCGCTCTACAACTTCCTGCTGACCTTCGGTCTCACGCTGCTGCTGGTCGACCTGGTCAAGCGCCGCTACGGCGTCTCCGGGCTGCCGTACGACCGACCTGACGTGCTCAGCGGCCAGATCGAGATGGGCGCGCTGCGGCTGCCGACCTACCAGGTCTTCGTCTTCCTCTTCTCGCTGCTGGTCTGCGTGCTGGTCTGGCTGCTGATGACCCGCACCCGCATCGGCATGATCGTGCGGGCCTCGACCGAGCGCTCCGACCTCGCCCAGGCGCTGGGCATCAACGTCGGTCGGTGGGTGACGCCGGTCTTCGGGTTCGGCATCGCCCTGGCCGGTCTCGCCGGCGTGCTGGCGGCGCCGTTTCGCGCGATCACCGCGGACATGGGCAGCAACTTCATCATCATCTTGTTCGCCGTCGTCGTGATCGGTGGGCTCGGCTCGATCTTCGGAGCGGTCGTCGCCGGCTTCCTGGTCGGCCTCGTGGAGGCCTTCGGCCAGGCGTATGCGCCGACCTTCGCGCAGATCCTGATCTTCGTCCTGATGGCAATCGTCGTGCTGGTCCGCCCGGCCGGCCTGTTCGGCCGAGAGGAAACCGCCCGATGAGCAACCTGACGACCGATGCCGACACGGCCCACGTCGACCCCCCCGATCGAGGTGTGGAGCCCGGCAGGTCTCCGCTCCGGTGGCTGCTGCTCGCGGCCGGCCTGGCGGTCGCCCTGGCGCTGCCCTGGTTCGTCTACCCGCCCATCGCGATGGACATCGTCTGCTGGGCGCTCTTCGCGATAGCGCTGGACATCCTGCTGGGCTACTGCGGCCTGCTCTCCTTCGGGCACGCTGCCTTCTGGGGAGGGTCGGCCTACGTGACCGGGCTGGTGGCGGTGCACTACGGCGTGCCGTTCCCGATCGCCGTCCTGGCCGGGATGCTGTTCGCGATGGCGATCGCCCTGCCCATCGGCTACCTCTCGGTCCGCGCGACGGGCATCTACTTCGCGATGGTGACCCTGGCCTTCGCCCAGATGATCTACTTCATCGCCAACCAGTGGCGTGACGTCACCGGTGGGGAGAACGGTCTCCAGGCCGTGCCCAAGTCGTTCTTCGGCATCGAGTCGGTCGAGACGGAGGCGTTCTACTTCTACTACGCCGCCCTGCCGATGATCCTGCTCGGCGTGTGGGCCGCGTGGCGGATCGTGCACTCGCCGTTCGGACGGGTGCTGGTGGCCATCCGCGACAACTCCCCGCGCGCCCGTGCGCTCGGCTACGACGTCGAGACGTACAAGGTCATCGCCTTCGTCCTCTCAGCCGGTCTGGCTGGTCTGGCCGGTGGCCTCTTCGCGATCAGCCACGGCTTCGTCTCGCTCCAGGAGGTCAACTGGACGACCTCGGGCAAGGTCGTGCTGATGACCGTCCTCGGAGGCATCGGCACGCTGTGGGGCGGCGCCGTCGGCGCCGGATTCATCGTCCAGCTCGAGGACTACATGGCCTCGTCCGGTTTCGAGGGGATCGGCATCGTCACCGGGTCGGTCTTCGTGATCGTGGTGCTGCTCTTCCGTCGAGGCATCTGGGGCACGGTGGCCCATCTCGTGAGCAGCCGCTCGACGCGCCGCAGCTGAGCGGCGCGACGGCGGCGTGACACGCCGCCGCGGCCTCGTCGTACGCCGCTGGACCGAGTGGTCCGCCCGGACGGCTCAGGTGTCGGAGAGACGGTGGAGGCGCAGCGCGAGCTGCACCTCGAGCTGACGGTCCGGCTCCTGCCAACCTGCTCCGAGCAGGACGCCGATCCGGTCCAGCCGCTGGGTCACGGTGTTGACGTGGACGTGCAGGTCGTCCTTGGTGCGTCCCAGGTTGTTGCCGTTGCGGAAGTAGGCCGCCAGGGTCGCGACGAGGGAGGTGCCGCGCTCGGAGTCGTAGGCGATCACCGGGCCGAGGACGCTCTCGACGAACCCGCTCACGTCCGGCCCGCCTCCGACGACCAGACCGACGAAGCCGAGGTCCTCGGCTCGGGCGCACACCGCGGTGCGACCCAGGGCCAGGAGCGCCTCGGTCACCCGGCGGGCCGCGTCGTGCGTGGCGGCGACGTCACGGGGACGGGACACCGGTCCGGCGATGCCGGCGGTCCACGGGTCCGAGACGGTGCGCAGCGCTCCCGTGACCAGCTTCGATGTCGCGTCGTGGTCAGAACCCGGCAGCAGCAGGACGATCCGACCGCGGTGCATGGCGACGAAGCCATCGGCGCGAGCCGCGAGGTGGGTGGCTGCCTCCGCGATCCGGGCGCGGTCACCCACGACGTCGGCGACCACGACCAGGTGGTCGCGGTCGAGGTCGGCGCCGAGGCGTCGTGCCCGGTCGCGCAGGTCGTCAGGGTCGCGGGCGGCCGTCAGCAGGTCCTGCAGGAGCTCGCTTCGCACCCGGCCCTCGGCCTCGGTGACGTTGCGTCGGAACAGCAGGAGCAGGGCCGTCACCAGTGCCGCTCGCTCGAGGATGCGCCGATCGGCCTCGTCGAGCAGGGGTGCGCGGTGGAGGCCGAGGCTGCCGAGCAGCTCGCTGCCGGCCAGGACGGGTGCGACTGCGAGCCCGGGCCGGTCGACGGTCCGGCTGGAGGAGGCCGCCTCGGCGAAGACCGCACGCTCGGCGGCGTCGAGATCACCCTCGGCGCGGGTCGAGGCGAGGACGGAGCTCCCGGCCAGCACCGTGACGTCACCGTCCAGCACTTCCGCCACCACCGCCAGCACGTCGTCGACCCCGCCGCCGCGCGCGAGCAGCGCGGTGAGCCGGTCGTGCGCGGCTGCAGCGCGCTCCACGCTCACGCTGCGCGTTCGCAGCTCCTCGCTCGTCACCTCGAGCTCGGCCAGCGCGGACTGGGTCTCCGCGAGCAACCGGGCGTTGTCGATGGCGATGGCGGCGTGGGCCGCCAGCGAGACGAGGAGCGTGGTGTCGGCGCGGGTGAACGGGCGGACCTCGCGGTTGGCGGCGTAGAGCACGCCGATCACGCGGGTGCCCAGGGTGAGGGGGACGCCCAGGATGGACTGCAGGCCCTCGTCGGCGACGGCCGAGTCGATGCCGCCGGTGTGCATGAAGCGCTCGTCCTCGAAGTAGGAGGGTGTCGTGTAGGGCATCGCGGTCTGTGCGACGAGCCCACCGAGGCCGGCCCCCATCGGCAGCCTGACCTGACGGAACGCTGCCGAGGTGCTGCCCTCGGTGACTCGCATGTAGGTGTCGCCCTGCTCGTCGTCGTTGAGCGAGAGGTAGGCCATGTCGCTCTGCAGCAGCGCCCGAGCGCGGCGCACGATGGCGCCGAGCAGGTCGTCGAGATCGGTCAGGGCCGCGAGGTCGCTCGCGGTCTCGTAGAGGGCGGTCAGCTCGGCCTCGCGCCGTCGGCGCGACTCCAGCACCCCGCGCACCTGCAGTGCGAGCCGCTTGGCGCGCTCCAGCGCCGCCAGTGTCTCGCCGTCGGCACCCGCTGCGCGGGCCGCCAGCACGGGCGCCTCGAACTCCACCGGCGCCGCCTCGCGGGCCAGCAGCTCGATGAACTCCGCTCCGGTCACGCCTTGCATTGTGGTCGAAGGCGGCCTGAGCGCGAGGGCACCCTCCCTGGTGGCGGGGAGCTGGCCAGGCCACGGGGGCGTCGACGGTGCGATCGGCCGTGCCCCGGACGGCGTCATCGCGCCGACCAACCTCCGTCCAGCACCAGGTTGGTGCCGGTCATGTAGGCGGCATCGTCGGAGCACAGGTAGGCGGCGGCCGCGGCCACCTCCTCGGGCTCGATGAGGCGCTTGATGGCGGAGTTCTTGAGCATCACGCCGGAGAGCACCTCCTCCTCGGAGAGATCGTGCACCCGGGCCTGGTCGGCGACCTGTTGCTCGACCAGCGGCGTGCGGACGTAGCCGGGGTTGATGCAGTTGCTGGTGACCCCGTTCTCCGCGGCCTCCAGCGCCACGACCTTGGAGAAGCCCTCGAGCCCGTGCTTGGCGGAGACGTAGGCCGCCTTGAACGCGCTGGCACGCAGTCCGTGGGCGCTGGACACGTTGACGATGCGGCCCCAGCCGCGGTCGTACATGGCGGGCAGGGCCGCGCGGGTGAGCAGGAACGGCGCCTCGAGCATCAGTCGGAGGATGAAGGAGAAGCGTTCGGGGTCGAACTCGTGCACCGGGCTGACGTGCTGCACCCCGGCGTTGTTGACCACGATGTCGACGTCGAGGCGCAGCTCCCTCAGGGCGGTGAGGTCGGAGAGGTCGACGTGCCACGACTCGCCACCGATCCGGTCCGCCACCCCCTGCGCCCCGGCCGCGTCGACGTCGGCGACCACCACGTGGGCCCCGGCGGCGGCGAGGCGGTGCGCCACCGCGGCACCTATCCCGCTCGCGCCACCGGTCACCAGCGCCCTGCGACCGCTGAGAACGGGTGCCGGCACGTCGGAGTCAGCGGTAGGCATGGAGATGAAACTACGGTCGGGCGGGAGGGGTGCAGATGGGGAACAGCCACACATTTCCGCGCGCGGCTATGTGGTCACGCACCGCTCGGACGTCAGCGGGGCAGCGGCACTCCGATCCGCTCCACCCGCTCCCTGTCACGCACGGCCCCGGAGATGACGGCATCGATGGAGCCCACCCCGAGGCTGCAGACGAGCCTCAGCCGGCCCGTCGGCTCCGCAGCCAGGGCGTCCCCCAGCGAGCCCTGGGGCTGCGCCCACTGTGCGAACGACCCGCGGGAGCGGAACGACTCGAACTGGGCGACGTCGTCGACGTGGAAGGAGTCCGCGGCCAGCGAGACCTCGGCCCGGACCCGCGCGTCGTAGTCGACGGGCAGCACCAGGCACCCATCCGCGAGCCAGTCCACCTCGATGGTCGGTCGGGGCGAGCGGGGCATGGGGCCGCTGGTGACGACGATGTCGGCTCCTTCCACCGCGTGGCGTGGATCGGCGGCGATCTCCACACCGTCGACCGGCTCGATCAGTCGCGGACCCCACGCGACCACCTCGGCGTCGGGTCGGAGGTGGCGCAGCACAGCGGCGTGAGCACGGCCCTGGGCGCCGTAGCCGACGATCGCCACGCGCCGCCAACCCGGATGGGCGAGGTGGCGCACGGCGACTCCACTGGCGACCGCCGTCCGGACGGCCGTGATCTCGCCGGCGTCCATCACCACTTCGGGTGCACCGGTGTCGGGGTCGTTGACGACGATCAGTCCGGTGACGGCCGGCATCTCGCGCGCAGGGTTGCCGGGGTAGGAGCCGACCCACTTCATCGCGACCACGTCACGATCCATCAGCCAAGCGGGCATCGCGTTGAGGAAGGAGTCCTCGCGGGGGTGGAGTCCGGGCTTCGGCGGCAGCTCGACCCGCCCGCGAGCAGCGGCGAGGAAGGTCTCGGCGACGAGGTCGAGCTGGTCGTCGAGGCTCGGGAGCAGGCGACGTACGGCGTCGGCGCCGAGCCAGGTGAGTGGGTCCACCGCGGCATCCTAGGTCGCCACGGACGTGCCTCAGCCGGGCGGCTCAGTTGACGATGGCGACGTTCTCGACCTCGATCTCGCGGGCGTCCTCACGGTAGGACGCGAGCTGGGCCCTCACCTGGTCGAGGGCGTCGGTGAGGCTCTTCACCCCGTCGCGGAGCTTCTGCTGGTGCTCCAGGTGCGCGCCGTGCGACTCGCTGGTCTCGTCCCAGCCGGGAGTGAGACGCTCGGTCTCCTCGAGGAGGTCGTGGATCTGGGTGGTGATGGCCGTCGTGGCGTCGGCCAGCGCCGTCTCCATCGTCGAGAGGGACCCCTGGTGGACGACGAGTCCGCGCTCGCTCATCGAGGGCCACCTCCGAGTCGGTCGGCCAGCTGTCCGGCGCGCGTGGCCTGCTCGGTGTCGTTGGTGGCGTGCTCCTGGGCGAGGTACATCAGGCTCTGGGAGTAGCCCTCGAGGACCGGGCCCAGCGTGATCGCCACGTTGAACCACTCGTTGATCGCCTCGCCGAAGCCCGCGGCCGCCTGGCCCTTGAAGCCCGCGCCGGCCTCGGTCTCGACGGTGGCGGCGAGGTCGCGCAAGGTCTGCTGGAGCGGCTCGACCGCGTCGGCGGCGGCCTGGGCAGACGCCTGCATCTCGGCGTAGACAAGTCCGACGGCCACGGCCGCCCCCTTTCGTCGGGTTGGTCAAGGGCTCCCTACCCCCGACGGGATACCTTCACACGCACCAGACTGCCCGAGCTCGACCGGTTTGAGCCAGCCTGGCGGAGGGAAGTCAGGTGTCATGCCGTCCTACGACTACGAAGTCGACCTCGAGAGCATGGGCAAGGCGGCCCAGGGTCTCAACGACACCGTTGCGCTCTTCAAGGACAAGGACGTCGAGGACCTGGTGCCCTCCAAGGGCGACGTCGGCAGCGACGTGGTCTGGGACGCGCTCGACGAGTTCAAGAACCGGTGGGAGGAGGGCGTCAACAACCTCTGCCAGGACGTCGAGGAGATGTCGGGTCGCCTGGGCAAGATCGCGATGAACTACTTCGAGACCGACAAGGCCGGCTATGACGCCATGTCCGGCCTCAAGGCCACGATCTCCTCCGTCAAGGTGATGTGACGTGCCGGACTTCGACGTCGAGGGCAGCCCCGCCAACATCCGGGCCAAGGCGGTCGTCATGGAGCAGAAGGGCCAGCTCTTCTACGACACCGGCGACGCACTGTCGAAGATCGACGTCTCCGGCTGGACCGGGCGCGCGGCGGACGAGTTCCGTGAGGCCCACGACCTCGAGCCGGAGCGCTGGTACAAGTCCGGCAACGGCTTCAAGACCGCTGCGGCGGGCCTCACGACGTACGCCGGCGAGCTGGAGAACGCACAGTCGCGAGCCGAGTGGGCGCGCAAGGAGTACGAGCGGGGCCAGCAGGAGTCGGAGAGCGCGCGCACCCAGTACGGCTCCTACATGGACCGGATGCGTTCCTACTGGAGCACCGGCGGCACCGACCAGGCCCAGCCCTTCGTCGACTGGGGCGCCCCGATCCAGCAGGACGCGCTGGCGGAGCTCAATGCGGCCAGGGCCGACCTGGAGAACGCCGCCCATGTCTGCGCCGGCAAGGTCCGGGCAGGGTGCGCGGACGCCCCGGAGGAGCCGAGCTGGTGGGAGTCGGGGCTGCGCTTCGTCGGCGGCATCTTCGAGGGCGCCGGCGAGGCGGTCTGGGACCTGTTGACGATGGTGCCGTTCAGCCCCGTCAACATGGTCATCGACTCCTACAAGCTCGCGACGGGCGACCTCACGCCCGAGGAGCTGATGAAGAAGTACGAGCTCTCGGCCGAGAGCGCGTGGGACATGGCGACCGGCATCTACACGGGCCTGACCACCGACCCGATCGGGTTCGGCAGGGAGCTCGGCAAGAGCCTCCTCGACTGGGACACCTGGGCCGACGATCCCGCACGCGCGATCGGCCACCTCGTGCCGGACGCCGTCGTGGCCGTCGCCACAGGCGGAGCCGGTGCCAGCGTCAAGGCGCTGCGTGGACTCAACGGGCTGCACGACATCGCCGCTCTCGCGCGACCGATGCACGGCCTGAGGTCCTTGCGCGGACTCGACCTGGGTGACCTCTCCGGGCTGTCGAAGATGGACGACCTCCAGCTGGGTCGCTATCTCGACAACCTGTCACCCGAGGACCAGGCCAGGTTGCTGCGGCGGGGTTCCGAGCCGCAGCTCGGCACGTTCGAGGACGTCTTCGGCCAGCACCAGTGGGACACCGACTACAGCCGGGTCGCCGACACGTTCGACGGCCCGGTCGGCTCGTTCGACGAGGTGCCCCGCAGTGAGACGCTGGTGAACCTCCACGGCACGGGCGATCCGGGCTCCGGCACGTTCTGGACCGACACCCGTGAGGCCGGTGGGTTCGGTTCGGAGACGCAGGCGATGGACCGTCTCGCGCTGGAGAAGAGCTGGTACGACAATGGGGACGGCACCTATCGCCCGCGCGACGAGATCACCGTGCGCGACTTCACCCAGGGAGACGGCATGCGCGTCCAGGAGGGCACGATCGGCCCCCAGCCGACGACTCCCGGCGGAGCAACCCAGCACGTGATGGGCCTGGACGAGCCGTTCTACTCGCAGGGGCAGGCATCGCAGTGGACCGGGCCGGCTCCGTGGGTCAGTGCCGTCCCGGACGGTGCCTGGTCCGGTTTCGGCCAGGGCTTCGGTGTCGGGCTGGGCGGCAGCCTGATGGTCGGTGCGGCCGCCGAGGACTCTGGCCAGTGAGCCTTTTCGATCGACTGCTGGGGCGTGGTGTGGCACCGACGGAGCCGTTGGCGGCGGAGCCGGCCCCCGACGAGGCGCTGGAGCGTTGGGTCGCGACGGCCGAGCGCGTGTCCGCGCCACTGGGTGCGGGTGGGCGGCTGGCCGTCGCGGTGCTGGGGGAGTCGCTGATCGCCGGTCCGGCGTCACCGTGGTTCGGCTACGAGCCGTCGCGGGCGGGTCTCACCGAGCTGCTCGCCGCCCTCGGTGAGGACCCCGTTGCGGCGGAGGCGCTCATCTCGGTCGAGGCCGACATGGTCGGCCGCCGTCTCGGCGGCCTGTCGGACAACACCCGCGCGGGCTGGCGAGAAGTCGTCGACGCGGCGCTGCGCGACCCGGATGCGTCGGCCGCCGTTCCTGGACGCGACGACCTGCATCGCGAGGCCGAGCAGGTGTGGCGGGTCGCGGCCGGATCGGTGCAGCCGTGGCGCGCGGTGCAGCTGGATCCGGATCAGGCCCTGCGGCAGATCCGCTGGTACCCCGGCTGCAGCACGCGCACGTTCATCGGCTACTCGGATCCGCTGGGCCTCGGCATGGTCCAGCGTGCCGTCGAGGAGCACCGCTACTCGGCGGATGAGTGGGAGGCCCTGCAGCCTGCGGCAGAGGTGAGCGGTCGAGCCGTCGACGTACTTGCGTGGCGCCTGTCCTGCCTGAGCTTCGCCCTGCGAGCGGATCTCCATGACTGACGACACCACCGACCCCTGGGCGCGCTGGCAGCAGCTCGCCACGTCGTCCGAGAGCGCCTCGCTCCTGGATGTCGTGCGCAACATCGCTGAGGCAACCTCCCCCTGGCCTCTCCTGGTGCGGGCGCTCGCGGTGACACCGGTCTACCTGCGCGTGGCCGAGGATGGTCGCGTCGAGACGTCCCGTGGGGACGGCGTGGACTACCTGCACGCCTACTCCACGCCTGTTCGACTGACGGCCGGCCTCGGAGCGGACGTGGAGGAGCTCACCATCCGGGAAGCTTTCGTCGCAGACCTCGTCGACCAGGCGGCGGGTCCTCTCGGGATCAGGCTCGACCCCGGCCTCGCGTCCGAGCAGGTGGTGCCGCCGGCGATGGCGCGCGAGGTACTGTCCGTCGCCGCCGGACTGCCGGTGCCCGCCGCGCTGACACCGGCGGAGGGTGAGGAGCTACGGGTCGAGGCCGGACCGTCGGACGTGACCGACCTCGACCGCAGGGTGTGCGCAGCCGTCCTGGAGCACGACCCGGACGCGGCGATCGTGCGCGCGGCAGCGACCCTGGTCGGTCTGGGCGGCCGCGTGTGGCCCGTGTACTCCGTCTCGTCCACCCTCCAGACGCAGATCGCGCTCAGCGACACGGTGCAGCGGGCGGCCGCGGTGCCGCTGGTGCTGATCGTCGACGGCCATCCCGCGGGCCTGGCGTCACTGCTGGAGCTGGAGACGCACGGGCTCGATCTCACACCTCGGATGGGATGACAGTGACGCCGGGCACGATCGATGACTGAGGCCGTCCCCCAGGAGCTCACCGAGGTCGCCGAGCACCTGTGCGCGCACGGGCTCGGCGAGGGAGTCGACTTCCACGTCGCCGGCAGACCTGTGCCGGGAGGTTTGCCGAGCGACTTCGGCGCCGCTCGCGCGGTCCTCGTGGAGCACGCCGTCAAGCTCGCCCGCAGCCGCTGGGGGAGCAGCATCCTGGACGAGCCTCGCGGCACCGAGCGCCGGTGGTGGCCCGGAATCTTCCAGGCGACCGTCCCCGCGGCGGAGCTTGAGCACGAGGAAGGTGTGCGCTCCGACCCGATGCCGACATCGGCGCGGTGACCGGACCGAGGCGCGTAGCCTCGGAGGGGGCCAGACTCTGGCCGGACTTGGGGTGGGCATGCGCAGGTGGGTGGTGGCCGTGCTGGCGATGGCTGCCGTGCTGACCGCGTCCGGGCCGGTCCACGCGCGGGCGGCGGGGATCGAGCCGCGCCCGTCCGCTGCGTCACCGGGTCGGCTGTCCGTCCCCGCGATCGGCGTCGATGCGGGCATCGTCCCGGTCGGGGTGACCAGGGCCGGCCAGCTCGCGATCGGGCGCAGCGTCCGTGACGTCTATCGGTGGCGCCGGGGCGTGCTCCCCGGGCAGCGGGGCAGCGCGGTCCTCGCCGGGCACACCTGGTCGAAGGGGTCGGGTGTCTTCGACCGTCTCGGCTCGCTGCGCGTCGGGGACCTCGTGGTCGTCGGCACCTTCGGCTTCCGCGTGACGCGCGTGCGCAGGGTGACGAGGATGTCCCCGCAGGAGGTGTCGCGCCTGTTCTCCGACCGCGGCAGGCCGCGACTGGTGCTCATCACGTGCGGGGACCGCAGCAACACGACCGGTGTCTACCGGACCCGGATCGTGGTCACGGCGAGGAAGGTGTGGCGCCGCTGACCCGGCGGGTGAGCCGGCTCGCTGTCGCGGCGACTGCCGCGGCGATCGACGTGACATCCGCGGCGTCGTCGCTGGGGAACGTCACCGCGACCCCGGCCACCGGGTGCGCGTTGTGGTCGAGCACGGCCGCGGCGACGCTCTGCAGGCCGGGTGTCACCTCGCCGTCCTCATCGGCGTGGCCCCGCTGCCGGGTCTCGGACAGCAGGGCGCGCAGCGCGCTCAGCGACGCCGGGCCCTTGCCGTGGCGATCGACGAACGCGCCGCGGTCGGGATAGAGGGCCCGGACCTGACTGGCGGGCAGAGCGGCCAGGATGGCGCGCCCCGACGCGGTCAGGTGGGCCGGGAGGCGTACGCCGACGTCGGTGACCAGCGGCGGCCGGCCGGGCGCACGCTCCTCGATGACGTAGAGCACGTCGCGGCCGTGCAGCACGGCCAGGTGCGCGCCGTGGCCGGTGCGGTCGACGAGCTCGGCCAGCGGCCGACGGGCCAGCCGGGCCAGCGGCTCCTGCCGGGTGAAGCCGCTGCCGACCTCGAACGCGGCCACGCCGAGGCCGTAGCGGTGCTCGTCGGGCAGGTGCACGACGAAGCCCTCGTCGATCATCGTGTTGAGCAGGTGGTAGGCCGTGCTGCGCGGCAGGTCGCAGGCGCGGACGATCCGGTCGAGCGGCACCGGGTCCGCCTGCGTGGCCAGGAAGCGCAGGACCCGCAGGGTGCGGGTGGCAGCGGGGACCTGGCTCATCCGGCAGATGGTGGCACGTCTCAGGCCTGGTCGGAGTCCTTGCGGGTGAACCAACCGCCACTCTTGCCGTGGCTCTCGATCGGCTTGCCCGGCATCTCGTTGGCGCCGGGCGTGCGACGCGGGAGCAGGGTGTCGCCAGCAGGTGCCTCGCCCGCCCCCTCGGGCGCCGGGTCGGGCGTCGGGTCGGGCGTCGGGTCGGGCGCCTGCTCCTGCGTGCGGTTCGCCTCGGAGGGCCCGGTGGGCTGCTGGTCGACGGTGCCGCCGACCTGGGGCTCGTAGTCGTCGGCCCGGTGCTTGACACGAGGGTCGAGCACATCGGCGGCCCGCACCTGTGACTCGTGCTCGGCCTCGGCCTGGGCGGCGGCGACACGAGCCTCCTCGGCCTGCGCCTCGGCGCGCGCTGCCGCCGCGCGGGCCTCGTCGGCCCTCGCCTCGGCCTCAGCGGCCCGGTCCTGGGCGGAGGGCAGCGTGGACCTGGCCTCGGTCGCGGCCTGTGTGCGCAGCTCGTCGGCGCGCGCGATGTTGGCCCCGCGGTTCTTCTGCCGGATCACATAGACCGCCACGGCGAGCACGGCCAGGACGATGACTGCGGTGACGATGAACGTGGTCACGAGCTTCCTTCTTCACGAGTTCAGGGGAGGCCCCCAGTCTCGCAGCCAGACGGCTCGTGTCCAGAGCCCCGCCTCCGGGCGGGCGGGTCCCATGTGCTCAACCCGCCCGGCCCGGGGACACGGTCAGCGCAGTTCCTCCATCACCCGGCGCGCGGCCTGGTGGCCGATGGAGTACGCGTCAGCCATCGCATCACGGAAGTGGAAGCCGCCCCAGATCCGGGCGTTGAGCGCGTCGTGCTCGAGCTGCGTCAGCGTCGGGTAGGTCCGGGGAGCCGTCGGGAAGTTGACCGAGCGCAGCTCGAGCGGGACGTTCTCGCCGAGCTGGGTGCGGATCACCTCGACGGCCGGACCGGTGAGGCACGCGTGACCGCTGACGTAGTCGGAGTAGGGCGGCTGGGGCAGGAACGGCTCCCACCCGGGCTCCGGCTGCGTGTCGGGGTTGCCGTCGTCGGCAGCTGCCGCGATCGCCTGGAACGGGCGCCAGAAGCCCACGTCACGCTTCAGCTGCCAGCACCTGATGACCGAGTCGGTCATGGCTCCGTGAATGGCTGCGAACAGCCGGGCGGTGTCCTCCAGGCTCTGGGGGTGGGTCTGCAGGTGGCGGACCAGGGCGTCGCTGACCATGGTCGCGGAGTTGCTGTTGAAGAACAGTGCGGTGTCGGACTGCGCCTGGCTACGGACCGTGGAGCCGGCTCCGCCGAGCAGGCGCACCTCGTTGTAGTCGGCGGCATAGTCGGAACTGGTCAGCCGGTCGGGACCGTCGACCCGGGCGAGCCGGCGCACCACGAGTGGACGCATCGAGCCGAGCCAGGGGGCGAGCATGTCGGTGGCCGGCGGAGTCGGCTGCCAGATGCCCGGCGCCACGGGAAGCGTGTAGTGGATGTCCGGATCGCCGTAGCCGTCGTCGGCGCGGTCCTCGATCAGCCGGGCGGCGACCTTCTGGCCGATGCGGATGCCGCGATCCTCGGCCGACCCGTCCGGGACGAGCGCCAGGCTCGCCGTCAGGCGGGTGTCGAGGTCACCGATCGCGGCGGGGACGTAGTGGGCCAGGACGTCGTGGGCGGCCACCGCGACGGCTGCCGTCTCCGAGCTGTCCCGCCGTCGCAGCGACGACGTCACGGCATCGTGCATGGCGGTCGAGGTGTAACCCAGCAGTGGGACGCCGACCGGCACGGGCGTGGCCGGGTAGACGGCGGACAACGCCGTGCTCTCCCAGTCGAGGATGACCTGCGCACTATCGGTGCCGGGTGGTGGTGGGTGCCGATGGCCACGGTGGGGTTCCCCGGACGAGGAGGCTGGGGCGTTGATCGCCGACGCGGTCAGCAGGACTGCCGAGGCGAGGGCGACACGAGTGCGGTGGTGTGTCATGGGGTGTGCCTTTCGCGAGGAGGGTCTCCTTGCGAGTCTCGGCGTGGTCCGCGCCGGCGACCATTCGCATTCAGGCGTAGATCGGGTCGCCCCACGCGTCCGCGCTCCGCCCCGGCATCCCGTGGAAGGCGTGAACGGCGGCCATCCTGCTGCTCACGCCCAGCTTGCGATAGCTGTGCTCCAGGTGCTTGCGGACCGTCGCCGGCGCGACGGAGAGCTCGTAGGCGATGTCGGCGTTGGACATGCCCGTGGCCAGGAGCTGGAGCACCCGTCGCTCGGTCAGCGTCAGCGAGGCGGGGAGGGTGGGGGTCTGTGTCGTGCGCAGCAGCCGCTGGAGTGCCGGGGCGATCATGCGGAGCATCGCGAGGTCGCGCTCGCGGAACGGGCTGGTGTTCCTGTCCAGGCTCAGCTGTGAGACGTGGTCCCGACCGGTCCGGAAGCCGATCACCACCCCGTCGGCCAGACCGACCGCGCGGAGCAGCTCGGCGTGGTCCGGGTCGCGGGTCTGGTGCACCAGGCCGAGGGGGAGCGGTCCGTCGCACACCTGTGGATCGAATGACCCCATCGGTGCGTGCGGCAGGGCCACGCACTGCAGCACGCAGCCGCTCGAGTCGGCGACGTGGACGTCGATCGTGTCGCTCGGGACCAGTCGGGACACGAGCTCGAGGACATGGGGCCCCGGCAGGGCGCCGGGGGTCGGCTCGAGGGCCATGAGGGCTCGGACGCTCGCTTGGTCGCGGTCGGTCAGCACGAGATCGGGCATCGGGTCTCCCTCGTGTTCAGGGTAGGACCGCGCAGCGGGGACTGGCAACGATGGACCGGACCTCTCCGCCCCTTGCAACGGGTCTCGGATCCGAGACGCAGTGACTCCCACGGGAGTGGTCACCAGCGGTGCGCGGGAGTTGGATGAGTTCCATGAACAGCATCCAGGTCGGGGTCGGCCCCGTCTCCTTCGAGGACCTCATCCACGTCGCCCGCAGCGGCGCCCAGGTCACCCTGACCGACGACGCTCTCGACGCCATCGACCGCGCCCGCGGGGTCATCGAGACTCTCGCCGCGGCCGAGACGCCGACGTACGGCGTCAGCACCGGCTTCGGCGCGCTCGCGACCCGGCACATCCCCACCGACATGCGCGCCCAGCTGCAGCGCTCCCTCGTCCGTTCCCACGCCGCCGGCTCCGGCCCGGAGGTCGAGCGCGAGGTGGTGCGCGCCCTCATGCTGCTGCGGCTCTCGACACTCGCGACCGGTCGCACCGGCGTACGGCGCCAGACCGCACAGCTGATGGCCGACCTGCTCAGCCACGGCATCACGCCGGTGGTGCGGGAGTACGGCTCGCTCGGCTGCTCCGGTGACCTGGCGCCGCTGTCGCACTGCGCGCTCGCGCTGATGGGCGAGGGTGAGGTCCGCGACGCGACCGGCACGCTGATGCCCGCAGCCGACGCCCTGGCCGCGGCGGGGCTCGCGCCGGTCGAGCTCGCCGCGAAGGAGGGCCTGGCGCTCATCAACGGCACCGACGGCATGCTCGGCATGCTGGTCATGGCGATCACCGACCTGCGGATGCTGCTGCGCACCGCCGACGTCGCGGCCGCGATGAGCGTCGAGGGTCAGCTCGGCACGGACCGGGTGTTCGCCCCCGAGCTGCAGGCCATCCGCCCGCACCCCGGGCAGGCGCTCTCGGCGCTCAACCTGGTCGCGATGCTGGCCGACTCGGGGGTGATGGCCTCCCACCAGCGAGGTGACTGCAACCGGGTCCAGGACGCCTATTCGCTGCGCTGCTCACCCCAGGTGCACGGCGCGGCCCGCGACACCGTCGAGCACTCCGCCCTCGTCGCGGCCCGCGAGCTGGCCAGCGCGATCGACAACCCGGTCGTGCTCGGCGACGCGGTCGAGTCCAACGGCAACTTCCACGGCGCCCCCGTGGCCTACGTCCTCGACTTCCTCGCGATCGTCGCCGCCGACGTGGCCTCGATCAGTGAGCGGCGCACGGACCGGTTCCTCGACAAGGCCCGCAACCACGGCCTGCCGCCGTTCCTCGCCGACGACCCCGGCGTCGACAGCGGGCACATGATCGCCCAGTACACCCAGGCTGCGATCGTCTCCGAGCTCAAGCGGCTCGCCGTGCCGGCCTCGGTCGACTCGATCCCCTCCAGCGCCATGCAGGAGGACCACGTGTCGATGGGCTGGGGTGCCGCGCGCAAGCTGCGTCGCAGCATCGACGGCCTCTCCCGCGTCGTCGCCGTCGAGGTGCTCACCGCAGCCCGCGCCCTCGACCTGCGTGCCCCCCTGGTCCCCTCGCCCGCCACCGCTGCCGTCGTCGCGCTGCTGCGCGGGGCCGGCATCGAGGGTCCGGGTCCCGACCGCCACCTCTCACCCGAGATCGAGACCGCGGTCTCCCTCGTCCAGTCCGGCGCCGTGCTCGCCGCCGCCGCATCCGTGATCGGAGAACTGAAGTGAACGACAGGCTCCCCATCCACGCCGCCCACGGCACCGAGCTGTCCGCGAAGTCGTGGCAGACCGAGGCCCCGCTGCGGATGCTGATGAACAACCTCGATCCCGACAACGCCGAGCGCCCCGAGGACCTCGTGGTCTACGGCGGCACCGGCAAGGCGGCGCGCAACTGGGAGTCGTACGACGCCATCGTCCGCTCCCTGCGCGACCTCGAGGACGACGAGACGCTGCTCGTGCAGTCGGGCAAGCCGGTCGGCATCATGCGGACCCACGCGTGGGCACCGCGCGTGCTGATCGCCAACTCCAACCTCGTGGGCGACTGGGCCGACTGGGAGGAGTTCCGCCGGCTCGAGGACCTGGGCCTGACGATGTACGGCCAGATGACGGCCGGCTCGTGGATCTACATCGGCACCCAGGGGATCCTGCAGGGCACGTTCGAGACCTTCGCCGCGATCGCGGACAAGAAGTTCGGCGGCACCCTTGCCGGCACCATCACCGTCACCGCCGGTCTCGGTGGCATGGGTGGCGCTCAGCCACTGGCCGTCACGATGAACGACGGTGTCGCGATCTGCATCGAGTGCGACCAGCACCGCATCGATCGGCGCCTCGAGACGCGCTACCTCGACGTGCAGGCACGCGACCTCGACCACGCGATCGAGCTGGCCCTGGAGGCGCGCGAGGGGCGTCGCGGTCTGTCGATCGGGGTGCTCGGCAACGCCGCGGTCCTCCTCCCCGAGCTGCTGGAGCGCCACCTCGACCGCGCGGAGAGGGGTGACGGACCGCTGGTGGACATCGTGACCGACCAGACCTCGGCGCACGACCCGCTGTTCTACCTCCCCGCCGGCACGTCGTACGACGACTGGGAGCGCGAGCGCACGGAGGATCCGCGCGGCTTCACCAAGCGCAGCCAGGAGTCCATGGCCCGGCACGTGCGCGCGATGGTGGAGTTCCAGGACGCGGGGGCCGAGGTCTTCGACTACGGCAACTCGATCCGCGACGAGGCCCGCAAGGGCGGCTACGACCGTGCCTTCGAGTTCCCCGGCTTCGTCCCGGCCTACATCCGGCCGCTGTTCTGCGAGGGGAAGGGTCCCTTCCGCTGGGCCGCGCTCTCCGGCGACCCGGAGGACATCTATGCGACCGACCGCGCGATCAAGGACCTGTTCCCGGCCGACGAGAAGCCGGAGTACGCCCGCCTCCACAAGTGGCTCGACATGGCGTCGGAGCGCGTGCAGTTCCAGGGCCTGCCGGCACGGATCTGCTGGCTCGGCTACGGCGACCGCGCGAAGGCGGGCGCGAAGTTCAACGAGATGGTGGCGAGCGGCGAGCTGAAGGCACCGGTCGTCATCGGACGCGACCACCTCGACTGCGGCTCGGTCGCCTCGCCCTACCGCGAGACCGAGGCGATGCTCGACGGCTCGGACGCCATCGCCGACTGGGCGATCCTCAACGCCCTGGTCAACACCGCTTCCGGCGCCACGTGGGTGTCCTTCCACCACGGCGGCGGTGTCGGCATCGGCCGCTCGCTGCACGCCGGGCAGGTGACGGTCGCCGACGGCACCGCGCTGGCGGGGGAGAAGATCGAGCGGGTGCTGACCAACGACCCCGGCATGGGCGTGATCCGCCACGTCGACGCGGGCTACGACCGCGCCATCGAGGTCGCCGAGGAGCGTGGCGTGAGGGTGCCGATGCGGGGCTGACGCATCGCGCTTGGGGCCGCATCTCGCCCGCTTCCCCCGCGACACGCCGTACGCCGCCCGCAACACGCCGCGAGAGTCGGACCTGCGAAAGCCAGGACGTCCGCGTCTGCGTGCGTCAGGATGCCGCCATGGCCACGGGGGACAAGAAGCCGGCGCGTTCGCGCGTCGTACTGACGGACATCAGCTCACGAGCGTGGGAGCACCCCGCGGACAAGGGCGCGCTGGTCGCGCTCCGCAAGCTCAAGGGCTTCGACGTGCTGCTCAAGACGATGTCGGGGGTGTTCCGCGAGCGGGCCTGGCGTCTGACGCTGCTGGGCTCCGCGGTGCGGGTGGACGAGCGTCAGTTCGCCCGGTTGCACCACCTGCTGGCCGAGGTGGGGCGGAGCCTCGACGTGACCGACCTCCCCGAGCTCTATGTCCAGGCCGACCCCACGCTGGGTGCCCAGACGATCGGGATGGAGAAGCCGATCATCGTGCTGTCCTCCGCGCTGGTGCACCACCTCGATGACGACGAGCTGCGCTTCGTCATCGGCCACGAGCTGGGCCACGCGCTCAGCGGCCACGCGGTCTACCGCACCCTGCTGCTCCGGCTGCTCGGCCTCGGGGGACTCCTCACCGCCGTCCCGGGTGGCGTCCTCGCCATCAAGATGGTCACCGTCGGACTGCTGGAGTGGTCGCGCAAGGCCGAGCTGTCCGCGGACCGCGCCGGGCTGCTCGCGAGCCAGGACCCGACCGCCGCGCTGCGCACCCACATGAAGCTCGCCAGTGGCGGCACCCTGGACGAGCTCGACGTCACCTCGTTCCTCTCCCAGGGCGCCGAGTACGACGAGGGCGGAGACGTCCGGGAGTCGCTCATCAAGCTCTCGCTGCTCCAGCAGCAGACGCATCCCTTCGCGGTCGTGCGGGCGACCGAGCTGCGGCGGTGGATCGACTCGGGCGCCTACACCGTGATCCTCGGCGGGGACTACCCGCGGCGCGTCGACGACGACGGCGCCTCGGTCAGTGAGGCGGCGCAGGAGGCGGCCGCCAGCTATGCCAGCGCGTTCGAGCAGACGCAGGACACGCTGGGTCGGCTCGTCCACGACCTCGCGGGGTGGATGGGCTCGGCCCGTACGTGGCTCGACGACCGCTTCCGGCGTGGCGGGGAGGGTCCCCGTTGACCAGGTCCGCCTCGGCAGCGTCTGCTGTGCGGGTGACGTCGGAGACGACCTGGCCGAGCCGGATGCCGTTGATCTGGCTGGCGTTCGTGGTCTCCTGCCTCGGGTTCACCAAGACGGTGCCGTTCCTGGCGACCGTTCCGGCCGCCGCGTGCCTCCTGGTCATGCTGGCCAGGACCCGCGCCCGGGGGAGCGAGTCGAGCAACGCGGTCGTCCTCGCGGTCGGTGCGACGGTGACGTCCGTCCTCGTGGCGCAGGTCATCGTGGCCGTCGGCCTCGGCGGGCGGGGACCTCTCGCCGTGACGCTCGGTTGCCTGTCCCTGGTGACGGCACTGGTCGCCGCGGCCAGGCCGCGGATGTTCTGGGTGCACCTGCCGCTGACGGCTGCGCTGCATCTGCTCTACGTGGACAGTGTCGAGTCCGGCGTCGACGTCGGCCACTTCATGCGTGGCGCCACCGCCGGTCTGCTGAACGGTCGCAACCCGTGGTCGATGACGTTCTCCCACTCGTTCACGGACGCCGAGATCGGGAAGTACCTGGCGCCGGAGTACGTCCAGGGGGACCGCATCATCCTCGGATTCCCCTACCTGCCGGGCAGCGTGCTGGGCTACCTGCCGGGACACCTCGCCGGTGACGTGAGGTTCGTCAGCGTCGCGGCACTCAGCGTCGCGACCGCTCTGTGCTGGCGGATGACCAGCGATGTCGTGGGACGCGTCCTGGTGGCCGGGCTGCCGCTCACCCCACTCGCGGTCCTGGTGACGACGCAGTACTGGGTGGAACCCCTGCTGGTGCTGGCCGTCTCGCTGCTGGCGTGGGCGATGACCCGCGGCTCCAGGGGCTGGGGAGTGGTGAGCGTGGCCCTCCTGCTGTCCGTCAAGCAGTACGCCATCTTCTGGCTGCCGCTGGAGAAGTTCGTGCGCCATCGGCTGGGGTGGCGTCCCCTCCTCGGCGGGGTCCTGATCGCCGCCGTGCTCGTGGTGGCTGCCTTCCTGAGCGACCCGGGGGGCTTCTGGGAGGCGGTCGTCAGGGCTCAGTTCGTCCAGCCCTACCGTCCGGACTCGCTGTCCCTGGCCGTGGACCTCGCCGAAGCGGGGCTGCCGATCCACCGCACCGGGATGTCCGTCGCGGCACTGCTGGCCGGATTCGGGGTGGCCTTCTGGGTCCGGTCCCGGGCTCCCGAGTCGGTGACCTGGACCGTGCTGGGCATCGGCATGGCGCTGCTGGCGAGCGTGCTGCTCTCCAAGCAGGCCTTCGCCAACTACTACTTCCTGGTCCACGCCTGCGTCGTGCTGGCCATCGCCCTCTGGCCGGCCGAGCTCCGAGCGGACGCAGCACACGCTCGGTCGTCTCTTCCACGACCTGGCGGGGTTCCGCCGGGGTGACGTCAGCGCCTGAGGCGCCGGTCGAGTGGGATCGCTGGTCAGTCCCGCCGGGTCCGCAGGCGGGCGATGGTCTCGTTCTTCCTCGTGACCTTGTCGCGCAGGGCGGCGATCACGGCGTCCTTGTGCTCCAGCGTCTCTCGCAGCCGGACGAGCGAGGCCTCGGCAGCCCGGGCGGGACCGGTCGCGCGGTCGTGCTGGGCCTTCAGCCACTCGAGGTGGCCCTGCCCCTCGTCGTACTTCTCCCGGAGCCAGACCTGGGCCTCGCCCTGCTTCTCGTGCTCCTCGCGAAGCCACGCGAGGTCGCGTTGGAGGAGGGCGATCGTGCTGCGGTCCTCGATGAGCTGCACCCGACGGCCGGCCTCGCAGCGCGTGTCGATGTCGGCCTGACCACCGGGTGCGACGACCCGGGCATGCCACGGCTCGAGCTCGGCGAGCCGCTCCTCGTCGGACCACGTGTCGCGCCCGTCGCTGCTGGTCGGGAACTGGAGGGCGGTCATCCGTGACGACGTGGCACCGGCGTACGACGGGTGGCGCATGAGCTTGCGGAACTGCCAGTGGTCGGGCCACCAGCCGGGCGGGGTCGTGTCCCACCGGTCGTCGACGGCGTCGTAGAGCGCGCGGGTGTGCGCTGTCCCGGTGATGCTGACCGAGCAGAACCGGACGTCGTCGCTCAGGTGCATCGCGACGACGTCGGGGTCGGCGAGGTCGGCGGCGTAGAAGCGCACCTGGCCGTCGGGTCGCACCTCGCCGTTGAGGCTCTGGACGAACGAGTGCTCCTCGAGGAGGCCGAGGAGGTCGGCGACGTGGTCGGGAAGCAGCAGGTCGTCGTCGCAGAGGTAGAAGATGGCGTCGCTGCGCGCAGCCACGACCGCGTCGTGGCGATATCGCTCGCCGTGGTGCGGGCCCTTCGGGAAGTCGAGGAACCGGACACGGGGGTCGGTCTCGACCAGTCCGTCCACGACGCTGCGGACCGCGTCGGTGACACCGTCGCCGATCAGCAGGACCTCGAGGTCCGCCACGCTCTGCCGCAGCACCGTGTCCACGGCCAGCGGCAGCGTCGTGGGCTTGTCGTGGATCGGGATCAGCACCGACGCGCGGGTCATGAGGTCTCCTCGAAGGGTCGGTCGCACAGCACGAGGAGGACCGAGCCCGCGTCCAGCTGGTAGTCGACCGGGTCCAGGGGATCGATCCGGACCGACTCCCCGGCGGTGCTCAGGTCGAAGCTCTCGACGCCGGCCGTGCGCCCCACCGATCCGGTCACCCGGCCCGAGACGAGCACGAGCAGCTCACGGCACCCGGGCGCGTGACCGCCACGGGGCGACCGCTCGTCCGAGCCGACCACCGTGAAGACGCGCCGGATGGCGAACCCCACACCGGCGTCCTCGACCGCGAGCAGTGCGCCGCGGGCGTCGGTGTGGACGGGGAACCTCTCTGCGCCGGTGCTCACGTGGAGGCCGCCCACTCCGCCAGAGACTGCGACACCCGGGCGACCTCGCTGTCGCTGAGCTCGGGGAAGCACGGCAGGCTGAGGATCTCCTCGCGCAGCCCGGCCGCCGTCCGGGGCACGGCTCCCTCGACCGAGAGGCCGGGCATCTCACCGACGAGGTGGGGGTAGTGCACGGCCGTGTCGACACCCGCGGCGGCAAGGTGCGCGGCGAGGTCGTCGCGACGATCCGAGATCACCACCGCATGGTGCGCCACGCCCCACACGCGGTCACCGTGGAGGCGGACGGTCGGCGCCAGCGCGTCGGCGTACGTCGCCGCGATCGCCCGCCGTCGGCGGTTGCGGTCGTCGAGGAACGGCAGCCGGGCGCTGAGGACCGCGGCCTGCAACGGATCGAGACGGGTGTTGCGACCCCCGGCGAGGTCCACGCGGAAGCGCTCGCCCCAGCCGTACTGGCGCAACGACCTCGCACGTGCGGCCACGCCCTCGTCCGAGAAGCCCACGAGCCCGGCGTCGCCGATCGCGCCGAGGTTCTTGGTGGGGTAGAAGCTGAAGGTCGCGGCGTCGGCACCCGCGCCGACGTGCTGGCCACCTCGCCCGCGCAGCCCGTGCGCCTGGGCGCAGTCCTCGACCAGCGCCAGCCCGTGCCGGCGACGCCACGCGTCGAGGGGCTCGAGGTCGACGGCGTCGCCGTGCAGGTGGGTGACGACGAGCGCCTCGACGCCCTGATGGTGGGCGGCCTCCGCGGTCGCCGCCGAGGGGGCCATCGTGGACGGGTCGACGTCCATCACCACCGGCACCAGGCCGACCATCCGCGCGGCGGTGGCGGCGTACCCGCCCTCGTTGGCGGCCAGCAGCACCCCCGCACCGGCAGACAGGCCCAGTGCGCTGAAGGCGACCGCCAGTGCATCGGTGCCGTTTCCCACTCCGACGGCGTGCCGCAGGTCGGCGTAGCGGCCCCACCCCTCCTCGAACCTCGCGACCTCGGGCCCCAGGATCCACGGTCCGTCTCCGACGACCCGCCCCACGGCTTCGCCGACGGCCGCCGCCTCGGCCCGCGCGAGGCGGGTCGGCGCGGCAGCGGGGACGTTCATGCGCTCAACCGGCTGCGGAGGTCGGCCGGCGCCATCATCGACCGGCCGTGCACGGCCAGCAGCTCGTGGACGCGCTCGACCAGCATCGGGTTGGTCGCGAGGCGGGTGCGCCCGCGGTCGAACCAGATGCCGTCCTCCAGCCCGACGCGTACGCCGCCACCGGCCGCGATCGAGTGTGCCTGGGTGGTCAGCCCGAAGTCGCCCAGCCCCGCCCCGGACCAGATCGTGCCCGCAGGGAGCCGGTCGATCGCCAGGCCCATCTCGGCCAGCGTCGCCTGCATGCCGGCGACGTTGCCGAAGAACATGTTGGCCACGATCGGGCCGGGCAGCAGGCCCTTGCGCCGGAGCACGTGCGACGTAGTTGACCATCCCGAGGTCGAAGAGCTCCAGCTCGGGGACGATCCCGCGGTCGAGCATGATCTGCGCCAGGGCGTGGATGGTGTCCGGGCTGTTGATCGAGGCCTGGGTGAGGAAGTTCAGCGACGACAGCGTGAGTGAGGCGAGGTCGGGCTTCAGGTCCCCGTCGAGGGCCAGGCAGTCCGCGCGCCGCTCGACCTCCGACCAGGTGCGGCCGCTGGTGCTGACGTTGATCACGACCTCGGGCGCGGCTTCGCGGACCGCGCCGACGATGCGACGGTAGACCTCGCGCTCCCAGGTCGGGTCGCCGTCGTCGTCACGGGCGTGGAGGTGCACGGAGGTGATGCCGATCGACGCCGCTGCCGCGACGTCGGCAGCGATCTCGGCCGGGGTGAGCGGCACGTGCGGCGTCATGGCACGCGTGGGCACCATCCCGGTCGGTGCCAGCACGATCGGCGCCGGCTGGTCGAGGTCGCTCAGCAGTGCGGACACGCCAGCTCCTCGACCTCGTGCGACGCGAGCACGCGCGCCGGGTTGCCGACGACGACGTCGCCCGGCGCGACGTCCTTCGTCACCACGGCGCCGGCTCCGACCAGCGCGCCGGTGCCGATGACGCGCTCAGGCAGGACGGTGGCGCCTGCGCCCACGAACGCTCCCGCCTCCACGACGACGCCACCGGCGAGCACCGCGCCGGGGCCGGTCGCCGCGGCGAAGCCCAGGCGGGCGTCGTGCCCGATCGTGCTGGCGCGGTTGACGTTGGCGTGGCAGCCGATGGAGGCGTGCGAGCCGACCACGACGCCGGCGTTGAGGTAGGCGCCGTGCGCCACCACGGCGGTCGACGGGACGATCGACGTGGGATCGATCAATGACTCGACCGTGTGCCATCCGCCGTCGGCGGCGGCGCGGGCGGCACGGGCGCGGTGAGCGGCGGACGAGAGGCCCAGCGTGAAAGCAGTTCGCGCCGTGGCGTCGGTGAGGTCCGCCAGCTGCGGCAGCCGCGGGTCGGCCCCGCCGTGGTTGTCGATGCACACCACGTCCCGGCCCAGCCGGTGGAGGGACTCGACCACGTCGAAGGCGTAGGGCGAAGCGACGCCGAACACGGTCAGGGGTTCGGTCATGTCACGACCCTAATGGGCGGTCCGGAACGTGCTCGGGCCCCGGACACCGTGAGGTGTCCGGGGCCCGTGGAACAGGTGCGGCGTAGTGCCGGTGCTGCTACCAGACCCGACGGCTGGAACCGCCGATCGGGACGAAGTTCAGCACGAGGCCGACGACGATCAGGATCAGGCCGATGGTGGTCAGGATGCTCTGGGGCAGCAGGAGCCCGAGGATGAGCAGGATCAGTCCGAGGACAATCATGGTGTACGCCTCCTTGAAGAGCCGCCCACTCTGGGCGGCCGCCTCACTCTGCCGGTCGAGCCCCCTGCATGGGAAGTCGGGTGCGCCCCTAGGGGTGGGGCGGCGCGGTGCCGGGGCTCAGTGCGAGGCGAGCGCCCGGACGGCGTCGAAGATGTCGAGGGTGCGGCGCGCGGACTCGACGTGGAGGTTCTCGACCATCTTTCCCTGGTAGGTCACGACGCCTGCGCCCTGCCCGTCCTCCCACGCGGCGATGAGCCCGCGGGCGTCCTCGACGGCCTGCTCGCTCGGCGCGAAGGCGGTGTTGGCCCCCTCGACCTGGCCGGGGTGGATGAGGGTCTTGCCGTCGAACCCCATCTGGCGTCCCTGCTCGCACTCCGCGAGGAAGCCCTCGGTGTTTGTGACGTCGTTGTAGACGCCGTCGATGACCGCGATCCCGGCGGCCCGTCCGGCGAGCAGCACGGTGTGCAGGCTCGGCAGGATCGGCGCCCGCCCGGGGACGTGCTCGGCGTACAGCTCCTTCACCAGGTCGTTGGTGCCGAGGACGAAGGCGCCGAGGCGCTCGGAGGCGCGTGCGATCGCGAGGGCGTCCAGGATCGCGCCGGGCGTCTCGACCATCGCCCACAGGCGGGTGTGGTCGGGCGCGCCGGCCTTCTCCATGGCGGCGACGAGCTGGTGGACCTCGGCGGCGCTGCCGACCTTCGGGACGACGATCGCGGCCGGCCCGGCCTGGCTGGCGGCGACGATGTCGTCGTCGTGCCACTGGGTGCCGATGCCGTTGACGCGGATCGTGACCGTACGCCGGCCGTAGTCGCCGCTGGCGGCTGCTGCGGCTGCGGCCTCACGGGCGGCGGGCTTGGCGTCGGGGGCGACGGCGTCCTCGAGGTCGAGGATCAGCCCGTCGCACGCGATCGACTTCGCCTTCTCCAGCGCCCGCTCGTTGGAGCTGGGCATGTAGAGGACCGAGCGCAGCGGGGTGAACTCCTGCGGGGAGCTGCTCATCTCAGGCCTCCAGCTCGATGGCGTCGTACTGCTTCTTCAGGTCGGGGTCGATCGCCGCGAGCTCCTCGGCGAGGCGCACCATCACCTGGCACTGCTTCACCGACGCGTCGTCCTCCATCTTGCCGCCGATCATCACCGCGCCGGTGCCGTCGCCCATGGCGGCGATCACCCGGCGGGCGTGGGCGACGTCCTCGATGCTGGGGGAGAAGACCCGGTTGGCGATGGCGATCTGCACCGGGTGCAGCGACCACGCCCCGACGCAGCCGAGGAGGAAGGCGTTGCGGAACTGGTCCTCGCACGCGACGGTGTCCGAGATGTCGCCGAACGGCCCGTAGTAGGGGTAGATCCCGTGCATCGCGCACGCGTCGACCATGCGGGCGATCGTGTAGTGCCACAGGTCCTGCTGGTACGTCGTCCGCTCGGCGTCATAGGTGGTCTCGCCGTCGACCTGGGGCGCGTCCTGGCGCACCAGGTAGCCGGGGTGCCCGCCGCCGACGCGGGTGGTCTTCATCCGGCGGTCGGCGGCCAGGTCGGCCGGCCCCAGCGACAGCCCCTGCATGCGCGGGCTGGCGCCGCAGATCTCCTCGATGTTGGCCACGCCGCGGGCCGTCTCGAGGATCGCGTGGACGAGGATCGGCCGGGTGAGGCCGGCCTTCGCCTCGAGCTGGGCCAGCAACCGGTCGACGTAGTGGATGTCCTCGGCGCCCTGCACCTTGGGCACCATGATCACGTCGAGCTTGTCGCCGATCTCGGTGACCAGCGTGACCAGGTCGTCCAGGCCCCACGGGCTGTCGAGGGAGTTGACCCGCGTCCAGAACTGGGTCGGTCCGAAGTCCGTCGACCGGCCGATGTCGACGAGTCCCTGCCGGGACTTCTCCTTGTTCTCCACCTTGACCGCGTCCTCGAGGTTGCCGAGCAGCACGTCGACCGAGCCGACCATGCCGGGCACCTTGGCGGCCATCTTCTCGTTGCCGGGATCGAAGAAGTGGATGGCCCGGCTCGGGCGGGCCGGGATGTCGCGCAACGGCGCGGGGGCTCCGACGGCGAGCGGGGCGAAGAAGTCCTTGGCGGGGCGAGTCATGGTGCGCAAACTACCGCCGCCGGCCGGGGCGTCGATATGACGGATGTCTCGCCGGTGGGGTCGAGGTGGTGCCGGGATCGGTCTAGGCGGGGCGCAGCCGCTGCATGAGCTCAGCCGTCGCCTCCTCGTCGACGTCGCAGCGGTAGGGCGCGGCCATCTCTGCCAGCACCTCGGGGTCCGGGAACTCCTCGAGGTCGCCGAGCCAGCGGAAGAAGGTCTCCAACCCCGCCGGTGAGATCAGCTCCAGGACGGATGCCGGTTCGTCGCCGGCGTTCCAGAACGTGTGCCACTGGCCCCGCGGCTTGAACAGCAGGTCGCCCGGTGTCGCGAGGACCTCGGTGCCACCCAGCACGGCCCCGATGCTGCCGGCGACGACGTAGGTGTACTCGTCCTCCAGGTGGTGGCGGTGCATCGGCGCAGCGAGCGCGCGCGGTGCGAAGTGGTGCTGCACCAGTGCGAACCGCTGCTCCGTGTCGGCGCCGTCGATCATGAACCGGTCGGTGACCTGTCCCGGACCCGGCTCGACGAGGCCGTCGCGGGGCCGGAGCAGGCGGACGAGGGGATCGGCGGAGGTGGTCATGCGGTGACCGTAGGCACTCCGGACGCCACCGGGAATACCAGATCTCTGGGGTTTCGGGGCGGACGCCGCCCTAGAGTGGATCGATGGAGACGCGGGCCGCCCGCGCGCGGCAGCAGCTGGTTGAACTGGCAGACCACCAGACGGACCTCGCCACGTTCTGGGCCGAGGCCTCCGGCGTGGTGCGACGCGTCGTACCCCACTACTGGGTGCCGTGCTGGTACACCCTGGACCCCTCCTCGCAGCTGATCACCAGCCACTTCCACGAGGGCCTCGACCACTATCCCGAGGAGTGGTTGCGCGCGGAGTACCTCGACGACGACGTCCACCAGATCCTGGGGGTGGTGCGATCAGTGCGGGGACTGACGACCCTCCACGAGCTCACCGACGGGGATCCGTCGGGGACTCCTCGTTGGCAGGCCAACATGGAGCTCGGCGGGGACCAGGAGCTGTTGCTCGCCCTGCGCACGAAGGACGGTGAGTCCTGGGGCGCTCTCGGCCTCTACCGCGAGCCGGGGGCGCCGATGTTCGACGCCGCGGAGCAGCGCTTCCTGCTGGACGTCGCGAGCGTCCTCGCCGAGGGTGCCCGGCGTTCGCTGGTCTACGGCGAAGCCCTCGAGCCCGACTGGCCGGACGGTCCGGGTCTCGTGGTCGTGGGGGCGGACGGGGGCGTCGAGTCGGCGAACGGGACGGGTGGAGAGTTGCTGGATCGACTGGCGAACCCGACGGCGGTCCTGGTGGTGGCGCGTGCGGCTGCGGAGGGCGTCCCGGCGACGTCCAGGGTCCGGCTCGAGGACGGTCCCTGGTTGACCCTGTCCGCCTCGAGGCTGCTCGGCGAGCGTCGCGTCGCCGTGGTGCTCGAACGGGCGCAACCGGCGCGGATCTTCGATCTCGTGATGGCAGGTCGAGGACTGACGGCGCGCGAACGCCAGGTGGTCGAGCAGGTGCTCGGTGGAGCCTCGACCGAGGAGATGGCCCGACGTCTCGCACTCTCCCCCTACACGGTGCAGGAGCACCTCAAGTCGATCTTCGACAAGCTCGGGGTGCGCAGCCGGCGCGAGCTCGTCGCGCAGGCCTTCTTCACCCACTACGCCCCACGCTTCCGCGACAACGAGGTCCGGGTGGAGCGCGGTCTGCCGATGCGGGGCAATCCGGCGGTGCCGTCGACCGGCCCCGCCGCGGACTGATCCGAGCCCTCGACGGGGCCCTCACCCACTCCGGAGGATCCGGCGCCACCAGGGCCGGCGCTGCGGCTCCGGCTCCTCGGCGGCCCGCGCCGCCCGCTGCGCCTCGATGCGAGCCGTACGGCGATCGCGCCAGGCCTCGACCTCGGTGTCGACGTCGCGCTGGCGGGTGATCACCGGAGGGCCCGATGGTCCGGTCGGTGGGGTGTAGATCGCCCGGCGGATGCGGGCGTTGAAGTCCTCGACCTCACGGCGTACCTCCGCCTCGACGTTGATCCGGTCCAGCCGGTCGTCGAGCTCGGCGTCCTCCTTGCGGAGCGCGAGCCCGGGCGGCAGCAGGGCGATCTTCTCGCGCTCGACGAGCTTCTTCACCCACCAGTCGGGATCGTGCTCGGCGCCGAGTCCCTCGATCGGCTTGCCCTGCCCGGGGAGGTTGTCGAAGTCGCCGCGCTCCATCGCCTGACGCACCTGCAGGTCCACCCAGGTGGCCTGCTGCGCGATCCGGGCCGCGGCCGCGGAACGCCCCGTGCGGTCGTCGCGTGCGGGCATGCGGTCCGCTTCCGTCGGGCGGTTCTCGGTCCCGTCGTCGTGCTCCGGCATGTCGCGATCCTAGGTCGGGGGCGGGTCCCCGATCCAGCCGATGGATTTCCACTCGTGCGAGTGGATCTTCATCGGGGTCTGAGCGTGGGCCGGCGTTGCGAGACCTGAACTTCCGCTCGTGCGAGTGGAAATCCATCTCGCCGGGGGTCAGGGTCTGGCGGGCTCGGTCGGCGCATCGCTGAAGGCGTGCTCGGGTGCCGCCATCAGCGCCAGCGCCGCGAGGAAGGCCGCGCCTGCGCAGACCCCCCAGACGATCAGGTAGCCGCTGAGCGGGGCGACCTTCTCGGAGGTCGCGTCGAGCGAGCCGGTGGCGGTGAGGGCGATGGCGAAGATCGCCGAGGCGATCGCGCCGCCGACGGTCTTGGTGCCGTTGGTCATGCCGGTGGCGATGCCGGTGCGCTCCGGCGGGGCGGCCGCCGCAGCCGCGGCGGGGAGCGCGGCGACGAGCGCACCGGACCCGAGCCCGGCGATCGCCATGTTGACGAGGGCCTGCCAGGTGTAGTCGTGGAAGGGCAGCCACAACGTGTAGCCGAGGCCGACCAGCAGGCACGCGACGACCAGCGCACGACGTACGCCACCGAGCAGGCGGGTGGTCAGCGGCAGGGTGAAGGCGCCGATGGCCAGGGTGATGACGTAGAGCCCGATCAGCGTGGAGATGAAGGCCGGGTCGGCGCCGAGACCGTAGCCTCGCTCGGCGGGGTCGGCCTGGGCGTAGGTCGAGAGCGGGATCTGGCCGCCGAGCACCGGGATGCCGAAGAGGAACGCGGTGAGCTGCACCGGCCACTGGGCGGGGCTGGACAGCAGCTTCACGTCGACGATCGGCTCGGGGTGCCGGTCCTCGAAGCGCCAGAAGGCGACGAAGACGAAGCCGGCCACCACGATGGTCAGCCAGCCGCGCAGCGATCCGGCGCCGTCGAGCCGCAGCCACACCAGCCCGCCCATCAGCACGCCGAGCGCTGCGGTGATCAGCAGCAGACCGTTCCAGTCGATGCCCCCGCTGTCCTCACCCGGCACCTGCTCGATGCCGACCAGGATCACGAAGAAGACGGCCGTGACCACGACCGCCGGCAGGGCGAGCAGGAGGTTCATGTCCAGCGAGTCGACGAGCAGCCCGCTGGCGACGGCGCCGATGATCACCGCGAGCTCCAAGAAGCCCACCAGGATCGCGGCCCCGCGCCTGGTCAGCAGCTCCTGCCGGCCGCTGTCACGCGTGCGGCGGTGGATGATCGCGATCTCGAGCGGCAGCCACACGACGTACGCACCCTGGAGGGCCCAGCCGATGAGGAACGTGGAGAAGGTCGGTGAGAAGGCCAGCCACCACGACCCGAGCGCGGTCACGGCGGTCGAGATGAGCAGCACCTGCTTGTGCCCGATGAGGTCGCCGAGCCGCGCCAGGAGCGGGATGCACAGGGCGCTGACGATGAGCTGTGCGGCCTCGAACCAGTTGATGTCCCCCTCGCTGATCGAGAGGTGATCGGCGATCTGCGGGTAGATGGGCGTGTAGTAGCCCTGCAGGATGCCGCTGGCGAACTCCACCAGGACGAGGAAGCCGACGATCGTGGCCAGGCCCTTCACCGCGGTGTGCGTGGTGGGGCTCGTGGGGACGGTGCTCAACGGGGCAGCCTCTCGATCAGCAGGTGGTACCAACGTGCTCCGTCGAGCAGGTCGGCGACGCCGATGTGCTCGTCGTAGGAGTGGATCGACTGGCGCTGGGCCTGGGTCATCCGGAAGGGGGCGAAGCGGTAGACGTGCTCGCTGATCGCGGTGAAGTGGCGCGAGTCGGTGGCGGCCATCATCACGTACGGCGTCGCGACCGCCTCGGGGAAGACCACACCGATGCACTCCTCGAGCAGCTCGAAGGGCGCGTCCATCGGGGAGATCGGCGAGGGTTCCCCGGACTCGACGACGTCGATGCGGATCGAGTCGTCCGCGACGGCCGCGCGGATGTGCTCGACCACTCCTGCGACGGTGTCACCGACCATGACCCGGATGTTGAGCCCGGCCCGGGCGGTCGAGGCGATCACGTTGAGGGCGGGAGAACCGCTCAGGGTGGTGGTGGCGACCGTCGTACGCGTCATGGCTGCGGCCTCGGGGCCGGCGGCGACCAGGGCCCGGGTGATCACCGGCGCGAGCCGGTCGGCCCGACCCAGCAGGGGGGCGAGGACGGGGCGCAGGGGCAGTGGCAGGTGGGGCGCCAGCCGTCGCACCAGCTCGAGGGTGGGGGCCGGCGCGGAGGCCGGGAAGGGGGACTTCTCGACGCGCAGGATGGCGCGCGCGATGCGCGCGGTGGGCCCGTTCCTGGCGGGGGTCGAGGCGTGCCCGCCGCGGCCTTCGGCGACCAGCTCCAGCGACGTGGTGCCCTTCTCGGTGACGCCGATGACCCCCAGGGGGGCCTTCACGCCGGGGAACGCACCTCCGGCGATGGCGCCACCCTCGTCCAGGACCAGCCACGGCGTGACTCCTCGGGTGCGGAGGACCTCGACCGCCTCGAGGGCCGACGTGCCGCTGACCTCCTCGTCGCACCCGAAGGACAGCCAGACGTCCTGGGCAGGCGTGTGGCCGGCCTCGATCAGGGTCTCGACGGCGTCGCAGATCGCCACCACGCAGCCCTTGTCGTCGAGGGTGCCCCGGCCCCAGATCGCCGGACCGGCGGGGGAGTCGTGGACCTCGGCGCCGAATGGCTCGTGCTGCCACGGGGCGTCGAGGTCGACGGGCACGACGTCGAGGTGCGCCATCAGCACCACCGGCCGCTCCACGCTCGCGCCGGCCCAGTGGAAGAGCAGGCCGTGGGTGCCCACGCGGATCAGGTCGAGCCGCCGGTGGAGCAGCGGGAACTGCGCGGCCAGCTCGGCCAGGAGCGCGTCGAAGACGTCGCTGTCGACGCGCGAGGGGTCGCGGTCGGAGACGGTCGGGATGCGGACGAGGGCCTGCAGCGCGCTGACCACGCGTTCGGTCATGGGGTGACCGTAGTGCCCCAGCGGCCGCGGTGGACGAGATTCGCCCGCCGCTCCCGCCGGGCCGGGGACCCCGCAGGTCCCGGGTCGACCTCCCGGTGCCCGACGGTGATCGCGCCGACCGGCGCGTGGTCCTCGGGGATCGCGAAGGACCTTCGGAAGGCGTCGAGGTGCTCGCCGGGGATGCCGAAGAAGCAGGCGCCCAGCCCTTCGTCGACGGCCGTCTGGAGGATCAGCAGCGCCGCCATCCCGGTGTCGACGAACCAGTACGGCACCGGCCACCGGTCCTCGCGCCGGTCGGTCCAGCCCTTGTCGGGCTCGGCGTAGCGCTCGAGGTAGGCGTCCTTGCACGCGAGCGGCACGATCACCACCGGTGCGGTGCGCATCCCGTCGAGCCAGGTGTTGTGGGTCTCGGGGTCCGCGCCGGTCGACTCCCAGAACAGTGCGACGTCCTCCGGAGTGTCGAGCACCAGGAACGCCCAACCCTGGGTGAACCCGGCGTTGGGTGCACGGGCGGCGTGCTCGAGCATGCGGTCGACGACAGCCGGGTCGACGCGGCTGTCGGCATAGCGGCGCACCATCCGCCGGCGGCGTACGACCTCGCGGAACTCCATGGGGCGAGCCTGCCACTTGGCCGCGAGCTGCGGCCCCCTCTCGCTGTAACGCCGTGTTACAGCAACTACCCACCCCCATGCATCGGGGTGGGTACAGCCACTAACACGGCGTTACAGCGGGCGCGCGCGACGGCAGGGGGTCTGGGATCCGAGACGACTTGCCGCGGAGCTGCGTTGACCCGACCTCGGGTTGCCGATGGACTGCAGGCATGAGGTTCGAGGAGATGTGGCGGGACCTGGCGCCGGTGGGGCGCTCTGCCTCGTCGGGTGGCTACTTCCGCCAACCCTGGGCCGCGGCCGAGACCGAGCTGCGCGCCTGGTTCGCCGCCGCATGTGAGTCACGCGGGCTCACGGTCGAGACCGACGGCATCGGCAACCAGGTCGCGTGGTGGGAGCCCGCGCACCCGCCGGTCGAGGAAGGCGCTGGCGTCCTCACCGGGTCGCACCTCGACTCGGTCCTCGACGGCGGTGCGTACGACGGCCCGCTCGGCGTCGTCTCCGCGTCTCGCCGCGATCGACCTGCTGCGCGAGCGCGGCTTCGAGCCGGCCCGCCCGATCGGGGTCTCGGTCTTCGTCGAGGAGGAGGGTTCGCGGTTCGGCCGCGCCTGCCTGGGCTCCCGGCTGGCCACGGGTGCGACCACGTGGGACCAGGCACGCGAGCTGCGCGACCGCGACGGGGTGTTCCTCGGCGATGCGATCAGCGCCGCGGGCCTGGACCCCTCGCTGGGGCTGCTGTCGCTGGACCGCGTCGGCACCTTCGTCGAGCTGCACGTCGAGCAGGGTCGCGACCTCGTCGACCGTGACGTCGCGGTGGGGCTCGCCAGTGAGATCTGGCCGCACGGTCGCTGGCGGTTCGACTTCACCGGCCAGGCCAACCATGCGGGCACGACCCGCATGGAGGACCGGCACGACCCGATGCTCACCTACGCGATGACCGCGCTGGCGGCCAACAAGCAGGCCAGGCTGGCCGGGCAGCGGGCGACCTTCGGCCGGATCGCGGTCGAGCCCAACGGCACCAACGCGGTCCCGTCGCTGGTCACCGCCTGGCTCGATGCCCGCGGCTCCTCCGACGGCGCGCTCGCCGAGATGGTCGCGGACATCTCCCGGCAGGCCGACGACCGCGCCGGCCGCGACGGCACCTCGCTCGTCGTGACGCCCGAGTCGGTCTCCGGATCGGTGGCCTTCGATGCCGACCTGGCTGCGCGGCTGGCCCGGCTCGGCGACTGGCCGGTCATCCCCACCCAGGCCGGTCACGACGCCGGCATCCTGTCCGACGCCGGCATCCCCACCGCCATGGTCTTCGTGCGCAACCCGTCGGGGATCTCGCACTCGCCCGACGAGCACGCCGAGATGGCCGACTGCCTCGCGGGTGTGGAGGCCCTGGCCGACGTGCTCGCCGAGCTCACCGGGGCGCGCGGGTGACGGCGTACCTCCTCGAGCGCGCCTGGCTCCCATCGACGTCCGGAGCAAGCTTCCGCGACGACGTGCTGGTCGAGGTGGAGGACGGCCGCTTCACCTCGGTGACCCCTGATGCCGACCCGCCGCGAGCGATCCCGGTGCGCGGGCTGGTCGTGCCCGGCCTGGCCAACACCCACAGCCACGCCTTCCACCGCGCCCTGCGCGGCCGCACCCAGCGCGAGCGCGGCACGTTCTGGACCTGGCGCGAGCAGATGTACGGCGTCGCCGCGCGGCTCGATCCCGACACCTACCTCGCCCTCGCGCGAGCGACGTACCGCGAGATGGCCGCCGCCGGGATCACGTGCGTGGGGGAGTTCCACTACCTCCACCACCAGCCCGACGGCACGCCCTACGCCGACCCCAACGAGATGGGCCAGGCCCTCGTCGAGGCAGCGCGGCAGGCCGGCATCCGGATCACCCTGCTCGACACGCTCTATCTCTCCTCCGGATTCGGGGCCGCGCCCGAGGGCGCCCAGGTGCGCTACAGCGACGGGTCGGTGGAGGCGTGGACCGAGCGGGTCGAGGGTCTCTCCCCGTCGGGCCACTCGGTGGTCGGTGCGGCGGTCCACTCGGTGCGCGCGGTCCCGGCCGCCGATCTCGACGCCGTCGCGGGCTGGGTCGCCGACCGTCCCTTCCACACGCACCTGTCGGAGCAGGTCGCCGAGAACGAGGGCTGCCTCGAGGCGTACGGCGTCACGCCGGCGCGCCTGCTCGCCGACCACGGCCTGCTGCGATCGACCACCACCCTCGTCCACGCCACCCACCTGAGCGACGACGACATCGCCCTCATCGGCCGCGCCGGCGCCCACGTCTCCTTCTGCCCCACCACCGAGCGCGACCTCGGCGACGGCATCGGCCCCTCCCGTCGGCTCCACGAGGCGGGCGCCCGGCTCACCCTGGGCTCGGACAGCCACGCGGTCATCGACCCCTTCGAGGAGATGCGTGCCGTCGAGCTCAATGAGCGCCTGGCCACCCGTCGGCGCGGCCACTGGGCCGCGGCCGAGCTGCTGGCCGCCTCGACCACGACCGGCCATGCCTCGCTCGGCTGGGACGACGCCGGCGCCATCGCGGTGGGACAGCGCGCGGACCTCGTGGTCCTCGACCCGGCCTCGCCCCGCACGGCGGGCACCGGGCGGGACGAGGGCTCGGTGGTCTTCGCGGCGGCGGCCGAGGACGTACGCCGGGTGATGGCCGACGGCCGCTGGGTGGTCGACGATGGTGACCGGGCGACGATCGGGCGCGAGCTCGACGACGCGATCGCCCGGGTCCGGGCCCTGGTGGAGGAGGAACGATGAGCACGACCGTGATCACCGGCATCGGCGAGCTGGTGACCAACGACCCGGCGCGCGCGGAGCACGGCGGCCTGCTCGGCCTCGTCCACGACGCGGCGGTCGTGGTCGAGGGCGGCCGGATCGCCTGGGTCGGGCCGGCCGCGCAGGCGCCGGCCGCCGACGTCCACGTCGACGCCGGCGGACGCGCGGTCATCCCCGGCTTCGTCGACTCCCACAGCCACCTGGTCTTCGCCGGCGACCGCTCGGCGGACTTCGAGGCGCGGATGACCGGCGAGCCCTACGCCGCGGGCGGCATCCGGACGACGGTGGCGAAGACGCGCGCCGCCACCGACGAGCAGCTCACCTCGCACGTCGCCCGACTCGTCGCCGAGATGCGGGCGCAGGGCACCACCACCATCGAGATCAAGAGCGGCTACGGGTTGTCGGTCCTCGACGAGGCGCGCAGTCTCGCGGTGGCCCGCCAGTTCACCGACGAGACCACGTTCCTCGGCGCCCACGTCGTCCCCGCCGACACCACCCCCGAGGACTACGTCGCCCTGGTCACCGGCCCCATGCTCGCGGCGGCGGCGCCGCACGCCCGGTGGATCGACGTGTTCTGCGAGGACGGCGCCTTCGACGTCGACCAGGCCCGCACCATCCTGGCCGCGGGGTCCGACAGCGGCCTGCGCGGACGGCTCCACGCCAACCAGCTGACGTACGGCGGCGGGGTGCGGCTGGCCTGCGAGCTCGGCCTGGTCGCGGTCGACCACTGCACCTATCTCTCCGCCCTCGACGTCGAGTCGCTGAGCGACTCAGGCACCATCGCGACCCTCCTGCCCGGCGTGGAGTTCTCCACCCGTCAGCCCTACCCCGACGCCCGGGGCCTCCTCGACGCCGGCGTCCGGGTCGCGCTGGCCAGCGACTGCAACCCCGGCTCGTGCTTCACCTCCTCGATGGCGCTGTGCATCGCGCTGGCCGTGCGGGAGATGCGGATGACCCCGGCGGAGGCGCTGCACGCAGCGACCGCCATGGGCGCGGCGGCGCTGGATCGCGACGACGTCGGGGTGCTCGCGCCCGGCAGGGCCGCCGACCTCGTCCTCCTCGACGCGCCGTCGTACCTCCACCTCGCCTACCGTCCCGGCGTCCCGCTCGTGGCGGGGGTCTGGCAGGCGGGCCGCCCGGTCCTGGGCTGAGGCACGTTCCCGGGGGCGACCCGAGGTGGAGGTGGCCGAGAGCCCCCCTACCTCAGACGAGCATCGCCAGCCGTTTCGCACCGCATCTGAGGTAGCCGGGCACCGGCGAATACGACACGTGCCCGATGTCCGCGCCTACCTCAGCGACGCACTCTCGTCTCACGGTCCCGGACTGGGGCCGATCAGCAGAGGAGAAGCACATGTTCAACACCGACAGCTTCCTGGGCGCCGAGATCGCCTACCGCCAGCAGAAGGTGCGGGAGGACTACCGCCCGCTCCGCCGCTGGACCCGCGTGCGCGGCGACCAGACCCGGGGATGACCCGCACCACGATCGGCCCCGCACTGTCGGGGCGGCAGGACACAATGTCGTCCGTGCCGGCCCTGCGGACCACCGATCTCATCGGACGCGATGCCGAGCTGGAGGAGCTCTCCTCCCAGCTCGGCATTCGTGCGTCCCGGGACGTGACCGGAGACCCCTCCGTGCGCGCGATGCTCGTCGCGGGTGACGCCGGCGTCGGCAAGACGCGGGTGCTCATGGCGCTGCGCGACGCCGCGATCGATGCCGGGTGGCACGTCGTCGCCGGTCACTGCCTCGACCTGGCCGACAGCTCCCTGCCCTACCTCCCCTTCTCCGAGGTCCTCGGCCGCGTCATGGCCGACATGCCCGACGTCGCCGCAGGCGTGCTCGAGCAGCACCCCACGCTCGCGCGTCTCCAGCCGGGCCGCCGCATCCGCAGCAGCGAGACCGCGTCGGGCGACCAGGCCCTCGACCGCGGCAACGTCTACGACGCGTTCGCCGACCTGCTCGCGGCCGTCGCGGTGGACGCTCCACTGCTCGTGGTCGTCGAGGACACCCACTGGGCCGACGAGTCCACCCGCGACATGCTCAGCTTCCTGTTCTCCCGGCCGCTGCCCGGCGTCACCCTCGTCGTCTCCTACCGCGCCGACGACCTCCACCGGCGCCACCCGCTGCGCCGCCAGGTGGCGGAGTGGATGCGGTTGCGCGGCGTCGACCGGCTCCAGCTCGACCCGCTCGCCGACGACGACGTACGCCGTCTCGTCCGCGCACTGCGCCCGGGCACCCTGTCCGAGGCGGAGTACGTCTCGATCGTCGACCGGGCCGAGGGCAACCCGTTCTTCGTCGAGGAGCTCGTCGGTGCGGCGCGGACCGGCCAGGTCCCCGGCGAGCTCACCGACGTGCTGCTCGTCCACCTCGACCGGCTCGACGAGACCACCCGACGGGTGGTCCGCCTGGTGTCGGTCGCAGGGCGACAGGTGAGCCACGGCCTGCTGGCCGCTGTCTCCGACCTCGGGGCGACCGAGCTCGAGACCGCCCTGCGCACCGCTGTCGAGGCCCACGTCCTGGTCGCCTCGCGCGGCGGCACCTATGCCTTCCGGCACGCCCTCCTCGGCGAGGCGGTCTACGACGACCTCCTCCCCGGCGAGCGGACCCGGCTGCACGCCGACTTCGTCTCCGCCCTCGGTGAGGGCCGGGCGGTCGGCACCGCCGCCGAGCTCGCCCAGCACGCCCGCCGCGCCGACGACCGTCCCGTCGCCATCCACGCCTCGATCGAGGCAGGCGAGGAGGCCCTGGCGGTCGGCGGCCCGTCGGAGGCCGCCACCCACTTCCTCGACGCCCTCGAGCTCCTCGACACCGCGCGCGCCCCGGTGGCCGACATCGACACCCAGGCCCTCGTACGCCGCTGCGCCGAGGCGCTCGTCGCGGCCGGCCGCGTCCCGAAGGCGGTCAAGGTGCTGCGGGCCCGGCTGGCCACGATGTCGCCCGAGACCTCCGACCTCGACCGCGGACAGCTGCTCACGGCGCTGGCGTCGGCGCTCCTGCTCACCGACACGACCGAGTCCCCGCGGGAGACGGCGGCGCAGGCGGTCGGGCTGTTGCGCGAGGGCCCGGCCAAGCTGCTCGCCCGCGCGCTCTTCGTGCAGGCCGAGACCCTGGGCGACTGGCACGCCGACGAAGCCCGCACCGCCGCCCTCGAGGCGCTGGAGATCGCCGAGCGCAACGACCTCACCAGCCTCGCCGTCGAGCTGCACACCACGCTCGCCGGCCTCGACCCAGCGGGTGGGGAGGACCCGGGCGTCGGCTGGCGTGCCGCCGCGGACCGGGCCCGCGCGGTCGGTCTCATCGAGCCCGAGCTGCGTGCCCTCTACTTCCTCGGACGCCTCCACCACGACCGCGGCGACCTCGACGCTGCCGGTGACGTCTACCGCGAGGTGCTGGCGCGCAGCGAGGTGGGTGGGCTCACGTGGTCCCCCTACCCGGCGGAGGTGCGGCTGCTGCTGGCCGTCGCGCTGACGCACCAGGGCCGGCTGGGCAAGGCGTGGTGGACCCTCGACGTCACCGGCCAGGACCCGCCGATGGTCTATGAGTGGATGTACTTCGCCCACCAGGTCCTCATCCAGCACGGCCTGCGCGGCAGCCCCCATGGCGACAACGCCCTCCAGCGGCTGCGTGAGCACTGGGGGGCCGACGGGCTCACCGCCATCACGGCCGGCACCGCGGAGATCCTGCTGGCCGCGGCCGCAGGTGATCCGGCGCGCGCCCTCGCGGTCTACGACGACGTGGTCGCCAGCGTCGTACCCCTGTGGCACGAGTGGTTCCAGGCCCGGCTTCGGCTCGCGACGCTGGTGGTCGGTGCCTACGCCGGTGCAGCGGCCCACCAGTCCGCCGACGAGCGCGCGTCGGCGCGGGCCGTGGTCGACCGGCTGGTGTCGGACGGTGCCCGGGTGGTCGACTTCTACGCCCGCTACGAGGCGAGCCGCGGCCCGGAGTACCGCATGTGGGTGGCCAGGCGGACCGCCGAGCACCTGCGCTGGCGCTGGCTGGCCCAGGTCGACCCTCCCCCCAGCGACGAGCTCGTCGGGGCCTGGCGGACGGCTGAGGAGACCGCCCTGGCCTATGGCAGCGTCCCCGAGATCGCCCAGGCCCGGGTCCGGCTGGCCGGGGTGCTGCGCGCCGCCGGTGACCCGGCGGGCGCCCGGGTCGCGGCCGACCTGGCGCGGGAGGCCGCGCACGCGATGAAGGCCGAACCCCTGCTGGCCGAGCTGGTCGCCCAGGGCTCCGCCCCCGCCCCGGCGACGGCGTCCTCGCCGGCGGTCCTGACTCCCCGCGAGGCCGAGGTGCTGGCACTCGTCGCGGAGGGCCGCAGCAACGGCGAGATCGGCAAGCAGCTGTTCATCAGCACCAAGACCGTCTCGGTGCACGTCTCCAACGTTCTCGCCAAGCTCGACGCGGCTTCCCGCACCGAGGCGGCCGCGGTCGCTCGGCGCCGCGGGCTGCTGTGAGCCCCAGCGTCGCGTAGTCCCCATCGGATGGGTTGTCGGGCGGGCCCCGTGGCAACCCATCTGATGGGGACTACCGAGGGGCGGATGGACACCCGTCCGTCAGACTTCACGCCATGCCTGACTTCCGGTGCTCATTCGCCAGCGTCGAGGACGGCGAGCCGATCATCGGCACCGCACCGACCGACACCGAGATCCTGCTCGTGGAGAGCCCCGGCCCGTGGGGCCGTGACGCCGTCGCCGACAACCGGCTGCCCGAGGTCGTCCGCGACCACCTCGGACGGCTGGACCTCAAGGTCCTCCTCCTGCGGCGCTACGACGGCACTGCCGGGCCCGGCACGCGAGTCTTCCTCGCGCGCGCCACCGAGGACGGCTTCGACGTCCGCGGCACGGTGCTCGACCGGCCCGAGGACCTGATCGGCCTCGACCTCCCCGGCATGGCGCCGTACGACGGTCCGCTGTGGCTGGTCTGCACCAACGGCAAGCGCGACCGCTGCTGCGCCGTGATGGGCCGTCCGATCGCCGGGCTGCTCAGCCAGGAGTGGCCCGAGGGCACGTGGGAGACCACGCACCTGGGCGGTCACCGGTTCTCCGGCACCCTGCTGGCGCTCCCCAGTGGGATCACCCTCGGTCGGCTGGACACCTCGACCGCCCTGGCGACCTGCGAGGCCGTCGCGCGCGGTGAGGTGCCGGTGGACTTCGTCCGCGGTCGGGCCGGCCGACCGGGCGCCGAGCAGGCGCGGGAGCTGCACGTGCTGACCGGCGGCGACCCCGACGACGAGATCACGGCGGTCCCCGGCCCGGTCCGGCGGCAGTCCTGCGGCGACGACTTGGTCAAGGCCACCACGCGCTACGAGGTCCGTGCCGGCTGATCGTGCCCGCCCCCAGGGGTGTGGGACGGTTTGGTGCACCGCACAAGACTCGAAGCACACCCGGGACGGACCGCCCGTCGCGGACGAGCGAGGAGGATCCATGACGACTCCTGACAGCCCCCTGGGCGACGACGAGATGACGACCGAGGGCACCGACCCGACCGGTGTCGCACCGGCGCCGGGCACGGACGCCGACGGCGCCGACGCCGACGGCACCGACGGCGACTCCTCGGACGCCACCGACGGTGACTCCAGCGATGCCGACTCCACCGACGCCGACGGCAGCGACGGCGACTCCACCGACGCGACGGACGGCGACTCGACGGACGCCGACGGCACGGACGGGTCCGCGCCCTGAGCGCTCTCGACCTGCTGACCGGTGACGCCCAGACCTTCATCGAGAAGGTCTGGGCGTCGACGGTGCACGTCCACCGCACCGACCCCGCGCTCGGCGCGGGCACGCTCTCCCTGGCCGATGTCGACCACCTGCTGACCGAGACCGCGATCCGCGCGCCCGCGGTCCGGGTCGCCCGCGACGGGTCGGTCCTTCCCGAGTCGGCCTTCACCCGCGGCGGCAGCCTGGCCGGCAAGCCGCTGACCGGCCTGGTCGACCCGGTGAAGCTGATGCGGCTGCACGACGAGGGCGCCACGATCGTGCTGCAGGGGCTCCAGCGCTACTGGACCCCGGTCGCGGACCTGGTCGCCGGTCTCGAGCTCGAGCTCGGCCACCCCTGCCAGGCCAACGCCTACCTCACCCCGCCCGGCGCCCAGGGATTCGCGGTGCACTCCGACTCCCACGACGTCTTCGTGCTGCAGACCCACGGCACCAAGCTCTGGGAGATCCACGGCGAGGGCGGGCCCGGTGAGCTGCTCCTCGAGCCGGGTGTCGTGGCCTATCTCCCCACCGGCACGCCGCACGCGGCGCGGGCGCAGGAGGCGGTGTCGCTGCACCTCACGATCGGCATCAACCAGCTCACCTGGCGCCAGCTGGTGTCCCGGCTGGTGCGCGAGGTGCTCGACGACGTCACCGACGACCACCTCCCGGCCGGCTACCTCGCCGACCCGGACCTGCTGGCAGACGGCCTCGGCGAGCGACTGGGCGCGGTGGCCGACGCCGTACGACGACTCGACGCACCCGCGGCGGCGCACGCGCAGGTGGTGCGCTTCCTCAGTGAGCGACCGCCGCGGATGGGCGGTGCGCTGCTCGACCGGGAGGCCCTGATGCGTGGCCTGGGCAACGACAGCCTGCTCCGGCGCCGGGCGGGTCGGCCGTGCGAGCTGGTGGACGACGGCGACACGGTGCGGGTGCTGCTCGGTGACCGCGTGCTGCGGGTCCCGGCGCGTGTCCGCGAGGCCGTCGAGGCGGTCGCCGCCCGCCGCGAGCTCACGCCGGCCGACCTCCCCCTCGACCCCGCGAGTGCGCTCGTGCTGTGCCGGCGGCTGGTGCGGGAGGGCCTGCTCGAGGTCGTGCGATGACCCCGTTCAGGTGCGCCGCCGCCAGCGTGGCCCGCGAGGACGCCCTCGCGGGCACCGCCTCGACGGTGCGCAGCTTCCTGCTCGTCGAGCACGCCGGCTCGTGGGGCTCCGACGCCCTCCGCGACGCGCGACTCCCCGTGGGGCTGGGTGAGCACCTGGCTCGCGAGGGCCGTCGCAGCGGCGTCCGCGTGCTGCTGGTGCGGCGACCGGGCCGTCGCGCGGAGGGGACGGGGGTGCGGGTCTTCGCCGCGCGCGCAGCAGGACCCGACTCCTGGTTGGAGGCGGCGACGCTTCCCCGGGTCGAGGACGTGCAGGACCTGGACCTGACCGCCCTGGGTGCCGGGCGCTCGTGCGGCCTGTCGCCGCACGACGACCCGCTCGTCGCGGTCTGCACCCATGGCCGTCACGACGCATGCTGCGCGGAGCGGGGCCGGCCCGTCGCGCTGGCCCTGGCCGCCAGCCGCCACGCCGACGCCGTGTGGGAGTGCTCCCACATCGGTGGCGACCGGTTCGCCGGCAACGTGCTGGTCCTGCCGCGGGGGCTCTACTACGGGCGCGTCGACCCGGACTCGGCGATCGAGGTCGCGGACGCGGTGGCGGAGGCTCGCCTGGACCTGGACCACCTCCGGGGCCGCTCCGACCTCGCGATGCCGGTGCAGGCGGCCGAGATCGACGTACGCCGTCGGCTGCGGCTGACCGGCCTCGACGACGTACGCCTGTCGCACGCCGCGACGGACGGGGACCTCACCACGGTGACCCTCGACGCCGACGGTCGGACCGTGGTGCTGCGGGTGCGCCGGGTCCTCGGGGATCCGCAACAGCTGACGTGCGGCGCCCGTCGGGACAGCGCCGTGCCGCGGTTCGTGGTCGACCCCGGCCCCTGAAAAACCCGGTGCCTGGGCCCGCACCCGGGTGGGACACTCCTGTCTCGTGACCTGGGGAGAGCGCATCCGTGCGATGCGCATGGACGTGACCCCGCTGCGCCAGTCGCGCGACTTCCGACTGCTGTTCGCAGCCGGGAGCGTGTTCTACCTCGGCAGCATGGTCGCCTACGTCGCGGTCCCGTTCGCGATCTACGACCTCACCGGGTCCAACTTCATGGTCGGACTGGTGGGGGCGGTGGAGCTGGTTCCGCTGATCGTCTTCGGCCTCTACGGCGGTGCCCTGGCCGACCACGTGGACCGGCGCCGGCTCCTCGTCGTCACCGGGGTGGTGCAGGTCGTGCTGATGGCGGCCTTCGCGTGGAACGCCTTCTCGGCCGAGCCGAGGGTCTGGCTGATCTTCGTGCTCGCGGCCCTCTACGCCGCGGCGAGCTCGATGCAGCGTCCCTCACGTGAGGCGCTCGAGCCACGCACCGTGCGGCACGACCAGATCGCGGCCGCCAACGCGCTGAGCAGCTTCGCGATGCAGTTCGGCGTGCTGCTCGGCCCCCTCATCGGCGGCCTGCTGGTCGCCTACGTCGGCGTCGGCTGGTGCTTCCTGGTCGGGATGGTCGGCTACGTCGTCGCGACCCTGCTCTTCGCGGCGATGCGGCCCTACCCGCACGACGGGGACACGACCCCGCCCAGCCTCCGGGGCATCCACGAGGGACTGACCTACGCCCTGCGCCGGCGCGACCTCCTCGGCACCTACGTCGTCGACATCGCGGCGATGATGCTCGCGATCCCGGTCGTGCTCTTCCCGGCCCTGGCGCACGAGGTCTTCGAGCGGCCCGAGCTGCTGGGCCTGCTCTACTCCGCCGAGACCGTCGGGGCGCTGGTCGCCACCGCGCTCAGCGGCTGGGTCGGACGCGTGCACCACCACGGTCGCGCGATCGTGATCGCCGCCAGTCTCTACGGCGGGTTCATCGCGATGGCCGGCCTGATGCCGTCCTTCTGGCTGGCCTGCGGCTTCCTCGCCCTCGCCGGCGCTGCCGACATGGTCTCGGCGGTCTTCCGCGCGACCGTGTGGAACCAGACCATCCCCGACACCATGCGCGGGCGCCTCGCCGGGATCGAGATGCTGTCCTACTCCGTCGGTCCGATGGTGGGCGAGACGCGCGCCGGATTCGTCGCCGACGCCTGGTCGGTGCGCGGCGCGATCGTCAGCGGCGGCGCTGCCTGCGTGGGCGGGGTGCTGCTCACCGCGGTCGCGCTGCGCGACTTCTGGTCCTACGACTCCCGCACCGACCCGTACGCCGTCGCAGAACGCGAACGCCGCGCGGACGCCGCCGGTCCGGCGCAGTGATCCTCGGGCCGGCTGCTATCCCAGCCGGTCGGAGAGGTGGGTGGGCTCGGCGACGAGTCGGGGCCGGCCCGCTTCGGCCTGCTCGAGGTCGCGGGCGGCGTGCTGGGCCTGGCCCTGCTCCCGCTCGGCGACGACCTCGGCAGCCCGGGCCTCGACGCGGGCGTCGACCAGCTCGCGGTGGACGGCGGCGACCTTGTCGGCCTGGGCCTGGATCTCGGCGGGCGGCCGCTCCTCGATCACCATCGTCTCGAGGCCGTCGAGGGCGCGCTGCTCACGTCGCTTGAGCCCCTCGACCGTGCGGCGCGCGGCGTCGGAGTCCTCGCCTGCGTGGACGGCCTCCATCGCTTCCTCGGCCGCCTCGCGCCGCAGCTCGCCGAAGCTCACCTGGTGGGCGCCGGCCGCGACGAACGTCTTCCGGTCCTTGTCCGGGTGGACGTCGGCGTGCTCGGCCAACGCCCTGATCAGCTCGCGCGTGGCCATGCGGCGGGCGTCGCGCAGCTCGACCTTGACGTCGAAGCACTCCTGGTAGGACCTCCAGTCCCGCTCCCAGGCGTCACGCTCCTGGTGCGCGGCATCGCCGGGGAGGGTCGTGATCGGGGGCCAGATGCGCGGGCCGCGGACGTCGAGGCCCACGCTCACGGCGTACGCGCGGAGCTGCTCGAGGCCGTCGCGGTGCCGGCGGAGGACGTCGGAGTAGGCGTTGATCGCGCGGCCGAGACCGCGCAGGTGGTCGCGGACCTGCGCCGACTCCTCGTGACGTCGCCCGGCCCGCGCCCGCAGCGCGTCAGCGGCCTCGCCTGCGAACACCTCCTCCGACAACGCGGCCGTGCGCTCGAAGCCGTCGACCGCCAGCTCGACCTTGGCGGCGAGCCGGCGGACGGAGTCGCCATAGGCGTCGACCTCGTCGGGCTCGGTCCAGTGGTAGCCGCAGCCGATGGGGTCGCCGAACTGCAGGCCGTCTTGCTGTGTCTCGATCGCGTCGGCGACGACCCGGGTCATCGCGGGTCCACCGCGTCCAGCTGGGTGGCGACCAGTGCGGCCTGGCCGACCATCACGTCGAGCTCGTCGAAGTCGATGATCGAGTCGTCGATGGCCGTGGCGATGGTGCGGCACTTGTGGGCGATCACCCCGGCGTCGTCCGCGAGGCTGCGCACCCCCTCGACCATCAGGTCGCGCCACGGGAAGTCGTCGCCCGGGTGGGAGAGGTCCTCGAGCGCGGACCTCAGGTCCTCGCGGGCGGAGTCCAGCTCTGCCTGGGCGGTCCGCAGCGCCTTCTGGTTGATCGCGATCGGCCTCATGGCGACCTTCTGCCCCGATGGACGGTCCCGAAACCCGAACTGGTGAAACTGTGAACCAGGCACCGGCCGTGGTCTGGACCGCACGCCGATCAGGGTGACGCGGGCGGGCGGTAGGTGCGCAGCAGGCGCACCACCCAGACCACGGTGAGCAGCAGGTAGCCCAGGACCGGACCGGCCAGGACCCACCACGGTGCGCTGTCGCGGCCCGTCGCCCCGACCCAGGTCGTCAGCCCCAGCACCGCCACCAGGAGCACGCCGGTCAGCGCAGTGAAGGCCTCCATGTCGTCGGCGAAGCGCACCCGGAACTCGGCCCGCCGCTCGGGTGCGAGCCAGTAGTCCTTGGACCGCTGCGGCATGTTCACCCAGGTGCCGTCGCCGGCGGCGACGAGCCGGGTGAGGGCGGGCAGGCCCACGAGCACCAGCAGCCCGATGGCGACCCAGAAGACCATCGTCGAGGTGCGCGAGGACCACGCGTCCACGCGTCCGGCGGCGTCGAAGTGCGAGGGCACCCGATCGGGCAGCACCAGCGCGGCCCACACCAGCGCGACGACGTACGCCGCGAGGGTGACGAGGAGCGCCTGTCGCCCGGGTCGCACGTCGCGAGCCCGCTCAGACGTGGCCGGACAGCTGGGCCAGCCGCGTCTCGAGCCGCCCGAGCAGGTCGGCGCAGGCCTTCTCCGGCATCGCGGACTTCCGGCCGCCGCCCTGCGCGCACACCGGGAGGACGTCGATCGAGAGCTTGGCACCGCCCGCCAGGGCGCGGAGCTCGTCGAGCTTGTCGCCGAACGGTGAGCCGCTGCCGGGGGAGTAGTAGTGGACGGCCGCGTCGACGTCGTCGGCGAACAGATCGGCCTTCGTCACCGCCACGACCAGCCAGGTCGGCCGCTCCCGCCGGACGGCCATGCTGGCGATGCGGTGCGCGGTGATCGACCAGTCCTCGAGCTCGGCGGCCAGCTGCTCCTCGCGCGTGGACCGTGCCGCGCCGCTCGTGCCACCCGGACGACGCGGGGTGGCGAAGCCGTTGGCGACGACGTGCAGCACGCCGTCGACGGGCTCGTCGTGGAACACCTCGTCGAGGGCGCCGAGCCGGGTCGCGGCATTCTCGCCGGGCACGACCCGGAACCGGTAGCCGCGCAACCGGGCGTTGCGACGCGTACGACGCTCCATGACCGCCGAGCCCACGTCCTGGTCGGCCTCTGCCGAGGACTGGGCGCTCGCGCGGCGGGAGAGCCGGTCCGCCAGGCGGGTCTTGCCGACGCCGGTCATCCCCGTGACGGCGACCGTGGGATAGCGGTGCCGCAGGAGGCGCGAGGCGCGCTCGGGGGCCTGGGACAGCGCGGCCAGGGTGCCCCCGGCGATCGTGGTGCCGATCGCCGCCCTGCCGTGTCTCAACGGTGACTGCATGGCACCATCCTGCCCGGTCGTGTCCGGGCGAGCCGCGCTGGTTGGCCATGCGACCGGCCGTCTTGGACAATGGCGAGAGCCCCGTCCCCCAGCTGTGAGGTCTCCATGGACACCGAGAACCGTCCCGTCCTGACCGGGCTGCTCGCCCTGGTCGGTGTCGCCGTGGTCATCGGCCTGCTGGGAGGACTCGCGGTCACGCTCGGGGTCAAGGCCACCGGGATCGGCGACGACCCGACGGCCAGCGGCGACAGCGGCACACCGGCCACGTTCCGGCTGCCCAGGCCCACCGACACCGGCAGCTCGATCCCCGCGCCGGAGGAGAGCGTCGAGCCGGACGCCGGCGAGACGTCGTCCGAGGCGCCGACGGACGCCATCTCCCTGACCGCGGGTCAGCAGTCGGTGAGCCCGATGCAGCAGATCGACCTCACCGGCACCTACCCGAGCGGCGAGGGCGCGATCTTGCAGGTGCAGCGCTTCGAGAACGGCGCCTGGTCCGACTTCCCGGTGACCATGTCGGTCAGCGGCGGCACGTTCGCGACCTACGTCCAGACCAGCCAGGTCGGCGAGAACAAGTTCCGTGTCATCGACACGGACACGCAGGTCGCCTCCAACGAGCTCGTGGTCAAGGTCGGCTAGGCAGGCCCGGGCCTCCGGGCGTCGGACTCCCTCCGGGCGTGGTCGACGCGCCCGGTCCAGTGCCCCACCCAGCCCGCCCCCGCCAGGCCCAGCACCCCGACCACCAGGCAGGCGGTCGCCAGCGGGGCCACCACCGCGACGGCACTCACGAGCAGCGGCCCGCCCGTGTTGCCGATGTCGCCGCAGAGCCGCCAGGCGCCGAGGAACTGCGAGCGCCCCTGGCTCGGGGCCGCATCCGCGCCGAGCGTCATCACGATGCCCGAGCCGAGACCGTTGCCGGTGGCGATGAGGGCCATCACGAGCGCGACCGACCCGGCCGACGTGGCCAGCGGCAGCAGCAGGCAGGCGATCGCCATCGACAGCACCACCGGGACCGCCACCACCCGTCGCCCGCGAGTGTCCATCAACCACCCGCCGGGCCACATGAAGGCGACGTCGAGAGCCGCGGCACCGGCGAAGATCAGCGAGGTGGTCGCGGCGGACAGTCCGATGTGGTCGGCCCACAGCGGAAGCAGGCTGAGTCGCAGCGAACGACTCATCCCGAGGACCACCACGGCGGTGCCGAGGGTGGCCAGCACGCGCCGGTGCGCGGCGATGACCGTGCGGACCCGCAGGTGTCCGGACAGCTTGGCCTCGGCGCGCTCCGCCTCGCCGAGGTCGGGCATCGTCGCGGCGAGCAGTGATGCGCAGACCGACATCCCCGCAGCGAGCCAGAAGACACTGACCAGGTCGGTGAGCCGGATCAGGCCGGCGCCCAGGAGCGGCCCGATCAGGACGCCCAGCCGGTAGGAGCCGCCCAGCAGCGACATCGCCCGCGCGCGGTGCGTGGGGGGCACCACGTCGATCATGAAGCCCTGGCGCGCGATGAGGAACAACGTCCAACACACGCCGCTCAGCAGCACGGCGGCCGCGAGCCCGGCGACGGAGTCGGTCACGGCGGCCAGGGCCATCGCGCCGGCGTCGAGGAAGCCGGCGCCGACGAGTGCGCGTCGCTCACCGATCCGCGCGACCAGGGCGCCCGCGGGCAGGCTGGCGCACAGCATGCCCACGCCGGTGAGGGCCACGATCGCGGCCGCGACGCTGACGTCCGCCCCGAGGTCGCGGGCGCGGAGGACGAGCACCGGCATCACCGCACCGTGCCCGATCGCGGAGACGATCGAGGGTCCGTAGGCGACGAGCCAGATGTCGCGGAACCGGAAGCCGGTCGGCGTCCGCACCTGGCCCGCCCTCTCGCTCACCCGCGCCACGCTACGGGTTGCCATCGCACCGGTGCGGCACCGGCGGGGGCGCCTGCCCGGATCTCGGTGGAGGTCGACACACCGCGCCCGTAGGCTCCCGTTCCGTGGCTCACGACACCGACACCCAGCACCCCACTTCCTCCGCGACCACCCCCGCCGGCTCCCCGGCCGAGCCCCTGGAGCTTCCGGGGTCGGGCGACTGGCTCGCGTGGGTCGACCACCGGTGCCAGGGCGAGCTCGCCGAGGCCGTGCGCCAGGTCGAGCTGGTCAAGACCGGCTCCGCCGGCGCCGCCGAGGTGCTCGCTGCGTGGAACCGCGCCGACAGGGCCATCGCCAACGCCGAGGCCGTCGCGCTGTGGTCGGAGGTGCACCCCGATCCCGCCGTGCGCGACCGGGCCGACGAGCTGAGCCAGCAGGTCCAGAAGTACGTCACCGAGCTGGGCCAGGACCGCGACCTGTTCGCCGTCCTCGACGCTCTCGACGCGGGCCCCGACAGCGGACTCGACGCCGGCGCGCGCCGGGTGCTCGACCACACGCTGCGCGACTTCCGCCGCGCCGGCGTGGACCGCGACGACGCCACCCGCGACCGGCTGCGCGAGCTCAGCGAGCTCGGGGTCACGCTCTCCCAGGACTTCGGCCGCAACATCCGCGACGACGTCCGCTCGATCCGGATCGCCCCCGAGCGGCTGGCCGGCCTGCCCGACGACTACCGCGCGGCGCACCCGGCCGGCGACGACGGTCTGGTGGGGATCACCACCGACTATCCCGACCTGGTCCCCTTCACGACGTTCGGTGCCGACGCGGACGCCCGCCGCGAGCTGAGCCTCGCTGCCAACAACGTCGCCTGGCCCGCCAACGACCAGGTCCTCCAGGACCTGCTGGCGGTGCGGCGCGAGACGGCCGACCTGCTGGGCTACGGGTCGTGGCCCGACTACGACGCCGAGGTCAAGATGATCGGCACCGGGCAGGCGATCGGCGGACTTCATCGAGCGGATCAGTGCGGCAGCGACCGAGCGGGCCGCCGAGGAGGTCGCGGTGCTGCTCGCCCGCAAGCGCCTCGACGACCCGGCCGCGGAGGTCGTCACGACGTACGACTCGCGCTACTACGCCGAGCTCGTGCGCCGCGAGCAGTACGACGTCGACGGACAGGTCGTGCGCACCTACTTCGGCTTCGAGCAGGTCCGGCAGGGCCTCCTCGACGTCACCGGCCGGCTGTTCGGGCTGGAGTGGAGCCCGGTCCCGCGGGACGAGGCGCGCACCTGGCACGAGGAGGTCGCGAGCTATGACGTCGGCCTGGACGGTCGGCGGATCGGCCGCATCCACCTCGACCTCCATCCGCGGGAGGGCAAGTTCAAGCACGCCGCCCAGTTCGACCTGGTCAAGGGCGTCGCCGGTGGCCAGCTGGCCGAGGGCGTGCTCGTGTGCAACTTCAACCGCGGCCTGATGGAGCACGACGAGGTGGTGACCCTGTTCCACGAGTTCGGCCACCTCGTCCACCACGTCCTCGGCGGCCAGGGGGAGTGGCTGCGCTTCTCCGGCGTCGCGACCGAGTGGGACTTCGTCGAGGCGCCCAGCCAGATGCTCGAGGAGTGGGCGTGGGACGCCGACGTGCTCGCCACGTTCGCGCGCAACGCCGCCGGCGAGACGATCCCGGCCGAGCTGGTCGCCGCGATGCGCCGCGCCGACCACTTCGGCAAGGGCCTCTACGCCGTCCAGCAGATGTCCTACGCCGCCCGGTCCTACTTCTTCCACGCCCAGAAGCACGACGACCTGACGTCGTACGGCGACGAGCTGCAGCGCCGCTACTCGGTGTTCCCGCCCCTGGAGGGCGCGCACATGCACTGTGCCTTCGGCCACCTCGACGGCTACTCGTCGGGCTACTACACCTACATGTGGTCGCTGGTGATCGCCAAGGACCTGTTCTCCGCCTTCGACGCCGACGACCTGTTCGCGCCCGAGGTGGCCGGCGCCTACCGCGACAAGGTGCTGGCGATGGGCGGTCGCGAGGACGCCGCCGACCTGGTCGCCGACTTCCTGGGGCGGCCCTACTCCTTCGACGCCTGGGCGGCGTGGCTGGCCGAGTAGCCGGCGGAGCGGGACCGACGCGAGGAGGTCAGCGTCCGGACGCGATCAGGGGATGTAGTCGAACGTGTCCGGGTTCGGCCCGGTCCGGCCGGGCTCGCCCCGGTCCAGCCCGTCGAGTGCGCTGACCTGCGCGTCGCTGAGCTCGAAGTCGAAGATCTCGAAGTTCTCGCGCATCCGCTCGGCCTTCATCGACTTGGGGAAGATGATGTCGCCGCGCTGCAGGTGCCAGCGCAGCGTGACCTGGGCCGGCGTACGCCCGACCAGCGAGGCGATCTCGCCGATGGTGTCGTCGTCGTTGACCGCGCCCTTCGCGATCGGGGACCACGCCTCGGTGAGCACGCCGTGGCGGTGGTTGGCCGCGCGGGCGTCCTCGTTGGTGAAGAACGGGTGCACCTCGATCTGGTTGACGACCGGGACGACACCGGTCTCCTCGACGATGCGGTCGAGGTGGGCGGGCTGGAAGTTGGACACGCCGATGGAGCGGGTCTTGCCGGCCTGCTGCGCCTCGACGAGCACCTGCCACGTGGAGACGAAGTCGCCGTCGTACTTCGTGGGCAGCGGCCAGTGGATGAGGAACAGGTCGGTCTGCTCGAGGCCGAGGCGCTCGAGGGACGCGTCGATCTCGCGCCGGGCGTCGTCGGGGCGGTGGAAGCCGTTGTTGAGCTTGGTGGTGATGTAGAGCTCGTCGCGCGCCAGGGTGGAGTCCTTGATGGCCTGGCCGACGCCCGCCTCGTTGCCGTACATCTGCGCGGTGTCGATGTGCCGGTAGCCGGCCTCGAAGGCCTGCGCGACGGTCGCTGCCGTCTCCTCCGGCGGGACCTGGAAGACGCCGAAGCCGAGCTGCGGGATGGTCGTGCCGTCGTGGAGCGGGATCTGGGGAACAGTCATGCAGTCCCTACAAGGATCGGACCCGACATATTCCGCGACCCGCCCTTCGGGTGGTCGAGAGGCAGGGTCTTCCGCGGAGGAGACGTTGCAGGTTGCCGACTGGGGCGCGCTACAGGACGGTGAACCCGGCTGCCAGGTTGCTGCGGCCGGTCGCTGCCAGGAGAAGAGGGCCTGCAGCGCCGGACTCCGCGGCGAGCTCTCCCAGCAGGGTGAGACTGTGTGTGGCAGCGTCGACCGGCAGGTCGAGGGGCCGATCGAGGGCAACGGCGAGATCGCAGGTGTGAACAGTCAGTTCGAACGTCCGAGTGGGCAGGTAATCGATCAGGCGCATACCCCCGACCGGGGTGGCCACCACAGCGTCCGCCAGCGTCAGGTTGACGCGGGTGAGCACCCGGCTGGCGATCTCCTGGACCGCGCTGCCGACATCGGAGCCCAGCGCAGCGCCCGCCTCGCGACCTCGCTGAGCCACAGCCGCAGGATCGCCGATCGAGGCCAGCGCCGTCCGGAAGTAGTCCGCCGGCGAGGTGACCTGGATCGCGACCGTCTCCTTGTCCAGATAGTCCTCCACGGTCAGGAGTGCGCGACTCGTGTGGCCGATCAGGTCCCGAACCGTCCACTCGCCCAGGCCGACCTCCTCGCACCGGTCGCGTCCGGCCACCGCGGTGCTGACGAACCAGTGCGTCGCGTGCCCGAAGGCGCTTCGGATGTCGTCCCACGACTCAGAGTGGTGCATGACTCGAGATCGTAGATCGCGCGAGGTCGAGGGGAGCGCGCGTGCCACCGAGCGCCAGTGGCCGATCCGCTCATGGCGCGGCGGAGGTCCCTCCAGTCTCTGTAGCTGTCGCCTCGCGTCGATGCAGGCTCACTCGCCCTTGACGTGTCTAACGTCATTAGTTACGATGACTAATATCATTAGTCACGTGAGGAGTCAGCGTGCACCACGAACTGCACACCGAAGTCGAGATCGCCGCACCGATCGACGCGGTCTGGGAGACGCTGACCGATCTGGCGAGCTACCCGGACTGGAATCCCTTCATCGTCTCGGCCGAGGGCCGGGTCGGCGAGGGCGAGCGGCTCACGAACCGCATGCAGCCCCCCGGTGGCAAGGCCATCGCCTTCAAGCCCACCGTCACCGTGGTGGAGCCGGTCACCACCCTCGAATGGCTCGGCCGCCTGGGACTGCCTGGGATCTTCGACGGTCGGCACCGCTTCGAACTTGCTCCGTGCCAGAACGGCGGCACCCTGGTGACTCAGAGCGAGCAGTTCGACGGGGTCCTGGTGCGTTTCATGCGCACGTCGCTCGACACGCGGACGATGGCTGGGTTCGTTGCCATGAACATGTCGCTCAAGGCGCGCGTCGAAGCTGCGGTGGGGCAGCTCCCATGACACCCCCGACGATGGCCGGATGGAATCTCGCGCTGCGGTTCCTCCTCGAGATCGCGGCATTGACCGGGCTCGCTGCGGCCGCTTGGCAGCTCGGTCCGGGCCTGGGCCGTTGGATCGGCGTGGTGGCGGTGCCGGTCGCCACGGCGGTCGTCTGGGCTGTGTTCAACGTGCTCAACGACCCGAGCCGCTCCGGCGCGGCCCCCGTCGAGGTCGACGGCGTGGTCCGTCTCGCCCTCGAGCTCACGATCCTGGGCGGCGGGGCAGCCGCTCTCGCTCTCGCGGCTCGCCCGTGGCTGGGGTTGGTGTTCGCGCTGGCGATCCTCGGTCACTATCTCGCCTCGATGGACCGCGTTGAGTGGCTGGTCCGGGCATGACAGGCCACCGACGTCAGCCTCCGAGTCCGACCACCCGCACGACCTCACCCACTCCGGTGACCGGCTGATGGGACGCAAGATCGGACTGAGCCTGGAGCAGGTCGTCGAGGCAGCGGCCCAGGTCGCGGATCGCGACGGTCTCGACGCGCTCAGTCTTGCGTCGGTCGCGTCCACGCTCGGGGTCCGGTCCCCTTCGCTCTACCACCATGTGGACGGCCTTGCTGGGCTACGTCGACAGCTGAGCATCCACGCCAGCGGCCTGCTCGCGGCCGAGGTGGCCGACAGCGCCGTGGGCCTGGAGTCGGCCGAGGCGCTCAGGGCGATCGCCGAGCAGCTGAGGTCGTTCGCACGCCGCCATCCCGGCTTGTACGACTCGTTCCTGCCCTCACCCACCCCACAAGAGGACCCCGAGGTGGCTGCCGCTCTCGCCCGGCCGACCACGGTTGTCGGATCCGTGCTCGTCGAGATGGGCGTCGACCCGGCGACCGTGATCCCGCTCATCAGGGCGCTGCGGGCCTCGGTCCACGGTTTCGTCCATCTCGAGATGCGGGGCGGCTTCGGCCTTCCCGACGACATCGACGACTCGTTCGCCACCACCATCAACCTCGTCATCGAAGCAATCGCCACCCACGTGACAAGCCGTGACGGCTCGTGAGGTCGCGAGAACGCGACCACGAAGCCGGTACGGCTCGGCGCTGCTCACCGCGGCGTGATCAACCAGATCTGTCTGACGAAAGGAAGGTCTTGCGATGAACCCCACCTTGTCCACGCTTCCAGCCTGGCTCCTGGCAGCCCTCGTCGTGGTGGCCGTGGTGACGATCACCCTCGACGTGATCGCCTTGCGCGATCTCCACCGCAGGCCGACCCATCAGGTGGTCCTTGCCAACAAGTGGATCTGGGTCGCGATCATCCTGCTGGTGGGCAGCCTCGGCCTGGGGGCCGTCATCTACCTGGTGGCCGGACGCAGGCCGGTCGTCCTCACTGACGATGCGGCGCCTTCGGGGTCAGCATCTGTGTCCACCGCACAGGGCGTCGCCGACGCTCTCTACGCGGAGCCTGGCGACGCGGAACACGAATGAGTGCCGCGATCCGGACCACCGGGCTGACCAAGGCCTATGGCGAGAAGCAGGCTCTGGAGTCCGTTGACCTGGTCGTCGAGGAGGGCTCGGTCTTCGGGTTCCTCGGCCCCAACGGAGCCGGAAAGACGACGACACTGCACATCCTGACCGGGCTCGCACGTCCGACGAGCGGCTCCGCGCAGATTCTCGGCCGTGACGCCGGATCGGCCGGCAACGCGGTACGGGCGCAGATCGGCTTCCTGCCCGATGTGCCCGGCTTCTATGAATGGATGAGGGCCGAGGAGTTCCTTCGTTTCATCGGAGGGCTGTTCGGGATCGCTCGCCCAGTACTGGACGAGCGCGTCGGGATGCTGCTCGACCTGGCTGGGCTGGGTGACGTGGACACGAAGATCGGCGGATACTCCCGCGGCATGAAGCAGCGTCTGGGCGTGGCCCAGGCCCTCATCAACGCACCGAGGCTGCTGTTGCTGGACGAACCGACGAGCGCGCTGGACCCGATGGGTCGCAAGCAGGTTCTCGACATGCTGATGTCCTTGCGCGGGCGCACCACCGTGTTCTTCTCCACGCACATCCTTGCCGACGTCGAGCGGGTCTGCGACACCGTGGCGATCCTCGACCGTGGTCGCGTGGTCGCTCAGGCACCCATCGACGAGCTGAAGGCGCGCTACGGGCAGCAGAAGGTCGTCGTCGAGGTGACGGGAGGTGCCGACGAGCTCGCCGAGCAGATCCGGCGTCAGGGCTGGGCGAACGCCGTCTCCCGGGGGCACGACGGCGCGATCGAGGTCACCGTGACTGACGTCGGTGCCGCGCAACACGAGATTCCGGCGCTGATCGCCGCCCGAGGACTGGGACTGTCCCGGATGGAAGCTGGTGAGATGGGGCTCGAAGAGGTCTTCGTCGAGCTGGTTGCAGGCGGGCAGCCATGAGCGGCTTCGCGGTCCTCGCCGGCAAGGAAGCCCGAGAGATCTGGCGCACCTGGCGTATCTGGGTGCTTCCCGGCCTCCTGCTGGTCTTCGCGCTGGCCGGACCGGTGCTCGCCAGGCTCACCCCTCAGCTGCTGGGCGCAGTGGGCGGCGACCAGCTTGAAGGGCTGGTGCTGAGGACGCCGACCTATCACGATGCTTACGCCCAATGGATCAAGAGCTTGTCGGGGACCATCCTGTTCGCGCTGATCATCGTCTACGGCAGCCTCATCTCGGCGGAGCGCAAGAGCGGGACGGCCGTTCTGGTGCTCACCAAACCGGTCTCGCGCACCGCCTTCATCCTCTCCAAGACGGTCGTCCACTCGACGTTCCTCGCCGTCCTCGTGGTTGTCGGGACGCTCACCACGTGGGGGGTCACAGTGCTGATCTTCGGGCAGGCACCGGGATCTGAGCTGTGGTCCGCTTCGATGGTGTGGCTGGTGCTCGGCATCCTCTTCATCACCTTGATGACTCTTCTCTCCGTGCTCATCGGCTCGGGTGCGGGAGCGGCGGGCGCCGGGATCGGTGTCTACGCGCTGGTGTCGGTCGCGGCCATCTGGAAGCCCCTGGGAACCTATTCACCGGCGGCTCTCACCAGGGTGCCCTCCTCGCTGTTGGCCGGAGACGACGCGATCGTCCTGTGGCCGGTGGTGACCTCGCTCGTGCTGGCGGCCCTGCTGGTCGCCCTTGCCGCACTCGCGTTCCGTCGTAGCGAGCTGTAGTCGGGCCAGGCGTGGCACGGCCGCCGCCGCGCGAACGCCGCACGGGCGGCACATGGCAGGTCAGTCCGAGGAGGCCTCAGGAGGTGGTGACCGAGGTGTCGTCGAGCACGAAGCTCGTCTGCAGCGAGGAGTCCTCGTTCATGAGGAACTTCACGGTCACGGTCTTGCCCTTGTAGGCGAGCAGGCTGTGGGTGAACTGCGCGTAGGTCGCACTGGTCCCGACGTTGCTGAAGGTCTTCAGGGTGGTGGTCGTCGTGCCGCTGACCACCTGCACCTTGAGGGTGTCGTACGCCGTCGAGCCGGACTCCGCGGTGTCGGTGCGGATCCAGTAGGCCAGCGACGCGACGGTCGCGGTGGACGGGATCGTCACCGACTGGGCGACGTTCTCCGTCGACGTGGTGCCGTTGCCGCCGAGCCAGGCCTTCCACGAGCCGGTGCGGGCGGGGCGGCCGCTGTTGCTGGTGATCGCGCCCGTGGTGCCCGTCCAGCTCGCCGCGCCGGACTCGAAGCCGGGGTTGGCGAGGAGGTTGGTCCCGGTCGGCGGCGTGGTGCCGAAGTCCTTGTCGGCGTAGAGCCAGACCATGTGGCCGATCATGTCGAGGTTGCGGTCCAGCGCCGTGGAGTTGATGTTGGCCATCGTGTCGCAGGAGCGGTGGTAGCAGGGGTCGAAGGCGGTGCCGGCGGTGCCGCCCCACTTCTGGGCCTGGGCGGAGGTCTTGATGACCTCGCCCCCGCTGTACATGCCCGTCGTGGGGATGCCGTAGCTGCGGAACGACGCGTGGTCGGAGCGACCCTGCACGTCGATGTACTCCCACGGGATGCCCTTCGACGTGTAGTAGGCCGTCATCGCGTCACGCGCCCCGTTGCCGGCCGGGTTGTCGTCGTAGACGAAGTAGCCGGGGTTCGGCGAGCCGACCATGTCGTAGTTCATGTAGAGGTCGATGCGGTCCTTGTCGGCCGCCGGAAGGGTGGCCATGTAGCGGTTGGAGCCCAGCAGCCCCTGCTCCTCGGCGCCCCACCAGGCGAAGCGCAGGTGGTTGCGTGGCGTGTTGCCGCTGGCGGCCCAGGCCAGGGCGGCCTCGAGGATCGCCGCCGATCCGGTGCCGTTGTCGTTGATGCCGGGTCCCGAGGAGACGCTGTCGAGATGGGCGCCGGCCATGATGACGTGCTCGGGGTCGCCGCCGGGCCAGTCCGCGACGAGGTTGTACGACGTGCCGGACGAGGTGGAGAACGTCTGCACCTGCGTGGCGTAGCCGACGGCGTCGAGCTTGCCCTTCACCCAGTTGAGCGAGGCCAGGTAGCCCGGCTTGCCGGTGGCGCGGTTGCCGCCGTTGGCGTTGGCGATGTTCTGCAGCTGCTGGAGGTGGGCGCTCACCTGGGTGACGCTGAGGTCGGGCGAGGGGGCTGCCGCTGCGGGTGAGCTGGCGCCGGCGAGGGTCGAGGCCACGAGGGCGCCGGCGGCCGCGGCGGACAGGACGGTGGTGCGGAGGTTGCGCATGGGGTTCTCCCGAGGTTTCGCAGGTGGTGGGCGGGGACGGTGACGGGACGACGAACGGGGCGGGGCAGCAGAGCTGCCCCGCCCCGTCCGGATGCGGTGTGACGTCAGGAGACGTTCAGCGCGGTGTCGTCGACCACGAAGCTGGTCTGCAGCGAGGAGTCCTCGGTCGCAGTGAAGCGGATCGTGACCGTCTTGCCCTTGTAGGCCGTCAAGGAGTGCGAGTACTGCGTGTAGGTCGCGTTGGTGCCCACGTTGGTGAAGGTGCGCAACGTGGTGACCGTGGAACCGTCCACGACCTGCGCCCTCATCGTGTCGTAGGCCGTCGAACCGCTCTCGGAGGTGTCCGTGCGGATCCAGTACGACAAGGTCGCCGCGGTGGCGGACGCCGGGATGGTCACCGACTGGTTGATGGTCTCGGTGCCGGACGAGCCGTTGCCACCGAGCCACAGCTTCCACGAGCCGGTGCGAGCCGGGCGGCCGGTGTTGTTGGTGATCGGTCCGGCGGTGCCGGTCCACACGGTCGCGCCGGACTCGAAGCCGGGGTTGCCGAGGATGTTGCCCCCCGTGGGAGGCGGCGTGGTGGTGCCGCCACAGGTCGGGTCGGCCGCCTGGGCGGGCACGTCGACTGCGTCCCAGGCGGTCTTGACCGCGTTGAACTGCGCGCACGTGCTGTCGATGTTCTTGGCCGCGGTGAGCGTCCAGGTGCGGTACTTGAGGTAGCTCGACGAGCTGGTCTTCATCAGCATCGCGTTGTAGAGGACCTTGATCGCGGCCTGCTCACCGATGCCGGTGGTCGAGGTGCCGTCGCACTTGGACACGCCACCGCGTGAGAGCAGGTAGAACCAGTGGTCGCCGGGGCCGGCAGCCGCGTGCACCTCGGTGGACGGGATCGAGCTGGTGTAGCAGGCCGGGTCGCCGACGTTGGCCGGGTTGGAGCCGTCGCGGATCGGGCCCTGGCCGACGAGGTTCGACCTCTTCGCCGACGGTGTGGTCGGGGGTGTCGTAGGGCGCGACCTGACCGTCGTAGTACTCCGTGGCCGCCGCGAGGGCGTCACCGATGAACTCCTGGGTGCCGCCGCCGGAGATCCCGCCGGGGGTCTTGTCGTCGACGCCGTGGCCGAACTCGTGGGCCACGACGTCCATCGACGAGATCCAGGCGCCGGCCTGGTTCTTGCCGATCTGGACCTGCGTGCCGTCGTAGTAGGCGTTGATGTCGTTGAGGCCGACGCGGATCGGCACCCAGCCGCCCGAGCCGTTCATGCCGTTGCGGCCGAGCCACGACGACATCATCGCCTTCATCTGCTGCGCGGCGTAGAGCGCGTCGACGCACCCGGTCTCGCGGTTGGTCGCGTTGCCGTTGCCCCACAGGTCGTCGGGGCCGCTGAACGTGGTGTTGTTGGCCGAGTCCTGACACTTCAAGGTGGTGGCGGTCGGGTCGGTCATGGTGTAGCTGCTGCCCGAGCCGCTGGTCGCGATGGGCAACGGGTTGGGGCCGGAGTAGGCGGCCGTGCCGGAGCCGTGCGCGATCTGCTCGCGGGACTCCAGGACCTTGCCGTTGCGGGCGTCGACCCAGACCTTCTGCCACGAGACCTCGCCGGCGTCGGTGCCGCGCACCTCGACCTCGTACGCCAGCTTGGTGCCGGCCTCCCGGTGCCAGATCACCAGCTCGGGGGCGGTGGCGTCGGCGACTTCGTCGACCAGGCCCCGAGCGGCCGTGGAGGCGCGCTCCGCGCTGACCCGGGGCGTGACGTCGGAGATGCTGACGGGCGACTCCTGGGCGACCGACGTCCCGACGACCTGGCCGTCGGCGTTGGCGAGGACGACGAAGTCGCCGCCGACCACGCGCAGGCCCTCGTGGGTCCGCTCGTAGGCCATCGAGAAGATGTCCTGGTCGCCCTCGAAGGTGGCCGTGCGGACGAAGGAGTCCTGCGACGCGCGCTCCAGCGCGTTTCCGTGGCCCTTCACCCAGGCGCTGGCGGCCTGCTGGGCCTCGAGACGGGGGTTGCCCGCCGAGGGTGCGGCATCGGCCGGGGTGGCGGTCGGTGCCAGGAACGACGCGGCGACGGCTGTCGCTGCGATACCGGCCAGGGCGGCCAGGCGAGGTGATTTCACTGGGGGTTGTCCAATCAGGAGTTCCGGGCCCGGTGGGGCGCGAGGATGGATTGGGAGAAGCGGACCAATGCACAAACTCGCAATGGGGGAGGGGGGCGTCAATGGACGCCGATCTGCAGGTTGTTGCAACGCGAGAAGATGCACATCCCGAACGCCTGGGCGACGCGCTGTCCGATAATCGGAAGAAGCGCTGATTCCGTCGTCGTGGAGCGGATCAGCGCGCGAGGACCACGGGTCGGGCAGGCTTCACGGCTGCGATCCGCTGGGCCACCGCGTCGCCGAACTCGCGGTGCCCGGCCTCGGTCAGGTGCAGGCGATCGGCCAGGAAGGCCAGGTCGAGGTCGCTGGTGGAGACGTAGGGGATGCCGTACTCGTGGCTCAGGGTCTCGAGAAGGGCCTCGACCCGGGGGATCGCACGCGAACGGGCCGGGGCGTCCGCGGGCCCGACGACGACCACGTGCTCCCCGGCGAGGTCGGCCATCAGGTCGCGGAAGCCTCGCTCGATGGCGGCCGCGGGCTGGTCGTGGTCGTTGAGGCCGCCCTCGACGACCACCAGCTGCGGACGTGAGGCGAGGGCGCTCGGCGCGCGATCGTGGAAGGAGACGCGGCCGCACCCGCTGGCGTGGGCGCTGAAGCCGGAGCCGGAGAACCCGCCGACGTGCACCTCACCGGGGAGCCGCGCCGCCCACGAGAGGCCGAGGTCGGCCTGGCCGAGGCCGACCGACCACGAGTCGCCGAGCACCAGGACACGTGCTCCCCGGCCGGTGACGAGAGCCGTGCGCTCGCGGGCGTCGAGCCGGTGCTGCTGGCACCGGGTGGCGCCGGCGCCGGCACGATCGGCGACGTAGAAGGCCAGGGAGGCAGCGAGCAGCAGCACGACCGCCGAGGCGCCGACGACCCGGCGCAGGTTCCCCCCATGGAGCACGTGCACAGTGTGCGGTCTGCGAGCAGGAGTCGCAGCGGATCACGGGTGATCTACCCCACCTGGGGAACCGGGCGCGCAGGTGCCGGGCTGCAGCGGCCGGCGACCGGGACCGCGGCCGGGACAGCTCTAGGGTGTCGACCGTGACTCCTGACGGGCTGCTCGCGGCCTACGACGACCAGCTGCGCACCGATGCCGAGGTGGCCCGGGCGAGCGAGGTGAGCCGGGACGGCCCCCTGCTGCGGGCGGTCTTCGACCATGGGGGGTTCGTCACCTACCGCGACCTCGCTGGGCTCGACGGGGCTGGGCTCGACCACCTCGTCGACCGCACCGTCGCCCACTTCCGCGACCACACGCAGGTGTCCTCCTTCGAGTGGAAGTCCCGCGGGCACGACCAGCCGGCCGACCTCGGTGAGCGGCTGGTCGCGCGCGGGCTCGTCGCGGAGCCCGTGGAGACGGTCATGATCGGCGAGGCGTCCCTGCTGGCGCTCGACGTGCCCCTCGCCGACACTCCGGAGGGCCCCGTCGTCGTACGCCGGATCGGCGCGGGCGGCGACGCCGTGGACGACCTGACGAGGATGCTCGCCGCCCAGGAGTCCGTCTTCGGCACGGGTCGGGGATCCTCGCTGGGCTCCGCGCTCGCAGATGTTGATGCGGGCGACTCGGAGTACTGGATCGCCGAGGTCGGCGGGCGCGTGGTGTGCGGCGGACGCCTCACCCCGGTCGCCGGCACCGAGTTCGCCGGCATCTGGGGCGGCTCCACGCTGCCGGAGTTCCGTGGCCGGGGGATCTACCGCGCGCTCGTCTCGGCCCGGGCCCGGTCGGCCGTGCGGCGCGGCATCCGCCTGATCCACTCCGACTGCACCGACATGTCGCGACCGATCCTCGAGCGGTCCGGGCTGCGGGCGGTCACCACGACGACGCCGTACGTCTGGACCCGCTGAGGTTGGGGGCTCTCCCCGGGGTGCCGGAGTCCCCGCTGGAGCGGGGACTCCCGCGCCGGTAGGCCGTTGCAACGGCCCATCAGCGCGAGACTCCGCACACCCGTGTGAGCGAAGTGACCAGAGTGTCGGCGCGGCCGAGCTGCCCGGGCGGCGGGGTCCGGCGAGGACTCCGCATGACGGCGCGAAGAAATCTCGCGGGACCGGGAACATCCGGTGACGTCGTGCGTTGTAGCCTGTGATGGAAGTTGAGCCAGATCGACTCAACTGTTTTGCCACTCCGGGCGCAACGCGTCAGGATGGTGGACATCGGCGGGCGCTCCGGCGCCCGCACCCATGACGTCGTCCCCGGACCACCGGGGCACAGCAGGAGGTACACACACATGGCTCGAGCCGTCGGCATCGACCTCGGTACGACGAACTCCGTCGTCTCCGTCCTCGAGGGTGGAGAACCCACCGTCATCGCCAACGCCGAAGGTGCCCGGACCACCCCGTCCGTCGTCGCCTTCACCAAGTCCGGTGAGGTGCTCGTCGGCGAGGTCGCCAAGCGCCAGGCCGTCACCAACGTCGACCGCACGATCCGGTCCGTCAAGCGCCACATGGGCGAGGACTGGAAGGTCGACATCGACGACAAGACCTTCACCCCCCAGCAGATCAGCGCGTTCGTGCTGCAGAAGCTCAAGCGCGACGCCGAGGCCTACCTCGGCGAGCCGGTGACCGACGCGGTCATCACCGTCCCGGCGTACTTCTCCGACGCCCAGCGCCAGGCGACCAAGGAGGCCGGCGAGATCGCGGGCCTCAACGTCAGCCGCATCGTCAACGAGCCCACCGCCGCGGCCCTGGCCTACGGCCTCGACAAGGGCGACGACCAGACGATCCTGGTCTTCGACCTCGGTGGCGGCACGTTCGACGTGTCCCTGCTCGAGATCGGTGAGGGCGTCGTCGAGGTGAAGGCGACCTCGGGTGACAACAACCTCGGTGGCGACGACTGGGACAACCGCGTCGTCGAGTGGATGATCAAGAAGTTCAAGGACAACAACGGCGTGGACCTCGGCGCCGACAAGATCGCCAAGCAGCGCCTCCAGGAGGCCGCCGAGAAGGCGAAGATCGAGCTGTCCTCGAGCTCGGAGACCACGATCCACCTCCCCTACATCACCCACGGCGAGGGCGGTCCGCTCCACTTCGAGGAGAAGATGACCCGCAGCGAGTTCCAGAAGCTGACGTCGGACCTGCTCGACCGCACCAAGGCGCCGTTCCAGTCGGTGCTCAAGGACGGCGGCGTCGCGGTCGCCAACATCGACCACGTGGTCCTCGTCGGCGGCTCGACCCGCATGCCGGCCGTGACCGAGGTGGTCAAGGACCTGCTCGGCGGCAAGGAGCCCAACAAGGGCGTCAACCCCGACGAGGTCGTCGCGGTCGGCGCCGCGCTCCAGGCCGGTGTCCTCAAGGGCGAGGTCAAGGACGTGCTGCTCCTCGACGTCACCCCGCTCTCCCTCGGCATCGAGACCAAGGGCGGCGTGATGACCACGCTCATCGAGCGCAACACCACCATCCCGACCAAGCGCTCGGAGATCTTCACCACCGCCGACGACAACCAGCCGTCGGTGGAGATCAAGGTCGCCCAGGGCGAGCGCCAGATGTGGTCGCAGAACCAGCCGCTCGGCAACTTCGAGCTCACCGGACTGCCGCCGGCCCCGCGCGGCGTGCCGAAGATCGAGGTCACCTTCGACATCGACGCCAACGGCATCGTGCACGTCTCGGCCAAGGACCAGGCCTCCGGGCGCGAGCAGTCGATGACCATCTCCGGAGGCTCGGCGCTCGGCAAGGACGAGATCGACCGGATGGTCAAGGAGGCCGAGCAGTACGCCGAGGAGGACGCCAAGCGTCGCGAGTCGGTCGAGGCCCGCAACCAGGGCGACCAGCTGGTCTACACGACCGAGAAGTTCCTCGCCGACAACGGCGACAAGCTCCCCGACGACGTGAAGACCGAGGTCCAGGGCGACGTCGACGCGCTCAAGGAGACCCTCGCCAAGGAGGACGCCTCCTCCGAGGAGATCACCGCCGCGGTCACCAAGGTCGGCGAGTCCAGCCAGAAGATGGGCGCCGCGATGTACGCCGCCGCCGAGGCCGACCAGGCCGCTGCGGGCGGTGCCACCGGTGCCACCGGCGAGTCCGACGACGACGTCGTGGACGCGGAGATCGTCGACGAGCCGGCCGACTCCGCCAGCGAGTCCGACGACGCCGCGGCGACCTCGGAGGGTGAGTCCAAGTGACCGAGTCCGGCAGCGCATCCTTCGGTGACGCGGCCGGAGAGATGGCCAACGAGACCGAGGTCGAGGCTCCTGCCCAGCAGGACGCCTCGGCCTCGGCCGGCCGTCCCGACGCGCAGGCCGACGCACCTTCGGACTCGCACGGCGACGCGACCAGCGACGCGCACAGCGACGAGATCAGCGGCGTCGACAACTGGCTGGAGGAGGGCGGGCCGCTCGAGCCCGAGGACTTCGCCGACGAGCGCGACCAGGACGGCGAGGTCGCCCCGTCGGCCGAGGTGCAGCTGGCGGAGCGCACGGCCGACCTGCAGCGCCTGCAGGCCGAGTACGCCAACTACCGCAAGCGGGTCGACCGCGACCGCCAGCTCATCTCCGAGAACGCGACCTACCGCGTGCTCGCGCCGATCATCGAGGTGCTCGACACGATCGACCGGGCTCGCGAGCACGGTGAGGTCGACGCCGGCGGGTTCAAGGCCGTCGCCGACCAGCTCGAGGGGGTCGTGGCCAACCTGGGACTGACCCGCTTCGGCGCGCCCGGCGACGCGTTCGACCCCAACCTCCACGAGGCCCTGAGCCACATGGGCACCGACCCTGAGGTCGATGTCGTCACGTGCAAGCACGTCGCGAAGGCCGGCTACAAGATCGGTGACCGGGTGGTGCGTGCCGCCCAGGTGCTGGTGGTCGATCCGGTCGATGGCTGACACCGAAGGCTTCCGCAACGACTGGGCGACCAAGGACTTCTACCAGGTCCTCGGTGTCGCCCAGGACGCGAGCGCGGCCGACATCAAGACGGCCTACCGCAAGCTCGCCCGCGCCAACCACCCCGACTCCAACCCCGGCAACGCCGCCAAGCACGACACGTTCAAGGCGGTCGCCGAGGCCTACGACGTGGTGGGTGATGAGGCCAAGCGAGCGAAGTACGACGAGTTCCGCTCGTTGCAGGCGCGCGGCGGCTTCGGCCCCGGCATGGGCGGCGGCGGAGGCGGCTTCGGTGGAGGCGGCTTCAACCTCGACGACCTGCTCCGCGATCGCGGCGGGGCCGGTGGCCTCGGCGACATGTTCGGCGACCTCTTCGGTGGTGGTGGCCAACGGCCGCGCACGCAGCAGGCACGTCCCCGGCGCGGCGCCGACGTCGAGAGCACCGCCACGATCGGCTTCACCGATGCGCTCGACGGGGTGACGGTCTCGCTGCGGCTGACGTCCGACACGGCCTGCGCGACGTGCCAGGGCACGGGCGGCAAGCCCGGCACCCGACCGCACATCTGCCCCGAGTGCGAGGGCGCGGGTTTCATCGTCGCCGGCACCGGCGGGGCGTTCTCGATCAACGAGACCTGCCCCGCCTGCGGCGGTCGACAGCTCGTGTACGACGAGGCGTGCCCCACCTGCCACGGCAGCGGCCGCGGCACATCGGCGCGCTCGATCCAGGCCAGGATCCCTGCCGGCGTCAAGGACGGCGCCAAGATCCGGCTCAAGGGCAAGGGGGCGCCGGGCGAGCACGGCGGCCCCGCGGGCGACCTGTTCGTCGTCGTCAAGGTCACCCCGCACCGGGTCTTCGGGCGCAAGGGCGACAACCTCACCCTCGACGTGCCGGTCTCCTTCGACGAGGCCGCGCTCGGTGCCGAGGTGAAGATCCCGACGCTGGGCGGGGCGCCGGTCACGCTCAAGCTGCCGGCCGGCACGCCCAACGGCCGCACCTTCCGCGTGCGCGGCAAGGGCGCCACCCGCCGCGACGGCAGCAAGGGCGACCTGCTGGCCACGGTCGACGTACAGGTCCCCGCCAGCCTCGACCAGACAGCGCGCGAGGCCCTCGAGGCCTACCGGGCCGCAACGGCCGGCAAGCCGTTGCGAGCAGGACTGTTCGACGGATGAGCTCGCCCCACGACGTTCGTCGTCCCCTCCGCTGCGCTCCTCCGCCGAACCACGCCGCGGGGACCCCGAGATGAGCACCTTCGGTTCGCCTCCGCCCGACGCTGCTGTCTATGTGATCAGTGTCGCGGCGGAGCTGACCGGGCTGCACCCCCAGACGCTGCGGGCCTATGAGCGGATGGGGCTCATCGTGCCGGGGCGCACGGGGGGTGGCGGGCGGCGCTACTCCCACCGCGACCTCGAGCGGCTGCGCGAGATCGCCGACCTCACCAGTTCCGGGATCGGCATCGAGGGGGTCCGCCGGATCATGGCGCTCGAGCTGCAGGTCGACGCCCTGCGCGCCCGCAACGAGGAGCTGCTCGCCGAGCTCGACGCCGTACGTCGCGGTCTGGCGGCCCGGGTCGCCGCGCACGCCCCGGCCAACAAGCTGCCGGTGCTGCACCAGGCCGCGACCCAGTCGGTCGTGGTCTGGCGCCGACCCGTCTGAGGGCCTCGCCGCGCGCGGTGTCGGAGCAAGCGCGTAGGTTCAGGGGGTGAGCAAGCGATGAGCAAGCGATGAGCAAGATGGACAACCTGCGGGCGATGCGCGAGGCGCGTTATGCCGAGGCGCAGAAGCGGGCCGGCTCGACGCCTGCGAAGGCCGCCACGCGTCCCCCGGTCGCGCCCGAGGCAGCTGCGACGAAGCGCGCTCCTGCCGCTGCCGAGGCCCCTCCGGCGACGGCGGACGCCGAGGAGCTCTGCGGTCACCGCAACATGAGCGGTCGCACCTGCACCCGCGAGCAGGGGCACGCAGCCAAGAGCCACCGCTACTCCTGATCGCATCTCCGAGGAAGATCGCCGGGCGTCAGCCGCGGTCCGAGAAGCGCGTGCGGGACTGGTCCTCGTGCGCCATCCGGCGCAGCCCGAGGATCACGGGCTCGGCCAGCACGCTCCCCAGCAGGGCGTACGTCACCGCCTCGTCGCGGTTCTCCGGGGCGAGCAGGCCGACCTCGGCCGCCGCCAGCTCCTGCACGGCCCGCGCATAGCGGGTCAGGCCGTCGGAGCTGACCGGCTGGCCGGCCCGGCTCATCGTGTCGAGTGCCGCCGCGACGGCGCTCGCGTGCCGGCCCCGGGGATCGGCCTTCGACCCGAGCACGCGCACCACCTCGGCGACCGCGTCGCGGCTCTCCTGCGTGGGTTCGCCCGGCGGCTCCGGGGAGAGCAGCTGGTGCGCAGCCGCGAGCGCGTCGTGCAGGGAGACCGAGGAGTCGTCCAGCACCGTCAGCACCTCACGCACCCGGTCCAGGCCGAAGCCCGCCACGTCGACCAGGGCCCGGATCAGTCGCAGCCGTCGCACGTGCGCGACGTCGTACGCCGCCCGGGTGGCGCCGCGTGACTCGCCGCGGGGCAGCAGTCCCTCGCGCAGGTAGAACTTGATCGTCGGGACCGCGACTCCGCTGCGCTCTGCCAGCTCGGCCATCCACATGGGAACTCCTCGAGGGTTGCTTTTGGATAGCATACTGTCTAATCTGTGGACAGTTCACTATCCAATCGTGGAGGAGCCGTGATGGAGACCGCGTCCCATGTCCTGTCCGACGAGTCACGCATCCTGGCCGGCATCCTGCTGCTGTCGCTGGTCACTGTGGAGACGGGCGGTCTCTACATGCTGAAGATCGTCCGCGGTGGGGCCGAGGTGACGCCCTTCCAGGAGAAGTTCGCCCGGGCCGGACATGCCCACGCGGGCGTGCTGCTCATCCTCGCCCTGCTCTGCCAGGTGCTTGCCGACTCGACGAGCCAGACCGGGGCGCTCGACTGGTTCTCGCGTTCCGGCGTCGCCGTATCGGCGCTGCTGATGCCCGGCGGCTTCTTCCTCTCCTCCATGGGCGCCGGGCGAACGCGACCCAACCGACTCATCGTCCTCGTGCTCGCGGGCGCGCTCCTGCTCGCGCTGAGCCTGGCCAGCCTCGGCATCGGACTGCTGAGCGCCTAGCCCGCCTGGCCGGTCGGCCAGTGGCCGGGGCGCGAGAGGCCCGACCCCACGAGCGTGGTCGCGTCGCCGATCGCGGCGTTGACCTGGGGCTGGGTCACGAACAGGGCTGAGGAGAGGTCGGCGCCGCGCAGGTCGGCGTCGCGGAGGTCCGCGCCCAGCAGATCCGCGTCGGTCAGGTCCGCACCACGCAGGTCGACCTGGATCATCGTGGCCCCGCGGAACGAGGCGCCTCGGTGGTCGCCGTCGAGCCGGCGGCCGGCGAGGTCCTGCCGCGACCAGTCACGCGCCCGCGGCCAGCGGACCCGCAGACGGGTGCTGGCATCGGCGAGCAGTCGGCCGACCCGGGTGTGGAGCTCGTCGAGGTCGCAGGTCAGCAGGGTCTCGGGATCGGCGGAGACCAGCTCCTCGACCTCGGCCCGGGTCGACTCCGCCGCGGGGTCAGGGGAGCGTCGCTCCACCTCCGTGAGGTGGACCAGCATCTCGTGCAGCTGGCGCATCACGGACAGGACGGCGCCCATCTCGGCCAGGTTGTCCTGCTCGCGCCAGGAGACACCGGAGTAGGTGACCTGGGAGACCTGCTGGCCGGCACCGAAGCACTCGAAGACGGTGCAGCCGGGCCAGCCGTCCGCCCGCAGCGAGGTGTGGATGCCGCAGCGGTCGTCGTCGAGCAGGTTGAGGCAGGGCCGCCCGCCCGGCTTGTCGACGCCGAATCCCGCGACGGCGGAGAAGGGGAGCAGCACACAGCACAGGCCGAAGCACGACGAGCAGTCGGACGTCAGCTCAGGGGTCACGTGGGCCACTCTCTCAGGGTGGTCGCGCGGACTCGCTCGTCGACGCCGTCAGCCGAGGCTTCGGCGACCCGAGCGCCCGACGGTGCCGGTCCTGCCCAGGTCGGCCCGTTCGCCTGCGGCCCGGCCGGCCTCGATGCCGCCTCCCGAGAGGTAGCGCGGGCGTGCCGCGCGCAGGTGGGGGTAGGCCGCTGCGGCCGTCTGCTCGGCGACGGCGGCGCGGTCGGCGAGCACCAGGGCCGCCGAGGATCCGGCCGCCGCGAACGCCGGCTCCGCCTCCCGAGCGGCAGCGGCCTCGGCCCGGGCCAGTCGCGTGGCGATGGCGGACGTGAAGCCGAGCCACCAGGTGCGGCGATAGGCGGCCGCGTGCTCCCGGGGCGGGACGCCGCGGCGCACCAGCTCCCCGGTGCCCTGGACGAGCAGGCTGGTCAGCAGCAGGTCGGCCATCGCCAGGTCGCTCGTGTGTCCGAACAGGTGCAGCGTGTGGGAGGTCCCTGAACGGGTCCGTGTCGTGCGGAGCACGGCGCTGCACCTCAGACCGCGCGCCACTGCGGTGCCCAGGCACGCCTTCTCGTAGGCGTAGGGCGCCAGCAGCTCGACGACGAGGTCGCCCACCACCTCCCGACCCGGATCGGCGGCGGCCAGGAGCGCCGCGTCGATCCCGTGACGGGCCATCAGCTCGGCCGCCTTCGCGTTGAACGCCTCGGCCTCGGCCGCCGTGGCGGCGGGGTCCTCCGCCTGTGCGAGCAGCTTGCGGATCCTGGCCAGCTTGTCGTCGAACATGTGCCTCCCCCGTCGCGTGGAACACGCACGATGGCAGGTCGCACCGACATCCGGGAGGCCGGGGCGCGGGACCTGTGGACAAGCAGAAGCCCTGGGACACCTCACGCGGGACGCGGGACGCGGTCGGGCGAGGGACTCAGTGGTACCAGTTGGCCGTGATCGCATACGCGTTGACGTATGCCAGCACGAGGAACAGGACGACAACCACCCGGTTGTCGCCGATCAGCTTGGTCATACAACAACAATGCCCTGTTGTCTCGAGAACGGAACAGTTGCCAGGTAAAACTTGTGGGGATCAGCAGGTCGTCGGGTTGGCCCCCACGGCGAAGGAGCGCTTCAGCCTGGCCTGCTTGCCGTGCTTGAGGCTCCAGCCGCGCACCCAGTCCACTCCCAGCTTGGCTCGCGCGTTGGTTCCGGACTGGTCGCCCACCAGGCTGGCGCGCATCGTGAGCGGGCCTGAGGGCAGGGCCGCCGCGTCCTCGAGCGTGCCGACCGGGCGGCCGTCGATGAACCACGTGATGCGCCGGGAGGTCACCTCGACAGCGAAGGCGCGCGCCACCATGTTGTTGGGGCCGGTCTTCGCCGACCGCGTCCACTGCTGGCCCGCACGTGCGCCGAAGCCGACCGTGGTGGCGGTGGGCGTGTAGTCGGCCAGCACGATGCCGTTCACGCTGCACCGCTGCTCGGCAGCACTGCTGGGGATCAGCTCGATCAGGATGCGCATCTCGCTCGACCCGGTGCCCCACCCGGTCGGCAGGACTCGGGTCTCCCACCGGCCGAAGCGACGCGGGTTGCCGTTGAGGGTGATCCACGTGGAGCCGAGGTTGGCGCTGGAGCGGGAGCCGTACTCGCTGATGCTGCTCATCAGGGCGGCGCCGTTGCGCGAGACTGCGCGCCCGGTGCCGTCGGCGTAGTCGCTCCACCAGCCCCGGAGGCGGGAGCCGCGTGTGGCCGGTGTGGTGAGTGACTCCCCGTACTCCCAGTCGAACTCGAACGCGGGGTCACGCCACTGGTAGGTCGCTCCCGCGGTCCGTTGCGCACCGAGGGGTCGACGCGGCAGGTCGGCCGTGGGCGTCACCGATCCGGACCTCGATGCCGGAGGTCGCATGGCCGAGCGTCCGTCGGGATCGCCCACCGCGACGTAGACCGGGTGGGAGGCGTGCCAGCCGACCTCGTCCCGACCGGCTCGCCAGTCCTCCTGGCGCACCCGGTAGACCGCGTTGCCCGCCGCGGACGGGGCGGCAACGGTGATGGTGCCGTTGCCGTCGGCGTCGGTCGAGGACGTGGTGAGCGTCGACCAGCGGAAGCCGTCGACGCGCTGCTGGAGGGTCAGCACGCGCCCGGCCAGCGGAGGCGCGGCAGCGAACGAGCCGCTGCCCACCGTCGTGTCGATGGTGAACGTGAGCGGGGCACCGGGCCGGACGACTCCGTAGCCGTCGTCGCTCTCGGCGCTCACCACCGTCTCCTGGATGGCGGCGTTGACATCCACGGGCGGAGTGGCGCGCGAGCCGGTGGCGCCGGCCACGCGGTACTGGATCCCGTTCATCCCCGACGCCGGAACGTGCAGGACGAACGAGCCGTTCTTCTGGGTGGTGGCGCTCGAGCCGTCCATGTCGATCCAGCTGTCGCCGGCGCGGCCCAGGTTGCGCTGGACGACGATGCGCTGGCGACCGGACGTGCCGAGACTGCCGGTGAGCGTCAGGTCGGAGCCGGGGAGGTAGCCCGAGGTCGGTGACATGGACAGGGAGGCTCGCCCTGTCCGCGCGTCCGCGGGGACCGAGTCGTACGAGGACGAGGGTGCGGCGAGTCCGACCGATGACCCGAGGCCGAGAGCGGTGGCGAGCACCGCGGCAGGAATGGCTGTGCGCATCGTGGCTCCCCCGGGTGTCTCGCGGCGTCCTGTGCCGGAGCCTAGGCCGGACGCGACGGCGGTCAATGACCCAAATGGGGCAAGAGCGCCCTGACAGAGTTGAGGGGAATCGACTCAACTTGTGGCGCGTTGCACCAAGTGGGACCACAGTGGTCCCGCGGACCCACGTCAGGAGCAGAGTTGAGCCAGTTCGGTGCAGAGAAGTTCACCACGCGCAGCCGGGAGGTCGTCGAGGCCGCCCAGCTCGCCGCCACGACGGGCGGCAACACCCACACCGAGCCCGTCCACCTGCTGGTCGCCCTGCTCCGGCAGGACGACGGCACGAGCCGCAGCCTGGTGATGAAGGCGGGCGTCGACGCCGAGCAGCTGCTCGCCCGCGCCGAGGCCGCCCAGCAGGCCCTGCCCCGTGCCACCGGCTCCACGGTCCAGCAGCCCAGCGGCTCGGCCGCGCTGACGCGGGTGCTGGCCCAGGCGCTCGACCTGGCCGGCTCGATGAAGGACGACTACGTCGCCACCGACCACCTCCTCGTGGCCATCGCCACCGTCGAGTCGCCGGCCCAGAAGGTGCTCACCGACGCCGGTCTCACTGCGTCCGGGCTGCGCGAGGCGATCACCGCGGTCCGCGGCAACCGGCGCGTGACCAGCGAGGCCGCCGAGGCGTCGTACGAGTCGCTGGAGAAGTACTCCGTCGACCTCACGCAGGCCGCCGAGGACGGCCGCCTCGACCCGGTCATCGGCCGTGACGCGGAGATCCGGCGCGTGATCCAGGTGCTCTCGCGGCGCACCAAGAACAACCCCGTCCTGATCGGCGAGCCCGGCGTCGGCAAGACCGCGGTGGTCGAGGGGCTCGCCCAGCGGGTGGTGGCCGGAGACGTGCCCGACTCGCTGAAGGGCCGTCGGGTGCTCTCGCTCGACCTGGCCGCGATGGTGGCCGGCGCGAAGTACCGCGGCGAGTTCGAGGAGCGCCTCAAGGCCGTGCTCGAGGAGATCAAGGACGCCGGCGGGCAGGTCATCACCTTCATCGACGAGCTCCACACGGTGGTCGGCGCGGGCGCCGGCGGCGACTCCGCGATGGATGCGGGCAACATGCTCAAGCCGATGCTGGCGCGGGGCGAGCTGCACATGATCGGCGCGACCACGCTGGACGAGTACCGCGAGCGGATCGAGAAGGACCCCGCCCTGGAGCGGCGCTTCCAGCAGGTCTTCGTCGGCGAGCCCAGCGTCGAGGACACCATCCAGATCCTGCGCGGGATCCAGGAGAAGTACGAGGCCCACCACGGCGTCCGCATCACCGATGCCGCACTGGTGGCCGCCGCGACGCTGTCCGACCGCTACATCAGTGGCCGCCAGCTCCCCGACAAGGCGATCGACCTCATCGACGAGGCGTCCTCGCGGCTGCGCATGGAGCACGAGTCCTCCCCCGAGGAGATCGACCAGCTCCGGCGCCAGGTGGAGCGGCTCAAGATGGAGGAGTTCGCGCTGGCCAAGGAGACCGACGCTGCGTCGGTCGACCGGCTCGAGGCGCTGCGTCAGGACCTCGCCGACAAGGAGGAGGAGCTGCGCGGGCTGGAGAGCCGCTGGGAACGGGAGAAGGACCAGCTGCAGGGCGAGGGCGAGCTGCGTCGCCAGCTCGACCAGCTCAAGATCGAGGCGGACAAGCGGCTGCGCGAGGGTGACCTCGCCGGCGCCAGCGAGATCCAGTACGGCCAGATCCCCGCGCTGGAGAAGCAGATCGCCGAGGTCGAGGCCGCCGAGCAGGTCGACCTCGAGCCGCTCGTCGGCGACGAGGTCGGCGCCGAGCAGATCGCTGACGTCGTCGAGGCGTGGACCGGCATCCCCACCGGCAAGATGCTGCAGGGCGAGACCGCCAAGCTCCTCGAGATGGAGTCGGTCATCGGCAAGCGGCTCATCGGCCAGACCGAGGCCGTCAACGCGGTCAGTGACGCCGTACGCCGCTCGCGCGCCGGCATCGCCGACCCCAACCGCCCGACGGGGTCGTTCCTGTTCCTGGGCCCGACCGGCACCGGCAAGACCGAGCTGGCCAAGTCGCTGGCCGACTTCCTCTTCGACGACGAGCGGGCGATCGTCCGCATCGACATGAGCGAGTACGGCGAGAAGCACTCGGTCTCGCGGCTCGTCGGGGCCCCTCCCGGCTACGTCGGCTACGACGAGGGCGGCCAGCTGACCGAAGCCGTGCGGCGCCGCCCCTACAGCGTCGTGCTGCTCGACGAGGTCGAGAAGGCGCACCCCGAGGTCTTCGACATCCTGCTCCAGGTGCTCGACGACGGGCGGCTGACCGACGGGCAGGGGCGCACGGTCGACTTCCGCAACACGCTGCTGATCCTCACCTCCAACCTCGGATCCCACTTCCTCGTCGACCCGATCCTCGAGCCGGTCGCCAAGAAGGAGTCGGTGATGGGCCTCGTGCGCTCCCACTTCAAGCCCGAGTTCCTCAACCGGCTCGACGAGGTCGTCATGTTCGACGCCCTGTCCAAGGAGGCCCTCGAGCACATCGTCGACCTGCAGCTCGCGCTGCTCGAGCAGCGGCTCGCGGTCCGGCGGATCCACATCTCGGTGACCGAGGAGGCGCGGGCCTGGCTCGCCGAGACCGGCTATGACCCGGCGTACGGCGCCCGGCCGCTGCGCCGGCTGATCCAGAGCGCGATCGGAGACCCGCTGGCCCGCAAGCTGATCGGCGGCGAGGTCACCGACGGGGGCGCGGTCGCGGTCGACGTGGGTGGCGACGGTCTGGTGCTCGGCTGAGGCCTCGGCCTGAGCCTGATCCGCTGTAACGCCGGGTTAGTGCAACTACCCACCCCCATGCATCACGGTGGGTACAGCACCGAACCCGGCGTTACAGCAGGCAGTGGCGTCACGGGGCGTCCCCTTCGGCGCCGAGGTCCGGACCCGTGTCACCGGGGCCGGAGCGTGGGGGATGCTGTGCCCGTGAGCGACGCGACCGAGACCGCCCGTGCCTGGTGGCGGCTGCCGGACACCCCGGTCCCCGGAGGCGTCCCCGAGCTGGCCCGCGCACTGCTCTGGGTCGAGCTGGCGATCGTGCTGCTCGTGTCGCTGGGGCGCTCGGCGGTCTACTCGATCGTCAGCATCGTCTCGGCGCTCACCGCGCCCGGACCGCTGTCCGCGCAGGCGGCGAACCTCAACAGCTCCCTCGCTCCCGACCGACCCTGGCTGGACCTGACCTACCAGCTGCTGCGCATCGCCTTCGCGCTCGTGCCGGTCGCCCTGGCGGCGTACCTGCTGGTGCGCTCGGGCACGCGGGTCCGCGACGTCTGGGCGCGCGGCGGACGCTGGGCGGTCTGGGGCGACCTGGGCCGCGGTGCCTGGCTCGCGGTGGGTGTCGGCTCGCTCGGCATCGTGTTCTACCTCGCCACCTTCGCGCTCGGCACCAACCTGACGGTCGTCGCGCAGTCGCTGCCGGGGCAGTGGTGGCAGGTGCCGGTGCTGGTGCTGGCGGCGGCCGAGAACGCGGTGCTCGAGGAGCTCGTGGTGCTCGGCTTCGTGCAGGTGCGGCTGCGCCAGCTCGGCTTCGGCGACTCGGCGGCGATCGGCCTGGCGGCGCTGCTGCGCGGGAGCTACCACCTCTACCAGGGCCTCGGCGGGTTCGTCGGCAACCTCGCGATGGGGCTGCTCTTCGGCTGGCTCTTCCGTCGCTGGGGCCGAGTGATGCCGTTCGTCGTCGCCCACACGCTGCTCGACGTCGGTGCCTTCGTCGGCTACGCCGCCCTCGCCGGGCGGGTCGACTGGCTGCCGAGCCTCTAACGGGAGGCGGGCACCTGCGTCGGTCGGGTCTCCGAGGCTGCCAGCCACAGCGGGACGGCGAGCAGGCTCACCAGCGCCGTGGTCGCGAAGGCCCACCCGAATCCCGCCTGGTCGGCCACCAGGCCGACCAGGACCGGACCGAGGATCGCGCCGGCGTCCTGCGACATCTGGAAGGTGCTCAGGACGGTGCCGCCGCTGCGTCGCGAGCCGACGATGTCGGCCACGCTGGCCTGCTGGCCGGGATTGACCAGGCCGGCGCCGACCCCGGAGAGCACCGAGAGGACCAGGAGCACGACGAGCGAGCTGCTCAGCCCGAGCGGTCCGAGCGAGAGCGCCGTGACGACGAGGCCGACGACCACCAGTGGCCGTCGGCCGACCGAGTCGGCCAGGCGGCCCGAGACCTGCAGGGTGGCCGCCGTGCCGGCGGCGGCGAGCGCCAGCGCGACGCCGGCGACCCAGGTGGCGTCGTGCACGGCCACGGCCAGCTGCGGCAGGACGGCGACCCGGACCCCGAAGTTGCACCAGCCGTTGGCGAATCCCGAGCCCAGGGCGGCGAGGTAGGTCCGGTGCGCGAGCGCCTCGCGCAGTCGCATCGGCGGTGCCGGCGGACCGGCGGCGTCAGCGGGTCGCAGGCGCGTGCCGCGCAGGCGTACGCCCACGAGGGCGGCGGCGGCGACCAGCGCCACGGCATAGACGACGAACGGCGTCCGCAGGCCGAAGCCGGCGAGCGCACCGCCCAGCACCGGACCGATCATGCCGCCGATGAGGAAGGCGCTGGCGTAGGCCGAGGAGACCCGGCCGCGCATGTCCGGTGGCGCCAGGCGCACCAGCAACGCCATCGCGGAGATGGTGAACATCGTCGATCCGATGCCGCCGAGGCCCCGCAGCACCAGCAGCTGCACGTAGGTCTGGGCGAAGGCAGTGGCGAGCGAGGACGCCGCCACCACGAGCAGTCCCACGAGGTACACCGGGCGCTCGCCGAGGCGCTGGACGAGCGCACCACCGGCGGGTGCGAAGACGAGCCGGAAGAACGCGAAGGCCGACACGACGACCGACGCGGCGGCCACTCCCACGTCGAAGGTGCGGGCATAGGCGGGCAGGACGGGGGAGACCAGTCCATAGCCGACCGCGATGAGGAAGGCGGCGACGAGCAGGACCCGGATCTCCGCCGGCAGCGTGGTCGTGCCGGCAGCAGGGTGGCGACTCACTCCCCGGTCTCGACCTCTTCGGAGGCGAGTCGCTCGCGCTCCTGCGAGCGGCGACCGAGCCAGCCGCCACCCCACAGCGCGACGAGCACGAGCACGGGCTGGAAGAACAACCGGATGAAGCGGCCCCGATCGGTGTCGAGGCCGAACGCGTCGGTGCCCTCGACGTACTGCGCGATGTTGCCCGGGAAGATCGCGACGAAGAAGACCGCGAGGAGCGCGCCGATGGTGCGGCGGTGCTTCGGCAGCGCGACGAAGGCCCCGCCCAGCGCGATCTCCACGAGGCCGGAGCCGATGACGGTGAGATCCTCGTCGAGCGGGAACCAGTCCGGGACCTGTGCCTGGAACTCCTCGCGCTGCGTGGTCAGGTGGAGCACTCCCGCGCCCACCATGGCGCTGCCGAGCAGGACGCGGCCGACCGTCTGTGCCTTCATGACCGCCAGCCTACGGCCGCCGTGTCCGAGGGCTCAGGGCAGCAGCACGCCGGGGTTCATCAGCCCGTCGGGGTCGAGGGCCCGCTTGAGCGCGCGCATCAGGTCGACCTCCACCTCGGACTTGTACGACGCCCCTGCCGCCGCCTTCGTCCGGCCGAGGCCGTGCTCGGCGCTGATCGAGCCGTGGCCGGCGGCCACCGAGTCATGGATCGCCGTGGACAGGTCGGCGGCCGCAGAGCGCAGGTCGTCGTCGCGACCGACCGGGGCGTTGAGGTTGTAGTGGAGGTTGCCGTCGCCGACATGGCCGTAGGTCACCGCACGGACGCCGGGCAGCAGGGCCGTGAGGGTCGGGCCGATCTCCGCGACCCAGTCGGCGAGCCGCGCGATCGGGAGGGTGACGTCGTGCTTCAGCGTCGCCCCCTCCACCTTCTGGGCCTCCGAGATGCCCTCGCGCAGGGCCCACAGGGCGGCGCGCCGGGCCGGGCTGCTCGCGATGGCGGCGTCGGTGGCGAGGCCGGCCTCCACCGCCTCGCCGAGGATCGCTTCGAGTGCTTCGTCCAGCCCGGCGTCGGACGCGGCGCCGGCGAGCTCGACCAGGACGTACCACCCACTCGGCTCCGCCAGCGGGTCGCTCGCGCCGGACAGGTGCGCCAGCACGAGGTCGAGGGCCTGGCGGTTGGCGATCTCGAAGGTCGACAGGTGGGCTCCGGCGTGCCCCTGTGCCAGCCCGAGGAGCGAGACGGCGGCAGCGACGTCGGGCACCGCGACCCAGGCGGTCGCGTGGCGGGGAGTCGCGGGGAAGAGTCGCAGCACCGCGCCGGTGATGACTCCGAGCGTGCCCTCGGAACCGACGAACAGCTGGGTGAGGTCGTAGCCGGTGTTGTCCTTGCGCAGCCCCCGCAGGCCGTCCCAGACCCGGCCGTCGGGCAGCACGACCTCGAGCCCGAGGACCAGCTCGCGGGTCATGCCGTAGCGCAGGACCGCGGTGCCGCCCGCGTTGGTGGCGAGGTTTCCGCCGATGGTGCAGCTGCCCTCCGAGCCCAGCGACATCGGGAAGAGCCGACCCGCCTGCTCGGCGGCGGCCTGCACGTCGGCGAGCACGACGCCGGCGTCGACCGTCATGGTCCCGGCGACCGGATCCACCTGGCGGACGGTGCGCATCCGCCCCAGCGACAGCACGACCTGGGTGCCGGACGCGTCGGGCACCCCACCGCCCACCAGGCCCGTGTTGCCGCCCTGCGGCACGATCGTGGCGCCTGCCGCGCGGCAGGCCGTCACGACCTGCGCCACCTGCTCGGTGGAGCCGGGCCGGACCACGGCCAGGGCCCGCCCCTGGTGGACACCCGTCCAGTCGACGACGTGCGCGGCGACGTCCGCTGCCTCGGTCAGCACGTGGGTCGCCCCGACGGTGCCGCGCAGGCGGTCGAGCAGGTCGGTCACGGATCCTCCAGGCACGGGGGCTCAGCCGGGCACGTCGGCGAGGTCGGACGTGGCCCCGCGTGCGACATTCTCGCCACGCGAGGACGCACGGCGTGCACAATGATGCCCTGCCGGGTGGGCAGTGCGGCGGCGCCCATCATCCGAGAGCATGCGGCTCGCGGGAACGGGTACCCACCCGCCGTGTCAAGGTTTCCTTGCCAAACGGACCCGTGGGGCAGGGATGCCGTGGTGCAATCGACCCCGGGGAGGTGTGATGCACGACATTCAGGTTGAGCAGGGCGCAGGGGGCGGCTCGTGGCCCGACGACCAGACCCGTCAGCACCTGCAGGTCCTCGTCGAGGGTGTGGCGACGCTGGCCGGCTTCGAGCAGTCGGCCGTGTCGCTGCGGCGGGAGAGCGTCTTCGAGCTGGTGGCCGCAGCCGGCCTGGACGACAGCTTCCTGGGCAGGCGGCTGCCCGTCGAGTCCGTGGAGGGTGAGCTCGCCACCGCGGACGAGTGGGGTGCGTGGCTCTTCGTCCCGGCCGACCGTGCCAACCAGGAGGTGCTGGAGTACAGCTCCATCCCCGACGTCTCACCCGTCGATGCCGACGATGCCTGGCACCCGCTGAACCTCCTCGTCGCACCGCTCCTCGACGACGAGGGCAGGCTGCGCGGGCTGCTGTCGGTCGACAGCCCGCGCAACGGTCGCCTGCCCGGACCGGAGCAGCTGGAGGTGCTCACCAAGTACGCCGGTGTCGCCCGCACGCTGGTCCTGCTCGCGCTGGAGCGCGAGAGCCTGGCCGAGCGGGTGCGGTTGGCCGACGAGGCCCGCGAGATCGTGCGGCGCGCCCTCGGTGAGGCGTCCCTCGACCTCGTCGTCGAGGCGTGCCGCTCGACCCTGGCCTCGTGCTTCGGCGCGGTCGGCATGTGGCTGACCGCCTTCGACGAGGACGGCGGCACCTCCACCACGTCGTACTCCGTGGACAGCAGCTATGTCGAGCCGCCGTTCGCCGAGATCGACGGCGTGGTGATCGCCCTTGCGCGCCGCTACTGGGCCGATCAGTACGTCGCCCACTTCTCCGGGGAGCGGCTCGACCAACCGGGCCTGCCCCGCAGAGAGGCGGAGCGGCTCCTGGCGGTCCTCGACGGTCTCGGAGTCGGATCGGTGCTCTTCGTGCCGCTCGGGGTCGGCACGGAGTGTCTCGGCTTCGTGGTCCTGACCCGGGTGAACGACACCCCCGCATGGACCAGCACGGAGCGTCTCGCCGCCCTCGACATCGGTCGTGACCTCGGTCGTGCCGTGGCCAACGCCCGCCAGATGGAGCGCGAGCGCGCCGTCGCCGACCGGCTCCGGCTGCTCGACGCCTATCGCATGGAGATGGTCAACACGCTGGGGCACGAGCTGCGCACCCCGTTGTTCTCGATGACCGCCAACCTCGAGCTGCTCGACGTGGACTCCCTCGACGAGGAGGACCGCCGCTCGGTGGCCGCTGCCAGTCGGGGCGCCGCGCGCATGCAGGCCGTCATCGAGGACCTGTTGGCCATGGCCCAGGTGGCCGACCCCCTGCGTGACTTCGTGCCCGAGCGGGTCGACCTGCGACAGGTCCTCCTCGACGTCATCGACGAGTGCCGTTCCCTGGCCGAGGCGCGGTCCCAGGCCTGCGTCGTCGAGGTGCCGGACGACCCGGTGCTCGTGCCCGGGCGGCCCGAGGAGCTGCACTGGATGCTCTCGAACCTCGCGAGCAACGCGAGCAAGTACTCCTACGACGGTGGGCGGATCGACGTCCGCCTGACCCAGGACGGCGACGGCGTCCGGGTCACCTTCGCCGACGCGGGCATCGGGATCTCCGACGTCGACCAGGAGAACCTGTTCCGTGAGTTCTTCCGCTCCACGAACCCCGACGCGCTGGCTCGGCCCGGCACCGGGCTCGGGCTGTCGATCGTGGAGCGGATCGTGCGACGGCACTCCGGTCACATCGAGCTGGCCTCCGAGCTGGGCCGCGGCACCACGGTGACGGTGACGATCCGGGCGCTCGAGGAGGAGCCCGGGCCGGGCGCATCGAGTGTGTCCGTGGAGAACGTGCTGAGCGGGTCGACGACGTAGGACCGGCACGATCAGGCCCCGGCGTACCCCTCGCGATAGCTCGGGAAGGCCGGCACCCAGCCGGTCGAGCGCAGCCGCGCGTTGGTGAGCCGCTTGCCGTGCCCCAGCGCCGGGTCTGCCGGCGGGGGAGCGGGCACGCCGAGCTGCGCGGCGAGGTGGGCGGCCACGACGCCGAGCTGGGCGGGCTCGTCGTCGGTGCCCAGGTAGAGGCCTGCCGGGGGCAGGTCCATGGTGAGCAGGTGGACGACGGCCGCTGCGGCGTCCTCCCGGTGGATGCGGTTGGTCCACCGGTGGGGGTCGTCCACCCTGCCCTCACGGACCATGTCGACGAGCCGGGCGCTGGCGCCGTACAGGCCGGACAGGCGGAGGACGGTGCCGTGCGGCAGCCGCTCGTGGAACGCCTCCTCGGCGGCGAGGAGCATCCGGCCGGGTCCGTCGGCCGGGGCCGGCGTGGCCGTCTCGTCCTCCAGGGGCGGCGGCCGGTCGTGGCCGGCGTGGACGGCCGTCGAGGAGACCAGCACCGCCCGCTCGGGAGCCACGTCGAGGGCGTCGAGCGCGCGGGCCATGCCGTCGACGTACGTCGCGCGGTAGGCGTGCGTCGTCCGCGGTCGCGCGGTCAGGGCGACCACCACCAGCCGCGGTCGCAGACCGGTCAGGTCCGGCTCCTCACGGGTGAGGTCGACGGAGCGGGCACGGAGCGGCGCGGGGACCTGGTCGGCGCGGCGTCGCAGGGCGAGCACGTCGTGGCCGAGCCCGGCCAGCGACAGCCCGACCCGGGCGCCCAGGTCGCCGCAACCGATGAGGAGGGCGTCGGGGTCCACGCGCGCACCGTACGCCCCCCGATCAGGACTAGTCTCGGTGCGTGGCTCGCATGCTCCAGGCCGACTACCTGGTCGTCGGCGCCGGCGCCGTCGGCATGGCCTTCACCGACGCGCTCATCGACCACGACGAGGACGCCCGCGTCGTGCTGGTCGACCGCCGCCACGGCCCCGGCGGCCACTGGCTCGAGGCCTATCCCTTCGTCCGGTTGCACCAGTCGTCCTGCTTCTACGGCGTCGCCTCGACGCTGCTGGGCGACGGTGCCCTGCAGACAACCGGGCCCGAGACGGGCCTGCAGGAGCGCGCCGCGCAGCCCGAGATCGTGGCCTACTACGCGCGGGTCCTCGACCGGCTGGAGCGCACCGGCCGCGTCGAGCTCCTCCCCGGCAGCGACTTCGACGGCCGGCGCACGGTGACCTCGCGGATCTCGGGGGCGCGCTTCGAGGTGCCCGAGTCGTGTCGCATCGTCAACGCCCACTACCTCGCGCCCACGATTCCCGCCGAGGTGCCGCCGCCCTTCGCGGTCGCGGACGGGGCGCGCGTCGTGCCCCTCAACGACCTCGTGCGCCTCGAGGACGCCCCGCGTCAGTTCGTCGTGGTCGGGGCGGGCAAGACCGCCACCGATGCCATCGTCTGGCTGCTCGGGCGCGGCCTCGATCCGGGGGCGATCTGCTGGGTACGCCCGCGCGACCCGTGGATGCTCGACCGGGCCCGCGTCCAGCCGGACCCGGCGACCTTCTTCGGTCTTGCCGCCGACCTGATGCAGTGCGTGGCCGCGTCGTCGTCGCTCGACGACGCGTTCCGGCGCCTCGAGGACGCCGGCGTGATGCTGCGCATCGACCGGTCGGTCACGCCGACGATGGCCAAGGCCCCGACGCTCGCACGGTGGGAGCTCGACGAGCTGCGGACCGTCGAGGACGTCGTCCGGCTGGGGCACCTCAGGTCGGTCTCGCGCGGCCGGCTGGACCTGGCCGAGGGGTCGGTGCGCATCGCCGACGACGCGGTGGTCGTGCACTGCGCCGCCGACGGCCTGAAGCACCCGCCACTGGTGCCGGTGTGGCGCCCGTCCGACATCACCGTCCAGCCGGTGAGGACCGGCTTCCCCTGCCTCGGCGCAGCACTGACGGGCTACGTCGAGGCCACGCGCGACGACGACGCGGAGAAGAACCGGGTGTGCGCGCCGTCGAGCTTCGGCAACTCGCTGCAGCAGTGGGCCACGATGAACCTGCTCGGCACCCGCAACGCCCAGGCGTTCTCGGCGGAGCCGGACATCAAGGAGTGGGCCGACGGGGTCGCGCTCAACCCGGCGCGGGTGCCCGCGGGCCACCCGGGGTCGCCGGCGCTCGACGAGGCGCGGGGGCGGCTCGCGACGTTCTCCGCGCCGGCGCTGGAGAAGCTGGCGGCGTACTGCTGACTGCGCCGAGTCATCTCCCGCCCCGTGTCATCGGGCAGACAGGAACTCGTCCACCTCGGCCCCCGTCGGCGCCGACTCGGGCCCGCGTCGGGTGACCTTGATGGCCGCCGCGGCGTTGGCGCGTCGGCAGCCCTCGACCCACGGCGTACCCGCCGCCACCTCGGCCAGCAGCGCGCCCGTGTGGGTGTCGCCGGCGCCGTTGGTGTCGAGCGGGGCCTGTGGGAAGCCCGGCACGTCGGTGGTCTCGCCGGCCACGTGGACGGCGCAGCCCCGGGGCCCGTCGCGGACGATCGCGACCGCGTCCCCGCGCAGCAGGGGAGCGAGGGCAGCGGTGAGCCCGGCCAGGCCCTCCGGAGCCTGCTCTCCCTCCTCGCGGAGCAGGTCCTCGGCCTCCTCGGCGTTGCTCGACCAGACGTCGGTGACCGCGAGCATCGCGGCGCGCACGTCGGCGGGCAGGCCGGCGAACCCCGCACCCGGGTCCAGTACGACGACCACGTCGGGGTCGAGCGTCGGCAACCAGGCGAGCAGGGGATCGCGCGTGCTCTCCAGGACCAGCGAGAAGCCGGTGACGCAGACCAGGTCCCCGGCCCTCGGGTCCGAGGTGGCGAGCGACTCGACGCTGATCAGGCGCTCGGCGCCGAGGGTGGTGACGAAGGTGCGCTCGGCGCTGGGCTCCACCATCACCACGCAGATGCCGGTGTCGAGATCGCGGACCGGGGGAGCGGAGACGTCGATGCCCTCGCCCGCCAGCGCGGTGCGGACCAGGTCGCCGTGGGGTCCGGTGCCGTGAGCGCCGGCGTGGACGCAGGCGGCGCCGAAGCGGGCCGCGGCCACCAGCACGGTCACCGATCCGCCGGCATAGTCGGTCGCGGACGCGGCCATCACGTTCTGGCCGCGGGCCGGCAGGTCGGGCACCTCGACGACGACGTCGACGAGGGCCTGGCCGGTGTGGATGACCCGGCTCGTCGGGTGGCTCATGTGCCCACGCTCGAGAGCACCTCGGACGTGCTCGCCAGCGTGATCTGCGGTGGGTAGAGCGCCATCACCTCCATCGCCGCCCGGTGGTTCGCCGGGCTCGACCCGGCGCACGCGTCGGTGACCACGGTGATCGTCGCCCCGGCGTCGGCCGCGGCCAGCGCGGTCGAGACCACGCAGCAGTCCGTGGAGACACCGACCAGCACGAGGTGCGGCGTCGCCCCGGTCACCGCCTCCAGCGCGACACCCCACTTGCCGAAGGTCGGGAGCGACACGACCTCGTCTGCGAGGTCGGCCAGCTCCGGCACCAGCTCCAGCAGCGGGTCGTCGGCGGGCACGTCCGCGAACGGCCAGGCCTCCAGGTAGGCGGCCCAGCTGCCCCGCGGCTCGGCTGCCGGCACCCAGCGCGTGAGGACCGTGCGCTCGCCCGCGGCGGCGGCGAGGCGTCGTACGGGGTCGACGATGGCGGGGAACATGGGCGAGCCCCACTGGCTCGTCGGGTCGGCGAAGATGCGCTGCGGGTCGATGACGACGAGCCAGGCGTCCGGATGCATGGCGCCAGCCTGTCAGAACAGGAGGCGGGACCTACTTCACCTCGGCCCGCAGGACCGCGCGCAGCCCGAGGGCCAGCGGGATCCAGAGCCACACCAGCGTCGTGACGCCCAGCTGCTGCCAGTACTCGGCGGTCATCGTCTGGTCGAAGAGGCGGGTGATGGCGAACTGGACGTCGACCCACGGCTGGAGGTCGCTGAACCAGCCCTGGAAGGCCGCCAGCGTCCCGAAGGCGACGGGGAGCACGAGCGAGTAGACGAAGTAGCCCACGATCGCGCCGGCCGAGCTGCGGAAGAGCACACCGAGCATGAAGCCCATGAGCATGCTCAAGATGTTGGCCAGGACGATGTAGCTGAAGGTCTCCACGGTGATGTCCCAGACCGGGTCGAGGCCGGTGATCGCCGAGCCGAGCAGGTTGCCGAGGGCACCGATGCCGAGGGCGAGGAGCATCGAGACCACGCCGATGGCGAGGGTGACGACCAGCTTGGAGGCCATCACGCGCCCGCGCCACGGCACGAGCGTGTACGTCGTGAGCCCGGTGCGTTGGCTGTACTCACCGGTGATCGAGAGGATCGCGATGATCGGCAGCACCACCGACAGCGGCATGCCGATCGCGGTGGAGAACGTCTCCAGGGTGATCGCCTCGTCGGGCGCCCAGATGATCACCGCGGCCGTGGCGAGCACGGACACGATGCCGACGCTCGCCATCAGCCAGAAGCCGGCGCGGGTGTCGAACATCTTGCGGAGCTCGACCGCGACGAGTCGCCTCGTCGGGATCGGGCGGACCGTGCGCCGCGCGGCGGGCGCGTCCGGCGTCGTACGGGGGAGGGTTGCGGTCGTCGTGGTCATGCTGCTGCTCCTTCACGGGCGGTCTCGGCGGTGAGCTCGAGGAACATCTCCTCCAGGCCGGCGCCGTCGGCGGGCCTCAGCTCGCGCAGGACGACGCCTGCACTGTGGGCGATCCGGCCCACGAGCTCGGGATCGGCATCGGCCCGCAGGCCGCCGTCGATCGGGGTGGTGACGACGGCCGCCTCGTGCAGCGCGCGGGCGAGCCGGTCGGCGTCGGCGGTGCGGACGAGCGTGCCGGCCGCGGCGAGGAGCTCGGACTTGCTGCCCTGGGCCACGATCCTGCCCTGGCCGATGACGACGAGGTCGTCGGCGATGACCTCGATCTCGTGCAGCAGGTGCGAGGACAGCAGCACCGTGCCACCGGCGTCGGCGAAGCCGCGGAGCAGGTCGCGCATCCAGCGGATGCCGGCCGGGTCGAGGCCGTTGGCAGGTTCGTCGAGGATGAGCACCTCGGGCTCGCCGATGAGGGCGGTGGCGATGCCGAGCCGCTGGCGCATGCCGAGGGAGTAGTCGCGCACGCGGCGCCGGGCCTCGTCCTCGGTGAGGCCGACGCGGGCCAGGGTCTCCGCGACCCGGGCACGGGGCAGCCCCATCGTCTGCTGGGCGATGGTGAGGATCTCGCGACCCGACCGCCCGGCGTGCTGCGCGGAGGCGTCCAGCAGGACGCCGACCTCGAGGCCGGGGTTGACGAGCTCGCGATAGCTGCGCCCGGAGACGGTGACCCGTCCCGAGGTGGCCGGGGTGAGGCCGACCATGACGCGCATGGTGGTGGACTTGCCGGCACCGTTGGGGCCGAGGAAGCCGGTGACGCGCCCGCTGGCGGCCGTGAAGGACACGTGGTCGACGGCCGTGAAGGGGCCGTACTGCTTGGTGAGTGACTCGACGCTGATCATGGGTCCAACCCTGGTGGCGACCGGCACCCGCCCGCATCGGGGAGAAGGCCCGGTGCTCCCCTGAGAGCGACCCCGAGAAACCCCTCATGACCGACGAGCGTGCCGCGATGGTGCGACGTTGGGACGCTCTTGGGACACTGGCACGGTGAGCCAGCCCACCAAGCAGCGTCCGCCCCAGGTCACCTTGGCGTCGGGCATCGTCATGTTCGCCTCCTTCATCGTGCTGGTCAGCGCGTGGGAGCGGATCGCGACGCTCGGCTCCCTCGAGAGCCAGGAGGGCATCCGCGCGTTCCTCGCCGAGGCGCCGTTCTCCTCGCTCGACCTCGACGTCCCCGCCGCCTCGGAGATCCTGCGGATCATGTGCCTCGTCGCCGCCGCCTGCGCCTGCGCGACGGCGATCCTGGGGTGGTACGTCCGCTCGCCCGACCGCTCGGCCCGGCTGGGGCTGTCGCTCTTCGCTGTGCCGGTCTTCGTGACCGGCCTGCCCGCCGGTGGCCTCGCCGGCTCCTTCGTCGCCGCGGGTGCGGCGATGCTGTGGGTGATGCCCGCGCGGGAGTGGTTCGCCACCGGGATGTGGACACCGCCGGCGCCCGCGCGGGGGAAGGACGCCGCGACCCGACTGCGTACGCCGTTCAGCGGGCGCGGCAGCCAGAAGAGCCAGCCCGGCCAGCCCGGCCCCGGTGGGGCCCAGGCCCCGTCCGGACCGGCGACGCCGCCTCCGGCCAGCCGACCGTTCGGCGAGCACCGCCCTGCCGCGCAGGCCCCCTTCCCCGCCCCAGGCGCCGCCGGCCAGCCCTCCGCGGCGCCGGCGCCGACCTGGCCGCACCCGGAGCTCCACGCGCGACCCGGAGCCATGGTCGCCGCCTTCGTGATCACGGTGGTCACCGCCGGCGGACTGCTCGCGTTCTCCCTGCTCTGGGTCGCGATCGCGGGACTCTCGCCGGAGTTCCTCAGGAGCGTGCTGGAGCAGCAGCCGGAGATGTTCGACGACGGCCTGACCTTCCAGCAGGTGCGGGAGACCGTCCTCGCCTTTGCCAGCGGCTTCATCGTGTGGTGCGTCGTCGCCCTGGTCCTCGCCGGCTTCGCGATGGCGCGGCGCGACTGGGCCCGCCGCGGGCTGATGGTCATCGCCGCCTTCAGCGCCGGCGGTTGTCTCGTCTTCGTGACCAGCACGCCGCTCGTGGTGATCCCGGCGGCGGCTGCGGTGGCGACCGTCGTCTGCCTGCGGCGGATCGAGGTCCGTCGCTGGTTCTCGCCGCAGTCGCACTGACGCGCTTCGGCCGACATGGTGAGATGGAGCCATGAGCGAGCAGGAGCCCGGTCCGACGCACACGCCGTACGGCCAGTCCAGTCCCCACAGTCAACCCAGTCCCTACGGCCAGCAGCCGGCCTACGGCCAGTCGCCGCAGGCGGGTGAGCGTCGTCCCGGCACGGTGACCGCCGCTGCGTGGACCACGATCGTCTTCTCGGCCATCACCGCGGCCCTGTTCGGCTTCACCGGCCTGGCGCTCCTGGTCGCGCGCGACCAGGTGATCACCGAGATCGAGCGGGTGCCGGAGTTCCAGGACGCCAACATCGACGCCGAGGCCGCCGTGGGCGTGCTGGTGGCCATCCTGGCGGGCCTGGTCGTCTGGTGCCTGGTCGCGATCGTGCTGGGCGTGCTGGTGCTGCGTCGCTCCAACGTGGCGCGGATCCTGCTCGTCATCTCGGCCTCCGTCACAGCGCTGCTCGCGCTCATCGGCATCACCAGCGGCGTGTCGGTGGTGCCCCTCGTCGCCGCGATCGCCACCATCGTGCTGCTGTTCACCGGCGGTGCCGGCGACTGGTTCAAGCGCGTGGGCCCCCCGACCGGGGGCTACCCCGGCGCCCCGACGGGCTACCCGGTCGGCCAGTACGGCACCCCGTACGCCCCTCAGCAGGGCCCGGACGCGCCGCCGCAGTACCCGTCGGCGGACAACCCCTACGGACGACCCCCCGGCCCGGATCCCTACGGCCAGGAGCAGCCGCCGGGCGCGGACAACCCCTACGGTCAGCAGCCGCCCCCGGAGAGCGGCCAGGAGCACCCGCCCCGGGACTACCCGAACCGCTGAGCGGCCCGGTCCACGGGTCGGCTCAGCGTGCGAGGTCGGCGCCGGCGAGGCGGCGTACGCCGTCGCTGATGAGGTCGGGCTGCTTGCAGAAGGCCCACCGCACCAGGTGACGACCCGCCTCGGCGTCGTCGTAGAACCCCTGGGTGGGGACCGCGACCACCCCGGCGCGCTCGGGGAGGGCGAAGCAGAACTCGCGACCGTCGGCCCAGCCCAGGTGCGAGATGTCGGTCGTGGCGAAGTAGGTCCCCTCCGGCACGCGCGGGACCAGGCCCGCCGCGGCGAGGCCGTCGCAGAGCAGGTCGCGACGCGTTCGGAGGTCGCGGGCGAGCGCGCGGGGCCAGTCGGGCTCGTGGTCGAGTGCGTGCGCGACGGCCGGTTGGAGGGGTGAGCCCGAGGTGAAGGTCAGCCACTGCTTGGCCGCCAGCACCGCCTGCACGAGCGGCTCCGGGCCGCTCGCCCAGCCGACCTTCCAGCCGGTGAAGGAGTAGGACTTGCCCGCGCTCGACAGCGTCAGCGTCCGTTCCCACATGCCCGGCAGGGTCGCGATCGGGACGTGGCCCTCGACCGATCGGGCGTCGTCGAAGACGAGGTGCTCGTAGACCTCGTCGGTCACCACGATCACGTCGTGGGCGATCGCGAGGTCCGCGACCACCTGGAGCTCCTCGCGGGTGAGGACGGTGCCGGTGGGGTTGTGCGGGGTGTTGAGCAGGATCAGCCTGGTGGAGTCGGTGACCGCGGAGCGCAGCTGGTCGAGGTCGGGCCGGAAGTCCGGCGCCCGCAGCGTGACCGGACGACGGCGTGCGCCGCACACGTCGAGCATCGCGACGTAGGAGTCGTAGTAGGGCTCCAGCACCACCACCTCGTCGCCCGGGTCGACCAGGCCGAGGAGCGCGGCGGCGACGGCCTCCGTGCAACCGGTGGTCACGACCACCTCGTGGTCGGGGTCGACGGCGAGGCCGTAGTGGCGCTGCTGGTGGCGCGCGATGGCAGCCCGCAGCGACGGGATGCCGATGCCGGGGGCGTACTGGTTGGCGCCGTGCTCGAGCGCCTCCTGTGCCGCGGCGATCACTGACGGCGGGCCGTCGACGTCAGGGAAGCCCTGGCCCAGGTTGATCGCGCCGGTCCGCACCGCGAGCGCCGACATCTCGCTGAAGACGGTCGGTGGGACGTGGGCCAGGCGGCGGGCGATGACGGACATGGCACGAGGCTAGTTGGGCGCGCGGTGGGGCAGACTGCGGGAATGGCCGACGCACCCGACCGGAGCCGCTGGCTGGGCCGGCTGGGTCTCCTGCTCGTGGCCGTGGGCCTGGTCCTCGGTGGCTACGTCGTGTGGCAGGTGTGGGGCACGAACGTCGTGGCCCAGCGCACGCACCGCGCGGTGGTCGACGAGGTCGAGCGGACCTGGGCGCGGGACGGCGACAGGTCGGTGTCGGCGGGGGACGTGGTGGACACCGACCACGGCCGGGTGTCGGCGATCGTGCGGATCCCGCGCTTCGGCGACGACTATGCGGTCCCGGTGCTCGAGGGGGTCGGGGACGACGTGCTGGCCGCTGGTTTCGGCAGGTTCACCGACGGGGCCACGGCAGGCGGGCGCGGCAACTTCGCTCTGGCCGCCCACCGCGTCACCCATGGTGAGCCGCTGCGGGCGATGCCCGACCTCGCGCCCGGCGACGAGGTCGTGGTCGAGACCGAGCGGTGGACCTACACCTACGTCCTCGACACCGGCGGCGCCGACCTGTTGGTCCCGCTCACCGCGGGCTGGGTGCTGGACGAGGTGCCGACGAATCCTGCGGGAGGGGTGCAGCCCGCCCAGGAGGCCGGCCAGCGGCTGCTCACCCTGACGACCTGCTCCGAGCTCTTCCACACCGACGACCGCCTCGTGGCCTTCGGGCACCTGGCGTCCCGGAAGCCGACCGGCCGCTGAGGGCGTACGCCCTCGAGCCCTAGGCTGCGGGCGTGGTTGACGAGACACTCGCACGCGACATCGACGCGGCCTGCCGCCTGACCGGGGAGTTCGTCCTCAGGTCCGGTCAGGTCGCCGACACCTACTTCGACAAGTACCTCTTCGAGAGCCAGCCGGCGCTGCTGGACCGGGTGGCCACCCGGATGCTCGACCTGCTGCCCGAGGACACCCAGCTGCTCGGTGGACTCGAGCTCGGCGGCATCCCGATCGCCACGATGGTCTCGGCGAAGACCGGGCTGCCGGCACTCTTCGTGCGCAAGCAGGCCAAGGAGTACGGGACCTGCAAGCTCGCCGAGGGGCCGGACGTCGCCGGCCGGCGGATCACCGTCATCGAGGACGTGATCACCACTGGCGGCGCCGTACGGGACGCCACCCGCGCGCTCCGGGAGGCCGGGGCGACGGTCGAGGTCGTGGTGTGCGCGATCGACCGCTCCCCCGAGGGGGCGAACCCCCTGGCCGACGTGGGCCTGGAGATCCGCTCGGTCCTCACGCGCGCCGACCTGGACTCCGTCCACCGCTGACGCGGGATCGTCGCAGCAGCATCAGGCCCGCGCCCACCAGGAGCACGCTGAGCGCCGCCAGCGGAGCGACACCGGCAGACATTCCGGTGTCCGGCAGGACGTCATCGCCGCTGTCGCCGCCGCCGGCACCGTCGTCGGCCAGCACGTCGTCGTCAGGCAGCACCTCGACGTCGGCCTCCGCCTGCACCTCCACGTCCCCGACGTCGGGGGACCCCGTGGAGGCGATGGCGACGTTGGGGACGCTGCCGGCAGCATCCTCGTCGAGCTGCGCGACCAGCCTGAGCACGCCCTCCGAGCTCGGGCGGAGGGTCGCGAACACTGCTGTCACCGACCGGTCGGTCACGGTGACCCTGGCCCGGCCACCGACCACCTTCGCGGACACCAGGGTGAGGTCCTCGTCGAGCTCGTCGACGACGGCGACGTCGGTCGCCGCCGAAGGTCCGTCGTTGGTGACGGTGATCGTGTAGGTCACCGTGTCACCGGGACCTGCCACCTCCGGTGAGGCGGTCTTGGCAAGTGCGAGGTCAGGGCAGACGACGACCTTGCCGGACGTCGCGGCGGTGGGGCCACAGCTGCCCGCGCCCGACTCGCCGACCCACGCCGTGTTGTTGCTCGGGTCCGGGTCGGGGGTGGCGGCACTGACCGCGGCGACGTTGGTGACCTCGCCGGTGTACGCCTCGTCGACCCTCGCCCGCACGGTCACCGTGGCCGAGGCCCCGGGGGCCAGGGCGGCGACGGTGCAGGTCACGAGCCGCTCCTCGACGCGGCAGCTGCCGGCACCGGTGATCGACGCGGTGGCCTCGGCGAGGGCGGGGATGAGCTCGTCGCTGAGGACGACCTGCCGCGCCGTCGACGGCCCGGCGTTGCGCACCAGCATCGTGAAGGTCACCGATCGCCCGGCCACCGGCTTCTGCGGGGACATGGTCTTCGTCAGGGACAGGTCGGCGCGCGGGGCTGCCACGCCCTCGACCGTGGCGCTGTTGTTGCCGGGGGTCGTGTCGGCGGGGGAGGCGGCGCGTGCCGTGTTCGCCAGCGTGCCCGTGAAGTCGCTGGCGAGGATCCCGCGCAGGGTGAGGACCCTGCTCGCCCCCGCGCCCAGCGCGCCGAGGTCGCACCCCACGGTGTTGGCTGCGCCGATCGTGCACGACGACCCGTCACCGGTCACCTCCAGGCGGGTGATCGCGTCGTCGACGTCGTCGGTGAGGGACACCCCTCGAGCCGTGGAGGGCCCGGTGTTGGTGACCGTCACCGTCCAGGTCACCGGCTCACCGGGGACCGGCGTGGCCGGGGCGAGGGTCTTGGTCACCGTGAGGTCCGCAGCCGGTGCGCCGGTGCCGCTGGTGCTGGCGGTGTTGTTGCCGGGTGTGGTGTCGGTGGGGGAGGTGACCGTGGCGGTGTTGTCCACGTCGCCGACGAAGTCGGACGGCACGCGACCGGTCAGGGTGATCGTCCTCGTCGAGGCGGGGTCGATGTCCCCCAGTCGGCAGGTGACCTCGTTGCCGGCTGCGACGGTGCACGGCGCGCTTGCGGTCAGTGCGGTGATCGCGTCGAGGACGTCGTCGGTGACGGTGACGTCGCGTGCCACCGACGGTCCGGCGTTCGTCACCTGGATCGTCCAGGTGACGTCACGCCCCGGGACCGGGTCGACCGGGGTGGCCGTCTTGGTGATCGACACGTCCGCCTGCGGTGATGCGGTGCCGGTGGTGGTGGAGGTGTTGTCGCCGGGTGTGGTGTCGGTGGGGGAGGCGACCGTGGCGGTGTTGTCCACGGCCCCGGTGTAGCTCGCGGGCAGGCCTCCGCGCAGCGTCAGGGTCCGGACCGCGCCCGGATCGAGGTCGCCGAGCGCGCAGGAGACCTCGTTGCCGGCTGCGACGGTGCACGGAGCACTGGCGCTCAGTCCGGTGATCGCATCGAGGACGTCGTCGGTCACCGTGACGTCGCGTGCCACCGACGGGCCCGAGTTGACCACCTCGATCGTCCACGTGACGTCCTGGCCGGGGACCGGGTTCACGGGGGATGCGGTCTTGGTGAGGGACACGCCGGCGCTGGCCGTGACGGGTGAGGTCACCGACGACTCGTTGTTGTCGGCGTCGACGTCGATGGTGTCGGAGCTGATGCGGGCAGTGTTGGTCAACGACCCGGTGAAGCCCGGGGCGACCGTCGCCTCGATGCTGCCGATCACCCGGGCCGGCAGGTTGGCGCGGAACACGGGACCGTCGCAGAAGACCGTCGGCGCCGTGGGGTTGTCAGCGGTGCCCGGGTCGGTCGGGGGCCGCAGCTCGCACTCGGCCGTGGCGGGGACCCCCCCGAGGGTCGGCCGGTTGATGACCACGTCGGTGAGACCGCTGGGCAGCTGGTCGATCAGCTGCGGGTTCAGGGCGTCGGAGGGGCCGTTGTTGTAGACCGAGAGGGTGTAGGTCACGCGCTGCCCCGCGACCGGGTTGGCCGGTGAGATGGTCTTCACCACCTCGAGATCGGCCAGCCGGGAGATGCTCGAGGTGGTGGTCGCCGTGTTGTTGCCCGGCGTCGGGTCGTCGGTTCCGGACGAGGCCCGGGCGGTGTTCGACAGGCTGGCGCCGTCGAAGCCCGATGCGAGGGTGCCGCGGATCGTGACCACGCGCTGGCCGGGGGCCTGGTCGCCGAGGTCGCACGTCACGGCCTGGCCGCTGACGGTGCAGGGCGTGGCCGTTCCGTGGAAGGCGCTGGTGATGGTGACACCGTCCGGCACCGTGTCGGTCACCACGACGTCCCGGGCCGTGGACGGGCCGCTGTTGCTGGCCACGATCCGCCACGTGACCTGCTGGCCGGGCACGGCCACCGGGGCGTCGGCGGTCTTGGTGAGCCGTACGTCCGCCTCGGACACGATCGCGACGTCCACCCGGGACGTGTTGTCGTCAGGGGACGCATCGAGGGTGTCCGAGCTGACCTCGGCCGCGTTGGTGCGGATGCCCGGGGCGGCGCCCGGAGCCGTGGACGCCACGACGGTGACCACGAGCGGGCGGCCGGGTTCGACGTCCCCCAGGTCGCACTCGACCACCTGGCCGGTGACCACGCACGTGCCACCGATGGTGCTGGCCGAGGTCGGGACGACGTCGGCCGGGAGGGTGTCGCTGACCACGACGCCGCTGGCCAGCGAGGGGCCGTCGTTGACCACGGTGAGGGTGTAGGTCACTCCCCTCCCTGCGGCGATCTCGTCCTCCGACGCGGTCTTCACGAGGACGAGGTCGGCGCGCGGGGCGACCGGGCTGCCCAGGGTGTCCTCGTTGTCGGCCGGTGTGGTCTCCGAGGGGGTCGTGACCTGTGCGGTGTTGACGATCGTGGTGGTGCGATCGGCAGCCACGAGCACCCGGATGCGGGCCTGTGCGCTCGCCCCGGCCGGGAGCAGCTCGCGCCGGCACGTCACCTGCTGGCCGATCACCTCGCAGCTGCCGCCGGCGAGGCTGGCCTCGAGGACCGTCAGGTCGCCGTCGAGGGTGTCGGTGAGCACGACGTCGCGAGCGTCCGAGGGTCCGGCGTTGGACACCTCGAGCAGGTAGACCGACTCCGCGCCCGGCACCATCGTGGTCGGCTGGGCGGACTTGGACAGGGTGAGGTCGGATGCCTCGGTCACGGCGGTCGTGTGGTCATCAGCGTTGTTGCCGGGAACCGGGTCGGGAGTCGTCGCCGTCACGCCGCCGGTGTTGGACAGGACGGTGCCGTCCGCGACGCCGGAGTCGATCGCGCCGGTGACCGTGACGAGGACCTGCTCACCCGGCGCGAGCGTGCCCACCGGGCAGGTGATCTCCCCGCCGCGCGCCGTGCACGTGGTGCCGTCCGGGGTGCTCGCGGCGGAGACGAAGGTGACGTCCGCGGGGAGGGAGTCGGAGAGCACGACACCGGTCGCCGTCGACGGACCCGCGTTGCGCACGAGCATCGTCCAGGCGGCCCGGCTGCCGGCGACGGCGGTGCTCGGGCCCTCCTTGACCACGGACACGTCCGCCCGGGCCACGACCTGGGTCGTGGCCGACGCGGAGTTGTTCCCCGGCGAGGGGTCCGTGGGGGTCTGCGCTGCCACGGAGGCTGCGTTGGCCAGGGCGCCGGATGCCGCACCGGGGGCGACCGTCCCGGTGACGGTCACCACGAAGGCGGACCCACTCGGCAGGCTCGCGGCGGTGCAGGAGACGTCACTGCCGACGCTCGCGGCGCAGTCGGCCCCCGGGGTGGAGGTGCTCGCGACCACTCCCGTCACCCGGGCGGGCACCGTGTCGGTGATCGTGACCCCGGTGGCGAGGGAGGGGCCGGTGTTGCGCGCCGTGAGCGTCCAGGTGACGGTCCGGCCGGCCACCACGGGCTGGGGGGAGACGGACTTGGTCAGGGCGAGGTCGGCCTGGGACTGGGTCGGCAGGGCGTAGGTCGCGCTGTTGTTCGCCGCGACCGGGTCAGGGGTGGGCGAGGAGACCGTGGCGGTGTTGCTCACACCGCGGGCGCTGCCGTCACCCGGCGTCGCGGCGGTCACCGTGATGGTGGCGCTCGCGCCGACGGCGAGGTCGCCCACGTCGCAGGTCACCGTGGTGGGCGAACCGGAGGCGCTGCAGCTGCCGCTGGTCGTGGTCGACCCCTCGTAGGTCAGCGGCGTCGGGACGGGGTCGGTCACGGTCACCGCACGGGCCGTCGACGGGCCCTCGTTGGTCACCACGATCGTGTAGGTCGCGGAGTTGCCGTCGATGACCGGCTCGGCGGTCTTGGTGAGCGCGAGGTCCGCACTCGCCGTCACGGGCGCGCTGGTCGTGCCCGTGTTGTTGCCGGGCTCCGGGTCAGTGGTCGCCGAGGACGCGGTGGCGGAGTTGCCCAGCGTGCCGGTCGCGGTCGCGGCGAGGTCCGCGTCGATCACCACCCGCACCGACCTGCCGGCCGCGAGCGTGCCGAACGCGCACGAGACCGCGCCGGAGGAGACCGAGCAGGAGCCTGCCGTCGAGGACACACTGGCGTCCGACAGCGATGCCGGCAGGTCGTCGACGAGGGTCACGGCAGCGGCGTTCGAAGGGCCGTCGTTCGACACCGTGACGGCGTACTGGACCGGTTGCCCGGCGACCACGGGGGAGGTGAGTGTCTCCTTCGTGACGACGAGGTCGGCCCGTGGCGCGGCGGGGGTGATCGTCGCCGTGGCGGCGTTGTTGCCGGGAGCAGGATCGGGGGTCGAGGAGCTGACCCGCGCGTTGTTGCTCAGCGGGGTGGCCGCGGCGCCGGGGGGCACGGTCGCGACGACGGTGACCGTCATGGACTCGCCGGGGTCCAGCGCACCCGCCGCGCAGGAGATCTGGCGACCCGTCACCGTGCAGTCACCGCGGGTGCTCGTGGCCGAGCGCACCGTCAGCGACGGCGGGAGCGTGTCGGTCAGGGTCACCGCGGTCGCCCGTGACGCTCCGTTGTTGGTCGCCACCAGTGTGTAGGTGACGTCGTTCCCCGGCACGGGGGACGACGGCGCTGCGGTCTTCGAGAGGGAGAGGTCGGCCTGGCGCACCACCGGGGTGGTCACGGAGGTGAAGTTGTTGTCGGTGTCGGGGTCGGAGGTCGTGCTCGTCGCGCGGGCGACGTTGGTCAGGAACGTGGCCGCCGAGCCGGGCGGGACCCGCACCACGACGGAGACGGTGGCGGCGTCGCCGGAGGCGATGCTGCCCAGCGCGCACGTGAGCGTTCCGCCGGCGACGGCACACGAGCCGGCGGACGGGGTGCTGGAGAGGTAGGTGACCCCGGCCGGGAGCGTGTCGATCGCCCGGACTCCTGCTGCGGTGCTGGGACCGGCGTTGGCGACGGTCAGGGTGTAGGTGATCTGGTCGCCAGCGGTGACGGGCCGCGGGGAGGCGGTCTTGGTGATGGAGATGTCGGCCTCCTCCGCCACGGGCGTGGTGACCTCGGCGGTGTCGTAGGAGTAGTCCCGATCGAGCGTCTCGGCGCGGTAGTCGAGCGACGCAGTGTTGGTGAGGGTCGTGCCCGCCGAGGCGGCGTCCACGCGGACCTGGAAGGTGACCGCGGTGGTGTCGCCGGAGGCCATGCGGCCCCCGCTCGCGGCGGTGGCTCCGTCGCCGACCCGCACCTGCACGGTGCGGTCCGCGGCGACGTACTCGCCCTGGTCGTCCCCGTCGGCGTCGGTCTTGGCGCCCTGACCGGCACCTGCGGTGACGCGGATCGAGCCCGGCACGTACGTCGTGTTCGCCGGGAGCTGGTCGGTGATCACGGTGTTGGTCGCCGCGTCCTCGCCGGTGTTGCTGAACGCCATCGAGTACTCGAGGACGTCACCGACCCTGGCCGGATCGCTTCCGGAGAGGTTGGTGACGCTCTTGGAGCCCTGGATGGTGGGGGCGTAGAGATCGATCTGCGTGGTGAGGGCGGCCGGGTAGTAGAAGTCCCCGCTGGTGGCGAACCGCACGTTCGCGGAGGTGGCCCCGTTGTCGATGACGCCGGGGGCGTCGACCACCTTGGCGTCCTGGCTGAGGTTGTTCACCCAGCTCGGGTCGCGGGTGGCGAGGTTGGCTCCGTTGGCCGAGATGCGGCTGGTGAAGAAGTTGGCCGACGGGCTGAGGGCATCGGCGAGCCGGGTGCTGTTGACCTGGAGGTAGTCGCCCGTGATGCCGTTGTCGCCCTCGTAGGTCACGACACCGAACTTCGCGTCCACGCTGCCCGAGGGTGGGGCGAGGAAGCCGGAGATGGTGGTGTCGACGATCTCCCTGTTCTTGACGGTGGCGTAGCCACTGAAGACGGTCAGGTCGCGCAGGGGGGCGCTCGGGTCGGCGAGCGCGACGACCAGGCTCCATCCGGCGTAGCGGTCCCTTCCCGTGGCCGCAGCGATGTCCGCGCCCCAGTAGGTGCCCGGACCGGCGTCCTGGACGAGCGAGGTGACGTCGCGGTAGGCGGAGTAGTCGCGGTTTCCCGAGGTCTGGTTGTCGAGTCGTTCCGCGGTCAGCGTCGAGTAGGCGCTCGCGCCGGGTGCGCGGAACCTGATGTCGTCCACCGCGCCTGAGGCGGGATCGCCGCCTGATCCGGCACCACGTGCCGCACCCCAGAACAGCCCGGCGTAGATCACCCGCGCACCGCCGGGGATGGCGAGGTCGGCCGAGGACGACCGCGTCGTGCTCGGGTCGGTGTCCACGTCGAGGTAGGACATGACGAAGTTGTTGTTGCTCCCGGTGCTCGTCGCGGCCTGCACCTGGGCGCAGGAGGAGGACTCGCCACAGGTCATCACGGTGTTGCCGGTGATCTGGATCGACCCGTTCGTCTGCTGGGAGAACACCGGCGTGAAGGGGCGCAGCACGTCCGCGCCGGCGGGCGAGGCGGGCACCACCACCGTGACCGCGAGGCTTGCCGCCAGGAGCGCGAGTGCGGCCACCGGTCGGAAGAAGGCCACGAAGGGACGGCGCGCATCCGGCATGAAGGATCCTCAGCAGTGAGGGGCCGTGCGCCCGAGACACATCTCATCCACGTGTGTCACTCGCGTCTGCCCAGTGGGGTAACAGAATCGCCACACTACGCGAGGTGCCGCTCAGGCGCAGGGCATCGGCGCCCCGGCTGTTGCGGGAGGGTCAGTCGACGTCGCGGCCGGTGATGTCGCGGTCCGGACCGCCGTCCTGCGGGCCGATCTCCGCGCCGGGGGCGTTGACGCGCTTGTGGCGCCACCACTCGACGGCGATCGGGATCAGCGAGAAGGCGACGATCACGATGATCAGCTTGTCGATGCTCTCCCCGAGTCCGGGGAACGCGTCGCCGAGGAAGTAGCCCAGCAGGCAGATCGAGAGGACCCACATCACCGCGCCGACCAGGCTCCACAGGAAGAAGCGGTGGCGCTCCATCCGGGTGACGCCCGCGACGACGGTGATGTAGGTGCGCACGAACGGCACGAACCGCCCGATCACGAGCGCCTTGTTGCCGTGGTGGTCGAAGAACGCGGTGGTCTGGTCGAAGTACTTGCGCTTGATGATCCGGCCGTTGCGCTCGTAGAGCGGCGGGCCGATCCTGCGTCCGATCTCATAGCCGACGACGTTGCCCCCGAAGGCGGCAGCAGTGAGCGCCGTCATCGCGATCAGCAGCTCCACGAAGGGCGGACCCGGGAACAGGTCCAGCTGCCCGGTGGCGATGAACAGGCCGAGTGCGAAGAGGAGCGTGTCGCCCGGCAGGATCGGGAAGAACAGCCCGCACTCGACGAAGACGATGATCAGGCTGATCCAGAACAGCTCGGCGCCGAACCGGTCGAGGAGCCAGTTGGGGTCCATCCACTCGATGCCCAGCAGCATCGGCTGGACCAGGGTCTGGACGTCCCACAGTGCGCTCACGCGAGCACCCTAACCAGCGATCCTTAAGGTTCTCGCATGCACGAGGAGGAGCGGGCGCCCTACGACCCGATGCCGCACGGTCCACCCGAGGTGGGGCTGGGGCCGTGGGACGGCCCCTGGCCCGAGGGGGAGCACTGGGACCCCGACCTGCTGCGCGACGGCGACCGCCGCAACGTGGTCGACCGCTACCGCTACTGGACGATGGAGGCGATCGTCGCCGACCTCGACACCAGGCGCCACGGCTTCCACGTGGCGATCGAGAACTGGCAGCACGACTTCAACATCGGCACCATCGTCCGCACCGCCAACGCCTTCCTCGCCGCGGAGGTCCACATCGTCGGCAACCGGCGCTGGAACCGCCGCGGCGCGATGGTCACCGACCGCTACCAGCACGTGCGCCACCACGCCGACGCGGCCGGCCTGGCGGCGTACCTCCACGGCATCCCGGCGGAGTCGGGTGGACCGGTGCGGCTGCTGGGCATCGACAACCTGCCCGGCTCGCACCACCTGGAGACGATGGAGCTGCCCCGGCGGGTGTGCTTCCTGTTCGGGCAGGAGGGGCCTGGGCTGTCCGGGTCGGCCCGCGAGGTCTGCGACGGCACGTTCTCGATCGCGCAGTTCGGCTCGACGCGCTCGATCAACGCCAGCTCGGCGGCCGCGATCGCGATGCACAGCTGGATCCGGACGTACGCCGACCTGGCCGGCGAGGACGCCTGGCGCGGCTCGTCGTGATGCCCGGGCGGGCAGCGGCCCCGGGGTGCCACGACGGGACCCGGGATGTCCCCACGGCGCCCCGGACCCCGTCGCGTGGCGTCAACCTAGACCTGACGCCGGGGCCACGCCATACCCGTGCGGGTGCAACTTCCCTCCCCCGTCTACCGCTGGGGCGCGAGGACGACCTGGAGGGCGGCGCGTCCGCGGCTGCTGTGGGACTTCACGGTCCCCTCGTTGATCCCGAGCTCGTCGGCGGTCTCGCGCACGGACAGGCCGAGCCAGTGCCGGAGCACGACCACCTTGCGCTGCTGCTCCGGCAGCTGCTGGAGCGCGTCGAAGAGCGCGGACCGCTCCTCCAGCGCGTCGGGCGCGACACTCTCACCCTCCGGCAGGAGGTCGGTGGGTCGCTCGCGACGCCACGGCCGGCGGGACTCGTCGATGTTGGCCCGCACCATGATCTGCCGGACGTAGGCCTCCTCGTTGCCCTCGTGGCGGATCCGGGGCCACGCCACGTAGAGCTTGGTGAGCGCGGTCTGCAGGAGGTCGTCGGCCCGGTGCCAGTCGCCGCACAGCGCGTAGGCGATGCGGCGCAGGTGGGCCTGTCGGGTGGCGACGAACTCGGTGAACGCCGCCTCGCGGTCGGTCCGCCTCATCGCAGGCCCTGCCCGGAGGCGTACTGCTTGCGCACCATGGTCGCGAAGACCTCCAGGGAGCCGAACCAGTCCCCGCCGGGGATCACCTCGAGCCGGGAGTCGCTGATGCGGTAGACGACGACCTGCGGCTGGTCCCCCACGCGGATCTGCGCGACGCCGGTCTGCTCGGCGCCGACGCCGAAGATCTCTCCCAGGTCCAGGTCGGTGCGCACCTGGACGAGCACGATCTCGTCCGAACCGGGCTCGACCCGCCCGCCTCGGCCGAGGCGGAGCCACTCGTCGGGCGGGATCGTCCCCATCGGTCCGGTCAGCCCGTTGGCGACGTCCAGCGTGCGCTGCGACCGCACGACACCCGCGAGCCACCCGGTGAAGTCGCCGGTCGCCGCTGCCGAGATCGAGGGACACGCCGTCGCCGTCCCCGGCGATCAGCGTGTAGGTCTCCGCGCCGTCGTAGATCGTGCGCAGTCCCACGGACGTGCCCTGGACCTCGGTGTAGCCCATCGGGTTGTGGACCTTCTGGAGCACCTTGGAGGTCTGCGGAGCCAGGACGAGTCGGCCGTCGCCGTCGTAGGTGGCGGGGTTGCCGATGAAGTCGACGGCGCCCCCGGCGTCCTTGGCCTCGGCGGCGGCGCGACGGTCCTCGAGTCGCTGCGTCCGCTCGGACCGCATGGCGTCCGCCTGCTCGGGCGCCGGTCCGGTGGTCGCGATCGGCGCCTCGCTCCGCAGCTCTGCCCCTGGGCCGGCGGCCCATGCGGCACTCCCGGCCACGACCAGCGAGGCGGTCACCGCGGCCGCGGCGATGCGGCGCCGGCGTACGGCCCGGCGACCGGTGAGCACGTAGTGCGCGGCCGGCACGTCGGGACCGGTGCCGAACGAGGCGTCCAGCTCGTCGCGCCAGTCGATATCGGTGTCCATCATCGTTCCTTCCCCCGCGCGAAGTCTGGCACCCCCTTGACACGCAACGCGGACCCGTTCGGTTGTCATCAGGTGAGACGGGATCGACGTTGAAAAGCGACTCGCGAGTAGCCACTAGGGTTGGCAACTCCAGTTGGACCGCTCCAGAGGAGAACCCCGATGCCCATCGCCACCCCCGAGGTGTACGCGCAGATGCTGGACGCCGCGAAGACGAAGTCCTTCGCCTACCCGGCCATCAACGTGTCGTCCTCCCAGACCCTCAACGCCGCGCTGAAGGGGTTCGCCGACGCCGGCTCGGACGGCATCATCCAGGTCTCCACCGGCGGCGCCGAGTATCTCTCCGGCCCCTCGGTGAAGGACATGGTCAGCGGCTCGGTCGCCTTCGCCGCCTACGCCGCCGAGGTCGCGAAGAACTACCCCGTCAACATCGCGCTGCACACCGACCACTGCCCCAAGGACAAGCTCGACGGCTTCGTCCGGCCGCTGCTCGACATCTCCGCCGAGCGGGTCGCGCGCGGCGAGGCACCGCTGTTCCAGTCGCACATGTGGGACGGCTCCTCCGTGCCGCTCGACGAGAACCTCCAGATCGCCGAGGAGCTGCTCGCCAAGTGCGCCGCGGCCCACATCATCCTCGAGGTGGAGATCGGTGTCGTCGGCGGCGAGGAGGACGGCGTCGCCAACGAGATCAACGACCAGCTCTACACGACCCCCGAGGACGCCCTCGCCACCGTGCGCGCGCTGGGGATCGGTGAGCAGGGTCGCTACATGACGGCCCTGACCTTCGGCAACGTGCACGGCGTCTACAAGCCCGGCAACGTCAAGCTCCGCCCGGAGATCCTCAAGGCAGCCCAGGAGGCGGTCGTCGCCGAACTCGGCCTCGAGGCCGGGGCCAAGCCCTTCGACCTGGTCTTCCACGGTGGCTCGGGCTCGACCGCCGAGGAGATCGGTGCGGCCGTCGACTACGGCGTCATCAAGATGAACGTCGACACCGACACCCAGTACGCCTTCACCCGCCCGATCGTGGCGCACATGTTCGCCAACTACGAGGGCGTGCTGAAGGTCGACGGCGAGGTCGGCAACAAGAAGCTGTACGACCCCCGCGCCTGGGGCAAGGCCGGCGAGGCCGGCATGGCCGAGCGCATCGTCGAGGCCTGCCAGAACCTGCGCTCCGCCGGCACGTCGCTCGCCGGCTGAGCGGCGAGCGGCGGAACCCACGCCCGCCGGTCCGTCGGCCTCTCGCCGGCGACCGGCGCCCGGGTGTCGTCACCGCGGCTCAGGAAGACCCCCAGTTCCGGGCATGCGTGGCTGCGTCCACCCGGGGCTACGTTCCGTGACGGCTGGGAGAGCCCTGGCCCTTGCGGAAGGTGAGCCATGCGTACTAGCAGAGCCAAGAGCCGCCGATCACGCGCGGTGGTCGTGGGGGCAGGGGCCGTCGCCCTCAGCCTCGTGTCGACGTCGGCCCACGCGGCCGTCCAAGCCAGGTGAGGACCCCTCCGTGCTGGCCGCTGCCATGTCGGCGACGACGGTCACCGGCGCGTCCCTGAGCATCGACTACGACTGCGTGGCCGACGACCCGGCCACGGCCGAGGACGAGGGCCTGTGCCCGACCGGGCGTCGGCACGACACCGATGGCGGGCTTCCCGACCAACGGTGGCACCTACGGCATCATCACCTCGGGCAACGCGGCACTCGCCGACGACCCCAACCTCGACGGCGGCTCCGGCTACGACTGGGGCAAGCCGGCGACGCCCATCGGTCCCGGCGTGTCTACGACCACCAGGTGCTGCGCATCGACCTCGCCGCCGCGACCGGCAACTGTCTGGCGTTCGACTTCAAGTTCCTCTCCGAGGAGTTCCCGGAGTTCGTCAACTCGGGCTACAACGACGCGTTCGTCGCCCAGTTGAACACGTGGAGCGTCACGGCCGACCCCGCCACCCAGACCGTCACCGCGCCGGGCAACTTCGCCGCCGGCGCTGGAGACATCATCTCGGTGGACGGCTCCGGGCCCAGCGCCATGAGCGAGGCCCAGGCCGCCGGGACGACGTACGACGGCAGCACCCTGCCGCTCATCGCGCGCACGCCGGTCAGCCCGGGCTCGGTCAACTCGCTCTACCTCACGGTCTTCGACCAGGGCGACGGCATCCTCGACAGCGCCGCCCTCGTCGACAACATCCGCTTCGAGAACCAGGCCGCCGGGAAGTGCAAGTCGCTCGCGGTGGACCCCTTCGAGGGCACGACCGGTGTCGTCGTGGCGCCGGGGCAGACCGGCACCTTCTCGCCGACCCTGGCCACCTTCACCATCCCGCTCGTCAGCAACCTGCCGACGGGTCCGATCCCGACCACCGTCTCGGGCGTGGCCTCCTTCCTCAACTGGGGGGACGTCGTCCCGCGCACGAGTGCCCGAACGGCCATGAAGCTCACCACGGCTCTCGGGTCGGGCAGCGTCACGATCCCGTCCGGCGGGGCCGGCAACCTGGTCATCACCAACACCCCGGCGGGCATCGCCGCGGTTCAGGCCGCCAAGGCCCAGCCCGCCGCCCTGCTGGCCCAGGCCAAGAAGGCGACCCAGCAGGCCAAGAAGCTGAAGAAGAAGGCCAAGAAGCTCACGAAGAAGGCCAAGAAGCTGAAGAAGCAGGCCAAGAGCTCGGGGCCGGCCAAGGCCGCGAAGCTGCTCAAGAAGGCCAAGAAGCTGAAGAAGAAGGCCAAGAAGTCGCTCAAGAGGTCGAGGTCGTTGAAGAAGCAGGCCGCCAACCTGACCGCGACCAGCAGGGCCTTGGCTGCCCAGCCGCTCGGCACGGTCGTGGTGACCCTGACCAACCCGGCCAACGGCAAGTCCGAGTTGCTGAGGATCCAGGTCCCCCGGTGAGCCATCGCGCCGGACACGGCGACTGACCGACGGACCCGCCGTCCGGCACCACCCGTGGTGCCGGACCGGCGAGGGCCCGCCCCCGGCACTCGGGGGCGGGCCTTGCCGCGCGAGGCGCGCCGCTCAGCGAGCGGGCGCGTTCCCCGGGATGTCGTCCGGGTCGCCGTACGCCTCGGAGTGCGCCGAGTGCTCGGCGAGGTCCTTCTGCACGCGCGGGTCGTCGGCGTCGGCGAAGTAGTCGAACGGGATGGTCTCGTCCTGGCCGTTGGACACCTTGGTCGCGTTGAGGATCGCGCTCAGGACCACGCTGATCACGAGGTTGAGGCTGAAGGCCGTCATGGCGATGTAGCCCATCTGCTCGATCCCCGGCATCAGGGCCAGGGAGCCGCCGAAGTGCTTGCCGGTGACGGGGTTCACCACCTGGTAGGCCTCGACGGTGCCGTAGACCATGGCGACGGCCCAGCCGGCGAGCAGCGCCCAGCGGTGGAACCAGCGCGTGAAGAGGCTGAACACCACCGCAGGGAAGGTCTGCAGGATCCAGATCCCGCCGAGGAGCTGGAAGTTGATCGCGTTCTGCTTGTCCAGCGTCAGCACGAAGAGCAGCGCGAACGCCTTGACCAGCAAGGACATCAGCTTGGAGACCTTGGCCTCCTGCTTCGGGGTGGCGTGGGGCTTGAGCCACTCCTTGTAGATGTTGCGGCTGAAGGTGTTGGCCGCCGCGATCGACATGATCGCCGCCGGCACGAGCGCACCGATCGCGATGGCTGCGAACGCGACGCCGGCGAACCACGCCGGGAACATGTCCTCGAAGAGCTGCGGGATGACCAGCTGGGCGTTGGCCTCGCCGTCGAGCCCGATCGGCTGCGTGCCGGCAGCGATGGCCACCCAGCCGAGCAGGGCCAGCAGGCCGAGCACGAAGGAGTACGCCGGGAGGATGGCGGCGTTGCGGCGGATCGTGTTGCGGCTGTTGGACGACAGCGACGCGGTCACCGAGTGCGGATACATGAAGAGCGCCAGCGCCGAGCCGAGGGCGAGCGTGGCGTAGGCCCAGCCGGCGCCGACGCCGGGCAGGAACGCGCCCGTCGGCTTGCCGGTGGCCTCGTTGACCGTGGCCATCTTCTCCTGCGCGGACCCGAAGATGTTGTCCCATCCCCCGACCTGGCCGGGCAGGTAGATCACCGCGACGATGATGACGAGGTAGATCAGGATGTCCTTGACGAACGCGATCACCGCGGGGGCGCGGAGCCCGCTGGAGTAGGTGAAGGCGGCCAGCACCGCGAACGCGATGAACAGCGGGGCGTCCTTGGCGATGATGTTGTCGCCGCCACCGACCCCGGCCACCTCGAGCACGGCCTGGATGCCGACGAGCTGGAGCGCGATGTAGGGCATGGTCGCGACGAACCCGGTCACCGCGACGGCGAGCGAGAGCCCGCGGCTGTTGTAGCGCCCCCGGACGAAGTCGGCGGTGGTGACGTAGCCGTGGCGGTGGCTCACCGACCACAGCCGCGCCATGAAGATGAAGATGATCGGGTAGAGCACGATCGTGTAGGGCACCGCGAAGAACCCGGCGACGGCACCCGTGGCGAACATGGCGGCCGGCACGGCCACGAAGGTGTAGGCGGTGTAGAGGTCACCGCCGAGCAGGAACCACGTGATCCAGGTGCCGAACCTGCGTCCGCCGAGGCCCCACTCGTCGAGCGACTCGAGCGACTCCCCGCGTTGGAAGCGCGAGGCCATGAAGCCCGCCACCGTCACCAGCAGGAAGAGCGCGATCAGCACCGCCAGCGCGACGCCGTTGATGCCGGTGTTGGCGACCATGACGGTCAGGTGCGGCGTCATCGGTCCTCACCCATCGTGCGCGTGGACTTGCCGCGGGCCGAGAGCGTCAGCCGGTAGGCCGTCCAGGTCAGTCCCGAGCAGAGGAAGACCCACAGGAACTGGTACCAGAAGAAGAAGGGGAAGCCGAAGAGCTCGGGCTCGAGCTTCGTGTAGCTCGGCACCCAGAGGAGCGCGACGATCGGGATCAGGAGAAGCACGCCGGCCAGCGCCATCTTGCGCATGTCGGTCGGAGGTGGGCCCAGTTCAGGGCGCGACTGTGGAGGGGTCCCGGATTTCATGCGCGCGACCCTACGAAGCAGGCACGGTCCCGACCTCCACCCGAAGAGCGGTGGCGCGGCCAGCGGTCGGTCTAGCGCGACGAGCGGTCAGCCGAGCAGCTCGTCCGCCGCGCTCGCGCTGGAGTCGCGCAGGAAGGTGGAGCAGCGCTCCCACTCGGCGCTCTCGCCGATGGCGCGCGCCGCGAGGGCGAGGAGGGCGAGCGAGCGCAGGAAGCCGCGGTTGGGCTCGTGCTCCCACGGCACCGGGCCGTGGCCCTTCCAGCCGTTGCGGCGCAGCCGGTCCAGCGAGCGGTGGTAGCCGACGCGCGCATAGGCATAGACCGTCACCGCATCGGCGTCGGCCTCGTGGGCCTGCTGGGCCAGGGCGGCCCACGCGGCGGGCGACTCCGGGTGACGGCGCACGACGTCGGCCGGGGCCTCGCCACCCGTGAGCTCGGCGTCAGCGGGGTCGGCGGGCAGGTGGGTGGGCGGGGGACCTGCCATCAGGTCGCCGCCGAGGAATCCGGAGGTCATGGCCCCAACCTAGGCGCCTGCACCGCGTCCGACAGACTTCCCCCCATGGCCGAGACCTTCACGACCGAGATCCAGGCGCGCTATCGCGACATCAACCTCGCCGGGCACGTCGACAACGTCGAGGCGGTCCGCGTGCTCGACGAGGCGCGCTATGAGTTCCTGCGCTTCGCGCACCTGCCGGGGCTACCGGCCGGGGCGACCGGGCTGCTGCACGCCGTCGACGAGGGGGTCTCGGAGCTCGTCGCCTCCCAGTCCATCGAGTACCACGGGGAGATGCGGTTCGTCCCCTACCAGCCGTTCCTCGCCTCGCTCTGGGTGAGCCGGATCGGCCGGTCCTCGTTCACCGTCGTGGCCGAGCTGCGCGTCGAGGCGGACGGCGGCCCGGCTGCGGTCTGGGAGTGCGTCAACGTGCTGTGGGACCACACCGCGCAGGCCGCCTGGCCGCTCAGCGACGCCGTGCGTGCCGACCTCGAGCGCTACCTCGGCGCCACGGTCAGCTTCCGCCGCTGAGCCCGGCACCATGAAGGCAGTTCGGGGGTGGTCGACCTCCGAGCACGCTCAGCCCGACCGAGCGGCCCGTGAACTGCCTGCACGGTGCGAGGGAGCTCAGGCGCCGAGCAGCTGTCGCACCTTCGCCGGACCCAGCGCCAGCACCAGCGTCGGCAGGCGCGGACCGCGCTCGGCGGCGACCAGCAGGTGGTAGAGCAACCGGAAGAAGTCCTTCTGGTCCGCCTTGACCTGGTCGGTCGGCGCGTCGTCGAAGCCGAGGCCGCGCGCCACCTTGGGCACGCCGTAGACGACCGATGTGACCGCGTCGAGGTCGGCCTCCTCGGGCAGGCGGTCGAGGAAGATCCGCAGCCACAGCTCCTCGTCCTCGGTGAGCGAGGCGAGGCGCTCGGCGTCCGGGGTCTCCCGGACGGTCGTGCGCTGGTCCACCGGCAGCGACGCGGTCCAGGCCATCGCACGACCCAGGCGCGGCTCGAGGTCGTCGACGCTGTCGTGCGCGAAGCCGAGGTCCTCGATCACCGAGCTGATCAGCTCGCTGGAGCCGGCGGTGACGTCGGCGACCGACGACAACGTCCGGAACGGCACGACCACGCGTGAGGTCGGCAGCGGACCCGAGGCGACGCCCGAGGCCCGCTCCCAGGCGAGCACCGCGCCGTCGCGCCGGGCCGGGTCGGCGGCCTTGCGGGCCAGCGCGTCCCACTCGTCGTAGAGCCGGACCACCTCGGGACCGAAGTCGATGGTGAAGGTCTGCTTGGGTGCGCGCCGGACGTAGAGCCAGCGCAGGATCGGCGCCTCGAGCATTGCGAGCGCGTCGGAGGCGGTGGGCACGCCGCCGGAGGACGACGACATCTTCTGCACTCCGGCGAATCCGACGAACCCATAGCCGAACCAGGCCGGGCGGGGCATGTCGAAGAAGGTCTCCACCAGCTCGTGGCCGACGGTGAAGGACGACCCGGGGGTCGCGTGGTCGGACCCGGCGGCCTCGAAGTCCACGTGGTAGTGCGCCCACCGCATCGGCCAGTCGATCTTCCAGACCAGCTTGCCCTCCGCCTGGGTGGTCAGGTTGGTCACGCCGGAGAAGGCGCACACGTCGCACGTGTAGGCGAGGTCGGTCGACTCCTCGTCGTAGGACGTGAGGGTGACGGTGTCGCGGCCGCAGTCGCGGCAGAAGGGCTTGAAGGGGAAGCGGGCCAGCTCACCGGCGCCGGTCTCCTCGTCGGCGGCGACCGAGTCGGCGAGGGCCGCAGCCTCCTGCGACTCCAGCTCGCTGCCGGCCCCGGCGTCCGCCACCGGCTTCTTGGTGCGGTAGCGAGCGAGCACGGCGTCGATCTCGTGGCGGGCCCGCACGGCGAGCAGCACCTCGTCGCGGTAGGTGCCGGCGCGGTAGAGCTCGGTCTGGGAGATCTCCTCCATCTCGACGCCGAGGTCGGCCAGCGCCTGCTGGAGCGGAGCCTTGAAGTGGGCCGCCCACGAGTCGTGGCAGTCCCAGGGGTCGGGCACCGCGGTCAACGGCCGGCCGATGTGCGCCGACCACTCGGCGGGCACTCCCGCGGGCACCTTGCGGAAGCGGTCGTAGTCGTCCCACACGTGCAGGTGGCGCACCTCGAGCCCGCGTCGGCGGAGCTCGTCGGCGACGAAGTGGGTGGTCAGGAACTCGCGCAGGTTGCCCAGGTGCACCGGGCCGGAGGGGGACGCGCCCGACGAGACGGTCACCGGCTTGCCCTCGCCGGCGTGGCGTACGGCGTCGTCCGCCGCACGCGTCACCCAGTCGACGGGAGTGCCCTGCTGTCCACCTCGTGCCATGGCGCACAGGCTAACGGGGCGCGCGACGGCGCCGGAGCCATCCCCCGTGGCGACTCCGGCGCCGTGCTCCGTTCGGAGCACGCGCCAGCCGCACACCCCCGTGGCGGCCGGAGGACCAGTATGGGGTGGCCGGTCGCTGCCACGGGGATAGTGAGTGCCGATGGCACTAAACTGCCACCATGGCGCGCGATCCCTCCTCGGTCCTCGCGGCGCTGGGCCTCGACAGCCCCGCCGAACGGCTCTACTTCCGGCTGGTCCCCCTGTCGGGGCACACGGTCGTGGGGGTCGCCCGGCTCGTGCAGGAGCGGCCCGAGCAGCTGCTGCGCGACCTGGCCCCGTTGCGCGAGCGTGGCCTGGTGGTCCTGGCCGAGGACCGACTGGTGGTCCCGTCCCTCGCGGATGCGGTGTCCGACATGGTGCGGCGGGAGTCGCGCCGGGCGTCGTCGGCGGCCGGCGCGCTCGCTGAGCTGGCCAGCGCGGTGCCGCACCTCGTGGCTGCGACCACCCGGCCCGACGAGCGCGACCTCACCGACATCCGTCCCCTCGACGGCGAGCTCAGCTCGGGAGGTGAGCCCCTCGAGCTGCTGCACATGATGCTGCGGACCAGCCGGGGTGACATGCGCTGGCTGCGGCCCGACGCCTGGGCCATGCCACGCGAGTCGCGGGTGAGCGAGCTGTTGGCCGAGGCGATGGCCGGCGGCCGTCGCTCCCGGGCGATCTACCCCGTGCGGGCCCTCGCCGAGGCCCCCGAGGCGCTGCGCACGCGCGCCAGCCTGGGCGAGGACATCCGGGTGATGTCCGAGGTGCCCACCCGGATGTTCATCCTCGGCGACTCGCACGCGGTGCTGCCCGAGCCGCTGGGCTTCGCCGACGAGCCCCGTGTCCATGTGCGGCAGCGCTCGATCGTCGCCGCCCTGTCGCTGTGGTTCGACCTGCTGTGGTCGCGCGCGGCGCCGGTGCCCGACCTCGAGGCGGGGCGGGGCCGCCCGGACGAGAGGCAGTTCCTGCTCGAGCAGCTGATGGCGGGAGTCACCGACGAGGTGATCGCCCGCAAGCTGGGCATCGGCCTGCGGACCGTCCGCCGGCGGATCGCCGGGCTGATGTCCGACCTCGGGGTCGACACCCGCTTCCAAGCAGGCGTCGAGGCGGTCCGGCGCGGCTGGCTCTGAGCCGCCTGCGGCAGTCCGGGGTCTGCGTCAGGGCAGGATCATGGAGTACGCCGCCGGCTCGAGGCGCCAGTTGCGGCTGCGCTCGGGTCCGGAGACCTCTCCGTCGGCGGACAGCCAGAACTCGTCCCCGCTGACCTTCACCGACCGACCGCGCAGCGTGGCGACGTCCTCGCGCTCGTCGTGCTCGCCCTTGCGCAGGCGGGCGACGTAGCCGAACTTCGCCATCGGCGAGACGGCGCGGCTGATCATCACGTCGAGCAGCCCGTCCTCGGTGTCGGCGTCGGGGTTGAGCTCGGTGCCGCCGCCGACGTTGCTGCCGTTGCCGATGGCCACCATGAGCACGGGACGGTTGACGTCGTTGACGACCGTGCCGTCGATCTCGACGCGCAGGCGCCAGCTCGGCGGGTGGAACGCCGACAGGGCGGCACCGATCGGATAGCCGAGCTTGCCGAGGTTGACCTTGCCGACGCCGATGGAGCCGAGCCGGCCCTTCCAGCGGGCGCCCTTGCGGCTGGCCTGCGCGCCGACGCCCACGTGGACGTTGTTGACGACGATGCTGCCGGTCTCGTCGACCAGCAGGTCGACCGGTCGGACCTCGCCGGCGAGCACGAGACGTGCGGCGTCCTCGATCTCGAGCGGGATGCCGTTGCCTCGCGCGAAGTCGTTGCCGGTGCCCATCGGCAGCAGCGCGAGCGTGGAGCCGTCGAGCTCGTGGCGCTTGTAGAGGGCGGTGATCACCGCGTGCATGCTGCCGTCGCCGCCGGCGACCACGATCGTGCGTCCGCCGGCCCGGTGCAGGACGCCGTCGAGCTCACCCGGGTTGGAGGTCCTGGCGACCTCGACCGACGCGTCCTCGCGGAGCACGGCCAGTGCCTGGTCGAGCCGTTCCTCGTCGGAGGTGCCGGCCCCGGCGTTGGTGATGACGAGGAGGGAGCGCACGGGGCGGACACTAGTCCACGGTGCGGTAGCGTGACTCCGCAAGAGCCCCGATGCCTTGTGCCCGGGGCTGTTTCCATTTCGCACCGACCATTTCTGCTGACATGACAGAGGAGGGCTGAGATGCCCGCGATCGTCGTGCTCGGCGCCCAGTGGGGCGACGAGGGCAAAGGCAAGGCCACCGACCAGCTGGCCACCACGGACCCGATCGACTTCGTGGTCCGCACGAGCGGCGGCCACAACGCCGGCCACACCATCGTCATCAACGGCGAGAAGTACGCCACCCACCTGCTGCCCAGCGGCATCCTGACGCCCGGCGCCACCAGCGTCATCGCCAACGGTGTCGTCGTCTCGCCGGAGGCGCTCTTCCGCGAGCTGGACGGGCTCGTGGCGCGCGGAGTCGAGGTCGCCGACCTCAAGGTCAGCGCCAACGCCCACGTCATCGCCAGCTATCACGCGACGATCGACAAGGTCACCGAGCGCTTCCTCGGCAAGAACCAGATCGGCACCACCGGCCGGGGGATCGGCCCCGCCTATGCCGACAAGATCAACCGGGTCGGCGTACGCATCGCCGACCTGTTCGACGAGAAGATCCTGCGCGAGAAGGTCGAGGCTGCCCTCGACGTGCGCAACCACCTGCTGACCAAGGTCTACAACCGCCGCGCGATCGAGGTGGACGTGGTGGTCGAGGAGCTCGTGGCCTACGCCGACCGGCTGCGACCGATGGTGTGCGACACCTCGCTGCTGCTCAACCGGGCGCTCGACGCCGGCCAGACCGTGCTCTTCGAGGGCGCGCAGGCGACCATGCTCGACGTCGACCACGGCACGTATCCCTTCGTCACGTCCTCCAACCCGGTGGCCGGCGGCGTCTGCGTCGGCGCGGGCGTGGGCCCCACCCGGATCGACCGCGTGATCGGCGTGATCAAGGCCTACACGACCCGCGTCGGCTCCGGCCCGTTCCCCACCGAGCTCTTCGACGAGGACGGCGCCCGGCTCCAGCAGCTCGGCGGTGAGATCGGCGTCTCGACCGGCCGCACCCGTCGGTGCGGGTGGTACGACGCGGTCGTGGCGCGCCACGCGAGCCGGGTCAACGGCCTCACCGAGTTCTTCCTCACCAAGCTCGACATCCTCGACGCCTGGGACCGGATCCCGGTCTGCGTGGCCTATGAGATCGACGGTCAGCGGGTCGAGGAGATGCCGATGACCCAGACCGAGTTCCACCACGCCAAGCCGGTCTATGAGTTCTTCGACGGCTGGAAGACCGACATCTCCGGGTGCCGCTCCTTCGACGACCTGCCGAAGAACGCGCAGATCTACGTCCAGGCCCTCGAGGAGATGTCCGGCGCCAAGATCTGGGCTGTCGGCGTGGGACCGGGGCGTGAGCAGACGGTGGTCGTGCACCCGTGAAGGTCCTCGTCGTCGGCACCGGTGGGCGTGAGCACGCCCTGGCCCTCTCGCTCGCCGGCGACGCGGCGGTGAGCGAGGTGCACGCCGCACCCGGCAACCCCGGCATCGGCGACGTCGCCACCCTGCACGACGTGGACCCGATGGACGGGTCGGCCGTCGCTGCGCTCGCGACCTCGATCGGCGCTGACCTGGTGGTCGTCGGGCCCGAGGCGCCGCTCGTCGCCGGGGTCGCCGACTCCGTGCGGGAGGCCGGCATCCTCTGCTTCGGCCCGTCCCGGGCAGCCGCACGCCTCGAGGGGTCCAAGGCGTTCTCCAAGACGGTCATGGCGACCGCCGGCGTGCCGACCGCCGGCTCGCACACCTGCACGACCCCGCAGGAGGCGGCCGCCGCGCTCGACGCGTTCGGGGCGCCCTACGTCGTCAAGGACGACGCCCTCGCCGCGGGCAAGGGCGTGATCGTGACCAACGACCGGGACGAGGCCCTGGCCCATGCCGCCGCGTGCGACCGGGTCGTCGTCGAGGAGTTCCTCGACGGTCCCGAGTTCTCCCTCTTCGTCGTCTGTGACGGCTCGGTCGGCAAGCCGCTGCTGCCGGCCCAGGACTTCAAGCGCATCTTCGACGGCGGCCGTGGCCCCAACACCGGCGGCATGGGGTCCTACGCGCCGCTGACCTGGCTGCCCGACGGCACCGTCGAGACCGTGATGGAGCAGGTGGTGGCGCCGACGCTCGCCGAGATGCGCCGACTGGAGGCGCCCTTCGTCGGCTGCCTCTACGTCGGGCTGGCCCTCACCGCGACCGGCCCCCGGGTCATCGAGTTCAACGTCCGCTTCGGCGACCCCGACATCCAGCCGGTGCTCGCGCTGCTCGAGTCGCCGCTGGGGGCGCTGCTGCACGCGGCGGCACGGGGTGACCTGTCGGCCGTGGGGGCCCCCACCTTCGCCGACGGCGGAGCGGTCAGCGTGGTGATGGCCAGCGCCGGCTATCCGGAGGGCTCCCGCTCCGGCGACGTGGTCGTCGGCACCGAGACGCTGACGGTCGAGCGCGACGTGGACGTCATCCACGCCGGCACCGCGCGCACCGTCGGCGGCCTGGTCACCGCCGGGGGCCGGGTGCTGGCGGTGCGCGCGACCGGCACGGACGTCGCCGACGCCCGCGCGAAGGCGTACGAAGGGGTGGCGAGCATCAGCTTCCCCGGCGCGCAGTGGCGCCGCGACATCGCCGCCGAGCCGCTCGGGGTCGTCGAGGGCGCTGCCGCCCGGGACTGACGACGCCCCGGATGAAAGACTGCCAGCCGTGACCGTCCCCAACGTCCTGGCCACCCGCTACGCCGGCGCCGACCTCGCCGCGATCTGGTCCCCCGAGCACAAGATCGTCCTCGAGCGGCAGCTGTGGGTCGCCGTCCTGAAGGCCCAGCGCGACCTCGGCATCGACGTCCCCGACGGAGTCGTCGAGGCCTACGAGTCGGTCATCGACCGGGTCGACCTCGACTCGATCGCCGCCCGGGAGCGGATCACCCGCCACGACGTGAAGGCGCGCATCGAGGAGTTCTCCGCCCTCGCCGGCCACGAGCACATCCACAAGGGCATGACGTCGAGGGACCTCACGGAGAACGTCGAGCAGCTGCAGGTCCGCCGCTCGCTCGAGCTGGTGCGCGACCGCGCCGTCGCCGCGCTGGTGCGGCTGGGCCGTCTCGCCGCCGAGCACGAGGCCACGGTGATGGCCGGTCGCTCCCACAACGTGGCCGCGCAGGCGACCACGCTCGGCAAGCGGTTCGCGACCGTCGCCGACGAGATGCTGATCGGTGTGCAGCGCATCGAGGAGCTGCTGGCCCGCTATCCGCTGCGCGGGATCAAGGGTCCGATGGGCACCGCCCAGGACATGCTCGACCTGCTCGACGGCGATGCCGACAAGCTGGACGACCTCGAGCAGCGGGTGGCGTCCCACCTCGGCTTCGGGGAGGTGCTGACCAGCGTCGGCCAGGTCTACCCGCGCTCCCTCGACTTCGACGTCGTCGCGGCGCTCGTCCAGCTCGTCAGCGGCCCGTCCAACCTCGCCACCACCGTGCGGCTGATGGCCGGGCACGAGCTGGTCACCGAGGGCTTCAAGGAGGGGCAGGTCGGCTCCTCGGCGATGCCCCACAAGATGAACACCCGCTCCTGCGAGCGGGTCAACGGCCTGGCGGTGATCCTGCGCGGCCACCTGTCCATGGTCAGCGAGCTGGCCGGCGACCAGTGGAACGAGGGCGACGTGTCGTGCTCGGTCGTGCGCCGGGTCGCGCTGCCGGACGCCTTCTTCGCCACCGACGGCCTCTTCCAGACCTTCCTCACGGTGCTCGACGAGTTCGGCGCGTTCCCGGCCGTGATCCAGCGTGAGCTCGACCGCTACCTGCCGTTCCTGACGACCACGAAGGTCCTGATGGCCGCGGTCCGCAACGGAGTGGGCCGCGAGGCCGCCCACGAGGCCATCAAGGAGGCCGCCGTCGGCACGGCGCTGGCGATGCGCGCCGGCCAGGTCGACAACGACGTGTTCGCCAAGCTCGCCGCCGACGACCGGCTCGGGCTCACCCGCGACCAGATCGAGGCGCTCGTCGCCGACCCGATCGAGTTCACCGGCGCTGCCGTCGCCCAGACACGAGCGGTCGTCGCCCGGGTCGAGGCGCTCGCTGCCCGCCATCCGGGCGCGGCGGCCTACGCGCCCGGCGCCATCCTCTGACACCACGCAGGCAGTTCGCGGCGCCGCAGCCGGTCCCCACGCTGGGCGGTGCCGCTGTCGGCGCGAACTGCCTTCATGGTGCTGCTCGGTCGGCGCCAGCGCCGCGAGATGGATCGGGGCATGATCGGGGCATGAAGGCGATCCAGGCGCGGGTGTCCGGACGGGTCCAGGGCGTGTCCTTCCGGTGGTACACCCAGGAGCAGGCCCGCCACCTCGGGGTGGTCGGCTGGGTGCGCAACGAGCCGGACGGCTCGGTGCTGCTGCACGCCGAGGGGGAGGACGAGGCCGTCGACGCACTCGTCCGGTGGTGCCACGACGGGCCGGGTCTCGCCCGGGTGCAGCACGTGGCCGTCCGCGACGCCGCGCCCGGCGGCGCGACGTCGTTCGAGGTGCGGCACTGAGTGCAACGGTCCCGGCGCAGCCGGACATGGGGGAGTCATGACAGCAATCGGGGACCCGCGCGACGAGACCTTCCGGCGGTTGTACGACGCCCATTTCAGCGCCGTCCTCGGCTATGCGTTGCGCCGCACCGCTCGCCCTGAGGACGCCGCGGACGTCGTCAGCGAGACCTTTCTCATCGCCTGGCGACGGCTGCCCCATGTGCCGGTCGACGCGCCGCTGCCGTGGTTGTACGGCGTGGCCCGTCGCGTGCTGGCCAACCACCGCCGCGGTGACCAGCGACGCCACCGGCTGGGCCAGCGGTTGCGACACGACCTGGCGACCGTGGTGCCGGACATCAGCGACCGCGTCGTGCACGACCACACGGTGGCCGCTGCCATGTCGCGGTTGTCGGCACGCGACGAGGAGGTGCTGGCGCTCCACCTGTGGGAGGGACTCGAGCCGCGCGAGATCGGCGACGTGCTCGGCCTGCCGGCCACGGTCGTGCGGCCCCGTCTCTCCCGTGCCCGCTCGCGCCTGCGCCGGCAGCTCAGCAACGATCCGCCCCCGGCCGGACACACACCCAGAACACCCCTGACCGCGAGCCTGGAGGAGGGCCGATGAACCCGCAGCTCACCGACGACGCCGTGGCCCAGCTGCCGCTCCGGGCCGCCCGCGACGAGCTCCTCGAGGAGATCATGTCGACCCCCGTCGTCGAGACCGGGGCGGGCGTGGAACCCGCCGGCCGCCAGCACCGCTGGCTCGCGCCCCTCGCGGCCGCGGCCGCCGTCGCTGCCCTGGTGGCCGTGCCGACCTGGCTGCTGTCGGGTCCCGAGCAGGCCCGCGAGGCGCAACCCGCTGCCGCCGCCGGCAACTGGCTGGTGCTCGACATACCCGGCTGGACCGTCGAGCACGTCTCGATCTCCGGGGGCGAGAGTGAGGTGTCGTTCGTGCGCAACGGCCAGGAGGTCGAGATCAACCTGCGTGACGCCGGGGCCAGGGCGTCGTACGTCGAGGATCGTCAACACATCGAGCACCCCGACGTGGACCCGGGCACGCCTGTGGTGCTCGCCGGTGACCCGGCTCTGATGTGGGCCTACGGCCGGGACGACCACACGGCGATCGGTCGGGTCCGTGGCGACCTCTACGCCGAGGTCCGCGGGACGGGGATGCGACGGCAGGCCTACGAGCAGCTGCTGGGCCGGCTCACCTGGACCGACCGGGAGGGTTTCGAGCGGTTGCTCCCCGGGTCGTTCGTGACCAGCGGCGAGGCCGACGCCACGATCGCGGACATCCTGGTCGGCATCCCCCTGGCGCCGGGCGCGGAGGTGCCCACCTCGCGGGAGTCCGACCCCTACCAGCTCGGCGCCGACGTCGCCGGCCAGGTCGTCTGCGGCTGGATCGCGGAGTTCGAGCGCGCGAGCGCGGCCGGGGACCAGCAGGCCGCACAGGTCGCGCAGGCGACCCTGCGGACCAGCCATCACTGGCAGTTCCTCCAGGACATGGACGCCGAGGGGGACTACCCCGAGGTGGTGTGGGAGATCTCCGACGAGGTGGTGGCCGGCGAGGTGCCGTCCGAATACCGCCAGGGACTGGGCTGCCCCTGATCCTCGGGCGACCGGGCCGCCCCTCGGGGCGTGTCCGGGATCTCGTCGTCGCCGGCTACCGGTGCCGCGCCCCCGCGACCGACACTGGAGCACATGAGCACCCCACGGCGTTCTTCTCCTCCGCTGCGCTCCCCCGTACAACGCCACGGGGACCCAGCATGAGCGCGCCCGTCACCGTGTCCGTCACCCGCCATGTCGACCCGTCCCGGTCCAGCGAGATGCTCGCGTGGGTGCAGGCCGGCACCTCGCTGGCCGAGAAGTTCGACGGCTTCCTCGGCTCGGGGTGGGTGCGGCCGAGCGAGGACTCCGCCGACTGGCACATGCTCTACCGCTTCGCCGACGCCGAGTCCCTCGCCGCTTGGGACGCCTCGCCCCAGCGGGAGTGGTGGCTCGAGGCGGCCCAGGGCAGCGTCGAGGAGCGCAGCCGCGAGCGGCGTACGGGCATCGAGGGCTGGTTCGACGAGCCGACCTCGGTCGAGTCGCTCAGCGCCACCCCGCCTGCGCCGCCCCGCTGGAAGCAGATGGTGATCATCTTCATGGTCTTCCTGCCGCTCAGCCTGGTCGCCAACCTCGTCGCGTCGCAGACCATCGCCGGGTGGCCGCTCGTGCCGCGGGTCGTGCTGGTGACCACGGTGATGACCCCCCTCATGACCTACGTCTTCCTGCCGTGGATCACGCGGCGGATGAGCTGGTGGCTCCACCGCTAGGCCCGGCTAGGCTCCACGTGTGGCCGAGCTGAACATCCCCGCAGCCCCTGCGATCGAGGGCACCACCCACCTCCACTCCGGCAAGGTCCGTGACCTCTACCGGATCGATGCGGGCGCGCACGAGGGCCGGCTGCTGATGGTCGCCAGCGACCGGATCTCCGCCTACGACTTCGTGCTCGACACCACGATCCCCGACAAGGGCGAGATCCTGACGCGGATGTCGCTGTGGTGGTTCGACCAGCTCACCGCGCTCGTCGGCAACCACGTCGTGTCCACCGACGTCCCCGCCTCCGTGGCCGGGCGTGCGGTGATCTGCGAGCGCCTGGAGATGTTCCCGGTCGAGTGCGTCGCACGCGGCTACCTCACCGGATCCGGGCTGCTCGACTACCACCGCACGGGCGGGGTCTGCGGGATCGCGCTGCCCGCCGGACTGCAGGACGGCAGCCGCCTGCCCGAGCCGATCTTCACCCCCGCTACCAAGGCCGACCTCGGCGACCACGACGAGAACGTCGACTACGAGGCGGTCGTGGAGGCGGTCGGCGACGACGCGGCCGCGGAGCTGCGGATGCTGACCATGGAGGTCTACACCAAGGCGCACCTGCTGGCCCGGGAGCGGGGGATCCTGCTCGCCGACACCAAGCTCGAGTTCGGCCGCCGGCCGGACGGCACGACGATCCTCGCCGACGAGGTCCTCACCCCCGACTCCAGTCGCTTCTGGCCGGCGGACCAGTGGCAGCCCGGGCGGGCCCAGGCGTCGTACGACAAGCAGATCGTGCGCGACTGGCTGACCTCGGCCGCGTCCGGCTGGGACCGGACCTCCGGCGACGCGCCGCCGCCGCTGCCAGGGGCCGTCGTCGAGCACACCCGCGCCCGTTACGTCGAGGCCTTCGAGCTGCTGACCGGGGAGACGTGGTGAGCCCCCGGCGGATCTCCGCGACCGTCGAGATGCCCGTCTCGGCGGCCGTCGCCTTCCGCTATCTCTGCGACCCGCGCAACCGTCCCGAGTGGCAGTCCTCCCTGCGCTCGGTCGACGTGCCGGCCGACGAGGAGCCGCACCTCGGGCAGGCCTGGAGCGAGACGACCGCGGTCGGGGTCCGCCCGCGCATGGAGACCACCGAGCTGACGCCGTTCCGCGTGTGGACCGAGCGGGGGGAGTGGCGCGGCGTGAGCGCGACGCTCTCCCTCCACTTCACCGACGTCGTGGGCGGCTGCCGGGTGCGGGCCGACGGGGATCTCAGCGGTCGCGGGGGCTGGGCGCTGCCGGCCCGAGCCGCCGGGCTGCTGGCGTCGCAGGCCATCGCCGCCGACCTGCGCAAGGCCGGTCGCGTCCTGGCGGCCCGGGCCCGAGACGACGGGTGACGCGCGTCACGACGCCTGAGTAGGTTTGGCGGCATGCCCAACCTCTCCTCGCTGCTCGAAGGCTCCGCCCAGGCCCACCCCGACCGTACGGCGGTCGTGCTGGGCGACTCCAGGCTGACCTACGCCCAGGTCGACGCCGCCGCCAGCCAGGTGGCCAACCTGCTGGTGTCGCGCGGGATCGAGGCCGGCGACAAGGTGGCGCTGAGCTGTGCCAACCTGCCCTACTTCCCGATCGTCTACTACGGCATCCTCAAGGCCGGCGCGACGGTCGTTCCGCTCAACGTCCTGCTCAAGGGCCGCGAGGTGGCCTACCACCTCGACGACTCCGACGCGAAGGCGTACTTCTGCTTCCAGGGCACCGCCGACCTGCCGATCGGCGCCGAGGGGCACGCAGGCTTCGAGCAGGCGCTCACGTGCGAGCACTTCTTCGTGATCACCGCCGACCCCGCGGCCGAGTCCCCGATCGAGGGCACGCAGACCCTGGGCCAGGCACTCACGGGCCAGCCGCCGGTCTTCGAGACCCGCGAGGTGGCCGTCGACGACACCGCCGTCATCCTCTACACCTCGGGCACCACCGGCCAGCCCAAGGGTGCCGAGCTGATGCACCGCAACATGATCTCCAACGCACTGGCCAGCGACGCGCTCTTCGGGGCCGACGCCGACAACCCCGACACGCTGCTGTGCGTGCTGCCGCTCTTCCACTCCTTCGGCCAGACGGTGATCATGAACGCCGGCTTCGCCTTCGGCGGGACGGTCGTGCTGCTGCCCCGCTTCGAGGCCGGTGCCGCCCTGCAGCTGATGGACCGCGAGGACGTCACCTTCTTCGCCGGGGTGCCGACGATGTACTGGGGGCTCCTCGGGGCCCTCGACGACTCCGGGGTCGACGTCAAGAAGCTGGCCGACACCATGCGGGTGGCCGCGGCCGGCGGATCGGCGCTCCCGGTCGAGGTGCACAAGGAGTTCGAGCGGCGCTTCGGCGTGACGATCCTGGAGGGCTACGGACTGTCCGAGACCTCGCCGGTCGCCAGCTTCTCGGTGTGGGGCGAGCCGGCGCGGGTCGGCTCGATCGGCATGCCGATCCCGGGCGTCGAGATGAAGCTGATCAACCCCGAGGCGGGGGTCCGCGAGGACCTCGAGGACGGCGACGACGTCGTCGGCGAGATCGCGATCAAGGGCCCCAACATCATGAAGGGCTACTACGGCCGGCCCGACGCCACCGAGGACGCCATCGTCGACGGCTGGTTCCGCTCGGGCGACCTGGGGCGCAAGGACCGCGACGGCTGGTACTACATCGTCGACCGCTCCAAGGACATGATCATCCGCGGCGGCTACAACGTGTACCCGCGCGAGATCGAGGAAGTGCTGCTGACCCACCCCGACGTCTCGCTCGCGGCCGTGATCGGCGTACCCCACGAGCGCCACGGCGAGGAGATCAAGGCCGTGGTGATCCGCACGGACGGGGCGAGCGTGACCGAGGACGAGCTGGTCGCGTGGGGCAAGGAGCAGATGGCCGCCTACAAGTACCCCCGCATCGTCGAGTTCGTGGACGCGCTGCCGATGACCGCCACGGGCAAGATCCTCAAGCGGGAGCTCAGCTGATGCGAGCCCTCTTCATCGCTCTCGGGGCGGTGATGGTGCTCACTGGTGCGGTGTGGACCTTCCAGGGTCTGGGCTACCTCGAGGGCAGCCCGATGACCGACCAGTCCATCTGGGCCGTCCTCGGTCCGCTGCTCGCGGGTCTCGGTGTCGGGCTGATCCTGGTCGCGGCGCGCCGTCGCGCCTGACCCTTCGCGCGATCCCCGGGGTCCGTCGCGATCCCCGGGTACCCGGGGAAACTGGAGCCTCACCCCCGAAACTTCGCACTGGAACCTCCAGGTTCCCCGGGTAACCGGGGAACCCGACAACCGCCGACACCGACACCGCGGCCCGCGGAGCCCCGCACATCGGGTCCGCACATCGTGCCCGGCGGGGAGCGGGGGCACGGACCTCACTAGAATCAGCCCCACCCACCCCCGCCTGTCCCCAGGAGCACTCCGTGGCCCGAGTCGTCGTCGACGTCATGCCCAAGCCAGAGATCCTCGACCCCCAGGGCAAGGCGGTGCTCGGCGCGCTGCCCCGCCTCGGCTTCAGCGGTGTCGCCGACGTGCGCCAGGGCAAGCGGTTCGAGCTGGAGGTCGAGGGCGAGATCACCGACGCGGTGCTCGCCGAGATCGACAAGATGGCCGAGAGCCTGCTCTCCAACCCGGTGATCGAGGACTACGAGGTCCACGTCGAGGAGCACTCGGTCGCCGAGATCGCCCAGGGCCGCCCCTCATGAAGGTCGGTGTCGTCACCTTCCCCGGCTCGCTCGACGACGTCGACGCCCGCCGGGCGGTGGGCATCGGCGGTCACGACGCGGTCGCGCTCTGGCACGGCGACGACGACCTCAGGGGCGTCGACGCCGTCGTGCTGCCCGGTGGCTTCTCCTACGGCGACTACCTGCGCTGCGGCGCCATCTCCCGCTTCGCCCCGGTCATGACCTCGGTCGTCGAGGCCGCCGGCCGGGGGATGCCGGTGCTCGGCATCTGCAACGGGTTCCAGATCCTGTGCGAGTCCCACCTGCTGCCCGGCGCCCTGATCCGCAACGACCACCGCACCTTCGTCTGCCGTGACCAGCGTCTGCGGATCGAGCGGGTCGACACCCCGTGGACCTCGGCGTACGCCGCCGGCGCGGAGGTCACGATCGTGCTCAAGAACGGCGAGGGCGGCTTCGTCGCCGACGAGCCCACGCTCGACCGGCTCGAGGGCGAGGGCCGCGTGGTCGCGCGCTACCTGGGCGGCAACCCCAACGGGTCGCTGCGCGACATCGCCGGCATCTCCAACGAGCGCGGCAACGTGGTCGGCCTGATGCCGCACCCCGAGCACGCCGTCGAGGACCTCACCGGCCCCGGGACCGACGGCCTCGGCTTCTTCACCTCTCTGGTCGAGCAGGCGTTTGCGTGAGTCGACTCACCCCCCGCGGCCTGTTCCGCGGGCTGGCGGTCGCCGAGGCGATCACGTGGGCGCTGCTGCTCACCGGGATGTTCCTCAAGTACGTCACTGAGACGACCGAGCTGGGCGTGCAGGTCTTCGGGATGGTGCACGGCGTGGTCTTCATCGCCTACTGCCTCGTGACCGTGGTGGTCGCCGTCGACCAGCGCTGGTCGGCCGGTCGCACCCTGCTCGGCCTCGGCGCAGCCGTCCCGCCCTTCGCGACCCTGCTCCTCGAGGTCCACGTCGATCGCCGGGGCCTGCTCGGCGAGGAGTGGCTCTCGCGCCCGGACAGCCGCACCGCGCGCGAGCGTGCGGTGTGCTGGCTGCTGCGCCACCACCGGCTCGCGACGGGACTCATGGTCGCGGCCGTCGCCGGCCTCACCGGGCTCGCGCTCCTCGTCGGTCCACCCGCCTGACGGCGACCTGCCCGGCCCTCAGCGGCCCTGGTGCAGCTTGTTCCACGTCTGGGGCGTGGCCACTCCGGAGACCGCGATCCTCAGCCGCGACTGATAGACGCGCAGCGCGGTCTCGGTCTTGGCGTCGAAGACGCCGCTCGCCCGGAACCGCCCGGCCCCGGCCGCGTTGAGCGCCCGCTGCAGCCGGTGGACCGACTCATCGGTCGACCCCCGCTTGATCGTCGTACGCGCGCCGGCGGACAGCAGCGCGGTCCAGTGCCGCTTCTCAAAGGTGTTGGTGGGGGTGAACTTGCGGCTCGCCTGCCAGGCGCGCGCGGCCGCGATCGTGGCGGCGTCGTAGGCGCCGTTGGTCGGACCGGAGTAGGTGCCCTGCTCGGTGAGCAGGCACTGGAGCACCTTGACCCGGGTCGCCTGCGCGGAGGCGGGGGAGAGCGTGGGGTACTTCCAGTAGCCGAGCCGGGTGCCGGGGCAGCGGCCCTCGGGTACGGCGAGGGAGCCGGCGCCGAGGTCGAGGAAGTTGCTGTCGATGTTGATCGTCACGCCGCCCCACGTCTCGTTGTGGCCGCCGAGGTATTGCTTCATCCGGCCACCGGGGCGCCACCCGTCCTCCGGGATGTAGGTCGTCGAGGTGTTGGCGGCGCCGTCCCAGCGGGCGATCCAGATGCGGTCCGGCAGCGCGAAGCGGCCGGGGCGCTGGGTGCGGGCGTCGTCGAGCATCTTGATTCCGGAGCTGGCGCTGGAGTAGAAGCCGGCCACGTAGCCCTGCTCCTTGATCCGGCTGACCCAGTGGGACACGAAGACCAGCGCCGACTCGCGGCAGTGGGTGTTGGTGAGGTCGAAGCCCTCGAGGTCGTACCAGAGGGTGCTGCCCGCCCCGATGCCGTACGCCATCGCGTCCGCCGCGTTCTTGTCGGCCTCCGCCGCGCCCTGGGCGGCGGCCTTGGCGTAGCCGCCGGCGGGCGTCGGGCTGATCGTGAAGTCGTCCTTGTAGCGCGGGAACCGTGGCTGGCAGGAGGCCTGCGGGCCCAGGGCGATCGGCAGCAACCGCCAGCCGCGGGCCACCTGGGTGGCGACCCAGGTGGGGCTGAGGTTGGGTTGTGAGCGGCAGGCGCGCGAGTCGCCGGAGATGTAGATGCCGACCGCGGAGAACGGGGACTTCCTCCACCAGGTGTCCATCGCCGACTGGGTGGGCGCCAGGCACTGGTCGAAACCGCGGCCGGTGAAGTCGCCCGGGGTGGCCAGGGCGACCTGGCGCTGCGTCGCCAGCCGTGCCCTGGGGGCCTCGACCGCGGTCGCGCTCGTGGAGGCGAGCACGAGGAGGGGCAGGACGAGGGCGGCGACGGACGCGGCCGACAACGTACGGACAAGGCGACGCATGGTGGCTCCAGCAGGCGGGGAAGAGTGCAGGCGACGGCCAGAAAACCACACCAGTCACACACGTAACAGACGTTCGGGCGAACTACACATGTGTAGTTCGTCGCCGGGCGTTGGCGGGTCGGTCAGGACTCGCTCGTGGGCACCTCGTCGAAGAGGAAGTTGCCCTTGGCCTCCTCCTCCTCGATGAGCTCCTCGAAGGCCAGCGCGAGGTCCTCCTGGTGCTCCTCGAACATCCTCGTGAGGTGTCCCTGGAGGAGGGCGCTGTGGGGCGACTCGCCGGAGAAGACCTGCTGCCAGGAGGTCTCGCCGTCCTTGATCTTGCTCAGCGAGCCTCGCCATGTCCTCGCCGAGCTCGCCCGACTCGGCCTGCTCCTCGAGGGCGCGTTGCTCCTCGTCGGTGAGCAGCGGACGCGCGTTGAGCTGGTCGACGGTCGCCCGGAGGTCGGCGAGGCTGGCGTCGAGGTCGTCGCGCGCCTCGGCGATGGAGGCGAGGATCTCGGCCTGGCTGCGGAGCTCGTCGCTCATCCGAGTGCGGGGGCGGGCGCCGTCGGGGCCACCGGCGCCGGGCGCTGCCCGACGGTGGGCGTGGCGATCGAGCCCGGGTCGCGGGTGATGCTGCCCGGCGTGCCGGTCGCGGTGGGCGCGGTGGGCGTCGACACCGGCGCCGAGTCGCCGTCGAAGAAGTTCTTGACGGTGTCGATGAAGGACGACACCTGCTTGAGGATGTTGATGAGCTTCATGATCGTCTTGTAGGCCTTCATCACCGCCTGGAAGGCCTGGAACACGGCCTGGACGACACGGGCCCACCCGATGCCGGGGATGCTCATGGTGGCCAGCGCCGCCGACACCGTCTGCACGGCCGACTTCACGCACTCGACGACCGACATCGCGGTCTGCCAGGCGTCCTTGCAGATCTGGACGATGTTCTGCCCCATCTGCACGAGCTGGCCCGCCTGGGTGCTGAGCGAGCCCACCCACGTGCCGATCTGCGCGATCGCGGCGTCCGAGGCGCCGCCGGACCAGCTCTGCGACACCGTCCGGCCACCGCTCTGGAGGTTGGTGGCCACGCCCCTCATCGAGGTGCCGAGGCTGCCGAACGACGAGCCCTGCGCGGAGGCGCTGACCACGTCGCCGCCGATCCTGTCGGCGAGCTCGGCACGGATGTCGAAGCCGGTGAGCATCCGCACCAGGTCGCACACGGTGTCGTAGGGGAAGCCGAAGTTGATCTGCGGGAGGCTGGTCTCGGTCGGAGCGGCGCGGCGGATCGTCGTGTCGGCGACGTCGAAGAAGCTGCTCGACCCGTCCCGGCCGTCCACGCCCTGCGCCTGGTGGCGGCGTACGACGCCGTCCTCGGTGAGCGTGAAGTCGCGGGCCGTGGCCCGCAGCGCCTCTGCGTGGTCGCCCATCCCGGTGCCGTTGTCCGCCAGGGACTGGGTCACCGAGGGGAGGAGGGCGTGGTAGGCGCCCATCATGGTCTCCAGGATCGGACCGAAGTCGGTCCGGACGAGGCTGTGGGCGCCGTTGCGGGCGATGCCGGTGAGGTCGTCGCTGGCGCGCTGGACCTGCGCGGACCAGGCGTCGAGCTCCGAGAGGTCGACGGTCATCACGGCGTTCATCGCAGCTCCTGGGGGACCTTGCCGGGCGTGGGGTGTGCCCGCTGACGTTCCCCGAAGTGCCGGGTGCGAAACCGGTGTCCGCGATTTGTCTGTCCCCAGGTGGGGCGGGCCGGTGTTTGGACCCTCCGCTCGCGGGTATCCCGCTGAGGTGAGCGGACACGGCAAGCGTTCCCTGATGCAGGTCGAGCCGACCAGGCTGGTCGAGCTCGCCGCGTCGTCCGAGGCCATCCTGGGCGCGATGACGCGCGACTGGGCCGGCGCGCTCGACGACCTCGTCCAGGCCTGCGGGGCGCTCGGGGACGCCGCCGGCACGACCAACGTGGCCGCCTCCTACGCCGACTCGCTCACCGATGCCGGCGAGGTGGTGTCCGCCCTCACCGAGGCCCTCGGCCTCGGCATCGCCGGGCTCGTCGACGCCGCCCACGACGCCGTCCGCGCGGACGACACCGTGGCGGCCGAGCTCGCCCGCGCCACCCGTCACCTCGAGGACGACGGCCGCGGTCACTCGCCGGGCTGCGGGGGGCGCTGACCGTGCCCGCCAACCCGTGGGAGCTGCGCGCCGACGTGCGTCCGCTCGACCGCGCCGCGCAGCGCTGGACCGAGGTCGGCGCCGTGCTGTCGCAGCGCGGCGACGAGCTGGTCGCCGTCGCCCGTCGGGCCACGGACGGCTGGGACGCGGCCGCCGCCGACAGCTATGAGGAGCACCGGCGACAGGTGCTCGCCAACCTCGACCGGTTCACCGGCCTGGCCGACGAGATCGCGGGATCCCTGCGAGCCGTCAGCGCGATCATCACCTCCGCGCAGAAGGAGCTCGACCAGGCCTGGGTCACCGTCGCGACGGTCCCGCACGACGTCGTGGGCGAGTCGCGCCACCTCGTGTTCCGCCCGACCGAGGACGACGAGCGCACCACGGTCACCCGTGGGGAGGCGGAGGCCGACGGCGTACGGCGCCGCCTGACGCTGTCGCTCGACCAGGAGGGCACCCGCCTCAGGACCGCCCGCGCCGCCTTCGTCATGGTCCGCACCGAGCTGACGACCCTGGCCGGTGGCACCTTCCCCGACCTGCTGCGCTCCGGCGAGGCGGCCGGCGTCGGGACGACTGCGCCGGCGGGGTCCACCTCGGTGCCCGGCGCGGCGCAGTCGGGCGTGCCCGCGCTCGCGCCGATCACCCCCATCTCGGTCTCGATGCCGGACCTGACCGGCCTCTCGGTGGCCGGCACCGCCCCCCTGGCAGCCACGGCTGCCAGCGGGCTGGGCCGGCGGGAGGCGCGTCGTACGACGAACGGGACGCCCCCCGTCGGCGGCATGGGCGCGGGTGCCATGGGCGTGCGCGCGGGCACCACCTCACGCGGGATGGCCAGCGGCAGGGCCGGACCCCGCCGACTGGCGAGTCCCTCCCTGAAGGCAACCGCTGAGGACGGGGCTGCTCGCTCGCCCCGGGGCAGGGGGTCAGCCAGGGCGGCCCGGACGGAGGCGGCCCGGACGGAGGCGGCCGAGAAGGCGGCGGCGGAGAAGGCGGCCGAGAAGGAGGCAGCGCGGGAGGCCAAGCGCGCGGCGCTGGCCCAGAAGCGCGCCGAGCGCGCCGCCCGGAGGGCCGAGCGCGAGTCGGAGCGCGAGTCGGAGCGCGAGTCGGAGAGGCACGGGCTCGAGGACGGCCTCGGGACCGACGCCGAGACCGACGCCGAGGGTCGGGCCCAGCGCCGGTAGATTGTCGCCGTGCCCGACACGAGCGCCCCGCAGTCCACCTCCCTGACGACGTCCGGCGCGACCGGCACCCTCGACACGGTCGCCCTGGCGTCTGCCGACGCCGACCGCGACCAGCCCTGGGCGGAGCTGGGGCTCAAGACCGACGAGTACTCCCGGATCCGCGAGATCCTGGGCCGGCGCCCGACCAGCTCGGAGCTGGCGATGTACTCGGTCATGTGGAGCGAGCACTGCTCCTACAAGTCGACCAAGGTGCACCTCAAGCAGTTCGGCGAGATCCCGCAGGAGACGCCCGTCGGCAAGATGCTGGCGGGCATCGGTGAGAACGCCGGCGTCCTCGACATCGGCCAGGGCTATGCCGTGACCTTCAAGGTCGAGAGCCACAACCACCCGTCGTTCGTCGAGCCCTACCAGGGCGCGGCCACCGGGGTCGGCGGCATCGTCCGCGACATCCTGGCGATGGGCGCCCGCCCGGTCGCCGTGATGGACCCGCTGCGCTTCGGTCCGCTCGACGCCCCCGACACCTTGCGGGTGCTGCCCGGGATCGTCGCCGGCGTCGGCGGCTACGGCAACTGCCTCGGCCTGCCCAACATCGGCGGCGAGGCCGTCTTCGACGAGACCTACGCCGGCAACCCGCTGGTCAACGCGCTCTGCGTGGGCGTGCTGCGCCACGAGGACCTCCACCTCGCCAACGCGACGGGCACCGGCAACCAGGTCGTCCTCTACGGCGCCCGCACCGGAGGCGACGGCATCGGCGGTGTCTCGGTCCTGGCCAGCGAGACCTTCGACGAGGGCGGCCCGGCGAAGCGGCCGAGCGTCCAGGTCGGCGACCCGTTCATGGAGAAGCTGCTCATCGAGTGCACCCTCGAGCTCTTCGCCGCCGGCGTGATCGCCGGCATCCAGGACCTCGGCGGCGCGGGGCTCTCGTGCGCCACCTCCGAGCTGGCCTCGGCCGGCGACGGGGGCATGCACGTCGAGCTCGACCGGGTGCCGCTGCGCGACTCCACGCTCGCTCCCGAGGAGATCCTCATGAGCGAGTCGCAGGAGCGGATGATGGCGGTCGTCGAGCCCTCGGACGTCGATGCCTTCATGGCGATCTGCGAGAAGTGGGACGTCGAGGCCGTCGTGGTCGGCGAGGTCACCGACACCGGACGCCTCCACATCGACTGGCACGGCGAGCGCGTGGTCGACGTACCTCCCCGGTCCGTGGCGCACGACGGCCCCACCTACCACCGCCCGCTCGCGCGCCCGGACTGGCAGGACGCCCTGCAGGCGGACGCTGCCGAGGCGCTGCCACGGCCGGTCAGCGGCGACGAGCTGCGCGCGACCCTGCTGCGCCTGGTGGCCAGCCCCAACCTGTGCGACAAGTCGTGGATCACCGACCAGTACGACCGCTACGTCCAGGGCAACACGGTGCTGGCGCAACCGGCCGACTCCGGGATGGTGCGCGTCGATGCCGGGACCAACCTCGGCGTCTCGGTCTCCACCGACTGCAACGGCCGCTTCGCCAAGCTCGACCCCTACACCGGGGCACAGCTCGCCCTCGCCGAGTCGTTCCGCAACGTCGCCACCGGGGGCGCCCGCCCGCTGGCGGTCTCCGACTGCCTCAACTTCGGCTCGCCCGAGGACCCGGACGTGATGTGGCAGTTCGCCGAGGCCTGCCGCGGCCTCAAGGACGCCTGCCTCGAGCTCGGCATCCCGGTCACCGGCGGCAACGTCAGCCTCTACAACCAGACCGGCGAGACGGCCATCCTCCCGACCCCGGTGGTCGCGGTCCTCGGCGTCATCGAGGACGTCACCCGGCGTACGCCGACCGGCTTCCGCGCCGCGGACGAGCGGGTCTTCCTTCTCGGCGAGACCCGCGAGGAGCTCTCCGGGTCGGAGTGGGCGCACGTCGCGCACGGCCACCTCGGCGGGCTCCCGCCGCGGCTCGACCTCGGTGCCGAGCAGGCGCTCGCCTCGGTGCTGCAGGACGCGTCGCGCGACGGTGTCGTCACCAGTGCCCACGACCTGTCCGACGGCGGACTGGCGCAGGCGCTGGCGGAGTCGACCTTCGGCCAGGGGATCGGCGTCTCGGTCTCGTTGGCCGCGGTCGCGGGTGGCGACCCGTTCCTGGCGCTCTTCAGCGAGTCCACCGCCCGCGCCCTGGTGAGCGTCACCGACGACCGGGCCGACGCCCTGGTCGCCCTCGCCGAGCACCACGGCGTACCGATCACGCCCCTCGGTCGCACCGGCGGCGACACGATCTCCGTCGACGGCGTCTTCGACCTGCCGGTGGCCGAGGCGAGGTCGGCCTGGCAGGCCACGCTGCCCGCGGTCTTCAGCTCCTGACACAACGGGGAAGCCTGTCCTGGACATGTCACGACAAGCTTCCCCGCTGACGCCGCGACGTGGTCTGATCCCGGGTCCGACCGAGCGATCCGCCGCTCCGCACCGAACCCCCGGCATGCGCCGTCGTACGCTGCTCGCCCTGCCCGCCCTCGGGCTGGTCCCGTCCGCCCTGCTCAGCGCCTGCTCCCAGGAGTCCCCCGTGTCCGCTCCCGACGCGAGCCCGGCCTCCGTCCCGGACGGCGATGCCGGTGCCGAGGTCGTCACCTACGGCGCGGACCCCTCGCAGTTCGCCGAGCTCCACCGGCCGACGGGGCCGTCGCGTGGCGTGGTCGTGGTCATCCACGGCGGCTTCTGGAAGTCGGCCTACGACTACACGCTCGGCCAGCCGCTGGCGCGCTCGCTCGCGGCTGAGGGGTGGACGGCGTGGAACATCGAGTACCGCCGCGTCGGCAACGGTGGCGGCACGCCGCAGACCTTTGACGACGTCGCCGCCGCCATCGACGCCCTCGCCGAGGTCGAGGACCTCGACCTCTCCACGGTCATCACCCTCGGCCACTCCGCGGGTGGGCACCTCGCGGTGTGGGCCGCGGGACGCGAGGAGCCGGGGGTCGCGGTCACCCACGCGATCTCCCAGGCCGGGGTGCTGGACCTCGTGATGTCCGAGCGCACGGGTCTCGGAGGAGGAGCGGCGGCGGCCCTGCTCGGCCACGCCCCGGGCCCCGACGACGCCCCGTGGGACCCCCAGCAGCAGATCCCGCTCGACGTACCTGTGTGGTGCGTCCACGGCGTCGACGACGACATCGTCCCCCTGGGCCAGTCCGAGGGGTACGTCGTCGACGCGCAGGCCGCGGGTGCGCAGGCCGAGGTCGTCCGGGTGGAGGGCGACCACTTCGTGGTGATCGACCCGAGCAGCCAGGCCTGGTCGGCTCAGCTCGCGATCCTCGACTCCCTCGCCTGACCCCGATAGTCCCCATCAGATGGGTTGTCGCGCCCGCCTCCTGGCAACCCATCTGATGGGGACTACCGAGGGGGCGCCGGATAGCCTCAGCAGGTGCCGGCACGCCTCAAGGTCCTGACCCCCCACCAGCTGGAGAGCGCCGACACCAAGGCCCTCGTCAAGCACTACCTCGCCGTCCTCGAGGAGCGGGCGCCGGGCCGCTCGGTCGAGGTCCGGGTGCCGCCCTACGCCGCCGTGCAGGTCGTGCCGGGAGTACGCCACACGCGGGGCACCCCGCCGGCCGTCATCGAGACCGACGCGGAGACCTGGCTCGCCCTCGCCACCGGTCGTACGACGTGGCACCAGGCCGTCGACGCCGGATCCGTCCGTGCCAGCGGCGAGCGCACCGACCTCTCGGCCTATCTCCCGCTGGGGGCTCCGTGAGGGCCGCGGTCGCGACCGACGAGCTCGCCGAGGCCATCGGTCGCGTCGAGGGTGTCGAGATCGTCGTCTGGAACGGCGAGGGCCCCGTGCCCGACGACATCGAGCTCTGGGTGCCGCACTACGCCACCCGCGCCGACGTCATCGACCAGGGCCACCACCTCCGGGGCCTGCGCGTCGTGCAGCTGCAGAGTGCGGGGTACGACGGGGTGGCGGAGCGGCTGCCAGCCGGGATCACCCTCTGCAACGCGTCCGGCGTGCACGACGACGCCACCGCCGAGCACGCGGTCGGCCTCATCCTGGCCAGCCTGCGCGGGATCCCCGAGTCCGTGCGCCAGCACGGGCACTGGAGGTCGCTCCCCGGGCGCCGGTCGCTGGCCGACTCCCGGGTGCTGGTGCTCGGCTATGGCTCGATCGGTCGCGCGCTGGCCGAGCGGCTCCTGCCGATGAAGGCATCGGTCACCGCCGTCGCCTCCCGTGAGCGCGACGACGACCTGGTCGGTCGGGTGCACAGCATCGACGACCTCGCCACCCTCCTCCCGGAGCAGGACGTCGTCGTGGTGCTCGTCCCCCTCGGCGAGGCCACGCGCGGCCTCCTCGACGACGAGACGCTGTCCCTGCTGCCCGAGGGAGCACTGGTGGTCAACGTCGCGCGTGGGCCGGTCGTCGACACCGACGCGGTCCTCCGCCATGCCGGACGGCTCCGCTTCGCCCTCGACGTGACCGACCCGGAGCCGCTGCCCGACAACCACCCGCTCTGGGACGCCCCCGACGTCCTCATCACCCCGCACATCGCGGGAGGTACGACGGCGATGCTGCCGCGCATCTCCGCCCTCGTCCGCCACCAGCTGCAGCGGATGGTCGCCGGCGAACCGCTGGTCAACATCGTCAGCGACTAGGTTTCGCCCATGCACGTCAACTCTCTCGGCTTCCGGACCGACCTGGCCCTCCTGACCGCCTCCGGCAGCGTCGTCGAGGACCGCGGCACCCACCTCGTGGTGCGCTCGCCCGACAACCCGTCCTACTTCTGGGGCAACTTCCTGCTCCTCGCCCAGCCCCCGGTCCCGGGTGGCGAGCGCGAGGTCGTCGGCGCGTTCCACACCGAGTTCCCGCTGGCCGACCACGTGAGCCTCGGCATCGACACCGCCGACCTGACCGACGAGGCCAGGTCGGCGTTCGAGGCGGCCGGCCTGATGGTCGACGTCGCGACGGTGCTCACCGCCTCCTCCCTCCAGCCTCCCCGCGAGGTCGAGGCCGAGGTGCGGCCGCTGGCCGGGGACGAGGAGTGGGAGGCGCGTGCCCGGCTCAGCCAGCAGCTCTACCCGCAGACGTCCGAGGAGGCGTTCATGACCTTCGCCCGCCGCAAGAACGTCCAGGAACGGCGCCTCGTCGACGCCGGGCTCGGGCAGCGCTACGGCGCCTTCGTCGACGGTCAGCTGGCCTCCACCGCCGGCGTCTTCGTCACCGAGGACGGCGTCGCCCGCTTCCAGAGCGTCGAGACCCACACCGAGCACCGCCGCCGTGGACTGGCGGCCGCAGTCGTCCACGCCGCCGGACAGCACGCCCTCGGACACTTCGGCGTACGCACCCTCGTGATCGTCGCCGACACCGACGGCGAGGCGATCGGGGTCTATCGCCGCCTCGGGTTCGCCGACTCCGAGCGACAGCTGATGCTGGAGAAGCGGAGCGGCGAGTGGGTCTAGCCCTCCCCCTGCTCCCACCCGGGGTCGCTTGACAGCACCGGCCCTCCGGGCCTAGTTTCCGTTACCTGAATCAGGTCTCATGTTTGCTGCGGGGCCACCAACGGAAAGCAGGGGAGACATGCGGCTCACCACACATCACGTTCTCGGCTCGGCCTCGGCTGCCGTCGCGGCGGTACTGGCCCTGCGGCGAGTGGGGCTCGCCGCCCACGACCTAGTCTTGCCCGCATGACTGTCGACATCACCGCCCGCCTGGCCGAGGTCATGCCCGGCCTGCGCCGCGACCTCGAGGACCTGGTCCGCATCCAGTCCGTGTCCGCCGACCCGGCCCGTGCCGGTGAGGTGGAGCGCAGCGCCGAGGCCACGCGGGACCTGTTCGCCGCCGAGGGCTTCGAGGTCGACATCGTCCGGGCCCACGACGGCGCCCCGCCGGCCGTGATCGCGAGGAAGGCGGGCCCCGAGGGCGCCCCGACCGTCCTGCTCTACGCCCACCACGACGTGCAGCCCGAGAACGACCACGCCGACTGGGACTCCCCGCCGTGGGAGCCGACCGAGCGTGGAGACCGGCTCTACGGGCGCGGCGCGGCCGACGACAAGGCCGGCATCGTCGCCCACCTCGGAGCGGTGCGGATCTTCGGTGACGACCTCCCGGTCAACCTGGTGATGTTCATCGAGGGCGAGGAGGAGGTCGGCTCCGACACCCTCGTCGAGCTGCTCACCACCCACAAGGACCGCCTGGAGGCCGACGTCATCGTCATCGCCGACTCCGGCAACTGGGACATCGGCGAGCCCGCGCTGACCACGAGCCTGCGCGGCCTGGTCCGGATGGACGTCGAGGTCCGCACGCTGACCCACGCCGTGCACAGCGGCATGTGGGGCGGGCTGGTGCCCGACTCGATCATGACCCTGAGCCGCCTGATCGCCAGCCTCAACCACGACGACGGCAGCGTCGCGATCGACGGCCTGTTCTCCGGCCCGGCCGCGGACGTGGACTACCCCGAGGCCCGCCTGCGCGCGGAGTCCGGCGGTGCCGAGGGCATCGAGTGGATCGGCACCGGCAGCGTCGTCGAGCGGCTCTGGACCCAGCCGGCCATGTCGATCACCGGCTTCGACGCACCGAAGGTCGAGGGCGCCTCCAACACCCTCGTGCCGGCCGCGCGGTGCCGGATCAGCCTGCGCATCGCCCCGGGCGACACCACCGCCAACGCCGTCCGGTGCCTGCAGGCCCACCTGGAGAAGCACGTCGCCTGGGGCGCCACGTTGACGACGACCGTCGTCGACACCGGCGAGGCGACGCGGATCGACGCCACCGGTCCGGCGTACGACGCTGCGCGGGCCGCCTTCGCCGAGGCCTGGGACGGCACGGCTCCGGTCGACATGGGCGTCGGCGGATCGATCCCGTTCATCGCCGAGTTCCTGGAGGCGTTCCCCCGGGCGAGCGTGCTCGTCACCGGCGTGGAGGACCCCGACACCCGGGCGCACGGCGCCAACGAGGGCCTGCACCTCGCGGAGTTCGAGAGGGTCGTCAAGGCCGAGGCGCTCCTGCTGCGCAACCTGGGCCGGCTCGCGCACGGCTGAGGCGCACCCCACGGGGTGAGCCGTGTGGGGTGCCCCCGATAGCCTCGGGGAATGGCGACATTCCGAGCTCGTGACCGGTCCTCGGCGGCACTGCGTTCGTCCCGCAGCGAGGTGTGGGAGGCCCTCACCGACGCCGGCCTGATCGCGAAGATCACGCCCTACGTCACCTCGATCGACGTCGAGGGCGACCGGTGGGTGTGGCGGATGGGCACCATCCCGATCCTGGGGATCTCGGTGGCGCCGCACTTCACCGAGGTGATGGAGTTCGAGCCCGAGGAGCGCATCGAGTTCCACCACGACACCTCCCGGCCCCAGGAGATGACCGCGGTCGAGGGCACCTACCTCCTGACCGAGCGCACCGACGGTGGCACCGACGTCAGCATCGACCTCGAGATCGTCGTCAAGCTGCCCCTCCCTGGTCTGGCGCGTCTCGCGGTCGAGCGCGTGATGGCGGGAGTGGTCAAGCACATGGGTGCGGTCTTCTCCCGCAACCTCCTCAAGCACCTCGGCGAGGCCTGAGGGATGCGCGTCCTCATCCTGGGCGCCACCGGCTACGTCGGCTCCCGGCTCGTCCCCCACCTGCTCGAGCGCGGCCACGAGGTGGTCGCCGCGTCGTCGTCGCCGCCCGACCGACGGCGCTTCGGGTGGGACGCGCGCGTCGAGGCGATCCGGTGCGACGTCACCGACGCGGCCGCAGTCGCCGACTCGGTGGAGGACGTCGACGCGGTGGTCTACCTCGTCCACTCGCTGTCCCGCTCCGACTTCAGCGACCGTGACCGGCGCGGTGCGGAGGTCGTGGCCGCCGCGGTCGCGGACAGCGGCGTACGACGCCTCGTCTACCTCTCCGGGCTGGTCCCCGACGTGCCCGAGGCGGAGCTGTCGGCCCACATCGCCTCGCGGCTCGAGGTGGAGCGGATCCTGCTGGGGACCGGCGACGGCGCCGTCGCACTGCGGGCGGGCGTCGTGCTCGGCGCGGGGTCGACGTCGTTCGAGATCATCCAGCAGATCTCCACCCTCTTCCTCGTGCAGCCGGTGCCGGTGTGGATGCACAGCTCGGTGCAGCCGGTGGCGGTCTCCGACGTGCTCCGCGCGATCACCGAGTCGCTCGAGGGCGACCGGCTCAGCGGCGCGGTCGACGTCGGGGCCCCCGACGTCGTCGCCTACCCCGACCTGATGCGCGCGTGCTCCCGCGGCGCCGGCCTGAACCGGCTGCGGGTGCCGGCCCTCGTCGCGCCGTCCGTGCTCGTGGGCCTCGCGACCGCCCTCGTCACGACCGCGCCGTTCCACACGGTCACCGCGCTGATCGAGTCGCTGCGCCACGACATGGTCTGCCGCCCCGACCGGACCTGGGTGCCGGACGGCGGCGGCCCGCTGCTCGGCCTGGACGAGGCCGTGCGACGTGCGAGCGACCCGGCGTACGACGGTCCGGAGGCCGCCCTGGCCTCGGACCCCGCCTGGGCCAGGACCCCCGGCCTGCTGGGCGCCGTACCGCTCCCGGCCTCGACGCGCGCCGCCGCGCGCCTCGCCCTGCACCGCGCCCGGCAGCTCCTCCCCGACATCTGAGGGCCCGGCGGTCCCGGCCCGGTGACGCCATCCGGGACGGGGCGGCGCGGACGGGGCCGTGCGCCCGTAGACTGCGGGCCGTGCCTCAGCCGATGAGCAAGCGGACGGGCGGCGACGGCCGTCTGACCATGGCGATCGACCCCCAGGACCAGGGCCCGCAGGACGCGTGCGGTGTCTTCGGCGTGTGGGCCCCCGGCGAGGACGTCGCCAAGCTGACGTACTTCGGTCTCTACGCCCTGCAGCACCGCGGCCAGGAGTCCGCCGGCATCGCGGTGAGCAACGGCCGGCAGATCCTGGTCTACAAGGACATGGGCCTGGTCTCCCAGGTCTTCGACGAGTCGACCCTCGACTCGCTCAAGGGCCATCTCGCGATCGGTCACTCGCGCTACTCCACGACCGGGGCCAGCACCTGGCAGAACGCGCAGCCGACGTTCCGGCCCACCGTCGACGGGTCCATCGCGCTCGGCCACAACGGCAACCTGATCAACACCCACGAGCTCGCCCAGATGGTGCGCGACCTGCCCGACCCCGACGGCGAGCTGCCCCTCCACACCCGCGAGATCGAGACCTCCACCAACGACACGTCGCTCGTCACCGCGCTGCTCGCGCACCACCCCGACACCTCGCTGGAGCAACGGGCGCTGGAGGTCCTGCCGCTGGTGCGCGGGGCGTTCTGCTTCGTCTGGATGAACGAGGGGACGCTCTTCGCGGCTCGGGACCCGCAGGGCATCCGGCCACTCGTCCTCGGTCGCCTCGACCGCGGCTGGGTGGTCGCCAGCGAGGACGCCGCCCTGGCGACGATCGGCGCCAGCCGGGTCCGCGAGGTCGAGCCCGGCGAGATGGTCGTCATCGACGAGAACGGCCTGCGCACCCACCAGTTCGCCGAGCCGGACCGCAAGGGCTGCGTCTTCGAGTACGTCTACCTGGCGCGCCCCGACGCCACCATCAGCGGCCGCAGCGTGCACGAGTCGCGGGTCGAGATGGGCCGCCAGCTCGCGCGGGAGTTCCCGGTCGAGGCCGACCTCGTGATCCCGGTGCCCGAGTCGGGCACCCCGGCCGCGGCCGGCTACGCCGAGGAGTCCGGGATCCCCTTCGGCCAGGGCTTCGTCAAGAACGCCTACGTGGGCCGCACCTTCATCCAGCCCAGCCAGACGCTGCGCCAGCTCGGCATCCGGCTCAAGCTCAACGCCCTCGAGCACATGATCCGCGGCAAGCGGATCGTCGTCGTCGACGACTCGATCGTGCGCGGCAACACCCAGCGCGCCCAGGTGCGGATGCTCCGCGAGGCCGGTGCGCTCGAGGTCCACGTCAGGATCTCGAGCCCTCCGGTGAAGTGGCCCTGCTTCTACGGCATCGACTTCGCGACACGCGCCGAGCTGATCGCCAACGGCCTGACGCCCGAGGAGATCGCCGCCAGCGTCGGGGCGGACACGCTGGGCTACATCTCGCTCGACGGGATGATCGACTCGACCAAGCAGCAGGCGGGCTCGCTGTGCACGGCGTGCTTCACCGGCGAGTACCCGGTCGAGCTCCCGGACGAGAGCCTGCTCGGCAAGCACCTGCTCGAGGCGACCTTGCAGTCGCCGACGATGGGCCGTGCGCTGCCGGTCCTCAACAACCCCTGATCGCCCCGTCCGCACCGAGGAGAGACGTGACCGAGCAGCTCCCGCCCCCGCAGCCCGCCCCCGCCGACCCGGCGGGAGGGGCCTACGCCGCCGCCGGTGTGTCGATCGAGGCGGCCGACCGCGCGATCGACCTGATGAAGGGGTGGGTCGAGAAGGCACGTCGACCCGAGATGATCGGTGGGCTGGGCGGGTTCGCCGGCCTCTTCGACGCCTCGGCCCTCACCCGCTACGAGCGTCCGCTGCTGGCGACCTCGACCGACGGTGTCGGCACCAAGGTCGCGATCGCGCAGCTGATGGACGTGCACGACACCATCGGCTTCGACCTCGTCGGCATGGTCGTCGACGACCTGGTGGTCTGCGGCGCCGAGCCGCTCTTCATGACCGACTACATCGCCTGCGGCCGGGTGGTGCCCGAGCGGATCGCGGCCATCGTCAAGGGGATCGCCGAGGCGTGCGTGGTCGCCGGCTGCGCGCTGATCGGCGGCGAGACCGCTGAGCACCCCGGGCTGCTCGACCCCGACGACTACGACGTCGCCGGCGCCACGACGGGTGTCGTGGAGGCCAGCAGGCTGCTCGGCCCGGGCCGGGTGCGCCCCGGCGACGTGGTGATCGCGATGGAGGCCAGCGGCCTGCACTCCAACGGCTACTCGCTCGTGCGCCACGTGCTCCTCGCCCCCACCGACCAGGGAGGTGCGGGCTGGACCGTCGACCGGCAGATGGACGACTTCGGGCGCACCCTCGGCGAGGAGCTCCTCGAGCCGACCCGCATCTACGCCAAGGCCTGCCTCGACCTCGCCGACCGCACCGAGACCCACGCCATGTCCCACGTGACCGGCGGCGGTCTCGCCGCCAACCTGGAGCGGGTGCTCCCCGAGGAGCTGTCGGTCCGCATCGACCGCTCGACGTGGACGCCGCAACCGGTCTTCGACGTCGTACGCCGGGTGGGCGGGGTGTCGCAGGCCGACCTCGAGGCCACGCTCAACTGCGGTGTCGGCATGGTGTCCCTGACCGCCCCCGAGTCGGTCGACACCGCCATCGCCGTCCTGGCCGGTCACGGCATCCGGGCGTGGGTCGCGGGCGAGGCCCGGATGGACGGAGACAACGGCGGCCGGGTCGTGCTGGAGGGTCAGCACCCCGGCTGGTGAGCCGAAATTCGCCGAGAGCGGACGAAATGCCGGGTCTTGGTGTGCGGGAACAGCCATGCCTCGGGTAGCGTTGTGCCCACGATATGTGACCGATCAGACCGGGCGCGTCGAGGATCTCCTCGGGGGCCCCGGCCAAGTGTGCGAGGGGGTCGACCCTATGGGGCGCGGCCGAGCGAAGGCGAAGCAGACCAAGGTCGCGCGCGACCTGAAGTACCGGACTCACGAGACGGACTTCGGCGCGTTGGCGAAGGAGCTGCATGGTGAGGAAAACTCCCATCCCCGGACGACCGAGGTCGAGCCGGACGAGGACGAGTGGTCGGGCTATGGCGACCCTCGTCGTCGCGCAGACTGATCGCTGATCACGCACCGCCCGGGTCGGGTGATTCGGGTGATTCGGGTGTTCGGGCGCCCCGGCACTCTGGCGCGCCCTGAGGTGATCCAGCGACCCCTCACCGCCGACCGGGCGGTTCCTCCCCGTCCTGGCCGGTGACGGGCGGTCCCGTCCTGGCCGGTGACCGGGCGGTTCCTCCCCGTCCTGGCCGGTGACCGGGCGGTTCCTCCCCGTCCTGGCCGGTGAGCGGGCGGTTCCTCCCCGTCCTGGCCGGTGAGCGGGCGGTTCCTCCCCGTCCTGGCCGGTGAGCGGGCGGTTCCTCCCCGTCCTGGCCGGTGACCGGCAACGAATTGTGCCCGGTCGGTGTGTGTGACGGGAACGAAGTGCCCGGTCGGGGTGCGTGACGGGAACGAAGTGCCCGGTCGGGGTGCGGGACGGGAACGAAGTGCCCGGTCGGGGTGCGTGACGGGGAGGAAGTGCCCGGTCAGCGGAGGTGGATGCCGCGCAGGCGGCCGACCTCGCGCATCCGACGCTCGGCGAGCCGGTCGGCGGCGGCCGCGCTGGTGACCCCGTCGGCCTTCGCGAGCTCGAAGACCCTGCGGGTGGTGTCGAAGATCCCGCTCGCACGCTGCTGGGCGCGCTCGAAGGAGAAGCCCTCGAGCTCGTCGGCGACCTGGATCACGCCACCGGAGTTCACGCAGTAGTCGGGTGCGTAGAGGATGCCGCGCTCCTCGACCTGCTTCTCGATGCCCGGGTGGGCGAGCTGGTTGTTGGCCGCCCCGCAGATGATCGCGGCGCTCAGCACGTCGAGGACGTCGTCGCTGATCGCACCACCCATCGCGCAGGGGGCGTAGACGTCGATCTCGCTCGCGACCAGCTCGTCGGTGGAGCCCACGGCCTGCACCTGCGGGTAGTCCGCGCGCACGGCCTCGACGGAGGGGGCGTACACGTCGGTGACGACCACCGTCGCGCCGTCCTCGATCAGGTGCCGCACGAGGTGGCGGCCGACCTTGCCGACACCGGCCACTCCCACGGTGCGCCCGGCGAGCGTCGGCTCGCCCCACAGCTGCTCGGCGGCGGCACGCATGCCCTGGAAGACGCCGTACGCCGTCAGCACCGAGCTGTCACCCGCGCCGCCGTGCGCGACGGTGCGGCCGGTGACGAAGTCGCACTCACGGGCGATGTGGTCCATGTCCAAGGAGTTGGTGCCGACATCGCAGGCGGTGAAGTAGCGGCCGTTGAGCGACTGGACGAAGCGGCCGTAGGCGCGGAGCAGGGGCTCCGTCTTCAGCTCGGCGGGGTCGCCGATGATGACGGCCTTGCCGCCACCGAGGTCCAGGCCGGCCAGCGCGTTCTTGTAGGACATGCCGCGCGAGAGGTTGAGCACGTCGACGATCGCGTCGTCGGTGCTGGCGTAGGGGTAGAACCGCGTCCCGCCGAGGCCCGGGCCCAGCGCCGTGGAGTGGATCGCCACGATGGCCCTGAGGCCGCTCGCGCGGTCGTTGCAGAACACGACCTGCTCGTGCTCGGCGCCGAGCTCGAAGACGTCGACTCCGGAACTGGGTACTCCAGACATTGCTGTGGTCCTTTTCTGGTGGGCGCGGCCGCGGGGTGTGCGGACCTGGTCGGAGCGGTCGAGGGGTGGTGACCGCCGTCACTTCCCAGCGTATCGCCGCACGATCACCCGGACCGCATCATCACGACGTCGCCGTGGGTGCCGTAGCCGAGGAGCGCCTCGTCGGCCGCGCTGCCGTTGAAGCTCGCCATCAGCCAGACCCCGTCGACGTGCGCCAGCGACGGCCAGGGCAGGTTGGTCGGATAGGGCGCGTCGAGCTGCCCGAGGTCGCGCATCTCGAGGTCGAAGACCGGGAACCGCGCCCGCTGTCCACGCGGGGAGTCGCGGCCGTCACTGGCGAGCACCACCATTCGGCCCTCCACCTCGACCAGCGTGGTGCCCTCGGTGGCGCGCCGGTCGGTGGCCGCGCCGAGCAGGCGCAGGTCGTCGAGGGACGGCCCGCCCGCCAGCGCCGGGTGGAAGTCGAAGAACCGTCGGGCGCTCACGAAGCCCACCAGCCAGCCCTCGTCCCGCCGGACCAGGTGCGGGTCCCAGGTGGCGATCGAGTCGAGGCCGTCGGTGGGCAGCGGCAGCTCGCGGGTGTCGAGGACGTGGGTGCCGTGGAGGAGGTCGTCGCTCGACTCGGCGAGCGTCACCCGCAACCCCGAGGGCGTACGACGTCCGGCGCGCGTCGTCGGGGTCTCGAAGTCGCCCCACGTGCTGGTCGCCACCAGCCACCCACCCAACGAGCGGACGAGGTGGGTGGCGTGGTCGCCGAAGACGCCCGGCCGGTCCGGGCGGCGGAAGAAGAGGTCGGCCGTGTGGGCCAGGTCGAGGCTCGCCGGGTCGAGGCGCCACACGCTGGTGTGGGCGGTGTCGAAGAAGCCCGGTCCGGCCGAGGTGGCGCTCAGCCAGAGGGCGTCCCCGTCGCGCAGCGGTCGCCCGTCCTCCTCGGTGACGAACCGGACGTCGCGCAGCCCCAGCTGGCCGAAGCTGCCCGCGACGCCACCCCAGGCCGGGAGCTCCACCCGCAGGTCCGCCAGCGCCTCCTCGTCGTGGACGTCGAGCTCCTGCTCGCGGAGGTCGTAGCGCGCCCGGGCCACCCACGCCTCCTGCTCGCGCGTCCACGCAGTGAGGTGGGAGCCGGTGAGCGTGAGGGCCAGCTCGGTCGGGTCCTCCGCCCGGTGGAACCGTCGGCTCCGCACCTGCCGGGTCCCGTCGCCGTCCGGCACGCTCAGGAAGACCGACCCGTCCTGGATCGAGGCCCCGAGGCGGTGGTCAGCGAGGTGCCAGGCGAGCCGGGTCGCGTCGCGCACGGGCGTGGTCGCGGCGACGTACGGAGCAACCGCGGGCATCGCGACGATCCCGCCCGAAGAGGTGTCCACGCGGTCCAGCGCCGGTGCGACGAGGTCGGTCGGACGCAGTCGTCGGACGACCTCGAGGCGGGGGAGCACGCCGCCATCCTCCCTCCGCGCGTCGCCCGGACTCGCAGAAGGGCCCCGACCGGGACGCGGTCGGGGCCCTTCTGTGCTTGTGGGCAGGGGCGGGGTCGAACCGCCGACCTATCACTTTTCAGGCGATCGCTCGTACCAACTGAGCTACCTGCCCAAGCGGGGACGAGGATACATGAGCGGCTGGGGGAGCGCGGAATCGGCTCAGCTCACCACGGCGGGCACGAAGACCGGGAGCTCGAGCCAGAACGCCGACCCGGTGCCGGGCGTCGACTCGCCGCGCACCGCTCCTCCGTCGCGCTCGGCGATGGTGCGGCAGATCGACAGGCCCAGCCCGCTGCCCTTGGTCGTGCGGGGCGAGAACCGCACGAACGGCTCGAAGACGCGCGCCAGCTGCTCGGGCGGCAGGCCGGGGCCGTCGTCGCGCACGATGATCCGCACCATCTCCTGCCCGCTCTCGCCGAGCAGCCGCTCGGTCGTGAGGTGGACGTTGCCGCCGTCGGGGTGGTGGTGGGCGATGGCGTTGCCGAGGAGGTTGGTCAGCACCTGGCGCACGCCGGACGGATGGGCCCACGCCGTGGCGTCGGGGTCGGCCTTGACGTGCATCTCCACGTGGGCGCTCTGCGCCGGGGTGCGGTGCCAGTGCACGACGTCGGCGATCGCGTCGGTGAGCAGGACGTCCTCGCGCTGGTCGTCGCTGGTGAGCGTGCGACCGGCGCCGAGGAGGCTGTCGACCACCGCGAGCAGCTGGTCGCAGGCGCGCAGGATCACCGGTCCGTCACGGAGCATGCCGGAGGACACCACCTCCGGCGGGGCGTGCTCGGCGTCGTCGATGAGGCCCTCGGTGTAGCCGAGGACCGCAGCGAGGGGCGTACGCAGCTCGTGCCCGACGGCGCCGAAGAACTGCTGATAGGCCAGCTGCGCCTGCGTGCCGGTCTCGATGGCCTCGGCGAGGGCCCGCCGGGACTGCTCGAGGGTGATGCGCGAGATGATCGCAGCGTTCAGCAGGCGGAGATCCTCCACCAGGGTTCCAGGCCACGGGCCGGACGTACGATGCTGCCGACCGAGAAGCTGCCGAACATCTGGCCCCTTGAGATGAAGGCGGTGCCGATGAGGGACTGCACGCCGATGCGGGTGAGCTCCTCGCGGTCTTGGGCCCCGTCCGCAGGCAACTGGTCGCGGTCGATAAGTACCGCGATTCCCGCGCGCGCGTGGCGGGAGAGCCACGGCATGGTCAAGGCCGCCTCGGAACCGGCTCCTGGCGGGGGCAGCATCGAGAGCGGCGAGCCGGGGCGCGACCATTCCCGCACCCATGCGCGCCCGCCCAGGCGTGCCCAGCCGCCGTCTCCTCTGGTTCGAAGCTCGTCAGGGCAGCCCCCACGACCTCGATCCGCGGGTCGGCGAACACGTGCTCGGCTATCCGCTCGATAGCGCCATCGAGACTCAGGGCACCGTCGAGGATCGCGGCCGTGAGCTCGGCCGCTGCACTTGAGACGGGCCCGCGGGCACTGGTGTCTTGCAGGCAGCTGTCGCTCACGGGAGCGCCTCTCTTCCGCCTCGACGGTAAATCTGCACGCTATCGGCGCCAGCCCCCGACTCTGGTCGATACCAACGCTATCCGCCAGTGAGATATCCCTCAGGATCGACCACTCGGCAAGGTGCGTGAGGACCGCCATGCCCAGCGAACGCCCCGGGCAGGCGTGCGGCCCGGCGCCGAACGGCAGCCAGGCGCCGGGGCGCTGTCGGCCGTCGCTCCAGCGGGCGGGGTCGAATCTTCGACACCCCCGCGGGGTCCCCGGGGACCAGGTTGGGGAGCCGGCCGAGCAGCAGTGGGCTGACCAGCACCACGGCACCTGCCGGGAGCGGCTCGCCGTCGAGCACCATCTCGCGGTCGTGATCCGGGCGGTGATCCAGGTGGGGGGCGTGATGCGGAGGGTTTCCCAGACGGCGTGGACGGGATCGACGCCCGCGGGGCCATGGTGCGCGAGGTGCGCGATCAACCATGCGCCTGCGGCGATCGGGACCTGGATCCCGGCGGCGAGCACGGCGGCCACCTCGGCCGGTGAACCCTGCAGGCCGGGCGTGCGAGCGAGGGAGTCCTCGAGACAGGCCCTCGCGCGCCGCTCGACACGACGCGCCCGGGTCCATCTCCCCGGCGGGCGACGGGCGGAGATCACTGGGGCGAGGGCATCGATCCAGGCAAGCACCTGATCGGCGATCGCGTGGCGCTGCTCCCGGCTGGCCGTCGCGAGCACGGCGGCCGTGGTGGAGCGGGCGACGGGGCGACGCAGCACCAGCATCGCGTCGTACGGCTCGTCGCGGCTCTCGAGGTCGTGGTCGGCGATCGCCTCGTGCCATTCATCGGCGAAGGTGGTCTGTCCGACTGTGACCCGGCTCGGATCGAGCGGCGTGAACACCACGTGGCCAGATCTCGTGTCGCCGCGGCTGGCCGAAAGGTCGCCGCTGCGGCTGACGTCACCGGGGAAGTCGAAGGCGACCGGATCGGTCAGCACCTGCTTGGCCTGGCCCGGCGTCGTGGTGAGCCACGGTCCGGAGGGTCCTAGCTTCACCACGCCGGAGCGGGGAGCAGCAAGAACAGCGCCGAGCCGACCGGTGGCCGACTCGACGCTGTCCATGTGCATTAGCGAGAGTGTCTCACGCGTGGTGAGTCACTGGCGGTTCAGCGGGGCGGTGCCGGGCGCCACATGTACATGGACTGCATCTGGTTGGCGGCACGCTTGGACTCGATGCGGGTGCGGATGCTCTTCATCATGGTGTTTTCTCCAGGGGTGGGGTGAGGTTGCACGCCCAAGAAAAGGGCGTGCGGGGGGAACGCTGCTCGGAGGCCTGCACCCGTCGGTGCACTCAGGGTTGGGTTCAGGACTCCAGGGTGAGCAGTGTCTCGGCAATCAGATCGGTCAACTGCTGGATGCGCAACGGCTTCTGCATGACCGTCTCAATGCCGAGTTCTTGGAGGACGGCGCGATGTTCGCCCGCCCAGGCGCTGATCACGACCACTCGCATGGCCGGAGCGACTTCTGGGTGGGCCCGCAACCAGCGCACGACCTCGACCCCGTTCATCCGCGGCATGGTGAGGTCCAGCAGCATCACGTCGAAGGACGCCTGCTGGCAGATCTCCACTGCCTCGACTCCGTCGCCGGCGGTGGACACGAGGTGTCCCGCCCGTTCGACGAGTCGTGAGAAGACGTCGCGGATGTCCTCGTTGTCATCGACAACAAGGAAGCTCAGCTCACGCCCCGGGGTACCCACAGGGGCAAGATTAGTCAAAGGAACCGACAAATCGTGCGGCATCTGAGAATGCACCTCCTCAGGGGTGACTTCTGAGCGTGATTTGGATGGAAATCAAGGGGTGCCCCTATGCTGTCGACGCTCGAACGCCGCACGTCCGGCACGAGCGGGCCCCCATCGTCTAGCGGCCCAGGACCCCGCCCTTTCACGGCGGTAGCGCCGGTTCGAATCCGGTTGGGGGTACGACCCGAGCCGGGGTCGGCGCCGATTGGTGGCAGCCGTTGGCCATGGGTTAGAGTTCCACCCGCTTCACCAGCAACATCCTGGCCCCGTAGCGCAGTTGGTTAGCGCGCCGCCCTGTCACGGCGGAGGCCGCGGGTTCGAGTCCCGTCGGGGTCGCCAACGCATGCCGATCAGGGTGAGCCACCAGGCTCACCCTGATCGTCATTTCGGCCCCCGGGTCTGCCCGGCGCGCGGGGTTTTCGGCCCTCCCTACGCTGGGGCCATGCCGATCGACCTGGACCCCGCGGCGTTCGACGCGATGGTGGGGCGCGCCCTCGACGGGCTGCCCGACGACCTCGCCCGACTGGTCGACAACGTGGTCGTGCTGGTCGAGGCGCAGGCGCCGGCCGACGACCCGGACCTGCTGGGGCTCTACGACGGGCTCGCGCTGACCGAGCGCCCCGCCAACCATGCCGGCATGCTCCCCGACCGGATCCTGCTGTTCCGCGGACCGCTCCTGGACATGGCCGAGACCGAGGAGGACCTCGAGGAGGAGGTGCGGATCACCGTGGTGCACGAGGTGGCCCACCACTTCGGGCTCGACGAGCGCCGTCTCCACGAGCTCGGCTGGGGCTGACTAGCCCAGTCGGCTGCCGAGCATCCAGCCGACGGCGCACGCGCCCACCGCGAGCACGGTCGTCGCCACGACGTACGTCGTCGCAGTGCGCGCGGGACGCTCGACGGACTGCACCGCGAACGACGAGAACGACGTGAAGGCGCCGCAGAAGCCGGTGCCGAGCAGAGCCCAGCCGGCCTCGCCGAGCGACTGGGCGGCGAACAGCCCGAACAGGCCCGAGCCGAGCGTGTTGACCAGCAGCATCCCCACGGGCTGGGCCCGGTCCAGCGTCGACGCGAGGGCGTAACGCAGGGGGGCGCCCACGGCGGCCCCTATCGCGACCAGCAGGACGGTCATGGGGGGCTCACTCGGGAGGGGTTCATTCGAGGGCACCGTCCGGCTCGGGGCGATGGGCGATCCGCTGACCCAGCGCTGCCGCGCCGAGCCCGGCGGCCAGGGTGGCGACGAGGTAGACGCCGGCGAGGCCCGTCCGACCCCCGTCGGCCAGGTCGCGGACCTGGCCGGCCCACGCCGACACCGTGGTGAACCCGCCCAGCACGCCGGGGCCGGCGAGGAGCGCGAGCCGTCGCGATCGTCGTACGACGGCGAGCACGGGCAGCAGCCCCAGCGCGAAGGCGCCGACGACGTTGATCGCCAGGGTCGGCCACGGGAAGACGGTGTCGGGGGCGGCCGCGTCGACGCCCCAGCGCGCCACGGCCCCGGCGGCTCCGCCCGCCGCCACGATCAGCAGGTCGATGGGGCGCAGCGCTCGGCTGCTCACCCGACCTGGCTGGTGGAGGGCTCGCTGGCGCCCGCGCGCCCGTCCCACGGCTGCGCGCGGGCGCCGTCGAGCTGGTGGACGAGCTCACCGAGGAGCCAGTTGTGGAAGGCGCGCTGGGCCGGCGTGCGGGCCAGGGAGAGGAGCCGCTCGGCACGGCAGAAGGCGTCGGCGACGTCGAACATCTCGGTCATCGTCACGAAGATCGGCGCGGCCTCGGGCACCATCGGGAAGGTCAGGTCGACCCGCCGCGCACCCTGGGCCTCCGCCTGCCGGATCTGGGTGCGGTAGTCGTCGGGGAACTGCCGCTCGAAGCTGGCGAACATCGAGGTGAGGTCGCCGGCGAGCGGGTAGTCGGCCTCGTGGGACAGCGACAGGAGCCTCAGCTCGCGGCGCAGCTCGTGGTACTGCTGGCCCAAGGAGGTGTGGAGCCGTACGTCGAGGCCGATGAGGCGGATCTCGAGGGCCGCCTCGCTCGTCGGCTCCGGGGGCACCTCCTCGAGCCGGTCGATGACCCACTCGGCGGCGCCGTCGTCGGTCATCTCCTGCGCCGGCTCGAACCAGACGATCTTGCCTTCGGCCTCGATCGTCGCGCCCCAGGCCGTGGCGCACTGGGCCACCATCGTGAGGCCGCGCCCGAAGGTCAGCAGCAGCTCGAGGTCGTCTGCGGGGACCGGCGTCGGCGGCACGGGCGGTTCGGTCGAACCGTCGACCACCTCGATGCGCGGGTGGCTGGCGGTGCCGCGCACGCGCACCTTGAAGGGGGCGTCGGCGTGGATGATCGCGTTGGCGACCAGCTCGGAGACGCCCAGCTCGGCGCACTCGACGAGATCGGGCCGCTCGAGATGCTCGCAGACACCGCTCACCCAGCGCCGCGCGTCGGCCGCAGCGCGCGGCGACGACGCAAGCGTCAACTCTGAGCTCAGCGGCACTGGGACTCTTTTCACGGGGTGGCAGTCCAGTGGGGCGATGAATACCCCAACCCGGAAGGTTCAAACCTCGACAACCACTCTAGTTTCTCGACAGCATGGCAGTGGCGTGGGCCACACAAGGTGTCCGGGTTTCGTTCTCCCCGTCCGATCGGAGGACAATGGAGACGACCCGGGCACCACAGCGGGCACCACAGATGGCACCTACGACCCTAGGAGCAACCATGACCACGATGCAGGCACCGCGCCACAAGGTGGTCGTGATCGGCTCGGGGTTCGGTGGACTGTTCGGCACGAAGGCGTTGCGTCGCGCCGATGTCGACGTCACGGTCATCGCCAAGACGACCCACCACCTCTTCCAGCCCCTGCTCTACCAGGTGGCGACGGGCATCCTCTCCGAGGGCGAGATCGCACCGCCCACGCGCGAGGTCCTCAGCGGCCAGGACAACGCCAGCGTCATCCTCGGTGAGGTGACCGGCATCGACCTCGAGGCCCGGACCGTCACCTCGCAGGTCCTCGGCCGCGACACCACGACGTCGTACGACTCGTTGCTGGTCGCCGCCGGCGCCAGCCAGTCCTACTTCGGCAACGACCACTTCGCCGAGTTCGCGCCCGGCATGAAGAGCATCGACGACGCCCTCGAGCTGCGCGGCCGCATCTTCGGCGCCTTCGAGATGGCCGAGCTCGGCGCGACCCGCGGCGACGAGGTCGAGCACCTGCTGACGTTCGTCGTGGTCGGCGCCGGCCCCACGGGCGTCGAGATGGCCGGCCAGATCGCGGAGCTGGCCCACAACACGCTGCACAAGGACTTCCGCGCGATCAACACGCGCCAGGCCCGGGTGATCCTGGTCGACGCGGCCCCGCAGGTGCTGCCGCCGTTCGGGGCCAAGCTCGGGGAGAAGGCCCAGACGGAGCTGGAGAAGCTCGGCGTCGAGGTCATGCTCGGCGCGATGGTCACCGACGTCGACGAGCGCGGTCTCGAGGTGAAGTTCAAGGACGGACGCGCCGAGCGGATCGACTCGGTCGCCAAGATCTGGGCGGCGGGCGTGCAGGCCAACCCCCTCAGCAAGACCCTCTCCGAGCAGAGCGGCGCCCCCCTGGACCGCGCCGGTCGGATCGCGGTCAATCCCGACCTGACCCTGCCGGGGCACCCCGAGGTGTTCGTCGTCGGCGACATGATCGCCCTCGACAACCTCCCCGGTGTCGCGCAGGTCGCCATCCAGGGCGCGAAGTATGCCGCCAAGGAGATCCGCAACCGTCTCGAGGGCAAGCAGCCGCAGGCGCCGTTCAAGTACTTCGACAAGGGATCGATGGCCATCATCAGCCGCTTCCGCGCGGTGGCGATGGTCGGCAAGTTCCGCCTGTCCGGCATCGTGGCCTGGCTGATGTGGCTCGGGGTCCACCTCGTCTACCTCACCGGGTTCAAGAACCAGGTGTCGGCGCTGATGCGCTGGGCGATCACCTTCATCAGCAACAACCGCTCCGAGCGGACCACGACCGAGCAGCAGATCTTTGCCCGGGCCGCACTGGCCCGGCTGCGTCGCGGTGCCGCCGACCTCGTGTCCGACCCCGGCATCTACGACGCCACGCGGGCGATGATGGAGGAGACCCGTCGCCAGGAGCTCGAGGCGGCGGCGCACCGCGAGGCCGAGCTCACCGACTCCGGCGCGCGCGGCGTGCACGAGGGGCGCTAGCCCGGACCCGGGGCATAGTCCACCCCCTGCCGGTGTTGCCCCCTCGAAGAGATCGTCGAGGAAGGACACCCTGATGCGTGCTGTGGTCTACGCCCGGAGCGGCGACTCCTCCGTGCTCGAGCTGGTGGAGCGTGAGGTCGCGGAGGCCGGTCCCGGGGAGGCCCGGGTGCGGATCGTCCGCGCCGGGGTGAACCCGACGGACTGGAAGTTCCGCGCCGGAGGCATGGGCGAGCTCGCCTTCCCCGAGATCGTGCCCGGCCAGGACGGCTCCGGCGTGGTCGACGCGGTGGGACCCGACGTCACGGACGTCGCCGTCGGCGACCGGGTGTGGACGATGCTGGCCCAGCACACCCGTCCCGGCGGAACGGCGCAGGAGTACGTCGTCCTGCCGGTGGCCAACCTCGCCGTGCTGCCCGACACGGCGTCGTACGACGTGGGCGCGTCGCTCGGTGTCCCGGCGGTCACCGCCCACCGCGCCCTGACCACGTCCGAGCACGGTCCCGACCGGCTCGCGCCCGGGGCACTCGCCGGGATGACGGTCCTCGTCGCGGGCGGGGCCGGTGCGGTCGGCAACGCGGCCATCCAGCTGGCCAGGTGGGCCGGTGCCACCGTGATCACCACGGTGAGCGGCGCCGACAAGGCCGACCTCGCTGGCGCCGCGGGTGCCCAGCACGTCGTGAACTACCGCGAGGGCGACACCGTCGCCGCGATCCGCGAGCTGGCTCCGGACGGGGTGGACATCGTCGTCGAGGTGGCGCCGGCACAGAACCTGCGGCTCGACGTCCAGGTGATCAAGCCGCGCGGCACCATCGCGATCTATGCCAACAACGGTGGCGACGAGGTGAGCGTCAGCGTCCGCGAGACGTTCTCGACCAACGCCCGCTTCCAGTGGGTGCTGCTCTACACCGTCGGGCAGGCAGCGCTGCGAGCGGCAGCCGAGGACGTCACGACAGCGGTGGCAGACGGCGGGTTCGGCGTGGGCGACGAGCACGGCCTGCCCCTGCACCACTACCCGCTCGAGCAGACCGCCGACGCACACGCCGCCGTCGAGGGCGGTGCCGTCGGCAAGGTGCTGATCGACGTGGGCGATGCCTGAGTCCGTCGGATCGGTGAAAATCCGCTCCTGGTAGGCCTCCAGGGGCTCGAACCCTGAACCAACGGATTAAAAGTCCGCTGCTCTACCCATTGAGCTAGAGGCCCGGGGCATGAGTACTTCCATCCGACGAACTTTTCCGGAGAAGCTCACGCGCCATCAGCGCATCCTTCCAGACCGGGTTCGAGTCTGAGCCGGTCCGGGTCGGAACAACCCTGGAGACAACCCGTCCTGTAGTTCCCTGCCGCGGCAACCACCCATGGCGTTGCACGGTGACCCGGCGCACCCGTGGCGCGTTCCCCCAGAATCGGGCAACTCCGCGCGATCGGACAGTCAGTGGCGGTGCGGGCGGGCAAGGTGGGGGCCCACCACAGGAGGCTGCCGTGCGCCGATCCCTCGCCGCGCTCGTCATGTCGTTGGCCGTGTGCATCGCTGTCCCGGGAGATCGGGCGATCGCGACTGCCCACCCCGCCCCCACGGTCTCGTCCGAGGCGCCGAGCCTGGCGTCAAGCGTGGCCGTTGACACCGACGTGGCCCCCCGGCCCCGGCGCGCCTGGCCCGGGGGACGCGTCACCTACGTCGATCGCACCCGGTATCCCAAGGCGGTCCGGTTGGCGGTGCGTGCATGGAACTCCAGCGGCGTGGGGTTCCGTTTCGTCAAGGCGAAGCGCGCGCGCAACGCCCAGCTGGTGATAGGGCACGAGCGGGGCATGCCGTGTGCGTTCGGAGTCGCCACGGTCGGCTACACCCCCCGCGCGTACGCCTACGTCGGCGGGCAGGATCAGGACGGTGACCCCTGCGCGTGGCCCGAGGTGGCGCTGAAGACCGCCCATGAGCTGGGCCACGTGCTGGGGCTCGACCACATCCGGGAGTCGACGTGCGCCACCATGAACCCGACCACCACCAACGGCGTCGCCCCCACCGGTTGCCTGGCGCCCGACGACGAGGCCAAGCCCGGCCGGTGGTGGTGCCGGATGGTCGCCCGCCCCGACATCCGAGGGGCGAAGAGGCTGTACGGCGGCAGGGTGCGTGAGCGGTCGCCGGAGTGGTGCGACGCCTACCCGATGATCCCGCAGACGGGTCCGGTGACGGCGACCTCGACCGGCGTGGGCAACGAGGTCCGGCTGTCGGTCACGCGCGCCCCGGAACCAGTCGTGCCGGACTGGGTCCGCAACGGCGACTACGCCACCGAGCCCGGCGTGGAGGTGCACGTGACCAACGACGGATGCGTCAGCTCTCCTGAGGGCGCAGGCACCTATCTGACGACGGCCTCGTGGGACACCGTCGCGGTGGGCGGGTCGTTGGAGCTGGCCGCCTTCGCGCCCGACCTGGTGTTCGCGGGCAGGACGTGCGTGACCGTGTGGCAGTACGACGCCGGCGCGAACTACTCCGACCTGCCGACCAGTGCCGTGGTGCAGCAGGGTCCACTTGCCGACTGACCTGGACACAGCGCGCACGTGTCCGCGCGAGAAGCCTCGACGTCGCGTCAGTGGTCGGGACGAACGGCCCTAGTGGCCGCTGTGTCGGCGCCGCACGCTGGAGGCATGCCGATCCAGACGCCCGAACTCGTGGAGTTGCCCGAGCTGCATGCCGTGACCGTGAGGGGCGACGTCGCCCCCGATGACCTGACCGACTTCTTCGGGCGGGCGTTCACCCTCGCTGCCGCTGCGGCGGCGACCGCCGGGGTCGAGATCGTCGGCCCGCCGTTCGGCTTCTACCCCACCATGCCGACCGACACGGTGGTCGTGGAGGCGGGCTTCCCGGTCTCGGGGCCACCCGCGGGCGACCTGGGCGAGGCGCACGCGCTGGTGCTCCCCGGCGGACGGGCTGTGCAGGTCCTGCACATTGGCTCCTACGACGAGATGGGCCAGGTCTATGCCGCGCTCGAGTCGTGGATGCGCGAGCACGACCTGCAGCCTGCAGCGGGTGCCCTGGAGTCCTACCTCACCGACCCCGGGACCGTGCCCGACCCCCGGATGTGGCAGACGATGATCTCGTGGCCGGTGGCCTGAGCCCGGCGCGCCTTCGACAGGTGGATGCTGACCCATCCACATGTCGTCGCCGGGGGGTAGGCATCCGCGGAATTGTTGGTAGGGTTTGCTGTGCAACAGGTGCAAGTTCCAGCAGGTAGACGCCCGCGGAGTTTGTGATCCAACGGCGTTTCTTCTTCGGGCCTTCCAGCTTGTGAGTCGGGACGACGTGTCACCGCACTTGATGCGGAGCCGTCGCAGTGATGGCTTCTCGTTCCGATAACAGGAGTACCGAGCACATGGCTCAAGGCACCGTGAAGTGGTTCAACGCCGAGAAGGGTTTCGGCTTCATCGCGCAGGAGGACGGCGGCGACGACGTTTTCGTGCACTACTCGGCCATCCAGTCCAACGGCTACAAGTCGCTGGACGAGAACCAGAAGGTCGAGTTCGACGTCACCCAGGGCCCCAAGGGTCCCCAGGCGGAGAACGTCCGTCCGCTCTGATCGGCTGACGCTGGACCTGTTCCAGATCTGATCAAGACGCTGGCTCCACCCCCCGGCGGGGTGGGGTCAGCGTTGATTTCGGGGGACACTAGTGACTCAAATGGGTCATTCCCTGACGACGGAGGATCAGGGAGACTTGTCCCAGCGCCTATAGTTGTGGGAGCCGCTCAAGGGAGGGTGACGTGCACGACCAGTTCGACGTGACCCTCGAGGACGGCGACCTGCTCGGTGAGGTGGAACTGACCACCACGCTGATCATCGCCGCCAGCGAGTCCGAGGAACACCTGTCCCAGCAGGAGATCGACCAGCTGCTGGGCGTCACCCCGCGCCGTCCGCAGGACTGAGCTCCGCGGTCGCCCCGCTTCAGCAGGTGGCGAAGAGCACCGGACCGCTCGTCAGGTCCGACAGGACGTACTCCCCGTCCTCCGGCTGCAGGTCGAGCGTGATCGCGCGACCCTGCGAGCTCGCGTCGGCCACCGTGAACCGGTCGCTGAAGTCTCCGCCCTGCCCGGGCGCCGGTCCCGCCGCCAGCTGGGCACGTGCCTCCGCGTCGCCCGGGGCGTCGTCGCCGTCCTCGACCTCCATCACCACCCGCAGGTCCCCGCCGGTGAGCAGGCCCATCGCGAAGCCGGTGAGCGGGTGCACTCCCCCCGCGGCCTGCACCAGCTGGTCCGCCACGGTCCGGGCGTCGTCGTCCGCCTGCGACATCGCCAGCCGTTCGCAGGCGTAGGCGCCGTCGTACACCGCGGCGGCGAGCGGCTCGCCGAGGCCTGCGGACAGCGCGGCGAGGGCGTCGGCGGCATCGGCGTCGCCGTCGACCACGGCCTTGACCTGCTCGAGGTAGGCCGCCTGGTCGGAGGCGAGGATGACCTGGCGCTCGGCCAGCAGGACGACGTGCTGGAGCTCGGGCGTGAGCCGCGACCCGACGCCCGCGAGCACGTCGGGACCGCCGAGCCAGACGCCGTCCGCCTTGTCCGGCGCGGTCCAGCCCAGTGCGGTGAGCCGGTCGGCGACCTCGCCGAACACCACGTCGTCGGTCACCTCCAGCACCTCGACCGCGCCGTCTGGGGACTGGGCGAAGAGCTCGTGCGCGAGAGTGGCAGGGGAGAAGCCCAGCTCGGACTGCATCACCCCGGCCGAGGAGACGAGCGCCGACATCGCGGACAGGTCCTCGCTGAAGGCGTCGGACATGAAGGCGTCGACGGCCTCGGGGGAGGAGCCCGCGTCGACCTCGACGCCGAGCTCACGGCGTACGCCCTCCCAGTCCGTCCACGAGACCCGACTGGTTCCGGCCGGCACCATCGACAGCGCACGTGCGAGCGCGGTGTCGGGCGTGAGCAGGCGCCAGGCGAGCCCTGCGCCCACGACGACCACCACGGCCACGAGGGCGACGACGGCACGACGCGACACGGACAGGCTCCTCGGGATCGGTGAGTGGGTGTGAGACTACGTCCATGGAGCTCCGCGACGTGCGCGCCGCTGGCGCCGTGGTGACGCGCAAGGGCGGCGACGTGCTGCTCGTGCACCGTCCCAAGTACGACGACTGGTCCTTCCCGAAGGGCAAGCTCGATCCCGGCGAGCACACGGTGACCGCGGCCGTCCGCGAGGTGGCCGAGGAGACCGGGCTCGACGTGCGGCTCGGCCCGGCCCTGGCGCCGCAGCGCTACCGGATGTCCAACGGCCGCTGGAAGGCGGTCGACTACTGGACCGCCCGGGTGATCGGCAGCGACGACGTCAGCACCTACCGGGTCAATGAGGAGATCGACGCGGTCGAGTGGGTGGAGTGGCAGGCGGCGATGCGCCGGCTGACCTATCCCCACGACCGCGACACCCTGGCCGAGGCGCGACCCCTGCGCCGCAAGTCGCGGGCGCTCGTCGTGCTCCGTCACGGCCGGGCGCGTGCCCGCGGCGGGTGGAAGAAGGACGACCGCCTGCGACCGCTGGTGAAGCTCGGCGAGGCGCAGGCCCAGCGCCTCGTGCCGCTCCTCGCGGCCTTCGACGTGACCTCGGCCCACAGCTCGTCGAGCCTGCGCTGCGTGCAGACGCTGGCGCCGTACGTCGACACGACCGGCTGGCCGACCAAGGTCTACGACGAGCTGAGCGAGGAGGGGGCCTCCGTGGAGGCGGTGGTCGAGCTCGTCGACGCCCTGCTGGACGGCGGCCAGAGCACGGTCCTGTGCACCCACCGCCCGGTGGTGCCGACCGTCCTGGACGCACTGCGCGTGCCCGACGTGACGCTGGAGCCGGGCGGGATGCTGGTCGTGCACCACCGCAAGGGGCGGATCGTGGCCAGTGAGGTCCTGAACCCCTGAGCGTCCAGGCCCGCGCGGGGCGCGTCAAGCGCGCTGGGCCGAGTTCATGTGATGGTCGTCTCACGCCCGAGTATGCGACGCCATCCGGCCCGGTCGAGTTCACCGCGCGTTCACCGGCGGCGGCGCGCTCGTTCTCCTGACGTCCCTAGCGTTCCTGACTGTCAGCACTCATCAGACTTCAGGAGCAACGAAGTGAAGAGCACTTCCACCCGCTGGGCGACGGCGTCCGGCGCCACCATCCTCGCTCTCACGCTGGCCGCCTGCGGCGGCGGCGACGCCGGCGCCGGCGCCGAGACTGGCGGCGCCACCGGGACCGTCGCGGTCGACGGTTCCTCCACCGTCTACCCCATGAGCGTCGCTGCCCAGGAGCTCCTCAACGAGGAGAACCCCGACATCCGGGTCACCGTCGGCGAGTCCGGCACCGGCGGCGGCTTCGAGAAGTTCTGCGCCGACCAGACCGACATCTCCGATGCCTCTCGTCCGATCAAGGAGGACGAGGAGGCGCCGCTGTGCGAGGAGAACGGTGTGGAGTACACCGAGCTCCAGGTCGCCACGGACGCCCTCACCGTGGTCGTGCACCCCGACCTCGACGTGGACTGCCTGACCGTCGACCAGCTCATCGCGCTGGTGGGTCCGCAGTCCGACGCCACGAACTGGAACGAGATCGACCCGAGCTTCCCCGACGAGGAGATCTCCTTCTTCTTCCCGGGCACCGACTCGGGCACCTACGACTACATGGCTGCCGACGTCGTCGGTGACGAGTCGGAGACCCTGCGCGACGACGTCGAGTCCTCCGAGGACGACAACGTGCTGGTCCAGGGCGTGTCCGGCACCGAGGGGGCGGTCGGCTTCTTCGGCTACACCTACTTCGAGCAGAACGCGGACGCCCTGAAGGCGCTGTCGATCGACAGCGGCAACGGCTGCGTCGAGCCCTCGGCCGAGACCGCCCAGGCCGGTGAGTACACGCCGCTCGCGCGTCCCCTCTTCATCTACGTCAACAACGCCAAGTACTCCGGCAACGAGGCCACCAAGGCCTACGTGGACTACTACATCGCCAACCTCGCCGACATCGCCGAGATCGGTCAGTTCATCCCGCTGAGCGACGAGCTCTACTCCGAGACGCAGTCCGCTCTCGAGTCCCTCGGGTCCTGAAGTCAGGCCTGATCCCTGACATGAGCGACAACGCCACCGCGGGTCCGACAGGTCCGTCCTCCGGGACGGGCCTGTCGGCCGCGGTCGACCTCAGACCCAAGTCACGCCCGGGCGAGCGGATCATCACGCTCGTGCTCAAGCTGTCGGCGTACGCCTCCATCGCCATCACGTTCGGCATCATCGCGGCCCTCATCGATCCGGTCATCCGCTTCTTCAGCGCGGTCCCGCTGGGGGACTTCTTCGCGTTCGAGGGCAAGTACGCCGTGCTGCCGCTGGTGACCGCGACCCTGATGGTCACCGTGATCGCACTCCTGGTCGCCGTGCCGCTCGGTCTCGGCGCCGCGCTCTACCTCTCCGAGTACGCCTCGCGGCGCGCGCGCAAGGTCCTCAAGCCCACCGTCGAGCTCCTCGCGGGCGTCCCCTCGGTCGTCTACGGGTTCTTCGCCCTCACCTTCGTCACGCCCACCCTCCTGCAGGAGATCCTGGCGCTCGACGTGGGCTTCACCAACGCCCTCGCCGCCGGCCTCGTGCTGGGCGTCATGATCATCCCGACCATCGCCTCGCTGGCCGAGGACGCCTTCTCGGCCGTCCCGCAGTCGATGCGGCAGGGATCGCTGGCGATGGGCGCCAACCGCATGCAGACCAGCCTGCGCGTGGTGTTCCCGGCGGCCCTGTCGGGTGTGGCGGCCGCCGTCGTGCTCGGCATGTCGCGCGCCATCGGCGAGACGATGATCGTCACGCTCGCCGCCGGGGCGCTGAAGAAGTTCAGCCTCGACCCTCGCGACGGCATGCAGACGATGACCGGCTTCATGGCGACGACGGCGGGCGGCGAGAACCCGGTCGGCTCGATCAGCTACAACAACCTCTTCGCCGTCGGCATGCTGCTGTTCCTCATCACCTTGGTGCTGAACCTCGTCAGCATCAGCTTCGTACGTCGCTTCAGGCAGGTCTACTGATGAGCATCGCATCCACCACCGCGCGCCAGGTCACGTTGGCCACCGGGAAGAGCAAGGACAAGACGCCGCTCTCCCTCGCCTTCCTGATCGCCCTGTGGTTCTCCATGTTCTTCGGGGTCCTGGTCCTGATGGCACTGATCATCAACACGGCGATCGACGGCTCCAACCGCTTCGACAGCGAGCTGCTCACCAACTACGCCTCCATCGTGCGGCCCGAGACGTCGGGGTTCCGCGCCGGCATCCTGGGCAGCCTGTGGCTGATGGTGTTCACTGCTCTCATGGCTGTCCCGCTGGGCATCTCGGCCGCCCTCTACCTCGAGGAGTTCGCGGACACCACCACCCGGTGGAACCGGTTCGTCGAGGTCAACCTGCAGAACCTCGCAGCCGTCCCGGCCATCGTCTACGGCCTCCTCGCCGTGGCGATCATGGCGCTGCTCGGCTTCCAGAACGCCGGCATCGTGCTCGGTGGCGCGCTCGCCCTGGCGCTCCTGATCCTGCCGGTCATCATCATCACGACCCGCGAGGCGGTCCGCGCAGTGCCCGGGGAGATCCGGCAGGGCTCCCTGGCCCTCGGCGCGACGGTGTGGCAGACCACCTGGCGCCAGACGCTCCCGTCCGCGATCCCCGGCATCGCCACCGGCACCATCCTGGGCCTGTCCCGAGCCATCGGGGAGGCGGCGCCGCTCGTCGTCGTCGGGCTCGCAGGATCGGTGCTGTTCGATCCCGAAGGCGTGATGAGCCGCATCACCGCTCTGCCGATGCAGATCTACTCCCTGACATCGAACTCACGAGAAGAGCTCCAGCAGGCGGCCTCCGCCGCCATCATCGTGCTCCTCGTGATGGTCCTCGGGCTCAACGCCCTGGCCATCTTCATCCGCAACAAGTTCCAGCGATCCTGGTGAGAGAGACACTCGACATGGCCACAGCCACATCCTCCGACACGTTTCCGCAGATGGGCTCCCTCGGGGAGGTCCACGTGAACGCCGAGCGCCGACTCCCGGATTCCCCGGTCAACCCGGTCATGGAGACCGCGGGCCTCAATGTGTTCTACGGCGACTTCCACGCAGTGCACGACGTCAACCTGGCCTACGGACGCCACGAGATCACGGCGATGATCGGTCCGTCGGGCTGCGGCAAGTCGACCGTGCTGCGCTGCCTCAACCGGATGAACGACCTGGTCGCCGGGGCGCGCGTGGAGGGCGAGGTCCTCTACCACGGCCAGGACATCTACCAGAAGGCTGTCGACCCGATCGCCGTGCGCACCCACATCGGCATGGTCTTCCAGAAGCCGAACCCGTTCCCCAAGTCGATCTACGACAACATCGCCTACGGGCCCAGGGTCACCGGCATGAAGGTCGACAACATGGACGACCTGGTGGAGGAGGCGCTGCGGGGCGCTGCGCTGTGGGACGAGGTGAAGGACAAGCTCAAGCAGTCGGCGTACGGTCTCTCCGGAGGTCAGCAGCAGCGTCTGTGCATCGCCCGGACCATCGCCACCAAGCCCGACGTGATCTTGATGGACGAGCCGTGCTCGGCCCTCGACCCCATCGCGACGGCACGCGTCGAGGACCTCATGCTCGAGCTGCGCAACGAGTACACGATCATCGTCGTGACCCACAACATGCAGCAGGCGGCCCGCGTCTCCGACCGGACGGCCTTCTTCACCGCCCGGCCCGACGAGACCACGGGGAACCGCACCGGCCTGCTCGTCGAGTACGGCCTCACCTCGACGATCTTCTCCAACCCCCACGACAAGCGGACCGAGGACTACATCTCCGGCCGCTTCGGCTGAGCTGCGGCGCCGAGCGGGCACTTCCTCCCCGTCCGGGACGCCGAGCGGGCACTTCCTCCCCGTCCTGGACGCCGAGCGGGCAGTTCCTCCCCGTCCTGGACGCCGAGCGGGCAGTTCCTCCCCGTCCGGTCACCTCGCGGGACGGGAACGAAGTGCCCGGTCACCTCGCGGGACGGGAACGAAGTGCCCGGTCACCTCGCGGGACGGGAACGAAGTGCCCGGTCACCTCGCGGGACGGGGACGAAGTGCCCGGTCAGGGGAGGAAGAGGTGCGCCACCCAGTAGCAGATCGCGGCGGCGAGGGCGGCAGCCGGGAAGGTCAGCACCCAGGCCGTGAGGATGGACTTCGCCACGCCCCAGCGGACCGCGGAGAGCCGCTTGGTCGCGCCCACGCCCATGACGGCGGAGGTGATGGTGTGGGTGGTCGAGATCGGCGCCTCGAAGACGTACGCCGTGGTGTAGAGGACCGAGGCCGCCACCGACTCGGCGGCGAAGCCGCGCGGCGGGTCGAGGTGGATGATCCGTCGGCCGAGGGTGCGCATGATGCGCCAGCCGCCGGACCAGGTGCCGAGGGAGATGGCGGTCGCGGCCGCGATGATGACCCACAGCGGCAGGCCGTCGGTCTTGGCGACGTAGCCGCCGGTGAGCAGCGCCAGGAAGATGACGCCCATCGTCTTCTGCGCGTCCTGGAGGCCGTGGCCGAGCGCCATCGCGGCCGCGGAGACGGTCTGGGCGATCTTGAAGCCGCGGTTGGCCCGGCTCGGGTTGGCGTTGCGGAAGGCCCACATGATGCCGACCATGAGCAGGAAGCCGAGCGAGAAGGCGACGACCGGCGAGATGAACATCGGCAGGACGACCTTCTCGAGCACGACCGACCAGTTGGCGGTCGCGCCGGCCGCGACGGCGGCACCGACGAGCCCGCCGATCAGGGCGTGCGAGGAGGACGAGGGCAGGCCGTAGTACCAGGTGATCAGGTTCCACGTGATCGCGCCGAGCAGGCCGCACATCACGATCACGAGCCCGTGACTGCCGGTCCCCGGATCGATCGTGTCGGAGACGGTGGCGGCGACCTTCTGGCCGAGGAACGCCCCGACGAAGTTCATGACGGCCGCCATCGCCAGCGCCACCCGGGGCTTGAGCGCGCCGGTGGAGACGGAGGTGGCGATCGCGTTGGCCGCGTCGTGGAAGCCGTTGGTGTAGTCGAAGACGAGGGCGACGACGACCACGGCGATGATGATGCCGATTTCCATCGCGGTCAGGACTCCTTGACGGCGATCTGCTCCACGATGTTGGCGACCTTCTCGAAGGCGTCGATGGCACCCTCGAGCGCCTCGACGATGTCCTTGAGCTTGAGCACCTCCATCGCCTTGTACTCGCCGCTGAAGAGGTTGGCCAGGATCCGCCGGTAGGACTTGTCGCCGGTGTTCTCGAGGCGGTTGATCTCGATCCAGTACTCCTCGAGCGACTGCATCGACTCCAGCGACGGCATCGCCGCGGACGTCAGCTCGGCACAGCGCTGGAGGACCTCGACCTGCTGCGTGGTCTCGGCGGGCAGGGAGGTGACCTCGTAGAGGAGGACGAGGTCGACGGCCTCGTCCATCATGTCCATCACGTCGTCCAGCGCCGAGGCGAGGGCATAGATGTCCTCGCGGTCGAAGGGCGTCACGAACGTGCTGTTGACCCGGCGGATGATCGAGTGGGTCGTCTCGTCGGCGGCGTGCTCGGCCTCGCGCATGCGCTGCGCGATCTCGGCACGCGGCGAGCCGTCGGCCAGCATCTCGCTGAGGAGCTGTGCCCCGACCACGAGGTGGCCGGCTGCCTCGCTGAAGAGGTCGTAGAACGAGCTGTCGACAGGGCGGAACTTCAAACGCACGGTGAACTCCGAACGGGGGGCGGATGAACCGGGATCATGCTAGGGGGTGATCCGCTCAACGACGCAACTTCGAGCGCCCTTTGCCCACCCGGTGTGACCGCCGCCGCACGCCGTGGTCAGCGGCGACGGTGACGCTGGCGCCCGATCAGCTCGTCCTGCAGGTGGCGCTCGCCGCGGTGGAGGCGCCACTCGCCGTCGGAGTCGAGGTCCCAGGCGGTCGTGTCGGGGTCGAGCGCGAGGTCCATCATGGCGCCGACCTCCTCGATGACGTGCGGGTCCTGCAGGCGTACGAGCACCTCGACGCGACGGTCCAGGTTGCGGTGCATCATGTCGGCCGAGCCGATCCACACGGCGGGCTCGCCGCCGTTCTCGAACCAGAAGAGCCGGCTGTGCTCGAGGAAGCGACCCAGGATCGAGCGCACCCGCACCGTCTCCGACAGACCCGGCACACCCGGACGCAGGGAGCAGATCCCACGGATCAGCAGCTCGATCTCCACGCCGGCCTGCGAGGCGACGTACAGCGCATCGATCACTGCCTCGTCCACCACCGAGTTCGCCTTGATCCGGATGCCCGAGCCGCGGCCGGCCTGGTGGTGGGCGATCTCCTGGTGGATCTGCGCGATGAGCCCGTCGCGCACGTTGTCCGGGGCCACCAGCAGGTGGTCGTAGGTCATGTTGCGACTGATGCCCGACAGGTTGTTGAAGAGCAGCGCGACGTCCTCGCCGATCTCGGGGTCCGCGGTCAGCAGGCCGAGGTCCTCATAGAGGCGGGCCGTCTTGGGGTTGTAGTTGCCGGTGCCGAGGTGGACGTAGCGCCGGATGCCCTCCGGCTCGTCGCGCACCACCATCGACAGCTTGCAGTGGGTCTTGAGCCCGACCAGGCCGTAGACGACGTGGCAGCCGGCGTGCTCGAGCTTGCGGGCCCAGCGGATGTTGGCCTGCTCGTCGAAGCGCGCCTTGATCTCGACGATCACCAGCACCTGCTTGCCGGCCTGGGCCGCGTCGATGAGCGCCTCGATGATCGGGCTGTCGCCGGAGGTGCGGTAGAGCGTCTGCTTGATCGCCAGCACGTGCGGGTCGGCGGCCGCCTGCTCGAGGAAGCGCTGCACCGAGGTGGCGAAGGAGTCGTAGGGGTGGTGCAGCAGTACGTCGTGGCGCGACACCGAGTCGAAGACGTCGACGGGGGAGGCGGACTCGACCTCGGCCAGGCTCGGGTGCGTCGAGGGGAGGAACGCGGCGTACTTCAGGTCGTCGCGCGGGAGGTCGGCGATGGAGTGCAGCCCGGTCAGGTCGAGGGGACCGGGCAGGGAGACCACCTCGTCGCGACCCACGCCGAGCTCGGAGACGAGCAGGTCGAGGACCTTGGGGTCGATGGACTGCTCGACCTCGAGGCGCACCGGGGCGCCGAAGCGGCGCCGCAGGAGCTCCTTCTCGAGCGCCTTGAGCAGGTTCTCCGCGTCGTCCTCCTCCACCTCGAGGTCCTCGTTGCGGGTGACCCGGAAGGTGTGGGCGCCGAGCACCTCCATGCCCGGGAAGAGCTTCTTGAGGTGCTCGCCGATGACGTCCTCGATCGGCACGAAGCGCTGGTTGCCCAGGCCGACGAAGCGGCCGAAGGTCGGCGGCACCTTGACCCGGGCGAAGTGCTCGGTGCCGGACTTGGGGTGGCGTACGACGACGGCGAGGTTGAGCGAGAGGCCGGAGATGTAGGGGAAGGGGTGTGCGGGGTCGACCGCGAGGGGGGTGAGGACCGGGAAGATGCGGTCCTTGAAGAGCTTCTTGCAGACCTTCTGCTCCTCGCGGTCGAGGTCGTCCCAGCGGACGATCTCGATGCCGTGGCCCCCCAGCTCGGGGAGCAGGTCCTGCAGCGCCAGGGCGTGCCGCTCCATCAGGTTGCGGCAGCTGGTCCACAGCTGTTCCAGCTGCTCGCGCGGCATCAGCCCGCTGACGGCGCGGACGGCGACGCCGGCGTCGATGCGTCGCTTGAGGCCGGCCACCCGGACCATGAAGAACTCGTCGAGGTTGCTGGCGAAGATGGCGAGGAAGCGGGCCCGCTCGAGCAGCGGGAGCCGCGTGTCCTCGGCGAGCTCGAGCACCCGCTGGTTGAAGCGGACCCAGGAGATCTCGCGGTCGATGAAGCGGTCGTCGAACTTCTCCACGGCCTCGATCTGCGCCTCGTCGGGCGCATAGGGCGGCTCGACGTCGAAGGTGTCCGTCGGGTGCCCGAAGGGCTCGGACACCGGGCCTTCCTCGAGTGACGGTGAGGCAGCGCTGGTGAGGGTGGCCGGTTCCGTCATGGCGCCAGTGTGGCACCGACAGGTGAACGTGGGGTGACGGTCCGTTTCAGTAGACGAGGGCCTGTACGCCGTCGCCGAGGACCTGCTCGGCGAACACCGCCGCACCGGCGATGACCACGCCCTCGCGGAGGTCGTCCGCCACGATCCCGCGGCGGGCAGCGCACTGCGAGCACACGGTCACCGAGCCGGTCATCAGCACGGCGGCCATCAGCTGGTCCAGGGGGGTGGCGAGGTCGAGCTCGAACTCCTCCGCGCGCCCGGCCACGCCGTACCAGGCGGCCTGTCCGGTGAGCCACAGCGAGACGTCAGCACCCGACGCGGCAGCAGCGGCGGCGACGGTGAAGCCCTGGTTGCAGCGCTCCGCATCCTCGGCCCCGCAGGTGACCTTGACGACCAGTGATCGAGCCATCCGGCAAGACTAGAGTGACGGCCATGCCTTTCGAGCTGCCGGACAACCTGCACCCCAACTGCGGCCCCGTGGCGTGGCTGCTCGGCACCTGGCGCGGCAACGGCCACGGCGTCTACCCGACGATCGAGTCGTTCCAGTTCGGCCAGGAGCTGATCTTCACCCACGACGGCCGCCCGTTCTTCCACTACATGTCCCGCGCGTGGATCGTCGACGAGGCGGGCGAGTTCGTCCGGGACGCCGCGATGGAGACCGGTTTCCTGCGGTGTCCCGAGCCGGGCAAGGTCGAGTTCCTCCTCTCGCACAACATCGGCTTCTCGGAGATCTGGTACGGCGCGGCCGACGCCGGCAAGGTCGAGCTCCACACCGCCGGCGTCGCCTTCACCGAGACGGCCAAGGAGGTCACCCAGGGGTCGCGGATGTACGGCAACGTGGAGGGCGACCTGCTCTACGCCTACGACATGGCAGCGGTGGGCCAGGAGCTCCAGCCGCACACCTGGGCGCGACTGCAACGCGCATGAACGACGACGCCCCGGCCGCACCGAGCCTCGCCAGCCGGCTCCGCGCGCAGGGGCTGCGGCTCACGCCGCAGCGTGAGCTGATCCTCCAGGCGGTCGAGGAGCTGCGCCACGCGACCCCCGACGAGGTGCTCGCCCACGTCCGAGGCCAGGTCAGCTCGGTCAACGCGTCCACGGTCTATCGCACGCTCGAGGTCCTCGAGGAGCTCGGCCTGGTGCGCCACACGCACCTGAGCGACCGGGCGCCGACCTACCACTCCACGACCGAGCACGAGCACGTGCACGTCGTGTGCCGCCGCTGCCACGCCGTACGTTCCTACGACCCCGCCGTCGTCGCGCCGCTGGTGGCGGCGCTGGCCGCGGACGGCTTCACCGTCGACGTGGGCCACCTGGCCGTCTTCGGCGAGTGCGCCGAGTGCTCCGCCGCGGCCGCCGCCTCGGGTGAAGCGACCTAGACTCGACCCATGCAGTCCCCCCTCCTCGTCCTTCCCAGGGCCGTCGCCGGTGACGGCATCGACGCCCCGGTGGCCGCGCACTACGGCTCCTTCAACACCGAGCAGCGCAGCCTGGCGTCCGGCGAGGGGTTCGTGGACCTGTCGCACCGCGACGTGCTGCGGGTCACCGGCCCGGACCGGCTGTCGTGGCTGCACAACCTGACGACGCAGTTCTTCGAGGGCCTGGCTCCCGGCGTCTGGACGCAGGCGCTGGTGCTCAGCCCGCAGGGCCACGTCGAGCACGCCTTCGCCGGCGTCGACGACGGGGAGTCCTTCACCGCCCACACCGAGCCGGGCCTCGGCGCGGCGCTGGTGGAGTGGCTGGAGCGGATGAAGTTCATGACCCGCGTCGAGGTCTCGCTCGTCGACGACCTCGCCGTGATGTGGCGCCCCGGTGAGGGCACGGGCCGTTATGACCTGGTGCCCCGCGACCGCCTCGAGGCGTACGCCGAGGCTGCCGGACCGGCGTGCGGCCTGTGGGCCTTCGAGGCGCTGCGGATCGAGCGGGGCGAGCCGCGCTTCGGGATCGACACCGACCACCGCACGATCCCCAACGAGGTCGGCTGGATCGGCCCGGCGGTGCACCTCGACAAGGGCTGCTACCGCGGGCAGGAGACGGTGGCGCGCGTCCACACGCTCGGTCGCCCGCCGCGACGGCTGGTGCTGCTGCACCTCGACGGCACCGAGAACCGGCTCCCCGCCGCGGGCTCGCCCGTCTCGCTCGACGGTCGCGACATCGGGTTCGTCGGCTCGAGCGCCCGCCACCACGAGCTCGGCCCGATCGCGCTGGCGCTGGTCAAGCGCAACGTCCCGGTCGACGCCACCTTGACGGTGGACGAGATGCCGGCCGCGCAGGACGTCCTGGTGGATCCCGAGGTCGGGCTCCACGTCCGCCCGCTGCGCTGATCGGCCCGATCAGGTCTGGCCCGGGTCAGCTGTCGTCCGGGCGGGCGTACTGCACGTGCGTGTCGGCGTCCGCGTGCTCGAAGCCGAGGCGTGAGTAGACCGCGACGGCGGGCGCGTTGTCGGACTCGACGTAGAGCAGCACCTCGTCCAGGCCGAGCCCGGCCAGGTGGTGCAGCCCGGCGAGGGTGAGGAGCCGACCGAGCCCGCGCCCCTGCGCCTGCGGCGCCACGCCGACGACGTACACCTCCCCGTGCCGGGCGTCGTGCTGCTTGGTCCAGTGGAAGCCCAGCACGCCCGACTCGTCCTCCGCGACGAGCAGGCCGGCCGGGTCGAACCACGGCTCGGCCATCCGACGGGCGAGGTTGTCCGCGTCCATCGCGCCCTGCTCGGGGTGGTCGGCGAAGGCGGCGGCGTTGACGGCCACGATCGCCGCCGCGTCGGCGTCGCGGTAGGACCTGATCGTCACCTCCGGCGGCGGCTCCAGCGGCGGCAGGGCGTGCGCGGTGCGGCGGCGCATGACCCACAGGTCGCGCACCCGGTCCCACCCGTGCGCCGCGGCGAGCCGGGCGGCGGCGGGGTGGTTGCCGTGCGACCAGGCCGTCCGCGCGGTGTCGTACGCCGGCTCCTGCAGCAGCGCGGTCGCGATCCCCTGCCGGCGGTGGCGGGGATCCACCGCGAGGCTCAGGTCGCCGTCGTGCAGCAGCGCGAAGCCGTGGTCGCGGGCCACGACGGTGGCGGTGCCGTCGGCCAGCGCCATCCGGGCGGCCTCGTCGAGCGGTGTCGCGCCGTCGGCGGCCTCGGCCGCGTCGGCGATCCGGATGACCTCGTCCACGGGGGCGACCCTAGCCCGCCGGCTCCCCCATCAGTGGGGAAGCTCGTGCGTGACATGTCACGACAGACTTCCCCGAAGACCGCTCACCCCAGACCCGCCTCGCACCCGGGCACGCCGCACGAGCGGGGTGTGCCGTCCCAGCCGCGACCGCGGAAGAGGACCGCGAGCCTCGCGGCGGTGCGGCACGGCGTGGCGAAGACCTGCCGGTAGCGCAGCCGCGGGGTCACCAGGCCCCGGGCCAGGTCGTCGAGATCCCGGTCGGCGTCGTCGTCGCGGGCCGGCGACTCGTCGTGCAGCTGTCCGTCGAGCTCGACGTGCAGGTCCACCTCGGCGTGCGCGACGTCGCGGTACTGGTTGCCGGACCCGACGCGGACCGGCACCTGCTGCGAGCTGGGCTCGGGGAGGCCGTGCGGCCGCAGCACCCGCACGAGGTAGCCGTGCTCGAGCACGCTGTGGGTGCCCCGATCGAGGTCGTCGAGCAGCCCGGTCAGCAACGTACGACGCCGCAGCCGGCCCCGTCGCTCGATCTCGAGCTGCAGCCGAGCGGCCACCGTGCGCCGGGAGCCGACGAGCGAGGCGAGGGCCGAGATGGCGCCGAGGTCGTCCGCCGCCCGGTGCGCCACCTCCACGGCCGCCACCTCGAGCCGGACGCGCGGCGGCGAGAGGTTCCACTGCACCTTGTCCGCCAGCCCGCGCACCCGGTGGATGCGGATGCCCGTGCGCGGGGCGACGCGCCGGCTCCAGTCCACCGCCACGTGGATCGGACCCTTCGGGGGAGCGTCCTTGCCCGGCTGGTGCAGCGCGGACTCGAGGTGCAGCGCCGAGCGACCGGCGTAGAGGATCGCCGCCCAGCTCCGCTGGGACCACGTCGGCGTCCCGGTGTGGGTCAGGTAGACCCCGGGGTGCGCGACCACGAGCTCGCGTCGACGCAGGAGCGTGTCGAGGTGGGCCTGGGTGAGCTCGGCGTCGAGGAGCTGCCGGCGCGAGACGACCCCGTCCTGCGTGGCGAGGAGGTCGGCGACGGCGTCGAGGCGCATGACGTACGTCTGCCCCGCCCGGCGGGCGGTGACGCCGACGCACGGCCGCCTGTGGACGACGGAGTGGGGAAGGTCGTCCGTGACATGTCACGGCGTCCTTCCCCGTTGTGGGCTACGACGAGGTGGAGCGGGTCCGGGTCTCGGCCGGGGCCTCGGCGTCCTTGTCGCGGGTGGGCACCACGAAGCGGTAGCCGACGTTGCGGACGGTGCCGATGTGGTGCTCGTGCTCGGCGCCGAGCTTGGCGCGCAGGCGCCGCACGTGGACGTCGACGGTGCGGGTGCCGCCGAAGTAGTCATAGCCCCAGACCTCCTGGAGCAGCTGCTCGCGGCTGAAGACCCGGCCCGGGTGCTGGGCGAGGTATTTCAGGAGCTCGAACTCCTTGTAGGTCAGGTCGAGCGGGCGGCCGCCGATGCGCGCGGTGTAGGTCGCGTCGTCGACCACGACCTCGCCGCGGTGGATCACGTGGGCGGCGGGGTCTTCGGGCGACGAGGCGTTGCTGCGGCCGACGGCGAGCCGGATGCGGGCGTCGAGCTCGGCCGGGCCGCAGGTGTGCAGCACCACGTCGTCCATGCCCCAGTCGTGGGCCACCACGGCCAGCCCGCCCTCGGTGACGACCAGCAGGACCGGCGCATCGGTGCCGGTGGTGCGGATCAGGCGACACAGGTCACGGGCCGCCGCGAGGTCCTGGCGGCCGTCGACGAGGACGAGGTCGGGCTCGGAGGCGTCGAGCAGCGCGCTGCCCTGGGCGGGCAGGATCTTGACCGTGTGCGACAGCAGGGCGAGCCCGGGAAGGACCTCTGCCGACGGCTGCAGGGCGCTCGTGAGCAACAGCAGTGCGCTCATGACCGGGGCCTCCTGGTGTGCCGGGGATGAGCAAGGATATCCCGCATGAGTGACACGAGCGGGCGAGTCGAGAGTCGTGAGACGGTCACCGTGCGCTACTGGGCAGGGGCGCGCGCGGCCGCGGGCACGGCCGAGGACGTCTTCGACGTCGACGCCGGCGTGAGCCTCGCGCAGCTCGTGGCCCAGGTGCTCGAGCGCCACCCGGGTGAGCGGATGGCCCGGACGGTCGCGGTCTGCTCCGTGCTCGTCGGCGACCAGCCGGTCGGCTCCCGGGACCCCGACACCGTCGTCGTCGCTCCCGGCTCGGTGGTCGAGCTGCTGCCCCCCTTCGCCGGAGGATGACCCGGGAACATCCGCACCGCCCGCGAGCGTTGCACCCCTCATGACGACCGGAGCCTGGATCGCAGTCGCCGCCGTCGCGCTCGCGCTCGGCTTCGGGCTGTGGCGGGCCGCGACCGACGGCCGCTTCCGCGGCACCCACGTCGTACGCCACTCAGCCGGCACCGCCGACGAGGACCCGGCCGCCACCGCGACCACCGCCGGGGCCGACCTCGTCGCCGCCGTGGGGCAGGCGCTGGGGGAGCGGGCCACGCTCCTGCAGTTCTCCAGCGCCTTCTGCGCGCCGTGCCGCGCCACGCGACGGATCCTCGACGAGGTCACCGGACTGGTCGACGGCGTGGCCCACGTCGAGGTCGACGCCGAGCACCACCTCGAGATGACGCGGACCTTCGGCATCCTGCGCACCCCCACCACCCTCGTGCTCGACGCCTCCGGGGCCGAGGTCACCCGCGCGACCGGAGCGCCCACCAGGGACCAGGTCCTCGCGGCGCTGGCCAGGACCTGATCTCACGATATGGATGCAGTGACCACATCATGAGACATCCCGCGATCCGGCCCGACGCAGCGCCTACTGTCCTCGTCATGTCCTCGACCATGCTGACCAAGCGCCGCGCAGTGGATCACTGCCTCGTGCGCTCGGCCCTGTGTCGAATGTCCTGACGGGCTCTCCACCTCCTCTTTCCTGACGTCCATGACCTGCCTGGACTCACCGGTGGAACCCGTGCGCTGCGCACCCCTTCCAGCGCGCCCGGCGATGCGCCGGGCCGACGACTCCCCAGGAGCGACATGTCCACCACCCTTTCCGGCCACGACCTGACCGGCACCCGCCGTACGTCCCCCGCCGCGGCCACCGGGATCGATCCCCGCGGCCCGCAGTTCGCCGCAGCACTGACCGCCGTCGTGCTGGTCGCCGTGCTGCTGCTCCCGTCGCCGGCCAACGTGGTGCTCCTCGCCGCGCAGGCCGTGCTGTTCGCCGTCGGGGCGCTGCGCGGGGTGCAGGCCACGCCGCACGCCTGGCTGTTCCGCACCTTCGTGCGGCCGCGGCTGGCCCCGCCGACCGAGTGGGAGGACCCCAAGCCGCCGCGCTTCGCCCAGGCCGTCGGCCTCGGCTTCGCAGCGGTCGGCCTCGTGGCCCTGCTGGCCGGTGCCACCGTGCTCGGCCAGATCGCGGTCGGGGCGGCGCTCGTCGCAGCGCTCCTCAACGCCGTCTTCGCCTTCTGCCTGGGATGCGAGGTCTACCTGCTCGGACGACGCCTGGCCTCGTGACCGGACGTCGTCCGTCCTCGACCACCGAATCCACCCACCGTCTTCACCACCAGCAAGGAGCACACACCATGAGCCGCGAGAACACGCTCGTCACCGCCCAGTGGGTCGCCGACCACCTCGACACCGACGGCATCGTCCTGATCGAGGTCGACGAGGACACCACCGCCTACGACAAGGGCCACATCCAGGGCGCCATCAAGCTCGACTGGACCACCGACCTCCAGGACCAGGTCCGCCGCGACTTCGTCAACAAGGCGCAGTTCGAGGCGCTGCTCTCCGGGCGCGGCGTCGCCAACGACGACACCGTCGTCCTCTACGGCGGCAACAACAACTGGTTCGCCGCCTACGCCTACTGGTACTTCAAGCTCTACGGCCACCAGGACGTCAAGCTGCTCGACGGCGGCCGCAAGAAGTGGGAGCTCGACTCCCGCGAGCTGACCGACGAGCTGCCCACGCGCGCCGCCACGTCGTACACCGCGACCGAGCAGGACTCCTCGATCCGCGCCTTCCGCGACGAGGTCGTCGCCGCCATCGGCACCCAGAACCTGGTCGACGTGCGGAGCCCCGACGAGTACGCCGGCCGGCTGCTCGCCCCGGCCCACCTCCCGCAGGAGCAGGCGCAGCGCGCCGGACACATCCCGACCGCGGCCAGCGTGCCGTGGAGCAAGGCGGCCAACGACGACGGCACCTTCAAGTCCGACGACGAGCTGACGGCCATCTACACCGAGGCCGGCGTCGACTGGGACAAGGACACGATCGCCTACTGCCGCATCGGCGAGCGCTCGTCGCACACGTGGTTCGTGCTGAAGGAGCTGCTCGGCCAGGACAACGTGAAGAACTATGACGGCTCGTGGACCGAGTACGGCTCGCTGGTCGGCGTGCCGGTCGCCCTCGGTGACGAGAAGGGTGAGGCCTGATGTGCGGCGCGACCGAGGGCGGCCTGTCGCTCGACGGCGTCAACGTCGCCAAGGAGGCCGTGATCCAGGGGCAGGTCCTGCGTGACGCTGCCGAGGGTGGGGAGCCGGTGCCCAACGCCTACGTGAGGCTGCTCGACCGCACCGGGGAGTTCACGGCGGAGGTCCCGACGTCGGCCACCGGGCACTTCCGCTTCTTCGCCGGCGACGGCGAGTGGACCCTGCGCACGCTGGCCCCCCGGGCGCAGCCGGTGGACACGCGCGTCGTGGCAGCCGTCGGCTCGGTCGCCGAGGTGCAGGTGCACGTCACCGCTTGACCCGCGTCTCACGGGAGAGACGCGTCTGGACCGCTCCGTGCCTGTGCACGGAGCGGTCCGCGCATTTTTGCCACAGTTTGCTCGAAGGCTCCGTCGGCGCCTCCCCACGCTCGTAACGTGGAGCGTCGGCTGAAGGGTGGCAGGGGGGATCTCGTGGAGACGCGGCTGCACTCGCTGGGGACAGAAGGCAAGATCTGGCGGCTCATCATGGAGCACTCGCCGGTCGGCATGGCCCTCGTCGCTCCCACGGGGGAGCTCCTCGTCGTCAATGCGGCCCTGTGCGACATGCTCGGCCGCGAGCCCGAGACGCTCATGTCGATGACGGTCCAGGAGCTCACCCACCCCGACGACGTCGACACCGACCGCAAGCTGGCCCAGGACGCCCTCGCCGGGCGGATCGACTCCTTCCGGGTGCCCAAGCGCTACCTCCGAGTGGACGGCACCGCCCTGCCCGCCGAGCTCACGCTCGCCGTGGTGCGCGACGACCGCGGCCACCCCCTCCACTTCGTCAGCCAGGTCGTCGACCTGTCCGCGCAGGGGGCCTTCGAGGCCAGGCTCGAGGCCGTCGAGGACCAGATGCTCGTCGAGCGGCGCCGGGTGAAGGCGATCTTCGACGCCGTCGACGTCGGGCTGCTGCTCATCGGCGCCGACGGCAGCTATCAGGCCCACAACCGGCGCCACCGGGAGTTCGTCGACCTGGCCTTCCCGTCAGGGCGGTCCGACGACGGCGACGAGCGCGGCTTCATCTTCGACGCCGACCAGACCCGCCGCCTCACCCACGAGGAGAACCCGGCCGTGCGGGCGGCCGCGGGCGAGGAGTTCACCGACCAGCTCGTGTGGGTCGGTGCCGAGGAGGCGTCGCGCCGCGCGCTGAGCGTGTCGGCCCGCGCGGTGCGGGACCGGGCCGGAGCCTTCTCCGGCGCCGCGCTGGCCTGCCACGACGTGACCGACCTCGTGCGCGCCCTCGACGTCAAGGACGACTTCCTGGCCACCGTCTCCCACGAGCTGCGTACGCCGCTCACCTCCGCGCTGGCCTATCTCGAGCTCCTCGACGGCGCGGAGCACCTCGACGCGGCCGTCCGCACCCAGGTGGATGCCGTACGCCGCAACGCGCTGCGGCTGTCCCGCCTCGTCGCCGACCTGCTCTTCACCGCGACCGCGACCTCGGGAGCCCAGGAGCTCGACCCCTTCCGCGTCGACCTGGTCATGGTCGTCGGCCAGGCCGTGGAGGCCGCCGGGCTCCAGGCCGCCGAGGCCGGCATCGAGCTGGTGGCGGACCTGCCCGGGGCGCTCGACGTGATGGCCGACGGCATGCAGCTGCGGCAGGTCACCGACAACCTCCTCGCCAACGCCCTCACCTTCACCCCGGCCGGCGGGCGGGTGCGGGTGAGCCTCTCCGGGTCCGACACGTCGGCCGAGCTCGTCGTCGCCGACTCGGGGGAGGGGATCGAGGCCGCCGACCTCGACGTCATCTTCTCGACCTTCGGGCGGGGGCAGAACGCCCGGCGCCGGCTCTCCTCCGGCACCGGCCTGGGGCTCACCATCGTGCGCACGATCGTCGAGGCCCACGGCGGCGAGGTCACGGCCGAGAGCACCGTCGGCAGGGGTACCACCGTGCGCGTCGTCCTGCCACGCTGAGGCCCCTCGCCGCGACGGCGGCGGTGACGGCCGGTGCCACCAACGGCGAGGACCCCCCGCATGGGGATGCGGGGGGTCCGGGCGCGTACCGGGTGGGGACCGGTGCGTGAGTCGCGGAGGGGGGGTTCCACGGACTCAATCTCGATGCCGAAAACAGTAATTGACACCGGGACTTGCCCAAGTTTGCCAAAGAAGACGACACTCGGCACTGGTTTTGACAATATTTCTCTCGCGGCCTTCTCGGGACGCTGCAAATAACCCCAACCCAGCACCCAACCCCTGGAGACACCATGAGCACCAAGGCCCCCCGCATCATCATCGCCACCATCGCCCTCGTCGGCCTCGCCGCCGTGAGCACGCCGGCCGAAGCCGCCCCGACGCTGCCGCAGCTCCAGCGCAACGTGTGGTGCTGCTGAGCAGTTCCTGACGGGCACGGCCGAGGCGGCTCCGCCACCCCTGAGGAGCTCCGAGGGTCAGCTGCGGGCGAGCGTGGTGGACGACACGCGCGCCCGCAGCCCCGTGGACGCTGCCGCACGCCGGTAGGCGTCGAGGGCGGCCTCCGAGAGGCCCACGCCCTCGAGCAGGTCGGCGAGGTCGAACCACAGCTGGGCCGCGCTCTGGTCGGCGCCGATCGCCGACAGCCGGAGGACGGCCTGCTGGTAGGAGACCGCGGCCTCATCGGTGGCGCCCTCGGCGGCCAGCGTGCGGCCCTCGAGGGTCAGCGCCTCGGCCTCGGCCAGCGGCGCGTGGCCATCGGCAGTGGTCTGGACCTGTGAGATCAGCTCGCGGCTCTCAGGGAGGTCTCCGGTGAGGAAAGCCACCCGGGCCAGGCCCAGCAGGGTCCAGGCGCGGTCCACCGGAGTGGCGCTGCTCCACTGCATCTCGGCGGCCGCCTGCTCGAGGTTGTGCCGCGCCTCGATGAGGTCCGGCGGGTCCAGCTCCAGCTGCAGTCGACCGACCTCGGTGCGCAGCCGCGCGAGGTTGCGGGAGTCCTGGCCCTCGCTGAGCAGCGACAGCGCCCGCTCCGCGAGCGGCACCGCGGCGGTGACGTCGCCGCGGTTGGCCTGCATGACGCTGGCGTTCCAATAGGCCGAGGCCCGTGCGTTGGACGACCCGAGCGTCTCGGCGCGCTGGATGGCCTTGCGGCACAGGCGTACGGCGTGGGAGGTGTCGCCGCGCTCGAAGTGGGCGGCGGCCACGGTGACTGCCAGCTGGACGGCTTCGTCGCAGGCCTCGAGCCCGGAGTCCTCGACGTCGCGCATGACCCGCTCGCCGCACTCGATGGCACGACCCAGGTCGCCGGTCTCGCGGAAGATGCGGCTGAGCGCGATGCCGGCCTTGATCCGGGTCAGTCCGTCGGCGGACCGGTCGTCGATGAGGGCCTCGAGCTCGAGCACGGCGTCGTCGTCACGGTTGGTGGCCTCGAGGGCGCGGGCGTGGAGCAGCCGCGCCCGGTCGCGCATGCCGTTGGTGCGTGCGGTCGCGGGGTGCGCCAGGGCCGTCTGCAGGTGCTGCTCCGCGTCGTCGGGGTTCCCCGACTCCAGGGACAGCTCGGCATAGTCGAGCGCGAGGCGGACCTCGTCGACCTCGCGGCGCTCGGCCTCGCCGAGCAGCGACTCCAGCGACATCTCCAGCCGCAGGGCCAGCGCCTCGAGCGCTGTCGCGGTGGGGCGCCGTTGTCCGCTCTCGATGCGGGAGAGATAGGCGACGGACATGATGTCCTGTGCCACCTCGCCCTGGGTGAGGCCGCGAGCCTGTCGTGCAGCACGCAAGCGGCGGCCCAAGGCTTCACGGTCGGTGTGGGCCAGCAGCGCGGCGTGACGCGAGTCCATCCATCCATTGTCAGGCACATTTGCCAATGTAGTGTCGATTTCAGGCAAATGCATTGCTCAGCCGGACAAACACGTCCCGATGGGGGCGCCGGCCGGTCACGCTCCGGCGTCGACCGTGGTGGTCTCCTGGGGCGCGTAGCCATAGCCGTAGCCATAGCCATAGCCGGACCCATAGTTGCCGCGCCCCTTGCGCGGCACCATGTTGAAGACCGCGCCCATCGTGGTCGCGCCCACCGCCTCCAGGCGCTCGCGGGCGGCCGTGAGCTGCTCGCGCGTCGTCCGGCCGTGGCGTACGACGATCACGGCGCCGTCCACCTGGGAGGCGATCAGGGCGGCGTCGGTGACCGGCAGCAGCGGCGGCGCGTCGATGATGATCACGTCATAGGCCGAGCGGAGCCCGCTGAGCAGGGTGGCCATCGCGTGCGACTGGAGGAGCTCGGACGGGTTCGGCGGGATGGCTCCGGCCGGCAGCACGTGGAGCCCGGAGTCGTGGATCAGGATGCTGTCCTCGGCGCTGACCTTGTGCACCAGCGCGGTCGTGAGCCCGATCGTCTGGTCCAGACCGAGCATGGTGGCCGCCTGGGGGCGACGCAGGTCGGCGTCGATGAGCAGGGTCCGCTCACCGGCCTGCTGCAGGGCCAGCGCGGTGTTGACCGCCGTCGTGGACTTGCCCTCGCCCGGCAGCGCGCTGGTGATGACGATGGCCTTGCACGTGGCGTCGACATCGACGAAGGACAGGTTGGTGCGCATCACGCGGAAGGCCTCCGCGCGCGGCTCGTGCGACGTGATCTCGGTCAGGAGGGGGCGCTTGCCCACCTCGCTGTCGAAGGCGAACGTGCCGAGGATGGGCGCCTCGAGGGCCAGGGTGACGTCGTCGGCGGACTTGGCGCTCGTGTCGAGCAGCTCGCGCACGACGGCGAGGCCGACGCCGAGCAGGAGGCCCAGGACGAGGGCGAGGCCCATGTTGCGGACCGGGTTGGGAGAGATGGGGCCGCCGGGCAGCGAGGCGGCATCGACGATGGTGCCCTTGAGGATCGGCTTCGCCTGGCCGGGCGGCGTCTCGAGCTCGGCGACCAGCGCCACCAGCTCGTCGCCATAGGCCTGGGTGAGCTGCTGGGCCACGACGGGGTCGGGGTCGGTGACCGAGATGTTGAGCAGCACGGTCTCGGGGGAGGCCTGCGCCGTCACCTTGGCGGCCAGCTCGTCCGGCGTCAGGGTGCTGCTCGTCGCCGACACCACGCGGGTGGCCAGCTCGGTGCCGGTGGCGAGGTCGGCGTACGACGCCAGGCGCTGGCTGCTGAAGAGGTTGCCCTGATAGGCCTCGGCCGACGACGACGAGCTGGTGGAGATGAAGAGCTGGGTCGACGACTGATATTGCGGGGTGGTGCGCCAGGTGAGGAGCGCGGCCGCGACCAGCACGAGCAGCAGGGTGCTCACGACCAGGCGCCAGCGGCGACGCAGGATCCGGAGATAGTCGGACAGTTCCACGATGTTCCGTTCCCCCGGGGCGACTTGACGGTGTCAGTGTCAGCCACGCGAGCCGGGCAGGCAACTTGCCGCTTTCCGAGACGGTTTACCGGATTGTGTACGACGTGGGTTACCGTTTCGGCGCTCGGCCCGTCAAGGCTCCCTTGGCGGCACGGGCTGGGGCCGACAATCAGGGGACGGCCCCACTCAATACTTTCGGAAGGCTCTTCGGATGAAGAAGATGGCTGTCGCTGCTGCGACCACCACCATCGCCGCGCTCGGGTCGATGCTCGCTCGCGCCCGCCGCCCAGGCAAACCCATACCCGCGCTCGATCGACACGTCGTGCGTGGCCGTCGCCGCCGACACCAAGGTCGGCCCCGGTGACGAGGTCAAGGTCAAGTTCAAGTGGACCGCCGATGGCAACATCACGCCCAAGGGCCGCGTCAACTACGTCGTGACCCGCAAGGGAGGCGGCGTGGTGGAGAAGGGCTTCTTCTGGAGCGGAGCCAAGAAGCAGTCGTCGATCAACTACTTCTCCTTCGACCGCCGCGGCAACTACTACATCGACTTCGAGACCGGTGCCATGAACACGTCGGTCTTCCGCAACTGCTCGGCGTCGACGTCCAAGATCAAGGTGCGCAACCGCTTCTGATCACGCTTCACGTTTCACGACGATCTGCTGCCCACTCGGCTCTCGCCGGTGGGCAGCAGTCATGACGGGGTAAATGACTGTGGCCAAGACCACACGCGAGCGTGCGGAGCGCTCCATCTGGCGCCGGTTGCGCTGGCCACTCGCGACGGCTCTGGCCGTGCTGCTGGCCGCTGGCCTGTGGGCGGGCTGGACCGTCTGGCAGGTCCAGCGCGACCTGACGGCGGCCCGCGCCGAGGCGGCGTCCCTTCCGGCTGCCATGTCGGGGGACTCCGAGACCGCGGCCGACCTCGTCCAGGACCTGCAGACCCATGCCCGGTCCGCGAGCCTGCGGACGTCCGGGACGACCTGGCGCGCGCTCAGCGCCCTGCCCGTCCTGGGTGACGACTTCGACGCGACCGCGCGGGCCTCGCGGGCCGTCGACATCCTCGCCCGCAAGGGCGCCGGACCGCTGGTCGAGAGCGGCCTGAGCGCCGCGACCTTCACCCCGCGCGACGGACGGATCCCGGTGCGACAGCTCGCGCAGGCCGCCTCGCCCCTGGCCGAGGCGCAGGCCGGCTTCGAGGAGGCACGGGCCGAGCTCGCGCCGATCCGGGTCCAGGGCCTCGCGCGGGAGCTGCAACCGCAGTTCCAGACCCTCATCGACCAGGTCGACGACGGAGTCCGCACGCTCGACGGTGCGACCCGAGCGGCGGAGCTGCTGCCGTCGATGCTCGGCGGCGACGGCGCCCGCGACTACCTCCTGGTCTTCCAGAACAACGCCGAGCCGCGCTCGCTGGGCGGCATGCCGGGCCTGATGGCCCCCCTGCGCGCAGACGACGGCGTGGTCACGCTGGGGGAGACGGTCGCGGCCAGCGAGTTCGGCGAGCTGGACCAGCCGGTGCTGCCGCTCACCGAGCAGGAGCGCCGCATCTGGTTCGACCAGCCCGGCACCTGGTTCCAGGACTCCGTCTTCATCCCCGACTTCGAGCGGGCGAGCGAGCTGATGGCCGCTCGCTGGACGCTCGAGACCGGGCAGGAGGTCGACGGAGTGATCTCGGTCGACCCGGTCGCCCTGTCCTACCTGCTCAAGGCCACCGGTCCGCTCACGGTCGAGGGCCGTCGCCTGACCAGCAAGACCTTCGTCGACGAGATCCTGCACGAGCCCTACCTGCGCTACACGGACGACCCCGCCAGCGAGGACGCCTTCTTCGCCGAGGTGCTCACCACGACCTTCGACCGGCTCCTCGACCCGCGGACCGATCCCTCCGCGCTGGTCACCGCGCTGTCGAGGGGCGCCACCGAGGGGCGGCTGCTGGTGCACTCGCGCGACGCGGCCGAGCAGGACCGCCTCGACGGCACGCGCGTGGCCGGCGCCTTCCCGAGCGAGAGCGGCGGTCTGGCCCAGGCCGGGGTCTACGTCAACGACGCCACGGGTTCCAAGATGGGCTACTTCCTCGACTACGACGCCCGGATCAGCAGCGTCTCGTGCGCGGCCGGCGTGATCGGCTTCAACGGCACGCTGCGGATCCACTCCACGGCGCCGGCCGACGCCGCGTCGCTGCCGGCGACGGTCACCGGCCCGGGCACCTACGGTGTCGCTCGCGGTGACCACCTCAACGTCTTCGACCTCGTCGCACCCTCAGGCGGTGAGATCACCGACGTCGTCGTCAACGGGGTGAAGTCGACCGGCACCAACCGCACCTTCGAGGGTCGGCCGATCGTCTCGGTGCCGATCCTGCTCACTCCGGGTGACGTGGTCACCCTCACCTGGAGCGCAACCTCGGGCGCCGACCACTCCGACGGCGTGGAGTTCATCAGCACGCCGGGTGTGCAGCACGGTGGAGGCAAGCAGTTCGTCCCGGCACCCTGCGCGGCTGAGGAAGGGTGAATCGCCCTTTCGCCGGCAGGCTGCACCCCCAGGGGTGTGCCAGGTGCCCACGTTGGTGAGAAATTGCACCGTCAACGATGTCTTGACATAGGATCGTCACAGCCTGCTCGTGGGGAGCAGGGTCTCGGAGTCGCCTGGCGACGGGGCATCACATGCGTGTGGGGACATGTCGATGAGTGTGTTGGAGATCGAGTCGATCGTGCGCGCCCGGCGCACGGCTGTGCTCATGGTGATGGACGCCGCCGCGTTGCTGGTGGCCTACCTCTTCGGGGTCGTCGTGCGCTATGACGTGCTCACCGCAGATCTGTGGCGAAGTGCCGCACTGGTGGCGCTTGCCGCCATCGTCCTGCAGTGGACGCTCGGCATGGTGGGGAGCGTCTACAGCGGTCGGGTCGGGGTCGCGACCAACGAGGAGACGCTCCTGCTCGGAGCCGCGACGGCGGCCGTGGGGCTGACGCTGTTCCTCGCCAACGCCATGGCGCAGCCGCACTGGGTCGCCCGCAGCGTGCCGGTGACAGGCACCTTCCTCGGCCTGTTCCTGATGCTGACCGCGCGCGCCCTGTGGCGTCACCTGACGTTGCGGCTCGCCCCCTTGTCGGGTGAGGGGCAGCCCACCCTGATCATCGGCGCCGGGGCCAGTGGTGCGCGGCTGGTGCACTCGATGCGGTCCCACCCCGATTCCGGGCTGGTGCCCGTCGGCTTCCTCGACGACGACCCCTGGATGCGTCAGCGCCGGCACTTCGGCGTGCCCGTCCTGGGCGCCGTGGCCGCGCTCGAGCGCGCCGTGGAGGAGACGAGGGCGACCACGGTCGTCGTGGCCATCCCCAGCGCCAGCAAGGACCTGATCAAGAGCGTGGTCGACCGGTGCTCCGACCTCGACGTCGCCGTCAAGGTGCTGCCGCCCTTCGCCGAGTCCTTCGCCAGCCGCGCAGACGTCCGCGACGTGCGTGACGTCGACATGCGCGACCTGCTGGGGCGCGCCGCCGTCGACATCGACCTGGCGGCGGTCGCCGGCTACGTCACCGGCAAGCGGGTGCTCGTCACCGGCGCCGGCGGGATCGATCGGCTCCGAGCTCTGCCGCCAGCTGCACCGCTTCGGCCCGGCCGAGCTGATCATGCTCGACCGCGACGAGTCGGCCCTCCACGCGGTCCAGCTCTCGATCCACGGGCGTGCGCTGCTCGACAGCCCCGACGTGGTGCTCAACGACATCCGCGACGAGGTCGCCCTGCGCCGGGTCTTCGACGACCGCCGGCCCGAGGTCGTCTTCCACGCAGCGGCGCTCAAGCACCTGCCGATGCTGGAGCAGTATCCCTGCGAGGCGATGAAGACCAACGTGCTCGGCACGGCCAACGTCCTCGAGGCCGCGGCCGCCGCCGGTGTGACGACCTTCGTCAACATCTCGACCGACAAGGCCGCGGATCCCACGAGCGTCCTGGGCTACACCAAGCGCGTCGCCGAGCGGCTCACCGCCGACATGGCCGCCCGCGCCGAGGGTGCCTACATCAGCGTCCGCTTCGGCAACGTCCTCGGCTCCCGCGGGTCGGTGCTGCACACCTTCACGGCGCAGATCGAGGCGGGCGGACCCGTCACGGTGGTGCACCCGGAGGTCACCCGCTACTTCATGACCGTCGAGGAGGCGGTCCAGCTCGTCATCCAGGCCGGCGCCATCGGTGAGGACGGCGAGGTGATGATCCTCGACATGGGCGAGCCGGTGAAGATCGTCGACGTGGCCCACCAGCTCATCGCCATGTCAGGCAAGAACATCGAGATCGTCTACACCGGTCTGCGCGAGGGCGAGAAGCTGCACGAGGAGCTCTTCGGTGCCACCGAGAGCGACGAGCGCTCCAAGCACCCCCTCGTCTCGCACGCTCCCGTGGCCCCGCTCGCCGTCGCGGTCGTCCGCGTCCTTCGATCTGCATGCCCACCACCTGGGGCTGCTCCAGGCGTTCGAGGACTGGGTGCACGCGCCCCAGCCGGCCCTGGCGCTGGCGCTGGCGCACGACCACGGCAATGAGCACGGAGAAGCATCGTGAGCGTCGACGTCGAGACCCGGACTCGGATCCTCCTCTCCCCGCCCGACGTGGGCGAGCTGGAGCAGGAGTACGTCATGCGGGCCATGCGGTCCGGCTGGGTGGCGCCCGGCCGGTCCCGACCTGGACGCCTTCGAGGCCGAGGTCGCGGAGCGCGTGGGGGTGGCCCACGCCGTGGGGTTGTCCTCAGGCACTGCTGCCCTCCACCTGGCCCTGGTCTCCTGGGGCGTGGGGCCCGGGGACGTCGTGCCCGTCTCGACGTTCACCTTCGCGGCCACCGTCAACGCGATCCGCTACGTCGGCGCCGAGCCGTTCTTCGTCGACTGCGACGAGGAGACCGGCAACATGAGCCCCGACCTGCTGGAGCAGGCGGTCAAGCGCCTGCGTCGCGGAGGGACGCTCGGTCCCCGCCATCGTCCCGGTCGACATGCTGGGCAAGTGCGTCGACTACGACGCCATCTCCGAGCATCGCCGCGTCCGCGGGTGCACGACTGCTGTGCGGATGCGGCGGAGTCGTTCGGCGCTTCCTACAACGGTCGGGCCGCCGGCTCGTTCGGTGACGCGTCGGTGATCTCGTTCAACGGCAACAAGATCATGACCACCTCCGGTGGCGGCATGCTGCTGACCGAATGATCGGCGGCTGGCGGACCACGTCCGCAAGCTCTCCACCCAGGCGCGCGAGCCCGTCGCGCACTACGAGCACACCGAGGTCGGCTACAACTACCGGCTCTCCAACATCCTCGCCGCGCTCGGCCGCGCCCAGCTCGTCGCGGCTGGACGACATGATGAAGCGGCGACGCGGCTGGCGCGAGCGCTATCGGGCGCTCTTCGCCGACCAGCCGGGTGTGCGCATCCTCGGCGGCGCCGACGACGCCGAGCGACAACTGCTGGCTGACCGCCGATCGTCGTGGACCCCGACGCGTCAGCAGCTGGACCGCGGCAGAGCTGCACGCCGCGCTGGAGCGTGCCGACATCGAGACGCGTCCGGTGTGGAAGCCGATGCACCTGCAGCCGGTCTCCGCCGGCCTGCCGGGTGCCATCGACGGGACGTCGGAGCGGATCTTCGAGCAGCGGCCTGACGCTGCCGGCGGGGTCGGCGCATGACGCGACGAGGAGTTCGAGCGCATCGAGGCGCGCGATCCGCGAGGTGATGCTCGCGTGAAGCCCTACGACCCCGTCAAGCGCGGCATCGACGTCGTGGTCGGGATCAGTGGCGCTGATCCTGTCCGCGCCGCTGCAGGCCGTGCTGGCGCTCCTGGTCCGCCGCAAGCTGGGCTCGCCGGTGCTCTTCCGCCAGCCGCGTCCGGGCAAGGACGGCGAGGTCTTCGAGCTGGTCAAGTTCCGCACCATGCTCGAGCCGGACGAAGTCGCGAGGGCTCGTCACGGACGAGCAGCGGATGACGCCGTTCGGCGCCTTCCTCCGCTCGACCAGCCTCGACGAGCTGCCGACGCTGTGGAACGTCGTCAAGGGCGACATGAGCCTCGTCGGCCCGCGGCCGCTGCTGGTGCGGTACCTCGACCGCTACTCGCCCGAGCAGGCGCGTCGCCACGAGGTGCGCCCGGGCGTCACCGGTCTGGCCCAGGTGAGCGGCCGCAACGCGATCACGTGGGACGAGAAGTTCGCGAAGGACGTCGAGTACGTCGACAACCGCAGCCTGCTGCTCGACGTGCGCATCGTTTGGCGCACGGTCGCGCAGGTGGTCCAGCGCGACGGCATCACCGCCGAGGGCGACGTGACCATGCCGGAGTTTCTCGGAGGAACCCGTGACTGAGGCGATCGTCGTTATTGGGGCCGGCGGTTTCGGCCGCGAAGTAATCGACGTCATCGACGCCATCAACGCCGCCAGCGAGGAGCCTTCGTGGCGATTCCTGGGCGTCGTCGACGATGCTCCAACTGAGGACAATCTCGATCGACTGGCAAAGCGCGGCGTGAACTACTTGGGCGACAGCGCCGTCGTCCTGGCGTGGGAGCAGCCGGTCGCATTCGCGGTTGGTATCGGCAATCCGGCAGTTCGCAAAGCGGTCGTCGAGCGGTACGAAGCGGCCGGATTCTGGTCGGCCACCCTTGTGCACCCGAGTGCCACGCACGGTGCCGACGTGTCCCTGGGCACGGGTTCGGTCATATGCGCCGGAGTGCGACTCACCACCAATATCTCTCTGGGTCGCCATGTACATGTCAACCTGAATAGCACTATTGGCCACGACACGGTCATCGGCGACTTCGTAAGCATCAACCCGCTCGCAAGCGTTTCGGGCGATTGCGCCATCGCGGATGGTGTCCTTATTGGCGTTGCCGGTGTGGTGCTCAACGGGCTGCGCGTGGGAGCGGGGTCCACGGTCGGTGGGTCGGCTTGCGTCGTGAAGGACGTGCCCGCGGGTGTAACGGTGAAGGGTGTCCCGGCGCGATGAAGATCCTGTATCTCCACCAATACTTCAACACGCCCGCTATGAGCGGCGGCACCCGGTCGTACGAGATGGCTCGGCGGTTTGCCGCAGCTGGCCACGACGTGCACATGATCACGAGCGCCCGCGGTGGCGGTAGTGCGAGGGGATGGCGCACCGAGCAGATCGAGGGGTTCACGGTTCATTGGTATCCCGTTCCGTACGACAACACGATGTCCTTCGCCCGCAGGGTCGCTGCGTTCTTCTCGTTCGCCGTCGCCGCTTCCCGACGGGCGGCACGTCTTCGGGGAGACATCGTTTTCGCGACGAGCACGCCGTTGACAATCGCGATTCCTGCAGTATTCGCCAAACGGCGCCTTCGAGTGCCCTTGGTCTTCGAAGTGCGTGATTTGTGGCCCGACCTGCCGATCGCCATGGGAGCGCTGAGGAGCCCACTGACGATCAAGTTAGCGAGGCTCTTGGAGGCGTTTGCGTATCGGAATTCCGATCGGGTGGTCGCGTTGTCTGATGGGATGGCCGAGGGGGTGTCGAGACAAGGGTATCCACGGGAGCGCATCGTTGTGGCGCCAAACTCCGCCGATATCGCGGCGTTCAAGGTCAACGAGGCCAGCGGATCGCAGTTCAGGCATGACCGCCCGTGGCTCGGACGCAGGCCCGTCGTGCTGTATGCAGGCACCCTGGGCCATATCAATGGCGTGTCCTATCTGGTGGAGGTGGCCAAGCACAGCGATCCGTCGCCGGACGGACCGGCATTTCTGATTATTGGCGACGGTGCGGAGCGTGAGGCCGTGCAGGCGGCTGCCAGGTCAGCAGGGCTGATGGACAAGACCGTCTTCTGGGAACCGCCACTGGCGAAGTCGGAGATGCCCGCCGCCTACTCGGCGGCCACCGTGTGTACGTCGCTCTTCCTGCCGATCACGGCAATGGAGGCGAATAGTGCGAACAAGTTCTTCGACGCTCTGGCCGCGGGGCGACCTGTCGCAATCAACTATGGCGGGTGGATGGCGAGGTTGGTGCGAGACCACGCACTCGGTGCTGTTCTGCCCGCACACGACCCCGCCGAAGCCGCTCGCCTCTTGCGCGAGTTGTTCAGGGACGACGAACGCCTCAACGCGGCCCGATCCAACTCTGCGCGTCTGGCTGAGGAGTTCGGCAGGGACTCCATTGTCGCGAGAGTGCTGGAGTCGATAGAAGACGCTTGGAGAGAGTCCACACCAAGGGTCTCGCAATGACATATCAAGCTAGCGACGTCAGCGTCCTGGTGTCCGCGCTCGAAGCCGAACCTGATGCCCTCGTGTCGCGGATGGGGATCACGGGCAATGCTGTCGTGGTCAACCAGGCCGAGAAGCGGGCACAGACCCACTTGGCTACTGAGAGTGGCTCCGCAGTCGTCCTCGAGAGCCCAGAACGGGGCGTCGGGATCAGCCGCAACGAGGCGCTCCTCCATTGCCGGACGTCGTTGTGTCTCTTCTCGGACGACGATGTCGCCTTCGTTGCGAACTACGCCGAGCTCGTTGCGGCAGCGTTTGAAGCGCTGCCCCGGGCAGACATAATCGTCTTCAACCTGACGCCCATAGGCTCTGAGCGGACCATCTACCAGATTCGGAGACAACGCCGGATCGGGCCGTCCGCCATTCGCTTCGGGACCCCTCGGATCGCAGCCAAGGTCGACCGGCTCCGTCAGACGCGGATGAGCTTCAGTCAGCTCTTCGGTGGCGGCGCTGTGCACAGCGCCGGCGAGGACTCGCTATTCATGCGCGACGCCTTGGTGGCGGGCCTCCGGATCTACCAGGTCCCGATCGAGATCGGCTCGCTGGACTTTGCAGAATCGACCTGGTTCGAAGGTTTCGGCGCGCGTTACCTCTACGACCGTGGTGCCCTCTACGCGTCGGTGCTGCCACGGGCCCACGCCTTGTTGTCTGCAGCATTCCTAGCGCGCCACCGCAGGAAGTTCCTGATGCCCGTTCGCGAGGCTGCCGGTTTGATGCGCGAGGGCGCGAGGAGCGTGGGTTCCCCGATCGGGCGCAAGTCATGACGGACGCGGCGCCCGAAGAGATCCTCGTCGCCAACAACAACCTGCGCGTCGGGGGCGTTCAGCATGCTCTCGTCAACTTACTTCGAGAGCTCGATTCACAGCACGAGCCGTCCTTAGTCCTGTTTGAGAAACCTCGCACATCCGACCTGGCCGTCCCGGAGGGAGTAAGGCTGGTGGAGGCTGGCGGTCTGAGCATGATGTTGGGCACCTCGCAGCGCGATGTGCGCAGAGTGTCAGCACGACTCATGCGGGCCGTTCTGGTCTTTCGGTGTCGCTACGTCTCCAGTGCTGGAGCGAAGCGCTGGGCGCTTATGGGGTCCAAGCGTTGACCTCTCAAGGCCTAGCCATTTCTTTCTTGCACCCCACTTCCGACGGGCAGTTGTATGGCGGAGCCGCGGAGTATGTCGCTTATCGCGTCCGAGCCCGGAGCAAGGTCTGCTTCGTCCACGGAGATCTGGCCAGCGTCGGAGCGATCTCACGGTCCAATCGTCGGCTGCTGAACCGGTTTGACTGGATCTCGTGTGTTTCCCCTGAGGTGAAGTCGAGCATCGTCCAGTTATGGCCCGAGTTGGCGGACAAGGCTGTTGTAGTCCGCAACTTTCTCGATGAAGGTCGGATCGCGGCTGCGACGCTCGGATGCCCCGGCCACCGCGATGTAGATCGGTTCGATGTCGTCATGGTGGGCCGGGTCCAGAGGGAAAAGCGCTTTGACAGGGCGATTGCGGCTATGGCTTTGCTGGGCCCCGACGAAGCCGACGTGCGCTTGCATGTGGTCGGAGACGGAAATCAACTCGAGTACGTACGCAATAGAGCCGCTGAGTTGGGTGTGACGGGCCAGGTCATTTTTCACGGGATGGTCTCGGACCCCATCCCACTCATCCGTGACGCTGATCTTCTTCTCCTTACGTCCGAGCATGAAGCAGCCCCACTTGTCATCGACGAAGCCGTCGCGCTAGGCACGCCCGTTCTGACCACAAACACGTTGTCATCTCAGTCTCAGGTCCTTGCGCGAGGTGCCGGTTGGGTCACCGACCACACGCCAGAAGCGATCGCGGCGTCGATCGCAGAAGCCGCCCAAGCCAGGCGTCAATGGGTGCGAAAGCCGATGAAGGATGTGAACGCCGCTGCTGCCCGCGACCTTGCGTGTCTACTAAAGCGGGTCTCATGACGACACGGTCACGAGCAGTGCCTTTGGGAGCAGCGTTCTCCGTGGCGGCCTTTATGGTTGGTCATGCATGGGGCCCGTCGGTTCTGGTCCTTCTCGCGCGCTGCTCGCAGTGACAACGATGCTCCTCGCTGCACCGAAGGGGCTCTTGCCCGTGGCGTTGTTCATGCTTCCGTGGTCGCCCATCATGAAGCTCGACGCGGGCCAGCCGTCCGTGTTCTCGGGCGCGCTACTCCTAGCAACGGTGGTCGCTGTATTTCTGACGCCGGGGCCGAAGGATGCGGCCCCAGTCCTGAGCGGCGTGGCAATGGCCCTGTGGGTCGTGATCAACCGACTCACGCTCGGCGGCGTTGGAGGCCTCGAGTTCGTGTCCTTCGCGGCGACCCTCGCCTTGTGGCCGTGCTTCGTGCGCTCACACGTCGACGCAAGCGTCTTCGTACGGTCGGTGTACGGGTTGGCGCTCGGCGTGCTGACTCAGCAATTGGGCCTACCTCTTCCTCGAGTCAACAGGACTCGCCCAGTTCGAGCACAGCGAGGTCACCACTGAATTCGTCGGCCTCGATCGGGCGAGCGGCTTCTACGGGGACCCCAACTACTTCGGTGCTCAGTCGGCGGCTGCACTCGCTGGTCTCCTGCTTCTTCGGCGCCTTGGGCAGGGTCGTGCTGGGCTCGCCAACGTTTGCATGATCGTGGGGCTCGTAGCGCGTGGGCCTCACGACCGTATCCAAGGCCTATCTCATCGTGCTGACACTCTTGGTGCTCTGGGCTGCGATCAGCCTTGTCGGTCGGCGCGGTGTGAGCGGGGTGGCGATGTCGTCTGCAGCCGCGTTGGCACTCACGTTCTCCGCTGGAGCGATCTTGAGCACGGGTGTCGCTGGGGGCTATGCAAGCCGATTGGCAAACGTGCAGGACGTCAACACCCTGACGACGTCTAGATCCTCAATCCAGACTGAGTACTTGTCGTACCTTTGGAGCAGCCCTGAAAACCTGCTGTTCGGCCAAGGGTGCGAGTCGAGAATTCCCCTTCGGCCACGCTGCGCACAACTCGCTCATCCAAGCTGTCTATCTCTTCGGGCTGGTGGGGACGCTCCTTCTCGTCGCGTGGATCGTAACCATGGGGCGGGGGCGAGAGGGCGAACGGATGGGCTGCCGTGGCGCTCTATATCGGAGTCCTTTTGCCATGGATGGCGCTCGACGTGCTACTCGTGGATGACTTCTATCTGCTGCTCGCGATGGTGATAGGCGGTCGGCATGCAGCCAGAGCGGCAGCACCCGCCCGAGTTCAGCGAGTGCTGCAGAAATCACTGCGATTCACTCGCTTACACTCCTCCGGGTCCCGCTCCGCCCGCAACGCAGGCGTACTGACACTGGCGATAGGGGGAGCACAGGCTAGCACTTATCGCCTCCCCGCTGCTCACGCGGCTCTACTCGCCTAGTGTCTACGGCGCGGCCGGCACACTTCTCGCCCTCACTGGTGTGTTGGCGGTGGTGGCTGGACTGGGTCTTCCTCCAGCGGTCGTTGTCGCCGAGGACGACGCAGAGGCTTCCGCGGTGATGCGTCTCTCGGCATCGGTCGCTGCGGCGGTCGGTTGTTTGATATCGCTCGCAGCATTCGCGCTGGCAGTCGGAGAAGTTCAGACCAGCGCGGTCCACGCCCTGATGCTCATCGTGCTCGGGCCGTGTGTGACCTTGAGCGCTTGGGGGAGTCTCGTCAGACACGGAGCCCTTCGCAGCATGGAGATCCGACGTCTGGGCATAGCTACGCTAGTGGGATCCGGCGCCACTGTCGGAACGCAGGCTGTACTCGGCATGTGGCGGAACGACTTCGCGGCGTTTGTCGCAGGCATTCTAGCGGGGCTACTAGCATTTCTAGCCGTGGTTTGGGTGCCGCGTCGACCATCACCTCTAACAGGTGGGACGCTCGTACAGTCGCCCGACGACACCGACGGTTCATCCTGATCGGATGCCTCAGGAACTCCTTGCCGTGGTGAGCCAGAATGTGCCTCAGGTGTTGTTGGCGGCCCTGTACGGACTAGGCCCAGCGGGGCAGTTTGCGCTTGCAACGCGCATCGTGGCGGCGCCTGTCCGAATCCTGGGGGACAGTGTCGGTCAAGTGTTCTATGCAAGAATAGGCTTGCTGCACCGGGACGGCAGGGACATCTGCGAGCCCATCGTGCGATCGACCCTGCTGATGGCCGCTCTCGGCGCCGCTCCCTTCGCGGCGCTTGCCGCCATCGCGCCTTGGGGCTTCCCAATCGTCTTTGGTAGCGAATGGCGCCAGGGCGGCATTTTACCGCGTGAACAATGCTGAGCGATGCATGCCACAGGTACATGGCCATTTCCTTTAAAAAAAAAAAGGAGACGCCACCGCCGCCAGGCAACTATTCCCCTGGAGGAAACCTTAATTGCGAGGAGGAAATTTACTACGACAAAGGAGACGGTGTTGCTAAGGCGACGCTGGCCAACGACAAGATCGAGGCTCTTGCAGGACGTCACCGAAAATCCGGGCCGCGCAAGACGTCAACTTCCTCGACGTCCGCTGACCAAGGTGCTGAATCGCCGCGGCATCGAAAACGCGTTCGAGGAAGCCAGTGCGGTGCACCCAAGGGCAGGCCGATGGCGCTGGCCTATCTCGACCTGGACCGCTTCAAGCTCATCAACGACCTGTACGGCCACAGTGCCGGTGACGAGGTGCTGCAGCAGGTCTGCAAGCGCGTCACCGATGTGGTGTCGGGGGCGATCAGGATCGGCCGCGTCGGCGGCGACGAGTTCGTGATCGTGTTGCCGGACACCAAGATGCCCCTGGCGGCGCTGGTGTGCCAGGGCATCGTGCGCAACATCGGCAGCAGTCCGTTCCGCGTCGGCGAGAAGGCGTTCACGTGCGCGGCTCGATCGGCCTGATCGAGGTGAGCCCGGACACCGATCAAGGACGCCCTGTCCACCGCCGACCGGGCCTGCCGCGAGGCCAAGCGCGGTCACCGCGACGGGCTGGTGGTGTACGAACGCAACGCCGCAGCGTTCCGGCAGCACGAGGCCGAATTGCGACTGGTCGAGTTGCTGTCCACCAGCGCAGCCACCGACGGGCTGTACCTGGACATGCAGCCCATCATGTCGCTGAAGGCGCCGCACGAATCGCTCAATTTCGAGGTGCTGTTGCGCATGCGCGACAGCGAGGGCAACAGGTGCCTACCGACAGGCTCATCGCCGCAGCCGAAAACAGCGGGCGCATGGGCGTGATCGACCGCTGGGTGCTGTCGACAACGCTGGCCTGGCTGAGCACCTATCAGCGCGGACTGGCAAACACCCGTTTCGTCTGCATGAACCTCAGCGGCGCCTCGCTCAACGACGAGAAGTTCATGCAGGACGTTTTTGCAATGCTGGCCGCCAATGCCGACATCGCGCGCCACCTGTGCATCGAGATCACCGAAAGCGTGGCGCTGCACGACCTGAACAACACGCGCCATTTCATCGACACCGTCCGCAGCTTCGGCGCCAAGGTGGCGCTCGACGACTTCGGCGCCGGCTACACCTCGTTCTCGTACCTGAAGGAACTGCCGGCCGACCTGCTCAAGATCGACGGCAGCTTCATCGTCAACATGAACACCCACCCGGCCAATGTGGCGATCGTCGAGGCCATCGTGAACCTGGCGGGCAACCTGGGCATGCAGACCATCGCCGAATGGGCCGAAGACACGGCGACGGTGCAGACGCTGACCGAAATCGGCGTGGACTACGTGCAGGGCTACATCGTCGCCCGCCCGCAGTCGCCCGAGATGCTGCTGACCGCCGAATCGTCGGCCAGCTTCATCCGCGACGAGCAGCTGATGTGCTTCATCAACATCCTGGGCAAGCCCGAGGACATCCGGGCCCAGGTCGACCTGTTCGACCAAGGGTGCACGCCGCCAGGTGCCGAGCGCGCAGCGCTGCTCCGCTGGCGGCTGCGCTGCGCAGGCGTCATCGCTCGGCGCGCAGGGCTTCTGCGCAAGGCTCACCCAGTTCGGGGTTGTCCGCAAAAGGATCGGTCGGGTTGCGCGCCTGCACTATGTCCTCCATCCGGGTCTGCACCGAGCGGATGGCCTTGGGATGGCTGTAGATGTAGAACTGGTTGCTTGCCACCGCATCGAACACCAGTTGTCGACTTCTGCGCTGATACCTTGCCGGAACCCACGGCCTTGTCGCTCATGGCCTGCCCGATCAGCTGGCTTCGGGTCGGTCTTGTATCGGTTTCGGCATTTCGGCCGGCCGGTTGCACGGCGTCGGCTGATGCCGGTGGGGACGAAAAACGGGCACAACACGCGGCGCCGATCTGGTCAATGACCAGAGCCAGGTCCTGGTACAAGGTTTCCGATGAGGCTGACCACCGCGTGTTTGCTGACGTTGTAGACACCCATGTTGGGGGCGCCAGCAGGCCGGCCATGCTGGCCGTGTTGACGATGTGGCCACGTAGGCGGGGTCGGCCCGCCGCCGCGAGCATCATCGGCGTGAACACCCGCACCCCGTGTGCCACGCCCATCACGTTCACGCCCAGCACCCACTCCCAATCCTTGAGCCGGCTTCCCAGATCAGGCCCGCGGCACCATCCCCGCGTCGTTGAAAACCAGGTGCGGCGCGCCAAATTGCGCAGCGACCGCCGCCCGAGTGCGTCGACCTCGCTAGCAAGACGCCGACGCGCGCGGCGCCGCCGCCGCATTGCTCGACGAGCCGACAACGCCTCGGCGCGCCCGGGGAGCACGTCTATTCGTTGCAGCCGCTGCTCATGAGGTGGAAGCGACTGCACTGTTCGCGTCCAGACAGCGTGCTGACGATCACGGTGTCATCTCGCCGGCAGTGACCCGGACATCTGTCGCTGTGCGAACGGCTCGACGGCCTGCCGCTGGCGATCGAGTTGGCCGTGGCCCGCCTCCGCACCATGTCGCTGCCCGAGCTCTCCCAGGGGCTCGACGACCGGTTCACGTTGCTCTCGAGCGGACCTCGCCTCGCCGAGCGGCGTCAGCAGACTCTTCGCGCCGTCGTCGACTGGAGTCACGATCTGCTCGAGCCGACCGAGCGTGTGGCGTTCCGTCGGCTGGCTGCATTGACGGGCGGCGCCACAGCGTCCGGCATCCGAGCCGTGTGCAGCGACCGTGGCGCGGCGACGAGCAATACGCAACTGAGCCAGTAAGTAGGCAGGAACGGTTATCGCGAAGGCATCGGCTACCTGCTGATCTCCGCCGGCTCATCGATGCAGATGGGCCTGGCGTTCGCCGGGCTGGTCGTGGTGGTCGGCTATGGCGATGGGGATGTACGAGGTATTCAGCATGCTGGAGAAGCACACGACGGGGTGGGCGCATCTGGCGTCCGAAAGAGGTAGCGGCAGGCTCGGAATGACGGCGATTGGCCATGAGCGTTCCTGCGACAGCGTCTGCTCGGCGGGGACTCAGGGGCAGCAGATTGTTCGATGGGCCGATTTCGATCTCCGGCGTTGTCTGACAGCGAGTCGACTGATCGGTTTCTAAGCTTGCGTTGCTCATCAACTCTTTCCCCGCGCCCTCACTATGTCCAATCTGAAGCTTGCCGCACGTCGCATCTTGATCCTCTCCACCGATGGCTTCGAGCAGTCTGAACTGGAAGTTCCGCAGAAGGAACTGGCTGCCCTAGGTGCTACGGTCCACGTCACGCGCCGAAGACTGGTTCCATAAGGGGATGGAACCACACGGATTGGGGCATCGGTCAAGGTCGATCTGGCGCTGTCGGAGGCCGATGCCAAGGACTATGACGCGCTCGTCTTGCCCGGTGGGCAGATGAATCCCGACGCGCTGCGGCTCGAGCCGAAGGCGATCGAATTGATCAAGGCGTTTGCCGCAGCCGGCAAGCCTGTGGCCGCGGTGTGCCACGCGCCTTGGCTACTTATCGACGCAGGGCTGATCAGCGGCCGCAAGGTGACGTCGTGGCCCTCCGTTCGCACCGATCTGAAGAATGCCGGCGGCACGGTCGTCGACGAGTCAGCCGTAATAGACCGCGGAATCATCACAAGCCGCAAGCCCGAGGATCTCAACGACTTCGTCGCAGCGATAGCTTCGCAGTTGGCCTAGATGCGCCGAGTGAAGGACCTGACGGGCATCCTCATCGAACTGGGCTGGACCTTGAATGCTGAACGAGACCCGCTTTTGCATCCAAGGCACGTGAAGGGACGCATCTGTTGATGTTCCCGCTGGAGCGCGGCACACAGCGGCCGGCAGTTCTGGCGCCACGAAGGCCACGGCCGCACCTGATTCATTTCCGACGTGTCCTGCCCCCCATCTTGACGTCCGCCATGCGGCGGGCAAAGCGGTGACTTGACGGGCAGCTGCGAGTCGGAACCGGAGTAATTCGCCGCATACCGGTCGAGCCGCTGGTCAAACGAGTGGTCTGCGCGGTGGAGCGAAGGAGGGGAGCCAGTCGGCAACCCGCCTCAGTCCTCGGGCATTCGCGCGTTGTCTAGCAGCGGGATGGCGGCGCGGCTTGCCGGGGATTGGCGCTCTCCGAGGGATTTATCGATGAGCGAAGTACAAGTGGGCGCGAAAAACGGCCGCCCCGAGTTTGATCAGGTATCCGCTGATCTGTGGGAGCATGTGCGTGCCTTGGTCGAAGAAGTCGAGGACACGTGGGCGCCTACGAACGCGTCAAGGCCTGAGAGAGGACGGCAATAGCATTTCGGCGCCAATGGCCTACGCGCTTGCCGTTGAGACGCATCCCGCGCGCGCCAGGAGCGAGCAACTGCACCTTCGACAAGATGCGCTGGCCGCTGCGGCTGGCATCAGGCCCTTCCTGAGCGAGATCGAGCATGGCGGGCGCCCCGGATCCGCCGCCACGCTCGGAAAGTTAACTTGGGCCCTGAGGGTGCCAACGGATGGGCTGACCTGAGGCAGATGGGGCGCGCGGCTTCCGGGGGCACCACCGTGTCCGCGATGGCCACCGCCAACGAGGGCATCGGCTACTGGTTGATCTCCGCCCATTCACAGGTGCAGATGGGCCTGAGGCGAGGCCGATCGTGCCACTGGCGATGGCGATGCTGCGGAATCAGGTGTTCACCCTGCTGGCGAAGCATACGACGGGGTGAGCGCTCCAAGGGTCGCAGGGGATGGTGCCAACCACAAGTGCAGTCCCACGCTGCACCACACGCATGTCGATCAACCCATGCGCGAAACCTGCAGCGCCGGCAGGAAGGGCGGTTATCGGTTCATCGCGCCATACACCAGATACTGGATCTCGCTCGCGGTAGTACTTGGTACGTTGCCAGGCGCCGCCGTACCGAAGGCGACTACGCGAAGCCGCTGCGCTCGGTCGGCGAAGAATCCGGTGCCGTTGGCACCATTCCATGCGGAGCAGCTCCGCTGGGATTGCCTGGCACCGCGGCCAAGCCCTTTTCCACTCCTCCACACCGCCACCCCCTCCAAGCCGAAGCCATAGCCCGCACGATGCGGCTCGATCGCGGCTATGCTGCTCGTGATCTCGGGCCCGAGGTGGTTGCTTGTGATGTGCGCCACCAACTGCGGGCTGGACACTCTGGCGCACCGTCCAGGGTTCCGCCGTTCATCAGCATCTGGCCGAAACGAAGGTAGTTGCTGATCGTGCCGTAGGCGCAGGCACCGCCGCAGTCGAACGTGGTCTGCTTGTCGTAGATAGTCGGTCTGCGGCTTGCCACCGATCCGGGTTCATCATCGGCAGCACGCGGGCCAGACCATCGCGCTGTCCTCCGCCACGCTGAAGGTGGTGTCGGTCATGTGGAGCGGCTTCCAGACTTGGTCGGACAGATAGCTACCCCCAGCGGATTTGCCGCTGATCTTCTCGATCACCGCACCAGACACGTGGTGAGAGATGCAGTCCTAGAACACGGTGCCGGGCTGATGCACGAGCGGCAGTTTCGTGATCGTGTTCAGGAACTCCGGCGTCTTGCCGATGTAGGCGGCCGCCGAACCGGAACTGCGGGTATTGCGCCGCGATGAAGCTGCTGCCGTCTGGCCGGCCGCCATAGGTCAGGCCCGATGTGTGGCGCATCAGATCGTGAATCAGGATCTGCCGCTTTGGCGGCTCCAGCGTGCTTTGCCCGCCGCCCCCCTTAACACCCACCTTCATGTTGGCGAAGTCGGGGTAATAGTCGGCAAGTGGGCTGTAGAGTGGAAGTCGCCCTTTTTCGGTCAGCGTGAGCGCACCAACCGCGGTCATGATCTTCGTCATCGAGGCGAGCGGAAAGATCGTGTCGGTTGTCATGGCCGTGCCTTTCTGCTCGCTGCGGAAGCCCAGCGCCTTGTAGTAGACAAGCTGCCCGTCGCGCGCAATCGCTACGACCGCGCCGGGCACCCGGTTGCGCTCGATCTCGCGTTCGAAGAACTGGTCAATGGTGCGCAAGCGCTCGCTCGAGTATCCGACGCTCTGGGGCGACGTCATGGGCAGTGGCGACGGATCCGCATGGGCTGTGACCCGCCGCCGCCACGGCGGCAAGGGACAGGACGAAATGTTTCATTATTGTCCTCTTCTGGCTGTTTTGGCTGGCCAGCGTAACACCAGGGGCGACATTTGGAGACGTTGGCTGAACCGGGACCGCGTCGCCCTCCAGCGGGGAAGGCGACCGCGCCCTGGATTGCGTGGCGTGAGTTGGCGGGCATTCGCCCTGTGATGGGGGCGAGCGCGGGCTCTGCATCGACGTTCTTGTGTTTCGGGCTTACGGTCGAGCCGGATTGGCTCGCCTCGGCTGGGTTATCGATCGCATGGCCCTGCGACGCAAGCAGTCTGACTGGCGTGTTCGATTTTGGTTCGGAGCCCACCACGCGTTGTTCCGGAATGCGCTGTTCGCGGTACGCTGCCCAGCGAGCCCATACCGTGTTGTGGATACCGGCTTTTGTGCGCCTTCATTGCCGCGACAGCCTCCGAGAACACGCCAATCAGCGGCCGCTTCCTCGGAGCAGTTAAGCTGCGCGCCTTACTCGGCTCACTGCTTTCTGCTGAGCGCTGCATCACAACGCCTTGACCGGGGAGAGCGAGCCATGCCGCCTGGCCAAAGTCCAATCCATTCGTCGTTTCTGTTTTTCTGGAGGAGCACTTTGATTCGTTTCGTCCCGCTCCTTTGCTCCTATTTCGCGAATACCGCCACCCTCGTCTTGGTTTTGCTGTTCACGGCATTGCTGGCGGGCTGCGGTTCGGACGACAAGGCTTCCTCCAAGGAAAAAACCTGCGGGGAGTGCGGTCAATAAAAAAAACGGGGGGGGTGCCGACGATGCGAAGCCTAAGACGGTGGGCTATGTGGTGGCCGAGCAGACCAGCGTGCCCGATGTAATCGAACTCGGCCGGCCGCGCCTCGCCTTATCGCCAGTCCGAGGTGCGGCCGCAGGTGTCCGGCGTGATCCGCCGGCGACTGTTCACGGAAGGTGCACTGGTCCGCAGCGGACAGCCGTTGTATGAGATCTACCGAGCCTCTACCGCGCTGCCGCAGACGTTGCTGGAGCCAATCTGCGATTCGCCCAGGCAAATGCCGAAGCCACCGGCGCCCAAGCCTGCACGCTACAAGCCCTTGGCCAAAGCCAAGGCGGTCAGCCAGCAGCGAATACACCAACGCCGTGGCCGCATCCCGGCAGGCGGCGGCGCAGGTGGCGCATAACAAGGCGCAGTTGGAAACAGCGAAGATCAACCTGAAATTCACCACCGTGCCGGCGCCCACCGGGCCGCATCGGGCGGTCGCTCGTTACGCAGGGTGCGCTGGTCACCGCCAATCAGGCCGAACCGCTGGCGCGCATCAACCAGCTCTATCTGATCTTCATCGACATCCACAGCCTGCGGCGGCGCTGCTGGCGCTGCGGCGCTCGCTGGCTCAGGACGGCGTCGTGCCGGCCAGCGCACAGATGCGGCTGATGCTGCAGGACGGCAGCGACTACGGCCAAATCGGCAAGGTCGAGTTCTCCGAAGTGCTGGTTCATCCGAGCACCGACACGGTGACGGTGCGGGCCCGCTTTGCCAATCCGCATGGGGTGTTGCTGCCGGCAATGTCCTCACCCGCGCGCGCTTCGCCCAATCCATCGACAAGTCCGTCATCCTGGTGCCGCAGCCCGCGGCGTGGCGCGACCGAAGGGTGCAGCGACGATCTTCGTCGTCGGAGCCGAGGACAAAGCGGAGTTGCGCAACATCACCGCGGACCGCACCTTGGGAGCAAACTGGATCGTCACGGAGGGTTTGAAGCCCGGTGACAAAGTCATCGTGCAGGGCACCGCCAAACTGCGGCCGGGGCAGGCCATCAAGGCGGTTCCCGCCGATACGCCGCAGGAGGTCGCGGCGCCCCGACGCGCCCGGTCCGTCGGGCGCCGCCGACCCGTCGAACGAGGGCTGAAGCGGCAGTGTTGTCGCGAGATCTTCATCCTCAGCGCCCGATCTTCGCCTGGGTGCTCGCGATCATCGTGATGCTTGGCGGGGCGGGGTCGATCCTGCAACTGCCGATCGCGCGCAGTACCCGGACGTCGGCCCCCCGCCGCAAGTGTCGATATCGGCGCCACCTACCCGGGCGCCTTGGCCGAGATCGTGCAGAACAGCGTCACGCAGGTGATCGAGCAATCCGCTCACCGGCATCGACGGGCTGCTTTACTTCAGTTCCTCGTCGGACTCGCGCGGCGGCGTCACGAATCAACGTCACGCTCAAGAACGGCACCAACCCCGACATCGCGCAGGTGCAGGTGCAAAACCGCGTGCAGCAGGCGGTGCCGCGCTTGCCTCAGCAGGTCCAGCAGCAGGGCGTGCGGGTGCGCAAGTCAAACCCCGACTTCCTGTTGATCGTCGGTGTCGTACGACGAGACCGACAAGATGTCGAAGCAGGACGCTCTCCGACGATCGGTTGTTGAACCTGCAGGATCCGCTGAGCCGCATTCCGGGCGTGGGAGACATCAACGCGTTCGGCTCGCCATAACGGCAATGCGGATCTGGCTGCAGCCTGGTAAGCTGGCCAAGCTTCCCAGCCGATGCCGAGCGACGTGATTGCCGCCATCGAGGCCCAGAACACGGAAGTCGCCGCCGGCGAGATCGGCGGCCAGCCGTCGGCGTCGGACCAGTACCTAAACGCCACCGTCACCGCGCAGTCGCGGCTGCACACGCCGGACGAGTTCCGCAACATCATCGTGAAGACGCAGCGCACACGGTGCCACCGTGCGCATCGGCGATGTGGCCCGGGTCTGACTTGTCCCAAGATTTACGGACCGGTCGT
>CAVSCW010000022.1:0-27527 GCA_963726515.1 uncultured Actinomycetota bacterium
CCAGGGGTACGGCGACCAGTCCGGCTCGCGCTTCTCGAGGAACTGGTCGCGACCCTCCTGTGCCTCGTCGGTCATGTAGGCCAGGCGTGTGGTCTCGCCGGCGAAGAGCTGCTGGCCGACGAGCCCGTCGTCGAGGAGGTTGAAGGAGTACTTCAGCATCCGCTGGGCGGTGGGCGACTTGCCGTTGATCTTGCGACCCCACTCCAGCGCCTCGCGCTCGAGGTCGGCGTGGTCGACGACGCGGTTGACCGCGCCCATCCGGTGCATCGTCTCGGCGTCGTACTCGTCGCCGAGGAAGAAGATCTCGCGGGCGAACTTCTGACCGACCTGCTTGGCGAGGTAGGCCGAGCCGTAGCCGCCGTCGAAGGAGCCGACGTCGGCGTCGGTCTGCTTGAAGCGGCCGTGCTCGCGGCTGGCGAGGGTGAGGTCGGCGACCGCGTGCAGGCTGTGCCCGCCTCCGGCGGCCCAGCCGGGGACGACGCAGATGACGACCTTCGGCATGAAGCGGATCAGCCGCTGGCACTCCAGGATGTGCAGCCGCGCCAGTCGGGCCTTGTCGATGGGGTTCGGCTCGGCACCTGCGTCGTCGTGGCCGTCCGTCTCGTACTGGTAGCCGGCGCGGCCGCGGATGCGCTGGTCGCCGCCGGTGCAGAAGGCCCACTTGCCGTTCTTGGCGCTCGGGCCGTTGCCCGTCAGGAGCACGCAGCCCACGTCCGCCGACATGCGGGCGTGGTCGAGGGTGCGCAGCAGCTCGTCGACGGTGTGCGGCCGGAACGCGTTGAGGACGTCCGGGCGGTCGAAGGCGATCCGGACGGTGCCGTGCTCGCGGGCCCGGTGATAGGTCAGGTCGGTGAGGTCCTCGAAGCCGGGCACGACGTCCCAGGCCTCGGGGTCGAAGATCTCGCTGACGCCCTCGATCGCACTCATGTCGCGAGGTTATCGGTGGGCGGCTGGAAGAACGCCGCCGACCGTGGTGTTGTGACGGGCATGGCACTGACAGGAACCTATGTCCCGAGCGCGGCCCAGTGGGTCCGCGACCAGGTCGCCGAGTATGAAGCGACCAACGGCGAGAAGGCCAACACCCTGCGCGACAGCGACGACCTCATCGTCGTGATCACATCGGTGGGCGCCTCGTCGGGCCACCTCCGCAAGAACCCCGTGATGCGGGTCGAGCGCGACGGCGCCTACCTCGCGGTGGCGTCCAAGGGCGGCGCGCCCGAGGACCCGGCGTGGGCGGACAACTTCCGCAAGCACCCCGAGGTCGATCTGCAGGACAAGGCCGAGAAGCACACCTACCGGGTGCGCGAGCTCAGCGGCGAGGAGCGTGAGGACTGGTGGCAGCACGCGGTCGCCACCTGGCCGACGTATGCGTCGTACGCCGAGAAGACCGAGCGCCTGATCCCGCTCTTCCTCCTCGAACGGTGAGTGACCCGGGGCGCCGCGCGGCCCCACAATGACACCGTGACCACTCAGGCAGGAGCCCGCTCGGCCTTCGACGAGCCGCTCGAGAGTCCGCCGGCGCGATGGGTCGGCGCGCTGGTGCTGCTCAACCTGGGCCTGATGGCCGGCTGGTTCGGGCCGATCCAGGTGCTCCTGGCCCAGCAGGCCGACCGCGTCTCGGCCGCCGAGCCCGGTGGTCTGAGCAAGGAGCTGCTGCTGTCGGTGGTGCTGTTCGTCGGCGCGACGATCTCGCTGCTGGCCAACCCCGTCTGGGGTGCGTTCTCGGACCGTACGCGCTCGCGGATGGGCCGCCGGGTGCCGTGGGTGATCGGCGGGGTCGTGATCGGCGCGGTGGGGCTGCTGCTGCTCGCGGTCGCCGACAGCGCCGTCTCGATGGTGCTGGCCTGGAGCCTGGTCCAGCTCGCCCTCAACGCCGCGTGGGCCGGCGGGACCGCGGCGGTCCCCGACCAGGTGCCCGTCCAGCGGCGCGGCCTGATCGGCGGGATGATCGCGATCGCCGGCACCGTCGGTGTGCTCCTCGGGATCAAGATCGCCGAGCTGACCGGCTCCATCGCCCAGGGCTATGTCGTCATCGCGGTGGTCATGCTCGTGCTGTCGGTCCCCTACCTCGTGGGCTCACGCGACATCGCGCTGCCGCCCGACCACCAGCTCGCACCGATGGACTGGAAGTCGCTGGTGCGCTCGTTCTGGATCTCACCGTCGGCGCACCCCGACTTCGCGTGGGCCTGGGGGACCCGGTTCCTGGTCAACCTCGGCAACTGGATCGCGTTGAACTACCTCTACTACTACCTCACCGACGGCCTCGGGTTCAGCGACGACGAGGCCACGGCCAAGCTCGGCGTCCTCGTGCTGATCTATGGCGGCACGACCGTCGCCACCACGGTGGCCGTGGGCCACCTGAGCGATCGACTCGGACGTCGCAAGGTGTTCGTGATCTGGTCCGGCCTGCTCATCGGGGCCAGCATGCTGGTCCTCGGCATCTGGCAGGTGTGGCCCGGTGCGCTGCTCGCCGCCGTGATCCTGGGCGCCGGGTTCGGGGTCTACCAGGCAGTCGACTTCGCCCTGATCACCCAGGTGCTGCCCGGCGCCGGTGATCGCGCCAAGGACCTCGGCGTCATCAACATCGCCTCCGCGCTGCCCCAGGTCCTCGCACCCGCGATCGCCGGACTCATCCTGGTGGCGGTGCGTGGACTCGGCGGGTCGGTGGCGACGCAGGGCGACAGCTGGTCGCTCGGCTACGGCGCCGTGTACCTCGTCGGCTTCACCATGTGCCTCCTCGGCTCCGTCTTCGTGACCCGGATCAGGTCGGTCGCCTGAGCGTTGTCCCAGCGCGCGGGTCGTCACGGCGCCCCCCGATTGGGCGGTGGTGGAGCCACATTCGGTGGGCCGAAGGTGTGGGTGGGCCACCGCCAGCGAACCGCGATCAGTGGCTGCTGATCGTGATCGCCAGCCCGAGCAGGTGCTCGAGCCGGGCGAGCTCGGAGTCGAGGAACTCGGGGCCACCCCGGCGCCCCATGGCGATCAGGTCGTCACCGAACGGCGCCGCGCACTCGACGTAGGTCTCGTCGCCGGGCAGGCGGGTCGGGGCGGTGAGGGCACCGACGGAGAACTCGGAGGGCGCCGCATCGGTCGCACGCACGACCGCCAGCCCGTCGCCGCCGCGCCTGATCCACGCGGCCCAGTCGACCCGGAAGGCGATCGGCAGCAGGTCGACGAGCCGGTCCCGTGCCGTCGCCGGCTCCTCGGTGAGCGCCTCGACGACCTCGAGGTCGAGGAACAGGTTGCCGCCGGCGGCGTAGCGGCTGATCCACAGCACGCTCACGCCGTCGAGCACGCTGCAGGCGGAGATGACCGAGTCGGGCATCGTGCCCGGGGGGATCCCCAGCAGCACGTCGTCGACGGCGAATCCGTCGCGCTTCTCCACGATCTCGATCGCGTCGATGTCGCCCCCGGCCTCGCCGATCGCGCTCGCCACGCGCCCCAGAGATCCCGGGACATCGGGGAGCTCGACGCGCAGCAGGTAGTACATGGCCCGAGGCTATCCGGCCCCTGTGTCGGGCACGTTTCGTCCATCCGCCAGTCGGGCACGCAGCCCGCTGGCGCGCAGGGCCTGCCGCGCGATGGCCGCCCGCACCGCCGACTCCGACCCGATCACCCGCACCTTGCGCTGCGCCCGGGTCACGGCGGTGTAGAACAGCTCGCGCGTCAGCAGGCGGGAGTCCTCGTCGGGCAGCAGGACCGTGATCTCGTCGGCCTGGCTGCCCTGCGACTTGTGGATCGTCATCGCGTGCATGGTGGCGACGTCGCCGAGGCGCGACGGTGCGAGCTCGAGGAATCCGACCCCGGTGGCGATCGCTGCCCGGGGTCCGCTCGCGCCCGCGACGACCACACCGGTGTCACCGTTGTAGACCCCGAGCGTGTAGTCGTTGGAGGACACCAGCAGGGGCCGTCCGAGGTAGGCGGCGTCATGCACCGAGACCCCGGTCTCCGTGGTGAACCACTGCTCGATGCGCCGGTTCCAGTGGCGTACGCCGAAGGGGCCGTCGCGGTGGGCGCACAGCAGGCGGTGCCGGTCGAGGGCGGCCAGGGCCCGCGGGGCGTCGCCCGCGGCCGCAGCGTCGTGGACCGCGAGCGCGTGCGGCAGCACGGCGGACCTGATGGTGCGGGCCGGATCGCCGTCCGCCACCCACTCGATGGCCGGGCCCCCGGACCTCAGCGCCACGATCGCCCGGTCGGCGTCGCCCAGCCGGAGCGCCTCGGCGAGCTCGCCGATCTCGGCGCCGTAGCGGTGGGCCGTGGTCAGGGCCGCCACCGGACTGTCCGGACGGTGCTCGTAGCCGCGGACCAGGTCGGTCAGCACCGCGCCCGCATCGACGGAGCTGAGCTGGTCGGGGTCGCCCACGAGCACCAGTCGCGCCTCGGGACGCACGGCCTCGAGCAGGCGGGCCATCATGGTCAACGACACCATCGAGGCCTCGTCGACGACGACCAGGTCGTGGGGCAGACGGTTGCCGCGGTGGTGGCGGAAGCGCGTGCTGTTGCCGGGGTGCTGGCGCAGCAACCGGTGCATCGTCATCGCTGTCACGTCGGCCAGCCGGGTCCGGTCGGCGGCGTCGAAGCGACTCGCGGAGTCGCGCACCGACTGCTCCAGGCGGGCCGCGGCCTTGCCGGTCGGCGCGGCGAGCGCGATGCGCAGGGTCTCGCCGCGGGCCTCCGCCTGCTCGACCAGGGCGACCAGCAGCCCGGCGACGGCGGTCGTCTTGCCCGTGCCCGGCCCGCCCGTGATCACGGTCGTGGCCTGCCCGGCGGCCCGGTGGCACGCGGTCCGCTGCTCGGCCGAGTCCGCGCCGGGGAAGACCCGGTCCAGCGACGCCTCCAGGAGGGACCCGTCGACGGCCGGCGCCGACCGGCCGCGCTCACGCAGGTCGTCGAGGACCTGGGTCTCCTGCTCGTGATAGCGGTCGAGGTAGACCAGGCCGTGCTCGAGGTGCACCACGCCGGCCACCAGCAGCGGGCTCGCGGACACCGCGGCCCGCCAGGCGTCGGGTGCGGGCCACGGGAGGTCGAGGTCGGCGAGCGACGCCGGCACGGCCACCAGGTCGAGGCACACGGACCCGTGGCGTACGGCCCGGACGGCCAGCGCGACCGCCAGCAGCACCGTCTCGTCCGCCTCGCCGACGAGCCGCCCGACGGTCGTGGCGACGTGGACATCGGCGGCGCTCACCACCCCGGCGGCGTTGAAGGTGGCCAGGAGCCCGGTGGCGGCGAGCGCCAGGTCGCGGTCGTGCGCGTCGATCGGCTCGAAGGTGTCGCTCACGTGCCCACCACCCCGTCCAGCAGGTCGGACAGCTCCAGGACCAGCGCCACCGGGGGTCGCCAGGAGAACACCCCGCACGGGGACCCGTCGACGACCGGCGTGCCCGGCCCGCACATCCCGCGGAGGTAGAGGTAGAGCACCCCGCCCAGGTGGGTGGCGGGGTCGTAGGCCGGGAGCCGCCAGCGCAGGAAGCGGTGCAGGACGACGGTGTAGAGCAGGGCCTGCAGCGGATAGTCGGAGTGGGCCATCGCCTCGTCGAGCATCTCCGGCCGGTAGTCGTGGGCCGTCAGCGGCTGGTCGATCGGACCCAGCCAGTTGGTCTTGTAGTCGACGGTGAGGAAGCGCTGCCGGGAGTCGACGTCGAGGCGCAGCACCACGTCGATCGAGCCGGTGAGGTAGCCGCGCAGCGACTGGGCCGCCAGCTCCGGGTCGGAGTCCAGCGCGTCGGCGTACCCGCGGACCGCGTCTGCCTCGGGGAGGTGCCGCCGCAGGAGCGGGGCGAGGTCGCCGAGGCGTACGTCGGCGGGCGCGGCCACGGTGTCGCCGCCGGCCAGGGGCACCTCGAAGTCGAGCTCGCGCAACCGGTCGGGCAGTCCGAGGGAGCGCAGGGTGCGGTCGTCGGCGAGCGGGCCGAGCGGGCTGTCGCAGACCGCGACCAGGGCGTCGGCGAGCTCTCCCGGGTCGAGATCGACGGGCCACCACACGAGCTGCTCGTCGATGAGGCGCAGCAGCTCGCCGCGGAAGTCCTCGGCGGCCGGGTCGGCATGCTCGAGGACCGCGTGCACCAGCGACCCGAAGGTGGCGCCGACCGGCAGCGTGGCCATCGGCGACGGCACCGAGGCGGCGGCCGCACCCGCGTCGGGGCCGGGAGCGGGGTCGAGGTCCTCGGCCGTGACCTCCGAGTCCTCGTCCGGCACGACCTCGGGCTCCGAGAGCGCCGCGGCCGCGTGCGCGGCGCTGCCCGCCGACAGTGAGGAGTACGACGTGCGCCGCCAGGTCGTGTCGACCGTCCGGGTGAAGGCGCGCACCTCCAGGTCGTCGGTGGACCGCGCGAGCGGGGTCGGGTCGGGCGGGCTGAGGGTCGCGAGCTCGACGCTCGGACCGCCCGCCTCCTCCCACGCCGCGAGGATCGCCAGCACGCGGTCCTCCTCGACCAGCGGCTGGCTGTCGGGGACCGGCGCGGTGCCCGGGCGGCGGCCGAACAGCACGCGGTGCAGCGGCGAGTCGGGGGTGTTGCGCTCGGCGGCGGCGTACCACGCGACGACCTGCGACTGCGCCCTCGTCATCGCGACGTAGAGCAGGCGCAACGACTCCCCGGCGTCCTCGCGCCAGTGGCGTCGTACGGCCTCGCGGTGGAACGTGCTCGCGCCGCCGACGTCGCGGCACCGGCGTCCGTCGTCGTCGTGGAAGAGCGGGACGGCGGGCTCGCGCCCGGTGAAGCGGTTCCAGAGGGTGGGGAGGTAGACGACGGGGTACTGCAGGCCCTTGCTGCCGTGGATGGTCACGAGCTGGACGGCCTCCGCGTCGGAGTCGAGCCGCCGGGTGCGCTCGGAGGCCACCTCCAGCTTGTCGTCGGCGACCTGCTCCCGCAGCCAGGCCAGCAGCCCCACCAGGCCGAGGCGCTCCTCGGTCGAGACCCGCAGCAGCGACTCCCCGATGTGGCGCAGGTCGGTCAGCGTCCGCTCGCCGCCCGCACGCGCGAGCACGCGGGCCGTCAGGCCCTCGACGGTGGTCACCTCGACCACCGCCGCCACCCCGCGCCGGGTGAAGACGTCGGCGAGGGTGCGGATCCGGCCCGCGAGGTCATCGGTCAGGTCGTCGCCGCCGGCGTCCAGCGAGTGTGCGGTGTGTCCGAAGAACGAGGTGAGCGACGCCGCCCGCACGCGGTCGGTGCGGTGCGGCTGCTCCATCGCCTCGAGCAGCGTGAGCCACTCGCCGGCCGCCGGCGTGTGGAAGACGGAGCCACCGGCGTTGACGACCGCAGGCACCCCGACCGCGGCCAGCGCGAGCTGCACCGCCTCGAGCTCGTTGCGCCGGGCCGCGAGCACCGCGATGTCGCCCGGCTTGAGGTCGCGTCCCTCGAAGGTCGGGCGCGACTCGATGAGGCGCTTGATGTCGTGGGCGGTGTCGGTGATGACGTGGTCACGCCACAGGGCCACCGGCGGCTTGGACCGCGGGCCCTTGCCGAGCTCGGTGCGCCGCACCACCCGCAGCCGGAAGGGCGCGCCCGCCCCGCGGAGCCGCGACTCGTCCTCGTGGGCCTCGACGGGGTGGACGACGATGCGCTCCTCACCGAGCTGGGCGCCCTGCAGCACGGCGTGGATCGAGCGGAGCAGCGGCCGGTCGGAGCGCCAGTTGACGCCGAGCGTCTGGGTGGTGGTCGCGGTCTCCGAGGCCTGGAGGTAGGTCACGATGTCGCCGCCGCGGAAGGCATAGATCGCCTGCTTGGGGTCGCCGATCAGCACCATCCGGGTCGACTCGCCGAACGCGCGCCGGAACACCTGCCACTGCACCGGATCGGTGTCTTGGAACTCGTCGATCAGCACGAACTTCCAGCGGTGCTGCATCCGGCGGCGGGCCGCGCCATCGGCGGGCTCGAGCGCATCCGCGAGCTGGCTGAGCAGGTCGTCGTAGCTCAGCACGCCGAGGCGGCGCTTGCGACGCTCGACCTCCTCCAGCACGTCGGCTGCGAAGCGCACCCGCATGGCGGCCGTCGAGTCCGGGGAGTCGGCCAGCACGGCGGCGGGCTCGACCTCGGCCCGAGGGTCGCCGATGACCGAGCGGGCCAGCTCGAGTGCGGCGGCCCGGGTCCAGGGCGGCTTCTCCTGCTGCCCGAAGTCGCGGAGGTAGAGGTCGTCCACGGTCTCGGAGGTGAGCTGCTCGAGGTCCTCGACCAGGGTCGCCGATGCGTCGGTGTCGCCGGCCACGCCGAGGCTGCGCAGCACCAGCTGGCAGAACTGGTGGATGGTGGCGATGGTGGCAGCGTCGAAGGAGACCAGCGCGGCGGTGAGCCGGTCGAGCCGCGCGCCGAGCTCGGCCGCACCCGCGTCGAGCAACCAGTCGTGGAGCCGGTTGTCGGGGTCGCGCAGCGCCGGGTCGGCGAGCAGCTGGACGGCCTCGTCGAGCTGACGGCGTACGCGCTCGCGCAGCTCCTGGCTCGCGGCACGGGTGAAGGTGACGACGAGCATCTCGTCCAGTCCCACCTCGCCCAGGGCGACGTGCTTGGTCACCAGAGCGGCGATCGTCCAGGTCTTGCCGGTGCCGGCGCTGGCCTCGAGCAGGGTCGTGCCGGGCGCGAGGTCGGCGGCGATGTCGAAGGTGTCGGTCACAGGCCACGCACCTGCTCGTGGCCCGAGTCGAGGAGCGGGCTCCACAACCGCCAGGCGTAGTGACCCAGCCGGTGCGGCCCCTCCTCGTCGGCGCGGGCGGTGGCAGCCAGCAGCGTGTAGTCGGCGTGCTCGCCGAAGGCGCGGACGTGCCAGGGGTCGGCGTCCTCCTGGGGGAAGCCGGAGTCGTTGAAGCGAGGGGTCTCCCACTCGGCCAGGGCCCTGAGGTCGGGATCGCCGTCGCTGCCGGCGCGCACCCGGCGGAACTCCTCGGCCCACGCCAGCGAGGTCTTCACCGGCAGCGGGAGCGGCTCGCACTGGCCGGCGTCGTAGAGGGCGACCAGGTCGCGCAGCCACTGCTGCGCCTGGTGCTGGGCCAGGGGTGCGATGAGCTGGACCTGGCCGCCGGAGCGGTGCTTGCCGATGGTGTGCACGGTCCAGTTCTCGTCGGGGAGGCCGGCGGCGAGGGCGAGGGCGTTGATCCAGGCGGCCAGCCGGTGCTTGGCGCCGAGGCGGGAGAAGGAGACCGACACCGCGTTGTTGCCCCAGACGTCACCGACCGTGCCGGAGAGCCGGCGACCGCCGCCGAGGTCGATGTCGACGTCGAGGCTGCGTCGTGGGCCCCGCCGCAGCTCGAGCCCGCGGATGACGAGGGGACGGACGACGGTGACGATCTCGTCGAGGACTCCCTTCCCCAGCGGACCGGGGGGCAGCTGGCCGGTCGCCTTGAGTGCCTCGCCGACCGCGATCGCGTCGGCCCCGCCCAGCACCTCGGACGCGAGGCGGTCGCCGACCGCCCACTTCTCGAGCGCGTCGAGGGTGATCGGGATGGCGTCCTTGATCTCGGCGGCGTCATAGGGGCGCGCGATGCGCAGTCGCCGGAAGAAGCCGCGGACGGGGTGGGCGAAGAAGTCCTGGAGGTCGGCGAGCGACACGTCTCGGGGCGTCGCGTCGACGGCGGGCAGCGGCGCGGGCACGAGCACGCCCACCGCCTGGCGCTCGGAGCGCGCGGCACTCGCCCCGGCCAGGGCGAAGCGGTCAAAGGTGAAGGCGCCGTCCGCCCGCAGTCGGCCCGCGACGAAGTTGGCCTCGTCGAAGGGCTGGAGGGGATGGTGGGTGAGCACCTGCTCGCGCACCGGGCGCGACGTCGTGCGGTCGAGCGCGTCGAGCAGCTCGCCCAACGGCACAGCGGGCGGACGCTCGGCGCCGGTGTGCTCGCCGCGGCCGGTGTAGGTGATGACCAGCTTGTCGGTGGCGGCCACGATCGCGTCGAGGAACAGCTGCCGGTCCTCGGCGCGCAGGTCGCGCTCGCCGGTGCGTGGTCGCCGGGCGAGCACGTCGTCCCCGTCGACCGTGGAGACCCGCGGGAAGACGCCGTCGTCCAGGCCCACCAGGCAGACCACCCGGTGGGGCACCGAACGCATCGGCACCATCGTGCAGACGGTCAGCGTGCCGGTGCGGAAGTTGGCGCGGGTGGGCCGCCCGCGCAGCCGCTGCTGCAGGAGGGCTCGTACGTCTGCCTGCCGCAGCTGCGTGCCCGCCTCACCGGCCCCAGCGGCGATGCGCGCCACCTCGCGGTCGAACTGCGCCACCTGCCAGACCTCGTCCAGCGGTGTGGAGGTGAGGGAGTGCACCGCCTCGGCCATGGCTGAGGTCCAGTCGGTGACGCTGGTCGCGCGCTCGGCGCGCGCGACGAAGGTGTGGACGCGCTCGACGAACTCGGCGAACCGGCCGACGAGCTCCAGGTCGCCGTCGCTGACGTCGTCGACCGGGACCGACCCGGCGACCTGCCGGTGGTCGAGCCCGGACATGGCCGCCCCGAGCAGGACCCGGCGCAGGCCGGTGACCCACGTGTTGGCGTCGAGGCTGCCGAGCCCGAACGTGTCGCGGTGCTGGGCGTCGTAGCCCCAGCGCACACCGCTCACGTCCACCCAGTGGGCGATCCGCTCGAGCTCCTCGTCACCGAAGCCGAAGCGGGCGCGCACCGGGTCGGCGCCGGCCACGTCGAGGACCTGGCTGGCGCTCATCCGGCCCCGGACGAGCTCGACCAGCTGGGCAGCCAGGGCCAGCAGCGGGTTGGTGGCGGCGAGCGAACGGTCGGCCAGCCGCACCCGCAGCTGGTGGCCGGGGTGGCCGACGCGCTCGCCGGCGACGTCGGCCATGCCGAAGGCGGCCGAGATGAGCGGGGCGTAGGTCTCGATGTCGGGGACCATCACGAGGATGTCGCGCGGCTCGAGCGGCTCCTGGTCGGGGTCGTCCACGCTGTCCTGGAGCAGCCCGACCAGCACCTCGCGCAGCACGTCGACCTGGCGGGCGGCGCCGTGGCAGGCATGGACCTGCACCGAGTCGTCGCCGGTCCAGGTGCGCCGGGACAGCTCGTCGCCGCTCGGTGCATGGTTGGCGCGGAGGTCGTGCTGGAGCCACCCCAACAACGTGTCGGCTGTCGGGGGAGTGCGGGCCGCGGGGCTGCTCGGCAGGTCACCGAGCGTTCGGCGCAGCTCGCGCGCGTCGCGCCCGAGCGAGCTCAGCAGGGGGTGCCCGACCACGGCGGCCGACGAGTCGGCCGACCGTGGGACCTGGCCCTCGCGTGCCGCCCCGCCCAGCGAGTCCCAGAGTGCCGTCGACGCCTGCGGCAGCCACAGGTGGACGTCGCGCAGCTGGCCCAGCGCCCCCAGGAGGGACACCTCGGTCTCCGGCACGCGGGTGTGCCCGAAGAGCGAGAGTCGCGACGGGAGGTCGAGGTCCGAGCCGCCGTCACGGAGCCGGGCCACGGTCTCGGCGTGGCGTACGTCGGGTGGCGCGACCTCGACGACCTCGAGGAGGCGTCGCCAGAGGTCGGCCTGCCAGCGCAGGTCCTCGTCGAGGGTCCCGCCCGCTCCGTCGGAGGCGCGTCCTGCACGCCACTCGGTGAGCAGGTGCGGTCGCTGGACGGCGTAGGACGAGAACAGCCCTGCCAACCGCCGCGCGACCGCGTAGCGCCGGGCCGACCGGTCGTCGTCGGGCTCGCCGCCGCCGAGGTGGGTGGTGAGGTCCTCGAAGCCCGGCCTGCCCATGACGTCGTCGATGACGGTGAGCAGCGGCCAGGCCAGCCGGTCGGGGCTCCACGGGTCCTCTGCGTCGCGGTCGAGGAGCATCGACACGAGCGAGTGGGGCGTCACGAAGTCCACGCCCGCGCACACGCCGTCGCCGCCCCGGGGACCGACGCCGAGACGGTGGGAGAGCCGTTGGGTCAGCCACCGCTCGACGCCGCGGGCGGGGACGACGACCACCTCGCGGGCGAAGGGATCGGGCAGGGGGGTGACCAGCAGGTCCGCCAGGCCGTCGGCGAGCGCGTCGGTGCGCTCGGCGGTGTGCAGGTGCAGGGTCACGGCAGCACCCTACGAGCGGGTGCCGACAGTGCGCGTCAGGTCGCGAACATGTAGACCCCCGCGAGCGGTGCGAGCAGCAGACCGCAGACCGCCGGCGGCCACATGTTGCTGGTGGCCGCCGGCAGGGGGGCTTGAGGGGCTGGTCAGCCCTTGAAGACGTCCTTGATCTTCTCGCCGGCCTGCTTGAGGTTGGCGCCCGCCTGGTCGCCCTTGCCCTCGGCCTCGAGCTGCTCGTCGTCGGTCGCCTTGCCGGTGGTTTCCTTGGCCTGGCCCTTGAGCTCTTCGCCCTTGTTGCTGATCTTGTCGTCGAGACCCATCGTGTTGCCTCCTGTGAGGTGGTGCTGAAAGTGAAATCTGTGAGGACCGAAGTGGTCCCTTCGAACCTGCCACGCGGCTCGACGGCTTGCGACACCCATCAGGGTGTGACGCGCCCCGTCAGCGGGGGATGCCGACGGGACGCGCGGTCAGGAGTCGATGGAGTGGGGCGCGGTCGGGGAGGGGGTGGTCCCGAGCTGGGGGCGCGGCGCGGCCTGGGGAGTGAGGTGGTCGACCTCCTCGGCGCGCGCGGCGTCCATCCGCCAGATGACGAAGCACCCCACGATCGCGACGATGATCGCCACCGTGCTGATGAGGATGACGGTGCCCATGGGAATCTCCTGGTGTTTCGTGGGGGTGTGGGAAAAATGTCTACAGTCATGTATAAGTTATTTCTACAGGTTGTTCAAGGGCTGTGGACGAAAAAGTGTGGTCGATGACAGATGGAGGACACATGACGAACGGAGCGCTCGCCGGCTTCAGCATCGGCGTGCTCGCCTCGCGCACCGGCGTCACGCCGGGCGTGCTGCGCACGTGGGACACCCGGTTCGGGTTCCCGGCCGGCATGAGGTCCGACTCCGGCCATCGGCGCTTCACCGACGACGACGTCGACCTCGTCCGGCAGGTGCTCGAGGTGCGTGCCACGGGCGTGCCGTTGCAGCGCGCCATCGACGCCGTACGGGACCGGCGCCGGCACGAGCCCGCCGAGTCGGTGCACGCGGTGCTGGCACGCGACTTCGCGCACCTCGCGGTGCAGCGCCTCGGCCGGCGCGCACTCGTCGCGGTCTCCCACGCGGTCGAGGACGAGGCGCTGGCGCGGGCCGAACGGCCCCTGGTGCTGGGCGCCTTCCAGGAGGGCCACCGGTTCGCCAGGTCGGAGCACCGCTGGGCCGAGCTCGCACGTACGGCGTCGTGGGCGGCCGTGGTCGCCGACTTCGATCCGTCGTTGCCGGCCGACCCCACCGCCCGGCCGGCACGGTGCCAGCTGCAGGAGGGCTCGGCGCTGCGCCGGGAATGGACGGTGGTGAGCCTCAGCCCTGCCCGGGCCGCGGTCCTCGCGGCATGGGAGGTGCCCGCGACCGCGGGCGCGGCGCCCGTCTACGAAGCCGTCATCAGCACCCATCGCCCAGCCGTGATCGCCGCTGCCCAGGTGCTGGTCGGGGCGGCGCGGGCCGCGGGCGCGACACCGCCGACGAGTGTCGAGCGGCTCCTGGGTGAGCCGCTGACCGGCCCGGACACGTCCGCCGCCGATGGCGACCGCATGTGGCTACGCGCGCTGGCGCGCCTCGACCGGTCGGGCTGACGCTGCGTCGAGGCGGCTCAGTGGTGGCGCAGCGCGTCGATCAGCTCGTCCTTGGACATCGAGGAGCGTCCTTCGATGTCCAGCTCCGCCGCGCGCCTGCGCAGCTCCTCGACGGTGCGGTCCTCGTAGTCGGCGGCCTCGCCGCCGCGTTCCCCGACCGCTGAGCGACCCTGGGCGGCAGCGGCGTTGGCGATGCGAGCCGCCTTCTCCTTGCTCGCGCCCTCGTCCCGCAGCGCCTCGTAGACCTCGGCGTCCTTCACCGACGGCCCCGGGTCCTTCCTCTTCTTCTCGGCCATGCCACCACCGTGCCACCGGTGCCTGGCTTCCTCCTCACCCGTCAGGAGGGTGGGGCCGAGACGGCTCAGCCCTGGCGGTCCAGGCACGAGCGCAGCTGGTCGACCGTCTTCCTGGCCAGGAACGGGAGGTAGGCCGCGACGACCGGGGAGGCCAGCCTGGCGAGTCCGGAGAAGGACATGTCGGCGCGGTAGGTGACCTCCGAGCCGCGGCCGTGCGGCCGGATCTCGAAGAGGTCGTGGCCCTCGAACTGCTCGTTGGTGCCGCGGAGGTGGACGCGGGTCCCCGGAGCCAGCTCGGCCGTGGTGTAGGTGATCTCCGACTCGCTGCCCAGGAACTTCGACACGTTGTGGTAGGTCGTGCCCACGCCGCCGTCACCACTGGTCCGCTGGCACGACTGGGTCCCAGGGTCCCACTCCTCGGCGTGGGTGAAGTCGGCGAGGTAGGCGTACGCCGCGTCGGGCTGGGCGGTCGTGGTGAACGTGCGGGAGACAGAAGGCATGTCGCAACGTTAGCCAGACCTTGGCCGTCGAGCCCCACCCCAACGGACCCGGCTCCGCTCCTGAGTGCGCGCCAGCGGGCGGGCTGAGAATTCTATGTAACAAAAAGGAAACGGCTGGTCACCGCTATGGACGTGACGGGCATCACTCATTATGTTGTTCCGAACAACATATGCGCGACGGCTTGGCGACCAGGTGGGCCGACGCGATCACAATCGCTAGGAGGCGGTTCGCGTGAAGCGGAAGCACACTTTGGTCCTCGTTCCCATGCTCGGTGTGGCCATGTCCCTGTCCGCGTGCGGCGGCGACGACTCGAGCTCGAACAGTGGCAGCGACAGCGGCAGCGGTGGTGACGCGGTCGGCAAGGTCGGCGTCATCCTCCCCGACACCGAGTCCTCGGTGCGCTGGGAGAGCGCTGACCGTCCGGCCCTCGAGGCGGCCTTCGACGAAGCGGGTGTCGAGTACGACATCCAGAACGCCGAGGGTGACGCCAAGAGGATGACCCAGATCGCCGACACCATGATCGGCAACGGCGTCACGGTCCTGGCCATCGTCAACCTCGACTCCGAGTCGGGCGCGGCGATCCAGGAGAAGGCGGCGTCGCAGGGCGTGGCCACCATCGACTACGACCGCCTCACCCTCGGTGGCTCGGCGGAGTACTACGTCTCCTTCGACAACACCGTCGTCGGCGAGCTCCAGGGGCAGGGCCTCGCGGACTGCCTCGGCGACAAGAAGGCCAACATCGTCTACCTCAACGGCTCGCCCACCGACAACAACGCCACGCTCTTCGCCGAGGGCGCGCACAGTGTCCTCGACGGCATGAGCAACTACACGGTCGTCGGCGAGCAGGCTGTCCCGGACTGGGACAACGAGCAGGCCGCCACGATCTTCCAGCAGCTCTTCACCGCTGCTGATGGCAAGGTCGACGGGGTCCTCGCCGCCAACGACGGTCTCGGTGGCGCGGCGATCAGCATCCTCGAGGGCGCGGGCCAGGACGGGGAGGTCCCGGTCACCGGCCAGGACGCCACGGTCGAGGGCCTGCAGAACGTCCTCGCCGGCACCCAGTGCATGACGGTCTACAAGTCCGCCACGCAGGAGGCCGGCGCGCTGGCCGACGTCGCCATCGCGCTCGCCAACGGTGAGGACGCCGAGGCCACGGGTACGACGGTCGACTCCTCCGACGACAGCGAGGTCCCCTCGATCCTGCTGGAGCCGCAGGCCATCACCAAGGACAACGTCGGTGACGTGATCGACGACGGTGGCCAGAAGGCCGCCGACGTGTGCACCGGCAAGTTCGAAGCCATGTGCACCAAGGCCGGCATCTCCTGATCGCCTGAGAACCCCGGAACGACGCCCGGGCTGCACCCCCGGCCCGGGCGTCGTTCCTGTTCATTCGCACAACAAATTCTGCCGATCGGAAGTGGATCCATGGTTCAGCCGCTGCTCGAGCTCCGCGGAGTCAACAAAAGCTTCGGCGTGGTGCACGTCCTGCACGACGTCGACTTCGCCGTCTATCCCGGACAGGTCACGGCCCTCGTCGGGGACAACGGCGCCGGGAAGTCAACGTTGGTCAAGATCATCGCCGGCATCTATGGCCGCGACAGCGGTGACTTCTTCTTCGACGGCAAGAAGGTCGAGGTCCACGGCCCCCGTGACGTGGCCGCCCTGGGTGTCGAAGTGGTCTACCAGGACCTCGCGCTGTGCGACAACCTCGACATCGTCGAGAACATGTTCCTGGGCCGCGAGGAGGTCAAGGGCATCGGCCTCGACGAGGTCAGCATGGAGTCCAGGGCCCGCGAGACCCTCGCCTCCCTCTCCGTGCGCACCGTCAAGTCGGTGCGCCAGAGCGTGGCCAGCCTCTCCGGTGGCCAGCGCCAGACCGTCGCCATCGCCAAGGCCGTGCTCTGGAACTCCAAGGTGGTCCTCCTCGACGAGCCCACCGCCGCACTGGGTGTCGCCCAGACGCGCCAGGTGCTCGATCTCGTCAGACGACTTGCCGACCGCGGCCTGGGCGTCGTGCTGATCTCGCACAACATGGGCGACGTGTTCGAGGTCGCCGATCGGATCACTGCTCTCTACCTCGGTCAGGTGGCCGCTGACGTCCCGGCGAAGGACCTCACCCACAGCCAGGTCGTCGAGCTCATCACCGCAGGACGCTCCGGGGACCTCGGCATCGCCGACACCTCCGAGACCGCGACCGCCTGAGAAGGACCGGAGACCCCACCATGACCGTCGACCCCGACACCACCCAGACCCCTGCCGCCCCCAGCGGCTTCGACAGCGACAATCGCCAGTCCGCCAGCATCGGCGACTCAGCCCGCGACTACGTCAATCGCCTGCGCGGCGGAGACATGGGTTCCCTGCCCGCGATCCTCGGGCTGATCTTCTTGTTCGTCGTCTTCTCCTCGCTCAACGACCGCTTCCTCACCATCTACAACATGGCCAACCTGGTCGTGCAGGCCGGCTCGATCATCGTCCTCGCGATGGGCATCGTCTTCGTCCTGCTGCTCGGCGAGATCGACCTGTCCGCCGGCGTTGCGGGCGGTGCCTCCGCGACGATCATCGCGCTGATGCTGATCGACTACGACTGGACGTGGTGGATGGCCACGCTCGCCGGTGTGGCCGTCGGTGCGGCCATCGGTCTGGCGATCGGTTCGCTGGTCTCCTTCCTGGGGATCCCGTCGTTCGTGGTGACCCTCGCCTTCTTCCTCGCCCTGCAGGCGGTCCCACTCAAGCTGATCGGCTCGGGCGGCTCGCTCCGCTTCAACGACTCCGTGCTGCGCGGGCTCTCGATCAAGAACGTCCCAGTGACCGCCGGCTGGATCGCCGCGGTGCTCATCGTGGTGGGCTTCGCCGCGCTCTCCTTCTGGCGCTACCGCTCGCTGTCCGCCAAGGGCCTGGTGCACCTGCCGCTCGGCCTGGTCGTGATCAGGGTCGCCTTCTTGGCAGTGATCGTCCTGGGTCTCACTGCGCTGCTGAGCGCCAACCGTGCACCCAACCCCAACCTCTTCGACATCAGCGGCGTCCCGTGGGTCGCGCCGGTGGTGATCGCGCTGCTGCTGTTCTGGACCTTCGTGCTCACCAAGAGCCGCTTCGGGCGACACCTCTACGCCGTCGGCGGCAACGCCGAGGCCGCGCGGCGTGCCGGCATCAACGTGCTCCGGGTCAAGATCACCGCCTTCATCATCTGCTCGTCGATGGCCGCGATCAGTGGCCTGCTGGCGGCGTCCTACACCGGCAAGGTGTCCCCGGGGTCCGGTGGCGGCAACGAGCTGCTCTACGCCGTGGGTGCCGCGGTCATCGGCGGCACCAGCCTCTTCGGTGGGCGGGGTCGCGCGATGGACGCAGTCGTCGGCGGCTTGGTGATCGCCACGATCCCCAACGGTCTGGGCCTGCTCAACCAGGCGAGCTACATCAACTTCCTGGTCACCGGTGGCGTGCTGCTGCTCGCCGCGAGCGTGGACGCGATCTCACGTCGCCGTCGCTCCTCGGCCGGCGTCTAGGTCGACCACGTGAGCCCGCAGCGGCGCTCGGGCCTGGGCACCAACCAGGAGGCCATCCGGCGCCACAATCTCGGGACGTTGCTGCGGCACGTCCACGGCGCCGGCCAGATCTCGCGTGCCGAGCTGACGAGCCTGATGGGCCTCAACCGCAGCACCATCGCGGGGCTCGTCGGCGAGCTGGAGTCGCTGGGCATCTCCGAGCGCGCCACCCCGCTCGAGGGGCCCCGCCAGGGTGCGGGACGCCCCTCGGCGGGGGTCCGCATCGCCGGCGACGGGCCCTACGTGATCGCGGTCGACCTGGGCGTCGACCGGGCCGTCGTGGCCCGGATCGGCCTGGGCGGCCGGGTGCTGCAGCGCGCCCAGGCCCCGGTGCAGAGCCACGGCGAGGCCTGGCAGGTGGGGGCGTCCGTCGCGGCGCTGATCCGCACGGTCGTCGAGGACGCACCCGCCACCGCCGCCCTCGTCGGGATCGGGATCAGCGTGCCCGGTCTGGTGCGACGCAGCGACGGCCTGGTGCGGCTCGCGCCCAACCTGGAGTGGCACGACGTCTCCTTCGGCGGCATCGTGCTGGCGGCGCTGGGCCTCGACGTCCCCGTGTCGCTCGCCAACGACGCCGACCTGGGCGCCCTGGCCGAGCACACCCGCGGGGCGGGGGTGGGCGTCGACGAGCTCATCTATGTCTCCGGCAACGTCGGCGTCGGTGCAGGGGTCATCACGGGGGGGCATCGGCTGGAAGGCGCCGGTGGTTACGCCGGCGAGATCGGGCACCTGCGCTTCAACCCCGACGGCCGCCCGTGCCACTGCGGCAACCGCGGATGCTGGGAGACCGAGGTCGGGGCGCACGCCATCGCCGAGGCCATCCAGTGCCCGCCGGACAAGGTGGCGCAGCTCGGCGAGATCCTCGGCGGCTTCGACAAGCCGTCGCCCGCGCTGCGCGCGACCGGCACCGCGCTCGGACAGGGTCTGGCGAGCATCGTCAACCTGTTCAACCCGCAGATGATCGTCCTGGGCGGCTACTTCCGCTCGCTCTACACCCTCGTGGGCGCCGAGGTGAACGCCGGCCTCGCCGACCGGGCGCTGCCGGCGCCGCTGGAGTCGGTCACCCTGGCGCTGCCGGGCCTCGGCTCGGACTCGCCCCTGCACGGAGCAGCCGAGATCGCACTGGAGCCGCTCTTCGTCGACCCGGTCGCGGCACTCGGCGCGGCCCTGGTCGACGTACGCGGTCGGCTGGCCGGCTGACCCGACGGCCTCGGGCCCGCTGTGGCCGCCGATGGATTTCCACTCGCACGAGTGGAAATCCATCGGCGGCTGAGCGTAGATGCCCCCGATTCCGCATGAACTTCCACTCGCGCGAGTGGAAATCCATCCAGCTGGGGTGGCCGCCTCCCCGCTCAGGCGCTGAGGTCGCGCTCGCCGGCGAAGACCGGACCGAGGGACTGCTCGGCGGCGCCGAGGGCCGCGGCCTGGATCCCGAGCGTGCTCGGCCGCAGCTCCGGACGGACCTGCACCGCGGAGGCCAGGCGCTCGTCGAGCGTGCGGCGCGCCGGCTCGAGCACGAGGTCGCCGAGCGGGGCGAAGTAGCCGCCCAGCACCACCACCTGGGGGTCGAGGACACTGCTGAGCATGGCGATGCCGAGGCCCACGTCGCGTCCCACGCGCTCCAGGCCTGACCGGACGCCGGCGTCGGAGAGCGCCCGCTCGGCCACTGCTTCGGCCGAGCGCAGCGGGGTGTCGAGCTCCGGCATGCCGACGGCGGCCAACATCGCGTGCAGGCCGATCGAGGCCTCCCAGCAGCCCCGGCGCCCGCACCCGCACAGAGCGGTGGAGTCGCCCACGGGCATGTGCCCCACCTCGCCGGCGAAGCCTGCGGCGCCGCGCATCACCTCGCCGTCCTGCACGATGCCGGCGCCGATGCCGACGGTGCCGGTGAGGTAGAGCGCGTGGGCAGCACCCGTGGCGGCACCGTGGTGGGACTCGGCGTACGCCGCGCAGTTGGCGTCGTTGCTGACCTCGATCCGCAGGCCCGGGACGAGCGAGCCCAGCGCGTCGGCCACCTCCGGCCACTCGACGTGGAGGTTGGGCGCCCACGCCACGGTCCGGTTGTCGCCGCGCACCAGTCCGGGCACCGCGAGCGTCGCCCCCACCAGTGTGCTGCCGGGCCCGACGTGCTCGGCCAGCGCCGTGCGCGCCAGCTCACGGAGGTCGTCGCTGGTGCCGCCCGGGCGACTCGAGCTCGACACCACTCGGCCGGCGAGGTCGAGCACCACGGCCGACACGTAGTCGACGTTGAGCTCCAGGCCGAGAGCGGCGAAGCGGTCGCCGCGCAAGGCCACCGGGCGTCCGGGGCGACCACGCACCCCCGGCCGGGAGCCCTCCTCGGCGACGGCTCCCGCCGCCTCGAGGTCCGCGACGATCACGCCGACGGTGGCCTTGGCCAGGCCGGTGTGCTTGGCGAGCTCGGCCCGGGTCGTGGGGCCGAGCCGGCGCAGGGCACGGAGGACGGCGCCGGTGTTGGTGCGACGCAGTCCGTCGGTGCCGGTGGTGGCGCGCGGTTGCACGGTCAGCGCACGCCGTACAGGTGCTCGAGGGCCAGCTGGTCGAGGAGCTCGAAGCCACCTCCGCGCACGGCCAGGGCGTCGGGGTCGGGCAGCTCGGCGTCGAGCAGGCCCTGCCACCCCTCGTCGGTGCCGAGGGTGGGGATCTCCAGCTCGGGGACCTTGGCTGCCTCGAGGGCGGCCTGCACCTCGGGGTCCGCGCGGAACGCCTTCACCTTCTCGCGCAGGATGAGGTAGTTGCGCATGTTGGCCGCGGCCGAGACCCACACGCCGTCCTCGTCCTCGGTGCGGGCCGGCTTGTAGTCGAAGTGCACCGGGCCGTCGTAGCCACCGGCGAGCAGCGCGTCGACCACCCAGAAGGCACCGCGCACGTTGCCGGCCCCGAAGCGGAGGTCCTGGTCGTACTTCGGTCCGTTCTGGCCGTTGAGGTCGATGTGGAAGAGCTTGCCCGCCCACATCGCCTGGGCGTAGCCGGCGGCCGCGTTCATGCCGGCCATCTCCTCGTGCCCGATCTCCGGGTTCACGCCGACGAGCTCGGGTCGCTCGAGCTGCTCGATGAAGGCCAGGGCGTGACCGATGGTGGGGAGCAGGATGTCCCCGCGCGGCTCGTTGGGCTTGGGCTCGATCGCGAAGCGCAGGTCGTAGCCCTGCTCGCTCACGTAGTCGCCGAGGAGGTCGAAGGCCTCCTTCATCCGGTCCAGTGCGACGCGGGTGTCCTGGGAGGCGCCGTACTCCGCCCCCTCGCGACCACCCCACGCCACGTAGACCTTGGCGCCCAGCTCGGCGGCGAGGTCGACGTTGCGCATCACCTTGCGCAGCGCGAAGCGGCGGATGTCGCGGTCGTTGTTGGTGAAGCCGCCGGCCTTGAAGACCGGATGGGTGAAGAGGTTGGTGGTCGCCGTGGTGACCACCAGGCCGGTGTCGGAGAGCCCCTGCTTGAAGCGGGCGATGATCTTGTCGCGGGTGGCGTCGTCGCTGCCGAAGGGGATGACGTCGTCGTCGTGGAAGTTGACGCCGTAGGCGCCGAGCCCGGCGAGCTTCTCCAGGGCGTGCACGGTGTCCATCGGCTCGCGAGTGGCGTCCCCGAAGGGGTCGCGCGCCTGCCAGCCCACGGTCCAGAGGCCGAAGGAGAACTTGTCCTGGGGGGTCGGGGTGGGGATCGCGGTGCTCATGGGGTGCCTTCCGTCGGGACTGTCGGGGCCGGGGTGGCCGTCGGGGACTGTGGGTCGGACCCCGCGGGGGTCCAGGGGGCGGTGCGCTCGCGCAGGTCGGCGTAGACCTCGCGGACGTGGGGGGTGGCCTCGGCCTCGAGGACCGTGGTCTCCGGGGTCGGCCAGACCGGCGGCTGGGCGGACCCGGCCAGCGCCCACGCGGCCTGGCGGGCCGCGCCGAGGGCGACGTACTCACCTGTCGGGGGCAGGACCACGGGGCAGCCGAGCACGGCCGGGGCGAGGGCGCGCAGGGCGGCACTCCGGGTGGCGCCGCCCACCATGAGCACGCGGCGCGGCTGCACCCCGGTGGCCGCGACCAGCCGGTCGACGGCGTCCGCCAGGGAGCAGAGCAGCGCCTCGTACGCCGCCCGCGCGAGGTCGGCGCGGGTCGTGGCGGGGGTGAGCCCGGTCCAGGTGCCGACGGCGTCGGGACGGTTGGGGGTGCGCTCGCCGCCGTAGTAGGGGAGGAGGGTGACGCCGCCGGCGCCCGGCGACGACTCGAGCGCCAGCGCGGCCAGCCCGTCGTGGTCCACGCCGAGCCACCGGGCCTGGAGGTCGAGGATGCCCGCGGCGTTCATCGTGGTGACCATCGGCAGGAAGCCTCCGCTCGCGTCGGCGAACCCGGTCACGACCCCCGTGCCGTCGGCCACCGGGGTGGTGCTGACGGCCGAGGCCACGCCGGACGTGCCGACGGAGACCAGCACGTCCCCCGGCTCGAGGGCCATGCCGAGGGCCGCGCCCATGTTGTCGCCGGTCCCTCCGGCGATCGGGATGCCGCCGTCGGTCTCGGCCGCCACGGCGCCCGGGGCGACGAGGCGCGGCGGGCTCGCAGCCCGGCCCAGCGCGAGCTCGAGCAGGTCCGGACGCCAGTGGCCCGCGGCGGTCGCGAAGTAGCCGGTGCCGGAGGCGTCCCCCCGGTCGGTGAACGGGTCGGTGCCGGGTGCGGCCAGGTGCCGGGAGACGAAGTCGTGGGGCAGCAGCACCTGCCGCACCCGGGCCGCGTGGTCGGGCTCGTGGTCGCGCAGCCAACGCAGCTTCGCCGAGGTGAAGGAGGCCACCAGCACGCTGCCGATCGCCTCGGCGCAGGCCTGCGGTCCGCCCATCTCGTCGATCAGGTCGCGGGCAGCTCCGGCCGAGCGGGTGTCGTTCCAGAGGAGTGCGTCGCGCACGGGCGCACCGGTGTCGTCGAGCGCCACCATGCCGTGCTGCTGCCCGCCCACAGACACGGCGTCGGCGCGCTCGAGCAGGCCCTCGGTGGCGGCGTCCACCGCGTGCAGCCAGGCCCGCGGGTCGACCTCGGTGCCAGCTGGATGGGGTGCCGACCGTGAGTCGAGGACGCGACCGTCGTCGGTGTCGACGAGGAGCGCTTTGGTCGACTGGGTCGAGGAGTCGATGCCGAGGACGAGAGCCACGTCACTATTAAGTACGAGACTCGAACTAATGTCAAGGGCAGTGGTAACCAGGTCAGGTGTTGCGGGTGGCCGTGCAGAGGAAGACGCCGAACTCGCGATCGTTCTTGAGGATGGTCGTGGCGTCATCGAAGGCGATGTCGGAGAACCCGGCGTGCTCGAGCTGCGCGGCCAGGTGGTCCCTGTCGAAGCCGTGATGGCCGTCGAAGTCGACCTTGTCGGCGTGGAAGGCGCCGTCGGGGTCCCGGTCGAGGTCGGCGATGGCCAGGCGGCCGCCGCCGGCCAGCAGTCCGGCCAGGGCGCGCAGCAAGGCGTCGAGGTCCGGCACGTGGTGCAACGCCATCGAGCTCCACGCCACGTCGTAGGACCCTTCGATCGGGTCGCTCGTCAGGTCGGCCCGGACGGCACGCAGCCGGTCAGCGAGGCCGGCAGCCTCGATCCGCTCCTGGGCGACCTGCACCATCCCGCCCGAGGGGTCGGTGACGACCACCGAACCGACCCGGTCGGCGAGCAGGATGCTCAACCTCCCGGTCCCGCCGCCGACGTCGAGCGCCCTCGTGTCGGGGCCGAGGTCGACGGCCTCGGCGATGGCCTGCGCCACTGCCACCTGCCGCGCCTCGTGACCGGGGTCGTCGTCCCAGGTCGCTGCTTCGTCGTCGAATCGCCGGTGCTCGTGCATGGGCTCGACCCTAGCCCCGGTCGCGTCGGTCGGCCGAGGGCGACGGGCGAGCGGATCGTGGCGCCTGTCCGGCCCGGGATTTGGCCTGTTCCGCCGTCCGCGACACCCTCGAAGTGATAGGTCTCGAGACGAACGAACCCCACCCGAACAGAGAGAGACAACCATGCCCGCACGCCGCGTGCTCGCCGGCAGCGCCCTCGCGCTGCTGATGCCCGCGTCCCTGCTCCTCGCCACCGACACCGGGTCGGCGGCCCCCTCCGCGACGAGCGAGCGCGCTGCGGCGTCGTCGCCGGCGCGGCAGGCCGCACGCTCCCGGGTGAGCCTGCAGGTGCTGCCCCAGATCGTCCAGCAGGGACGCCGCACCGCCAGCCCCGATGCTGCCCGGGTGGCCATCACCGCCACGATCAAGCCCCGCCGTGCTCATCGCCCGGTCCGGCTCCAGGTCAAGCGGGGCAAGGGGTGGAAGAACGCCGGGAAGGCCCGGACGGACCGCCGGGGGCGGGTCGAGTTCTCCGCCAGGGCCCAGCGGCGCGGGCGCGCGCTGACGTACCGCGTGAAGGCGGGCAGGTTCAAGGGTCTCGGGCGCGTCGCCAGTCGGGGTCAGAGCACCGCTCGCTGGCAGACGCCCCTCTACACGGAGAACTTCTCGGGCGGGTCGTTGCGCCCGGAGTGGAGCCACCGCGGCCAGACCTATGAGAAGGCCAGCCTGCGCAAGTGCTCCAAGGGAAGCCCGAAGGCCGTCAAGGTGTCCGGCGGCAAGGTGCGCCTCAGTGTCGTCAAGGACCGGAGCCGCAAGGGCAAGTGCAAGGCCGCCAAGCGGGGGAAGTCGTCGGGTCGCTTCGCCTACCGTCTCAACGGTCACATCTCGACCCAGAACGCCGTCTCCTTCAAGTACGGCTTCGCCGCCGCCCGCATCAAGATGCACAAGCGGCGCGGCCAGCACAGCAGCTTCTGGCTGCAGCCCCAGACGTCGCGGCGCGGCAAGCCGCGCACGGCGGGCGCCGAGATCGACGTCATCGAGTACTTCGGCGACAAGCACCCGAGGGGTGGCCTGACGAGCTTCATCCACTGGAAGCGCCAGAACAAGGTCGTCAAGACCGGCTCCTGGCTCAAGAAGCCGAGGAGCTTCCTGAGGAACAAGCGTGACGGCTGGTCGAAGAACTACCACGTGTTCTCGGTCGAGTGGACGCCGAAGATGTACATCTTCCGGATCGACGGCAAGGAGACCTGGCGCACCCGCGCGGGGGTGTCCGGTCAGCCGCAGTACCCGATCCTGAGCCTGCTCGCCTCTGACTACGAGCTGTCCCTCATGAAGGACAAGCAGCTGCCGCAGCACATGTCCGTCGACTGGATGCGGATCTGGCAGCGCTGAGGGACCGATCACAGCCCGACCCCGCGAGCGCGCGGGCTCGGTTGCGTTTGCGCGAGTTCGCGTCCAGTGGGATGGACGCGGGCTCGCGCTGCGTTTGGCGTCGCCACCCCTGATCGTGTTGCACTCGATGGGTCGTCATGCCCCGGTCGCGCCTCGTGCGTGGGCCGCGAGCGCGTGGCACCCGGCACCGGCCTTGACCGGTGTCGCGCCCGCACGCCCGTTGGCGTGAAGTCGATCAAGGGAGTCTCCCTCGTGCGTTCCACCCGTTCGTCCACGTCCTCTTCTGCGCCCGCCGTACGTCGCGGTCTCGGCGTCGCCCTCACGACCGGCGCCCTCGCGCTCAGCCTGCTGCCCGCCGGCGTCGCCGCGGCAGCCGCGAGTCCGGCCGTGGCGCAGGTCCGGGTGAAGGTCGCCGACCAGGCCGCCGTCGTGCTCACCACCACCCCCCGGGCGTGGCCGAAGTCGATGCTGACCGACAACGGCGTGGAGGTCGACGGCAACGACCTCGTGCGCGTGGTCCGCGATGGCCGGCGCATGCAGGGCGCGAAGCGCCGGCTCCGCGACGGCGACACGGTCAAGGTCGTCGACGTGAGGCGGCGGACCCTGGTCAAGCGGGCCTCGATCGCGCCACGCACCGTCACCGTCTCCACCACCAGGCTGAAGCCGGGCCAGCGCAAGGTGACCACCCGCGGCACCCAGGGCGTGCGCCGGGTCAAGATCGTCAAGAAGCTGCACAACGGCGACGTCGTCAAGCGACGGGTCGCCTCCAGCAAGGTCATCCGCGCCCAGAAGCCGCGCCGCGTCCTGGTCGGCCGGGCGGCCTACTCCGTCCCGGGTGCCGATGGGCTGAACTGGGCCGGCCTCGCCAACTGCGAGTCGGGCGGCAACCCCCGCGCGGTCAACGCGGCCGGCTACTACGGCCTCTACCAGTTCAACGTCGCCACCTGGCGCAGCGTCGGCGGCTCCGGCATGCCGCACCACGCGTCGCCGGCGGCGCAGACCTACCGCGCGAAGCTGCTCTACAAGTCGCGCGGTCGCTCGCCGTGGCCGCACTGCGGGCGCTACCTCTGAGCAGGACCTGCGCGGGGCGACCGCGCTCGGCGACGTCCGGCGCCGCCTGCATCTAGAGTCCGACCATGGCTCGCTACGGCGCACAGTTCGGTCCCGACATCACCTTCCTCGGCGTGCCCACCTGCGACCTCGACGACGAGGCGTCGTACGCAGGTGCCGACGTGGTCGTGATCGGCGCCCCCTTCGACGGCGGGACCTCCCACCGGCCGGGCACCCGCTTCGGGCCGCAGGCGATCCGGATGACCGACTACCTCCCGCACGACGGCTCCCGGCCGTCGCTGGCGCTGCGCACCGACGGGCTCCAGGACCTGCGGGTGCTCGACGCCGGCGACGTCGAGATGCCGCCGGGCGACATCGAGAGGGCCCTCGGCGTGCTCGAGGTCGCCGTGGAGAAGGTCACCCGAGCTGGTGCGATCCCGGTCGTGCTCGGTGGCGACCACTCCATCGCGTTCCCCGACGCCAAGGGAGTCGCCAACGTCCTCGGCCACGGCCGCGTCTCGATGATCCACTTCGACGCCCACGCCGACACCGGTGACATCGAGTTCGGCTCGCTCTGGGGCCACGGCCAGCCGATGCGACGGCTGATCGAGTCGGGCGCGCTGCGCGGCGACCGGTTCCTCCAGGTGGGCCTGCGCGGCTACTGGCCCGGACCCGAGACCCTCGACTGGATGGCCGCGGAGAAGATGCGGTCCTACGAGATGACCGAGATCGTGCACCGCGGGCTCACCGAGTGCCTCACCGAGGCGTTCGGCATCGCGACCGACGAGTGCGAGGGCGTCTTCCTCTCCGTCGACATCGACGTCTGCGACCCGGGCCACGCGCCGGGCACGGGCACGCCGGAGCCGGGGGGCCTGTCCGCACGTGAGCTGCTCGACGCCGTACGCCGGATCTGCCTCGAGCTGCCGGTCGTCGGGGTCGACGTGGTCGAGGTCAGCCCGCCCTACGACCACGCCGACATCACGGCCGCCCTCGCCAACCGGGTCGTCCTCGAAGCCCTGTCGGCCATCGCGCGCAAGCGGCAGGACGAGCGCGACGGGACGACCTGGGACCCGTCCCGGCCGCTGCTGGACCGGTAGCCGCGTCCGCACCATGAAGGCAGTTGGTGCGCCGCCGACGGGGTGGCACGCGTGTGCGGGCCTGCCAGTGAGGCGAACTGCCTTCATGGTGCTGGCCGGCGATGCAAGAAGCCGCAGGTCCTGTCGTGCTGCGGACGTTCCGCCTCATCCACCCAGATGCGTCCCTCTGCGGAGAGTTCGCGCCGCCGCTTCTTGTTCACTGGATTGTTGGTCGCCGACTAGTCTCGTGCGCATGTCCTTGACCATCGTCGGCTGCTGGAGCCACGG
>CAVSCW010000023.1:0-164028 GCA_963726515.1 uncultured Actinomycetota bacterium
TCTACGTCGACTGCGACGACGAACTCCTCTCCGCCTGCTCGTCTGACCTAGGCGTGTCCGGCGACGGACTTACGTCGCTGGTTGCCGCAGTTCGCCCGACACTTGGACTCGAGAATGGCCCAGCGCTGGCACACCACGACCAGAGGTTCAGGCGCTGGCGCAGACTCCTCACCGGATCTGTCTTGCCGACGACGAGCCTTCGCTCGACGTGTTGCCCGCACGCCGGGCCAGCACAGAGGACGTGCCCCCACCGCCCGTTCTAGCGCTGCTGACTGTTCTTGTTATCGCCGCGCGCCAGATGGGCGCCGATGCCGACATGGCGGCGAACGCCTACTACCCGCGACTGAACGCTCTGCTTGGCATCGACACAAAGGAAGGCCAGCGGCTGAAGTCACGCTTCCCGGTGACCGAACAGTACTGGGAAGGTCTGAACAATTACCTCGCGCACTACGAGGGCAGGTACGGACTGCCCACCGCCTACGCCCTCGGCCACCGTTACGTAGGCATTCCTCAATCCCAGGCGCTGCTTCGGGCAACTGATCGGGTTAAGCTGCCTGACTTCTTCCGGACGTTCGGTCTTGCTCCCGGTGCCGAGATGGTGGCTGCCGACATCGAGCGTCTGCTCGACGCCTGGATCAGCGTCACACCGTCCCCTGTGAGCAACAACCTCACGAGACTGTGGAAGTCAGGCAAGGCGCGTGAGCGCGTATCCGGCGTCGTGGCGGTCGAGCCGCGGCATGGGACGGTCGATTCCGAGACGCCTCGGCCGCGGCACACCGGCGCGGGGACCTCGCACTTACTGCACTGATCCGACAGCAGTTTGGTCGCAAGGCCATCGAGTTGTCCTTCGCCGCGAGGTTCCCACGACCAGCGCCTGCACGGCGTTGCAGGTGGAGTCCGCCGTAGGAACGCCGAAGGTCGGGGTAGTCCCGGCCGCCGGTGGACGGCTGCGTCCCGTTCCAGGCACCCGACTAGATCCAGATTCGCTAGTGGGTTCATTGCTCGAACTCCGCGAGTCTGACGGAGGACAGCACGTGACCCGACGCCCGCGCCGTCTCGTGCCAATGCGCCGCGACGAACTGCTCGGGGTGCTCGCCGAGACCGACCGCATGCAACTTGCCGATGACACCGTGCTGCTGGTCCGCGACGACGGAGCGCTTCCCCAGAAGGTCCTCGCAGTCCTGAGCGCCTACGGGCACTTCGGCACGGTCTACGCCGCAGAGACCTCCGATGAGCGACTGCCTTGGCTGGCATGCCGTCGGGCTGGATCCTCATCGATGACGTGCAGCTTACGCCGTGCCACAGGACCTGAAACATCTAGACCTTCAAGCCCTGGTCCCCATCGCAACCGCTCAGCTGAACCTGGCCGGTGGGCTCAAGATGCCGGGGCGTGTGCGCAAGTGGTCGAGCCTGCTCCCGCCGGAGATCCGCGCAGCAGTCGCAGGAGCCGAAAAGATCACGATCACATTGATCGAACTCGGCGAGGAGCGAACCGAACTCGAGCGGTGGAGCGTGTGCCGCGGCCATCGCCATTCCCCTCGAGGGGCTGGAACTGGAGGACGGGGACTACGAGGTCGAGTCGGCGTCAACGGCGAACCGGTCTCGGTGACCACGCTACGTCTGCGCTCAGGGGCCGCACCGGACTCGTCAGCTGGGAACAAGCGCCACGCCTGAACTACGACCTGCGCAGGAGCGCCCTGGCCGTCGTGTCGGCCGAGGAGCACGAGGACGATGACAGCCCACTTCTGGTCGATGGTCCCAACACCTTGGGTGCTGCGACGAATAGACCGCCGACTGTCGCCATCAAAGAAGGGATCAGTTGGTCGAAGACGTCGTCTTCGGCGCCCCAGCAGCTGCAGACAATCGTGCTAGGCAACCCTGACCCGACCTCCTGCCTGGTCACGGGCAAGCACAGGATCGAGCTCCCAACCTTCCACGGCGGGAAGTCGAGAGGGGTCATCGAAGGCGTGTGCGGCACCTGCGGCATTCGCAAGGTCTACCCGGCGCGCCCGAAGTGGAAGAAGTCTCAGTGGGCGCCTCACCTGGCAGCTCAGGCGCTCATCCTCGACCTGCCTACCCATTCCGGCGCGACAATTGGCTGGGACGCCTGCCTGGATGCGTTGATCCACGTTGGCGGCGGATCGCTTGGAGCGCTTGAGCGGGTAGCCACGCAACGAGAAGGCTCCAGCCTGTTCGTGGATTCGTTCCTTCGGACGCTGGAAGGTCTGGGTCACCTCGACGTTCGACGAGACGAGTCCCTGCAGCCTGAGGGGTGGGAGGCGAATCCCGCCTACCTCGCGGAGACGCCAGCAAGAGGGTTCGCGCTCCTGGGCGTGTGGTCGAGCCGGTCTCGACGCGCGCTCGGGAAGGCCCTCGACACCGCCGGCGGCTCCCTGGAATGCGAGGGCGATCCGGAGACCGTCAGCACCTGGTTCGCCCGTGGCATCAGCACCGATGCACTGACCGCGCTCGTGGTCCAGGCCGGCCTCGAGGCCTACGTTGTGCCAGATGCGGTGCGTCGGATGCTGGCGGTTCTTCCGCCGTTGAGCGCCCTTGATGCGGCGCTGCCACAGATAGCCGTGCCCACCTACAACAAGGCGGCCGTCTTCCACGTGCCAGATGCCGCCTGGCGAGTCACTCCTGGAGTAGGAGTACCCGGCGCCTACCGACTCGAGCAGTCGTTCCGAACGCGGACGATCTGGGTAGACACTGCCGGTGCTGTCTCGCGGCACGCGCGCGTCGGCTCGGTCCAACTCGTCAAGCACCTGGCCGCTCGAGCCGCTGGACGGCCACTGATCGGTTGGCTCCCACGCACCGAGATGCTCGTCGTGCCGCTGGGCGCTGACCTTCCGGGATTGTACGGCCGGGCAGCGATGCTCTGCTCGGGTCGCCCGCCTCAGCCATCGCGCGCCAGTCGCGCTCTCGGATACGCCCACGTACCCAGGTGGGCAGCCGACGCTCTGACCACACTCCTAGCGTCCTGAACGGATCGGAACAGTGACCACGACCCCATTGAGCCTGCGACGAGACTTGGCCAGCGCCTACCTGCGCTACATCGACACCGCCTACTGGCTCCGGGACGAGCGGCTCATGGCCGAGCGCCGCACCATTCTCGAGTCGAGCGGGTCCCTGTACAGCGAGTGCCTACTCGAGCCCGTGCTCCCGTACGCGGCCACCGACGACCTCCTGGCAACCGCCGTCGCAGCCGGGGTGTCGGAGGACACCGCCGCCATCGTCGGCTCCGCCCTGTTCGGAGACTTCGCGATCCCGGGTCAGCCTCTTCGGCTGCGCGAGCACCAGGCCGACGCCGTGACCCACCACTTCAGGAGCGGGGAGGAGCCTGGCCGTCACGTCGTCGTGGCGTCGGGCACCGGATCAGGCAAGACAGAGTCCTTCCTTCTGCCCACGCTGCTCCGACTCACCGAGGAAGCGCGCACCTGGGGCGCGCAGGCACCCGGTGACCTGTGGTGGACCGACAAGCCGGACAGCAAACGGTGGCGTCCCATCCGGGCGAGGGAGACTCGACCCGCCGCGGTGCGCACCTTGATCCTCTACCCGACCAACGCGCTGGTCGAGGACCAGATGACGCGACTTCGACGAGCGGCACGTCGCATCGGGCAGCAGCTTCCTCGACAGCCCCTGTGGTTCGGCCGCTATACGGGCGTCACCCTCGGAACCACCAAACGGCCCACTAAGGACAGGACCCCCGCATTCCACGACGTCCTCAACGAATTGCGCGACGCGACAACCGAGTTCGCTCGGCTTCGACAGGCGAACGTCTCGGAATCCGACCTCGCTCAGTTCCCAGACCCAACGGCCAACGAGCTCCTGGTGCGCTGGGACATGGTCGAGACTCCACCAGACATCCTGGTGACCAACTACTCGATGCTCAACGCCATGCTGATGCGTGAGCACGAGGAGGCAATCTTCAAACAGACTCGAGACTGGCTCGACGCCTCCCCGTCCAACGTCTTCACCCTGGTCGTCGACGAACTCCACCTCTACCGGGGAACGCAAGGCAGCGAGGTCGCGATGGTGGTGCGCAACCTCCTGGGACGGCTGGGGCTCGAGCCGGCGTCCCCACAGCTGCGGATCATCGCCACCAGCGCCTCGCTCGCCGCGGACAGCAGCGGCCTCGAGTACCTGGAGCAGTTCTTCGGCGTCCCACAGGACTCGTTCTTCGTCACGGCGGGCCGACCGGTCGCCCTGCCCTCACTCACGAGGCTCGATCGTGCCGCCGTACTCAGCGGCGTATCGCCAGAGCCGGGCGAGCTATCTCGGCAGATCGCCTCCGCGTGCATCGAAGAAGACGCGGAATCCGCCCGAGCAACCGAGGCCTCGGTGATAGCCGAACGACTATTCGGCGAGGTCGACCATGACCTGGCGGGGCTCGAGGTCCTCCTCGGGCGCCTCGCGGAGACTCCCACGATCGATGGCGGCGTCCCGCTGCGAGGGCACCAGTTCGTACGCACGATGCGCGGAATGTGGGCATGCTGCAACCGCACGTGCACGGGTGTCCTCCCCGAGCACCGAGAAGACCGAACGGTGGGCAAGCTCTTCGGCATCCCCACATTGGCCTGCGACTCATGCGGATCTCGGGTGCTCGAGTTGCTGTACTGCTTCTCCTGCGGAGACGTCAGCCTCGGCGGATTCGTGGTGGACATGGCTGACGACGTCGACGACGCCATCGTCATGGGGATAACCAACAGCGGCGTGGTGGCAACCGAAGCGCCCATCGTGTTCCGTCGGCTGCACACCGACTACGCATGGTTCTGGCCCGGCATCGCGCCGATACAGCAGGACCCGAGCTGGTCACATAAGGACCCGCAAAGCAAGAAGGGCGTCTCCTTCTCGTTCGCGCCAGCGACCCTGGATGTGAGCACCGGCCTGATGGGCGCAGGCGTCCAGGACGGCCAGCCTGGCTGGACCATGCGGGTGTCCCTGCCGCCCAGCGCAGCTGTCACTGATGGCGACGCGTCACCGAAGCCTGACGAGATACCCCTCAAGATCCCCGCACTTCCCGACCGTTGCCCGCGGTGCGAGACAGAGGGCTTCAACCGCCCCGACAAGTTCTTCGCAGGAAGCGTGAGGTCGCCGATACGCGCCCACACTTCCGGCGCAGCCCAGTCCACGCAGCTCTACCTCTCGCAACTCGTCCGCAGCATGGGCGACTCACCGTCAGACAGCCGCACCATCGTGTTCACCGATAGCCGCGACGATGCTGCCCGAACCGCGGCCGGCGTTGCCCTGAACCACTACCGCGATGTGGTCCGCCAACTGGCGCAGCAGGTACTCGAGGAGGGACCACCCCGCATCCGAGAAGTGGCCGAGAAGGCGACGTCTTTCCAGCCGTTGGGTGCGGACGAGAAGGCACTCTTCGACGAGTTCAGCGCCAGTCACCCCGCAGCGGTTCAGCTGATCGGCAAGGCACACCACGTCACGCTAGAGCCTGCGGAAGCCGAGATCGTGGAGCAGGCTCTCGCCGAGAGCGAGAGCGCTACGGCAGTCAGCTGGTCGGCGCTGAGGCAAGCGCTGGCCCAACGATTGCTGGCCCTGGGGATCCCGCCGGCAGGGCCAGGTCCGTCTGCCGCCAGGAATCAGGACGGCAGCCCGTGGTGGGAAGCATTCGTGCCCCCGGTCGACGGACTGTGGACACCATTTGCCTGCCGACGTACGCGAGCCTCAAGCCGCGTTGCAGCGCGAGCGACTGGTCGAAACCCTCGCCCGAGCCGTGTTCGACCGGGCAGGTCGAGACCTCGAGACCATGGGCATCGCCTACTTCGCGCCAACCAAGTCCTTGGTGAGCAAGGGCCCCTTGGCCGACCCGATCGTGGCACGCGACGTGCTGAGCTCCTGCGTGCGGATCCTCGGGCTCCGGCGACGGTGGGTCGGCGGTGAAGCGGGCGACCTGAAGAATCCGCCCAGGCCGCTGCTCGACTACTTGAAGGCAGTTGCCCGCGCTCAATCGATCGACGCCGACCTCATGATCGACTGGGCCACTGAGCAGCTGATCGGCAAGACCAAGCTGGTCACTGACACCTGGCTGCTGCGGCTCGGGGATCTTGCCGTTCCTCTGAACCTGGAGCGCTGCGGTCCTACGGAACTGGTGTGCTCCGTATGCGCGTACTCGCATGCCCACGGCTCCGGTGGCGTATGCGCGAACATCGGCTGCGCCAAGGCCTCGCTGGTGACGCAGGCGAGGCCCACGGACTTGGAAGGGACCGACTACTACGGCTGGCTCGCCCGGCAGCCACCGCGGCGCATGGCGACCGCCGAGCTGACGGGCCAGACAAAGCCGCTCGCGGAGCAGCGTCGTCGTGCGCGCGTGTTCAAGGGAGTGCTTCTGCCACCCCCCCACGAGAATCCGCTGACAGTGCCGCTGGACGTGCTGAGCGTGACCACCACCATGGAGGTCGGCGTCGACATCGGATCACTGCGATCCACGCTCATGGCCAACATGCCGCCGCAGCGCTTCAACTATCAGCAGCGGGTGGGGCGCGCAGGTCGCGCGAACCAGGTGTTCTCCTACGCAGTCACGGTGTGCCGCGACCGCAGCCACGACGACGACTACTTCGCCAAGCCGCGCCGGATGACGGGCGACGACCCGCCGCAGCCGTTCCTGGACTTGCGCCGGCCGAGAATCGCGCGACGCGTCATCGCCGCCGAGCTCCTGCGCCGAGCGTTCCGCGCCCTGCCGGACCCGCCCGAGTGGAGCAAGGACAGCATCCACGGCACGTTCGGCAAGTCCGCCCAGTGGCCGGTCCACCCGGCACGCCGTCGAGACATGGCTGCAGCAAGTGGATCAGGTGAGTCAGGTCGTCGAGCGGTTCTGCGCCTACACCGGCATCTCACAGGTCATGGTCGACGAGATCACGGTGTGGGCGTCAGGCGGCGGCCTGCTCGCCGACATCGACGTAGCGGTCGAGCGCGATGGCGGCACCACCGCAGAACTGAGCGAGCTCCTCGCTACCTATGGGGTTCTGCCCATGTTCGGCTTCCCCACCCGCGTGCGCTCTCTGTACCGAAGCTGGCCCAAGAGTCTCGGCGCACTCGATCAGGCGACAGTGTCGGAGCGATCGCTCGATCAGGCCGTCTCAATGTTCGCTCCGGGAGCAAAGGTGGTGCGAGACGGTGCGCTCCACACCGTCGCAGGATTCGCTGCCTTCGAGCCCACCTACAACGGCATGAAGCCAGTCGACCCGCTCGGACGAGAGATACCCGTAGGCATCTGCGATCAGTGTCAGGGATGCCAGGTCGACCCGCCGCAGCCAATCTGCCAGATCTGCGGGGCGGGATTGCGAATGGTGCCGATGCACCAGCCGACAGGATTTCGAACCACGTTCCGGGAGCGCGACTACAGCGACGAGAACGACGAGTCGACCGGCGCCGGTGCACCTGCGATCTCGGTAACCGGACCGGCGGACACCGTCGAGAAGGTCCGAGGAGCCACGGTCTCGACCTTCGAGCAGGCACAGCTGGTACAGATCAACGACAACAACGGACGGCTGTACCGGGTAGCGGCCCAGAGCGGGACGGTCCTGGTCGACGAGCCGGCACTCTTCGGCGAGGTCGCAGGGTGGCCACCTCCGGGCTTGACCGTGACGAAGTCGATCGCGATCGGTGAGTTGCGGACCACCGATGTGCTCACCATCGACGTCGAGACCGACCACATCCCTGGAAGGGTCATCCCATACGCGGCAGACGCCATGCCCGCCGGCCTTCCGGCGTTCTGGTCTCTGGCCGAGGTGCTGCGCCGAGGGGCGAAACGACTGCTCGACATCGACCCTTCCGAACTGGAGTTCGGCCTGCATCCCGCCAGTGGCGTGACGATGAGCGTCTTCTTCGCCGACGCCCTGGACAACGGTGCCGGGTATGCCGCCGAGCTGGGCAAGAAGGACAACTTCGAGCGACTCCTCGTCGAGACCCGCGCCGAAATCTCAGAGGAGTGGAATCACAAGAACCATGCGGCCTGCGTCGCATCCTGTCTCGACTGCCTACGGTCATACGACAACCGACGGCTTCACGGCGTCCTCGACTGGCGGCTGGCTCTGGATATGCTCGACCTGCTCGCCGGCGAACCGCTGCGACTCAGCAGATGGGTCGAGCTGGGCACGCAAGCGGCGCAAGGGCTGGTGGATACCAGTCTGATGAGCGTCGCATCGGGCAGCACGGCCTCGGGGTATCCGTTCGTCGCGAACAGCGACTCCGGCAAGGCGGTGCTCATAGGGCATCCGCTGTGGCACCGTCAGGAGATTCACGCGACGGAGGAGCAGATCGAGTCTCTCGACGAGCTGGCAGACCAATACGGCGCGAGCATGGTCACCCAGTCGGACGCCTACCAAGCACTTCGCCAGCCGTTGCAGCTGCTTCGGTGGATGATGTGACGTCTCGGGCTCGGCCGTGACTACTCCCGCACTGCCCCTGTCGTGGCCGACACCCACGGCAACCGAGATGGGGTTCATCTCGCCCACCGCCTTGAGCACCCTCCAGACCTGCCAACTCCGATTGGCATTCCAGCGTGACGACAAGACGCAGGGCTGGATGCGCAAGAGCACTTCCTCTGCACTCGGAGTCGTGGCGCATCGGTTGACCGAATTGGTGCTGAAAGGGGCAGCGCCGACGAACCCGGCCGACCGTCGAACATGGCTGACCGAACGGTGGGAGGGATTGATACACGATGAATGGGAGTCCATCCAAGCCTCAGTGGCCCGATCGGATCGTAGACGATCCCAAGCACTGGAGCAGGCGAGGTCGCGACTCGAGTCAGGCTGATCAAGCGATTGCAAGCCGTCCAGGTTCGAAATCACTCGGCCCAGGTTTACGGCGCCCCATCTTCCGGCAGCGCCCCTGCCAAGGAAGCCAACGCAACCAACCGGCAGGCCCCGGCCTTTCCTTGGATCGAACGGAAGCTGTACGACGACGATCGTGGGCTGTTCGGGCAACCCGACCGTGTCGAGGATGTAGATGGGCACCTCCGGGTCCTCGACCTAAAGTCGGGCGTCAGACAAGGCGCGATGACGGAGACGCAACTACAGCAACTGCTGCTGTACGCACACCTGGTGCACGTGAGCGTTGGCAGGCTGCCCGATCAGGTCGTCCTACAGGACGTGAGAGGCATCGAACAGTCGTCCGCGGTCTCAGCCGAGAGGGTCGAGGGGATCGTGGAACTGGCCGTGCAGGCCAGGGCCCTTTTCAACGACGCCGTGGTCAGCGGCGACTTCACGGCGAGTCCGTCAGATGATGCTTGCGGGTTCTGTCCGTTTCGAGTGATCTGCGCCGACTATTGGGACACGCGCGACGACGACTGGTCTGGAAACGCCGTGCGGGGAACTGTGACCGCGGTTGGCATCGACGGACTAGAGCTCGCACTCGACGCCTCGGCGACCAGGGCACGTCTGATCGGACAGGGAACCCAAGACGCCTTGGAGGGTGAGGAACTCGTCGCCGTCGACCTTCTGCGAGCCGGCCCGGGAGTCTTCCGCACGAAGTGGAACTCGGCTCTCCGACGGGGATCTCGGCACGCGATGCATGGAACCGGCTCACACAACTCCTGAGTCGAGTGCCCCACCTCGAGAGCAATCGGCGACCAGTCACGAGGCTACTGGCTAGTGCGCGCCAGCAGCTGGCTTGGACGCAACGGTGCTCGGAGCCCAACGGAGCGAACCTGCAGTCGCGACTTTGCCAACAGACCGATCAGGCACTGGCGGACCGGCGAACACCGAGTTCGCGAGCCGCTTCACAAGATCCTGATGACCGACCCGGTCTCGCCTAGACAGGAGTAAGCAGTGGGCACTTCAGCCCCCTTTGACGGACACTCGACCGCCGACCTAGTGGTCGATCGGACCTACACTGGAGGCAGCGCGGGCCATGTGAGTGACGACCCCCTGGCGCGATTGCTTCCCGTGGGCAACACAAGGCGGCGTCCGCTATGCGGGTAGCCCGGAAGAGAACACCGTGCGGGTGGCGGCCTTGTACACAACCGGAGGCGAACCTGACTGGCCAGATAGCTTGAACAGCTACTCCGGAGATTTCACCTACTACGGCGACAAGCGCAACACCCGATAGGCGGCTGCGTTCGACGATTGGGTCTCGGGGTCGAGGGATGCCCGCCACCGCTTGACCTCCGACAGCCTCACACTCCGCAACGGCATCTCACCGAAGTAGGGGAGGATCCGCGAGCCCAACAGCGTCTGATAGTTGCGGACCGTTGTGGGTCGAAGGTCACGCTCCACCAAGTAGCGCGTGGCGAACGCAGCCACGGTGTTGCTCGCGGCCGAGCCCGACGCCTCTCGATGTCTCGACCGTCAGGTGAGTTCCGGCATCCGCCCGTACATTGGAGCCCGTCCAATAGTCAGCGACTGAAGATCTGCCAAGCCCATGTGGGGCTTTCATCGCAGTTGCCCACATAGTCCGGGTCGTCTCCGGTCAAGCCATGCAGTACCTCGGCCACGAGTCAAAGTGCGACACCCACTCCGATGCCACCCCAGATCTGGCCGTCGGAGTAGGCGCTGGACTGACCCGCGGCGAGGTGGCAGCCCAGGACGACTACCAGCCCCATCGGTCCAAACACGCGCAGGAAGGTTAGGGCCATATGGGCGGGGGCATGGAAGATATCGCGCACGGGCGTGACGCTACGCCGCTACGCCGACGCCACGTGCGAGAACCGTGATCCCGGTTAACGGCAAACCTGCTCACTTCGCGTACCCGACAACGACTCCTGTGCGTAGAACCCGAACGTCACTCATCTCGGGCCGTGCGTGCTTTTCCCGGAGCGCAGCGCGGCGCCTGTCGGCGACACTCGGCCCGGGACTTCGCACGTCCGGACCTGCCGCGGCGCTTGCAGTCCAGTGCCCTACCCACCGGCGGCATCGGCTACGTTTGGGTGCGCTGAGGACGGATGGGAGATCCAGGGGAGCGTTCTAGGAAACGCCCTTCAAGGGACTAACGTTCCCGCAGGTCAGGTGGGTTCCAGTACGTGCCCACCATCCGAATCGCAGCCCGTCCGGTCGCAGACGCGCGGACATTGGTCCTGCCGCCGCCCCCTCCGCACGCGTGGAGAGAGCGCGCCCGCCGAGCAATGCCCGCGCGCCTGCGAGCGCGCACCGTGACGGGACCCGGACGAGCTCGCCCGCCGACGGCCGGTGACCGGGTGGCTGGGAGGATCGACGCCGTGACCGCCCCCCGCCGACCCGGCCTGCTGACCGACCTCGGCGCCGCGGCACTGACCCTGGTGCTGGTGGGCATCGCCGGGTGGCTGGGCCTCTGGCAGTACGACGCGTGGCAGGCGAGCCGCGACGCGGAGGCGCGCGACCTGTCCGAGCTCACCCCGGTGCCGCTGACCGACGTGATGGGCAACGACGACCCGTTCCCGGCCCCCGACCTGGGCCGGCCGGTCGAGGTGAGCGGCGACTGGCTCGAGGGCGGCTTCTGGGTCGCGGACCGCGAGCTCGAGGGGCAGCCGGGCTACTGGGCCGTCGCCCCGCTCCGGGTCGGCGACGCGGCCGTGCTCGTCGTACGCGGGTGGGCGCCGCAGCCCGACGCCGCCCTGCTCGCCGCGACGGGGCGCGCGGACGTCACCGGGTGGCTCCAGGCCCCGGAGGGGAGCATGGTCACCGACGACGACCCCAGCGACGACGTCTTCCCCGAGATCCGGGTCGCCGACGCCGTGCAGCGCGTCGACGTCGACCTCTACTCCGCCTATCTCGTCGGGCGGGCGCCAGCCGAAGGCCTGCAGCCGGCGGCGCTCGAGGCGCTGCCGAACCCGAGCCGATCCACCGGGATCCGCAACCTGCTCTACGCCGTCGAGTGGTGGGTCTTCGGTGCCTTCGCGGCCTTCATCTGGTGGCGCTGGCGGCGCGATGCGACCGCACCCGAGGCCCTCTCACCGAGTGCCGGATAGGCGGTGCCGGATAGGTTGGCCGCCGTGTCCCGCAACCTCACGGCCTACCGCGTCATGGCCACCATCGTCGGCGTCCTGCTCGTGGTGCTGATCCTGGTCGGCGTGCCGCTGGCCAACTTCGACGGCTCCTCGATGTGGGGGATCTTCGACAGCACCCCGGCGTGGGTGAGCGCCGGCTCCGACGTCAACAACCTGGGTGAGGCGATCACCACCTATCTCGGCGTCGCCCACGGCTGGCTCTACATGATCTTCCTGCTCAGCGCCTTCCTGCTCTCGCGCCGGGCCGGCTGGGACCTGCCCTTCACCCTCGTGACGCTGGTCTGCGGCACGATCCCTCTCCTGTCCTTCTGGGCCGAGCACCGCGCGACCCGGCGGGTGCGCGCCGAGCACCCCGAGCTGATCTGATCGGCGGACCGGGTCGTGACGGGACTTCGTCCCTCCTCGACCAGCAGCAGCCCTAGGCTCGAGCCGTGACGACGGCCTTCGTGCTCGGTGGTGGTGGCGTCCTCGGCGCCGTCGAGGTCGGCATGCTGCGCGCCCTGCTCGAGCGCGGCATCGTCCCCGACCTGGTCCTCGGCACCAGCGTCGGCGCGTTGAACGGCGCCATGGTGGCCCGGCAGCCCGACCTCTCGGTGATCGACCGGCTCACCGACCTGTGGGTCGCCACCGCGCAGAGCCGTGACGTCTACGGCGACAAGGCGCTGCGCACGGTCCGTCGGGCGGTGAGCACCGGCACCCACATCTACTCCTCGGCGCCGCTGCGACGCCGGCTGGAGGAGGAGTTCGGCGACACCCGCTTCGAGGACCTGACCGTGCAGCTCGAGGTCTGCGCAGCGAGCATCGAGCGCGCCGCCGAGCACTGGTTCACCTCGGGTCCGATCGTGCCCGCGATCCTCGCCAGCGCTGCGGTGCCCGGCCTGCTGCCGCCGGCCGAGATCGACGGGGAGCACTTCCTCGACGGTGGCCTGGTCAACTCCATCCCGGTCAGCCGCGCGGTCGAGCTGGGCGCCACCCGGATCTTCGTGCTCCAGGTCGGCCGCATCGACCGGCCGCTCACGGCGCCGACCAAGCCGTGGGAGGTGGCGCGGGTCAGCTTCGAGGTGGCGCGCCGCCACCGCTTCATGCGCGACATGGCGACCATCCCCGACGGCGTCGAGGCCCACGTCCTCCCGGCCGGCGGCACGTCGTCGCGCGACGACTCGTTGCGCGCCCACCGGGACTTCACCGGTGTCCAGGCCCGCATCGACGCGACGTACGACGCCTCCCGGGCCTATCTCGACGAGGCGGACCAGCAGCCGTGAGCACGGCGCTGGTCTGGGCCCTGCGCCGACTGGTCGTCGCGCCGGCGGTCATCGCCTTGACGGTGGTGCTGTGGGTGACCCTGCCGCTCTGGCTCCTCGGCGCCGCTGCGCTGTCACCCGTGCTGCCGGGCCGCTGGCGGGCGCTGCGGCTGCTGTGGGTGCTGGTCGTCTACCTCAGCTTCGAGACCCTGCTGCTCGCGGTGATGCTCGGCCTGTGGGTCGCGAGCGGCTTCGGGTGGAAGATCCGGTCCCCCTACTTCGCGGGCATCCACTACGACCTGCTCCAGGGCACACTGATCGTGTTCTTCCGGGAGGCCCGGCGGGTGCTGGCGCTGCGGATCCGGACGGACGGCCCGCACCCGGCCCGCATCCCGGAACGCCCGGTGCTCGTCATGTCCCGCCACGCCGGGCCGGGTGACTCCTTCATCGTGATGTACGCCCTGCTGCACTGGTATCACCGCGAGCCCCGGGTGGTCCTCAAGAGCACGCTCGCCTGGGACCCCGTGATCGACGTGGTCCTGCGCCGGATCCCGGCCCGCTTCATCTCGCCGAACCCGGTCGCCGGCGAGGACCTGGAGTCCCAGATCGCGTCGCTCGCCAGCGACCTCGACGACAACGATGCCTTCGTGATCTTCCCCGAGGGTGGCAACTTCACCGCTGCGCGACGGGACCGGGCGATCGCCCGGCTCCGCCAGCTCGGCCTGGAGCGGATGGCGGTGCGCGCCGAGGAGATGACCCACGTGCTGGCGCCCCGGCCCGGCGGCGTACTGGCGGCGCTGGAGGCCGCACCCGACGCGGACGTGCTGGTGGTCGCCCACACCGGCCTCGACCACCTGGTCACGGTCAGCGACCTGTGGCGGTCGCTGCCGATGGACAAGACGATCACCATGCGGTGGTGGGAGGTCTCGCGCGCCGACATCCCCGAGGACCGCGAGGCGCGGATCGAGTGGCTCTACGGCTGGTGGGAGCGCGTCGACGGCTGGGTGGAGCAGAACCGGGTGGGTCCCCTCGAGCTGGACGCCTCACCATGACCTTCGGGCGGTGCCCCAGCCACCTTCCGCGACTCGCGGAACGTGGCTGGAACACCGCCCGAAGCGGATGGAGCGGGAACTACTTCTTCTGCGGGACGTCGTCGATGTCGATGATGTCCGCGGGCTCGTCGGGCGTGGTCGCCTCGTGGGCCTCCTCGGCCGAGTCGCTGATCGCCTCGCCGGGCGCGCCGCCCGCACTGTCGTCCGGCAGCGGGTCGGTGAGCGGGTCACCGGTGACCGGAGCGCTCGACGTGCTGGCGGGCGCGGGCGCGGCCGGGGACGCGGGCTTCGACGGTGCCGGCGGTGCCGGCGGGACGTACGTCGACTGCCAGTTGGCCCCCTCGTCCTGCTGGGAGCGCAGCTTCTTGGCGATGAAGCCGCCGATGGCCACGAGGCCACCGAGCAGCAGGATCTTCTTGAGCTTGCCGCCCTTGGGCTCCGGCTCCTCCCCGCGGAGCTCGGCGACCCTGGCCGCAGCCAGGTCGCGACCGGTCGCGGCCTTCTCGGCGGCGAGTGCGGCACCGACCGAGGCCTTGTCGGCCGCGGTGGCCCGGGCCTCGGCGACCAGCGGCGCAGCCTTCTCACGGGCCTCGGCGATCAGCGGTGCGGCCTTCTCACGGGCCTCGGCAGCCCTCTCCGCCGCCAGTGCGGCGCCCACGGACGCCTTCTCCGCGGCGAGGGCGCGGCCCTCGGCGATCAGCGGTGTCGCCTTGTCGCGGGCGTCGGCGAGAGCGGGTCCGGCCTTGTCCACGGTCTGCTCCCACGCCGACTCCAGCTGGGGGAGCACGGTCTCGGAGAGCTGATCGACATAGTCGTGGGCCCGGTCCATGAGGGACTTCTTGCGGCCGAAAGGCATGCGTGACCTCCTCTTTCAGTGTGGCTCCATCTCACCATGCCCACCCTGAGCCGACCAGCCCCGTCCGGGTGAAGGCGGTCGAGGGGCCGGGCGCAGGGTGGGGCGTGGGTCCCGCGTGGCAGGATCGAGGCGCACACAAGACATACATCTGAGAGGCACTCCCATGGCCGACCTGAAGGCGACCCTGAAGACCAACCGGGGCGACATCGTCATCACCCTGTTCGCGAACCACGCCCCCGAGACCGTCGAGAACTTCGTCGGGCTCGCCGAGGGCACCAAGGACTACCGCGACGACGCGGGTCGCAGCGGCGAGAAGTACTACGACGGCCTCGGTTTCCACCGGGTCATCGACGGCTTCATGATCCAGGGCGGCTGCCCGCTCGGCACCGGCACGGGCGGCCCGGGCTACACGTTCAAGGACGAGGTCCACCCCGAGCTCGTCTTCGACAAGCCCTACCTGCTCGCGATGGCCAACGCCGGGCCCGGCACCAACGGCTCGCAGTTCTTCATCACCCTCGCGGCCACCCCGTGGCTCAACCGCAAGCACACGATCTTCGGCGAGGTCGCCGACCAGGCCGGCCGCGAGGTCGTGGACGCCATCGGCACCACCGCCACCGGTGCGATGGACCGTCCCGCGGAGCCCGTGGTGATCGAGTCCGTCACCATCGAGCGCTGACCGGCTCCCGACGACCAGCTGATCCCGAGCCAGACATGACCCAGCCGTCCGACGGCCAGGCCGCGACCGGGGTGCCGACCTGCTATCGGCACCCCGATCGCGAGACCTGGATCCGCTGCCAACGCTGCGACAAGTCGATCTGCCCCGACTGCATGCGTGACGCGGCCGTCGGCTTCCACTGCCCCGACTGCGTCAAGGAGGCCAACAAGGGCTCCCGGCAGAACCGCGCCATGTACGGCGGTGAGCGCAGCGCCGACCCGCGGCTGACGACGTTCGTCCTGATCGGCATCAACGCGGTCGTGTGGCTGGCCATCGCCGCCACCGGCGGCAACGCCTCGCGGCTCGCCGACCTGCTCGCGCTGCGGGCCAACGGGGCCTGCTCGCCGGGTGACGGCTACCTCTACGACATCGGGCAGCGGGTCTGCGAAGCGACGGGTGGGTCGTTCCTGCCCGGAGTCGCCGACGGGGCGTGGTGGCAGCTCATGTCGAGCGTCTTCACCCACGTGCAGGTCTGGCACGTGGCGATGAACATGTTCGCCCTCTTCATCTTCGGCCCCGCGCTCGAGAGCATCGTCGGCCGGGCCCGGTTCCTCGCCGTCTACCTCGTCGGCGGCCTGTCCTCCTCGGTGCTGGTGCTGCTGCTCAGCAACCAGTACGGCTCCACCGTCGGGGCGTCTGGAGCGCTCTTCGCGCTGCTCGGCGCCCTGCTGGTCTTCGCCCTGAAGGCCCGGCTCAACACCCGGTGGCTCCTGCAGAACCTGGGCCTCGGGGTGGTCATCACCGTCGTCGGCTGGCGACTGATCTCGTGGCAGGGCCACCTCGGCGGCCTGCTGGGCGGCGTCGTGGCGGCCGCGATCATCGCCTATGCCCCCAAGTCCGGCAGGTCGCTCGTCCAGTGGGGCGGCCTCGGCGTGCTCGCCCTCGTCCTGGTGGCCGTCGCCTTCGTGCGCGCCGGCGCCCTCGCCTGAGCCGCCGCACCCCACTTCGCAGCCCCCGCCCCGCGTCGTACGACGTCGGGGCGGGGGCTGTCGGTTACCCACAGGTGTGCACACAGCTGTGGATAACTACATACGTGTAATTCTCCACAGGAGCTGTCCACAGTGTGGAGAAACCGGACCCCTGTTCGAGCGGTGCTCCAGCCACGTTTCTGAGGGTCAGACTGTGGCTGGACCACCGCCCACCAGTCCACGTGCGACCCCCGAAATCGACTCGAGCGGTGAGAGAGACGCCTTCCCTTCCCCAGGAAGGCGCCTCACTCACCGCTCGAGGCCCAGAACACAGACGCAGCAGTTGAGGCGCGAGCACGCTCAGCGCGCCGAGGGAGAACCTACTCCCACTTGGTCGCAAAGCTGAAGCCGACCGCCATGAAGGCGATCCCGACGACGAGGTTCCACTGGCCGAGGTCGTTGAAGACCCACAGGCTGGAGAGGTCGTCGGAGAAGACGTAGAAGGTGCAGATCCAGAGCAGACCGATCAGGAAGCAGCCCAGCATGCCGACCACGACGCCCCGGCCGCGTCCGAGCGGGGTCGAGGGGTGGGCGGAGACCATCAGGCCCAGCATCACGAGCCCGAAGCCGATCGCGTAGTTCCACAGGCCGAGGTCGGCGATCGCCTTCGGCGAGCCCTCCACCGGCGGGAAGGCGAGGGGGTTGCCGCGGGGCTGGACGTAGTAGTAGATCAGCCAGCCGATGCCGGCCACGATCAGCAGCAGGGCGATCAGGAACCTGACGGAGAAGGTCTTGCTCTTCTCGTCGCGGGTGATCGTCGGGGACTTCGACACTGCTGCTCCTGTGGCTGGGGGGAAGGTGCTGCGGGATCCGCCGCATACGGCGCGGCGCCCGCCGGGGGGTTAGCGTAGTCGCCATGGCCTCCCCGTCCCACTCATCCCCCGGGCGCCGCCGCGTCTGGCGCGTGGCGACGCCGCTGGTCGTGCTGCTCAGCGGCACGCTCTTCGCGGTGAGTGCGAAGCAGAGCGACGGCCTCGACCTGCGCGGGGGCCGGCTGACCGACCTGGCCTCGGTGGTGCGCGCCGAGCGCGACGAGGCCGGGGACCTGACCGCCGAGGCGGCCGCACTCAACGCCGAGGTGGAGGCGCTCAGCACGCAGCTGGGTGACCGGTCGGTGACCCGGGTGCAGGACGAGATCGCCACGCTCGTGGATCCCGCCGGGCTGACCGAGCGCACCGGTCCGGCCGTCCAGGTGACCCTCGACGACGCCTCGGCGGACGCGCGGCTGAGCTATGAGGGCGATCCCAACGACCTCGTCGTCCACCAGCAGGACATCCAGGCGGTGGCCAACGCGATGTGGAGCGCCGGGGCCCGCGCGGTCACCATCCAGGGCCAGCGCCTGATCTCCACGACCGGCATCAAGTGCGAGGGCAACCAGGTGACCCTGCACGGGCTGCCCTACTCCCCGCCGTACGTCATCGTCGGCATCGGCGATCCGGCGCAGCTCGAGGCCGAGCTCACCACCGACCCGATCCTGGCCCTCTACCGCGACTACACGACCATCCCGGGCGGTGGCGTGTCGTGGGACATGGTCGCGCTGGACACGACCGCCGCGCCGGCGTACGCCGGTCTCCTCGATCTCACCTACGCCACGCCCATCCCGGAGTAGGGACCCGGCGTCAGCGGACGCTGAGGCGTCCCGGCGGCGGCGGGGTCGTCGGGCTCTCGGTGGGAATCGGCGTCTCCGTCGGCGTCTCGGTCGGGATCGGCGTCTCGGTCGGCGTGACCGGCTCCTCGTAGGCCGAGACGAAGATCGTCACCGTGCTGTCCTGGTCGGCGGTGCCGCCGACCGGGATCTGGTCCACGACCGTGCCCTTGGGCTCGGTCGAGCTCGCGTCGGTCCGCACGTCGGGGACGAAGCCGGCCTCCAGGATCTGCTTCTCCGCCTGCGCCTGCTTGAGGCCCCGGACGTCGGGGACCTGCTCGGGGCCGTCGGAGTAGACGATGACGATGGTGGTGCCCTCCGCGACGGAGGTGCCTGCCGGCGGGTCGGTGCTGAGGACCTGGTTCTTGTCCTCGTCGGAGTCCTCCTCCTCGAAGCGGACCTTCAGGTTCAGCGCCAGCATCTGCGTGCGGGCGTCCTTGCGCAGGGAACCGACCACGGCGGGCACCTGCACCTCGGGCTTGCCGAGCGAGAGGACGAAGCCGACCGAGGAACCGGGGTCGGCGAAGACGTCACGGTTGGGGTCCTGCTCGATGACCAGGTCCGCCTCGACGGTCTCGGAGGTCTCGCGCGAGATCCGCCCGACCACGAAGCCGGCGTCGGCGATGGCCAGCCGCGCGTCGTCCTCGGTCATGCCGACCACGTCGGGCACCGCGGAGCGCTGGGGGGCGTCGTCGAAGAGCAGACCGTTCATCAGGTAGGCGCCCAGCAGGAGCAGGGCGACCACCATGAGCGCCGGCGAGGACCCACCAGCCGGCGCGTCCCTTCGCGGGGCGGTCCTGGTGGGGAGGCGGGCCTGCGGCGGCGCCCGCCACCGGGCCCGCGGCCATGGTCGTGGTCGCGTCGACGGGCGGCACGGAGGGGACGTACTGCGTGTCGGCCGGGGGCGGCACCACGGCGGGGGCCTGGATCGGGTGGCCGGCGAGGTAGCGCTCGATGTCGGCCCTCATGGCAGCGGCGCTCTGGTAGCGGTCCTCGACGCGCTTGGCGAGGGACTTCATCACGATCGCGTCGATCTCGGCGTCGAGCTCGTCGTCGAGGTCGGACGGCGGCGCCGCCTGCTCGCGGACGTGCTGGTAGGCCACGGCGACCGGGCTGTCGCCGATGAAGGGCGGCCGGCCGGTGAGCAGCTCATAGAGCATGCAGCCGGTGGAGTAGACGTCCGAGCGGGAGTCGACGGTCTCGCCGCGCGCCTGCTCGGGGGAGAGGTACTGCGCGGTCCCGACGACGGCCGCGGTCTGCGTCATGGTGTTGGAGGCGTCGGAGATCGCGCGGGCGATGCCGAAGTCCATCACCTTCACGTCGCCGGTCGGGGTGAGCATCACGTTGCCCGGCTTGATGTCGCGGTGGATGATCCCGGCGCGGTGGCTGTAGTCGAGCGCCGACAGCACGCCGCTGGTGATCTCCAGCGCACGCTCGGGGAGGATCTTGCGTCCCTCGCGCACGATGTCGCGCAGCGTGCGGCCCTCCACGCACTCCATCACGATGTAGGGCTGGGCCACGCCGGACCCGTCGGTGGCCATCTCCTCGCCCGTGTCGTAGGTCGACACGATCGAGGGGTGGTTGAGGGAGGCAGATGACTGGGCCTCGCGCCGGAAGCGGGCCTGGAAGGTGGCGTCGCTGGCCAGGTCGGTGCGCAGCCGCTTGACCGCCACGGTCCGCCCCAGCCGCAGGTCCTTGCCCTTGCGCACCTCGGCCATGCCGCCGCGGCCGAGGAGCTCGGCGAGCTCGTAGCGACCGCCGATCAGGGTCGGCTCGGGCTGCGTCATCCGTTGGTGTCCTCTCCGTTGGCCTTGGGGGGCTTGCCGTAATAGCTGACGCTCACCGTGTCGCCCTCCGCGAGGGTGCCACTGGGGGACACCTCGACCACGGTGTCGGCCTCCGCGTCGCCCGGGTTCTCCACCTCGACGAGCTGGGGGACCAGGCCGAGGTCGGCCAGCTCCTTCTCCACGTCCTTGGCCCGGCGACCGATGTAGGCAGCCGGGTCCACCTCGACGGTCGCGGGCTCCGCGGTCTCGCTGGGAGTCTCCGACGGTGTCTCGCTGGGCGTCTCCGTGGGTGTCTCGGTCGGCGTCTCGCTGGGCGTCTGGCTCGGTGTCTGGCTCTGTGACTGGCTGGGTGTCTGCGACGGGGTGTCGGAGGGGTCGTCCGTCGGGGTGTCGTCGCCGCGCGCCCCGAGCCAGAACGCGAGGAGGACCGCGACGAGGACGGCCGCGAGGCCGACCAGCAGCGGCCACGGCGTCGTACGGCCGCGGTGGGGCGTGGCGTCGACGGGCGGTGGTGGCACCGGTGCGGGTGCGGGTGCGGGGGTGCCGCTCACCGGGGCGGCGGCCATGAGCTCGGTGGACTCCGGCGCGACGGCCGCGGCCGGAGCGACCACGGTCGCCCCCGAGACCGTCGACGGATCGCGCAGGGCCCGGGCGAAGGCGGTGCCGTCGGCGAACCGCTCCTCCGGCGCCTTGGCCATCGCCTGGCGTACGACCCGGGCGAGGTCCGCGGGCACGCTGTCGGGCAGCTCGGGGACCGGGTTGCGCAGGTGGGCGATCGCCGTGGCGACCGGGGTGTCGGCGAGGAACGGCTTGCGGCCGGCCAGGCACTCGAAGGCGACGACACCGAGCGCGTAGACGTCGGAGGCCGCGGTCGCGCTGCGGCCCTCGGCCTGCTCGGGCGAGATGTAGGCGGGCGTGCCGAGGACCTGGCCGGTCTCGGTCAGGGACATGCCCTCCGCGGCGCGTGCGATGCCGAAGTCGGTGACCTTGACCCGGCGGTCGGGGGTGACGAGCAGGTTCGCCGGCTTGACGTCGCGGTGCACGATCCCGGCCGCGTGCGCGACACCGAGGGCGTCGCCGGCCTGGGCCAGCAGGTCCTGCGCCACGGCGGGATCGAGGGGTGCGTCCGGTCGCAGCAGGGCCGAGAGCGGCTGGCCCTCGACGAGCTCCATGACGAGGTAGGGGCGGGGGGTCGCGGAGCCGTCGTCGAGCGAGCTGGCGCCGTAGTCCCACACCGCGGCGATGCCCGGGTGGTGCAGCGCTGCGGCGTGGCGTGCCTCGATCTCGAAGCGCTGACGAAACAGCGTGTCGTCGGCGTACTCGGCCTTGAGGACCTTCACCGCGACGGCACGGTTGAGCACGGTGTCGCGACCCGACCAGACCTCGCCCATCCCGCCGGTCGCGATGCGCGACTCCAGGACGTAGCGACGGGCCTCGTCGATGTGGCCGCCGGGGGCGAGGGCCGTCATCGGTTGATCACCGCCTCCATGATCGCCTTGGCGATCGGGCCGCCGAGGCGTCCGCCGCCGATCTCGTCGCGGGAGGTGTCGCTGGACTGGACGAGCACGGCGACCGCGACCTGGGGGTCGTTGGCGGGGGCGAACGACACGAACCAGGCGTACGGCGGCCGGTCGGCGGTGGACTGCGCCGTGCCGGTCTTGCCGGCGACCTCGATGCCGGGGATCTGCGCCGGGGTGGCCGTGCCGGAGTCGACGGTCGCCACGAGCATCTTGGTGAGCTCCTCGGCGGTGGTGCTCGACATCGCCTTGCTGAGGCTCTGCGGGTCGGTGCGGTCGAGGACCGACAGGTTGGGGGCGCGGACCTCGTCGACGACGTAGGGGCGCATCACGTCACCGTCGTTGGCGATCGCGGCGGCCACCATCGCCATCTGCAACGGCGTCGCGGTCACGCTCGACTGGCCGATGCCCGACATCGCGGTCTGCGGGGGGTCCATGTCACGGGGGTAGAGCGACCTGGCCTGCCCGCCGAGGTCCTCGAGCGCGGTCGAGTTGAAGCCGAACGCCTCGGCCTGGTCGGCCATCGCCTCGTTGCCCAGCTCGTTGGCGAGGGTGAGGAAGGTGACGTTGCACGAGACCTGCAGGGCCTGGGTCAGGGTGATCCGGCGACCGCCGCAGTTGCCGCCGTCGTAGTTGCCGATGGTGGTCGAGGACTGCGGCAGCTGGAACTGGAAGCCCCCCGGGACCATCGAGTCGGCGTCGTAGTTGCCCGACTCGATCGCGGCCGCGGCGGTGACCAGCTTGAAGGTCGACCCGGGGGGCAGCGTGGTGGCGATGGCGCGGTTGACCAGCGGGTCGCGCTCGTCGGCGTTGAGCTGCTCGCCGAGGTCGGCGACCGCGCCGAAGTCGTGGGAGGCGAAGTTGTTGGGGTCGAAGGTGGGCGTCGAGGCCATCGCCAGCACGCGACCGGTGGTGGGCTCGAGCGCCACGACGGCCCCCTGCGCGTCGCCGGGCAGGGCCTCCAGGCCCTCCCAGGCGGCGTCCTGGGCGGCTGCGCTGACCGTGAGCTGGACGTTGCCGCCCTTGGGGTCGGTGTTGCTGAGCAGGTCGACGAGGCGGGTGACGAAGAGCCGGGAGTCGTCGCCGGCGAGCACCGAGTTCTGCGAGCGCTCCACCCCCGTCTGGCTGAACCACGAGAAGTAGCCGGTGATCGGGGCGTACTTCAGAGGCTGGGAGTAGGTGCGCTGGAACTTGTACTTGTCGTCGGAGGGCACGCTCTGCGCGATCGCGTCCTTGCCGACGAGGATGGCTCCGCGCTCGCGGGAGAACGTCGCGGTGATGATGCGGCGGTTGCGCGGGTCCTTGCCGAGGTCGTCGGCGCGGACGTACATCAGGTAGGTCGCGTTGACCAGGAGCGCCATGAAGAGGACCAGGCAGAAGACCGAGACGACACGGATCGGCTTGTTCACCTGAGCTTCACCACCTGCGTGTGCTCGCTGTCGGCGCCCGAGTCGTCGACCGGGTCCAGGCGCGGCGCCGGGCGACGGGCCTGGTCGGAGATGCGCAGCAGCAGCGCGACGATGACCCAGTTGGCGACCAGCGACGACCCGCCGTAGGACAGGAACGGTGTGGTGAGGCCGGTGAGCGGGATGAGCCCGGTGACCCCGCCGATGACGACGAAGACCTGGAGGGCGACGATCGAGCCCAGGCCGACCGCCATCAGCTTGCCGAAGCCGTCGCGCGAGATGAGCGCGATCCGCAGGGCCCGCTCGACGATGAGGCCGTAGCAGAGCACGATCGCCATCACGGCGGTGAGGCCGAGCTCCTCCCCGACGGTGGAGATGATGAAGTCGGAGTAGGCGAAGGGCACCCGCTCGGGGAAGCCGTTGCCCAGGCCGCGGCCGATCAGGCCACCCCACCCCTGACCGAACAGCGCCTCGACGAGCTGGTAGCTGCCGGGGGACGCCTCGTAGTGGTCCATCGGGTGCAGCCAGAAGTTGAAGCGGTTCTGCACGTTGCCGACGAACGTGTACGCCGCCAGCGCGCCCGCCCCGAACAGCAGGCCACCGACCACCAGCCAGCCGGGACGCTCGGTGGCGACGTAGAGCATGGTCAGGAAGAGGCCGAAGAAGAGGAGTGAGGACCCCAGGTCGTTCTGCAGGACCAGGATCATCATCGAGACGGCGAACATGGCCATGATCGGTCCGAGGTCGCGACCGCGGGGCAGGTCGACGAAGACCACCCGCCGACCCGCCAGCGCGAGCGCGTCGCGGTGGAGCACGAGGTAGCCGGCGAACGCGATCACCAGCATGACCTTGGCGACCTCACCCGGTTGGAAGCTGAAGCCGGCGACGTTGATCCAGATGCGCGCGCCGTTGATCTCGCGTCCGATGAGCGGGAGGAAGGGCAGGACCAGCAGCAGGATGCCGATGAGTCCGGCGGTGTAGGTGAAGCGCTGCAGCACCCGGTGGTCGCGCAGCAGCACCAGCGTGCCGATGAACAGCACCACGCCCAGCGTCATCCAGGTCAGCTGCTGGCGCGCGAACGTGTCGGGGTCCCCGGTCGCCTCGTAGGTGATGTCGAGGCGCCGGAGGATGGCGAGGCCGAAGCCGTTGAGGGCGGCCACGAGCGGCAGCAGCACGGGGTCGGCGTACGGCGCGACGATGCGCACGCTCACGTGGGCGGCGACGATCAGCGCCGTGAGCCAGCCGCCGTAGCCGACGAGGTCGGTCGGCACCTCCCCCTCGAGACCCAGCCCGACGGCGGCGTAGGCGCCGATCCCGACCGCCAGGGCCAGGACGAGCAGGAACAGCTCCGCGCCCCGGCGGCGCCGGTGCACGAAGCCCATCAGGCTTCCGGTCTGACTCATCCCAGGCTGCCCGTCACGGTGAGCTGACGTCCTGGCGCGCGGCGTAGTTGTCGACGGTCAGGCGCGCGTCGTCCAGGTTGTCGGCCTCGATGCCGGCACGCACCTGCCCGGCGTCGATGTCGCTGAGCCGGTCGAGGTCGACGTCGGTCACCTCGTAGGTGTGGGAGAGGGAGAGGCCGGCCACGTCGGCGTCGATGCCGCGGAAGATGGCGACCTTGCCGTCGTGGTCGGCGACGTAGAACTGCGTCTGGCTCCACGACCAGCCGGCCGCGAGCACGACCCAGGCGAGCCCGAGGACGACCGCCGCGGCCATGGCGCGGCGCAGCCAGGTGTAGCGACTCGGGGGGCGGGGGGCGTAGCGCGCGGACTCGGGGTCGATCGGGTCGGCGACGAACGCGCCCTCGGGGAGGTCGTCGGGCACCGGCGGGATCTCACCGGTGTCGCCGGAGCGGTGCCCGCGGAAGAGGCCGCCCACGGCCTCGGCGAGCGGCATCCGGCGCGGCAGGTCCGCCGCGGCGCCGACCAGCAGCGGGACGAGGTCCTCCGGCGGGACCTCCTCGGAGACGTCGGCGACGATGCAGGTGACGTTGTCGGTGCTGCCGGCCTCGAGGCTCGCCCGGACCAGCTCGACCGCCGCGTAGTCGGGGGTGCCGCTGGCGAGGATGTCGGCCATCCGCTCGTCCGTGAGGGTCCCGCAGGCGCCGTCGCTGCACAAGAAGATGCGGTCGCCCACCTCGGCGGGGAACTCGAAGAGGTCCGGCTCCTCGTGGCGGATGCCGTCGAGGGCCTTGAGGATGAGGTTGCGGTGCGGGTGGGTCCGCGACTGCTCCTCGGTGATGCGGCCCTCGTCGATGAGCGACTGGACGAAGGTGTGGTCGTGGGTGAGCTGGCGCAGCTCGCCGCGCCGGTAGAGGTAGGCGCGGCTGTCGCCGATGTGCCCGATGCCGAAGCGGTCGCCGTCGAAGAGGGCGACGGTCGCGGTGGTGGACGTGCCGTTGAGGCCGGGGTCCTCCTCGACCAGCTCGGCGATCCGGTCGTCGGCGCGGTGCACGGCTCCGGCCACCTGGCCGAGGAGGTCCGGGTCGGGCTCCTGGTCGAGCTTGCGCAGCGCCTGCACGGCCGTGCTCGACGCCAGGTCACCGCGTACGGCACCGCCGACGCCGTCGCAGACGGTCAGCACCCACGGGCCGGCATAGCCGCTGTCCTGGTTCTCCCGGCGGACCCGGCCGACGTCGGAGATCGCGGAGTAGTGGAGGTAGTGGGTCACTTCCGCAGCTCCAGGATCGTCTTGCCGACGCGGACCTGGACGCCGGGGCCGATGGTGGTGGGCTGGGTGATGCGCACCGGGCCGACGTAGGTGCCGTTCGTCGAGCCGAGGTCCTCGACGAACCACTCGTCGCCGCTGGCGGCGATGCGGGCGTGCCGGGTGGAGACGTAGTCGTCGTCGAGCTTGATGGCCGCGTCGCTGCCGCGTCCGATGAGCAGCGGGGCGTCGGCGAGCTCGGCGCGGGTGCCGGGGTTCTCGCCCTCGACCACGAGCAGGTGGGTGGGTGCGCCGCGTCGCGGCTTCCGGGCCCTGCCGGCCTTGCGCTCGGGCTGCTTGACGGCGGCGCCGCGGGCGGACTCGGGCACCCGGGCACCGAACATGTCGGAGCGGATCACCGAGATCGCCGAGAGCACGAAGATCCAGAGGATGGCCAGGAAGGCCGCGCGGATGAGGAAGAGGGTCAGCTCAGACATTCCATCCCCCGGCCTCGTCGCGACCGCCCTCGATGCGGACGGTCATCTCGGTGTGCCCGATCTTGATCGTGGACCCGTCGCGCAGCCGGGCGCGGGTCACCTTCGAGCCGTCGACCAGGATGCCGTTGGTCGAGCCGAGGTCGATCGCGTCGACCCCCTCGATGCTGACCTCGAGCTCGAGGTGGCGCCGGCTCACGCCCGGGTCGTTGATGCGGAGGTCGGCCTCGGTGCCGCGGCCGATCACCAGGCCCGGAGGGCGCAACGGGTGGCGGGTGCCGTTGACCTCGAGGGTGGCGTGCGAGGAGCGGGTGCGGGTGCGCTGGTCGTTGTCGGTCACGCTGGCCTGCGCCTTGCTCCGGATCCGGAACCGGCCGGTGGTCAGGTCGTCGGCGGACTCGAAGGCGACCGAGATCGGGCCGGTGAAGACGTAGCCCTGCGCGTCGGCGTGGTCCTGCAGCTGGTCGACGAGGTCCTGCTCCAGCGTGCGGCCGAGGCCGACGATGCGGTCGAGGTCGGTGACCGAGAGCTCGACGTGGAAGTCGTTGGGCACCAGGCGGCGTTGCCGGCTGAGCACCTGGGCGTTGTTGTCACACTCGCGCTGGAGCGCCGCGGCGATCTCGACGGGCTGCACGGCACTGCGGAAGGCCCGCGCGAAGACGCCGGAGATGGCCTGCTCGAGCCGCTGCTCGAACCGCTGAAGGGCGTTCATGCTTCGCCTCCTCTCGCGCTCAGGGTGCCTCGTCGTGGATGGGCAGGCTTCACACACCGCCCGCTCGGTGCCGCCGAGCGTACCGGCCGAGGGGTGTCGCGCACGGGTGCCGCCCCGCCGGTGGGCGTGTGCGGGCTCCGGCGGTGGCCCCCGGGTCGCTTTCCCCGGGTACCCGGGGAAACTGGAGCCTCCACCCCGAAGTTTCGGGGGTGAGGCTCCAGTTCAGGACGTGAACCTTGGACTGCCTTCGGCCGATTGGGAGCGCGGGAAATGGGTGGGGTAGCCTTGCCGCTGCTTCTCGCGCGAGTGGCGGAACGGCAGACGCGCTGCGTTCAGGTCGCAGTGTCCGAAAGGGCGTGGGGGTTCAAATCCCCCCTCGCGCACCAGATCGAAGGCCCCGGATCCCGGGGCCTTCGGCGTTTCCCGGCCCGGGTGTGCGGCATGCTCGCTCCCGTGACCGAGCCGACCGACGACGAGAAGTGGCTCGTGGTCGACGGCCGACGCTGGCGCCGTACGGACCCCGCGATCCCTGCTGATGAGCTGACGCGGCTGAAGAGCCACCTCGGCCGCGGCCGGGGCGGCGTGCGCGCGGCTTCGACGGACGCGGAGCTCGCCGCGACGCGGCACCGGACCCAGGTGGCCAAGGTCGGCCTCGGCGAGCGCGGCCCCGCGTGGTGGGGGCAGTCCGACGAGGAGCGGCGCAAGCGGTGGGAGTCGGCGCTGGCCGAGCTCGACGCGCTCGACGACTGAGCCGGAGACGCGCGGACGTTGGTCGGGGAAGGGCCCTCCCACCACGCTCTGAGAGCGATCCGGAGCCGACCGATGTCCGCGTGGCTACGCCGGACATACTCGCCCCGTGACCGAGCAAGCACCCCAGCCCGCCGCCGAGGGCCTCGCCGAGCCCCTGCGGTCGCGCTGGAGCGCGAGCGTGTACGACGACCAGCACCGGCTGAGCGACACCGAGGTCGAGACCCTGCTGCGCGCCGCCCAGTGGGCCCCGAGCGCCGGCAACAGCCAGCCGTGGGTGTTCTTCGTCTGCCTGCCGGGCAGCCCCAACCACCAACGGCTCGTCGCCCACCTGAGCCGGGGCAACTCCGGTTGGGTCCCGCGGGCCTCGGTCGTCTTCGTCACGGCCGCCCACGTCCGGACGGGGGCCGAGGCGGACGCGCCGGCCTACAGCGACTACGCGCTCCACGACGTCGGGCAGGCCGCGGCCCACCTCACCCTGCAGGCGCGGGCGATGGGGTTGCACGCCCACCAGTTCGCCGGTTTCGACCACGACGCCCTCGCCGAGGCGCTCGGGGTGCCACCCACCCACCAGCTGCTGACCGGCATCGCGGTCGGGGTTCTGGGCGATCCGGCGGACGTCGACGAGCGCACCGCTGCCCGCGAGCACCGCGACCGCGTGCGCAAGCCGCTGGGCGAGTGGGCGTTCACCGGGGGGTTCGGTGGCGATCCGGTGCCCGACCGGCTGGCAGACTCGGGGACATGACGACCCTCTCCGAATTCTCGGCGCCCGCGATCGACGGCACGGACACCGACCTCTCGCAGTACGACGGCAAGGTCGTGCTGGTGGTCAACACGGCCTCCCAGTGCGGCTTCACCGGCCAGTACAAGGGCCTCCAGCAGCTCCAGGACACCTACGCCGACCAGGGCCTGGTGGTGCTGGGCTTCCCGTGCGACCAGTTCGGCAACCAGGAGCCCGGCGACGAGGCCGAGATCTCGGACTTCTGCGAGCGCAACTTCGGTGTGAGCTTCCCGCTGTTCTCGAAGGTCGACGTCAACGGTGACTCCGCGCACCCGCTCTTCGACTGGCTGAAGGACTCCAAGGGCGGCCTGCTCGGCTCCAAGATCAAGTGGAACTTCACCAAGTTCCTCATCGGTCGCGACGGCCACGTCATCGAGAGATACAGCCCGACCACCGAGCCCGAGAAGCTCAGCGGGGACATCGAGAAGGCGCTGTGAGCAGGGCCGGCGCCCTCCTTGCTGCGGGGGTCGTCGCCGCGGTGCTGGCGGCGGCTGCGCCGGCGAGTGCGGGTGCGGCCGGTTTCGTGGCAGGCGCGGCGCGCCCTCCTCAACCAGCGTTGACGAGGATCGCGGCGGACACGGTCGTCGGCAACGGCACCTCCGCCTCCTGCACCTCGCGCGCCGTCGTCCGCGCGGTCGCCGCGGGCGGACGGATCTCCTTCGACTGCGGGCCGCAGCCGGTGAGGATCGCGATGAAGAGGACCGCCAAGGTGGTCAACACCTCGGCGCGAGTCGTGATCGACGGCGGCGGGCTCGTCACCCTGAGCGGTCAGGGGAAGCGCCGCATCCTCTACATGAACACCTGCGACCGCGCGCAGGTCTGGACCACGTCGCACTGCAACGACCAGGCCGAGCCCCGGCTCGTCGTACGCCGGATGCGTTTCGTCCAGGGCAACGCCACCGGGGAGAAGGCCGACGGCGGTGGTGGTGGCGCGATCTTCGTGCGCGGCGGCCGGCTGAAGATCCTCGACTCCGCGTTCGTCCGCAACCGCTGCGACCGCACCGGGCCCGACCTCGGCGGTGGCGCGGTCCGGGTGCTCGACCAGCACCGCGACCGCCCCGTCGTCGTACGCCGCTCCAGCTTCGCCGGTGGGCGGTGCAGCAACGGCTCCGCGCTGAGCAGCATCGGCGTCTCGTGGCGCATCGCCTCCTCGATCTTCACCAACAACCGGGCGCTCGGGCGCGGGGCAAACCCGTCGCGGCCCGGGACGCCGGGCGGCGGATCCGGCGGTGCGATCTACCTCGACGGCAACGCCATCCACCTCGACATCGAGGACTCCACGCTGAGCGGCAACCGCGCCCGCGAGGGCGGTGGCGCGATCTTCTTCGTCTCCAACGACCGCTCGGGCACCCTCACGATCCGCGGCTCGCGGCTGACCGACAACCCCAGCGACGGCTTCGAGACGCTGCCGGGGATCTTCTTCCTCGGGGCGAGCCGGACGATCACCGACTCGGTGGTGCGCTAGCCCGGCCGGTGGACCAGGTCGGCGTACGCCGGGTGCTTGTCGATGTACTTCGCCACGAAGGGGCACTTCGGCACGACCGTCAGTCCGCGTGAGCGGGCGTCGTCGAGGGCGCCGCGGGCGAGCGTCGCGGCGTGGCCCTCGCCCTCGTGGGCGGGGTCGACCTCGATGTGGATCAGCGTGATCCGCGTGCCGTTGAGCCGGTAGGTGAGGAAGCCGAGCACCTCCTCACCCGAGCGCAGCTCGAAGCGGTGGGCGTCGGTCCGGTCGATGAGCTCGGTGGTCACGGGCCGAGCCTAGGCCCAGGTGACTTGCCCGTAACCCCGGCGTGGGGGGAGGGTCACCCCATGGCCGCCACCGCATCGTCGTACTCGATCACCATGCGGTTGTACACCGCTCCGGACCACGGCGTCGTCGGCGCCGTGGCGACCGCGATCGCCACGAGCGGCGGTGTGGTGACCGCGATCGACGTGACCGAGTCGCGCCACGACCGGCTCGTGGTCGACCTGACGTGCTCGGCCTCCGACGCCGGCCACTCCCAGGACCTCGTCACCGCGGTGGCCGCTGTCGGTGGCGTGACGGTGCACAAGGTGAGCGACCGCACCTTCCTGCTCCACCTCGGCGGCAAGATCGAGGTCACCTCCAAGGTGCCGCTGCGCACCCGTGACGACCTCTCCATGGCCTACACGCCCGGCGTCGGGCGGGTCTCGATGGCGATCTATGAGAACCCCGAGGACGTCCGCAAGCTCACGATCAAGGGAAACTCGGTCGCGGTCGTGACCGACGGCTCCGCGGTCCTCGGCCTCGGCAACATCGGCCCCGGCGCAGCCATGCCGGTGATGGAGGGCAAGGCGGCGCTCTTCAAGCGCTTCGCCGACATCGACGCGTGGCCCATCTGCCTGGCCACCCAGGACACCGACGAGATCGTGAAGGCCGTCGAGATGATCGCGCCCGGCTTCGGTGGGATCAACCTCGAGGACATCGCCGCCCCCCGCTGCTTCGAGATCGAGCGGCGGCTGCGCGAGTCGCTCGACATCCCGGTCTTCCACGACGACCAGCACGGCACGGCGATCGTCGTGCTGGCAGCACTGACCAACGCGCTGCGGTGCGTGCACAAGGAGCTCGCCGACGTCCGCATCGTGGTGTCGGGCGCAGGTGCGGCAGGGACGGCGATCGTCACGCTGCTGCTCGCGGCCGGGGCCCGCGACGTCGTGGTCGTGGACCGCGAGGGTGCGCTGTCCACCGGCGACGCGTCCCTGTCCGCCGCGCACACCGAGCTCGCCGCGGCCACCAACCCACGCCGCGCCGCGGGCTCCCTGCGGGAGGTCCTCGTGGACGCCGACGTCTTCGTCGGCGTCTCGGCGCCCGGCATCCTCGACCCGGAGTGGATCCCGACGATGGCCACGGACCCGATCGTCTTCGCGCTCGCCAATCCCGACCCGGAGGTCGACCCCGCGGAGGCCGACAAGTACGCCGCGGTCGTGGCCTCGGGCCGTTCCGACTACCCCAACCAGATCAACAACGTGCTCGCCTTCCCCGGCGTCTTCCGTGGCCTGCTCGACGCCGGCGCCTCCGAGGTGACGGTCGACATGCTCCTGCGGGCCGCGCAGGCGATCGCCGACACCGTGAGCGCCGAGGAGCTGCACGCCTCGTTCATCATCCCGAGCGTCTTCCACCCCGACGTGACCAAGCACGTGGCCTCGGCGATCAGCGGGCGTGAGGCCTGAGGCGGCCTACTGCGCGGAGACCTTGCGCGGCCACCAGAACGTCTCACCCAGCGTGAGCGCGAGCGCCGGCACCAGCACGGTGCGTACGACGAGGGTGTCGAGCAGCACGCCGACGAAGATGATCGCGCCGAGCTGGGCGAGCACCACCAGCGGCAGCACGCCGAGCACCGCGAAGACCGCGGCGAGCAGGATGCCGGCGCTGGTGATGACGCCGCCGGTGGCGGTCAGGGCGCGCAGCATCCCGACCCGGGTGCCGTGCTCGCGCGCCTCCTCGCGGGCCCTGGTCACGAGGAAGATGTTGTAGTCGACACCGAGGGCGACCAGGAACAAGAACGCCAGGAGCGGCACGCCGGTGTCCATCGCCGCGAAGCCGAAGACGCCCTGGAAGAGCCACCACGAGGCGCCCATGCTGGCGGCGTACGTCGCGACGACGGTGGCCACGAGCAGCACCGGCGCCACGACCGACCGGAGCAGCAGCAGGAGCGCACCCAGCACCAGCAGCAGGATCAGCGGCAGGATCAGCAGCCGGTCCTTGGCGGCGTAGTCCTTGGCATCGACCGCCTCGGCGTCACCGCCGCCGACGTGGGTGTCGTCGAAGTCGGCGACGGCCGCGCGGACGTCGGCCACGATCGCCTGCGCGGCGTCGCTGCCGGGGTCCGCGTCGGGTACGGCGTCGATGCGGGCGATGCCGTCACCGGTGGTCGTGACCCGGGCGGAGCTGACGCCCCCGACGCCCTCGACGGCCGCGAGCACCTGCTCGGGCTCGGCACGCGTGAGGACCTGGAGGGGGTCGCTCGTGCCGGCCGGGAAGGACTCGCCGAGCCGCTCGGCGGCGGAGATCGCCTCAGGCTTCTCGAGGAACTGGTCGGACGGGTCGAGTCCGGTGGTGATGCTGAGCGTGCCGCTGGCGAGGGCGGCGAGGGCGACGACCGTGGCCACCACGAACGTGCGCGGCCGGCGGGACACCGCGCCGCCGACCCGGTGCCAGAGCGAGGTGTCGGAATCGACCAGGACGGTGTCGCCGACGCGGGGGACCTGGGGCCAGAACACCCAGCGGCCGAAGAGCACCAGGGCGGCCGGCAGCACGACGAGGGCGAAGGTCGCGGCGATGACCACGCCGACGGCGCACGCCAGGCCGAGCCCGCGGGTCGTCGGGATCGCCGAGAGGAGGAGGGTCAGCAGCCCGAGGACGACGGTGATCGAGCTCGAGGCGACGGCTTCAGCGGTGCGGGAGACGGCGCGCGCCATGGCGAGGTGGCGGGAGCCCTCCTGCTTGAGCTCGTCGCGGTAGCGCGAGATCAGCAGCAGGGCGTAGTCGGTGCCGGCGCCGAAGACGAGCACGCTGAGGATGCCGATCGTCGACTCGTCCCAGGCCACCCCGGTGAGCTCGAGCACGTTGGTCGCGACGATCGCGGACATCCGGTCGGCGATGCCCACGACGGTGAGCGGGACGAGCCAGAGCACCGGGCTGCGGTAGGTGATGATCAGCAGCAGCGCCACCACTCCGGCGGTGGAGAGCAGCAGGCGCAGGTTGGCGCCGTCGAAGACCTGGCCGATGTCGGCCTGGATGCCCGCGGGCCCGGTGACCTGGACGTCGATGCCGTCGGGGGCGTCGTCGCGCAGCTGCTGGCGCAGGTCCTCGACCTTGTCGATGTTGTCGGTGGCCGACGTCGACGACACCGGGATCGCGGCGAAGGCCGCGGAGCCGTCCTCGGCGAGGACGACCGGGCCGGTCTGCTCCCCGCCGGGCTGCTCGCCGCTCGGCCGGCCGCCTTCCTGGCCCCCCTCCTGCGCGCCCCCCTGCTGGAGCAGGGCGATCGCCTGGGCGTCGAGGTCCTGCTGGGCGGCCTGGTCGATGGTCCCCGACGCGGCGGTCCACAACACGATGGCGACCTGGCCGTCGTCCTCGGGCAGCCGATCGGCCAGCTCCACCGCGTACGTGCTGTCGGCACCGGCGGGCAGGGTGTCGGCGGCGCTGTTGTCCCGCTCGCCCTCGGGAACGAACGCGATGACCGCGAGCGCGAGGAGGATGGGCACCAGGGCCACCCACCACGCCGTACGACGTCCGGACACGAAGCGGGCAGGAGCGGGGGGCTGGTGACCGGGCACGAGAGTTCCTAGGATCGGGTGGCTCAGCAGGTAGATTGCTAAGTAAGTTAGCGATCGCGCCGATCGCACGCAACTTCGACGTCGCCACCGAGAGGACCGCCGTGAGCCCGACCGACCAGCAGCCGGCTCCGGGGTGGGACGAGTCCGCCACCCTCGTCGCACTGCGCGAGCTGGTCACCGCCGGCGCGCGGGTGAACCACGTCGTGGCGCGACGCGCGGGGATCAGCGACACCGAGCTGGTGACCCTCGAGCACCTGGGCCGGGAGCAGATCGGCCCGGCGGAGGTGGCTCGACGCCTGGAGGTGTCCACCGCCGCTGCGACCGGGATCGTGGACCGGTTGGTCTCCCGTGGCCACGTCGAGCGCCGGCCGCACGCGGCCGACCGGCGGCGCACCGAGCTGGTGCTCACCGCGTCCGGCCGCAGCGAGGTGGTCGGTCATCTGCTGCCCATGTTCATCGCCCTCGACCGGCTGGACCGGAGCTTCAGCGAGGACGAGCGTGCCGTCGTCGAACGCTACCTGCGCGGCGCGGTCGAGGCCTTCGAGCAGGTGCTGGAGCCGAAGGCCCCCGACCAGGCGTAGGCCGCTGGCCCGAGGAGTGGGGAAGGTCGTGCTGGACATGTCACGACGATCTTCCCCGCCATGGAGCGGGCGCCGGGCGCCGGGCGCCGCGCCGCTAGTGGTCCGAGCTGGCCTTGCGGTGCGCGACGAGCGCGGCCCCGACGATGCCGGCCCGGTTCTGCAAGGTGGCAGGCACGATCTCGGTGTCCACCTCGATGAGGTGGCCGAACTTGTCCCACGACTTGCTGACCCCGCCGCCGACCACGAACAGGTCCGGGGTGAAGAGCCGCTCGAGGTGGCGGAAGTAGGAGGTGAGGCGCTCGGACCAGGCCTCCCAGCTCAGCCCCTCGCGCTCGCGCGCGCTGGTGGCGGCGCGGACCTCGGCGACCTCGCCGTCGATCTCGAGGTGGCCCATCTCGGAGTTGGGCACGAGCTGGCCGTCGAAGATCATCGCCGAGCCGATCCCGGTGCCGAGGGTGATCACCATGACCAGGCCCTGGCGACCCTTCGCGGCCCCGAACTCCGCCTCCGCGAGCCCGGCGGCGTCGGCGTCGTTGACCACGTGGACCTCACGCCCCAGCGCCTCGGTGAAGATCGCGTCGGCGTCCTCGCCGATCCACGACTTGTCGATGTTGGCGGCCGAGAGCACCACGCCGCGCCGCACGATGCCCGGGACGGTCACGCCGACAGGGGTCGACGCCGCCGGGAAGCTGTCGACGATCTTCTGGAACACCTGTGCCACGGCCTGTGGGCTGGCCGGCTTGGGGGTGTCGATGCGGATGCGGTCGTGGGCGAAGTCGCCGTGTGCGAGGTCGACGGGCGCGCCCTTGATGCCGGTGCCGCCGAAGTCGATGCCGAAGGGATGCTGCATGGGGGCCAATCTAGCGGCCGGTGGCTGCGCGGCGCCCGGTGACCGTGGAGCGAGCGGTGACCAGCCGGCTCTGGGCGGACAGGACAGCCGCTCTTGTCACCGCGCTTTACAGATCGTATGGTCTTGTAAACCACCACGGCAGGAGGTCATGAGATGGCCGGCTACCCCACCCGACTGGCCCCCAGCGGCACGGTCGCCGAGGGCACGACCGCGCTCTGGAAGGACCAGAAGCGCTACCTGTGGCTGATCGGCCTGGTGGTGCCGAGCCTGGCGTTCGTCGCCTTCGGCGGACACCTCGCGACGGGCTGGGGCATCTGGTTCTGGATCGGGCCCATCGTCATCCTCGGCATCGTCCCGGCGATCGACCTGTTCGCCGGGCTCGATCGCTCCAACCCGCCCGACGACGTGATCGAGGCGCTGGAGAAGGACCGCTACTACCGCTGGATCACCTATCTCTTCCTGCCGATCCAGTACGCCGGATTCCTCGGCGCGATGGCCCTGGTCGGGGGGTGGGACGCGTTCGGGCTGCTGGCCGAACCGCTGTCGACGATCGACAAGGTCGGGCTGGCCATCTCGATCGGCTGCATCGGCGGCATCGGCATCAACACCGCCCACGAGCTCGGCCACAAGAAGGAGGCCAACGAGCGCTGGCTGTCCAAGATCGCGCTGGCCCAGGTGTTCTACGGCCACTTCTACATCGAGCACAACCGCGGCCACCACGTGCGCGTCGCGACCCCCGAGGACCCGGCGAGCGCCCGGCTGGGCGAGAGCTTCTACCAGTTCTGGCCCCGCACCGTCGGCGGCTCGGTGAGGTCGGCCTGGCGGCTGGAGAAGCGCCGCCTGGCCCGGCGCAAGCAGAGCCCGTGGCGCCTCGACAACGACGTGCTCAACGCGTGGCTGATGTCGCTCGCCCTGTGGGCGGCGGTCATCGCGGCGTTCGGCCCCGAGGTCGCGCCGTACCTCCTGGTCCAGGCGGTGGTCGGATTCTCGCTGCTGGAGGTCGTCAACTTCATGGAGCACTACGGGATGCTGCGGCAGAGGGTCGGCGAAGGCGAGCGCGAGCGCTACGAGCGCGTGCTGCCCGGCCACAGCTGGAACTCCAACAACATCGCGACCAACGTGCTGCTCTACCACCTGCAGCGCCACAGCGACCACCACGCGAACCCGACCCGGCGCTACCAGACGCTGCGCGACTTCGAGGAGAGCCCGACGCTACCCACCGGCTATGCCGGGATGATCGTGCTGGCGATCGTCCCCGCGGTGTGGCGCCGCGTGATGGACCAGCGCGTGGTCGACCACTTCGGCGGCGACGTGACGCTGGCCAACCTCAGCCCGCGCAAGCGGGAGGCCTATCTGCAGCGCTACGCAGCGAGCAGTCGAGTGCGCGGCTCCGCGGCCGATACGACCACGACCGCACTCGACTCGGCGACGGAGGTGCTCGCCGCACGCTGCCCCGGGTGCGAGTACGTCTACGAGGTCGCGAGCGGTGACGAGCACGAGGGCTTCGCCGCCGGCACCGCCTGGGCCGACATCCCGGAGGGCTGGTGCTGCCCCGACTGCGGGGTGCGCGACAAGGTCGACTTCCTGCCCTGCGATCCGGAGAGGTCGTCCGCCTGAGGGTGGCGTACGCCGTCGCGCCGGCCTCGCGGCCGCTCCCTAGACTCACCCCCATGGTGGGGTCCACGCGCGAGCGGATCGTCGGTGCGGCCGTGCGCCTGACCACCTCGTCGGGCTGGGCCGCGGTCACCATGGCCCGCCTCGCCGACGAGGCCGGCGTCAGTCGGCAGACCGTCTACAACGAGGTCGGGTCCAAGCCGGCGCTCGCCGAGACGATGGTCCTCGAGGAGCTCGCCCGCTTCCTCGCGGTCGTCGAGCAGGCCTTCGACGCCGAGCCCGACGACCTCACCCGGGCCATCGAGCGCGCGGTGTCCGACGTGCTCACCTATGCGGCGGCCAACCCGCTGCTCCACGCCGTGGTGAGCGCGACCCACGGCGCCGACACCGAGCTGCTGCCACTGCTCACCACCAATGCGGGTTCCCTCCTCGAGACGGCCAAGGGGGTGGTCACCGCGCGGGTGGCGCCGTACGCCCCGGGCGTGGACGCCGAGCACCTCGATCCCACCATCGACATGGTGGTCCGGGTCGTGCTGAGCCACGTGATGGCGCCCTCGGGGCCACCCGCGCGGACCGCGGCAGACCTGGCCTGGCTGGCCCGGCGCGTTCTCGCCCGCTGACGCCAGCCACACCAGGGCAGGGTGGCCGCCGCAACTGCGGCGACCACCCCACGCCTCACACCTGTCGTGTCACTCGCTCACGTGGTCGTGGTCGTCATGGAGACCACCGGAGGGGCACTCAGCCGTGGTGCAGAACGTGCCCTCCGGGCCTGTCGGCTCGGGCAGCGGCTTGGACCCGGGCACGGACTTGCCCGCGACCCCGTTGACCGACTCGGTCGAGTAGGCGTACGTCAGCGCTGCGTAGGCGATGAGGTCGCTGTTGACGTCCAGCGCCGTGTTGTCGTTGTTGGCGAAGGTGTCACAGGCCTGGTGGTAGCACGGGTCGAACTGCGCACCCGCCGTGCCGCCCCAGATGGCCTGCTGGGCCGGGGTCTTGATGACCTCTGCGCCGGTGAACAGACCGCCCGACGGGATCCCGGCCTGGATGAAGGCCTGGTAGTCGCTGCGCCCCGAGTACTGGGCGTCGTCATACCGCTGACCGAGGGAGGTGTAGACCCCCTCGAAGAGCTCCTCGATCGCCTCGGACCCGGCCGGGATCGGCACGCCGACCGGCGCCGGGAACGTCGACTCGTTGGCGTCGTAGGTCATGAAGACGTAGTTGGGCGAGCCGACCATGTCGTAGTTGAGGTAGAGCGCGATGCGGTCCTTCTCCGTCTGGGACAGGCCGGCGACGTAGGCCCTGGAGCCCAGGAGGCCGGACTCCTCCGCGCCCCACCAGGCGTAGCGGACGGTGTTGACCGGCTTGACCTTGGCCATCTGGAGTGCGGTCTCCAGCAGAGCGGCCGAGCCGGAGCCGTTGTCGTTGATGCCCGGGCCGGACGTGACGCTGTCGAGGTGCGCCCCACTCATCACCACGTTGTCGCGATGGGTGCCGACCTTCTCCGCGATGACGTTGTAGTCGGTGCGCGTCTCGCTCGGGAGGACCCGGACGCGGGCGGTGGAGCCGGCCTCTGAGAGAGCGACGCCGTTGGCGAAGGAGGCGCCGACGACCGGGATGGTGACCACGGACGTGCCGAGCGTGCCCACGATCAGACCCTCACGTGTCGGGTCGTTGCCCTGGTTGAACACGATCACGGCCTCCGCGCCGGCGGCCTCCGCGTTGACCGCCTTCTGCCCGAAGCTGCAGGTGCCGCGCTGCACCAGGGCGATGTCGCGGGGCCCGGAGAAGTCGAGCCCGGCGAAGTCGCTCGCCTCGCAGCCGCTCGTGCTCGCCCGCGGTGGCGTGAGGTTGATGTCGACCGGGATGACGTTGCCGGTGATGTCGCCGTTGCCGGAGCCGGTGTAGGTCCCTGTCTCGTAGTCCGCCGCCTTCGGGGTCACCTGGCGCAGCAGCGCCGGGAACACGAACTGGAACTGGAACGGGTCGAGCGTGACGTCGTAGCCGGCACCCCTGAGCTTGCCCGCGACGTAGTCGACGCTGTCGGCGTAGCCCTCGGTCCCGGCAACCCGGCTGCCGGGGTAGAACTCGTCGTCGTTGGCGTCGCCGATGGCCTGGAACTTCGCCTGGTGGGCACGGACGCCCTCGACGGTGACGCACTCGAGGAGCTTGGAGTAGGTGTTGTTGGTGCGCTTGAGGCACGACGGGGAGGCTGCCTCCGCCGGCGCTGCCGCACCGGCCCAGGTGAGGGCGGTGGCGATGAGCGCGAGCGACAGGGGTCGCGCCGCTCGGGATGCGAAACGTTGTGGTTCACGTGAATGCATGAGGTCTCCTGACCGAGAAACCGGCAGCGCAGGATGTCGCCGCCGTCGTTGCGATCCAAGGCGGATCGACCCGAACACGTCAAGACCCCTGCGCTGATGGGCCCTAGCCTTGCCGGGTGAGCGGAGTCGTCTGGGGTACGCCGGCCGCGCGCGGCGTGGTCGCGGCGGCCACCCTCGGGTCGGGGATGACGCTGCTGGACGGCACGGTCGTCAACGTGGCCCTGCGGACGATGGGCGCCGACCTCGACGCGTCGCTCTCGCAGCTGCAGTGGATCACCAACGGCTACCTCCTCTCCCTGGCCTCACTGATCCTCCTGGGCGGGTCGTTGGGTGATCGGCTCGGACGTCGCCGGGTCTTCGTCATCGGCACGGTCTGGTTCGCGCTGGCCTCCCTGCTGTGCGGGCTGGCGCCGACCGCCGAGGTGCTGATCGTGGCGCGCGTGCTCCAGGGCATCGGCGGTGCGCTGCTGACGCCCGGCAGCCTGGCGATGATCCAGGGCGCCTTCCGGGCCGAGGACCGCAGTCGCGCGATCGGTGCCTGGTCCGGGCTGGGCGGCATCGCCGCCGCCCTCGGCCCCCTGGTGGGCGGTCTGCTGATCGACCACGCGTCGTGGCGCTGGATCTTCCTGATCAACCTGCCCCTGGCGGCGCTCGCGGTCCGGCTGGCCCAGCACTGGGTGCCGGAGACCCGCGACCCGCGGGACCGGGGCCGCTTCGACGTCGGCGGCGCCGTCCTCGCCTCACTGGCGCTCGCCGGCACGACCTGGGCGCTCACCGACGCCGGTGGACGGAGCGCCGTGTGGGCGGCCGGGATCGGCCTCGTCGCGGCGGTCTCCTTCGTGGTCGTCGAACGCCGCACCCGGGCGCCGATGGTGCCCCTCGGCCTCTTCGCCGACCGAACCTTCAGCGCCGCCAACGCGATGACCATGCTCGTCTACGCGGCCCTCGGCGGCATCTTGTTCTTCCTCGTCCTCCAGCTCCAGATCGTCGGCGGATACGGCGCGCTCGAGGCCGGGCTGTCCACCCTCCCCATCACGGCCTGCATGCTCCTGCTGGCCGCTCGAGGTGGCGCGCTGGCCCAGCGGATCGGGCCGCGGGTCCCGATGACGCTCGGTCCGCTCGTGATGGCGGCCGGCACGCTGTGGCTGTTCGGTGTGGGACCAGAGGTGGTCTGGTGGCGCGACGTCGCGCCCGGCCTCACGGTGTTCGGCCTCGGACTCGCCCTGATGGTCGCACCGCTGACCGCGACCGTCCTGGCCGCGGCGCCCGACGAGGTGACCGGCACCGCCAGCGGCATCAACAACGCGCTCGCCCGCGCCGGGTCCCTGCTCGCGGTCGCCGCACTGCCGATGGCCGTCGGCCTGGCAGGTGACGACTACCGCGACCCCACGCGCCTCGACCCGGCGTACGGATCGGCGATGCTCGCCTGTGCGGTGCTCCTCGCGCTCGGCGGAGTGATCTCGTGGTTCGCGATTCCCGGTCGCGTCCGGACACCCACTCCATAAGGTCTGACCATGCGCGTACGACAGGGGGCAGGGGTGGCGGCCGCGGCTGCCCTCACCCTCCTGCTCGGTGCCTGCAGCGACGGGGCGACGACGAGCGAGGCGGACCCCCCACCGTCGTCGGGCACGACGAGCCCGACACCCTCCACGAGCACCGTGGTCCCGGTCGCCGACCCCGCGCACGCCGTCGACCCCCCCGGCGAGCGCGACGGCCGCCTGTGGAGCGCGGACATCCTCGTGCAGTGGGACCGGCCGCTCGACGACGACCTCGTCAAGCGGATCGAGAAGCTCAAGGGCGTCGCGCACACCGAGCGCATCGGCCTGGGGCAGGTCAGCCTGGAGAACCGCGTGCTGACCGTCGCGTCGGTCGACCCCGGCGACTACCGCCACTTCACGCAGGCCGACGTCGCCGACTTCCAGGAGGCCTGGGACCGCGTCGCGGGCGGCGAGATGGCCATCGACCAGAAGGTGGCCAAGCGGCTGGCCGACGAGGAGGGGATGATCCGCCTCGGGAGCGGGCAGGATGCGCCGACGCTGCACGTGGGGGCGTACACCCCCCAGATCCCGACGATCGACATGGTGGTCAACACGGCCTGGGCCGGTGACATCGAGATGGCCACCGACAACGGCCTGCTGATCTCCACCGACGGCACCACGCCCGCCACGATCCGCAAGCCCCTGGAGAAGCTGGTCGGCAAGGACGTGACGGTCCAGATGCTCGACGTCGCCTCGCGGCTCGGGCTCGACCCCGAGGCCCGGCTGACCGCCATCCCGACCGGAGGCACTCTCGGCAGCGTCGTCGGCACCTTCCGCTACCGCGTCCTCGGCGGTGGGCTCATCGCGCCGGAGCCGGCGTGGGTGGCGGCCAACATCCGCACCGAGGTGGTGCCGATCCTGGGCAGCGTCACCTGCCACAAGGACCTGTTCCCGCAGCTGCGGGCGGCCCTGCTGGAGATCCGGCAGGACGGGCTGGCCGCGGAGATCCACCCCGACGAGTACGCCGGGTGCTACTACCCGCGCTTCATCGCCGACACCACGACGCTCTCCAACCACTCCTTCGGCCTGGCCCTCGACCTCAACGTCCCCGGCAACGGCCGCGGCACCGTCGGCGAGATGAACCGGGCGGTCGTGGCGATCTTCGAGAAGTGGGGCTTCGCCTGGGGCGGCGACTGGCGCTACACCGACCCGATGCACTTCGAGCTCCGCGAGGTCAAGGCGGTCGGCTGAGCCTGTCCCGCTCGCCGGTCAGTCCAGCGGGTGCGCGATCTCGTCCGCGGGCAGCCGTGCCCACAGCGTCGCGACGACGGCGACCACGAGCGGCACCAGGCCGGCGATGAAGAAGGTGTTGCGCAGACCGATCGCATGGGCCACCGGCCCGGCCGCCGCCATCGAGACCGGCATCAGCGAGACGCTGACGAAGAAGTCCAGCGAGGCGACGCGACCCAGCAACGCCGGGGGCACCCGTCGCTGCAGGAGCGTGCCCCAGATCACCATCGGCGCGGAGAAGAGCGCACCCATCACGCCGGCCGCCACGACGACCATCCAGATGCTGTCGGCCACGGCGATCACCACGAAGGGGAGGCACGCGAGTCCCCAGCCGAGATTCATCAGGGTCAGGTAGCGACGCGGCATCCGGATCGACGCCACGACCAGGGATCCGACGGCGCCGCCGACGCCGAAGGCCGCGAGGACGTAGGAGTGGTCCTGGGGCCCGCCCCCGAGCCGGTCCTTGATGAGGAACGGGATGAGCACCTCGAGCGGACCCATCATCACCAGGATCATCAGCGAGGCGAAGAGCAGCGTGGCCAGCAGCCAGGGCGTGCGCACCATGTAGGCGAATCCCTCGCGCATGTCCGCGAAGGCCGAGCGCACCGGGTGCCGGACGTGGGCCTCCTCCAGGGTCCGTCGCAGGGGGGTCTGCGGGACCCGGGTGAGGACGACCAGCGCGACCGCACCCGACACCGCGGCGATGGTGAAGGCGGCGCCCGGTGAGGCGGCGGCGACGATCGCTCCCGCCACCGCGGGGCCGATGGCCTGGCCGATCGTCGGTCGCACCATCCCCTCGAAGCCGTTGACGGACTGGAGGTCGGACTCGGGGACCAGCGCCGGCAGCCAGGCGGAGTACGCCGGGTAGTAGAACGCCATGCCCATCCCGGTCACGAAGGTGACGCCGGCCAGCAGTGGGATGGAGTTGAGGTCGGCCGAGGACACGAAGGCGACCAGCGCCATCGCCGCGAGCTCGACGAACGCGACGACCAACAAGATGAGCTTCTGCGGCACCCGGTCGGCGACGACTCCGGCCAGCAGGGCCGGGACCAGCACGCCGACGGCGCTGGCGGTCATCACGGTGGAGAGCTGTGCCGGGCCACCGTCGAGACGGATCACCTCCCACACCAGCGCGACGATCCAGACGCCGCTCGCGAACGAGCTCCCCACGAGCGCGAGCGCCAGCCAGCGGTAGGCGGGGGTCCGGAACGGCGTCAGCGCCCTCGGCACCCGACGGCCCACCACCTGGTCACCGACCCTGTCCTGCACGTCGTCGATGAACGGGTCGGTCATGGGGCCAGTCTGACTGGTGCCACCACGGTCGTCGCGGCATTGGGGTTAGCGTGCGGTCCATGCGCGCAGTCCAGGTCGTCACGCCCACCGGTCCCGCCGACGTCGAGGTGCGCGAGGTCCCCGCCCCGACCCTGACCGCCCGCGACGTCCTGGTCGAGGTGCACAGCGTCGGCGTGGCGTTCCCCGACCTGCTGCTGAGCCGCGGGGAGTACCAGTTCAAGCCCGACCCGCCGTTCACCCTCGGCGTCGACTTCGCCGGCGTGGTCCTCGACGCGGGTGCCCCGGAGCCCGGTGGCTCCGGGTCCAGCGGTTTCACCGTCGGCCAGCGGGTCGCGGGGGTGAACCTCCACGGTGGCGCCGCCGAGCAGGTGGCCAACCCGGCGATCTTCACCTTCGCGCTGCCCGACGCGATCTCGTACGACGAGGGCGCGGCGCTGCCGATGAACTACCTCACCGCCCTCTTCGCGCTCGAGGAGCGCGGGGGGCTGCGCGACCGCGAGACGGTCCTCGTGCACGGTGCGGCCGGCGGGGTCGGCACCGCGACCCTCCAGGTGGCCAAGGGCCTCGGCGCCCGCACCATCGCCGTGGTCAGCACCGAGGAGAAGGCCGCCTTCGCGCGTGCCGCCGGGGCCGACGACGTCATCGTCGGGCCCGACTTCCGCGACGCGGTCAAGGACCTCACCGGCGGCAAGGGGGTCGACGTGGTCCTCGACGTGGTCGGCGGTGACGCGTTCACCGACTCGCTGCGCTGCCTGGCCGAGCGGGGCCGGATCCTCGTCGTGGGCTTCGCCGCCGGACAGGGCATCCCCCAGGTGAAGGTCAACCGGCTGCTCCTGGGCAACACCGACGTACGTGGTGTGGGCTGGGGTGCCTACGCGATGACCCGGCCCGGCTACATGCAGAAGCAGTGGCAGCGCCTCGCGCCGATGATCGAGTCCGGTGTGGTGAAGCCGCCCATCGGAGCGACCTACGACTTCGCAGACTTCGGGCGTGCCCTGATCGACATGGACGAGCGCCGCACCCTCGGCAAGTCGGTCGTCCGCGTGCGCTGAGGCCAGCGGCGCACCCGAGGGCCACGCGTCGTCCGGACCCGTGCGGACACCGGTCTGGGCCCGCAGGGTTAGGGTCGAGCGCGTGACGATCCTCGACGCCGCCCGCGACGGCATGAACCCTGACATCCGCCCGCAGGACGACCTCTTCGGCCACGTCAACGGCCGGTGGCTGGAGGAGACCGAGATCCCCTCCGACAAGTCCAGCTGGGGCGCCTTCATCGCGCTCGCGGACGCGGCCGAGCAGCAGGTGCGCGACATCATCACCGAGCTCGCCGACCGTCCGGCGGACCAGCTGGACGAGGACGAGCGCAAGGTGGGCGACCTCTTCGCCTCCTTCATGGACACCGACACGATCGAGGCCAAGGGCCTCCAGCCCGTCCAGGGGCTGCTCGAGCAGGCGCAGGCGATCAGCGACCTCACCGGGCTCGCGGCCTTCCTCGGTGCCTTCGAGCGGATCGGCGGCCCCGGCCTCTTCGGCTCCTACATCACCCCGGACCGCGGCGACGCCTCGACGAACATCGTCTACCTCGCCCAGGGCGGGCTCGGCCTGCCCGACGAGTCCTACTACCGCGACGAGAAGTTCGCCGAGATCCGCGAGAAGTACCTCGCCTACCTCACGACGCTGCTGACGCTCAGCGCTCACGCCGACCCGTCCGCCGCGGCGGCCACCGTGATGGCGTACGAGACCCGGCTGGCCGAGGGCCACTGGGAGGCGGCCGCGACCCGCGACGTGCAGAAGACCACCAACCACAAGAGCCTCGAGGAGCTCATCGAGCTCTGCCCCGCCTTCGACTGGGTCACCTATGTCACCGGCCTCGGCGGCACCGAGGAGACGCTGCGCACCTCGATCGTGATGCAGCCCGACTTCTTCTCGCACCTGTCCGTGGTGCTGGAGCAGACGCCGATCGAGGCGTGGCGCGACATCCTGCACGTGCGCGTGATCCGCAGCTGTGCGCCCTACCTGCCCGACGAGTTCGTCCAGGCCAACTTCGACTTCTACGGCCGCACCCTCAACGGCACCCCGGAGCTGCGGGCCCGGTGGAAGCGCGGCGTCGACTTCGTCGAGGGCGCCATCGGTGAGGCGGTCGGCAAGGTCTACGTCACCCGCCACTTCCCGCCGTCGTCGAAGGAGATGATGGACGAGCTGGTCGCCAACCTCGTCACCGCCTACCGGCGCTCCATCGAGACGCTCGACTGGATGGGTGAGGACACCAAGCAGAAGGCCTACGACAAGCTCGACCGGTTCTACCCCAAGATCGGCTACCCGGCGGAGTTCCGCGACTACTCCGCGCTCACGATCTCGCCCGATGACCTGATGGCCAACGTCAACGCGGCCTCGGCCTTCGAGACCGACCGTCAGCTGGAGAAGGTCGGCCAGCCGGTCGACCGCGACGAGTGGCTGATGCTCCCGCAGACCGTCAACGCCTACTACCACCCCGGCACCAACGAGATCTGCTTCCCGGCCGCCATCCTCCAGCCGCCGTTCTTCAGCCCCGACGCCGAGGAGGCCGAGAACTACGGCGGCATCGGCGCGGTCATCGGCCACGAGCTCGGCCACGGCTTCGACGACCAGGGCGCGCAGTACGACGGCGACGGCAACCTGCACGACTGGTGGACCGCTGCGGACAAGGCCGCCTTCGAGGCCAAGTCGCAGGCGCTGGTCGCGCAGTACGACGACTTCGAGCCGCGCACGCTGCCCGGGGAGCACGTCAACGGCAGCCTCACCGTCGGCGAGAACATCGGCGACCTCGGCGGCCTGACCATCGCCCACAAGGCCTACCTGATCAGCCGCGACGGCAACGCCTCGACCGAGGAGCGCCGCACCCTCTTCCTCAACTGGAGCCACGTGTGGCGCACCAAGCGCCGCAAGGAGCAGGAGCTGCAATACCTCACGATCGACCCGCACAGCCCGGCGGAGTTCCGCGCCAACATCGTGCGCAACCTCGACGAGTTCCACGAGGTCTTCGAGACCCGCCCCGGCGACGGCCTGTGGCTCGAGCCGGAGGGTCGCGTCCGGATCTGGTGATCGAGCCGCGGTCCTGGTCGGCGACTGTCCGCGGATGAGCAGCGGGACGGGGTGGCCTGCGATTGAATGGGCACGTGACGCTGCCCGGCCATGACCAGTCGACCCACCGGATCCGCATGGAGTGGGGTCCGACGGGTGCCACGGCGGTCCCGGCGGACGTCGCCGTGGTCGTGGACGTGCTCTCCTTCACCACGACCCTGAGCGTGGCGCTCGAGCGCGGGATCGAGGTCTTCCCGTTCCGCTGGCGCGACGCACGCGCCGCCGAGCACGCCCTGCGGCACGGCGCGACCCTGGCCGTCGGCCGCTTCGAGGCCCTCTCGCGCGGCGACGCCCGGCACGTGTCGTTGTCGCCGGCGAGCCTGGCGGAGGTGGAGGGCATCGAACGACTCGTGCTGCCCTCGCCGAACGGGTCGAGCATCGCCTTCGCGCTGGCGGACTCCGGGGCACAGGTCGTCGGAGCCTGTCTGCGCAACGCGGGCGCGGTCGCCCGGTGGCTGGCGCCGAAGGTGGCCGACGGCGCCAGCGTGGTCGTCGTACCTGCGGGCGAGCGGTGGTACGACGACACGCTGCGCCCCGCGGTCGAGGACCTGTGGGGCGCGGGAGCGGTCCTCGCCGGGCTCGCCCAGGAGCTCGAGGAGCCGGTCCAGACGAGTCCCGAGGCGCGGATGGCCGTCGCCGCCTGGCAGGCCGCCACCCTGCCCACCGACCTCCTCAGCTGTGCGGGGGGCATCGAGCTGGTCGAGGCCGGCTTCGTCGCCGACGTCGAGATCTCCGCACGCCTCGACGTCAGCGACGTCGTGCCGGTGCTGGTGGGCGAGTCGTTCCGCGACGCCGCCACCTTGCCACCGCCCGGTCCCCGGCTGCATCGCGTCGGCTCCTGAGCACCAGCTGACGGCTGGCCCTGGTCGCGGAGCCGTGCAGTCCCTAGTGTGATCGCGGTCACACTCGGGTGGCCACCGATCTCGGAGGTCTTCGACGATGAAGCGCACGTCCTCTTCGCCTCGGCTCGTCGCGGTGCTCGGCGCCGCCCTGGCCGGCCTGCTCAGCCCCCTGCTGCTCCAGCCCGCCCAGGCGGCCGCGCCGGCGTACGTCGCCCTCGGCGACTCCTACTCCTCGGGCACCGGCACCCGCTCCTACCTCAACGACGGCACCACCTGCCAGCGCTCCACCCAGGCCTACCCGAGCCTGATCGCCGCGGCGCGCGGCTACGCGCTGAACCTCCGCGCCTGCTCCGGCGCCACGATCGCCGACGTCACCAGCGCCCAGCTCTCCGCGCTGACCTCGGCCACCACCTACGTCACGATCTCGGTCGGTGGCAACGACGCGGGCTTCGCCAGCGTGCTGACCGAGTGCGCCCTGCCCGGCTGGGCGAGCAACTGCAACGGCAAGATCGACAAGGCCCAGGCGTTCGTCAACACCACGCTGCCCGCCCAGCTCTCGACCCTCTACTCCTCCATCCGCGCACGGGCGCCCTATGCCAAGGTCGTCGTGGTGGGCTACCCGCGGATCTTCAACGGCCAGGACTGCAACGCCCTGACCTGGTTCTCCCCGGCGGAGGAGTCCCGGCTCAACCAGATGGCCGACCTGCTCAACACCAGGACCGCCTCGGCCGCCTCGGCTGCCGGCTTCACCTTCGCCAACCCGACCAGCCGGTTCGTCGGCCACGCGGTGTGCGACAACCCCGAGTGGATCAACGGCCTGTCCAGCCCGATCACCGAGAGCTACCACCCCAAGGCCACCGGCCACGCGAGTGGCTACACCCCGACCGTGAGCCCGCTGCTCACCGGCGCGGCCGTCGCGGTGACCGCGCAGGTCGTCGCCGACTCGGCCGCGACCGGTGCCGACCAGGCCGCGCTCCAGAGCCGGTACGCCGACGCCGACCGCAGCATCGAGCCCGAGGTCGTCGTCGCTCCCGACCTGACCACCCCCCGGGTGCGCAAGGCGGCGAAGCAGGCCGGCGTCGACCTCGACCGGTTCATCGCCCGCAGCTCGCGCTGAGGCGCCGCGCACGCCGTCGGTGGCGGTTGGTAGACAGGGCGCATGCCCTCCCTCACCCGTGACCCCGTCACCGACGACGTACGACGCTCGGCCCGGGAGGCCGCCGAGCGTCACCTGCGCGCGCTGGTCGGCCCCCGGGAGGGCCAGGGTGAGGCGGTCCTGCGCGAGGACCAGTGGGCCGCCATCGAAGCGCTCGCGGTCGACCGCCGCCGCGCCCTGGTCGTGCAGCGCACCGGGTGGGGCAAGTCGGCCGTCTACTTCGTGGCCACCAAGCTGCTGCGCGAGGCCGGTGCCGGGCCGACCGTCATCGTCAGCCCGCTGCTCGCCCTCATGCGCAACCAGATCGCCGCCGCCGAGCGCGCCGGCATCCGGGCGGTGACGATCAACTCGACCAACATCGACCAGTGGCAGCCGATCCACGACCAGATCGCCTCGGGCGAGGTCGACGTGCTCCTGGTCAGCCCCGAGCGGCTCAACAACCCCGGCTTCCGCGACGAGGTGCTGCCGCGACTGGCCGCCACGTGCGGTCTGCTGGTGGTCGACGAGGCCCACTGCATCTCCGACTGGGGCCACGACTTCCGCCCCGACTACCGCCGGTTGCGCACCCTGCTCGCCGAGCTGCCGACCGGGATCCCGGTGCTGGCCACCACGGCGACGGCCAACGCCCGGGTGACCGACGACGTGGCCGAGCAGCTGGGCGTGCACGCCGACCCCGCGTCGGTCGAGGGGTCACGAGACCCGGTCCTGGTGCAGCGCGGCACCCTCGACCGCGAGTCGTTGCGGCTCGGGGTGGTGCGGCTCACGACCCCCGAGCAACGGCTGGCCTGGCTCGCCGACCACCTGGCCGAGCAGCCCGGCTCCGGCATCGTCTACTGCCTCACCGTCGCCGCCACCCAGGAGGTCGCGGGCTACCTCCGCGAGCGCGGCCTCGAGGTGGCGGCCTACTCCGGCCAGACCGAGCCCGACGAGCGGCACGGGCTCGAGCAGGCGCTGGTCGAGGGCCGGGTGAAGGCGCTGATCGCGACCAGCGCCCTGGGCATGGGTTTCGACGCCAGCCTCGGCTTCGTGATCAACCTCGGCGCCCCGCAGTCGCCGGTGGCCTACTACCAGCAGGTCGGCCGCGCGGGGCGCGGCACCGACGAGGCGACCGTGGTGCTGCTGCCGCAGATCGAGGACCGCGACATCTGGGCCTACTTCGCCTCCCTCGGCTTCCCGCGCGAGGAGCAGGTGCGCGAGACGCTGGCGGCCCTGGCCGACTCCGAGCGAGCGCTCTCCACGGCCACCCTCGAGACCCGCGTCGAGCTCGGCCGCAACCGGCTCGAGTCGATGCTCAAGGTCCTCGACGTGGACGGGGCGGTCCAACGGGTCCAGGGCGGCTGGGTCGCGACGGGCCGGCCCTGGCACTACGACGCCGATCGCTACGCGCGGGTCGCCGAGGCCCGCGAGCGCGAGCAGCAGGCCATGCTCGGCTACCTGGACACCGACCGGTGCCGGATGCGCTACCTGCGCGAGCAGCTCGACGACCCCGACGCCGAGGACTGCGGCCGGTGCGACAACTGCGGTGGCCTGACCCTCTCGAGCACCGTCAGCGAGGCCGCGGTCGCCGAGGCCGGCGAGCGGCTCTCACGCCCCGGCGTCGCGCTGGACCCGCGCCGGATGTGGCCCACCGCCCTGACCAACCTCGGCCTCGACCTCAAGGGCAAGATCGCCGCCGGTGCCGAGCCCGGGCGTGCCGTGGCGCGGCTGACCGACCTCGGCCACGGCCAGGCCCTGCGCACCCTCTTCCGCGAGGACACGCCGGACGGCCCGGTCCCGCCCGGACTGGCCCGGGCGGTCATGGACGTGATGAAGGACTGGGCCCCGGAGTGGGAGGCGCGACCCGACGTGATCGTCGTCGTCGAGTCGGCGACCCGTCCCATCCTGACCAGGGACCTCGCCGACGGCCTGTCCCGCGTGATGCAGATCCCGGTCGTCGGCACCTGGGCGATCCGCGACCCCTCGGTGCCGCCGCGCGCCGGACAGTCCAACTCGGCGCAGCGCGTCGCTGCCGTACGACGTCGCGGGGGACTCGTCGCCGAGATCCCCGCAGGCGCCACCGTGCTGCTGGTCGACGACCAGGTGGCGAGCGGATGGACGCTCACGGTCGCGGCGACCGCGATCCGTGCCGCGGGTGCGGCCGGGGTGCTGCCGATGGTGCTCGCCACCCAGGGCTGATCCTCAGGAGCCGTCGTCGAGGGGGCGACGGTGGAGCCGCGTGGCCAGCAGTCGCCGCTCCGCGTCGTTCGTCGTCAGGTCGAGGGCCCGGCGGTTGGCCCGGGCCGCCTCGTCGTCACGACCCAGGGCGGTCAGCAGGTGGGCGCGGGTGGCGTGGAAGAGGTGGTAGTCGGCTAGCGCCCCGGCCAGCGACTCCAGGCGCGCGAGGGCGTCGGCGGGCCCGGCCACCTGGGCATGGGCGACCGACTGGTTGAGGCGTACGACGGGCGAGGGGTCGTGGCGGGCGAGCTCGTCGTACAGCAGCGAGATCTGGAGCCAGTCCGTCTCCGCCCAGCTCGGTCCCGTCGCGTGCACGGCCGCGATGGCCGCCTGGAGCTGGTAGCGCCCGGGCCGGCCCAGGGCTGCGGCGCGTTCGATCAGCCGCTCGCCGTCCGCGATCGCCGAGGCGTCCCACAGGCTGCGGTCCTGGTCGCGGAGCAGGACGAGGTCGCCGTCGGCGAATCGCGCCCGGCTCCGGGCATGCTGGATCGTGAGGAGCGCAGCGAGGCCCCATGCCTCGGCCTCCTCGGGCAGGGCGGTGGCGACGACTCCGGCCAGCCAGACCGCGTCGGCGGCCAGGTCGCGGTCCTGGGTGGCCCCGGTCGAGGAGACGAAGCCCTCGTTGAACATGACGTAGACGACCGCCAGCACGTCGGCGAGCCGGGCCGGAAGCTCCGTCGCCGGCGGCACGGTCAGCGCGATGCGGGTGGAGACGATCTTGCGCTTGGCGCGGACGATGCGCTGGGCCAGCGTCGACTCGTGCACGAGGAACGCGCGGGCGATCTGCGGGGTCGAGAGGCCGACGACGGCGCGCAGGGTCAGTGCCAGCCGTGCGTCGGGTGCCAGGGCCGGGTGGCAGCACCCGAAGAGGAGCGCCAACCGGTCGTCGGTCCCCGCCCTGGCGTCCTCGGCCCCGGCGCCCGGGGCGGTGACGCGTGCGGCCAGCGCACGCTGCCTGTCCCGGTGACGCATGGCGTCCATCGCGTTGCGGGCGGCGGCGACCTGGAGCCAGGCACCCGGCCGGTCCGGGGGACCGTCGCGCCGCCATGACGACAGGGCCTCGACGACGGCCCCCTGCACGGCCTCCTCGGCCAGGTCGAAGTCACCGAACCTCCGCGAGAGCCGAGCCACCAGCGGGCCGGCCTCCTCGCGCAGGGTGCGCGCGAGGAGGTCGTCCGTAGCGGTCGTCCGGCGGCTCACGGTCACTCGAACTGGGCGTAGTCCTCGACCATCGGCCGGATCTCGACCGCGACACCGGGGAGCTCGAGGAGGGGCCAGGTGCGCACGACCGCGATGGCGGCGTCCATGTCCGCGACGTCGATGACGGTGAACCCCCCGATCACCTCCTTGGCCTCGTTGAAGGGACCGTCGACGACGACTGCACCCTCGGGTGAGTTGCGGACGGTGGTCGCGGTCTCGACGCCGAGCAGCTCGGCGCCCGAGTCGGCGATCACGCCGGCGTTCTCACCGAACCACTCGTAGACCCGCTTGTAGATCGCCTGGGCGGTCTCGGGGTCGGTGCCCGCGTCCAGGTCGGGGCGGGAGGTGTACATCAGGACGTATTTCATGGTGGTGCCTCTCGTGCTGCGGCCCCGCGGGTCGGGGCTCGGTCATCACCTCGTCGCCGCTCGCTGCCGAGAATCGACAGCCGCGGGAAACCTTTCCTGGCGACATCATCCTCCGAGATGCAGCGACCGGGCGGCCCCCCGAGGAGGGACCGCCCGGTCACCGGGCATGCGCGTGGGCACTACCCCGGCGCAGCTACGCCGTCCAGGTCCTCGATCCGCGCCAGGCTCGGGCCGCGCCGGGACCGGAGGTCGCGGGCGACGGACTCCACCTCGCGCATCACCCGCAGCACGTTGCGACAGGTGAGCCGCGCCAGGTCGTCGTCGGACCAGCCGCGCCCGGCCAGGGCACCGAGCAGCGCGGGATAGGTGGAGACGTCCTCGAGACCGGCCGGCAGCACCTCGACGCCGTCGTAGTCGCCACCCAGGCCGACGTGGTCGATCCCGGCCACGTCGCGCACGTGCTCGAGGTGCGCGACCACGTCCGCCAGGGTCGCCTGGGGTTGTGGGTGGTGCGGCGTCCAGGATTCCTCGAAGGCCTCGAACCGGACGCCGTCGGACTCGGGGATCCCCTCCGCGGCGGCGGCGGCGACCATCGTGCGGTGCCAGTCCGCGCACGCGGCGTTCACGAACTTCGGCACGAAGGTCACCATGCACACCCCGTTGCCGCGCGCCATGGCCTCGAGCACGTCGTCGGGTGCGTTGCGCGGGCTGTCGGTGACCGCACGCGCCGAGCTGTGGCTGAAGATGACCGGCGCCTCGGTGACCTCGAGCGCCGCCCGCATGGTGTCGGCCGAGACGTGCGAGAGGTCGACCATCATCCCGAGGCGGTTCATCTCGCGCACCACCTCCCGCCCGAACGCGGTGAGCCCTCCGGCCACCGGGCGGTCGGTGGCCGAGTCGGCCCACGGGGTGTTGGCGTTGTGGGTGAGCGTCAGGTACCTCACGCCGAGCTCGTGCAGCTGGCGCAGGGTGCCGAGCGAGCAGTTGATGGAGTGCCCTCCCTCGGCGCCCATCAGCGAGGCCATCCGGCCACCCGCCCACGCCTGCTCCACCTCGTCGGCGGTGCTCGCCCACGCCAGGTCGTCGGCGTACGTCGTGGTGAGCAGGCGCGCTGCGTCCACCTGCTCGAGCGTCGCGCTCACCGCGTCGTCGCCGGTGAGCCGGCACGGGACGTAGACCGACCAGAACTGCGCGCCCATCCCGCCGGCACGCATCCGGGGCAGGTCGGTGTGGGTGGGCGTGCCGCCCGCGCCGACGTCGAGCCGGTCGAAGTCGTACGCCGTGGCGACCCGCGCCGCCCAGAGCAGGTCGTTGTGGCCGTCGATGACGGGGTGGGAGGCGAGCAGTCTCGAGACGTCCGGATCGGGTCGCATGGGCATCGACGCTAACCGGTCGTGGAACGTTGTGTCGGTGCCAGGCGTTACGGTCCCTGTCGAGAGTTCCGCGAGAGGTGCTGCATGAGCGTTGTCCCGGTGACCGGTCCCGCCAGGCTGCTGGTGGGGGAGCCGCCCCGGGAGGGCTCGATCGAGTTCACCGACGAGCGTCGCACCCTCGTGATGCCGATCCGCGGTGCGCTGCCGGTCCTGGGAAAGGTCCGCGACCGCGACGACATCCATCCGTCGGTCGCACTGCTCGCGGGTGCCGCCCTGATGGGGCTGCAGCTGGTGGCGTCGGGCCGGTTCGCGCCCGACCCGGAGGGACGGCACTGGCAGGCCGCCGGCCTCGACGCAGCCGACGAGCGCCGCATCGGCGAGCTCGCCCGCTCCCGCGCGTGGGACGGCTTCGACGAGGCCACCGCGGAGGGCATGGTCCGCGGGCTGCTCGACGCGGTCGTGGACACGGTGCCGCGCACGACCCCGGGTCGGGCTCGTCGCTCGACGTCGGGCCCGGTCGCACGCCCCGGCGGGCCGACGACGAGCCCCGACGACTTCAGCGACCAGCTCCAGCGGCGCATCGCCCGGATCAGGTCCCGCGGCCGCGACGACCGTCCGCACCTGGTGACGATCTCGTTCCGGGTCGAGGCCGACGAGGAGGAGCTCGTCGCCGGTGCGGTGCGCCTCCTCACGCAGGTCCATGCCGTCGACAACGCCGCCCACATGGCCGACGCCTCCGAGCTCTGGGCCGAGACCGGTCCCGATGCCGGCCACGGCTTCGGCGAGCGTGCCCGCACCCATGCGGCCATCGCGCTGCGCTCGGCCGCGGACGCCTGGCCGGTGCTCGAACGCCTCCTCGACCTGCGGATCCCCGACGAGATCACCCTCGACACCGACGAGATCCTGTCCCTGCTCGACAGCGGCGCCGCCGCGCTGACCGAGGCCGGGCACCCGGTCATGTGGCCGAAGTACCTCGACCGCGAGGTCACCCAGCGCGTCGAGCTCGGCCGGCGGTCCCCGGCCGCGACCCGCGGGGAGCCCCTGCAGGACGGGCTCTTCGGTCCGCAGGCGCTCTTCGGCTTCGAGTGGCAGCTCTCGTTGCACGGCGACGAGCTCACCGACGAGGAGATGGACGAGCTGGCCCGCGCGACCAGCCCGATCATCAAGCTGCGCGACAACTGGGTGGCGGTCGACTCCGCCGTCATCAAGCGCGCTCGCAAGCGGTTGATCCGCACCGTCACGCCGGTGCAGGCACTGGCGGCGACCCTGACCGGAGTCGTCGACATCGAGGAGGTGCCCTACGAGGCGGTGGTGGGGGCGAGCCTCCTCCGGGTCCGTGACCGGCTCCGCGAGGTGGCGACCGGCGAGCCCGTCCCCGTACCCCTCGCGCTGCGGGCCGAGCTCCGCGACTACCAGCGCCACGGGCTGTCCTGGCTGGCCGAGCTGACGTCGCTCGGCCTGGGCGCCTGCCTCGCAGACGACATGGGTCTCGGCAAGACGATCACCCTGATCGCGCTCCACCTGCACCGGGCCGAGGGTGGGGGCGGCGGCCCCACCCTCGTGGTCTGCCCGACATCGCTGCTCGGCAACTGGGAGGCGGAGATCCGCCGCTTCGCGCCGGGAGTCGCCGTACGTCGCCACCACGGCAGCGCCCGTGACCTCGACGACGTCACCGGGGGCTTCGTGCTCACGACCTACGGCACGATGCGCAACGACGCGGCGCTGCTCGCGGAGGTGCGGTGGGACCTGGTCGTCGCCGACGAGGCGCAGCACATCAAGAACTCCCGGTCCACCGCCGCCCGCGCGCTGCGCACCATCGCGAGCAGGGCCCGGGTGGCGCTGACCGGCACGCCCGTCGAGAACGACCTCACCGAGCTGTGGTCGATCCTCGACTGGGCCATCCCCGGTCTGCTCGGCAGCCGCAACGCCTTCCGCAAGGTGTGGGCCGGGCCGATCGAGTCGGGTCTCGAGCCCACCAAGGCGCGCCAGTTCGCCGACCTGATCGGCCCGTTCCTGCTGCGCCGCCGCAAGTCCGACCCGGGGATCGCGCCCGAGCTGCCGGCCAAGACCGAGACCGACCACGTCCTCGGCCTGACCCGCGAGCAGGTCGTCCTCTACGAGACGCTCGTGCGCGAGTCGATGCGCCGCATCGAGGAGGCCGACGAGGAGACCCGCCGCGGGCTGGTGCTCGCCCTCCTCACCGGGCTCAAGCAGATCTGCAACCACCCCGCCCACTTCCTGCGCCAGCCCAACCCCAGGCTCCGGGGCCGCTCGGAGAAGCTCGAGCTCCTCGACGAGCTGGTCGGCACGGTGCTCGCCGAGGACGGGGCCGTCCTCGTCTTCACCCAGTACGTCGCCATGGCGCGGCTGCTCGAGCGCCACCTGGCCACCACGGGAGTGCCCCACCAGTTCCTGCACGGCGGCACCCCGGTCCGTGAGCGCGACGCCATGGTCGCGCGCTTCCAGGCCGGCGAGGTGCCCGTCTTCCTGCTCTCGCTGAAGGCCGGCGGCACCGGGCTCAACCTCACCCGTGCCGACCACGTGATCCACTTCGACCGCTGGTGGAACCCTGCCGTCGAGGACCAGGCCACTGACCGGGCCCACCGGATCGGCCAGACCCGTCCGGTGCAGGTGCACCGTGCGATCACCCAGGGCACGATCGAGGAGAAGATCGCCGAGCTGCTGACGCGCAAGCGCTCCATCGCCGACTCGGTCCTCACGCGTGGGGAGACCGCGCTGACCGAGCTCTCCGACGCCGAGCTGCGCGACCTGGTGGAGCTGCGAACCTCCCCGCTCCGCTCCTCCGGACAACGCCGCGGGGACCCCGGATGACTCCGCAGAACGGTCCCGTCAGCACGACGCACCCCCGCCTGCCCGCCCGGCGCGGTGGCGGCGCCGGCACCTGGTGGAGCAAGGCGGTGCTCCGTGCCGTGGAGGAGGCCGCCTTCAGCGACACCGACCTCCGGGCCGGGCGTTCCCTCGCGCGAGCAGGGGCGGTCGGCGCGATCACCGTCGGTGACGGCCACGCCCTGGCGGCCGTGACGCAGGGCCACGATGCCTTCACGGTCGAGGTGACCGTGCCCGTGCTCGACGACCCCGACGCGGCCGCCTTCACCGAGCTGGTCGCCGCCGAGTCGGGGCGGATCGCGGCGCTGCTGGGCGGTCAGCTGCCCCACGCCCTGGTCGAGGCGGTGGAGGAGGCGGGCGTCGAGCTCCTGCCGTACGGCGGGGAGCTGGGCTCGGCCTGCACCTGCGACGCCTGGCTCGACCCCTGTCCGCACGCCCTGGCCGTGCTGACCCAGCTGGCGTGGCTGATCGCGGCGGACCCGTTCGTGCTGACCCACCTGCGCGGGCTCTCGCGCGACCGGGTGCTGCGGGACCTCCACCGGATCACCGCGCCCCGCGCCGGTGCGCCGCCCCTCGGTGGTGGGTCTCCCGGGGACTCAGCGGCGAGGACCGCCCCGGGCGACCCGGACGAGGTGGACGACCTCGTGGTCGCCGAGGACGCCGCCGTCCGGGCGGCGCGCCTGCTGCAGCAGGACGAGCCGTTCGAGTCGATGTGACCTGTGGGACGTCGGATCAGGCGAGGCCGAGCGCTCCGTGCGCCATCTCGCGGAGCACGTCGTGCATCTGCGGATCGGGCAGCCGACCGGCGTGCGGCGTGGAGTTGAGCAGGCCGAAGAGCACGTGCGCCCGGGTCCGGGACGCCTCGCGGCTCAGCGCGGTGTCGAGGAGGCGGACCTGCGTGGCCCAGACGTCGACGTAGGCGCGCTGCAGGGCCCGGACCCGCTCACGGGCCTCGTCGGGCAGGCTGCTCCAGTCGCGGTCCTGGACCACGATCAGCGCGCGGTGCTCGATGGCGAACTCGATGTGCCACTCCACGAGCGCCTCGAGCGCGGCACGCGGGCCGTCGGCGCCCGCGACGCGGCTGTGACCCTCGGAGAGCAGGGTCTCGCTGATGGAGACCAGCATCTCCGCGAGCATCGCGTCCTTGGACTCGAAGTGCTTGTAGAGCGCCGGGCCGGAGATGCCGCAGGCCGATCCGAGCTCGGCGACCGACACCCCGTGGAACCCGCGAGCCGCGAAGAGCTCGGCAGCGATGTCGAGGATCTGCTGTCGGCGCGGGGTCACGACGCCGAGGTTAGCGCCAGTTAACCCCGGCGCGGGCGTGCGTGGCGAGGGAAGGGTCACCTCGTGACTCGACGCCTCCCAGACAGCAAGCGGAATCATGTGGCCCTCCCCCTCAAGCGCTTCGGTGGGCCGCACCCCCGCAGCGACCCACCATCCCCCGTCAAGCGCTCCCCTCAACCCGTGGATCAGTGTGCCGCCCGGTGCCGGGCATGACACTCGTGCCAGCACCACCCTTCGCGTGCCCCACGTTGGACAGGGCCCGCGCACGCCTGTGGACGAGGACGGCTGCACGAGTGTGGTGCCTGCTCTACAGACCCGGGGACGGCGCGTGACTACAGTTCCGGCATGTCGCCGATCCGAGTCGTCCTCGCCGAGGACGGTGACCTGCTCCGTGCCGGCGTGCTCGCCCTCCTCGAGGGCGTCGACGGCATCGACGTGGTCGCGACCGCGACCAGCCTCCCCGAGCTCCTCGCCGCTGTCGACCAGCACCGCCCGGACGTGGTGCTGACCGACATCCGGATGCCCCCGGACTTCACCGACGAGGGCATCCGCGCCGCCGGTGAGCTGCGGCGCACGCATCCGGGCACCGGCGTCGTGGCGCTGACCCAGTACTCCGACGTGGAGTACGCCCTCGACCTGATCCGCGACGGCAGCGACGGTCGCGGCTACCTCCTCAAGGAGCGGGTGGCCGACGTCGACGACCTGGTCGCCGCGCTCCGCACGGTGGCCGCGGGTGGATCGGTGATCGACCAGATCGTCGTCGACGCGCTGATGGCGACGAGCACCCGTCGGCACGACTCCGTCATCGACCGGCTCACCCCGCGCGAGCTCGAGGTGCTGGCCAGGCTCGCCCGCGGCATGACCAACGCCGCGATCGCCGACGACCTGGTCGTGACGGACCGGGCCGTGGAGAAGCACATCAACTCGATCCTCACCAAGCTGGACCTGCCCTCCGACGCGCCGGTGCACCGACGCGTCGCGGCCACCCTCGTCTTCCTGAGCGAGGCCGGTGTCGGCGGCGGGGTCACGCAGCGTCGATGAACAAGCTGCTGTCGGGGTGGGACGACCTCGATCCCGCGCTGCGGTGGCTGATGCGCATCAACGCGATCGCGCTGACGACATCGACCCTCCTGCTCGGCGCGGCGTACCTCCTGGGCTTCAGGAGCACCGCGGTCGAGATCGACCTCGCCGTGATGGTGGTCGCGCTCGTGCTGATGCTCGGGACGCCACCGCTGTGCCGTCGCTACGGCGCCCCCGCGGCGATCGTCGGGCTCACCCTGGCGTCGCTGCTCTTCGCCTTCGGCGGCACCTGGGCGACCCCCAACCTCAGCCCGTTGACCGCGCTCCTGACGATGGTGCCGCTCCTGGTCGGCTTCCCCTACCTGAGCCTGCCGTGGATCCGTGCGCTGATGGTCGTCGCCGTGCTCGGCAGCGCCTCGGTGGTCTTCCTCGGTGAGTGGCGGCGGCTGTTCGCACTGCACGAGCTGTGGTGGGTCAACGCCCTCGTCGTCGCGTGCTCCCTGCCTGCCGGCGTCCTCGTCGTGGTGTATCTGGTCCGTGACGCCTACCGACGGCTGACCGAGAAGAGCGACCAGCTCGCCGAGTCACGCACCCGCATCGTCGAGGTCGCCGACGCGGCCCGGCGCAGCCTCGAGCGCGACCTCCACGACGGCGCCCAGCAGCGTCTCCTGGCGATGAGCGTCACGATCGAGCGAGCGCGCAAGGAGCTCCTGGCAGGGCGGCAGGAGGACGCCTCGACCCTGCTCGGCCAGCTGGCCGCCGACAACCGCGAGGTGCTGCTCGAGCTGCGCGAGCTGGCGAGGGGCATCTACCCGCCGCTGCTCACCGAGCGCGGTCTGGTCGCCGCGCTCCAGTCGACGGCTCGCCGCTCGGTCGTCCCGGTCACCCTCGACATCGCCGACGTGGAGCGCTCCAGCCGGCAGGTCGAGGCTGCGGCGTACTTCTGCATCCTCGAGGCGCTCACCAACGCGGCCAAGCACTCCGGCGCGGCCGAGGTGCTGATCACGCTGCGGGGCCTGCCCCACCTGTTCTTCAGCGTCTCCGACGACGGCCACGGCTTCGACCGGCGGCTGGTGGAGGTCGGCGGCCTGCTCGGGATGGAGGCACGCGTCGCGGCCGCGGGCGGGACCCTGTGGCTGGAGACGGCGCCGGGCCGGGGCACCACCGTGTGGGGCGAGTTCCCCCGGTCGGATGGGGGCACGATGGACACCAGAGGTTAACGATCGCTAACCTGAGCCCGTGTCCGATCCCCTGAGTGCCACCCCGGAGCCGGCCCCGGATCCTGCGCCGGATCCTCCGACGATGCGCGAGCTCGTCGACGACCTGCGCGCCCGGCTGGCCCGGGTCCGCCAGGGCGGATCGGAGCGCGCGCGCACCAAGCACACCGACCGCGGCAAGCTCCTCGCCCGCGACCGGGTCGACCGGCTGCTCGACGCCGGCAGCCCGTTCCTCGAGCTCAGCCCGCTCGCGGCCTTCGGGATGTACGCCGGCGACGGCGGTGACGACTACGCCGTCCCGTCGGCCGGGGTGGTCGCCGGCATCGGCCGGGTGTCGGGTCGCGAGTGCGTGATCGTGGCCAACGACGCGACCGTCAAGGGTGGCACCTACTACCCGATGACGGTGAAGAAGCACCTGCGCGCGCAGACCGTCGCGGCCGAGAACCGGCTGCCCTGCATCTACCTCGTCGACTCCGGCGGTGCGTTCCTGCCGATGCAGGACGAGGTCTTCCCCGACCGCGAGCACTTCGGCCGGATCTTCTTCAACCAGGCCAACCTCTCGGCCGCCGGGATCCCGCAGATCGCCAGCGTCATGGGCTCCTGCACCGCGGGCGGAGCCTACGTCCCCGCGATGTCCGACGAGACCGTCATCGTGCGCAACCAGGGCACGATCTTCCTCGGCGGACCGCCCTTGGTGAAGGCCGCGACCGGGGAGGTCGTCACTGCCGAGGACCTCGGCGGCGGCGACGTGCACGCCCGCACGTCCGGCGTGGTCGACCACCTCGCCGAGGACGACGCCCACGCGCTCGCCATCGTGCGCTCGATCGTCGACACGCTGCCCGCGGTCCGACCCGACCGCGAGCCGAGCGTCGAGGTCGAGGAGCCGCACCAGCCGCCGGAGTCGCTCTACGACGTCGTGCCGACCGACACCCGCACGCCCTACGACGTGCGCGAGGTCATCCGCCGCGTCGTCGACGGCAGCCGGTTCCACGAGTTCAAGAAGCTCTACGGCGACACCCTGGTCTGCGGCTTCGCCCGGATCCACGGCCACGAGGTCGGCATCGTCGCCAACAACGGCATCCTCTTCAGCGAGTCGGCCCTCAAGGGCGCGCACTTCATCGAGCTGTGCAACCAGCGCAAGATCCCGCTGGTGTTCCTCCAGAACATCACCGGCTTCATGGTGGGCCGCGAGTACGAGAACCGCGGCATCGCCCGCGACGGCGCCAAGCTGGTCACGGCCGTCGCGTGCAGCGTGGTGCCGAAGTTCACCGTCGTCATCGGCGGCTCCTTCGGTGCCGGCAACTACGGCATGTGCGGACGTGCCTACGACCCGCGCTTCCTCTGGATGTGGCCCAACGCCCGGATCTCGGTGATGGGCGGCGAGCAGGCCGCGTCCGTGCTCGCGACGGTCCGCACCGATCTGGAGGACGACGACGCGGTCGAGGCGTTCAAGGCGCCGATCCGCGAGCAGTACGAGACCCAGGGCTCGCCCTACTACGCCAGCGCCCGGCTCTGGGACGACGGGATCATCGACCCCGCCGACACCCGCCGCGTGCTCGGCATGGCGCTCGCGGCGACGTCGTACACGCCGATCCCCGAGCCCCGCTACGGCATCTTCAGGATGTGACCGTGGAACCCGCGACGCAGGAGCCTGGGCTCCACGGAAGAGGAGACAGCATGGCGAAGCCATTCCCTGTGGTTCTGATCGCCAACCGCGGCGAGATCGCGCTGCGGGTGATGCGCACCGCGCACCGCCTCGGCTGGCGTGCCGTCGCGATCCACACCGACGCCGACGCCGACGCGCCCCACGTGCGGGCGGCCGACGGCGCGGTGCGGGTCGGGTCCTACCTCGACATCGACGCGGTCGTCGCTGCCGCACGCGCGTGCGGTGCCGGCTACGTCCACCCCGGCTACGGCTTCCTCTCCGAGCGGGCACCCTTCGCCCGGGCGCTGGCCGAGGCGGGCATCGTCCTCGTCGGCCCGACCGGCGAGGTGATGGACGCGATGGGCCGCAAGGACGCCGCCCGCGAGGTGGCCCTCGCCGCGGGCGTGCCGGTCGTGCCGTCGTACTCCCTCGACGACCACCCCGACACCTACGCCTACCCCGTGCTGGTCAAGGCCGCCGCGGGCGGTGGCGGCAAGGGCATGCGGGTCGTGCGCTCCGCCGGCGACTACGAGGAGGCGTTCGCCGCCGCGCAGCGCGAGGCCCGCTCGTCCTTCGGTGACGACACGATCCTGGTGGAGAAGTACGTCGAGTCCGGCCGCCACATCGAGGTGCAGGTCATGGGGGACACCCACGGCCACGTGCTGCACTTCTTCGAGCGCGACTGCTCCACCCAGCGCCGGCACCAGAAGGTGCTCGAGGAGGCGCCCGCGCCGACGATCGACGACGAGCAGCGGGCCGCGATCACGTCGTCGGCGGTGGCCCTGGCCGCGCAGTGCGGCTACACCGGCGCCGGCACTGTCGAGTTCCTGCTCGACAACGCGACCGGCGAGTTCTACTTCCTCGAGATGAACACCCGTCTCCAGGTCGAGCACCCCGTCACCGAGGAGGTCGTCCGGGTCGCGGGGGACCACGTCGACCTCGTCGAGCTCCAGCTCCTCGTCGCCACCGGGGAGCCGCTGCCCTTCGGCCAGGACGCGATCACGCTCGAGGGACACGCGATCGAGGCGCGCGTCTATGCCGAGGACTCCTTCCACGGCTTCCTCCCGCAGGCAGGGCGTACCTCCATCGTGCGGTGGCCTGGGAGCGGTGACCTGCCTGCGAGCGGCAGCGAGCCGGCAGGGCGCCGAATCGAGCGCCTGAACCTCAGCCGCATCCGCGTCGACCACGCCCTCGAGCCCCATCAGGAGGTCAGCACCTCCTACGACCCGATGCTCGGCAAGGTCATCGCGTGGGGCGCCGACCGCGAGGCCGCCCGCGCGGCCCTGGTCGCGGCCCTCGACGAGACCGCGATCCTCGGCATCACCACCAACACCGGCTTCCTGCGCGCGCTCGCCGCCTCCGACGAGTTCCGCGACACCACCATCGACACCGCCTGGCTCGACCGCCACGAGGTGCCCGCGCCCGACGCCGACCGGGCGCTGGTCTTCGCGGCATGGACCGAGGTGCTGCTCGACACGTCGGGTGACGCCGGCCCGTGGCAGGCCGACGGCTGGCGGATGGGCGCCGACCCGGCACCGGACACCGTCGTCCTCGGCGACGAGCTGGTGGTCGTCGACCGGCACCGAGGCCGCGTCACGCGCGCCGGGGCCACCCACGACGTACGCCTGGTGTCGGCCGCCGACCACACCGTCCACCTCCTCGTCGACGGTCGCGCCGACCACGCCGTGCTCAACGTGCAGCGCGACCTCGTCGACGTGGTGCACCGGGGGCAGCGCTGGTCGTGGGCCCGACCCGACCCGTTCGGCGACCACGCCGCCGTGGCCGGCGACGGGACCCTGCTCGCCCCCATGCCCGGCACCGTGCTCGCGGTCAACGTCGCCGAGGGCCAGGTCGTGGCCGAGGGTGAGACGCTGGGCGTGATGGAGGCGATGAAGATGGAGCTCGCGCTCAAGGCGCCCTTCGCGGGCACGGTCACGTCCGTGGGTGTCGCAGCCGGCGAGCTCGTGAGGCTCGGGGCCGCGCTCTTCGTGGTGGAGGCGACCGATGACTGACCTTCCCATGACGGTCCGCGGCGACGGCCTCCCCGATCGCGTCACGATCTATGAGGTGGGCCCCCGCGACGGGCTCCAGAACGAGCAGGCGATCGTCCCGGTCGAGGTCAAGGCGGCGTTCGTACGACGTCTCCTGGCCGCCGGCCTCCCGATCGTCGAGGCGACCAGCTTCGTCCACCCGACGTGGGTCCCGCAGCTCGCGGACGCTCACCTGCTGATGGCCGACCTGGGCGAGGAGGGGCGCCACCTCCCCGTGCTGGTGCCCAACGAACGCGGGCTCGACCGCGCCCTCGAGCTGGGGCTCGAGCACATCGCGATCTTCGGCAGCGCGACCGAGGCCTTCGCGGCCAAGAACCTCAACCGCACCTTCGACGAGCAGTTCGCCATGTTCGAGCCGACCGTCGCACGGGCCCGCGCGGCCGGGATGGACGTCCGGGCCTATGTCTCCATGTGCTTCGGCGACCCGTGGGAGGGCGCGGTCCCGATCGAGCAGGTCGTGACCGCTGGCACCCGGCTCCTCGACCTCGGGGCGAGCCAGCTGAGCCTCGGCGACACGATCGGGGTCGCCACCGCCGGTCACGTCCGGGCCCTGGTGGCGGCCTTCGCGGACGCCGGGGTGGACACCGACCGGCTGGCGATGCACTTCCACGACACCTACGGCCAGGCGCTGGCCAACACCTTCTCCGCGCTGCAGTCGGGCATCACCACCTTCGACGCCAGCGCGGGCGGCCTCGGCGGCTGCCCCTACGCGAAGTCCGCGACCGGCAACCTCGCCACCGAGGACCTGGTCTGGATGCTGACCGGGCTCGGGATCGAGCACGGGGTCGACCTCGACGCGGTCGTGGCGACCAGTGTCTGGATGGCCGGCGAGCTCGGCCGCCCGAGCCCGAGCGCCGTCGTACGAGCACTGGGTGCGGGACTGGCACAATCGCCCCCATGAGCCGCGTCGTCCACCTCCACATCGGCGCACCGAAGACCGGGACGACCTATCTCCAGGACCGGCTGATGCTCAATGCCACCACGCTCGCGCGCCAGGGCGTGGTCATCCCCTCGCAGAACCGGTTCGTCGACACCGACATCTTCCACTTCCGGGCCGCGCTCGACCTGCTCGAGCAGGACTGGGGTGGCTCGACCGGGCACGCCAAGGGCGCCTGGGAGACGATGGTCAAGCGCGTGCGCCGCGCCGAGGGCAACGTCGTGATCAGCCACGAGATCCTCGCCGGCGCCAAGCCCGACAAGATCGCCAAGGCGATGAACGACCTCGCCGGCAGCGAGATCCACGTCGTCTACTCCGCGCGCGACCTCGGCCGCCAGCTGCCCGCCGCCTGGCAGGAGTCGATCAAGCAGGGGCGCAAGTGGCCGTTCAAGCGCTTCCTCACCAAGGTCGAGCGCGGCCAGACCTGGTTCTTCAACGCGATGGACCTGCCGCGGGTGCTGTCGCAGTGGGGCGCCAAGCTGCCGCCCGAGCGCGTCCACGTGGTCACCGTCCCCCACGACCGCGGACCCAACGGCGACGAGCTGTGGCTGCGGTTCTGTCGCGCCTTCGGCATCGACCCGGAGTGGGCGCCGCTCGACTCCGAGCGCGACAACCGCTCCCTCGGCATCGCCGAGACGTCGCTGCTGCGCAAGCTCAACCGGCGCCTCGAGCTGGGGGTGTGGCGCGAGCCCGCCTACGACAACCTGGTCCGCGAGATGCTGGCGCAGGAGGTGCTGGTCACCCGCAAGGCCGTGCCCGTGCGACTTCCTCCGGACCGCTACGACTTCGCCGAGGAGCGCGCCGAGCTCTGGATCGACTGGATCAGGGGCAGCGGCGTCGACGTCATCGGCGACGTGGAGGACCTGCGTCCGCGCCGGCCCGCCGAGGGCGAGGACTGGCGCAACCCCGACCGGGTCCGCGCCAAGCTCGAGCTCGGTGCGGCGCTGGACGCGTTGACGGTCATGACGCAGGAGGCGGCCAGCCGAGCCTCGTCCGACTCCGTCGCGGACCGGCTGCGCGACACCGCCCGTCGGCTGCGCGACCGTTGACCGACGCACGCGCCCGCTCCTGGGTCGCGCACCTGCGCGAGGGCGGTACGACGCCCTGGCTGGCGTGGTCCCACGACCAGCCGTCCTCCGGCGTCTCGGCCGGTCCGGTGCCGGGCGCGCAGCAGCTCGAGCTGCTGCGCCGGATCAATCTCGCCGCCGGGTCGGGTGCGCGGCCCCGTGGCGACCACGACCACGAGCGCACTCGACTCGCCGCCCGGGTGCTCGCGGCCCCCGCCGCCGGTCGCGGCAAGGCCGACCTGCCGCTGGTGGGCCTCGACGCCCGCGGCTTCGGCCCCCGCCCGGTCGACCCGGCGAGCCTCGGAGCGCGCGAGCTGCTGCGGGTGGCGAGCGTCCTGATCGCCGACGACCTCGTGGCGCTCGGTGCCGACCCGGTGTCCGCGTCGTGGCCGCGCCCGTGGCGTCGACGGTTCCGGCTGGTCGGCGATCCCGTGGTGGTCGGCACCCTGCGCGCGGACCTGCTCTCCCGCGGCCGGCCCGAGGGCGGGCCGCGCCCCTTCGTCGTGGCCGTCGGCGCCCCGCTCGACCACCTGCTCGCGCGCACCTGGACCCAGCGCTGCTTCGAGACCGGCACCAAGCCGTGGTCGGAGTGGCTGCGCTTCTGGCGCGAGCGCGACCAGCTGCCCGCGCGCGCCGACCTGCTCGACTCCGTACGCCGGACGAACGCGCGCCGCCCCTCCGTCCGGGTCGTCACCGACCTCGACCGGCTGCCCCGCCAGGTCGGCGTACGCCACCTGCCCGGGGTGCGTGTGCCGGGGGCCGACCAGGCCGAGCTCGCGCGACGTGTGGCCGCGGTCGTCGGGCTCCGGGTGCCCGCTGCCGAACGTCCGGGCTTGATGCGGACGCTGCAGCACCGGATCCCCGACAGCGGGGTCGCGCCCATCGGCGTACCGTCGCCGGAGCTGGGGTGGGTCACCGCCTCGGCCGAGCGCATCACACGGGGACTGTCCCGCGCTGGTTACCCTGTCGTCGGCGACCTCGCCGATCTCGCACCACGCGGGGGATCCTCGAGTCGTCGGCGCCGACGACCGGCAGGTGCTGGACCTGGCGATCCGGATGGTCGTCGACCCGGGGTGGCGCGACCAGGCCCGGCCACGGGTGGAGAGGCAGGTGGGGCAGTGAGCAAGCGAGTGCTGCTGCACGTCGGCTGCCCCAAGACCGGCACCTCCTACCTCCAGGACGTGCTGTTCCGCAACCAGGCGGTGCTGCGCGAGCACGGCATCCTCTATGCCGCGGACCGCTTCGACGCGCACTTCCTCGCGGCACTCGACCTGATGACCCTGCCGTGGGGCGGCCTCGAGACCGAGGCGGTCGGCGCCTGGGACCGGCTCGCCGCGCAGGTCCGCGAGTGGCACGGCACGGCGATCATCAGCCACGAGATCTTCGCCCGCGCCACGTCGACCCAGGTCGAGCGCGCGCTCGCCTCGCTCGGCGACGCCGAGGTCCACGTCGTCCTCTCGGTGCGCGACCTGGTCCGCCAGATCCCGGCGGAGTGGCAGGAGAACGTCAAGCACCGCAGCCACATCACCTACGCCACGTTCCTCGAGACGATTCGCGACCCCGCGCGCGAGTCGAAGATCGGCTCGTGGTTCTGGGCGGTGCAGGAGCTCCCCGACATCCTCGAGCGCTGGGGCGGCTCGCTGCCGCCCGAGCGGGTGCACCTGGTCACCGTCCCGCCGTCGGGGTCGGACCGCGGCGAGCTGTGGCGCCGCTTCTCGCACACCTTCGGCCTCGCCGACCTCCCGCTCGACCTCACCGCCGAGCGGGAGAACCCGTCCCTCGGGGTGCCCGAGACCTCCCTGCTGCGCACCATCAACCAGCGGGTCACCTCGATCCTCGCGCCTCCCGACTACCGGCCGCTGGTCCGCGAGCTGCTCGCCCACCAGACCCTGTCGCGCGGCGTGGCGTCGGCGCGGCTCGGGCTCGCACCTGAGGACCACGCCTGGGCGCAGGACCTCTCGAGGAGCTGGGTGTCGGTCCTCGCCGAGCGCGGGTACGACGTCAGTGGTTCGCTGGACGACCTGCTCGGACCCGACCCCGGCTCGTTCGCCGACCCCGACACCGCGAGCGCCGACGCGCTCCTGTCGCCGGCGCTCGACGCCATCAGTGCGCTGCTGGTGGAGGCGGCCCGCCTCCGGGCGGTGGAGGAACGGCTCCATGCAGAGCTGCGGGAGGCGCACGAGGAGCGGGACCGCGTCCGGCTGACACCGTCGTACCGGGTCCGGCGCAGGGTGGTGTCCAGCCTCGAGGACAGTGCCGTCGGCCGGGGCACGCTCGACGCCTATCGGCGGGCGCGGGGCAGGAACACGGACTCGTCCTAGACGCGCCGGACTAGACTGGCAGCAGCCGCGTGGCTGATCTCCCGAGCTGCCGGTCGGTCTGCAGCGTCTCGTGACGAGCGCCTCTCTGTGTGCCTCGCCCCTACGCACGCGGAAAGAGACCCGATGCCCCTTGCATCGCACGCCACATCCGACGTCGCCGAGTCGATCGCCGAAGCCGCCCGGACGCTGAACAAGCCCCGCAGCCTCGACGACACCCTGCAGACGATCGTCGAGGTCGCCTGCAACTCCGTCCCCGGATTCGAGCACGTGGGCATCGCGACGCTCGAGAGGAACGGCGAGGTCGAGACCCGGGCCTTCACAGGAGACCTCGTCCAGCGTCTCGACGCCCTGCAGTACGACCTGCACGAGGGGCCCTGCTCCGCCGCACTGCGGGGCGGTGAAGCAGTGAGCGTGTCGAGCCTCGGCGCCGAGCAGCGCTGGCCCCGTTACGTGCCCCGGGCACGCGAGGCCGGCGTGCGGTCGCAGCTCGCGGTCAAGCTCTACCTCGACCGGGGGACCCTGGGCGGCATCAACTTCTACTCCACGGTCCACGACGAGGTGAGCCAGGACGCGCGGGCGCTGGCCCGGCTGTTCGCCACCCATGCGGCCATCGCCCTCGGGCACGCGCAGGAGCGGGAGACCTTCACCGAAGGGCTGGAGACCCGTCGGGCCATCGGCCAGGCCATCGGCATCCTCATGGAGCGCTACGCCATGAACGAGGACCGCGCCTTCGCCTTCCTCGTCCGTGCCTCGTCCCACGCGAACATCAAGCTGCGTGTCGTCGCGCAGGAGCTGGTGGACGAGGGCAACAGCGACCAGGAGTCGTGAGGTCTGGAGCGAAGCCGGAAAACCGGTGGCGGTCCCGAGCCTTGGGCTGGGACGCTCTGCGCCATGCCTGAGAGCCCGTGGCCGATCCGGATCGACGACCTGCTGTTCAGGGAGGCGGTCGAGACCGACATCGAGACGCTGCTGTCGTTCCGCAACGATCCGACGGTCAACCGATTCATGGTGCGCACCCACGTCGACCCCGAGGAGCTGCGCAGCGACTGGCTGGCCGTGCCGGAGTCGTCGACGGACTTCTCCTGCGTCGTCGAGCGGGACTCCCAGGTGGTGGCGATGGGCTTCCTCGACATCGTCGACGGCCCCGGTCAGCCCGGCGCCCCCACCGGCACAGACGCGCTGATCGGCTACATCGTCGATCCCGGGTTCGCCGGCAAGGGCATTGCGACGGCCACCGCCCGCGCCCTGCTGCAGGCTGCCTTCGACGGGCTCGGCCTGCGCCGGGTCACCGCAGCCGCGAACGCCGACAACGCCGCTTCCGTGCGGGTCCTCGAGCGGGCGGGCCTGCGTCGCGAGCGGCTCTCACGCCAGGCGCTGTGGCACCGGGAGCTCGGCTGGCTGGACGAGGTGGGCTATGCGCTGCTCGAGGAGGAGTGGTCCGCTCAGCGCTTGCGCGCCAACAGCTCCCGGTCGGCGTAGCGCCCGATCTTCCACGTCGCGTAGGCGTCGGCCCCCATGCCGACGATCCCGCCGACGACCGGCACCCGTCGCCCGACCGTCGTCGCCAGCCGCTTGCCGGCCACGCGGGTGATGATGTCGGTGGCCACGACCGCGGAGATCACCCCGTCGAGCGTCGGGTCGTGCGCGGGCGCGGTGGCGAGCGCCATCGGGGTCGTGGGGAGCTTCTTCTTCTTCACGAGGTCGTCGACCTGGTCCTCCCCGAGCAGGAGCGCGAGGATCGCGTTGCGCACGCGGGGGTCGCCCAGGTCGTGACCGCGCAGGTGCGCGATGCCGGCGACCATCCGGCACTGGATGAGCGCGAGGCCGGTGACGTTGGCGGGGATGGTGACGGCCATCGTCACGAGGCCGCCGATGTTGGTGACGAAGCCCTGGGCGCCGGCGATCCGGACGTTGTTCTCGATCACCTCGTGGATGGCGCGGTCGACGTTGCCCCGCTGCTCGCTCAGCTGCTTGTCGGCCGCCCTGGCAGCCGGCGCGAGCGGACCGACGCCGTCGATCGCGCGGTTGAGCGCCTCACGCACGAAACCCGTGGTCAGTCCGGGCGCCAGCTCCTGGATGCGGGGAGCCAGCTGTCGTCCGACGGTCTGCTTCAATCCCATGCCCCGATCGTACGGTCAGTCGCTAGCGTTGAGGGGTGCCGACCGTCCCCGCCCCGACTCCGTGGGCCTTTCCGCCCCACGCGACCTGGGACCCCGACGACGACCTCGTCGCGCTGGGCGCCGACCTGGAGCCGGGCACCCTGATCACGGCGTACGCCGGCGGCCTCTTCCCGATGCCGGTCACCCTCGACGCCGAGGACCAGCTCGGCTGGTTCTCCCCGGTCGAGCGCGGCGTGCTGCCGCTGGACCGGCTGCGCGTCTCGCGCTCGCTGCGTCGCGCGGCGCGCGACTTCGAGGTCCGCATCGACACCGCCTTCGACGAGGTGGTCGCGCACTGCGGCAGCCGGGACCGCCCGGACGGCTGGATCACGCCGGAGTTCTCCCGCGCCTACGCCCGGCTGCACCGGCTCGGCTGGGCCCACTCCGTCGAGGTGTGGCGCAACGACCGGCTGGCGGGCGGCCTGTACGGCGTCAGCATCGGGGGGCTCTTCGCCGGCGAGTCGATGTTCCACCGCGAGCGCGACGCCTCGAAGGTCGCGCTGCTCGCGCTGGTGGACCTGCTCCGCGACCAGTACGCCGACCAACGCGTGCTCGACGTGCAGTGGCAGACCCCGCACCTGGCCTCGCTCGGCGTCGTACGACGTCCGCGCACGGAATACCTCGAGGCGCTCGAGCACTCCCTGTCGATCCCGCTGCCGGCCCTGCTCGATGTGGACGACTAGGGCCGGACACGCAAGGGTGGGCCCGCGAAAGTCTCGACGCGCCAGCGTCCCAGCGAAGGGAAACCCATGAGCATCCGAACCCGCCTCGTCACGACCGCTGCGGTCCTCCTGGTCGGCGCCGCGGCCACGGCCTGCGGCGAGGGCGGGGGCGGCGCCCCCACGGATGCGAACGAGAAGGACTTCTGCGCCACGCAGTCCAGCCTCATCGAGGACCTGCTGCCCGACGACATGACCGACCCGGAGGTGCCCACCAACAAGGAGATGGCCGAGGCCGTCCAGGGCTGGGGCGAGAAGCTCGAGGAGGTCGGCACCCCTGAGGGCATCCCGGACGACGCCCGCGCCGGCTTCGAGGCGGTCGTCCAGCAGGCCAAGGACATCGACGCCTCCGACTTCTCCATCGACCAGCTCGAGGAGCTCGAGCAGGGCGGCGAGGACGCGTCCGCGGAGGCCAAGAAGCAGGCGACGGCGTTCTCCGACTACCTCACCGAGACGTGCGGCAACCCGATGGACGACCTCGACCTGCCCGAGCTGCCGGAGCTGCCCGACAGCACCGAGTGAGGACCCTGCGCCCCGGGGCGTCCGGGCGAACGCCGGTCGGGGTTGGGGTCGAACGGGTAGCATCGTTCCCACCTGGAAGGGTGGTCTCACACATGTCGATCAGGCGCGACGGCAGGACCTGCTCCTTCTGTGGCGCGCCGGGAGGCCCCGGGACGGACGTCCCCCTGATGGGTGGTCTGGGTGCCCAGGTGTGCGTCGCGTGCATCGACGAGTTCCATGCCGTCATGCATGACGAGGAGCTCACGGCCGCCGCTCGTGCCCTGATGCCCTGGGACCGGATGTCGGAGGCCGAGCTCCTCGCCACGCTGCCCCAGATCCTGGCCGCGGCCGAGCAGAACGTCGCCTTCGCGCAGGAATGGGTCGACATGCTGCGCGGGCGCCACATCTCGTGGGCCGAGATCGGCCGCGTCCTCGGGGTCTCGCGCCAGGCGGCGTGGGAGCGGTTCTCCCACAAAGGCGGCGACAAGTCCGGCATGGGCGTGAGACGATCGGCCAGTCAAGGTAGTCTTGACGTTCCGGGTGTCGGTCGGGCTTCACGGGGGTGAGCGCGACCGACACCCGTGTCTGGTCTCCGCGTCACTTCAGCAGTCGTGACATCCGTCGGTCCGCGAGCGGCTTCCCACCGGTCTGGCACGTCGCGCAGTACTGCAGGCTCGAGTCGGCGAACGACACCTCGCGCACGGTGTCGCCGCAGACCGGGCACGGCTGGCCGGTCCTCCCGTGGACCGCGAGGTGGCTCTTCTTCTCGCCCTTGAGCTCGCTCGCCGCCAGCCCGCTCGAGCGCTGGACCGCCTCTCCCAGCGTGCCGCGGATGGCGTCGTACAGGGTCTGGAGCTCGGTCTCGTCGAGGCTGTTGGCCGGCTTGAACGGCGACATCCTCGCGGCGTGCAGGATCTCGTCGCTGTAGGCGTTGCCGATGCCGGCGATGATCGACTGCATCCGCATCACGCCCTTGATCTGCTTGCGCCCCTCGGCCTGCAGGATCTCGTCCAGGACCTCGATCGTGAAGGCGTCGGCGAGCGGGTCGGGACCGAGGCGGGCCACGCCCGGCACGTCGGCCGGGTCGCGCACGACATAGATGGCGAGGCCCTTCTTGGTGCCGGCCTCGGTGATGTCGAGGCCCGGCTGGGTGTCGCGGTCGGGATCGTCGATGACGACACGGGCCGCCAGCGGGTTCTTGCTGTTGGGTCGGGCCGGCAGCGCCGGCACCTCCTCGCGCCACCGGATCCAGCCGGCTCGCGCGAGGTGGATCACGAGGTGCACGCCGCTGGCGTCGATGTCGAGGAACTTGCCGTGCCGCGTCACGTCGTCGACGAGCGTGCCGTGCAGCGCGTGGAGCGGCGGGTCGAAGGTCTTGAGGGCGCTGAAGGCCGTGAGGTCGATGCGGCTGATCGCCCGGCCGACCAGGCGCCCGCGCAGGTCCTGGACGAGGGCTTCGACCTCCGGCAGCTCGGGCACGCATCCGAGTCTAGGCAGGATCTTGGCACCGTTGCGTGCTCCGGGTCACAATGGGTCATGGGCCAGGCGCGCACTCCTCGCACCGGGGCGGTCTTCCTCGACCCCCGCGGTCAGGACCGCTCGCTGCGCGTCACGTGGCACCAGGAGTCGCAGCTCGTCGTGCTGTCGCTGTGGCGCGCCAACGTCTGCGCCGGCACCTTCCGCCTCGCTGCCGACGAGGTGCCCGACCTGATCGCCCTGCTGCGCGCCGGCCTCGACGAGGCGTACGACGCCGCGCGCGAGCGGGTCGAGCGGGCCGATCCGCCGAGCCAGGTGGGCTGAGGCGGCTCTTCTGGCCGGCTGTCGCGTTCCCCGGGTACCCGGGGAAACTTGCGGTTCCAGTGCGAAACTTCGGGGGTGAGGCTCCAGTTTCCCCGGGTACCCGGGGATCCCGACTCGCCGACTATCCGCCCATCTAAGAACAAACCTAGAGTCACCGATAGCCTGCAAGCGTGGACCCGATTCGCAATCCGTACGCCCCGGGCGCGGGTCAGCGCCCCCCCGAGCTGGCCGGCCGCGACGAGCAGCTCGCGGCCTTCGAGGTCGTCCTCGAGCGGGTCGCCAAGGGGCGTCCCGAGCGGAGCCTGGTGCTCACCGGCCTGCGGGGGGTCGGCAAGACGGTGCTGCTCAACGCCCTGCGCGGCGCCGCCGTACGCAAGGGCTGGGGCACCGGCAAGCTCGAGGCCCGACCTGGCCAGGGGCTGCGCCGGCCCCTGAGCAGCGCGCTGCACCAGGCCGTCCGGGAGCTCGGCCACCGCGACGAGGAGTCGGTCGACCACGTCCTCGGCGTGATCAAGTCGTTCGCCCACCGCGACGCCGGCACCGCCGCCAAGCTCAAGGACCAGTGGAGCCCGGGCATCGACGCGCCGGCGGTGCGCGGTCGCGCCGACTCCGGCGACATCGAGATCGACCTCGTCGAGCTCTTCACCGACGTCGGGGGACTGGCCGCCGACGTCGGGAAGGGTGTCGGCGTCTTCATCGACGAGATGCAGGACCTCGGTCCCGAGGACATCTCGGCGATCTGCGCGGCCTGCCACGAGCTCAGCCAGTCGGGCCTCCCGGTGATCGTGGTCGGTGCCGGTCTGCCGCACCTGCCCGCCGTGCTGAGCGCCAGCAAGTCCTACAGCGAGCGGCTCTTCCGCTACCAGCGCATCGACCGCCTCACCCGCGATGCCGCGGACCGGGCGCTCGAGGCGCCCGCGGCGGACGAGGACGCGGCCTTCGAGCCCGACGCCCTCGCCGCGATGTACGCCGCCACCGGCGGCTACCCCTACTTCATCCAGGCCTACGGCAAGGCCGTGTGGGACCTGGCGCCCCGCTCGCCGATCACCGCCGCGGACGTGGCGGTCGCCGCCCCGGAGGCCGAGTCCGAGCTCGCGGTCGGCTTCTTCGGCTCCCGCTACGAGCGCGCCACGCCGGGGGAGCGCGACTACCTCATGGCGATGGCCGACGTCGCCGCCGCGCAGGCGGAGTCGGGTGGGGAGATCGAGGGGGACGCCGTCCTCAGCGCCGACGTGGCAGCGCGGCTCGACAAGAAGCCGCAGTCGTTGTCACCGGCGCGTGACTCGCTGCTCAAGAAGGGCCTGGTCTACTCCGGCGAGCGGGGCCGGATCGCCTTCACCGTGCCGCACTTCGGGCGCTACCTGCGCGAGCGCGGCTGACCTCAGGCCGGCGGCACCCGGAACTCCCGCGGCAGCTCCTCCAGCAGCCGCAACCACAGCTCACTCGCGGTCGGGTACGACGCCACCGCATGCCGCAGCACGTGCACCGGGACGTCCCCGACGATCGCCACCGTCGCTGCGTGGACCAGCTCGCCGACCTCGGGACCCACGAAGGTCGCCCCCAGCAGCAGGCGGGAGGCGGCGTCCACCACCAGCTGGGACTCGCCCACGACGTGGTCTCGCAGCAGGCCCGTGCCGGCCGCCGACGAGGTCGACACGCGGGTGACGACGACGTCGTGGCCGCGCTCGCGCGCCTCGGCCTCGGTCATCCCGACGCTGGCCACCTCGGGGTCGCTGAAGACGACCTGCGGCACCGGTGCCTCGCGGTCGGGCTCCCACGCGACCTCGCCGGCCACGGCGGCGGTGATCCGCGCGCCGACCACCCGCGCCTGGTGCTTGCCCCAGTGGGTCAGCGGTGGGCCGCCGCTGGCGTCACCGACCGCGTGCAACCACTCGGGGAGTCGTCCGCCCGTCACGTCCTCCGAGGTCAGGCCGACGGAGTCGAGACCGAGGTCGTCGAGCCGCGGCGCCCGGCCGACGGCCAACAGCACCTCGTCGGCCTCCAGGTCTCCGGCGGAGGTGGACAGTGACACGGTGCCGCCGTGCACCCGCCCCACCCCGGTCGCGGCGGGATCCGCACGCCGTACGTCGCTGACCTCGGTGCCGAGGTGGACCGTGATGCCCCGCTCGCGCAGGGCCGCGAGCACCGCCTCGCCCGCGAACGGCTCGTTGTGGCTCAGCAGCCCTTGACCACGAACAACGAGGCTCACGGTTGAGCCGAGGGCGGCCATCCAGATCGCGGCCTCGCAGGCGACGACGCCGCCTCCGACGACGACCAACCGGTCGGGCACCTCGACGACACCGGTGGCGTCGCGGGAGTCCCAGGGCAGTGCGTCGACGTACATCTCCGGGACGGACGCCTCGCTGCCCGTCGCGATCACCACCGCCTGACGTGCGCGCACCGTCACCTCCTCGTCGGCGGAGGTGACGCGCACCGTCCGCGCGCCGCTCAGCCGCGCGTCACCGCGGATGACCGCGATCCCGGCGCCGTCGGCCCAGGCCTCCTGGCCGCTGTCGTCATAGTGGGAGACCCACTGGTCGCGCCGCTCGAGCAGCGCCTTCGGCGCGACGTGCGCTGTCGAGACCCCGCTGAGGTCGGCGGTCACGTCTGCCACGGCGACGGGTCGCAGCAGCGCCTTGCTGGGCATGCAGGCCCAATAGCTGCACTCGCCGCCGAGCAGCTCCCGCTCGATGATCACTGACGTGAGGTCGGTGCCCTCGGTGGCGTACTGCGCGGCGTTCTCGCCCGCCGCGCCACCACCGATCACGACGACGTCGAAGTCCAGGAACTCTGCGGCGCTCACCATGGCGCGATGCTACGGGTCGCGCCCGACTGGCGGGTCGCTTGCTCGTTCAACTACACTCCTCCCCGAGGGGAGTACCCCACCACTGTCAGCCGGTCAGTTCGGCGCCTCCGCAGGCGCCTCGGCGGACGGCCGCCCGAGAAGGGCGGCGGGGGAGACCTCAGGAGTTCCACCATTCCTGAGGAGACCCATGTCGTCCATCGCCTCGCCCACCCTGTGGTTCATCACCATCGGCGTGGTGCTCGCCCTGCTCGTCGTCGACTTCATCGCCACCCGCCGTCCCCATGCGGTCTCGATGAGGGAGGCCATCGCCTGGTCGGCGTTCTACGTCGCGCTGCCCTTGCTGTTCGGTGTCTACGTGTGGAACCAGCACGGCGGTGACCGGGGGCTGGAGTACTACACCGGATATCTCGTCGAGAAGACGCTGAGTGTCGACAACCTGTTCGTCTTCATGCTCCTGCTCGCGGCCTTCGCGGTGCCCGAGGTGCTCAAGCAGCGTGTCCTGCTCTACGGCATCATCGGCGCACTCGTGCTGCGCGGCATCTTCATCGCGCTCGGGGCGGCAGCCCTGTCGCGCTTCGACTGGGTGTTCTTGATCTTCGGGGCCGTCCTGCTCCTCACGGGGGTCAAGCTGCTGCGCGACGCGCTCAGCGGGCACGCCCAGGAGGTCGACGTGGCCCAGATGCGGGTCGTGAAGCTGATGCGACGCGTCATGCCCGTCACCGACGAGTACGACGGCGCCAAGCTCACGGTCGTGCGCGACGGTGTCCGCGCGCTCACCCCGTTCGCGCTGGTCACGGTCGCCGTCCTGGCCACCGACGTCGTGTTCGCGGTCGACTCGGTGCCGGCGGTCTACGGCATCACCGGCGACCCCTACCTGGTCTTCGTGACCAACGCCTTCGCCCTGCTCGGTCTGCGGGCCCTCTACTTCGTGCTCGAAGGGGCGCTCGGCGCACTGGCCCACCTGGGCTACGGCCTGGCCGCGATCCTGGGCTTCATCGGCGCCAAGCTGGTGCTCCACTGGGCGCACCTGGTGTGGCCGTCGATCCCCGACGTGCCGACCCTGGCGTCGCTGGTCGTGATCCTCGCCATCCTGGCCACCACGGTCACCACCAGCCTGGTGGCCGGCGCCCGGCAACGGGCTCGGGCGGCGGAGCCGCTCGCAGAGCCTCCCTACGTCAACGGGTCATGAAATCTTTACCCACACCCGCACGTGGGGAGCGGGTGCGCCCTAGCGTCATTACCAGTTCACCGCTCGGATCTTCGGGAGAAACGCCAGGGATCACCGTCCACATTGAGGAAACGCCCATGTTCCAGTCATCGGAGGCTCGTTCGTTCGAGGTGCCGGAGCGATTCGTCGCCCAGCCGATCTGCACGGACCCGCTCGGCGATCCGGTCCCGCCGGTGAGCGGCCCCGTCCGTGACCAGGACGTGCCCGTGTTCGCGCTCCTCCGCTCGACCCTGGGGCTCCCGATCGACGATGCCAGGTGGTGGCCGGCTCGTCCGGTGCGTCGACGCGGCTGGTTCGCGTCCTCAGGCGGCGCGGCACCCGCAGCTGCCAGGACGCCTCGACCCGCCTCCTGGGTGATCGGCGGCACGATCGTCCCCGTCGTCGGGATCGCTCCGCCCACCCTGGAGCTGCTGGAGCGCACCCTCGCCGGGCTGGGAGTCCAGCACGAGATCTCCACGGGCGCGCACGCGCAGTCCCGCGGACGCCACGCCCAGCACGCCCCGCAGTCCTGACCCGTCCCCGCCGGTGGCTCAGTCCACGGTGAGCATGGTGGCGCCGAGGCCGATCATCATCGTCCCGCCGGTGGCGCTCAGCGTGTCGAGGCGGGCGGGCCGCTGGGCGAACCAGTCACGCGCCGCGCCCGCGGCGAGCGCCCAGATGCTGTCGGAGGCCACGGCGAGCACGCCGAAGACCAGCCCCAACGCCATCGTCTGCAGCGCGACGGGACCGGCCGGGTCGGCGAACTGCGGCAGGAAGGCCACGAAGAACACGATCGTCTTCGGGTTGGTCGCGCCGACGGTGAAGCCGATCCGCACCGGGTGCCCGCGCCGGACCGGCGCCGCGGCGGCCATCGACCGGCGGGCGTCGCTGCGGTGCCGGATGGCCTGGACGCCGAGCCAGATGACGTAGCCGGCACCGAGCACCTTGATCGCGGTGTACGCCGTCGCGCTGGCCGCCACGACCGCGCCGAGACCCACCGCGACCAGGCTCACCTGGGCGAGCAGCCCGAGGGCGTTGCCGACCACCGAGAGGAGCGCCTCGCGACGCCCGACGGTGAGGGCGCGGCCGATGGTGAAGAGCAGGCTGGGCCCCGGCACCTGGATGAACAGGATGGATGCGACGAGGAACGTGACCCATTGGCTCGACGACGGCATGACCCCAGTCTGGGGCCACGCCGGCGCCGGTGTCAGTGCCTTTTCGAGGGGTGGTCAGCAGCCACAGGAGTAGTAGGTGATGTCCCAGTGGCTGCTCTCACGGGCGTAGACGTTGCCCGACGGCGCGGTGTAGAGCGCGGCGCCGTCGCCACGCGTGCCCGAGTAGGAGTAGTGGCTGGTGATGTAGTTGGAGACGCAGGTCGTCGGGCTGACGTCCACCTTGTAGCCGTTCCAGTGACTGTAGGTGCCCGAGGCGTGGCCGGTCTCGGTGCCGCCGGTGATGGTGATCGCGCAGCCGCTGATGGACTTGAAGGTCTTGATCCCGCTCACCGTCTCCTGGTTGATCTGCTCGTAGGACGTGCAGGTCGACACGTTGCGGTTGGTGCAGCCGCCGCTCGAGACGCGCGAGATGCCGACTGCAGAGAGCTGGCTGGCGGCCTGGGCATCGGTCAGCTTGGTGACCGCGTGGGAGGGGCTGGTGAGCCCGGCGACCGCGATGAGCGAGGCGATGAGGGCGAGGACGGTCCTGATGGTGGTGCGTGACATAGACATGACTCCGTGGTCGTGGCGAGACCCCCGATGGGCTCGCCGCTCCCCCCACCCGACCTGACGACCCACGCCGGGTCAACCCCCGACGGGTGAACGTTTGCCCTGGCGTTCGAGTCTCTGGGAGACTCAGCACGAAGGGCGCCGTCCAGCGCCCAGCCCACCGCGACGGCCCCAGTCCGCGCGAGGCGGCGAAGGGGAGCAGATCCTCGGGCGCTTCCATGAGTCGCAACGTTCACGCCCGCTGCAGCGGCGTACTGGGGACGCAGCGCAGTCGAGGGTGATCGCGATGACCAGGGACAGTGACTTCAAGCAGGTCGTGCGTGCGCGCATGGCCCGCACGGGCGAGAGCTACACCGCCGCCCGCGCCGCGCTGGAGGTGGAGATCAGCCCCCGCCAGGTGGCGTACGACGCTGCGCGGGGTGAGCAGGAGCGGCTGGTGGGGCGGCTGTTCACCGACGGCCGCATCGAGCGGGTGCCGGCGAAGCGCAAGGCCCGTGCGGCCGTGCTGCTCGAGGTGGTCGGTCGTTTCGAGCCCGGCCGGGTCTACTCCGAGCCCGAGGTGAACGAGGTCCTCCTCGGCGTGCACGAGGACTTCGCCTACCTGCGCCGCGAGCTGGTCAACTACCACTACCTCGAGCGCGAGGACGGTCGCTACCGCACGGCAGCCCGGGCGCCGGTGCGCTCGAGGGTCGAGCAGCAGGAGATCCCCGCGTGGGAGGCGCACTGGCTGCCCGGGTTCCTGAGCGGACTCTGGCCCGCGGCCCGCTGACGCGGCAGGCTGTGGCCATGACCGCAGGCTTCGACCCCGAGGTTGCTCCGTCCGGTCGCGGGTGCGCGGAATGCGAGGAAGCCGGCGGTTGGTGGGTCCACCTGCGTCGTTGCGCGCAGTGCGGCCACGTCGGTTGCTGCGATTCCAGCCCGTCGCAGCACGCGACGGCTCACCACGAGGCGACGGGGCACCCAGTGGTCCAGAGCTTCGAGCCAGGTGAGGACTGGTTCTGGGACTACGTCCGATCCGTCGGCGTGGTGGGCCCGCGGCTGGCGGACCCGCAGAGCCGCCCCGAGGACCAGCCGGTCCCCGGTCCTGCCGGTCGGGTGCCCGCGGACTGGCGCGACCACCTCCACTGAGCGTCCGGCACGGGGTCAGGCCCCGCGCGCCCACGCCGGCAGTCGTTGCGTGACGGCGTACGTCGTCACGGACACGGTTGCCGCGAGGAAGGTGCCCCACGCCAGGTCGACCGGCACGAGGGCGGCCGGGAAGTCCCGAAGGACGGCCAGGTTGGTCAGGTCCCAGGTCGCATAGGTGACGAACCCGAAGAAGGCGCCTGCGCCGAGCGCCCTGCGCCAGCTCGAGGCGACGAGCGCAGGATGGATCACGAAGTAGAGCAGGCCCGCGACGAAGATCGCATAGAACACGAGGGCCGCAGCGACGTTGGGTGAGGGAGCGAGCAGGTCGCCGAGATGACGGGCGTACATCTCCTCGGCGATCGTGCCGAGCCAGACGAGGTCGAGCAGGCAGAACACGGCGGCTGCGACGACGTACTGCACGACCCAGGACATGGAGTCAGCATGACAGCCGGGCCGCAGCGGAAACCTCGGCACTGACCCGCCGGGTGCATGCGCGCGGACGGGCCAGGACTCGTGACATGCTCGAGCCATGCGTCGTAGGCCGCGCATCAACCGCGCCAGTGAACCCCGCACGCGACCGCAGGTCGTCGCGCACCGCGGCAGCAGCCACGACAACCCGGAGCACACCCTCGCCGCCTACGTGAAGGCGCTCGACGAGGGGGCCGAGGCGCTCGAGTGCGACGTGCGGCTCACGGCCGACGGTCACCTGGTCTGCGTGCACGACCGCAACCTGCGCCGCACGGCCGCGACCCCCGGCCTCGTGTCGACGATGAACCTCGCCGAGCTGGACGAGCTCGACTTCGCGTCGTGGAAGAGCCCGTGGTCCGACCTCGACGACGAGGCCCCCGAGCGCGATCCCGAGGTCGGCAGGGTGCTGACGCTGCGCAAGCTGCTGGAGATGGTCGCCGACTACGACCGCTATGTGGAGCTGGCCATCGAGACCAAGCACCCCACGCGCTACGGCGGGCTGGTCGAGCGCCGGCTCGTCGAGACCCTGGGCGACTTCGGGTGGGACCGGGCGGGCTCCCCAGCGCGGATCATGAGCTTCTCGCTGAATGCGGCCAGCCGGGTGCGCAGGCTGGCGCCCGAGCTCGACGTGGTGATGCTGGTCGAGAAGGCGCACCACTGGCCGGTGCTGCGGCCCGTGGTCGACGACCGCTGGATCATCGGGCCGGGGATCAAGGAGCTGCGCGAGCACCCGGGTCTCGGGAAGCACTTGGTCCGGGCCGGGCGGGAGATCCACGTGTGGACGGTCAACACCGCCGACGACCTGCAGATCTGCCTCGACCTGGGTGTCACCGCGGTCATCAGCGACCGTCCGGCCTACATGCTGGAGCTGCTCGACGGATAGGTTCGGGGCATGGCCAAGAAGTCCCGCACCCGCAACCAACCGACCACCACCGCTCCCGGCGAGGTCGGCCCCCGCCAGCCGTGCCCCTGCGGCTCCGGCAAGCGCTACAAGGCCTGCCACGGCGCAGCCGGCGGTGCCGCGCCGAGCTTCGTGGCGCGACCGTTCGAGGGCATGCCCGACGAGTGCGACGTGATCGCGCTGCGCGAGCTCGTTCCCGCCGCGACGACCCCGCTGACGCTCAAGGACGGGGGCCGCACGATCCGCCTGGCCACGCTGCTCCCCGGTGCGGCACCCGCGATGGTCCGCGACTCCGGCGACGTGTGGCTGGGGCTGCAGGTGCAGCACTCCTACGGCAACCCCGCCCGCGACCTCGGCGCCGTGCTCGAGGCCGCCCTGGCCACCGAGGAGCCGGGCATCGTCGGCCTCCCGAGCGCGCCCGGTGAGGGCCCCAGCCTGCAGGACCTGATCACCGACACGAGCCTCGACATCACCGTGCACGACGGCTTCGAGTACTGGATCGACGACATCCCCGACCGCGACGCCAGCATGGAGGCCGCCCTCGAGCAGGCCAACGGCGGCGTCATGCCGACCACCCGCCTGGCCTCGGTCGAGGCGGCGTACTGGACCGACGTCGGCACCAAGGAGCACCTGCGCTGGGTCATGCCCCACCCGGAGGACGAGCTCCTCGACGCCCTGGCCCGGCTGCACGCATCCGGGCAGGACTCGGTGGCCGACGGCTCGCGCTTCGTGGGCATGTTCCGCGCCCACGGGCTGCTCGCCCCGGTGTGGGACCTGCCGCTCGGCACCGGCGCCGAGATCCTCGAGAAGCCGGCCGCACGGTTCGCCGCCGACCTCACCGACGCGCTCACGGGTGGGGAGCTCACCGCCGCCGAGAGGTCGGCACGAGCAGGACTCGCCAACCGTCAGGTGACGATCCGGTAAGGACCTGGCCACACCTGCTCCACGAGGCGAACACATCCGGGCCAGCAGTTGTGCACGCCGTGGCGAGCGGAGTAGATTCGAGACTGCCCGGTCGTTGTTGTTTCCCCCGTCAACAACGGCCGGGCTTTCACATGCCCGCAGGTCCTCCCACGCCCTCAGTCGTCCGCGCGCGACCGGACCCGCCACCCCTCCAGGTGGTGGAAGCCCTTCGCGGAGACGCGACGCAGCCGACGCCAGCGCCATCGGGACTCGTCGTCCTCGGCAGCGGTCAGCGCCTCGTGGACACCCGCGTCGACGATCACGGTCCCCGGGCGCGCGGCCGAGGTCAGGCGGGAGGCGGCGTTGACCGTCGAGCCGAACACGTCGCCGAGGCGGCGTACGACGGCTCCGTGGGCGACGCCGGCCCGCACCGCGGGGAACGGGTCGTCCGGGTCGTCGCCGCGCGCGGTGAGCGCCAGCGCGATCGTCACCGCGGCCTCCGGGTCGGCGACGGTGAAGAGCACCTCGTCGCCGATGGTCTTGATCACCTGGCCCGCATGGTCCACGACCAGCGCCGTGGTGTCCTGCTCGAACCGGTCCACCCACGCGACCAGCTCGTCGCCGTCGAGGCTGCGGCTCCGGGTGGTGTAGCCCACGATGTCGACGAAGCAGACCGTCAGCAGGGTCTCGGCCCGTGTCAGCGAGGTGGTGTCGGTGAGCAGGTGCTGCGCGGCACTGGCCAGGTGGCGGCGCCAGACATAGCTCTGGAGGGCCTCGACGCGCGGCAGCACGTCGGTGGCCAGGTCGGTCAGCGTGGTGGCCGGGTCCCCTCCCTCGAGGGCGAGTCCGGCCAGCAGGGTGGTCTGCCACTCGGCCAGCCGGGCATAGCTGCGTCCCCACGTGCGCACGAGCGCGGCCTGCGACCGGGGCGGCAGGATGCCGATCTCGACGAGGTCGGCGGTCAGTCGCAGCGCCTCGACATCACTCTCGGCGAAGGCGACGTCGTCGTCGCCGTGGTGCGGGAAGCCGAGCTGGTGCCAGAGGGTGACCGCCACGTCGAGTGGTACGCCGGCGCGTTCGGCCACCTCCACCCGCGTCAGGCAGGGCTCCTGCCCGAGCAGGTAGGCCTCCAGGGCGCGGGGGACGTCGGACGCGACGTCGGCATCGCCGTCGTGCGACTGCGCCGCCATGCCGGTCAGCGTCCTGCGCCCCGTCCAGCCGCGGCGGCTCGCAGGGCGGCGCCGAAGGCGGGGACCTCGTCGGCCAGCTTCTCGAGGTGCTCGCTGGTGAAGTGGACGACCCGGAGCGGGGTCAGGGCCACGATGGTGGCCGAGCGCAGCGTCCGGTTGACGATGGCGGCCTCGCCGACGACGGCGCCCGGGCCGAGGGTGGCGACCTCGACGCCGCCCTTGCGCACCGACACCTCGCCCTCGGTGATCAGGTAGGCCTTGTCGGCCGGGGTGCCCGCCGCGATGGGCGACCAGCCCTGCGGCAGGGTCAGCGCGCTGCCTGCAGCCAGCACACGCTGCGCGTCGGCGGGGTCGAGGGCATCCAGGAGGGAGTCAGTCATGACACCTCAACGATCCGCCGAGGTGAACGTGATGCCCGGACGCCGCGGTGTGGCCTACTCCACGTGGAGGGGCTCACGAGAGACCGGGCAGCTCATGCAGCGCGGTCCGCCCCGCCCCGACCCGAGCTCGGAGCCGGCGATCCGGACGACCTCGATGCCGGCGTCCTCGAGCCGGTCGTTGGTCTCGTCGTTGCGCTCGTAGGCCACCGCGACGCGCGGCGCGAGCGCGAGCGTGTTGTTGCCGTCGTCCCACTGCTCGCGCTCGGCGGTGACCGGGTCCAGACCGGTGTCGATCTGGTGCAGCGTGTCGATCTGCATGGCCTTGGCGGCGGCGACCAGGAAGGGCTCGTGCTCGCTGACCGAGAGGGTCAGGTCGCTCTCGTCGGACCCCTTGTCGCCCAGGGTCACGGTGACCGCGCGCAGCGTGTCGGCCACGTTGGGGTACATCACGACCTTGTCGACGTCGACCATGGTGCACACGGTGTCGAGGTGCATGGTCGCTCGCTCCTGCGCGATCGGCACGGCGAGCACGGTGTGCGCCAGGTTGGCGTGGAAGACCTGGCGGGCCAGCCGCTCGACGCCCGCGGGGGTCGTACGCTCCCCGACCCCGACCGCGATCACGCCGGGGGCGAGCAGCAGGACGTCACCGCCCTCCACGTGCTCGTTGTGCCAGCCGTGGATCTTGCGGGTGCCGACGAAGCGCGGGTGCTCGGTGTAGATCAGCTCGGTGAGCTGGGTCTCGCGCTTGCGGGCGGGCATGGCCAGGCTGGTCACGGCCACCCGGTCGCGGACCCACACGCTGGAGTCGCGCGTGAAGAGCAGGTTGGGCAGCGGGTCGATGAGGAAGTCGTAGGGGCTCAGCAGGCTGGTGACCAGGCCGTGGCCGCCGCGCACCTCGTCGTTGCGCACACCGGAGGTGAGGACGTCGGTCAGCTCGGCAGGGGAGAGGTCCTTCAGCGCCTGGGCGAGGTAGCGCCTCAGGGTGTCGCCGAGGTGGAGGCCGCTGAGCGCACTGGTGATCGCGTGGTTGCGGGCGAGCTCGCTCTGGAGCGTCTCGGCGAGCAGCTCGGTGAGATAGAGGACCTCCACGCCGCGCTCGCGCAGCGTCGCCGCGAAGGCGTCGTGCTCCTCCTGCGCGCGGCTCACCCACGGGATGCCGTCGAAGAGGAGGCGGTCGTTGTTGCGGGGCGTCAGCCGCTTGAGCTCGTTGCCGGGGCGGTGGAGCATCACCGTGGCCAGCCGGCCGACTTCGCTGTCCGCGCCGTGGGGGGCAGTGGAGCCTGGGGTGGAGCCAGTGGAGGTGGAGACCATGTGCGGACTCTAGTGCCGAGACGCCATGCTCAACCACGCCCCGCGCACCTGCGGCGGTTGCGGCCCCGCGCACGAGCATGGCGGGGGCCAGGTCAGCCGCAGCTGCGCACGGAGGAGGTCAGGTGGCCAGGCCGGCGCGCCACTCCTCGGCCAGCAGGGCGTACTCGAAGGAGTCGGTCCAGGTCCCCTTGGACCAGAAGTCGCCGAGCTTGTGGCACTCGCGCCGCATCCCGAGGCGCTCGCAGAGGGCGGCGGAGCGGTCGTTGCGGGCGTCGAGGTTGGCCACGATCCGCCGCAGCCCGTAGTGCTCGAACCCCAGCCGCAGCACGGCCCGGGCAGCCTCGGTGGCGAGACCGCGACCGGTGTGCCCGGGCACGATCGTCCAGCCGATCTCGCCCTCGCTGAGCCCGGTGCCCTGCAGGTGCAGCATCGAGTCTCCGACGACCTCGCCGTCGTGCACGACCGCGAGGCCGATGAACTGCCCGTCACCGGGATCCGTGCGGCGGCGCACCATCTCGATGACCTCGGCCGGGTTGAGCGGACGGCTCAGCAGCAGGCTGGTCCACTGCTCGGAGGCCCACGCGTCGAGGAACGCGTCGGCGTCGCCGATCTCGAAGGGCCGCAGCTCCAGCCGCTCGGTGCGCAGCGGCCAGGACGGCGGCCGGGGGGTGAGGAACTCCGTGCGGGGGGCGTCGACCCAGGTCTCGCGCACGGTCGGGCCGCCGAACCTGAGCCGGTCGTACGCCGTCATCGGCAGCAGCAGCGAGTCCAGCCCGGGCACGGCGAGCACGCCGTCGACGGCCTCGCCGAGCATCCCGCGGGCGACCGGGTCGTGCGGGTCGAGACGCAACAGGTCGACGGCTGCGGCCGCCTCCGCCGCCCGCTCCGCCGCCTGCTTGATCCGCAGCGGCATCACCTCGCGCAGGAAGACGTGCTGCCCGGACAGGTAGTGCACCCACTCCCGTTCGCCGGTGGCGGGGTCCTCGCTCCAGAACGCGACGAACCAGTCGTGGAGCCGGTCCACGCCGCCGGCGATCCGGGCGGGCTCACCGTGCGTCGCCGGGACCATCGGTGTCGCGTCGCGCAGGACGTACGACGGCAGCGGCAGGCGGCCGTCGAGCATCAGCGACATCGCCTCCGTCGTGGCCGGGACGAAGTGCTGACGGACGTAGGCGTCGTCGTCGGCGGTCATCGGGTGGTCGCCGTTGACGGCCACGAAGCGGTCGCGGACCGCCTGCGCGACCGGATCGTTCAGCGCGTCATCTCCCACACGGTCAACAGTGCCATCAACACGCAGACCGTCGCACCCACGTAGTGCAGCACCGAGAGCTTCACGTGCCGGAGCAGCAGCCGACCGACGATCACGGCCAGGCCGGACACCGCGAGCAGGGCACCCCAGGCGCCCAGGAAGACCGAGACCGGGGCGTCGTACTTCGCGACCAGCGAGATCGTCAGCAGCTGGGACAGGTCGCCCCACTCGGCGGCGAAGAGCACGAGGAACGACGTCACCACGACCCGGACACCGTGGGCACCCGCGTCCGCCTTGGCGGCGTACGCCTCCTCCTGGCCGGGCTCGTCAGCGTCGGCGGAGCGCGCCTCGCGGAAGAGGATGACGGCGCCGACCACGAACATCAGCGCGGCGACGACGTGGATGAGCTGGCCGGGGAGGAACGAGGCGGCCTTGCCGACGCCGACGGCGATGCCGGTCTGCACCATGAAGGCCAGCGCGACGCCGATCCAGACGAAGAGCGGGCGCATCTTCGTCGACATCACCAGCGTGGCGATGAAGGTCTTGTCGGGGAGCTCGACGACGAAGATGGCTCCGAAGGCGAGGGCCACGACCACCAGGTCGATCACCGGGTGAGTGAACCAGTCACTCGGCGCGGAAGGCGTCGGCGGGGTAGACGCCGAGGACCTTGACCTCCGTGGTGAAGAAGGCCAGCTCCTCCAGCGCGTTGCGCACGCCCGGGTCGTCCGGGTGTCCGTCGACCTCGGCGAGGAACTGGGTGGCGGTGAAGTGGCCGCCGACCATGTAGCTCTCCAGCTTGGTCATGTTGACGCCGTTGGTGGCGAATCCACCGAGCGCCTTGTAGAGGGCTGCGGGGAGGTTGCGCACGTTGAAGATGAAAGTGGTGACGACGGGCCCGTCGCCGGCCACGGCCTGGTCGAAGTCGCGCGAGAGCACCACGAAGCGGGTGGTGTTGTGGTCCTCGTCCTCGATCTCCTCGCGGAGCACCTGGAGGCCGTAGATCTCCGCGGCCAGCGGCGGCGCGATCGCCGCCTGGGTGGGGTCGCCGGACTCGGAGACCTCGCGCGCGGCGCCGGCCGTGTCGCCGGCGACCACGGGGGTGAGGCCGAGCTCGCGGATGACCCCGCGGCACTGGCCCAACGCGTGGACGTGGCTGTGCACGGTGCGCAGCGAGTCGATGGTCGTCCCCGGCAGGGACATGAGGGAGAACTGGATGCGCAGGAAGCGCTCGCCCACGATGTGCAGGTCCGAGGTCGGCAGGAAGTGGTGGATGTCGGCCACGCGGCCGGCGATCGAGTTGTCGATGGGGATCATCGCCAGGTCGGCGTCGCCGGTCTCCACCGCCGCGAAGGCGTCCTCGAACGAGGCGCAGGCCACCGGCTCCCAGTCGGGGTAGGCCTGCTGGCAGACCAGGTGCGAGTTGGCTCCGCGCTCGCCCTGATAGGCGATCCTCCGGGTCGTCCCCGGCACAACAGGCTCCGTCACGACCGCGAGTCTGGCACGCGCGGCCGTGTCCGACCGGCCCGGACCGTCCCGCGAACATAGGGTCAGCGGGTGCTCGCAGAAGTCCTGGCCGTGGTTGCCGTCGTCCTTGCTGCCCTGGCCTGCGTCCTGGCCGCCCTCGCGCTGCGGCGTACGTCCCCGCGCTCGCGCGGCGAGGGCGTGGACGCGTTGCCCGAGGACGTGCACGGGCTGCGGCAGGAGGTCGCGGCGCTCAAGGCCGAGAACGCCGACGCGCTCCGCCACCTGTCGGTCGTGCGCTACGACGCCTTCGGTGACGTCGGCGGCCACCTGAGCTGGAGCCTGGCGCTGCTCGACGACGCCGGTCACGGCACCGTGCTCACCTCGATCCACGGGCGCAGCGAGGCCCGCACCTATGCCAAGTCGATCGCCGGCTGGACGTGCGAGCAGCAGCTGTCCCCGGAGGAGCTGGAGGCGATCGAGCACGCCCGCCCCTGACGGCCGGCGTGCTGCTCGGCAGCGGCGGGTGAGGCCTCAGCGCGGGACGCGGACCAGCAGCCGCCCGTGGATGCACTCCATCCGCAGCTCGCGACCCTCGCCGATCGAGTCGCCGTCGAGCTGGCGCGGGGTGTCGGTGGACGCCTTGATCCGCACCCGCGCGCCCGTGCGCCGGTCGATCAGCTCGTCCACGGTCTGGCTCTTGCGCAGCACCCGCACCGCGAGCGGGATCCAGGACAGGAACTTCTTGGGGTGCAGGATCACCACGTCGAGCACGCCGTCGTCGATCGCCGCGTCGGGCAGCAGCGGCATGCCGGCCTGCAGGAAGCCGACGTTGCCCACGAGGACCGTGCGGGCCCGGTGGAGGGTCGGCTCCTCGTCGTCGATCTGGATCTCGACCCTCACGGCCGGGAACATCAGTGACTTCAGGCCGGAGATGACGTAGGCCACCCAGCCGATCTTCTTCTTGATGTCCTCGTTGACCCCCTCCATGATCGCGGCGTCGAAGCCCATGCCGGCCATCACCATGAAGTGGGTGTCCTCGATGCCGTCACCACCGACTCTGACCAGGTCGATCGCGCGGTCCTGGCCGTTGAGGGCGACGTCGATCGCCGAGCGGAGGTAGAGCGGGACGTCGAGGTTGCGGGCCAGCAGGTTGCCGGTGCCGGCGGGGATGATCCCGACCGGGATGCCGGTCCCGGCGAGCTCGGCGCACACCTCGCGCACGGTGCCGTCGCCGCCGCAGACCATGACCAGGTCGGCGCCGGAGACCGCTGCCTGCTCAGCCATGCCGGTGCCCGGGTCCTCGACCGTCGTGTACTGCCAGGTCGGCTCCGACCATCCGGACGCGTGAGCCATCTCGGCGACGATAGAGCGGAACTGGCCGACGTCCTCGACCTTGATCGGGTTGAGGATCACCGCGAGCCGGCGCTCCGAGGCGTAGACCTGGGGCAACGGCTCGGACTTGGCCGCGGTCGAGCGCGGACGCGGGTCGATGAGTGCCAGCGTGACGAGGAAGATCGTGAGCGCCAGCAGCGACCCGCCGATCACGTCAGTGGGGTAGTGCCGACCCAGGAGCAGCCGGTCCAGGCACACCACCAGCCACCAGCCCACCGCCAGCGTGATGCCGAGCCGGCGCAGGCTCGTACGACGGACGAAGAGCACCAGCAGCATGACGAGGACCGCCGCGAAGGCCGCGGCCGACGACGCGTGGCCGGAGGGGAAGCTGTTGTTCTCGTGGAGGGCGATCGTGTCCTGCCAGTCCGGCCGGTCACGTCCGAGCCACAGCTTGAGGCCGGTGGTCGCCGCCGAGGTCGCGATCATCACCAGCGCAGCGATCAGCGCGGCCCAGCGCTGACGGCGTACGACGAGCGCGAGGACCAGGAGCGTGGTCAGGATCGTCATGCCGATGGTCCCGAAGGCCACCTCGATGACCCGCAGCACGTCGACCAGCAGGGCGGAGTCGTCCGCCCAGTCCTCCATGAGCCGCCCCTCGACGTCGAAGCCGTCCAGCGGCGACCGGTCGCGGGTCACGAGGACGGCCAGGACGGTGAACAGGACACCGCTGAGGAGCGCCCAGGCCAGGCTGCGGTTGCGGGAGGCGGGAGTCACCTGCGAAGTATGCCCAAACCGGTTCGGATCCCCGATGTCCTGGCGGCTAGCCTTCATTCATGATCGACCCCCGACTGCTCCGTGACGACCCCGACCGCGTGCGTGCCGCCCAGGCCAAGCGCGGGCTGTCCGCCGACGTGGTCGACCGGGCGCTGGAGGCCGACTCCGCCCGGCGGCAGGCGATCGCCGACTTCGAGGCCAAGCGGGCCGAGCAGAAGTCCAGCGGTGCTCTGGTGGCCCGGGCGCAGGGTGAGGACAAGCAGGCCCTGCTCGCCCAGGTGAAGGAGCTCGCCGCCGGGGTGAAGGCCGCCGAGGCCACCCGCAACCAGGCCGAGGAGGCCTGGGACACCGCGATCCGGTCGATCCCCAACGTCGCCGATGACCACGCGCCCGCCGGTGGCGAGGAGGACTACACGGTCATCGAGCACATCGGCACGCCCCGCGAGTTCGACTTCGAGCCGCGCGACCACGTCGAGCTGGGCAGGCTGCTCGGCGCGATCGACCTCGAGCGGGGCGCCAAGGTCTCCGGCTCGCGCTTCTACTTCCTCACCGGCATCGGCGCCCAGCTCCAGCTCGCGCTGGTCAACATGGCGATGGACCAGGCACGTGCCGCCGGATTCATCCAGGCCGCCGCCCCGTCGCTGGTCCGACCGCGCGCCATGGAGGGCACCGGCTTCCTCGGCCAGGCGGCCGACGACGTCTACCGCATCGAGGGCGAGGACCTCTACCTCGTCGGCACCTCTGAGGTGCCGATGGCGGCCTACCACTCCGACGAGATCCTCGACGCCGCGTCGCTGCCGCTGCGCTACGCCGCCTTCAGCCCGTGCTTCCGCAAGGAGGCCGGCAGCCACGGCAGGGACACCAAGGGCATCTGGCGGGTGCACTGGTTCGACAAGGTCGAGATGTTCGTCTACACCACCGTCGAGGAGTCCTACGCCGAGCACCAGCGACTGCTGGCCTGGGAGAAGGAGTTCCTCGACAAGCTCGAGCTCGCCTACCGCGTCATCGACACTGCCGCGGGCGACCTGGGACTCAGCGCCGCACGCAAGTTCGACTGCGAGGCGTGGATCCCGAGCCGGAAGGGCTACGGCGAGCTGACCTCCACGTCCAACTGCACCGACTTCCAGGCGCGGCGCCTCGACATCCGCACCCGCGGCGACGGAGGGACGACGCCCGTGGCGACGCTCAACGGCACACTGACCGCCGTCACGCGCGCCATCGTCGCGGTCCTCGAGACCCACCAGAACGAGGACGGCTCGGTGACGGTGCCGCAGGCGCTACGGCCCTACCTCGGTGGCCTCGAGATCATCAAGCCGCTCGGGTCGAGCGTTGCTTGACGAAGGCGCACAGCCCGCTCCCCGGGTCGAGGGGGGCGCGCAGCGCACGTCACGAGACCTCCCGGCCGACTGGTCCCCCAGGGTCGTCGCGCTCGACATCGACGGCACCTTGCTGAAGTGGGTCGAGGGCCAGGCCGAGGAGTACGAGACCATCACCGAGCCCGTGCTCGACGCCGTGCACCGAGCGATCGACGCGGGGGCGCACATCGTGCTGTCCAGCGGACGTTCCCCACACGGCATGACCCGGATCGCCGACCTGCTGCGCCTCCCGCGCGAGGACGCCGACCGCCTCTGGATCGTGGCGTCCAACGGCGCCGTCGTGTTCCGCTACCCACCGATGGAGATCGTCCACGAGGACACCTTCGACGCCGCCTCGGCCGTGGCCGCGGTGCTGGAGCACCACCCGCACGCGCTGGTGGCCGTCGAGGAGCGCGGTGTCGGCGGCTACCGGGTCAACCGGGTCTTCCCCGACGGCGAGATCTCCGGCGAGCAGATCATCACCGACGTCCACGACATCGTCGGCGAGCCGGTGAGTCGCGTGATCATCCGCGACCCCCAGGCCACCGCCGACGACTTCATCGAGCTCGCGGCCAGGCTCGGGCTGCACGGCACCGACTACGTGGTGGGCTGGACGGCCTGGATGGACCTGTCCCCGGTCGGCGTCTCCAAGGCCTCCGGGCTGGAGCACGTCTGCGACGCTCTCGGCCTCGGCGCGGACGACGTGCTGGCGATCGGCGACGGCCGCAACGACATCGAGATGCTGCGCTGGGCGGGCCGCGGGGTCGCGATGGGACAGGCCGTCGACGAGGTCAAGGCGGCCGCTGACCACGTGACCGGCTCGGTCCACGACGAGGGCGCGGCGGTCGAGATGTCGCGGTGGTTCCCGGAGCGGACGGACTGACGCCGTGGCCGACCGGTTCACCTTCACCGCGCCGCTGTGGCGGTGGACCGCACGCAACCAGCCGGCCGAGGCGGGCGGCTGGTGCTTCGTGACGCTGCCCCCCGAGGTCGTCGACGAGGTCCGGCAGCGTGCCGCCGAGCCCCGCGGCTTCGGGTCCGTGCGGGTGCGGGTCGAGTGGGGAGCGACGACGTGGGACACCAGCGTGTTCCCCGACTCGAGCTCGGACGGCTTCGTGCTCCCGGTGAAGAAGGCGGTGCGTGTCGCCGCAGGGGTCGAGGAGGGTGACGAGCTCACCCTGACGTTGTCGGTCAGGGACGAGGGGTGAGGCCGCCGCGCCTGGTGGCGACCGACCTGGACGGGACCCTGCTCGACTCCGCGGGCCGGGTCTCGACGCGGACCCGCGCCGTGCTCGACGAGCTCGACCAGCGCGGCGTACCCGTCGTGTTCACCACCGGGCGCCCGATCCGGTGGATGGAGAGCCTCTGGGACGCCGTCGGCGGTCACGGACTGGCGATCTGCAGCAACGGCGGGATCGTGTACGACGTCGCGCGCCGCGAGGTCCGCACGGCGCGGACCATCCCGAGGCAGGTGCTGCTCGACGTGGCCGTGCTGCTGCGCGAGCAGGTGCCGGGGACGGTGTTCGCGCTGGAGCGGACGACCGGCTTCGCCAGCGAGCCGGACTTCATGCCTCGCCTCGCGGTCGACCTGGACCCCGACGTCGACTCCGGTCCGCTGGAGTCCCTCGTGGACGACACCGTCGTCAAGCTGCTGGTCCGCCACGAGGACCACGAGCCGGAGCCCTACTGGCAGCGCGTCGCCGAGATCGTCGGCGAGCGGGTGGTGACGACGTGGTCGTCGACCGGCACCCTGGTCGAGATCAGCGCCGCCGGCATCACCAAGGCGACCACGCTCGCGACGGTCGTGACCGAGATGGGGCTCGGTGCCGAGGACGTCGTCGCCTTCGGTGACATGCCCAACGACCTGTCGATGCTCGCGTGGGCGGGCAGCTCCTATGCCATGGCCAACGCGCACCCCTCGGTGCGCGACCTGGCCCACCACCTGGCTCCGAGCAACGACGACGACGGTGTCGCCGCGGTGCTCAGCGACCTCTTCGACCTCTCTCGCTAGGCTTCGCGCCATGTTCCGTGCCGTCCGCCTCGCCGCCGCGATGCTGCTCGCCTGCCTGGGCCTGGTGGTCACCGCCACCGCCCCGGCCTCCGCCGCCTGCACCTGCAAGCAGGGGGAGCTCGAGCAGCAGGTCGACCGGGCCGACGTGGTCTTCATCGGCACGATCGACGAGGTCGGCACGGCGGGCGAGACCACCACCTACGACATCACCGCCTCCCGGGCCTACCTGGGCAGCCCGGAGCGTTCGACGCAGGTCGTGTCCGTCGGTGGCCGCAACGCCTGCGGCCTGGGTGAGCTCGGGGTCGGCACGACCTACCTCTTCCTCGCCACCGGCGACGCTGCGCCGTACGACGCCGACAGCTGCGGCGGCACCGGCGTCGCCAACCCGACCAAGGTGGAGAAGATCGAGAAGATCCTCGGGGAGGGCACCTCCGTCGACCCGCCCCCGCCGCCGCAGGCCGTGCTGACCAAGGTCGAGGACTCCGCCCCGGCCGGCTTCGCGCGGACCGCCGCGCCCGGGGCCGCGGCCGTGCTCATCGGCCTCCTCGGCCTGGTCGTCGTACGACGACTCGCCCGCCGCTGACCGCGGCGGCGCCGGCTGGCGGCTCGCCCCACCGCTGCCTCCCCGGCGGCATAGTCCCCATCGGATGGGTTGCCGGGGCCGGGTGGGGCCAACCCGATTGATGGGGACTATCACGGAGGGAGCAGGGAGCCCGGCGGGTCAGAGGTACATGCCGCTCGAGGAGCTTCCGGGCTCGGGCGAGTCCTCGGTGGACCCGTGGGGCATCCCCATCGGCTGGTGCGAGGCGTGGCCGGCACCCGCGGGGAGTGCCCTGCGCATCTGCTCGAGCTGGGCGCGCGAGGCGACCTGCTGGGCGTAGATCGCGGTCTGGATGCCGTGGAAGAGCCCCTCGAGCCACCCGACGAGCTGGGCCTGAGCGATCCGGAGCTCGCCCTCGGACGGGGTGCCCTGCTCGGTGAACGGCAGGGTGAGCCGGTCGAGCTCCTCGACGAGCTCGGGCGCGAGGCCGGACTCGAGCTCCTTGATGGAGGCGGCGTGGATCTCCTTGAGCCGTTGGCGGCTGGCCTCGTCGAGCGGCGCCGCCTTCACCTCCTCGAGGAGCTGGCGGATCATGCTGCCGATGCGCATCACCTTCGCCGGCTGCTCGACCAGCTCGGTGATGTGACGCTCGCCGTCGCCCTCGCTGTCATCGCCGTCCTCTGCGGCCTGCACCATGGCCGGCAGCGCGCTGGCGGGGATGGTGCCGATCGGCTGGCCGTCCGGTCCCACGACCACCACCTGGTCCTCGTCCCCCGAATCGTCGGTGGTCGGCTCGGGCTGCGGCTGATCGCTCATGCGAACCACCCTAGACGTGTCCGCGAAGCGCGCTCGGGGCCGCCGGGTCGCGGTGGCCCGCCCACAGTCCGCCCCCGGGAAGAGGTGGCTGGAGCACTCAGAGGGTGAGCACGAACTTCCCGGCGTGCCCGCCCTCCTCCATGGCCCGGTGCGCCCGACCGACGTCCTCGAGGGGCAGGACGGTCTCGACGATCGGGCGGATCGCGCCGGCCGCCACCAGCGGCCAGACGGTCTCCACCACGCCGCAGCAGATCGCTGCCTTCTCGGCGAGGGGACGCGCACGCAGCGAGGTCGCGGTGACGGAGGCGCGCTTGCGCAGCAGCGCACTGATGTCGAGCTCGCCCTTGCTCCCACCCTGCATCCCGATGATCACGAGGCGTCCGCCGGTGGCGAGGGCGGTCACGTTGCGACCGAGATACTTCGCGCCCATGTTGTCGAGGATCACGTCCGCCCCGCCCGCCTCCGTGAGCACCTCGACGAAGTCGTCCTCGCGGTAGTCGATCGCGTGGCTCGCGCCGAGCGACCGGCACAGCTCGAGCTTCTCCGGCGACCCAGCGGTGGTGAAGACCTCCGCGCCACGCGCCGCGGCGAGCTGGATCGCCATCGTGCCGATGCCGCCGGCGCCGCCGTGGACGAGGAAGCGCTCGCCCTTCTGGAGGTGCGCGGTCATGAAGACGTTGGACCAGACGGTCGCGGCCACCTCGGGCAGACATGCGGCCTCGATCAGCGAGACGCCGCCGGGGACCGGCATGACCTGGCCGACCGGCACCGCCACCCGGGCGGCGTACCCGCCACCGGCGAGCAGGGCGCACACCTCGTCGCCCACCGACCAGCCCTCGACGCCCTCGCCGAGCGCCACGATCCGGCCGCTGCACTCCAGGCCCATGACGTCGGAGGCACCGGGCGGCGGCGGGTAGAACCCCTGCCGCTGCAGGGTGTCGGCGCGGTTGACGGCCGTGGCGACGACCTCGACCAGCACCTCGCCTGCCCCGGGGAGGGGCTCGGCGACCTCGCCGACGGACAGGACACTCGCGTCACCGGGGCCGGTGGTCACGACAGCGCGCAAAGGATCAGTCCTCGTAGAGATCGGTGGAGTGGTCGACCGACGAGTCGTCGGGGACCTCGTCGTCCACGTCGTCGGGATCCGGCGCATCGGCGGGGCGGTCCCAGCTCTCGGCGAGCGCCTGGGCCTTGGCGGCCATCCGCTCGATCTGCTCGGGGTTGAGGCCTCCGGCGCCAGCGGCGACACCCAACAGGTACGTCGTGATGGGCGCGGCGGTCCTCTGCACGTCGTGGGCTGCGGTCCGAGCGAGGTCGAGAACCAATCCTTCGTCGACCTCGGTCTCGACGTCGAGCACGTCGCAGAGCTCATCGATCCAGTCGTGGAGATTCACGAGCCCAATGTCTCGCAACCGACCGGGCGGCGGCAAGGGAATCGGGTGGACGCGGGGCGGGTCGGGCGTGTCACCCGCCCAGGTCGCGCAGGTCGGTCCACGAGTCGATGTCGACCGCCTCGTCGCCGGCGGGTGCGACCTGAGCCAGGCGCAGGGGGGCGAGAAGCCGGTGCAGCGCCATGCCGTGCTGCCCCTCCAGGTCGGGGCGTACGCCGCTCAGCGCCGCCGCGTCGAGGACGCCCGCGAGCTGGCGGCGACCGTCGACGTCCACGAGGAACGCGCCGTCGTGGCCCTCCGCCGCCTGGCGCAGCCGGCGCATCGTCGCCACGCTCACGCGCGGCATGTCCACGGCCAGGACGCCGACCAGGCGGGGCCGGCGCAGCAACGCGTCCACGCCGGTCAGGAGCCCGGCGACGGGGCCACCGCGTGGAGGGTCCTCGCAGGCGAAGGTCACCGGCCGGTGGGTCGGGACACTCGCGGGGGCGACCACGACGACCTCGTCCGCGTCGAGGAAGGTCTCGATCGCCAGCTCCAGCAGGGTCCGGCCGTGCAGCTCGATGGCCGCCTTGTCGATCCCGCCCATCCGGGCCGCCGTACCGCCGGCGAGGACCACACCGCAGAAGTCGCCGGCGGTGAGGTCGAGGTCCATGCGGACATCCTCCCAGTTCTGCTCTGGCACTCTGGACCCATGACCGAGCAGCTGCGGGTGCGCGTGCACCAGTGGGCGAGCGGGCTCGACCCCGACGCCAACCGCCTCCGGCTCGCGCAGGGAGCGACGCCCGGTGCCGACCTCGTGGTCTTCCCCGAGGCCTTCGCGCGTGACTTCGGCGAGGCCGGCTCCGACGTGAGCGCCTTTGCCGAGCCCATCGAGGGGCCCTTCGGCCACGAGCTCGCCCGCGTCGCCGACGCGAGCCGGTGCACGGTCGTGGCCGGGATGTTCGAGGTGGCCGAGGACCCCGACCGGCCCTACAACACCCTCCTGGTCGGCGGCGCCGGCTCGGCGGCGTACCGCAAGATCCACCTCTACGACTCCTTCGGCTACCGCGAGTCGGACCGCCTGACCGGGGGCCCGACCGAGCCGGTCGTGGTCGAGGTCGCGGGCTGGCAGGTCGGGCTGATGACGTGCTACGACCTGCGCTTCCCGGAGCTGGCCCGAGGTCTGGTCGACCTGGGCGCCGAGGTCCTCGTGGTCCCGGCGGCCTGGCTGCCGGGACCGCGCAAGGTCGAGCACTGGCGCACCCTGCTGGCCGCCCGCGCCATCGAGAACACCTGCTTCGTGGTGGGCGCCGCGCAGCCCGAGCCGCGCTACTGCGGGCACTCCGCCGTCTTCGGCCCGCTCGGGGAGATGCTGGCGGACGCCGGAGGGGGCGAGGCGTCGCTGGAGGTCGTGCTGCAGCGCGACGACCTCCGCGCGGCCCGTCGCACCAATCCGTCCCTGGCCAATCGTCGGCTGTAGCCTCGTCCGACGTGCCTTCCCCCACCTCCGAGAGCCCCCGCGGGTCGTCCCGCGGCAAGCGGGCTGCCGAGCGTCCGCCGTCGCGGCTGACGTCGCGGCGCCGGCGGAGCCCGAAGGTGGAGTCCCCGGCCGAGTCCCCGGCCGATTCTCTGGCTGAGTCCCCGGCTGAGTCCCCGGCTGAGTCCCCGGTGGCGTCGCAGTCCGACCCGCAGCCGGGTGCCCCCGACGCGACCCCTGCGCCGCAGCTGCCGGCCGAGGGCCCGCGCCGCACCCTGCTCATCGGCTGGTTCGGCGTGCTCGGGATCGGCATCGCCGCCCTTGCCTGGTCGGCGATCAACGGCATCCTGGACGGCCGCTCCACCGTCAGCCAGCTCGGTCCCACGCCGGGCTGGCTGGACGGCGCCGGCGCGGTCGCGGTGGTGACGGCACTGTCGTGGCTCCTCGCGACCCGCACCGCGGGCCGGGCCGTGGTGTCTGCCGGGCTGGCTCTCGCCCTCGGGACCGCCAGCCTCCTCATCGGCGGCCGGGTGCTGCCGACCGGCGCCGCGGTGATGACGTGCGTGGTCGGCAGCGTCTACGCCGTGATGGTGACCGTGCCGGCGATCACCTGGTGGAAGGCCGTGCGCGAGGTCCTCGTCGCCACCCTCGTCGCGGCGGTGACCGCGTTCGCGGCCGTGGGCTTCGAGCCCACCGTGGCCACCGAGCGCTTCGACTTCGTGGCCCTGCTGCTCGCGCTGGCCCTCGCGTTCACCATCGTCTACCGGCTCGGCGCCGGGCTCCACGGCCTCGGCCGACGTGGGCTGATCGTCGTCGCGATCGGGCTCGCGGTGCTCGTCGCGACACTGGCGTACGCCGAGCTGCTGCGCCGCTACGGCGCCCAGTCCGTCGTGTCGTCGATCCTCGACTTCGCCGACGCGACCTCCGCGCGGATCGGCGCCTTCCCCCGACCGCTGGTCGTGCTCCTCGGCATCCCGGCGCTCGTGTGGGGCACGCACGTCCGCGCCCGGCGCCGCCAGGGCTGGTGGGTGTGCGCCTTCGGTGTCGCGGCGACGGTGCCGCTCACCTCGGGACTCGTCGCGCCGGACAGCTCCTACGCCGAGGTGGGGCTGCAGGCGGTGTACTCGCTCGTCCTGGGCCTCGCGCTGGGCTACCTGGTCATCCGGGTCGACCTCGCGCTGACCGGACCCAGGGGCCGGCGCGGGCGCCGAGCCGAGGAGGCGGGTCCGCACCGGCCCGAGCCGAGCCGCTTCGCCGAGCTCTGAGCCTCCCCGAGGAGGCGCGCCGGGGCCCCGACGGCGACCACCGCCTACGTCCGGGTAACCGCTAGCGTCGAGCCATGGCCCGCCCCACGTCGCTCGAGATCGTGTCCGAGCTGGTCGCCAACGTGCTGGTCATCGAGGTGGCCGAGGGGGACCGCGTCGAAGCCGGCGACACCGTCGTGCTGCTGGAGTCGATGAAGATGGAGATCCCGATGCTGGCCGAGCACGGCGGCACCGTCACCGCGATCAAGGTGGCCGTCGGTGACGTGGTGCAGGACGGGGACGTGCTCGTCGTGCTCGACTGATTTCCGGCCCGCGTGCGCACCTGAGGGCCCTACGCTCCTGCCCATGACTGCCGGACGTGCACGCACGGCCCATCTCGTCGTGGCCCTCGTCGCCTGGGCAGCGCTGCTGCTCCAGCTGGTGCTGGTGCTCTCGGGCTCCGCCGTCCTCGTCGAGGACGACCCGCCCGGGCTGGGGGCGCGGGTCTATCGGTTCTTCGCCTACTTCACCATCCAGAGCAACCTGCTGGTGGCCGTCTCCTCGACGGTCCTCGCGCGCGACCCGGCACTCGACCGGCCCGCCTGGCGCCTCGTGCGTCTGGCGGGACTGGTCGGCATCACGGTCACCGGGCTGGTGCACTTCCTGCTGTTGCGCCCCCTGCTGGACCTCGACGGGGCCGACTGGGTCGCCGACAAGCTGCTGCACATGGTCGTGCCGGTGCTCGCCGTCGCGGTCTGGGCCTGGGTGGGACCCCGCCCGCGGATCGTCGTCCGGGAGATGGCGTACGCCCTCTGCTGGCCGCTGGCCTGGCTGGCCTGGACGCTCGTGGTGGGCCGGGTCGACGGCTGGGTCCCCTACCCGTTCCTCGACGCCGGCACGGAGGGCTGGGGTGCGGTCGCGGTCGTGAGCGTGGGGATCACGGTCCTGTTCGTCGTGCTCTTCGCCGTGTACGGCTGGCTGGACCGTCGGCTGCCCGCGGCGCCCACGGCGGCCGCGCCGTCCAGACCGAGGCCCACCCCGCTCGACCCTGAGGGTTTGGGACGCGGTCCGAGGCGGAAGGATCACCTACATCCGCTCGCAGGGCGACATCAGCGACGCGACGGGGCTCCTGCTGTCTGTCTTCGATCCGCTGTCGCGTGCGGCCGTGCAGGCCGCGGGCCACGCGATGGACGCGCTCGCCTCGCTGGAGCAGGCGGCAGCCGCCGCCGTCGGGGAGACCGCCCATGACTTCCGCACCCAGGACGGTTCGGTCAGCGACTTCTTCACCACGCTCGGGGGTGAGATCCATGCTCCGGGCGGAGCGGGTGGCTACCGCGACCTCGGCGGCTCGAGCCTGCCGGCGGCTGACGGGTCCACCGGTGGCGACTACGGCGTCGGCGACGCCCGCCGGCTCGTCGGGCAGATCTCCTCGGGCGGCGGTGGGCCGGTGCGCGAGATGGTCGATGCCTCGTCCTACCTCGTCGCGCCGAGCAACCCGGAGAACCCGGTCCAGGACCTGCGCCGGCGCGATCCTCGGCGGCATCGACTGGGCGGCTGAGCAGTTCCTGGGCTACTCGATCCTCGACCGCTGCATCTACCACCCGTTCGCCGGCGACTGGGAGGCCATCTTCCGCGCCTCGGAGGCGTGGGGCCACTGCGGCGACGCCTGCTTCGCGCTCGCCCGCAACCACGCCGGCCTGGTCTCCTCGACGGCGATTTCGTGGAGGCGGCCCTACGCGAGAAGGGCTTCCGCACGACGGAGGCCGAGGACGGGTTCCGGGCCAGGCGACGCCCGTGGTTCGACTGGCTGGCGGCCGCGGCCTCGACGCCGTGCGTCCTGCTCGTCGAGCCGACCTCGCCCACCACCGTGGTCCTCGACGTGGAGGGTCGCGGCAACCATCCGGCGCCCGACCGCGTCGCCGAGGCGCTCACCGAGGCCGTACGCCGCCTGGCCGCGGCCGGGGTCGAGGTTCGTTGGGACGAGTGGCAGGCCGTTCCCTAGGGCTCTTGCGGGGCTCCCGCTAGGGTCGCGGAATGGAGTTTCGATACCTCGGCAACAGCGGACTGAAGATCTCTGAGATCACCTACGGCAACTGGCTCACGCACGGCTCGCAGGTGGAGAACGACGTCGCCACCCAGTGTGTGCGCGCGGCCCTCGACGAGGGGATCTCGACCTTCGACACCGCAGACGTGTACGCCAACACCGCGGCGGAGACCGTGCTCGGCGAGGCGCTGAAGGGCGAGCGCCGCGAGTCGCTGGAGATCTTCACCAAGGTCTACTGGCCGACCGGGCCCAAGGGCAAGAACGACACCGGCCTGTCCCGCAAGCACATCATGGAGTCGATCGACGGCTCCCTGCGGCGGATGCAGACCGACTACGTCGACCTCTACCAGGCCCACCGCTACGACGTGGAGACGCCGCTGGAGGAGACGATGCAGGCCTTCGCCGACGTCGTCCGCCAGGGCAAGGCGCTCTACATCGGCGTCAGCGAGTGGACCGCCGACCAGATCCGCGCGGGCGTGGAGCTGTCGAAGGAGCTCGGCTTCCAGCTCATCTCCAGCCAGCCGCAGTACTCCATGCTCTGGCGCGTCATCGAGGACGAGGTGGTGCCCACGTCCGCCGAGCTCGGCGTCTCGCAGATCGTGTGGAGCCCGATGGCCCAGGGCGTGCTCTCGGGCAAGTACCTGCCCGGCCAGGCGCCGCCCGAGGGCTCGCGAGCGACCGATGACAAGGGTGGCTCCGACATGATCTCGCGGTGGATGAAGGACGACGTCCTGACCGCGGTGCAGGACCTCAAGCCGATCGCCGCCGACGCCGGCCTGACGATGGCGCAGCTCGCCATCGCGTGGGTGCTCCAGAACGACAACGTGGCCGCCGCCCTCGTCGGCGCCTCGCGCCCCGAGCAGGTCGCCGACAACGTCAAGGCCGCCGGGGTGAAGCTCGACGACGACGCGATGAAGCGCATCGACGAGGCCATCGGATCCGTCGTGATCCGTGACCCCGGCATGACGGCGGAGGGCATGCCGAAGGCCCGCGTGGTCTGACGACGCACGGTCAGGACTGCCGAATCGAGAACGTCCGGATGAGCCCCACCGTGTTCACGCGTGGCATCCAGGGGTTTATCATCGGCCCATGACGATGAAAGCGGTTGATGCCGAGCCGTGGGCCGGCGATGAGGTGCACGGCCTGATCGCCGCGGCGTGCCTGTTCCACGGGTTCTCCGACCCCTCGCGCCTGTCCATCGTGCGGCACCTCGCCCTCGGTGAGCACCGGGTGGTGGACCTCACGGCACACCTGGGGCTGGCCCAGAGCACCGTCTCCCAGCACCTGGCGTGCCTGAGGGACTGCGGCCTGGTCTCCTCGCGTCCCGAGGGGCGGGCATCGATGTGGTCGCTCGACCACGCTGACACCGTCATCGCCCTGCTCACCTCCGCCGAGAAGCTGCTCGCTCTCACTGGCGAGGCGGCCACGCTCTGTCCGAGCCACGGCCCCGACTCGTTGGACGCGGGTACGTCGTGACCACGGCCTCCGGTGCCCGGGCGACGCCCGCCCCGGCTCCGGACGAACGCTCGCGACTGGGTCGCCGCGCGCAGCTCCTGGCGGCGGTCTCAGTCTCCTACAACGTCGTCGAGGCGGTCGTCGCGATCACGGCGGGCCTGCTCGCCGGCTCGATCGCGCTCGTGGGGTTCGGGCTGGACTCGATCGTCGAGGTGTCCAGCGGGCTGATCATCTTGTGGCAGTTCCGTCACCCGCTGCCCGAGTCGCGTGAGCGGGTGGCGCTCCGACTCATGGCGGTCTCGTTCTTCGCCCTGGCGGCCTACGTCGCCGTGGAGTCGGTCCGGGCCTTGGCGAGTGGGCGAACGCCCGACCCGTCCCCGGTCGGCATCGCGCTCGCGACTGCTTCGCTGGCGATCATGCCGTTCCTCTCGTGGGCCCAGCGGCGCACCGGCAGGGCGCTGGGGTCCAACGCCGTTGTCGCGGACGCGACCCAGACCTTGCTCTGCACCTACCTGTCAGCCGGGCTGCTCGTCGGCCTCGTGCTCAACGCGACCCTCGGATGGCACTGGGCTGACCCGATCGCCGGCCTGGTGATCGCGGCCGTAGCGGTCAAGGAGGGCCGGGACGCCTGGCGGGGCGACGGGTGCTGCGGGCCGGTCGGAGGCGGTCACGCACGTCTCGACAAGGGCGACGGATGCGGGTGCGGCGCCAGTTGCTCGTGCGCCACCCCCGCGATGGAGCTGCTGACGACAGCGAGCCCGCGCGACCACGACGACGGAGGATCGTGATGGGTGCAGGACACGGACACGGCCATGCCGGCGGGCGGCACCGCTGGCGGCTCTCGGTCGCCTTCGGCCTCGTTGCGGCCTTCTTCGGCGTCGAGCTCGTCGTCGGCCTCGTCAGCGGCTCGCTCGCGCTGATCTCCGACGCCGGGCACATGGCCGCCGACGTGGTCGCGCTCGGCGCGGCGCTGGTGGCGACGAAGATCGCCACGCGGCCCGACGGCACGGGTCGGCGTACCTATGGCTCCTACCGCGCCGAGGTCTTCGCCTCCGGGTTCACGGTGCTCATCATGCTGGGGGTGTCGGCGTACGTCGTCGTGGAGGCGGTCGGCCGGATCGGTCAGGACGTCGCGGTGTCCTCGGCCCCGATGCTCGTCGTCGGCGCCCTCGGCCTGCTCGTCAACCTCGTCTGCCTCGTCCTGCTGCGCGGGGGTGCGCACGAGTCGATCAACGTCCGGGCGGCCTACCTCGAGGTGATGGCGGACGCCGCCGGAAGTGTCGGCGTGCTCGTCGCCGGGCTTCTCGTCGCGCTCACCGGCACCGGGCAGTGGGACACCGTCGTCGCCGTGGCGATCGGCGTCTTCGTGGCAGTGCGAGCGGTGATGCTGGGCCGGCAGGTCCTCGCCGTCCTGGGACAGCACGCCCCGGAGGACGTCGACCTCGAGGCGGTGGTCCGCGACCTGGAGCAGGTCGCGGGGGTGGCCGACGTGCACGACCTGCACGCGTGGACCCTGACCTCGGGCATGAACGTCGCCACTGCCCACCTCGTGCTCCGCGTGGGGGCCGACTCGCAGTCCGTCCTCGCGGGCGCCCGGACCACGCTGCGCGAGGGGCACGGCATCGAGCACGCGACGCTCCAGGTGGAGGTCACCCCGGCCCGCGAGTGTCACGAGGCGACGTGGTGACACACTGAGCCCCAACGCGCCCGGTCCAGCACGGCGCCACCAGACGGGATGTGTGTGAGCGAAGCAGTCATCGATCCCGCGGCGACGCCGCCCGTGGCCAGGACCGCCAACGTGCTCGCCAAGGGTGCACTCGTCCTGCTTCTGGTCCTGGTCCTGCTCTATCCCGACCAGGGCAACCTGCGCGACAAGGCCGCCGGGATGCGGGCGGTGGGCTATCCGCTCGTGTCGTTCACCCTGCCGCTGCTGTGGTGGTCGCTGTGGCGTGAGCGGATGTCGTTCCCCTGGGTGTCCGACCTGCTGATCACGGTCACCTGCTTCACCGACATCCTCGGCAACCGGATGGACCTCTACGACACGGTCGTGTGGTTCGACGACCTCATGCACTTCATGAACACCGGCCTGCTCGCGGCCGCGGTCATCCTCCTCACGTTGCCGCGCGACATCGGGTTCGGCAGGGTGCTCGAGCGCGCGCTGGCCTTCGGCGCGACGGCCGCGATCGCCTGGGAGGTCGCGGAGTACTTCGCCTTCATCAGCAGGTCGAGCGAGCGCGAGTTCGCCTACGCCGACACGCTGGGCGACCTCGCGCTCGGCACCGCCGGCGCGGTGGTCGCCGCCGTGGTCATCCACCGTGCGTGGCAGCACGGCCGACTTCTCGACCCGGAGGCGTTGCCGCCGCGCTCCGCGGCCTGAGGACTCCCGGGCCCGGGTTGACGCACCTCACACCGGCCAGGCCTTGGATCGTTCCAATTTCTTCGTCAGACTGGTTGCAGAGGTCCCAACCAGAGGAGAGACCCATGCGTCTGATCGACGAGCTCAACGAGCTGCACGACTACTACGCGAGCAAGATCGAGGTCGCCGTCTCGCGCGACGACCTCGCGTCGGCCGCCAGCCTGGCGCAGGCCTACGAGGACGACGCCGTCCAGCTGATGGCCGAGCGCGAGGGCCTGACCCATCTGCTGCCGCTGCCGCCCTTCGGCACGCGCGAGAGCGTCCTGCGCCGCACCGTGCGCCGCCTGCGGGCGGGCCGGGCCGCCTAGTCCGGGCCGCCTAGTCCGGGCGATACATCTCGCCGACGAGCGACACCACGTCGGCGATCGAGTCGACGATGCGAGTCGGGCGGTAGGGGAAGTCCTCCACCTGGTGGCGCTGGGTCGCCCCGGTGGCCACCAGGATCGTGCGCAGGCCGGCCTCCAGGCCGCTGATGATGTCGGTGTCCATCCGGTCGCCGATCATCACCGTCGTCTCGGAGTGGGCCTCGAGCCGGTTGAGCGCGCTGCGCATCATCAGCGGGTTGGGCTTGCCGATGAAGTAGGGCTGTCGGCCGGTCGCGGTGCTGATCAGCGCAGCCACTGATCCGGTGGCCGGCAGCATCCCCTGGGCGCTCGGACCGCTCGGGTCGGGGTTGGTCGCGATGAAGCGGGCCCCGTCGTTGATCAGGCGGATGGCGCGGGTGATGGCCTCGAACGAATAGGTCCGGGTCTCCCCGAGCACGACGTAGTCGGGGTCCTGGTCGGTCATCACATAGCCGATGTCGTGGATCGCCGCGGTGAGCCCCGACTCGCCCACGACGTACGCCGAACCTCCCGGTCGTTGGTCGTCGAGGAACTGGGCGGTGGCGAGCGCGGACGTCCAGATCGCGTCCTCGGGCACGTCGATGCCGCTGCTGCGCAACAGCCGCACCCGCAGGTCCCGCGGGGTGAAGATCGAGTTGTTGGTCAGCACCAGGAACGGGATGTCGGCCCCGCGCAGCGCGGCGATGAACTCCTTCGCCCCGGGGATCGGCTCCTCCTCGCGCACGAGGACCCCGTCCATGTCGGTCAGCCAGGTCAGGACGGGACGGAATTCGGTCACGGGCCCATTGTCGACCACGCGCGGGGCTGCACGGCGAGCCGTCCGCCGAGGACGCTCAGGCCCGCGCGCCCGCCGCCTCGTCCAGCGGGTCGTCCGTGTCGTGCGTGTCGTCGGGCTCGTCCGCGTCGGCGGCGGTGGGCCCGGGGTGCACGGGGTGGCTGCGCTCGAGCTTCGCGCCCTCGACGTCGACGTCGGGCAGGATCCGGTCCAGCCACCTCGGCAACCACCAGGCGTGCTCGCCCAGCAGGTGCATCGCGGCCGGGATGAGCAGCATCCGGACCACGAAGGCGTCCAGCAGCACGCCGAACGCGAGCCCGAAGCCGATCGGCTTGATGGTGGCGTCGTGGGAGAAGATGAAGCCTGCGAAGACCGAGATCATGATGATCGCCGCAGCCGTCACCACCGACCGGCCGGCGCGCAGGCCGTGCTGGACGGCGACCCGCGCCGGCGCACCGTGGACGTAGGCCTCGCGCATGCCGGAGACCAGGAAGAGCTGGTAGTCCATCGCCAGCCCGAACAGGATCCCGGTGGCGATGATCGGCAGGAAGCTCAGCACCGGGCCGGGCGCGTGCACGCCGAACAGGTCGGCAAGCAGGCCGATCTGGAAGATCGCGGTGATCCCGCCGAAGGCCGCGAGCAGCGACAGCACGAAGCCCAGGGTCGCCGTCAGCGGAACCAGGATCGAGCGGAAGACCACGACCAGGATGAGCATCGAGAGGCCGACCACCAGCGCGAGGTAGAGCGGGAGCACGTCGGAGAGCTTGTCGGAGATGTCGATGCCGGCACTCGCATTGCCGGCCACGCCGAGGCTGGCCTCTCCACCGTCGGCGGTCTGCGGCGTCAGGTCGCGCAGCTCCTGGACCAGCGCGGCGGTCGACTCGCTGGAGGGCCAGCGCTCGGGGATCACCTGGAAGGCCAGGGCGGTGCCGTCCTGCGAGGCCCCGATCGCGACCACGGCGACCACGTCGCCGAGGTCGTCGATCGCCTGCCCGACGGCGGCCTGCTCGGCGAGGAGGTCGTCCTCGTCGACCGGGGCGGGCAGGTCGGCGACGACCAGCAACGGGCCGTTGAACCCGTCACCGAACTTCTCCGCCTGGACGTCGTACGCCCGGAAGCCCGCGGAGTCCGGCGGCTGGGTCGAGCCGTCGGGCAGGCCGAGCCGCATCTGCGTCGCGGGCGCTGCGACGACGAGCAGGGCAGCCACCCCGAGCCCGAGGACGGCCCAGGCGCGCGTCGTGCTCGTGGGCCTGTGGCGGCCCGTGATCGCGGCGTCGTCGGAGGCCTCCCCGGCGCCGTGCCGCGCCCGCTCGCGGTTTCGCAGGATCCGCGGGCCGACCAGGGCCAGGACAGCGGGCGTGAGGGTGACGGCCATCAGGACGGCCACCATCACGGCGACCGCGCCGACGGTGCCCATCAGGCCGAGGAAGCCGACGCCGGTGACGTTGAGCGCGAGCAGCGCCACGATGACCGTCACGCCGGCGAAGACGACCGCGTTGCCGGAGGTGCCGTTGGCGAGGCCGATCGACTCGTGCATCTCGGCGCCCTGCTTCAGCTGGCGACGGTGGCGGTTGATGATGAACAGCGAGTAGTCGATGCCGACCGCGAGGCCGAGCATCACACCGAGCACCGGGGTGACGGAGACGAAGTCCACGATCCCCGAGAACGACAGCGAGGCCAGCGAGGCGACGCCCACGCCCAGCAGCGCGGTGAGCAGCGGCAGGGCGGCGCCGAGCACCGTGCCGAGGATGACGAAGAGCGCGATCGCGGCGATGACGACCCCGGCGATCTCGCCCGGCCCGAGGATCGAGGGCACCGTCTGCGCGATCTCCTGCGAGGGATGGACCTCGACGCCCTCGATGCCGGCGTCGGCGACGAGGTCCTCGATCTCGGTCTTCACCTCGGTGGTGACCTCGTTGATCGCCACCTCGAACACCACGTTGGCGACGGCGGCGGTGCCGTCGGTGGAGACCGTGCGATAGCCGGAGGAGAGCTCGGCGAGCGTGGCCCCGTGGCCCAGCGACACTGCCTGCTCGTCGAGGGTCGCGCGCTGCCGGTCGAGCGCGGCCCGGCTGTCGTCGAGCTCCTGTCCCGCCGCGTCGAGCTGGGACCGGGTGGCGGCCAGGGAGCCGTCGCCCTGCGCCTGCGCCCGCTGCTCGGCCAGCGCCGCGCGCCCGGCGTCGATCTGCACCTCGGCGGCCTCGAGCTGGGCCAGGCCGTCCTCGAGCTGGCCCTGGCCGTCGGCCACCTGCTCGGCCGAGGAGTCCAGCTGGTCCTGGGTGGCGAAGGGGTCCGTCACGTCGGCGACGTCGTCGACCTCCGAGACGCGGTCGAACAGGGCGACCAGCTCGCGCTCCTGGTCGGCGGTGAAGCCCGCTCCGCCGGTGGTCTCCGCGACGATCGCGCCGTTGCCGCCACCGGTGCCCTCGAAGTCGCGCTCCAGCTGCTGGGAGACCCGCGTCGTGGGGGTGTCGGGAAGGGTGATGTTGGTCGACAGCGCGCCGGCGAACGACACGTACGTCACCGCGCTGAGCACCAGGATCGCCAGCCAGGCGCCGATCACGGTCCAGTGTCGGCGGGCCGCGAGGCGGCCGATGCGGTAGAGGAGCTCAGCCATGTCGGAGGACGGGCCTTTCGTGCTGTGGTGGGTGGAGAGGCGGGAGAGGGTCGGTCCCGCGGTCAGCCGGAGTGGCCGACCCGGAGGCGGAGCAGCAGTCGGTCCAGGAGACGGTCCCAGTCGGCGCGCGCGCTCGGAGGGACGTCGGGGACCAGGTCGGGGTGCTCGCGGATCCAGTGCTGGGCGATGGCCGCGAGCCCGTTGGTGAGCAGGGTCAGGGTGAGCTCGAGGTCGAGCGCATCGAGGCCGGGGACGTGCTGCAGGAGCCTCTCGCGGAGCCGGCCGACGACGAGCTCGAAGGCGGTCCGGGCGATGCCGTCGGCGCGCTCGTCCGGCACGTCGGTGCCGCCGACGACCTGGGCGATCGTCACGATCGCCGTGGGCAGGTCGACCCGGCGTGTCGCCTCGCAGACCGCGTCCAGGGCCGCGTGCCTGCCGGCCGCGCCGTCGGGCAGGTCGGAGGTGGCGCGGTCGACGCCCGCGAGGAGGTCGGCGGTGACCTCGGTGAGGATCTGCTCGCACACCGCGACCATCAGCTGGTCGAGACCGGTGAAGTGGTTGAAGACGGTGCGCCGGGAGACGCCCGCACGAGTGGCCACGAGGTCGATCGTGAAGCCGCCGGCGCCGTGCGCCACGGCCAGGGTGCGGGCCGCCTCGAGGATGGCGGAGCGACGCCGCGCGCGCAGGACGCCACGACCGTCGGAGGACCTCACGCCGTTCATTGTTGCACTGAGTGCAACTTGTCCCACATCCCGCAGCCGCCGCCGAGCCGCGCTGGGCGAGGTTGACGCCGTGGGACAGGATCTCCCCATGACGACCGGCGGCGATGCGGGCACAGGTGCGACCGCGGTCCCCGGACTCGGCGCCTGGGCCGCCGCGGCACTCGTCTTCGGCTCCTCGGCCGCGGTGCTCGTCGTCGAGCTGACCGCGCTGCGGCTGCTGGCGCCCTACTACGGGCTGACCCTGGAGACGAGCACCATGGTCATCGGCCTCGCCCTGACCGCGATCGCCGCCGGCACGTGGGCCGGCGGGTGGAGCGCCGACCGGGTCACTCCGCAGCACCTGCTCGGCCCCTTGCTGGGGATCTCCGGCGCAGCGGTCGCGCTGACGCCCAGCGTGGTCCGGGGCTCGGCGGCCACGGGCGACCCCGGGCTCCTCCTGATCTCGGCGACGCTGTCGATCCTCGTCCCCGGTGCTCTGCTCGCGGCGGTGACGCCGGTCGTGATCAAGCTGCGGCTCACCAACCTCCGCCAGACCGGCACCGTGGTCGGGCACCTCTCCGGGGTGGGGACCGTCGGCGCCATCGTCGGCACGGTGGTGACCGGTTTCGTGCTGATCTCCCGGGTGCCGGTCAGCGGGATCCTGGTCGGTCTCGGTGCCGCGCTCCTGCTCACCTCGGTCGCGGTCCAGGTGGCGGGGCGACGCGGCCGCGGTGACGTCGTCCTGGCGATCGTGGTGGCGATGGCGGGCCTCGGTGCGGCGACCTCGCCGAGCGGCTGCGACGTCGAGACGACGTACCACTGCCTCGCGATCACCACCGACCCCGACCGCTCGACCGGTCGGACCCTGGTGCTCGACGGGCTGCGCCACTCCTACGTCGACCTCGAGGACCCGACGCACCTCGAGTTCGCCTACGTCCGGGCGATGGCGTCCGTGACCGACACGGCGTTCGCGGCCGACGAACCGCTCGTCGCCTACCACCTCGGGGCCGGCGGGCTCACGCTCCCGCGCTACCTCAGCGCGACCCGTCCCGGCACGACGAGCCGCGTCTCGGAGATCGACGCCGGCGTGGTCACCGCCGACGTGCGCCTGCTGGGCGGCGCGCTGCCCGACGGTGTCGAGGTCGACGTGGAGGACGGTCGGCTCGCGATCGCCGACCTCGAGCCGGGCGCCCTCGACCTCGTGGTCGGCGACGCCTTCGGAGGTGTCAGCGTCCCGTGGCACCTGGCGAGCGTCGAGGCCGTCGGCGGGCTGGCGGAGGCGCTGTCCGAGGACGGGGTCTACGTGGCCAACCTCATCGACTTCGGGCCGCTCGACTTCGCCCGTGCAGCGGTGGCGACGACGGCTGCCGTGTTCGACCACGTGGCCCTGCTCGCGGATCCCCTTGTGCTCGCGGGTGAGGACGGCGGCAACCTGGTCGTCATCGCCTCGGACGCGCCGCTGGACGTCGGTGCTGCCGTCGAGCGGATGGGCGAGCGAGCCCTCACGTGGGACGCGCTGGCCGGCGACGGGCTGGACGCCTGGATCGGCGACGCCCGCGTGCTCACCGACGACTTCGCGCCGGTCGACCAGCTGCTGACGCCGTACGCCCGGTGAGGCGGACGTCCGCGGGCGGCACCGGGCAGGCACCGTGAACTTCCACTCGCTCGAGTGGAACTCCATCGGATGCTGAGCGTGGATGTCGGGTCCGAGGCCTGAAGTTCCACTCGTGCGAGTGGAGATCCATCGGGCGCGGTGATGCTCGACCTGCGGAAGACGGTCGGGCCGGACATGACGATCGGGCCGGCCCATGAAGGACCGGCCCGATCGATCGGCGGTGGCGGTGGGATTTGAACCCACGGTGGGTTTGACCCCACACATCATTTCGAGTGATGCACCTTCGGCCGCTCGGACACGCCACCGCGGCGCACATTACCGGAGGGTGAGCGGGAGTCGAAAACCGACGGCGGTCCAGCCACTGGGCCCGCGACGTGGCCAGCGAGCGCGTACGACGGTAGTTTGCGCCACACGCAGGCGCCCGCGCACAGCGCGGGGGAAAGGAGCGGTCCGACCGTGACTGCCGTCCGACGCATCCGAGAGGTCGCCAAGACCGCACTGCCCCGAGCCGTGGGTGAGCGGCTGCCGGCCGCGCCTCCCCAGGAGGTGACCGAGCTCCTGCACGACAAGCGGTTCCAGAGGGCGGTCGCCGACGCTGCAACCGAGCAGGACCGCCCCGAGGAGGAGGTGTGGTCGGAGGTCAAGGGCTACCTCCACGAGATGGCCGCCGCCCACGACGACCGCACCGCCCAGGGCTGGGCGCGGATGGGCGACTGGTTCCTCCGGGCCTACGACGTCCTGGTCGACGAGGACGACATGCGCGAGCTGCGGCGCCTGGACCGCTCGCACAGCCTGGCCCTCGCGTTCAGCCACCGCTCCTACCTCGACGGCATGGTCATCCCCAACGCGCTGTCGTCGCGGCGCTTCTCGCCGACCTACACCTTCGGCGGGGCCAACCTCAACCTGCCGATCATCGGCTCCGTGGCCAGTCGCACCGGGCTCATCTTCATCCGGCGTGCGACCCAGGAGATCCCGGTCTACCGGCTCGCCCTGCGCTCCTACATCCGCCAGATGGTGACCAACAAGCGCAACATGGCCTGGTCGATCGAGGGCGGCCGCACCCGCACCGGCAAGCTGCGCCCGCCCGTGCACGGCATCCTCAAGTACCTCACCGACACCGTGCAGGACCAGGGCGACGGGGACGAGGCCCCGGACGTGCAGGTCGTGCCGGTCTCCGTCGTCTACGACCAGCTGCACGAGGTCTCACTGATGACCGAGGAGTCGCGCGGCGCCAGCAAGACGCCCGAGGACTGGCGGTGGCTGGTGCGCTTCGCGCGGCTCCAGCGCCAGCGCATGGGTCGCGCCTACCTCACCGTCGGCGAGCCCTTCTCCCTGCGCGAGCGGATGGACGAGCTCGCCGCGGAGGGCGTCACCGGCCACCAGGCCGTGGAGCGGGTGGCCCTCGACATCTCGCACCGGCTCAACCGCGCCACCCCCGTCACCGTGACCGCGATCGTGTCACTCGCCCTGCTCGGCGCGGACCGTGCGCTCACCGTCGACGAGGTGCTCGACATGGTCGAGCCCCTCGCCACCTACATCGACGCGCGCGACTGGCCCGTCGCCGGCGCCGCCGACCTGCGCGACCGCGCGACGATCCGCCGGGCGCTGGCCGAGCTGGCCCGCAGCGGCGTGCTGACGGCGTACGACGGGGGCAGCGAGCCGGTGTGGAAGATCGACGAACAGCAGCACCTGGTCGCCGCGTTCTACCGCAACACCGTCATCCACATCCTCGTCGAACGAGCGATCGGCGAGCTGGCCCTGCTGACCGTGAGCGAGCTCGAGCCCGACGCCGAGCTGCCCCCGGGCGGCGCGCTGCAGGTCGGGTGGGAGGAGGCCAAGCGGATGCGCGACCTCCTCAAGTTCGAGTTCTTCTTCCCCAGCCGCGCCGACTTCGAGGTCGACCTGCGCACCGAGCTCCAGCTGCTCGTCGGCGAGGACGTCACCGACATGACTCCCGACCGTGCCCGTGAGCTGCTGGTCAACGCGCGTCCGCACCTGGCCCACCTGGTCCTCAGGCCGTTCCTCGACGCCTACCTCGTCCTCGCCGATCGCCTCGCCGACCACGGCGACAGCGCGGTGGAGGAGGCCGACCTGCTGGCCGACTCGCTGGCCGTGGGCCACCAGTGGGCGCTCCAGCGCCGGGTCGCGAGCGCCGAGTCGATCTCGCTCGAGCTCTTCCGCACGGCTCTCGCCCTGGCCCGCCACAAGGGTCTCCTCGAGGGGGGCGACGGGGTCGGTTCCGCCCGCGAGGCCTTCGCTGCGGAGCTGCGCGACTCCGTGCGGCGGGTCAACATCATCGGTGAGATCGCCGCCGACGTGGCGCCGGCGGTCCACCCGCACGCAAGTCTCCAGCAGCACCGGCAGGAGAGCCGGTGAGCGGGCTCTCGGCCCCGGCCCAAGCGGCGATCGACGCGATCGAGGCCGGTCCGCAGGGTCCGACGGTGGGGGCGTTCTTCGACCTCGACGGCACCCTCGTCGCGGGCTACACCGCCGCCACCTTCTACGGCGACCGGCTCAAGGGCCGCGACGTGTCGCCGGCGGAGTTCCTCCGGACGGTCGTGACCGCGGTGGACGGCGAGCTGGGCGGGGACCCGACCCGCATCGCGCACGTCGCGTTCTCCGCGATGCGTGGGGAGTCCGAGGAGGCGTTCGCCGACCTGGGCGACCGGCTCTTCCGCTCCAAGATCGCCGGCACCATCCGTCGTGAGTCGCGCGCCCTCGTCCAGGCCCACCAGCGCGCCGGGCACACCGTCGCGGTCGCCTCGGCCGCGACGAAGTACCAGATCGCTCCGGTCGCCCGCGACCTCGGTGTCGAGCACCTCGTGTGCACCCAGCTGGTCGTCGAGGACGGGCAGTTCACCGGTGCGACCGACGGCCCGATGCTGTGGGGCCGGCACAAGGCCAGCGGCGTCCGCGCCTTCGCCCGCGAGCACGCGCTCGACCTCGCCGCGTCCTACGCCTACGGCAACGGCTACGAGGACGTCGCCTTCCTCTCCTCCGTCGGCCACCCGACGGCCCTCAACCCGCACCGCGACCTGCGCTCCGCGGCAGCGCGTCTGGGCTGGCCGGTGCTGGACCTCTCGGACCCGGTCGGCGGCTCGCTCGTCGCGGCCGGCCGTACGGCGGCGGCGCTGGCCGGCATGAACACCGGGGTCGTCGCCGGGCTCGCCTACGGCCTGTTCCGGCGCGACGGCCAGGAGGGCCGCAACCTGGCGGTCAAGCTCGCCACCCAGCTGCCGATGACCCTGGCCGGCGTCACGCTGGACGTCCAGCACCGCGAGCGCCTCTGGACCCACCGCCCGGCGATCTTCGTGGCCAACCACCAGAGCGCGCTCGACATCCCGGTCCTCGGCAACCTGCTCGAGCGTGACTTCACCATCGTCGCGAAGAAGGAGGCGCGCTGGGACCCGCGCGCGATCGTCGGCTCGGTGGTGATCGACCCCGCCTACATCGACCGCTCGAACTCCCGCTCGGCCCGGGCCACCCTCGACGGCGTCGTCGAGCGGATCCGCAGCGGGACGTCGCTGATGATCTTCCCCGAGGGCACCCGTTCGGCCACCCCGGTGCTGGGCCCGTTCCGCAAGGGCGCCTTCCACCTCGCCGCCCAGGCAGGCGTCCCGGTCGTCCCGGTGGTGCTGCGCAACACCGGCGAGCTGATGCGACGCAACTCCCTGGTGCTCAACCCCGGCGTCGTCGACGTGTGCGTCCTCGAGCCCGAGACCGACTGGAACGAGGACGACATGAGGGAGCGGATCGCCGCCCTGCACACCAAGTTCGAGCAGACCCTCGCGCAGTGGCCGGCATGAGCACCCGCGAGGACTTCGAGCGCTGGGGCGGGGCCGCCGCCCTGTCGACCGGCGCCGAGCTGACCCCGATGCAGACGCTCCTGTGGCGCTCCGAGCGGCACCCGGTCCAGTCGTCCACCTCCACGGTGGTCATCGACCTCGACCGGGCGCCCGACTGGAAGCGCTTCGTCGCCGCCTCCGAGTGGGGCACCGGGCTCGTGCGCCGGCTCCGGCAGCGGGTCGTGGACCCGGTCGTGCCGACCGCCGCGCCGACGTGGGCCGACGACCCGACCTTCGACCTCGGCTACCACCTGCGGCGCGAGCGCGTCTCGAGCCGCGAGGAGATGCTCGCCCAGGCCGCGCAGATCGCGCTCCGGCCCTTCGACCGCTCGCGCCCGCTCTGGGAGGGCGTGCTGTTCGAGGGTGTGGGGGAGGGAGCGGCGTACGTCCTCAAGATCCACCACGCGCTGGCCGACCCGCTCGGCACCGTGCAGCTGCTGTCGATGCTCCAGTCGGGCAGGCGGAGCCACACCGCCCGCAAGCCGCTGGGTGAGGCGAGCCCGGAAGCGGGAGCCGCACCCGTCGACCTGGCGGTGTCCGGACTGCGCTCCGACGTCGCCACGCTGCCCGAGGCGGCGCTCGCCACGGCCCGCTCGCTGGGCCACGCCGCGACCCGACCGCAGGCGGTGCTCGCATCGACGCTGCGCTACGGCGCCTCGGTCCGCAGGCTCCTCACCCAGGCGGCCCCGCCGTCCGACGAGCTGTCGCCGCGCACCGGCAAGATGTGGACCTTCCTCACCCTCGACGCGCCGCTCGCACCCCTGCGCACGGTCGCCCGGCAGGGCGGCGGCACCCTCGACGACGCCGCGGTGGCGCTGGTCCTCGGCGGCCTCCGCCGCTATCACGCGCGGCGGGGCGGCGTGCTGCGAGAGATCCCCATCGGCCTACGCGTCTCGCTCGACCGTGCCGACGACCTCGGCAACCGTTTCGCCGGTGCGCTGATCTCCGGACCGCTCGAGATCGAGGACCCCGTCGACCGGGTCGCCGCCGTCCGCGGCGAGGTGCTCTCCCTGCACACCGAACGCGCACTCGAGCTGCTCGACGCAGCAGCGCCGGTGCTGAACCGGATGCCGGCCTTCGTGGGCGCCTCGGCCCTGCGCGCGGCCGCGGTCCCCGATGCCTTCGTGCTCACCCTGCCCGGCCCCCCGCGGCGGCGCTACATGGCCGGCGCGGAGGTGCAGGGGATGTACGTCCTCGGGCCGCTGCCCGGCGCCGCGTTGACCGTGTGCCTGGTGACGGTCGGCGACACCGCCTGCATCGGGATCAACGTCGACGCCAGCGCGGTCGCGGACGTCGACGCGCTGGCCGCGTGTCTCGCCGAGGGCGTCGACGAGCTGGTCACCGCGGGTGACGAGACGTCCTAGGCGGAGGTCGGTCCGATGTAGCAGAGCATCCGGTGGTCGGCGCCGTCCTCGATGTTCACGAAGCCGTGGCGCTCGTAGAAGCGCCGGGTGTCCTCGTCGACCTCGTCCACGTTGATGTGCATCTCGGGTGACCCGGCCTCGCGGACCAGCCGGCGGGCGAGGTCGAGGATCCGCGTGCCGATGCCCTCCCCCCTCCGGTCCGGCACGACGTAGAGCTCCTCGAGCTGGGAGACCGGACCGTCGAACCAGATGGCCGGACGCAGGCTCAGCAGGGCGAACCCCACGGCGTCCCGGCCGTCCTCGGCGAGCACCGCGATGACGCCGTCGAGCGGGAGCAGCCGGGCGAAGCGCGCGGCCAGCACGTCCGTGTCGTCGGTGTCCGACTCGAACTCGGTGTTGAAGTCCCACAGCAGCCGGGCGAGCAGGCCGGCGTCGGCGGGTGTCGCGCGGCGGACCTCGGTCACGTCTCCTCCGGGAGGGTCAGCGGTGGCGGGCGAAGAAGGCGTCCAGCAGGGCCGTCGACTCGGCGGCCAGCACGCCCGCGACGACCTCCGGCCGGTGGTTGAGGCGGCGGTCACGGACCACGTCCCACAGCGAGCCCACCGCGCCCAGCTGGTCGTCGTACGCACCGAAGACGAGGCGGTCCACCCGCGCGAGCACGAGGGCGCCGGCGCACATGGTGCAGGGCTCGAGCGAGACGACCAGGGTGCAGCCGGTCAGCCGCCACTCGCCGCGCGTGGCCGCGGCGGCCCGCAGGGCGACCACCTCGGCATGCCCGGTCGGATCGCCCTCGGCCTCCCGGGTGTTGCGGCCGGTGCCGATGACGGTGCCGGACTCGTCGAGCACGACGGCGCCCACGGGCACGTCGTCGCCGGCCAGCGCCGCCTGTGCCTCGGCCAGGGCCAGGCGCATCGGCCCCTGCCAGCTCATGCAGACGTCAGGCCGACGGCGTCGTCGAAGAGCTCGCCGAAGCCGACGCGGCGGGCGATGTCGGAGAGCACGTCGTCAGGGTAGAGGTCGACGTCGTCGAGCAGGGCACCCATGTCGATGGCGTGCACCCCGAGGTCGGAGAGCAGGTCGAGGTCGCCGGCCGGCACCTGCACGTCGTCGTCCTCCGGCGACGGCAGTCCGAGGAAGTCGAGGACCGACTGGGCCAGCTCCCACTCGTCGGCAGCGGTGACGTCGGAGAGCAGCACCCGCGTCGTCGACCCCGTCACGCGGACCAGCACGAAGAAGTCCTCGTCGACGGCGACCATCCCGACGGCGCCGTCGACGCCGGACACCTGCCGCAGAGCGTGGCTCAGGGAGTCGACGGTGTCGAAGGCGGGCGAGGCGATGTCCTGGACCGTCCAGGCGCCGTCGTCGTGGAAGGCGACCAGCGCGTAGTCGACCTCGCCGTCCTGCTCCGACATGTTGCGACCTCCCAGGCTGCGGACCTCTCCAATGTCGCAGAACCCGGCAGAGCCAACAAGCCTGTTTGCGAGTCGTTCACCTCCGGCGCCGCGCACTAGGGTGGCCCCCATGCGCCTGCACGTGGTGAACCACCCCCTCGTCTCCCACAAGCTCACCGTCCTCCGCGACGAGCACACCGACTCCCCGACCTTCCGTCGGCTGACCGACGAGCTGGTCACCCTCCTCGCCTACGAGGCCACTCGCGAGGTGCGCGTCGACCCGCTGGCGATCACCACCCCGGTGGGCCCGACGACCGGTGTCTACCTCGCGCAGCCCAAGCCGATGGTCGTGCCGATCCTGCGGGCCGGGCTCGGGATGCTCGACGGGATGATGCGGCTGCTGCCGACGGCCGAGGTCGGCTTCCTCGGCATGGTGCGCAACGAGGAGACCCTGGAGGCGTCGACGTACGCCGAGCGCCTGCCCGACGACCTCTCCGGGCGTCAGTGCTACGTCCTCGACCCGATGCTCGCGACCGGCGGCACGCTGGCTGCGGCGATCCGCTTCCTCACCGACCGCGGCGCCGACGACATCACGGCCATCTGCCTCCTGACCGCGCCGGAGGGCGTGGCCAACCTCGAGGCCGCCCTCGAGGACCTCGCGGTCCCCGTGACCGTGGTGACCGCCGCGATGGACGAGATGCTCAACGACAAGGGCTACATCGTGCCGGGTCTCGGCGACGCGGGCGACCGGCTCTACGGCGTCGCGCACTGATCTCTGGGCGCTGCCAGCCCTCGCGCCCTCGGGATAGTCCCCATCAGATGGGTTGCCCCACCGCCGGTGGACAACCCATTTGATGGGGACTATCGCGGGTTGCGGTGGGGGAGGGGTGATGATCGACCACGCGCCGACGGGGGCGGTCAGGAGATCAGTACGACGTGGAGCGTCCGCGGGCCGTGCACGCCCTCGACCCGGTCGAGCTCGATGTCGCTGGTCGCCGACGGCCCGCTGATCCACGTGAGCGGGCGGGCCGGGTCGAGGAGGGCGATCGCGTCGGGTACGTCGGCGACCACCTGGGCGGCGTCGACCAGGCAGACGTGCAGGTCGGGCACCAGGCTGATCGCGCGCCGGCCCTGGTCGGGCTCGTGGTCGAGGACGATCGTCCCGGTCTCGGCGATGCCGACGGCGGCGCGGGTGACGACCGCGTCGAAGCCGTCGAGCTCCGCGGCGGAGAAGCTCTCGTCCACCACGGCGTCGGGGAGGTCGAGCCCGAGCCCGGCAGGTACGACGGTGCGCGCGGACCCGAGCACGCCGGCCACGACGCCGGTGACCTCGTCGGTCGCGCAGCGGGTCACGACGGCGCGGTAGTCCTCCACGCGCTCGACGAAGAGCGCCACCAGGTCGCCCCGGTCGGGGGCACGGGGGGCCGGAGGGAGGTCGACGGCCGGCGACACGCCGGACAGCGCCGCGCGGACGCGCCCGAGGATGTCGTCGCGGGCGCTCACGAGCGGCCCCCGTCGGTCCGGTCCCACCAGGCGCGGAAGGACTCCTCCGGTGGGGCGGGCAGGTCGCGGGCCCCGGTCCAGCCGGCGGCCGGTCCGGGCAGCCGGCCGGCTGCGGCGCGACCGCCGGGCAGCGTCGTACGGGAGAAGCGGGTGAGGACCCGCCCGGCCAGACCCGACGCCCGCTCGGCCCACGCCAGGCGCCGGGAGTCGGAGAACGCCCATGCGGTGGCGCGCATCGCGAGTGCCTCCTGCCAGTGAGAACCACGCCGTGGCACGCGGTCGTCGCGGTGGGAGTCGACGACCGCTGCGCGCTGGTCGACGAGCACCGACGGTATGTCGATGCGCACCGGGCAGACCTCGAAGCAGGCGCCGCAGAGCGAGGAGGCATAGGGCAGGGAGGCGGTCTGCGGGTCGGAGACCCCGTTGAGGAGCGGGTTGAGGATCGCACCGATGGGCCCGGGGTAGACCGAGCCGTAGGCGTGTCCGCCGACCCGCTCGTAGACCGGGCAGACGTTGAGGCACGCCGAGCAGCGGATGCAGCGCAGGGCCTGGCGTCCGACGTCGTCGGCGAGGGCGCGGGTACGGCCGTTGTCGAGGAGCACCACGTGCACCTCCTGCGGCCCGTCGCCGGGCGTGACGCCCGACCAGGTGGAGGTGTAGGGGTTCATCCGCTCACCGGTCGAGGAGCGGGGGAGCAGGCGCAGCATCGGGTCGAGGTCGGCCCACGTGGCGACGACCTTCTCGATCCCGACGACGCTGATCAGCACCTCGGGCAGGGTCAGGCACATCCGGCCGTTGCCCTCGGACTCGACGACGACGAGCGTGCCGGTGTCGGCGACGGCGAAGTTGGCGCCACTGACGGCCACCTGCGCGCGCAGGAACTTCTCCCGCAGGTGCTCGCGTGCCGCACCGGCGAGCACGGCCGGCTCATCGGTGAGACCGTCCGGGGCGGGGCGGCCGACGTCGCCCATCCGGCGCTGGAAGATCTCCCGGATCTCCGCACGGTTGCGGTGGATCGCAGGCACCAGGATGTGCGAGGGCAGGTCGTCGCCGAGCTGCACGATGAGCTCGGCGAGGTCGGTCTCCCATGCGGCGATGCCCTCGGCCTCGAGCGCCTCGTTGAGGCCGATCTCTGCGGTCGCCATCGACTTCACCTTGACCACCTCGTCAGCGCCGTGGCTGCGCGTGACAGCGGCGACGATCGCGCACGCCTCCTCGGCGTCACGGGCCCAGTGGACCGTCGCGCCGGCTCGGACGAGGGAGGCCTCCAGGGTCTCGAGGTGGGTGGCGAGGTCGCGCAGGGCGGCCTCCTTCACGGCCGCGCCGGCGACGCGGAGCTCCTCCCAGTCCTCCACCTCAGCGACGACCTTGGCGCGCTTGTCGCGGATGGTGCGGGTGGCGTGGGCGAGGTTGGTGCGCAGCTGCGTGTCGCCGAGGGCCGCGCGGGCGGCGATGGGGAAGGCCGGCATCCCGACGAACGTGCCGGTCACGGGGAGTCCTCCGTGGACGGCGAGGATCTCGGCGAGGTGCATGACGCGTACGCCGGCCCGCTGGCGCGAGAGCATCCCGCCGATGTGCATCAGGCAGGAGTTGTCGCCGGCCACCAGCACCTCGGCGCCGGTGTCGCGGACGTGCCGGGCCTTGTCGGCACCCATCGCGACGGACGTGTCGGCGTTCTTGAGGGCGAAGGTGCCGCCGAAGCCGCAGCACTCGCTCGCCATCGGCAGGTCGACCAGCTCGATCCCCCGCACCTGCTCGAGCAGCCGCTGCGGACGGTCGCCGACCCCGAGCATGCGCAGGCTGTGGCACGTCGGGTGGTAGGTCACCCGGTGCGGGAAGTAGGCGCCGACATCGCTCACGCCCAGCACGTCGACGAGGAACTCCGACAGCTCGTAGGTGCGCGGCCCGGTCTCCGCGACCGCCGCGACGAGGGCCGGGTCGCCCGAGCGCTCGGCGACGATCGAGTGCTGGTGCCGGGCGGATCCGGCGCACGACCCCGACGGCGTCACGACGGCGTCGTACCCCGTGAAGGCGCGGACGAAGGTCCGCACCACGGGCACGGCCTCGTCGAGGTAGCCGGTGTTGACCATCGGCTGCCCGCAGCACGTCTGGGCCGCGGGGAAGTCGACCTCGACCCCGAGGCGGCGCAGCAACCGGACGACGGCCTTCCCGGTGTCGGGGAACATGGCGTCGTTCACGCAGGTGACCTGCAGGGCGACCCTCACACCTCGGCATCCTTCCACGCGCGCGAGCGGGGCTCGTGCCGGCGGAGGTCCTGCGTGCGGGCCACGAGGGCGCGCAGGTCGTCGAGCCCGCCGTGCACGGCGCCGGCGGCACGCCCCTGCACGAGCACGTTGCCGAGTGCGGTCGCCTCCACGGGTCCGGCGACGACGGGCAGGCCGGTCCGGTCGGCGAGGGCCTGGCAGAGCAGGGCGTTCTGGCTGCCGCCGCCGACGACGTGGACCTGTCGCGACTGTCCGGCCGGACAGCGAGGCCGCGGTGGCCAGCGCGTCGGCGTAGGCCGCGGCGAGGCTCTCGACGATGGCGCGCACGACGCTGGGGGCATCGGCCGGCGCGGGCACGTCGTGCTCCGCGCACCATTGTGCGATGCGCTCGGGCATGTCGCCCGGAGCGACGAAGCGCGGGTCCTGGACGTCGAAGACCGGCACCGGTCCGGTCACGTCGGCGGCGGCCGCGAGCAGGGCGCCGAGGTCGTCGCGCCCCCACGTGCGCAGGGTCTCGCTGAGCAGCCACGTACCCATCACGTTGGTGAGGAAGCGGATGGTGCCGTCGACGCCGCCCTCGTGGGTGAAGTTGGCGGCCCGGGCCGCCTCGGTGAGCACGGGTTTCGTCGAGCTCGAGGCCGACGAGGCCCCAGGTGCCGAGCGAGATGTAGGCCGCGCCGTCACCGGCCATCGGTACGCCGACGACCGCGGAGGCGGTGTCGTGCGAGCCCGACGGCCACGACCGGCAGGCCCGGCGCACCGACGGCCGTCGCCGACGTGCGGGAGGAGCGCGCCGATGGTCGCGCCGGGGTCGACCAGGTCCGCGAGGAGACCACGGGGCAGGCTGAGGGCGGCGATGAGCTCGTCGTCCCAGGCCCCGGTGGTGACGGACAGCAGGCCGGTGGTGGAGGCGTTGGTGCGCTCGGCGACCTCGGCCCCGGTCAGCCAGTGGGCCAGCAGGTCGGGGACGAGAAGCAGCGCGGTCGGCCTCGGCTGAGTCGCTCGTCGGCGGCGAGCTGGTAGACGGTGTTGAACGGCAGGAACTGCAGCCCGGTGCGGGCGTAGAGCTCGGCCGGCGGGCACTCGCGCGTGCACCAGCTGCGGACCGACCTCGCCACGGCGCTCGTCGCGGTAGTGGAACGGCTCGGCCGAGCAGCCGGCCGTCGCGGAGCAGTCCGTAGTCGACCGCCCACGAGTCGATGCCGACGCTGGCCAGGCCACCCGGAGCCGCGGGCCGCCGCGGTCCGCAGGCCGTCCAGGGCGTGCCGGTGGAGTGCCGTCACGTCCCAGTGCAGGCCGTCCGCGGCCTGCGGATCGGGCCGTTGGCGAACCGTGCGGCCGCCGTCAGCCGCAGGAGGTCGGGACCGACCTCGCCCAGCATCACCCGTCCGCTCGACGCCCCGAGGTCGACGGCGGCGACGCTGACGGGGCCGGTCCCGGACCTCACCGCAGGAACGCCGCGGCGACGCCGGCGTCGACGGGGATGTGCAGGCCGGTGGTGTGGCTGAGCTGCTCGGTGCAGAGCACGAAGACGGCGTTGGCGATGTTCTCCGGCAGCACCTCGCGCTTGAGCAGCGTGCGCTGCGCGTAGAACTTGCCGAGCTCCTCCTCGTCCACGCCGTAGACCGCGGCGCGCGAGGCGCCCCAGCCGCCGGCGAAGATGCCGGAGCCCTGGACGACGCCGTCGGGATTCACGCCGTTGACCTTGATGCCGTGCTCGCCGAGCTCGGCCGCGAGCAGCCGCACCTGGTGGGCCTGGTCGGCCTTGGCCGCGCCGTAGGCCACGTTGTTGGGGCCGGCGAAGATCGAGTTCTTCGAGGAGATGTAGACGATGTCGCCGCCCATCTCCTGCTCGATCATCGCCTTCGCGGCGGCCTGGGCGACGAGGAACGAGCCCTTGGCCATCACGTCGTGCTGGAGGTCCCAGTCCTGCCTCGGTGGTCTCGAGCAGCGAGCGCGAGAGCGACAGGCCGGCGTTGTTGACGACGAGGTCGACCCCACCGAAGGCGAGCACCGTCGCGTCGACCGCCGCCTGGACGGCGGCGGCGTCCGACACGTCGACCTGGACACCGACGGCGACGTCCGTGCGAGCCGATCTCGGCTGCGGCGGCCTGCGGCCTTCTCCAGCGACAGGTCGGCGATGACGACGCACGCGCCCTCGGCCGCGAGCTTCTTCGCGGTCGCCAGGCCGATGCCGGAGGCGGCACCGGTGACGAGCGCGACGCGGGTGGCGAGCGGCTTGGGCTTCGGCATCCGCTGGAGCTTGGCCTCCTCGAGCGCCCAGTACTCGATGCGGAACTTCTCCGACTCGTCGATGGGGGCGTACGTCGACAGGCCCTCGGCGCCGCGCATCACGTTGATCGCGTTGACGTAGAACTCGCCGGCGACGCGGGCGGTCTGCTTGTCCTTGCCGAAGCTGAACATCCCGACGCCAGGCACCAGGACGATCAGCGGGTCCGCGCCGCGGATCGCCGGGCTGTCCGTCGGTGGCGTTGCGGTCGTAGTAGGCCTGCGTAGTCGGCGCGGTAGGCCTCGTGCAGCTCGGCGAGCGCGGGCGACGCATCTTCTCGAGCGAGGCGTCGGGCGGCGAGGTCGAGCACGCAGCGGCTTGACCTTGGTGCGCAGGAAGTGGTCGGGGCACGACGTGCCGAGCTCGGCCGAGGCGCGGGTGCGTTCGTCGAGGCGAGGAAGTCGAGGACGACGTCGGCGTCGGTGAAGTGGCCGACCATCGGGCGGTCGGCCGAGGCGACGCCGCGGAGCAGTGGGCGCGAGGGCGGCCGCCTGGGCGCGCCGCTCGGCCTCCGGGCAGCGGCTGCGTACCTCTTCGAGCGCGGGTCCGAACGGCTCGGCTTCTTCGAGTGCTTCGGCGATGTAGGCGCGCGGCGGTGTCGGATGATCCAGAGCGAGTTCTTCTCCGCCTCCTCGCTGGTGTCGCCCCACGCGGTGATGCCGTGGCCGCCGAGGATGCAGCCGAGGGCCTGCGGGTTGGCCTCCTTGATCGCGGCGATGTCGAGGCCGAGCTGGAAGCCCGGGCGGCGCCACGGCACCCAGACGACCTTGTCGCCGAAGATCTCCTTGGTCAGCTGCTCGCCGTCGGCGGCGGTCGCGATCGCGATGCCGGAGTCGGGGTGCAGGTGGTCGACGTGGGCGGCGTCGACGAGGCCGTGCATCGCGGTGTCGATCGACGGGGCAGCACCGCCCTTGCCGTGCAGGCAGTAGTCGAAGGCCGCGACCATCTCGTCCTCGCGCTCGACGCCCGGGTAGACGTCGACGAGCGCGCGCATCCGGTCGAGCCGCAGCACCGCGAGCCCGCCGGCGGTCAGGGTGCCGAGGTCGCCGCCGGAGCCCTTCACCCAGAGCAGCTCGACGTCCTCGCCGGTGACGGGGTCGGTCTCGGTGCCCTTGGCGGAGGTGTTGCCGCCGGCGTAGTTGGTGTTCTTGGGGTCGGCGCCCAGCCGGTTCGAGCGCTCGACGAGCTCGGCGACGGTGGGGTTGAGGTCACTCACGGTGCGGGGTTCCTTCGTTGTCATGGGTCAGTTCCAGCCGGCCTGCGAGCCGCCGACGCGGTCCGCCTCGATCTGCTGCTGGTAGCCGGACTCGAGGTAGGCGCGCATCGGGTCGGCCGGCAGGCCGCGCTCCTCGCGCCACGCCGCCAGGTCGCGGCGTACGTCGGTGTAGAAGGCGTCCATGAAGATCTCGTTGGCGAGCAGCACGTCGCCGGCGGCGCGGGCCGCGTCGAGGGCGTCGGTGTCGAGGAGCAGCGCGCGGGCCGTCATCTCCTGGACGTTGAGCACCGAGCGGATCTGGCCCGGGCACCTTGGCCTCGATGTTGTGGCACTGGTCGAGCATCAGCGCGACGTCGTTGGGCGTGCCGTCGCCTGGTGCCGAAGCCGCCGCCGCGGATGACCTCGACCATGATCCGGAAGAGCTGGTAGGGGTCGGCCGCGCCGACGATCAGGTCGTCGTCGGCGTAGAAGCGGCTGTTGAAGTCGAACGAGCCGAGCTTCCCGAGCCGCAGCAGCTGGGCGACGATGAACTCGATGTTGGTGCCGGGGGCGTGGTGGCCGGTGTCGAGGCAGACCATCGCGCGGTCGCCGAGGGCGGCCACGTGGACGTACGACGTGCCCCAGTCCGGGACGTCGGTGTGGTAGAACGCCGGCTCGAAGAACTTGTACTCCAGCACCAGCCGCTGGTCGTCGGAGAGCTGGTCGTAGATCGTGCGCAGGCCCTCGGCCAGCCGGTCCTGGCGGGCGCGGATGTCGCCCTGGCCGGGGTAGTTGGTGCCCTCGGCGAGCCAGATCTTCAGGTCGCGCGACCCGGTCTGGTGCATCACCTCGATGCAGGCGAGGTGGTGGTCGATCGCCTTCTGCCGGACCCGCGGGTCGGTGTGGGTGAGGCGCGCCGAGCTTGTAGTCGTCGTCCTGGAAGGTGTTGGAGTTGATCGTGCCGAGCGCGCACGCCCTGCTCCGTGGCGTACGTCGCCAGGGCGGCGTAGTCGTCGACCTCGTCCCACGGGATGTGCAGCGCCACGCGACGGGGCGAGGCCGGTGAAGCGGTGGACGGCGGCGGCGTCGGCGATCTTCTCCTCGACGGTGCGCGGGGTGCCGGCGGAGCCGAAGACCTTGAAGCGGGTGCCGGAGTTGCCGTAGGCCCAGGACGGCACCTCGATCGCGAGGTCGCCGAGCCGGTCGCTGATGGCGGAGAAGCCGGAAGTCATGGTGGTCATCACTGGTCCTGTGCGGTCGGTGGAGCGTGCGGGGAGGTCGGGGAGGGCGGCGAGCTGGTCCTCGAGGTGGAAGACCTCGCTCAGCTGCCAGAAGCCCTGGTCGGGCGGGAGGTCGAGCTCCTCGAAGAACTCGGCCATCTCGGCCTGCCAGCGGGCGTTGACGTCGGTGCGGGCCATGCCTGCCTGCGCGGCGGCGAGGTCGGGCGTCTCGAGGTAGCCGACGAGCAGGCCGTCGTCGCGCAGGAAGAGGGAGTAGTCGTGCCAGCCGGTGTCGTGGAGGGCGCGGAGCATCTCGGGCCACACGGCGGCGTGGCGCTCGGCGTACTCCGCCATCCGGTCCCGGCGGACCTGGAGGGTGAAGCAGACGCGAGGCATCGCGGTCTCCTGTGCTGGGTGGGTCAGCTGGTCGAGGGGGCTGGTGGTCCCGGGGCCGTCGGCGGCTGGGGCCGACGGCCCCGGGAGCGCGTGCCGTGGCGGTGCTGGCTTCGACTCAGAAGTCGAAGTCGGCGATGTTGTCCGCGGCGAAGGTGAACGGCTCGCCGAGGAGCACGACGCCGTCGGCGCCGACCTCGAAGTAGCCGAGGTCGCCGGCCTCGAAGGAGTCGCCCTCCTCGCCGGTGATGTCGCCGTCGACGAGCGCGGCAGCGGCGTACGTCGCGAGGTAGCCCAGGTCGCCCGGGTTCCACAGCGCGAACGAGGCGACGGTGCCGTCCTCGACGAACTCACGCATCTGGTTCGGGCGTGCCGAGCCCGGTCAGCGCGACCTTGCCCTTGGACTGCGAGTCCGAGAGGTAGCGCGCCGCGGCGGCGATGCCGACCGTGGTGGGCGAGATGATGCCCTTGAGGTCGGGGTGGTTCTGCAGCAGCGCCTCGGTCTGGTCGAAGGACTTCTGGTCCTCGTCGTCGCCGTAGACGGTGTCGACGAGCTCGATGTCGGCGTAGTCGGGGTTGTCGGCGAGCTCGTCCTCCATCATCTCGATCCACGCGTTCTGGTTGGTGGCGTTGGCGGTGGCCGACAGGATCGCGATCTCGCCCGCGCCGCCGATCTGCTCCGAGATCAGCTCGAGCTGCTTGGCGGCGATGCCCTCGGCGGTGGCCTGGTTGATGAACAGGTCGCGGCAGTCGGGGTTGGTGTCGGCGTCGAAGGTGACGACCTTGACGTCGGCGCTGCGGGCCTCGTCGATCGCGTCGCAGAGGGCGTCGGGGTCGTTGGCCGAGAGGATCAGCGCGCTCTTGCCCTGCTGGGCACGGTGTTGATGTAGGACACCTGGGCGTCGGGGCTGCCGGTCTCGGGACCGACCTCCTCGATGTCGGCACCGAGCTCGTCGGCGGCCTCCTCGGCGCCCTTGGTGCTGGTGTCGAAGTAGGCGTTGCCGAGGTTCTTCGGGAGCATCGTGATGCGTCAGGTCGCCGCCGCCGCTGCCCTCGCCGGCAGTCGCTGCCGGTCGCCGCCGTCGTCGCTGCCGCAGGCGGCGAGGGCGAGGGTCGCGGAGAGCAGGAGCGCGGCCAGAGCCGTCGGCCGCCGTCGTGTGGAACTTCATGGTCATTACCTTTCGTGTTCGTCAGACGCCGGCGGATGCCGCGTTCTGGTGGGGTGTGGGACTCCCGAGGAGCCGCCGGGTGTCGCCTTGCGGGGGAGCCTCGAGGAGGTCCAGGCAAGGACGCTGGGGAGGATCACCGAGGCCACGAGGAGCAGGCCGACGATGATGTTGGTGACGTTGACCGTCACGCTCTCCAGGCGCAGGGCGCTGGAGATGACGCCGATCAGGACGACGCCGGCGAGCACGCCGTGGAGCCGGCCGCGGCCGCCGAAGATCGAGACGCCGCCGAGGAGCACGGCCGCGATGACCTGCAGCTCGTAGCCGGTGGCGTTGTCGCCGCGGGCGGAGCCGAAGCGCAGGGTGAAGTAGATGCCGGCGAAGGCCGAGACGACGCCGGAGAGCACGAAGAGGATCAACTTGGTCCGCGCCACGTCGACGCCGGTGAAGTGGGCGGCCTCGTCGTTGAGCCCGATGTCGTAGACGCCGCGGCCGAAGGTCGAGAAGTGCAGCAGCACGACGAAGCCGACCGCGAGGACCGCGAACGGGATCATGACGAGCGGGATCCGGCTCTCGCCGATCGTCCCGGTGGCGAGGTCGGACCACTTCTCGGTGAAGTCGGTGATCGCCTTGGTGCCGAGCAGGCCGACCGCGATGCCGCGGAAGAGCGCGAGCGTGCCGATCGTGACCGCGAGGGACGGCAGCCCGACGTAGGCGATGAGGAAGCCGTTGAGCGCGCCGCAGGCGAGGCCGGCCAGCAGGGCGAGGAGCGCCGCCGCCGGGACGGACATGCCGCCCTCGTGGAGGACGCCGAGCAGCACGCTGCTCAGCCCCATGATGCTCGCGACCGAGAGGTCGATCTCGCCGGTGATGATCACGAGCGTCATCGGCAGGGCGATGAGCAGGATCGGCGCGATGTCCTGGAGCAGGAACTTCAGGGTCAGCGGGCCGTCGAAGTTGGGCACGTTGACGATCGAGTAGACGATCACCGCGGCGGTGAGGGCGATGACCGCCGTCTCGCGGGTCAGCAGCAGGCGCTGCCACAGCGGCGCGGAGTACGTCGTCGTAGGTGCGGGTCGGGGCGTCGGGGCTGCGTGCTCATGCGTGGTCCCTCGCTTCGGCGAGCTTGCGGGCCTGTCGGACGGCGAGGACGCGGTCGAGGACGATCGCGCCGAGGATCAGGGCGCCGACGACGGCGCGCTGCCAGAAGTCCTCGATCCCGAGGCTGGGCAGGGCCCGGTTGATGGTGACGAGCAGGAAGGCGCCGATCGCCGCGCCCCACACGGTGCCGCTGCCGCCGAAGATCGCGATGCCGCCGATGACGGCCGCGGCCACGGCCTGCAGCTCGATGCCGCAGGCCGACGCTCGAGCTCACGGTGCCGTAGCGGGCGGTGTAGAGGGCACCGGCGAGGCCGGCGAGCGCACCGCTGAGGACGAACGCGGCGAGCAGCCGGCGGCGTGACGGGGAGGCCGTAGAGGACGGCGGCGTCGGGGTCGGAGCCGATGGCGTAGAGCTCGCGACCGCCGCGGGCGGTGTGGAGGTAGTAGCCGACGGCGGCGAGGACGACGCACCGCGATGATGGTGAGCAGCGGGATGCCGAGGACGGACCGGGTGCCGAGGCGGAGGAACTCGCGGGGCAGGTCGCCGGCGTTGATCCGGTCGCTGCCCGGCCCAGGTGAGCATGATGCCGCGGTAGATGTAGAGCGTGCCGAGCGTGATGACGAGCGCCGGCACCTTGCCGTAGGCCACCAGCAGCGCCGTTGACCAGGCCGAGGACCGCCCCGAGCAGCAGGCACGCGACGAACACCGCGACGATCGGCAGGCCGGGCTGGTCGAGGAAGAGGCGGCCGGTGAGGTAGGCGGTGAGCGCCATCACCGAGCCGACCGAGAGGTCGACGTTGCGGGTGATGATGACGACGCGCCTGGCCGACGGCGAGCAGCAGCAGGATCGACGGGTTGAGCAGGAAGTTGCGCCAGCCGTCGGAGCTGAAGAGGAAGCTGTTGTTCTTGCGTGGTCGCGAGCACGACGACGGCGACCAGGACGAGGAAGATCGACAGCTCGCGCGAGCGGAGCACGGTGGTGAGCGCGCGGCGGGTCGGCGGAGAGCCGGCTCGGCTCGACGAGCAGCGCCTCGCCGGCGGAGACCTCGCGTCGTCGGCTCGGGGCCTGGCTCGGAGCGCTCGACGTCGGTGTGGCTCATCGCGCGTCCTCCAGGTGGTGGGTGGCGGCGTGCATGACGGCCTCGGGGGTGGCATCGGCGCGGTCGAGCTCGGCGGTGATCCGGCCCTCGCAGAGGACGAGGACGCGGTCGGCCATGCCGAGGACCTCGGGGAGCTCGGAGGAGATCATCAGGATCGCGAGGCCCTGGCCGGCGAGCTCGGAGAGCAGCCGGTGCACCTCGGCCTTGGTGCCGACGTCGATGCCGCGGGTGGGCTCGTCGATGATCAGGAGCTTGGGGTCGGTGGCGAGCCACTTGGCGATGACGACCTTCTGCTGGTTGCCGCCGCTCATGGTGGCGGCGTTCATGTCGAGCGCGCTCGTCTTGACCTCGAGGCGCGCGGCCCAGGGCCGGCGGCCCGGTTCTCCATGGCGCGGTGAGCAGGCCGGCCTTCGCGATGCCACGACGGATGACGCCGGCGACGTTGCGGCGTGACCGAGGAGTCGATGACCAGGCCCTGCTTGCGGCGGTCCTCGGGGATGAACGCCATGCCGGCCCGGATCGCGGAGCGCGGGTCGTGCGCCCGGACCGTCCTTGCCGGCGAGCGAGACCGAGCCGGAGTCGTAGGGGTCGACGCCGAACACGGCCCGGGCGACCTCGCTGCGACCGGCGCCGACGAGGCCCGGCGAGGCCGACGATCTCCCCGGCGCGGACCTCGAGGTCGATGTCGTGGAAGACACCGGTGCGGGTGAGACCGCGCACCTCGAGCACCGGCGCGCCGATCTCGGCGGCGACCTTGGGGAAGAGCTCGTCGACGTCGCGCCCGACCATCAGCGGAGACGAGCTCGGACGGCGAGGTCTCGTCGATGCTGCGGGTGTCGATGTAGGAGCCGTCGCGCATGACGGTGACGGTGTCGGCGAGGGCGAAGACCTCGTCGAAGCGGTGGGAGATGAACACGAGCGCGCGGCCCTCGTCGCGCAGGCTGCGGGCGACGGCGAAGAGCCGGTCGACCTCGACGCCGCTGAGCGCTGCCGTGGGCTCGTCCATGACGAGCAGCCGCGCGTCGAGCGAGATCGCCTTCGCGATCTCGATGATCTGCTGGTCGGCGATGGACAGGCCGGCGGCCGGGCGGCGAGGGTCGATGCGCACACCGAGCCGGGTGAAGAGCCGCTCGGCCTCCGCGATCATCGCCGGACGGTCGATGCGACGTCCGCGGGCCAGCGGCTGGCGACCCATGAAGATGTTCTCGGTGACCGAGAGGTCGGGGAAGAGCGTCGGCTCCTGGTAGATCACCGCGACACCGGCGCTGCTTGGACTCGGCGGTGGAGGAGAAGTCGACCGGCTCGCCGCCGAGCTCGAAGGTCGCCGGCGTCGCGGCGGTGCACGCCGGCGACGACCTTGACGAGCGTCGACTTGCCGGCGCCGTTCTCGCCGATCAGCGCGTGGATCGAGCCGGCGTCCACGCGCAGGCTGCCGGCCCGCAGGGCGACCACGGGCCCGAAGGACTTCGAGACGTCGCGCAGCTCGAGCACCGGTGCGGCGGTGGCGCTGGGGGACATGTGACTCCTCGGATTGAAAGGTTTCAATGAGGAAGATAAGTGAGCCGTGTCACAGGTGTCAAGGGCCTTTCGCGCTGGATTCGACCAAGGCCTGTCCGCGTCCGGGCCGACCGTGACGCATGCCGTACGCTCTCGTTCACATCGTTTCAACGACACGCGGAGGAGATCTGGTCCATGCCTCGCGCTTCTTCGGTGAAAGACGTCGCCGCTCGCGCGGGCGTCTCCCTCGGCACGGTGAGCAACGTGCTCAACCGCCCCGACCGGGTGTCGCCGGCGACCCGGTCGCGGGTCGAGCAGGCCATGCGGCGACCTCGGGTTTCGTGCGCAACGAGTCCGCCCGCCAGCTGCGGGCCGGGCACAGCAGGACGCTCGCCTACGTCCTCCTCGACGCGCGCAACCCCTTCTTCACCGACGTCGCCGAGGGCGCCGAGCAGGCCGCCGAGGCCGCCGGGCTCTCGCTCTTCCTCTGCCACAGCGACAACCGTGCCTCCAGGGAGGGCGACTACCTCGCGCACCTGGTCGAGCAACGGGTGCAGGGGATCCTGGTGACGCCCGTCGATCCGCATGCCGAGGTGCTCGACGAGGTGCGCCGCAACGGCACGCCGCTCGTCATCGTCGACCGCACCCGGGAGGACCGCGAGTTCTGCTCCGTCGCGGTCGACGACGAGCTGGGCGGCCGGCTGGCCGTCGAGCACCTCCTCGAGCGCGGGCACACGCAGGTGGCCTTCATCGGAGGCCCCGACATCATCGGCCAGGTGCGCGATCGCCTCGAGGGCGCCCGGCGGGCCTGGGCGGACGCCCGGCTGCCCGACGACCAGCTGACGGTCATCGCGACCGACGGCCTGACGGTCGTCGAGGGGCGCTCGGCCGGTGAGCGGCTGATGGGCCTCGGCAAGCGCCTGCGTCCCACCGCTGCGTTCTGTGCCAACGACCTCCTGGCGCTCGGACTGCTCCAGCAGCTGAGCACGGCGGGGCTGCGGGTCCCGGATGACCTGGCGATCGTGGGCTACGACGACATCGTGTACGCCAGTGCTGCCGCCGTGCCGCTCACCTCGGTCCGGCAGCCACGCCAGGAGCTCGGCCGCCGTGCCGCGGAGCTGGTCCTCGACGAGGCCACCAACGCCGACCACGTGCACGAGCAAGTGGTCTTCATGCCCGAGCTGGTGGCCCGACGCTCGACCCTCGGCTGAACCCGGGTCCACCAGCGGTCGTCCACCGCGGCCGCGGTCCGATCGCTGGTTGAGGAGGGACGAAGTCCCGTCACGAAACCCCTCAACCAGCGGCGAGGCGACGCGCGACACATGGGACGCCTGCAACCGACGCCCCGGTTTCGATACCTTGTCCGCGTCCCGCACGCCGTCCAGAACCATCCCGACACCCGAGCCCCCCGCCCAGGAGGCAGCAGTGCGCATCGGCATCCCGCGTGAATCACGTCCCGGCGAGACCCTCGTCGCAGCGACGGCCAAGACGGCGGCGCAGCTCGCCGCGCTCGGCTACGACGTCGTGGTCGAGGCAGGCGCCGGCGCCGCCGCCGACCAGCCCGACACGACCTATGCCGATGCAGGCGTCGGCGTAGGTACGAGCGACGAGGTCTGGGCGAGCGACGTCGTCGTGAAGGTCAACGCGCCCACCGAGGACGAGATCGCCCGGCTGCGTCCCGGTGCGACCGTCATCGCCCTGATGGCGCCCGCCCGCAGCCCCGAGCTCGTCGAGCAGCTGCGCGCCGCCGGCGTCACCGGCCTCGCGATGGACGCGGTGCCGCGCATCTCCCGCGCCCAGTCGATGGACGTGCTCTCCTCGATGGCCAACGTCGCGGGCTACCGCGCCGTGATCGAGGCCGCCCACGAGTTCGGCCGCCTCTTCACCGGACAGGTGACCGCGGCGGGCAAGGTCCCGCCGGCCCGCGTCTTCGTCGTCGGCGCCGGTGTCGCAGGGCTCGCCGCCATCGGTGCCGCCGGTGCCCTGGGCGCGATCGTCCGCGCCTTCGACGTACGCCCCGAGGTCGCCGAGCAGGTCGAGTCGATGGGCGCGCAGTTCGTCACAGTAGACATGGAGCAGGAGGTCTCCGCAGACGGCTACGCCAAGGAGATGACCGCCGAGCAGGAGGCCGCCACCGCCGCGATGTACGACGAGGAGGCGCGCGCCGCCGACATCGTCATCACCACCGCGCTGATCCCCGGCCGCCCCGCGCCCCAGCTGGTGAGCGCCGAGACGGTCGCTGCGATGGCGCCCGGATCGGTCGTGGTCGACATGGCCGCGGCCAACGGCGGCAACGTCGCCGCCACGGTGAAGGACGAGCGGGTGGTCACCGCCAACGGCGTCACCGTGCTCGGCTACACCGACCTCGCCGGCCGCCTCGCCGCACAGACGAGCCAGCTCTACGGCACCAACATCGTCAACCTCCTCAAGCTGCTGACGCCCGAGAAGGACGGCACGCTCACCCTCGACATGGACGACGTGGTCCAGCGCGGCATCGCGGTGACCCGCGCGGTCGAAGGTGGCGGCGCCGACGTCATGTGGCCGCCGCCGCCCGTCCAGGTCTCCGCAGCTCCGGCCGCCGGCACGGCGGTGATGCCGGTCGAGAAGGCGCCCGCCGTGCCACCGGACCCCCGCCGCAGGGCGTACGCCGTCGGGCTGGGCGCGGTGGTCTTCCTCGCCCTCGCCACCCTCGCCCCGTCGAGCTTCCTGCCGAGCCTGACGGTCTTCGTGCTCGCGGTGGTCATCGGCTACTACGTCATCGGCAACGTGGCCCACGCGCTGCACACACCGCTCATGAGCGTCACCAACGCGATCAGCGGGATCATCGTGGTCGGCGCGGTCCTCCAGGCGCCGGTGGACAACGTCGCGGTCCAGGTCATCGCGGGCGTGGCCATCCTGTTCGCCAGCATCAACGTCTTCGGTGGCTTCCTCGTCACCCGGCGGATGCTCAACATGTTCCAGAAGGGCTGAGGCCGGTGGAGTCCAGCATGGTCTCGTTCGTGACGGGCGCCTACATCCTGGCCGCGCTCCTCTTCATCCTCGCGCTCGCCGGCCTGAGCAAGCACGAGACGGCTCGGCGGGGCAACCAGTTCGGCATGGCAGGCATGGCGCTGGCCCTGGTCGCGACGCTGCTGCTGGTGCTGCGCTACCTGACCGAGGACCTCATCGCCGACAAGTCCTCGGTCTGGGTCGGCCTGGTGATCATCGTCGTCGCGATGACGGTCGGGGCGATGATCGGCATCCGGTTGGCCTCGACGGTCGAGATGACCGGCATGCCCCAGCTGATCGCGATGATGCACAGCTTCGTGGGTCTGGCCGCGGTGCTCGTGGGCTACAACACCTTCATCGAGGTGGCCGCCCTGTCCGGGGGAGTCGCCCACTCCGGCCTGGAGTCCGACGCGGTGCACAACGGCGAGGTCTTCGTGGGCGTCTTCATCGGCGCGGTGACCTTCACGGGATCCATCGTGGCCAACCTCAAGCTCAGCGCCAGGATGAAGTCCTCTCCGCTGACGCTGCCCGGTCGTCACCAGCTCAACCTCGCGATCCTCGTCGTCTCCGCGGTGCTGATGGTCTGGTTCATGCTCGTCGACGGCTGGGTCGGCATGGCTCCCCTCGCGGTGATGACCGTGCTCGCGCTGGTGCTCGGCTTCCACCTCGTGGCCGCCATCGGCGGCGGCGACATGCCGGTGGTCGTCTCGATGCTCAACAGCTACAGCGGGTGGGCGGCAGCGGCGGCCGGCTTCATGCTCGGCAACGACCTGCTCATCGTCACCGGCGCACTGGTGGGCTCCTCCGGTGCGATCCTGAGCTACATCATGTGCAAGGCGATGAACCGCTCCTTCATCAGCGTCATCGCGGGCGGTTTCGGCTCCGACAGCGGACCGGCCGAGGACCGCGACTACGGCGAGCACCGTGAGATCCATGTCGACGACGTCGCCGACCTGCTCGCCCACGCCTCGTCCGTCGTGATCACACCCGGCTACGGCATGGCCGTCGCCCAGGCGCAGTATCCCGTCGCCGAGATGACGCGCAAGCTGCGCGAGAAGGGCGTCGACGTCCGGTTCGGCATCCACCCCGTCGCCGGGCGCCTGCCCGGCCACATGAACGTGCTGCTCGCCGAGGCCCGGGTGCCGTACGACATCGTGCTGGAGATGGACGAGATCAACGACGACCTCCCCGAGGTCGACGTCGTGCTCGTGATCGGGGCCAACGACACCGTCAACCCCGCCGCCCAGGAGGAGCCGAACTCCCCGATCGCCGGGATGCCGGTGATCGAGGTCTGGAAGGCCAAGGAGGTCATCGTGTTCAAGCGCTCCATGGCCACCGGCTACGCCGGCGTGCAGAACCCGCTGTTCTTCAAGGACAACACCCAGATGCTCTTCGGCGACGCCAAGGACCGGGTCAACGAGATCGTCGCCGCCCTGGGCTGACCCAGCCCGGGCGCGACCTGCTCAGCGAGGCTCAGCGAGGCTCGGGTGCGCCGCCCGTCAGCCGAGGTGCACGCCGGCGAACGTACCGATCAGGTAGGTCACCCCCATCGCCAGCAGGCCGCCGGAGACGTTGCGCACGACAGCGGGCAGCCGTGGGCTGTAGCCGATCCGCGCGCTGACGAAGCCGGTGAGCGCGAGCGCCGCCACCACGCTGAGCACGGTGACCAGGATGCGCACGCTGTCGGGCACGAGGGCGACGACCAGCAGCGGAAGGAGCGCGCCGACGGTGAAGGCGAGCATCGACGCCCACGCGGCGTGCCACGGGTTGGTCAGGTTGTCGGGGTCGATGCCGAACTCGATGTCGGCGTGGGCGCGCAGGGCGTCGTGGTCGGTGAGCTCCTGGGCCACCCGGGCCGCCGTCGCGGACGAGAGGCCCTTGTCCTGGTACATCTTCGCCAGCTCGCGCTGCTCGGTCTCGGGCATGCGCTCGAGCTCGCGCGCCTCCAGGGCGAGCAGCGCCTTCTCGGAGTCGCGCTGGGTGCTGACCGAGACGTACTCGCCCGCTCCCATGCTCAGGGCACCAGCGGTCAGGGCGGCGATGCCGGCGATCACGATGACTCCGCTGTCGTCGGTGGCTGCCGCGACGCCCATCACGACACCCGCGGTGGACACGATGCCGTCGTTGGCGCCGAGCACCGCTGCGCGCAACCAGTTGAGGCGGGTGCCCACGTGGTCACCCATGTCGTCGTGGAAGTGCTGCGGGTCCTCGTCGGTTCCGATCTCCAGGCTCACCCCACGATCCTCGCCCGCCGTCCGACGCCGTGCAACGAAGGTGAGGCTGTGCTCAGCGACCGAGGGCGAACGTCTCGACGACCTCGTGCCGCGGCCGTCGGCGTGCTCCCTCGCCGAGGTGGGAGGCGACCAGGGCCAGCTGGGAGACCGTCCAGCGCGGCCCGTCGTACGCCTCGAGGACCCGGACCCACGACGTGACGCCCGCGGGACGGCCCAGGCGCGCGACCGTCACATGGGGGTGGAACCGCTGCCCGTCGACGCGGGCGCCCGACCGCGACAGCGCGGCCCGGCACGAGGTCGCGATCCGGTCGAGCTGCGCACTGTCGTCGGGTGCCACGCCGGCCCACAGCACGCGCGCCGCATCCGGGTGCGGGAACGCTCCACCCCCGGCGATCCGCACCCCGAACGGTGCATGCCGTCCGGCGGTCCGCGCCAACGCATCCTCCACGTCGTCGAGCCGGTGGTCGGGCACCGACCCGGCGAACGCGAGCGTCACGTGGAACTGGTCGTCGCCGGTCCAGCGGAAGCCGGCCGCGTCGCGCCGCACCTCCAGGAAGTCGTCAAGGTGGGCGACCACGTCCGGTGGCGGGAGCATCGCCACGAACATCCGGGTCATCCGCACAGCCTGCCGCTGCTCACCCGGCGGGACCACCCTCAGCGGCTCCTCACAGGCCCAGGTCGCGACCGATCAGCATCTTCATGATCTCGTTGGAGCCGGCCCAGATCTTGGTCACGCGGGCGTCACGCCAGGCACGGGCGACGCGATACTCGTTCATGTAGCCGTAGCCGCCATGGACCTGGACGCAGTGGTCGAGCACGTCGTTCTGGACCTGCGAGGTCCACCACTTGGCCTTGGCCGCGTCGACCGGGGTCAGCTCCTGCTTGGTGTGCGCGACCACGCACTGGTCGACGAAGGCCTCGGTGACGTCGACCCGGGTGACGAGGTCGGCGAGCAGGAACTGGGTGTTCTGGAAGGAGCCGATCGGCTGACCGAAGGCCTGGCGGTCCTTGGCGTACTGCACCGTCTCCTCGAGGATCTGCTTGGCGTGGGCCAGGTTGGTGATCGCCGAGCCGAGGCGCTCCTGCGGCAGGAACTGCATCATCGAGATGAAGCCGGTGTCGAGCGGGCCGACGAGGTCGGCGTCGGAGACGCGCACGTTGTCGAAGGCGAGCTCAGCGGTGTCGGACTCGTCCTGGCCCACCTTGTCGAGCACCCGTCCCACGCTGAACCCGTCGAGCGTGGTGTCGACCGCGAAGAGCGAGATGCCCTTGGCCTTCTTCTCCGGGCTGGTGCGGGCCGCGACGAGCACGAGGTCGGCGGAGCCGCCGTTGGTGATGAAGGTCTTGGAGCCGTTGAGGATCCAGTCGTCGCCGTCGCGGACCGCGGTGGTCCTGAGGTTGGCGAGGTCGGAGCCGCCGCCGGGCTCGGTCATCCCGATCGCGGTGACGATCTCGCCGCTCGCGCACCCGGGCAGCCAGCGGGCCCTCTGCTCGTCGTCGGTGAGGTGCACGAGGTAGGGGACGGTGATGTCGGCATGGATGCCGACGCAGCTCGGGAGGGTCATGTTGACCTTCGCCAGCTCCTCGGTCAGCACCGCGTTGAACCGGTAGTCGCCGGCCTCGGAGCCGCCGAACTCGTCGGGGATCTCCAGGCCGAGGAAGCCCTGCTTGCCCGCGGCGAGCCAGAAGGCGCGGTCCAGCCCGTGGTGGTCGGCGTACGACTCGAGGTGCGGGGTGACCTCGCGGTCCAGGAACTGCTTGACCGAGGCACGGAAGGCCTCGTGGTCCTCGTCGTAGATCTCGCGCTTCATGGACGCTATGTTACCCGCCGGTCACCTGGCTCCTGTGAATCGCGTCGAAGTCGTCGCGGTGGCTCGGCGCGCGTCGTACCCTCACCGGGCCGACTCAACACCCGAGGGGCGGGCACAGCCGTGACAGACGACGACACGTGGATCCGTCCGCGCACCCAGGCGTGGGGCAACGAGGCCCAGCGTGCGGTCCTGCACGCCATCGCCGAGGACGTGGCACGGCGCTCGGGACACAAGGTCGTGGCCATCGAGGCGCTGCGCTCCGACGGGTTCTTGGAGTTCGTCGCCATCGCCGGAGACGCCGACGCCAACGCGCAGATGATCGGTCAGGCCTCGCCGCTGTCCCTGGACCAGATCCTCGGACTGGGCATCGAGATGGACGGCTGGGTGCACATCCCCAGCGAACGACTCGACGACGACGCGCGCGCCTGGCTGGCGGAGTACGGCCACCGGCCCGACGTACCGGCGTCGGCGGTCCCCCACGGCTGGAACCCGGACGACCAGCTCGTGCGCCTGCTGAAGAACGAGGAGGGCGAGCTGCGGGGCCTGCTCTACCTCGACGAGCCCCTGTCCGGGCTGCGCCCGACACCCGAGTCGGTCGCGGCGATGAACGCCGAGGTCGAGGTGATGTGCGACGCCGTGGTCAGCATGGTCGAGCGCGAGCTCTACGGCGAACAGGTCCGGATGCTCACGCAGGCCCGCTCGGCGATGCAGGGCGTACGCGCTGACCTCGGGTTCGACGACTTCCTGCAGGAGATGTGCGACGCCATGGTCGCGGCCATGTCGGTGGACGCTGTCGACGTGCTCCTGGCCGGCCACCTGGGACCGGACCTCGCAGCACACACGGTCCTCCTCGAGGAGCACATGCGTCAGGTGTGGCTCAGGAGGGGACACCTCGTGGTGGAGCAGGAGCAGACCTGGGGCGTGGGGGAGCGGGCGGTCGCGACCCCCGACGCCCTGCGCCGACTGATGAAGAGCCGGAGCCTCGGGTCGTGGCTCCTCGTGCCGATCGGGATCGGCGAGGACTACCTCGGCACCCTGGGGCTCGGTCGCACGCACGGAGGACCGCGCTGGATCGACTCCGAGATCAACGCTGCGGCAGCCGTGGCGTCCGACGTGGCGCGACTGGTCCTCGACGCCCGGCTGATGGAGCGCGAGCGGGCGCTCCACGCCGAGCTGCGCGACATCAGCGACTATCGCCACACCATGGTCAACACCCTGGCCCACGAGCTCCGCAATCCCGTCACGGTCCTGTGGACGCACCTGGACCTGCTCGGGCAGGACCCGCACTCCGGCCCGGTGACCGACTCCCTGGCGGCGATGGACCGGGCCGCGCGCAGGATCGAGGACATGATCGAGGACATGATGGCCCTGGCCCGGGTCAGCGATCCGGACCGCGCGGCGCCCCTCACGCCGGTGGATCTCTCGCGCCTCGTCACGGAGTGCTGCGAGTTCATGGCCCCGGTGGCACTGCGCTCGGGGCTGGAGGTCGTCAGGAGCCTCGACGACGACCTCACCGTCGCAGGTGACGAGGCCGGCCTGCAGCGGTTGGTGACCAACCTGCTCTCCAACGCCCTCAAGTATTCGCCGTCCGGTGGCACGGTCACGCTCTCACTGACGCCGGAGACCGTGGCGGGCCGCGACGGGGTCCGGCTCACCTGCGCCGACGAGGGGATCGGCATCAGCGCCTCCGAGATCGAGCACCTCTTCACCCCGTTCTTCCGCTCCAGCAGCCCGCAGGCGCGGGAACGCCCGGGCACGGGGTTGGGCCTGGCCATCACCGAGCGGGTGGTCACGTGGCACCAGGGCACGATCGAGGTCCACTCGGAGCTCGGGGCGGGCACCACCTTCACGGTGTGGCTCCCGTCGGCGCCACCCGCCGCTCTACCCTGACGTGGTGTCGCTGACCGGGTTGCTCGCTGTGGTGGTGCAGGCGGTCCTGACGGTGACGGGCGTGCCCGTGCCACCCGTCTTGCAGGCACAGGCGCCGACGGAGGCGCAGCCGGTGAGCGTGGACGGCACCCAGCCAGCAGCGGCCAGCGGCTTCGGCAGCGTCGCGCCGTCGTGGCTGGGCACCCGTGTGCTCCCCGACGACCCGGACACCGGCGCCGGTGTGGTGCGGGCGACCCCGCCCGTGCTGCGGCACCGCCGCTGGACCCTGCCCGACGACGTACGCATGCTGCCGGGACGTGGCTATGCCTCGAAGGTGGTCTCCCCAGCCCCGCCGCGGGTCATCCGGCGCTCGAGCTGGAGGCCCGGGTGTCCCGTCGCCGCCACCGACCTGGCGTGGGTGCGCCTCGCCTTCTGGGGCTTCGACGCACGACGCCACACCGGCGAGCTGCTGGTGCACCGCACCGTCGCCGACGACATCGTGCAGGTCTTCGGCGCGCTCTATCGCGCACGCTTCCCGCAGGAGCAGGTCGGGATCGTCCGCGCCTACGACCCCGACGCCCCGAGCACCGGCGACGGCAACGGGACGGGCTCCTTCGTCTGTCGACCCTCCACCGGGGCCACCTACTTCTCGCAGCACGCCTACGGCCTGGCCCTCGACCTGAACTCGTTCCAGAACCCGTACGCCAAGGGCGCCGTGGTGCTGCCGGAGCTCGCGTCGGCCTACCTCGACCGCACCCGGGTGCGCTCCGGCATGGTCACGGCGGACGGCCCCGTCGTGCGCGCGTTCGCCCGGATCGGCTGGGAGTGGGGCGGCGCTTGGCGCCACTCCCGGGACTACATGCACTTCAGCCAGAACGGGCTCTAGGCAGCAGTTCGTCCACAGCGAGGGCCACGACCTCGGGAAAACCTTCCGAGGATGGGGGTCCCCCACCTACGATCCACCTCGTGGGGAGGACAACAGCGCCATGGATCAGGGGCGAACAGGGGAGCGCCGGGCGCGCGACCTGAGCTGGGGTGATGCACGCGCCCGGGCACTGATGCACGCCCTGGCGCGCGATGCGGCGACCCGTTCCGGCTTCCGGGTCTGCGCCATCGAGGTCGTTCGGCCCAAGGGCCTGCTGGAGTTCGTCGCCATCCACGGCGACAGGACCAGCGCGGAGGAACGGCTCGGCATGGCCTCGCGCCTGTCGGACATGCAGCAGGTCTTCGACCACGGCGAGTCGTTCGGCTACTTCGTCTGGATCCCCGAGGAGAGCTTCACCGAGTCGCTGCGCGAGCTCATGGACGGCGACCTGGTCATCCCCGAGATGCCCGCGCCGACCGTGCCGGGTGACTGGCACCCGATGGACATGCTCGTCGCCAGGATCGCCGACGAGCGCGGCGACCTCCGCGCGCTGCTCTACCTCGACGTCCCGATCGACCTCCGTCGCCCCGACCGGGAGCGGCTGCTGGAGATCTCCGACGAGCTGACCCTGACCCTGCTCTCCGTCGTCACGCTGATCGAGCGGGAGGAGTACGCCGACCACATGCGGGTCATCCGGGCCACCCGCCGGCTGGCCCGGTCCAACCCGGCACGCCACGACGTCGGTCATCTCCTCCGGGAGGCGCGCACGACTCTGCTCGGCGCGCTGTCGGTCGACGAGCTGGAGATCCACGTCTTCCTCGACCAGGGCGACGAGACCCACGACAGCCTGGGCCTGGGGGCGGCGCCGGAGGTGCGACAGGCCCTCGACGAGGCCGCCGCCAGGGCGTGGACCGACCAACGCGTCCTGATCATCGAGCCCGACCACATCTGGGGCGACTCCTCGCTCAATGCCACCCACGCCGACTGGTTCACCGAGGCCTTGCGCACGGCGGGATTCGAGGGTGTCGTCGTGTCTCCCGTGGGTGTGGACGAGGAGCTGCTCGGCATGCTGATCGCCGCGCGCCGGACGGGCTCGCGGCGGTGGACCGATGGCGAAGGGGTCGCGGCCCTCGAGCTCGGGCACGACCTCGGCCGGGCGATCGCCAACGCCCACGCGACCCAGCGCGAGCGCCGACTTCTCGGTGAGCTGCGCGCGCTCGAGGAGGCCCGACACCGTTTCCTGCGCGAGCTCACCCACGAGATCAACAACCCGATGACCGTGATCGCCGCCAACGCCGAGTTCTTGTCCTCCAGCGAGTTCGCCAGCGAGCGCGACGTCCGGCGCGCCCAGGCCATCCTGCGGGGCACCGAGCGGCTCGGGGACCTGCTCGAGGGTCTGGGGATGCTGTCGCGGGTGAGCGACCCCCAGCATCCGCCGACCATGAGGCGCATGGACCTGGTCCCGATCGTGGACGAGACGCTGGTCTCGATGACGGCCGTCGCGGACAAGGCGGGGGTCACGCTCCACCTCGTGGGCGAGACGCGCGAGGCGGCTGTCTTTGCGGACGTCCGCGAGATCGCCAGCGCGGTGACCAACCTGGTCGACAACGCTGTGAAGTACTCCGACCCCGGGGACGAGATCTGGCTCGGGGTCGAGAGCGGGACCGACGGCGCCGTCACGTTCAGCTGCAAGGACGAGGGGATCGGCATCTCCGACGAGGACCAGGCCAACCTCTTCCTGCCGTTGTTCCGCTCGACCAACGACGATGCCCTGAACCGTCCCGGCACCGGTCTCGGGCTGGGCATCGTGCGCGAGATCATGCACCGTCACGGCGGCACGGTGGAGGTGGAGTCCCGGCTGGGCCGCGGGACCCACGTACGACTCCACTTCCCGCCGCCGCCTCACGTCGAGGTGCGCGAGCCCTCGCCCAGGAGCTCGGTGACCCAGGCCGGCACGAGGTGGCTCGCCGGGCCCTGACGGGACTCGGCGAAGTCGCTGGCGCCGGCACTCGGCTCCAGGTTGAGCTCGAGGGTCGCTCCGTGGGCCCAGTGCACGAACGCCGCGGCGGGGTAGACCACGCCCGACGTGCCGATGGAGACGAACAGGTCGCACTCCCAGAGCGCCTGCTCGACGAGGTCCATGCCGTAGGGCATCTCGCCGAACCAGACGATGTCCGGCCTCAGCGTCGTCGCGCCGCAGCCGGGGCAGGGCGGTCGGTCGCGCAGCGGCGCGTCCCACGCGTGCCGCTCGTCGCAGCTGGTGCACCAGGCTGACCGGAGCCGACCGTGGATGTGGTGGACCCGTGTCGATCCGGCACGCTCGTGGAGGTCGTCGACGTTCTGGGTGACGATGAGCAGGTCCTCGCCGAGCGCCTCCTCCAGGCGGACGAGGGCGTGGTGAGCGGGGTTGGGTCGGACCCTGGAGAGTGCCGCGCGCCTCTCGTCGTAGAACCGCTGCACCAGCCCCGGGTCGTCGGCGTACGCCTCCGGGGTGGCGACCTGCATCGGGTCGTGTCCCTCCCAGAGACCGCCCGCATCACGGAAGGTGGAGAGCCCGCTCTCGGCGGAGATCCCGGCACCGGTGAGGACGACGACGCGCATGGGCCAGTCCTACCAGTCGGGGCAAGCGTCGGCGGGGGCGGCGACTCCGGTGCGGTGGTGCAGGCCCTCAGGCGAGCGCCTGGTCGACCAGCGCGAGCAGGTCCTCGGCCGTGATGCCCGGATATCCGTGGAGCATCGTGCGCCACTGCTGCGGGACCGACGCCGCACCCCATCGGGCGCCCAGGAGAGCGCCTGCGATCGCGGCGACCGTGTCGGTGTCGTCACCGATCCGGATCGCGACGTCCAGGGCCGCGCCGAAGTGCCGGCTCGGCTCATCGACCGGGATCGGGGTGTGGGCGATCGCCGACCACGAGGCCTGCAGAGCCGGGACGACCCAGCCGTTCGGGTTGAAGTCGCCCGGCTCGCGCTGTTCGGCTTCGTCGATGAGCGTCGTCCATTCCTCGGCAGCCGACGACTCGAGGTGGACCAGGCCCGCCCGCAGGTCGAGTTCGCCCGTGACGATGGCGTGCCGGATCGCCAGCGACCAGAGCGCACAGGCGTCCTGGGCCTGTGGGTCATGGTGCGTCAACGCGCTGATCCGTCGTGCTGCCTCGGCCAGGCCCGCCGGGTCGTCGAGGTATCTCAGTGCCACCGGCGCCGTGCGCATCAGCGACCCGTTGCCCGCGGTGTGACCGGTGCGCGCGTGCAGGTCGTACGAGGTCTCCGTCAGCGTCGCAGCGACCGGATCGGGGCCCACCGCGCCGAGGATCATCCGCGTCTGGTTGCCGATGTCGGCGGGCCCGGTGTCGTACCACCGCCTGAACCGTCGAGCGATCTGCGTCAGGGCCTCGTCGCTCGTGAGGTCGTCGTGGAGGGCTGCGACATCGAGGATGCACCACGCCATCGTGGTGTCGTCGGTCCACTCCCCGGGCGCGAAGTCACCGAGACCGCCACCGAGCATCTCGGGGCCGGCAGGCCCCACGGCCCTGCTCTCGAACTCGTACGGCGCCCCGAGCGCATCGCCCACGGCGGAGCCGAGCACCGCGCCACGCGCCCGGTCGAGCGAGTCGGGACTCGAGGTCATGCGGGCCGCACCGCCGCGCGGCGGGAGTATGCCCAGCCCGGTCGACGCAGGAGGTAGGACCAGCGCTCGTGCCAGGTGTCCGCGGTGGCCACGTCGGCGGCGATGTCGGTCCACTCGTGCGTGGCGATGCGGGCGGGGTTGTGGGAGTCGATGTTGGCGGTGAGGCCGTAGACCACCTCCTCGTCCTCCTCCTCGAACGTGCCGAAGAGGCGGTCCCAGAGGATCAGGATGCTGCCGTGGTTGCGGTCGAGGTAGTCGCGGTTGGACCCGTGGTGCACTCGATGGTGCGAGGGCGTGTTGAAGACCTTCTCCATCCGGCCGAGGCGCTGGATCGCCTCGGTGTGGATCCAGAACTGGTAGATCAGGTTGACGCCGCGGGCCTGCTCGATCAGGCCCGGTCGTACGCCGACCAGCGCGAGCAGGCCGTAGGGGACGACGAGCGTCACGCCCTCGGCGACGGGCTGGCGCAGGGCGGTCGAGAGGTTGTAGCGCTGGCTGGAGTGGTGGACCACGTGGACCGCCCACAGCCAGCGGCTCTCGTGGCTGAGCCGGTGGTTCCAGTAGTAGATGAAGTCCCAGCCGAGGACGGCGGCCACCAGGGCCCACCGCCCGCGGCCGAGGTCGAGCGGTGATCGCGCGAAGAGCACCTTGCCCCCGGTCATCGCGGCCCAGGTCGTCGAGGTGATGAGGGCCGTCGACGCGACCGCGCTGACGGCGAGCGCGCCGTGGGTCCGGTGCCATGCCGTCCGGGCCCCACCGCGCTGGGCGGGTCGCCCGGCCGGACCCAGCCGGACCGCGGCAAGCTCCTCCTGCACCTCGCGCACGGCCGCGGGCACGGTCTGCGGATCGGGCAGGCGTCCGTCGCGCACCCGACGGCGCACGACGTCACCGAGCGTGGTCAGCACCGCCGTCACCGCCCCGACCGCGAGCAGCGCCCGCCCGTGGCGGCCCACGCCGGGCGTGACCGGGTCGAGAAGACGCTGGGCGACATACGGTGCGGCGAGGCTGCCGATGCCCATGCTGAGGCTCGCGACCGTGTCGGCCAGCTGGTAGTCACCGGCCCGGGTGCCGGGCTCGACGGGGTGCGCGCGCTGCCAGGCGTACTCCGCCACCATGGCGCCGACGAACGCCGGGATCGCGGCGACGGTGAGGTCGATCTTCACGGCTTCACCATGCCGTGATCAGTAGTGCCAGGGGAAGCGCGGCACGCTCACCGAGGATAGAGTCGCGTGCGTGGGTCATACCGATTCCGCTGACAGCACCTTCACCCGGGTCCTCGGACGCTGGGATGTCCTGGCGGTCGCCTTCGGGGCGATGATCGGCTTCGGCTGGATCGTGCTGACCGGTGGCTTCCTCCAGGACGCGGGGACTCTCGGAGCCGCTCTGGCCTTCGTGGTCGGCGGCATCATCATGGCGCTGGTGGGGCTCACCTACGCGGAACTGGTCTCGGCGATGCCCCAGGCCGGTGGTGAGCACAACTATGTGATGCGTGGGCTCGGCTCACGCTCTGCCTTCGTGTGCTCGTGGAGCCTCGTGCTGGGCTACATCTCCGTGGTCGCGTTCGAGGCGGTGGCGCTGCCCCAGACGGTGCTGTTCCTCGCGCCCGACATGCTCGCCGGGAGACTGTGGACGGTGGCCGACTACGAGGTGTACGCCTCCTGGGTGGCGGTCGGAGTGGCCGGTGCCGTCGTGATCACCGCGCTGAACTACATGGGGGTTCGGCCAGCCGCCGTCTTCCAGACGTTCGCGGTCGGGTTCCTCCTCGTCGTGGGTGCGTTGCTGGTGTTCGGGTCGTTCATCGGCGGGGACACCGACAACATGAGCCCCCTGTTCAACGACGGCGCCGGGGGAGTCATCGCGGTGCTGGTCGCGGTGCCGTTCCTCTTCGTGGGCTTCGACGTGATCCCGCAGTCGGCGGAGGAGATCAACCTTCCGTTCAAGCAGATCGGCAAGCTCGTGGTCGTCTCGGTCCTCGCCGCGGCGAGCTTCTACGTCCTGGTGATGCTCACCGTCGGGTCGTCGTTGCCCATGGACCTGCTCGCTGAGTCCGAGCTCTCCGCGGCCGACGGGATGGCCGCCCTCTGGAGCAGCGAGACCATGGGCGATGTCCTGGTGGTCGGCGGGATCGCCGGCATCCTGACCAGCTGGAACGGCTTCATGATCGGGGCGAGCCGGCTGCTCTACGCGATGGCGACCTCCGGGATGGTGCCGAGCTGGTTCGGCAAGATGCACCCGACCTACCGGACGCCCAGCAACGCGATCCTGTTCGTCGGGGGACTCTCGATCCTGGCGCCCCTGTTCGGCCGTCAGATGCTGGTCTGGCTGGTCGATGCCGGCGGGTTCGTGATCGTCGTCGCCTTCTTCTTCGTGGCCGTCACGTTCGTCCTGCTTCGTTCTCGCGAGCCCGACATGGAGCGGCCGTTCCGGGTGAGCGGCGGCTCCGGCGTCGGGGTGGCCGCCGCCCTGCTGACCTTCGGCCTGGGCATCCTGTTCATGCCGGGGATGCCGGCCGCCCTGGTCTGGCCCTACGAGTGGCTCATCCTCATCGTCTGGTGGGGAGCCGGTGCGGTCCTGGTGCTCCGGCTGCCCCGGGTCGGACCGGGTCCGGATGCCGAGCGCCGGCTCGTCGAGGCCGCCCGGGCGCGGAGCGCGCGCGACTGAGCCTGCCCGGCTGACATCCGGTCGCGCCCCTGCCGCGTATCTGCCACGCATGAGCCCCAATGGGCCTCTGACCTGCGCAGCGCGTCAGATCAGTAGTACCAGGGGGAGCGCGGCACGCCCAGCGGGTGTCAACGGTCTTGGTCGGCATGGTGCGGTTGACCTGCGCAGACGCTGGTTGTCCTGCCGCACATGTGTCACCCACGAACGCGTCGGCGCAGCGCCCGCTATCTCGAAAATGCACGCGTTGACGTGACCGCAGGGGTCAGTCGTCCCCCCACGTGAGGCCGATCGCCCCTGTTGCGTGTGGCAGCCCGGCGGCATCGTCGAAGACATGACGCTCCACGGATCCGGTGACACGGCAGTAGTGGACGAGCGCTCCGGTCGGGTGCTCGGCTGGATCTCCGGGCTCTCGCTCCTCGTCGCCCCCTGGATCGCGGCCGGGGTGCTCGCCACCGTCGTCTCCCTGATCGGACCCGAGAGCTGGGATCCTGAGACGACCTTCCCCTGGCTCCTGCTCGCAACCTTCGCCGGCGGTCTTGGAGGGCTCATCTACGGCAGCGTCCGCAACCGCGGCTTCCGGCGGGGGGCGCTTCCGGGAGCTGCCGTCGCGCTGGTCGTCATGGTCGGCCTCTACGTCGCCGTACTCGTCCAGTAGCCACTCGACGGACAGGCGGCGCTCGCTGGACTGTCTCAGCTCAGTAGTACCAGGGGAAGCGCGGCACGCTCAGCGGCTGTTGGGTGGCAATGTGCCACTGACCTGCGCAAACGTGATTGCGGCTGATGGCAGTCGACGGGCTCCGACGACTCTGCTGCCACGTCCTTGCCACGCAGGAACCCGTCATCGGCCCACCTCCGGATCGCTCTGGTCCTCGCCGAGGGCGGTCTGCCAATCCTGGCCGCCATGGAAGACGCCGAGGACGTTGACCACGAGCTCACCCGAAGACTGATCGACCTCGTAGGCGATGAGCGTCCGCTTGTTGAGGGTGATCGTCCGCATGCCCGCTCGAACGTCGTCGCGAGCTCGACCGGCGAGCGGGAAGACGAGGATGCCGTCGATGTGGTCGAGGATCGCCGCCACGAAGCGCCGAGCGGTGTCTGCCGACGCCTTCTCGGTGATCCACTCGTCGAGGTGATGGAGTTGCTGGCGCGCCTCAGGGGTGAAGTTGATCCTGCCCGTCATGAACGGGCGGCCCACTTCGCTTCGAACTCGGCACGAACGTCTTCGGCAGGAATCGCGCGGGACGGGTCAGCCTTCAGCGCGTCGTACGCGGCAGCCGCCTCGCTCCGAAGCCAGTTCTCGGCTGCTTCGTCGAACGCGTCGTCGGACTCGACCGACTCGAGCAGCCGGAGAGCGACGTCCTTGCGGACGTCAGGAGGCAGGGACATTCCCGCCTCGTAGAACTCCGCTGCACTGAACGTCATGCCACGAGTGTACGACTGGCCGCCGACGTTGCGGGCCTCACACGTGCCAGCCCGCGGGACGTCCGAGGCGTCGCATCCACCGGCCGCGGCCTGCGTGTGCCCGGTCGGTCTCCAACGCCGTCTTCGCGCGTTCGCGTAGGTGGTGTTCGCAGGCCATCAGGAAGGGCTGGGGAAGGCTCGGACCCGGCGCGGCGGACCACATCCGTCGCACGGCGGCGGCGATGGCGAGGTCGTCGTCGGCCACAACGCTCGCAGGCGGGGCGGGCAAGTCGAGGTCCGTCAAGAACCGGACCCAGTCGTGGGCTTGGGAAGTCGGGGAGGCGCGGATGCCCCAGATGCGGCCGGCCCGGGGACCGGTGTACCCGTAGGCGACCTGGATGGCGAACTCGCGGCGGCGAGTGTTGGTTCGCGCGTTGGTCCACCAGAAGTCGGTGGAGTCCAGCACCAGGGTCTCGGGCCACTCGGTTTCGCGTAGGCGGCCACGACGGCTGGCGCCCAGACGTCCACCCACTCGGCCACCATCTGACCGGCGCTGTCGCCTTCGAGCGGGTCGCCTCCTGCAGCCACTCGAGCTCGTTGGGCGGCTCGGGTGTAGCTGACGCCGCGGCCGACCGCGACGAGCGCCTCAGCGACCAGGCGCAGCCGGTGCTGGTAGCCGCGCGAGACCACCGGTCCCGCGTGTGCGTGCACCGTGCTGTCGCACGCGTCGCAGACCCCGTCGTGGCTGCGTTCTCGAGGTAGCGGAGGCGTGAACTGGTGGAAGGTTCCGTCCGGAGCGGTGCACTCGGCTCGAGCGTTGAGAGGTCAAAGGTCACGAGTGCACGGTGGCAAATCCGGTGCCGGAACGCGGCTTTCGCTCTCTGGCGCGCGCAGCACGTCTTCCGAACAACGCCACCGTTCCGATGATGGTTCGCGATTCTTGCCACGCATCTGCCAAGCACCGAGACCCACTAGGCCTCTGACCTGCGCAAACGCGCCAGATCAGTAGTACCAGGGGTACGGCGACCAGTCCGGCTCGCGCTTCTCGAGGAACTGGTCGCGACCCTCCTGCGCCTCGTCGGTCATGTAGGCCAGGCGTGTGGTCTCGCCGGCGAAGAGCTGCTGGCCGACGAGCCCGTCGTCGAGGAGGTTGAAGGAGTACTTCAGCATCCGCTGCGCGGTGGGCGACTTGCCGTTGATCTTGCGACCCCACTCCAGCGCCTCGCGCTCGAGGTCGGCGTGGTCGACGACGCGGTTGACCGCGCCCATCCGGTGCATGGTCTCGGCGTCGTACTCGTCGCCGAGGAAGAAGATCTCGCGGGCGAACTTCTGCCCGACCTGCTTGGCGAGGTAGGCCGAGCCGTAGCCGCCGTCGAAGGAGCCGACGTCGGCGTCGGTCTGCTTGAAGCGGCCGTGCTCGCGGCTGGCGAGGGTGAGGTCGGCGACCGCGTGCAGGCTGTGCCCGCCTCCGGCGGCCCAGCCGGGGACGACGCAGATGACGACCTTCGGCATGAAGCGGATCAGCCGCTGGCACTCCAGGATGTGCAGCCGCGCCAGTCGAGCCTTGTCGATGGGGTTCGGCTCGGCACCTGCGTCGTCGTGGCCGTCCGTCTCGTACTGGTAGCCGGCGCGGCCGCGGATGCGCTGGTCGCCGCCGGTGCAGAAGGCCCACTTGCCGTTCTTGGCGCTCGGGCCGTTGCCCGTCAGGAGCACGCAGCCCACGTCCGCCGACATGCGGGCGTGGTCGAGGGTGCGCAGCAGCTCGTCGACGGTGTGCGGCCGGAACGCGTTGAGGACGTCCGGGCGGTCGAAGGCGATCCGGACGGTGCCGTGCTCGCGGGCCCGGTGATAGGTCAGGTCGGTGAGGTCCTCGAAGCCGGGCACGACGTCCCAGGCCTCGGGGTCGAAGATCTCGCTGACGCCCTCGATCGCACTCATGTCGCGAGGTTATCGGTGGGCGGCTGGAAGAACGCCGCCGACCGTGGTGTTGTGACGGGCATGGCACTGACAGGAACCTATGTCCCGAGCGCGGCCCAGTGGGTCCGCGACCAGGTCGCCGAGTATGAAGCGACCAACGGCGAGAAGGCCAACACCCTGCGTGACAGCGACGACCTCATCGTCGTGATCACATCGGTGGGCGCCTCCTCGGGCCACCTCCGCAAGAACCCCGTGATGCGGGTCGAGCGCGACGGCGCCTACCTCGCGGTGGCGTCCAAGGGCGGCGCGCCCGAGGACCCGGCGTGGGCGGACAACTTCCGCAAGCACCCCGAGGTCGATCTGCAGGACAAGGCCGAGAAGCACACCTACCGCGTGCGCGAGCTCAGCGGCGAGGAGCGTGAGGACTGGTGGCAGCACGCGGTCGCCACCTGGCCGACGTATGCGTCGTACGCCGAGAAGACCGAGCGCCTGATCCCGCTCTTCCTCCTCGAACGGTGAGTGACCCGGGGCGCCGCGCGGCCCCACAATGACACCGTGACCACTCAGGCGGGAGCCCGCTCGGCCTTCGACGAGCCGCTCGAGAGTCCGCCGGCGCGATGGGTCGGCGCGCTGGTGCTGCTCAACCTGGGCCTGATGGCCGGCTGGTTCGGGCCGATCCAGGTGCTCCTGGCCCAGCAGGCCGACCGCGTCTCGGCCGCCGAGCCCGGTGGTCTGAGCAAGGAGCTGCTGCTGTCGGTGGTGCTGTTCGTCGGCGCGACGATCTCGCTGCTGGCCAACCCCGTCTGGGGTGCGTTCTCGGACCGTACGCGCTCGCGGATGGGCCGCCGGGTGCCGTGGGTGATCGGCGGGGTCGTGATCGGCGCGGTGGGGCTGCTGCTGCTCGCGGTCGCCGACAGCGCCGTCTCGATGGTGCTGGCCTGGAGCCTGGTCCAGCTCGCCCTCAACGCCGCGTGGGCCGGCGGGACCGCGGCGGTCCCCGACCAGGTGCCCGTCCAGCGGCGCGGCCTGATCGGCGGGATGATCGCGATCGCCGGCACCGTCGGTGTGCTCCTCGGGATCAAGATCGCCGAGCTGACCGGCTCCATCGCCCAGGGCTATGTCGTCATCGCGCTGGTCATGCTCGTGCTGTCGGTGCCCTACCTCGTGGGCTCACGCGACATCGCGCTGCCGCCCGACCACCAGCTCGCACCGATGGACTGGAAGTCGCTGGTGCGCTCGTTCTGGATCTCACCGTCGGCGCACCCCGACTTCGCGTGGGCCTGGGGGACCCGGTTCCTGGTCAACCTCGGCAACTGGATCGCGTTGAACTACCTCTACTACTACCTCACCGACGGCCTCGGGTTCAGCGACGACGAGGCCACGGCCAAGCTCGGCGTCCTCGTGCTGATCTATGGCGGCACGACCGTCGCCACCACGGTGGCCGTGGGCCACCTGAGCGATCGACTCGGACGTCGCAAGGTGTTCGTGATCTGGTCCGGCCTGCTCATCGGGGCCAGCATGCTGGTCCTCGGCATCTGGCAGGTGTGGCCCGGTGCGCTGCTCGCCGCCGTGATCCTGGGCGCCGGGTTCGGGGTCTACCAGGCAGTCGACTTCGCCCTGATCACCCAGGTGCTGCCCGGCGCCGGTGATCGCGCCAAGGACCTCGGCGTCATCAACATCGCCTCCGCGCTGCCCCAGGTCCTCGCACCCGCGATCGCCGGACTCATCCTGGTGGCGGTGCGTGGACTCGGCGGGTCGGTGGCGACGCAGGGCGACAGCTGGTCGCTCGGCTACGGCGCCGTGTACCTCGTCGGCTTCACCATGTGCCTCCTCGGCTCCGTCTTCGTGACCCGGATCAGGTCGGTCGCCTGAGCGCTGTCCCAGCGCGCGGGTCGTCACGGCGCCCCCCGATTGGGCGGTGGTGGAGCCACATTCGGTGGGCCGAAGGTGTGGGTGGGCCACCGCCAGCGAACCGCGATCAGTGGCTGCTGATCGTGATCGCCAGCCCGAGCAGGTGCTCGAGCCGGGCGAGCTCGGAGTCGAGGAACTCGGGGCCACCCCGGCGCCCCATGGCGATCAGGTCGTCACCGAACGGCGCCGCGCACTCGACGTACGTCTCGTCGCCGGGCAGGCGGGTCGGGGCGGTGAGGGCACCGACGGAGAACTCGGAGGGCGCCGCATCGGTCGCACGCACGACCGCCAGCCCGTCGCCGCCGCGCCTGATCCACGCGGCCCAGTCGACCCGGAAGGCGATCGGCAGCAGGTCGACGAGCCGGTCCCGTGCCGTCGCCGGCTCCTCGGTGAGCGCCTCGACGACCTCGAGGTCGAGGAACAGGTTGCCGCCGGCGGCGTAGCGGCTGATCCACAGCACGCTCACGCCGTCGAGCACGCTGCAGGCGGAGATGACCGAGTCGGGCATCGTGCCCGGGGGGATCCCCAGCAGCACGTCGTCGACGGCGAATCCGTCGCGCTTCTCCACGATCTCGATCGCGTCGATGTCGCCCCCGGCCTCGCCGATCGCGCTCGCCACGCGCCCCAGAGATCCCGGGACATCGGGGAGCTCGACGCGCAGCAGGTAGTACATGGCCCGAGGCTATCCGGCCCCTGTGTCGGGCACGTTTCGTCCATCCGCCAGTCGGGCACGCAGCCCGCTGGCGCGCAGGGCCTGCCGCGCGATGGCCGCCCGCACCGCCGACTCCGACCCGATCACCCGCACCTTGCGCTGCGCCCGGGTCACGGCGGTGTAGAACAGCTCGCGCGTCAGCAGGCGGGAGTCCTCGTCGGGCAGCAGGACCGTGATCTCGTCGGCCTGGCTGCCCTGCGACTTGTGGATCGTCATCGCGTGCATGGTGGCGACGTCGCCGAGGCGCGACGGTGCGAGCTCGAGGAATCCGACCCCGGTGGCGATCGCTGCCCGGGGTCCGCTCGCGCCCGCGACGACCACACCGGTGTCACCGTTGTAGACCCCGAGCGTGTAGTCGTTGGAGGACACCAGCAGGGGCCGTCCGAGGTAGGCGGCGTCATGCACCGAGACCCCGGTCTCCGTGGTGAACCACTGCTCGATGCGCCGGTTCCAGTGGCGTACGCCGAAGGGGCCGTCGCGGTGGGCGCACAGCAGGCGGTGCCGGTCGAGGGCGGCCAGGGCCCGCGGGGCGTCGCCCGCGGCCGCAGCGTCGTGGACCGCGAGCGCGTGCGGCAGCACGGCGGACCTGATGGTGCGGGCCGGATCGCCGTCCGCCACCCACTCGATGGCCGGGCCCCCGGACCTCAGCGCCACGATCGCCCGGTCGGCGTCGCCCAGCCGGAGCGCCTCGGCGAGCTCGCCGATCTCGGCGCCGTAGCGGTGGGCCGTGGTCAGGGCCGCCACCGGACTGTCCGGACGGTGCTCGTAGCCGCGGACCAGGTCGGTCAGCACCGCGCCCGCATCGACGGAGCTGAGCTGGTCGGGGTCGCCCACGAGCACCAGTCGCGCCTCGGGACGCACGGCCTCGAGCAGGCGGGCCATCATGGTCAACGACACCATCGAGGCCTCGTCGACGACGACCAGGTCGTGGGGCAGACGGTTGCCGCGGTGGTGGCGGAAGCGCGTGCTGTTGCCGGGGTGCTGGCGCAGCAACCGGTGCATCGTCATCGCTGTCACGTCGGCCAGCCGGGTCCGGTCGGCGGCGTCGAAGCGACTCGCGGAGTCGCGCACCGACTGCTCCAGGCGGGCCGCGGCCTTGCCGGTCGGCGCGGCGAGCGCGATGCGCAGGGTCTCGCCGCGGGCCTCCGCCTGCTCGACCAGGGCGACCAGCAGCCCGGCGACGGCGGTCGTCTTGCCCGTGCCCGGCCCGCCCGTGATCACGGTCGTGGCCTGCCCGGCGGCCCGGTGGCACGCGGTCCGCTGCTCGGCCGAGTCCGCGCCGGGGAAGACCCGGTCCAGCGACGCCTCCAGGAGGGACCCGTCGACGGCCGGCGCCGACCGGCCGCGCTCACGCAGGTCGTCGAGGACCTGGGTCTCCTGCTCGTGATAGCGGTCGAGGTAGACCAGGCCGTGCTCGAGGTGCACCACGCCGGCCACCAGCAGCGGGCTCGCGGACACCGCGGCCCGCCAGGCGTCGGGTGCGGGCCACGGGAGGTCGAGGTCGGCGAGCGACGCCGGCACGGCCACCAGGTCGAGGCACACGGACCCGTGGCGTACGGCCCGGACGGCCAGCGCGACCGCCAGCAGCACCGTCTCGTCCGCCTCGCCGACGAGCCGCCCGACGGTCGTGGCGACGTGGACATCGGCGGCGCTCACCACCCCGGCGGCGTTGAAGGTGGCCAGGAGCCCGGTGGCGGCGAGCGCCAGGTCGCGGTCGTGCGCGTCGATCGGCTCGAAGGTGTCGCTCACGTGCCCACCACCCCGTCCAGCAGGTCGGACAGCTCCAGGACCAGCGCCACCGGGGGTCGCCAGGAGAACACCCCGCACGGGGACCCGTCGACGACCGGCGTGCCCGGCCCGCACATCCCGCGGAGGTAGAGGTAGAGCACCCCGCCCAGGTGGGTGGCGGGGTCGTAGGCCGGGAGCCGCCAGCGCAGGAAGCGGTGCAGGACGACGGTGTAGAGCAGGGCCTGCAGCGGATAGTCGGAGTGGGCCATCGCCTCGTCGAGCATCTCCGGCCGGTAGTCGTGGGCCGTCAGCGGCTGGTCGATCGGACCCAGCCAGTTGGTCTTGTAGTCGACGGTGAGGAAGCGCTGCCGGGAGTCGACGTCGAGGCGCAGCACCACGTCGATCGAGCCGGTGAGGTAGCCGCGCAGCGACTGGGCCGCCAGCTCCGGGTCGGAGTCCAGCGCGTCGGCGTACCCGCGGACCGCGTCTGCCTCGGGGAGGTGCCGCCGCAGGAGCGGGGCGAGGTCGCCGAGGCGTACGTCGGCGGGCGCGGCCACGGTGTCGCCGCCGGCCAGGGGCACCTCGAAGTCGAGCTCGCGCAACCGGTCGGGCAGTCCGAGGGAGCGCAGGGTGCGGTCGTCGGCGAGCGGGCCGAGCGGGCTGTCGCAGACCGCGACCAGGGCGTCGGCGAGCTCTCCCGGGTCGAGATCGACGGGCCACCACACGAGCTGCTCGTCGATGAGGCGCAGCAGCTCGCCGCGGAAGTCCTCGGCGGCCGGGTCGGCATGCTCGAGGACCGCGTGCACCAGCGACCCGAAGGTGGCGCCGACCGGCAGCGTGGCCATCGGCGACGGCACCGAGGCGGCGGCCGCACCCGCGTCGGGGCCGGGAGCGGGGTCGAGGTCCTCGGCCGTGACCTCCGAGTCCTCGTCCGGCACGACCTCGGGCTCCGAGAGCGCCGCGGCCGCGTGGGCGGCGCTGCCCGCCGACAGTGAGGAGTACGACGTGCGCCGCCAGGTCGTGTCGACCGTCCGGGTGAAGGCGCGCACCTCCAGGTCGTCGGTGGACCGCGCGAGCGGGGTCGGGTCGGGCGGGCTGAGGGTCGCGAGCTCGACGCTCGGACCGCCCGCCTCCTCCCACGCCGCGAGGATCGCCAGCACGCGGTCCTCCTCGACCAGCGGCTGGCTGTCGGGGACCGGCGCGGTGCCCGGGCGGCGGCCGAACAGCACGCGGTGCAGCGGCGAGTCGGGGGTGTTGCGCTCGGCGGCGGCGTACCACGCGACGACCTGCGACTGCGCCCTCGTCATCGCGACGTAGAGCAGGCGCAACGACTCCCCGGCGTCCTCGCGCCAGTGGCGTCGTACGGCCTCGCGGTGGAACGTGCTCGCGCCGCCGACGTCGCGGCACCGGCGTCCGTCGTCGTCGTGGAAGAGCGGGACGGCGGGCTCGCGCCCGGTGAAGCGGTTCCAGAGGGTGGGGAGGTAGACGACGGGGTACTGCAGGCCCTTGCTGCCGTGGATGGTGACGAGCTGGACGGCCTCCGCGTCGGAGTCGAGCCGCCGGGTGCGCTCGGAGGCCACCTCCAGCTTGTCGTCGGCGACCTGCTCCCGCAGCCAGGCCAGCAGCCCCACCAGGCCGAGGCGCTCCTCGGTCGAGACCCGCAGCAGCGACTCCCCGATGTGGCGCAGGTCGGTCAGCGTCCGCTCGCCGCCCGCACGCGCGAGCACGCGGGCCGTCAGGCCCTCGACGGTGGTCACCTCGACCACCGCCGCCACCCCGCGCCGGGTGAAGACGTCGGCGAGGGTGCGGATCCGGCCCGCGAGATCATCGGTCAGGTCGTCGCCGCCGGCGTCCAGCGAGTGTGCGGTGTGTCCGAAGAACGAGGTGAGCGACGCCGCCCGCACGCGGTCGGTGCGGTGCGGCTGCTCCATCGCCTCGAGCAGCGTGAGCCACTCGCCGGCCGCCGGCGTGTGGAAGACGGAGCCGCCGGCGTTGACGACCGCAGGCACCCCGACCGCGGCCAGCGCGAGCTGCACCGCCTCGAGCTCGTTGCGCCGGGCCGCGAGCACCGCGATGTCGCCCGGCTTGAGGTCGCGTCCCTCGAAGGTCGGGCGCGACTCGATGAGGCGCTTGATGTCGTGGGCGGTGTCGGTGATGACGTGGTCGCGCCACAGGGCCACCGGCGGCTTGGACCGCGGGCCCTTGCCGAGCTCGGTGCGCCGCACCACCCGCAGCCGGAAGGGCGCGCCCGCCCCGCGGAGCCGCGACTCGTCCTCGTGGGCCTCGACGGGGTGGACGACGATGCGCTCCTCACCGAGCTGGGCGCCCTGCAGCACGGCGTGGATCGAGCGGAGCAGCGGCCGGTCGGAGCGCCAGTTGACGCCGAGCGTCTGGGTGGTGGTCGCGGTCTCCGAGGCCTGGAGGTAGGTCACGATGTCGCCGCCGCGGAAGGCATAGATCGCCTGCTTGGGGTCGCCGATCAGCACCATCCGGGTCGACTCGCCGAACGCGCGCCGGAACACCTGCCACTGCACCGGATCGGTGTCTTGGAACTCGTCGATCAGCACGAACTTCCAGCGGTGCTGCATCCGGCGGCGGGCCGCGCCATCGGCGGGCTCGAGCGCATCCGCGAGCTGGCTGAGCAGGTCGTCGTAGCTCAGCACGCCGAGGCGGCGCTTGCGACGCTCGACCTCCTCCAGCACGTCGGCTGCGAAGCGCACCCGCATGGCGGCCGTCGAGTCCGGGGAGTCGGCCAGCACGGCGGCGGGCTCGACCTCGGCCCGAGGGTCGCCGATGACCGAGCGGGCCAGCTCGAGTGCGGCGGCCCGGGTCCAGGGCGGCTTCTCCTGCTGCCCGAAGTCGCGGAGGTAGAGGTCGTCCACGGTCTCGGAGGTGAGCTGCTCGAGGTCCTCGACCAGGGTCGCCGATGCGTCGGTGTCGCCGGCCACGCCGAGGCTGCGCAGCACCAGCTGGCAGAACTGGTGGATGGTGGCGATGGTGGCAGCGTCGAAGGAGACCAGCGCGGCGGTGAGCCGGTCGAGCCGCGCGCCGAGCTCGGCCGCACCCGCGTCGAGCAACCAGTCGTGGAGCCGGTTGTCGGGGTCGCGCAGCGCCGGGTCGGCGAGCAGCTGGACGGCCTCGTCGAGCTGACGGCGTACGCGCTCGCGCAGCTCCTGGCTCGCGGCACGGGTGAAGGTGACGACGAGCATCTCGTCCAGTCCCACCTCGCCCAGGGCGACGTGCTTGGTCACCAGAGCGGCGATCGTCCAGGTCTTGCCGGTGCCGGCGCTGGCCTCGAGCAGGGTCGTGCCGGGCGCGAGGTCGGCGGCGATGTCGAAGGTGTCGGTCACAGGCCACGCACCTGCTCGTGGCCCGAGTCGAGGAGCGGGCTCCACAACCGCCAGGCGTAGTGACCCAGCCGGTGCGGCCCCTCCTCGTCGGCGCGGGCGGTGGCAGCCAGCAGCGTGTAGTCGGCGTGCTCGCCGAAGGCGCGGACGTGCCAGGGGTCGGCGTCCTCCTGGGGGAAGCCGGAGTCGTTGAAGCGAGGGGTCTCCCACTCGGCCAGGGCCCTGAGGTCGGGATCGCCGTCGCTGCCGGCGCGCACCCGGCGGAACTCCTCGGCCCACGCCAGCGAGGTCTTCACCGGCAGCGGGAGCGGCTCGCACTGGCCGGCGTCGTAGAGGGCGACCAGGTCGCGCAGCCACTGCTGCGCCTGGTGCTGGGCCAGGGGTGCGATGAGCTGGACCTGGCCGCCGGAGCGGTGCTTGCCGATGGTGTGCACGGTCCAGTTCTCGTCGGGGAGGCCGGCGGCGAGGGCGAGGGCGTTGATCCAGGCGGCCAGTCGGTGCTTGGCGCCGAGGCGGGAGAAGGAGACCGACACCGCGTTGTTGCCCCAGACGTCACCGACCGTGCCGGAGAGCCGGCGACCGCCGCCGAGGTCGATGTCGACGTCGAGGCTCCGTCGTGGGCCCCGCCGCAGCTCGAGCCCGCGGATGACGAGGGGACGGACGACGGTGACGATCTCGTCGAGGACTCCCTTCCCCAGCGGACCGGGGGGCAGCTGGCCGGTCGCCTTGAGTGCCTCGCCGACCGCGATCGCGTCGGCCCCGCCCAGCACCTCGGACGCGAGGCGGTCGCCGACCGCCCACTTCTCGAGCGCGTCGAGGGTGATCGGGATGGCGTCCTTGATCTCGGCGGCGTCATAGGGGCGCGCGATGCGCAGTCGCCGGAAGAAGCCGCGGACGGGGTGGGCGAAGAAGTCCTGGAGGTCGGCGAGCGACACGTCTCGGGGCGTCGCGTCGACGGCGGGCAGCGGCGCGGGCACGAGCACGCCCACCGCCTGGCGCTCGGAGCGCGCGGCACTCGCCCCGGCCAGGGCGAAGCGGTCAAAGGTGAAGGCGCCGTCCGCCCGCAGTCGGCCCGCGACGAAGTTGGCCTCGTCGAAGGGCTGGAGGGGATGGTGGGTGAGCACCTGCTCGCGCACCGGGCGCGACGTCGTGCGGTCGAGCGCGTCGAGCAGCTCGCCCAACGGCACAGCGGGCGGACGCTCGGCGCCGGTGTGCTCGCCGCGGCCGGTGTAGGTGATGACCAGCTTGTCGGTGGCGGCCACGATCGCGTCGAGGAACAGCTGCCGGTCCTCGGCGCGCAGGTCGCGCTCGCCGGTGCGTGGTCGCCGGGCGAGCACGTCGTCCCCGTCGACCGTGGAGACCCGCGGGAAGACGCCGTCGTCCAGGCCCACCAGGCAGACCACCCGGTGGGGCACCGAACGCATCGGCACCATCGTGCAGACGGTCAGCGTGCCGGTGCGGAAGTTGGCGCGGGTGGGCCGCCCGCGCAGCCGCTGCTGCAGGAGGGCTCGTACGTCTGCCTGCCGCAGCTGCGTGCCCGCCTCACCGGCCCCAGCGGCGATGCGCGCCACCTCGCGGTCGAACTGCGCCACCTGCCAGACCTCGTCCAGCGGTGTGGAGGTGAGGGAGTGCACCGCCTCGGCCATGGCTGAGGTCCAGTCGGTGACGCTGGTCGCGCGCTCGGCGCGCGCGACGAAGGTGTGGACGCGCTCGACGAACTCGGCGAACCGGCCGACGAGCTCCAGGTCGCCGTCGCTGACGTCGTCGACCGGGACCGACCCGGCGACCTGCCGGTGGTCGAGCCCGGACATGGCCGCCCCGAGCAGGACCCGGCGCAGGCCGGTGACCCACGTGTTGGCGTCGAGGCTGCCGAGCCCGAACGTGTCGCGGTGCTGGGCGTCGTAGCCCCAGCGCACACCGCTCACGTCCACCCAGTGGGCGATCCGCTCGAGCTCCTCGTCACCGAAGCCGAAGCGGGCGCGCACCGGGTCGGCGCCGGCCACGTCGAGGACCTGGCTGGCGCTCATCCGGCCCCGGACGAGCTCGACCAGCTGGGCAGCCAGGGCCAGCAGCGGGTTGGTGGCGGCGAGCGAACGGTCGGCCAGCCGCACCCGCAGCTGGTGGCCGGGGTGGCCGACGCGCTCGCCGGCGACGTCGGCCATGCCGAAGGCGGCCGAGATGAGCGGGGCGTAGGTCTCGATGTCGGGGACCATCACGAGGATGTCGCGCGGCTCGAGCGGCTCCTGGTCGGGGTCGTCCACGCTGTCCTGGAGCAGCCCGACCAGCACCTCGCGCAGCACGTCGACCTGGCGGGCGGCGCCGTGGCAGGCATGGACCTGCACCGAGTCGTCGCCGGTCCAGGTGCGCCGGGACAGCTCGTCGCCGCTCGGTGCATGGTTGGCGCGGAGGTCGTGCTGGAGCCACCCCAACAACGTGTCGGCTGTCGGGGGAGTGCGGGCCGCGGGGCTGCTCGGCAGGTCACCGAGCGTTCGGCGCAGCTCGCGCGCGTCGCGCCCGAGCGAGCTCAGCAGGGGGTGCCCGACCACGGCGGCCGACGAGTCGGCCGACCGTGGGACCTGGCCCTCGCGTGCCGCCCCGCCCAGCGAGTCCCAGAGTGCCGTCGACGCCTGCGGCAGCCACAGGTGGACGTCGCGCAGCTGGCCCAGCGCCCCCAGGAGGGACACCTCGGTCTCCGGCACGCGGGTGTGCCCGAAGAGCGAGAGTCGCGACGGGAGGTCGAGGTCCGAGCCGCCGTCACGGAGCCGGGCCACGGTCTCGGCGTGGCGTACGTCGGGTGGCGCGACCTCGACGACCTCGAGGAGGCGTCGCCAGAGGTCGGCCTGCCAGCGCAGGTCCTCGTCGAGGGTCCCGCCCGCTCCGTCGGAGGCGCGTCCTGCACGCCACTCGGTGAGCAGGTGCGGTCGCTGGACGGCGTAGGACGAGAACAGCCCTGCCAACCGCCGCGCGACCGCGTAGCGCCGGGCCGACCGGTCGTCGTCGGGCTCGCCGCCGCCGAGGTGGGTGGTGAGGTCCTCGAAGCCCGGCCTGCCCATGACGTCGTCGATGACGGTGAGCAGCGGCCAGGCCAGCCGGTCGGGGCTCCACGGGTCCTCTGCGTCGCGGTCGAGGAGCATCGACACGAGCGAGTGGGGCGTCACGAAGTCCACGCCCGCGCACACGCCGTCTCCGCCCCGGGGACCGACGCCGAGACGGTGGGAGAGCCGTTGGGTCAGCCACCGCTCGACGCCGCGGGCGGGGACGACGACCACCTCGCGGGCGAAGGGATCGGGCAGGGGGGTGACCAGCAGGTCCGCCAGGCCGTCGGCGAGCGCGTCGGTGCGCTCGGCGGTGTGCAGGTGCAGGGTCACGGCAGCACCCTACGAGCGGGTGCCGACAGTGCGCGTCAGGTCGCGAACATGTAGACCCCCGCGAGCGGTGCGAGCAGCAGACCGCAGACCGCCGGCGGCCACATGTTGCTGGTGGCCGCCGGCAGGGGGGCTTGAGGGGCTGGTCAGCCCTTGAAGACGTCCTTGATCTTCTCGCCGGCCTGCTTGAGGTTGGCGCCCGCCTGGTCGCCCTTGCCCTCGGCCTCGAGCTGCTCGTCGTCGGTCGCCTTGCCGGTGGTCTCCTTGGCCTGGCCCTTGAGCTCTTCGCCCTTGTTGCTGATCTTGTCGTCGAGACCCATCGTGTTGCCTCCTGTGAGGTGGTGCTGAAAGTGAAATCTGTGAGGACCGAAGTGGTCCCTTCGAACCTGCCACGCGGCTCGACGGCTTGCGACACCCATCAGGGTGTGACGCGCCCCGTCAGCGGGGGATGCCGACGGGACGCGCGGTCAGGAGTCGATGGAGTGGGGCGCGGTCGGGGAGGGGGTGGTCCCGAGCTGGGGGCGCGGCGCGGCCTGGGGAGTGAGGTGGTCGACCTCCTCGGCGCGCGCGGCGTCCATCCGCCAGATGACGAAGCACCCCACGATCGCGACGATGATCGCCACCGTGCTGATGAGGATGACGGTGCCCATGGGAATCTCCTGGTGTTTCGTGGGGGTGTGGGAAAAATGTCTACAGTCATGTATAAGTTATTTCTACAGGTTGTTCAAGGGCTGTGGACGAAAAAGTGTGGTCGATGACAGATGGAGGACACATGACGAACGGAGCGCTCGCCGGCTTCAGCATCGGCGTGCTCGCCTCGCGCACCGGCGTCACGCCGGGCGTGCTGCGCACGTGGGACACCCGGTTCGGGTTCCCGGCCGGCATGAGGTCCGACTCCGGCCATCGGCGCTTCACCGACGACGACGTCGACCTCGTCCGGCAGGTGCTCGAGGTGCGTGCCACGGGCGTGCCGCTGCAGCGCGCCATCGACGCCGTACGGGACCGGCGCCGGCACGAGCCCGCCGAGTCGGTGCACGCGGTGCTGGCACGCGACTTCGCGCACCTCGCGGTGCAGCGCCTCGGCCGGCGCGCACTCGTCGCGGTCTCCCACGCGGTCGAGGACGAGGCGCTGGCGCGGGCCGAACGGCCCCTGGTGCTGGGCGCCTTCCAGGAGGGCCACCGGTTCGCCAGGTCGGAGCACCGCTGGGCCGAGCTCGCACGTACGGCGTCGTGGGCGGCCGTGGTCGCCGACTTCGATCCGTCGTTGCCGGCCGACCCCACCGCCCGGCCGGCACGGTGCCAGCTGCAGGAGGGCTCGGCGCTGCGCCGGGAATGGACGGTGGTGAGCCTCAGCCCTGCCCGGGCCGCGGTCCTCGCGGCATGGGAGGTGCCCGCGACCGCGGGCGCGGCGCCCGTCTACGAAGCCGTCATCAGCACCCATCGCCCAGCCGTGATCGCCGCTGCCCAGGTGCTGGTCGGGGCGGCGCGGGCCGCGGGCGCGACACCGCCGACGAGTGTCGAGCGGCTCCTGGGTGAGCCGCTGACCGGCCCGGACACGTCCGCCGCCGATGGCGACCGCATGTGGCTACGCGCGCTGGCGCGCCTCGACCGGTCGGGCTGACGCTGCGTCGAGGCGGCTCAGTGGTGGCGCAGCGCGTCGATCAGCTCGTCCTTGGACATCGAGGAGCGTCCTTCGATGTCCAGCTCCGCCGCGCGCCTGCGCAGCTCCTCGACGGTGCGGTCCTCGTAGTCGGCGGCCTCGCCGCCGCGTTCCCCGACCGCTGAGCGACCCTGGGCGGCAGCGGCGTTGGCGATGCGAGCCGCCTTCTCCTTGCTCGCGCCCTCGTCCCGCAGCGCCTCGTAGACCTCGGCGTCCTTCACCGACGGCCCCGGGTCCTTCCTCTTCTTCTCGGCCATGCCACCACCGTGCCACCGGTGCCTGGCTTCCTCCTCACCCGTCAGGAGGGTGGGGCCGAGACGGCTCAGCCCTGGCGGTCCAGGCACGAGCGCAGCTGGTCGACCGTCTTCCTGGCCAGGAACGGGAGGTAGGCCGCGACGACCGGGGAGGCCAGCCTGGCGAGTCCGGAGAAGGACATGTCGGCGCGGTAGGTGACCTCCGAGCCGCGGCCGTGCGGCCGGATCTCGAAGAGGTCGTGGCCCTCGAACTGCTCGTTGGTGCCGCGGAGGTGGACGCGGGTCCCCGGAGCCAGCTCGGCCGTGGTGTAGGTGATCTCCGACTCGCTGCCCAGGAACTTCGACACGTTGTGGTAGGTCGTGCCCACGCCGCCGTCACCACTGGTCCGCTGGCACGACTGGGTCCCCGGGTCCCACTCCTCGGCGTGGGTGAAGTCGGCGAGGTAGGCGTACGCCGCGTCGGGCTGGGCGGTCGTGGTGAACGTGCGGGAGACAGAAGGCATGTCGCAACGTTAGCCAGACCTTGGCCGTCGAGCCCCACCCCAACGGACCCGGCTCCGCTCCTGAGTGCGCGCCAGCGGGCGGGCTGAGAATTCTGTGTAACAAAAAGGAAACGGCTGGTCACCGCTATGGACGTGACGGGCATCACTCATTATGTTGTTCCGAACAACATATGCGCGACGGCTTGGCGACCAGGTGGGCC
>CAVSCW010000024.1:0-38409 GCA_963726515.1 uncultured Actinomycetota bacterium
GGGGTGAAGTTCCCCGGCTGAGGTGTCGATCCACGACGGGCTCGTCCGTCACCCTGGGTGACGGGCCGCACGGGGCGGCCCACACGGAGGAGTGACATGACCCAGTACGCCATCTACTTCAACCAGCAGTGGGTCGGGGACCACGACGAGGAGTGGTTCATGAGCCGGGTCGAGCCGTCGATGGCGGTCATCCACGAGATGGAGGCGGCCGGCGTGCTCGTGTTCGCAGGCGGCCTCGAGGAGGACGTCGAGCAGGCGTTCAGCGCCGACGGCACCAGCGGCACGATGGTCGTCACCGACGGGCCCTACACCGAGACGACGGAGTTCCTCGGCGGGATCACCGTCATCGACGTGCCCGACCTGGCGACCGCGAGGACGTGGGCCGCCCGGGTGGCAGAGGGGTGCGGGTGGCCGCAGGAGGTCCGGGTCATCAAGTCCCGGCCCGACGCCGGCTGACCCACGCCGGGTCACTGCGGCGCATCGCTGGCCACCCAGTCGGTGAAGCTGCGCGGGGCACCGAGCCAGTCGCGGCGGGTGTTGCTGCCGTTCTGCCGGGTTCCGGCCACGCGGACGGCTACGCGGACCTGGTCCGGCGAGCCGATGGCGTCGCGGGAGATCCGCATCCGCACCTGCTCCAAGCCGTAGTCGATCTTCATCCGGTAGGAGCCGTCGACCGGCTCACCCCACGCGGATCCGGAGAAGCCGTCGGTGCTCAGCAGCTGGTAGTCGGTGCCCACGAAGTAGCCGCCGGCGAAGACGTACTCCGGGCCGGGGTCGGCCGGGTCGGTGTCGAGGAAGACCGCTCCGGACGACCCACTGCGGAACGAGCGACGCAGGTCGGTGTGCGTGGTGGTGACGACCACGTTGCGGGCGTTGTGGTCCACGACGACCGAGCGGAGATCGACGCCGTGGCCGAGGTCCTTGGGGTCGGGGACGCCGATGCCGTCGGCGCTGGCCGGCGCCAGCTGGGTCAAGGCGAGCGCGGCGACCGCCAGGGTCGCGGCGCCGAGGATGGTCCTGCGCATGGTGCTTCCGTTTCTCGTCGGTGCTCCCCGCGAGTCGGGGTGCACGGTGAAGACGCGGCTGCAACGCGCAAGGTTGCATCGGATGACACGCACATCTGACATGATCCCCATGCGCACCATGCATCCCAGCGACGGAGGAGACTCGTGGACTCCCCACGGCAGCACCGCCCGATCGCAGCCTCCTGGTTGGTGCATGCCTACACCGCATCAGGAGTCGTCCTGGCGTTCCTCACCGTCATCGCGGTGACGGAGGGCGACACCGTGCGGGGCCTCTGGCTGTTCCTGGCGGCCATGCTCGTCGACGGCACGGACGGCATGCTCGCCCGCTGGGTCCAGGTGAAACGGCACGTCCCGTCGTTCGACGGCGCGCTGCTGGACAACATCGTCGACTACATCACCTATGCGTTCATGCCCATGGTGCTCCTGTGGAGCGCGGGCTACCTCGGAGAGGGCACGTCGGCCACGGTGCTCGCCGTGGTCCCCCTGCTCGCCTCGGCCTACCAGTTCTGCCGGGTCGACGCGAAGACCGACGACCACCTCTTCCTCGGCTTCCCGAGCTATTGGAACATCGCCGCCTTCTACATCGTCGTCCTCGACCTCGGGCCGACGGCGGTCGCGGTCGTGCTCCTGGTGTGCGCGGTGCTCGTCTTCGTGCCGATCGGCTACGTCTATCCCTCGCGCACCACCACGCTGCAGACGCCCACGCTCGTCCTCACCTGCGTGTGGCTGGTCAGCTATGCGGTGCTCCTCACGCAGGTGCCCGACCCCAGCCCCGTCTGGCTCGCCATCTCGGTGGCCTACGTCGTCTACTACGTCGCGCTCAGCCTCTACCTGACGGCCCGGCGCGGGCGTTCGGTCCCCGCGCTCGGCTGACTAGCGCCCGACCTGCAGCCGGACGCCCACCACCTCGCCGAGCTCGACCCCCTCGGCGCGGCGAACGGCGTCCTTGACCGGCAGGAACCACGTGCCCTCGCGGGGGAACATCGAGGTGGTGAAGTCGGTGGCGCCGATCCGGGCCCGCACCGGCACCACGCCCCAGTAGACGACCTCCGCCTTGACCTCGTCGACGAGGTCCGCCTCGTCGGGCGGCAGCGGGACGAAGTGGTAGGGCGAGGGCCCACGCCACTCGACCAGCTCACCGGTGAACTCGATCTCCATGCCCCCACCCAAGCAATCCGCGCCGCTCCCGAAAAGAGGGACAGGCGGGAGTCCGAGAACTCCCGCCCGCCTGCCGCCGCACCCCTGTTGCACGGCGGCTCTCCCCTGGAGGGGCCTGTTCAGCACTGGGTCAGTGGTGCGTCATCCCAGTGCTGCGACTGCGGCCACGACGTCGACGAGGCCGTAGCCCTTGTCGTACGACGTGGTGCCGAGCGGACCGGCCGTGTAGGCCGCCCCGTCGGTGAACTTGTGGGCCGAGACCTTCAGCGCCCGCTCGATGTCGGCGGGGGTGGCCGACGGCTTGGCCTGGAACAGCTGGGCGACGATGCCCGCGATGTGCGGCGCCGCCATCGACGTGCCGCTGATCGTGTTGAAGGTGCCGATGTCGAGCGCGCCCGGACCGTTGCGGAAGTCCAGCCCGGTCGAGCAGATCGCGAGGTAGAGGCGGCACGACGAGGTGATGTTCTCACCCGGGGCCGAGAGGTCCGGCCAGGTGGAGGCATCGGAGGCCAGGCCGCGCGAGCTGTAGTCCGACACGACGCCGGACCGGGTGCCGGTGTCCTGGTCGTAGTAGGACGCGACCGACAGGATGCCACCGGTCGGGTCCTGGCCGGGCGGGTTGGTGAGGCTCTCCGAGCCGTCGCCGCCGTCGTTGCCGGCGGCCCAGACGGTCACCACGCCCTCGGCGACCAGCGCGCGCTGCAGCTTCACCGTGGCCGACTCGGGGTCGAAGGAGCCACCGCCCATGGGGCCGTAGGAGTTGTTGGTGACCTTGATGGGCGGGCAGGTCGAAGCCGGGACACCGGCACCGCACGGGGCGGCGTGGTTCTCGAGCACCCAGTTGAGAGCGGAGTCGGCGCCGAGGATGACGAGCCCGGCACCGGTCGAGAGGGAGACGAGCTTGGCGCCGGGCGCTGCACCCTGGAGCTTGCCGCCATCGGTCAAGGTGGTCGGACGACCCGCCACGATGCCGTTGACGTGGGTCCCGTGACCGCCGACGGACAGCGTGTCGGTGTCGACGACGGCGGGCAGCCTCTGGACCGAGCAGGTCTCGGTCAGCGGCTCGCACAGCGCCTTGAGGTTGGCGACGACCGCGCTCGAGCCGTCCGCCTCCGTGAGGTAGGGGTGGGTCGGGTCGACGCCGGAGTCGATGACCGCGACGCTGACGCCCTTGCCGGTGAGCGGGGAGCCGTCGGCACCGGTGAGGGTGGCGGCTGCCTCGGCGCCACGGGTCGCGGTGTTGGACGTCTCCTGGAAGAACTCGATCGGCTGTGCGCCGGCTTCGACGTACGTCACTCCGGGTGCGCTGCGCACGGACTGGATCTGGCTCTTGGTGGCGTTGGCGATGACCACGCCGATCGCGCTGAACTCGCCCTTCTTCGCCATGCCGGAGGCCGTCACGGCCTGGCGCGCGGCGGTGATCGAGGTGCCGTGCACCATCACCGAGGTCTTGCCCGTGAGGCTGCTGAGCTGGGTCGCGAGGAAGTCGGAGACGTTGGCCGGAGTGCTCTGGTCGGCCGCCGACGCGGTGCCGCTCGAGGCGAAGGTCGCCGCGGCTGCGAGGACGCTCGCCGCACAGGCGAGCAGGGGCTTGAGACGCATGTGGTTCTCCCGAGAGTGTGGTGTCTGTCGTGCTCTCAACGAGCCACCCCGCGTCAGGTCACGCACGCGTTTCCCCTCCCAGTTGGAGCAGAGGGGACAATGTCCCCATGACCGAGTTGCCCCGCAAGGCCGCGGCCCGCACGGCACGCCTCGCGGCGCTTCCGCTGGGGTACGCCGGACGCCAGGCCATGGGCCTGGGCAAGCGGCTCGGCGGCAAGCCCGCCGAGGCCGTCCTGTCCGATGTCCAGCAGCGCACCGCCGAGCAGCTCTTCCGCACGCTGGGTGAGCTCAAGGGCGGAGCGATGAAGTTCGGCCAGGTGCTGAGCGTCCTGGAGTCCGCGCTTCCCGAGGAGCTGGCGGCCCCCTACCGCGAGCACCTCACCGCGCTCCAGGACTCCGCTCCCCCGATGCCGACGGCGACCGTGCGCCAGCAGCTCACCACCCACCTCGGCGACGACTGGCGCACCCGCCTGGTCTGGCTCGACGGTGCGCCCACCGCGGCCGCCTCGATCGGCCAGGTCCACCGCGGTCGGTGGCTCGACCACACGACCGACGGCGGCGAACGCGACGTGGCGGTGAAGGTGCAGTATCCCGGCGCGGGCGAGGCACTGATGAGCGACCTGCGCCAGATCGCGCGGGTGGCCCGCGGGGTCGCTCCGGTGTTCCCCGGCATCGACATCAAGCCCCTCGTCACCGAGCTCCAGGCGCGCGCGGCCGACGAGCTGGACTACACCCTCGAGGCCGAGGCGCAGGCGGCGTACGCCGAGGCCTTCGCCGACCATCCGGACATCGTGGTGCCGCCCGTGGTGGCGGTCGGCGGCGAAGTGCTGGTGACCGAGTGGATGGAGTCGCCCCACTCGCTCGCCCACATCATTCGCGAGGGCACGCAGGCCGAGCGTGACCACTACGGTGAGCTGTTCGTCCGGTTCCTCTTCGAGGGTCCGCGCCGCACCGGCATGCTCCACGCCGACCCGCACCCGGGGAACTTCCGGATCCTGCCCGCCCCCGACGGCGGGCTCGGCCGGCTCGGTGTCCTCGACTTCGGCGCCGTCGCCCGGCTGCCCGGGGGCACGCTCCCGGAGCCCATGGGGCGGCTGATGCGGATCGCGATCGACTCCGACGAGGAGTCGCTGATCGCGGTGCTGCGGGAGGAGGGCTTCATCAAGGACCGCATCAGCGTCGACCCCGCCCTGCTGCTGTCCTACCTCGCGCCGTTCGTCGAGCCGGCCGCGCAGGAGCGGTTCACCTTCACCCGCGAGTGGATGCGCGAGCAGTTCGAGCGGGTCAACGACCCGAAGTCCGAGACGTTCGTCCTCACCACCCGCATCAACCTGCCCTCGTCGTACCTGCTGATCCACCGCACCTGGCTCGGCGGCATCGGCCTGCTCAGCCAGCTCGGCGCCACGGCGCCGTTCCGCGAGATCCTCACGGAGTCGCTGCCGGGCTTCGCTCCGGACTGAATTGGGCTAGACCCGCTATCCAGCCACCCGCTGGGAGGCGCACACTGCCGAGGTGGCGACCACCACGTCGGACGCGCTCGCCGAGCGGCTCTTCGGCGCCCTGCTCGGCACCGTCGACATGCTCTCGATCTTCCTCGGCGACCGGCTGGGCTGGTATCGCAGCCTCGTGGACGAGGGGCCGGCCACCGCGTCGGAGCTCGCGATGCGCACGGGCACGCACGCTCGCTATGCCCGTGAGTGGCTGGAGCAACAGGCGGTGACGGGTCTGCTCACCGTGGAGGCGGACGGCGACGCAGAGACGCGTCGCTTCGCCATCCCCCCGGCGACGGCCGAGGTGCTCACCGACGCCACGAGCCTGAACTACCTGGCGCCCTTCGGCCGGATGTTCGCCGCCGTCGGCCCCTCCCTCCCCCAGCTGCTCGACGCCTATCGCACTGGTGGCGGAGTGAGCTGGGAACAGCTCGGCGTCGATGCGCGCGAGGCGCAGGCCGACGGCAACCGGCCCTGGTACGACACGCGGCTGGCGCCCGCGCTGGCAGGTGTTCTCGACGTGCACCAGGCGCTGTCGCGACCCGGCACCCGCATCCTCGACGCGGGATGCGGTGGCGGCTGGTCCTCGATCGCGTTGAAGCGTGCCTATCCCGCCGCAGTGGTCACCGGCATCGACATCGACGGCCCGTCGACCGACATGGCGCGCGCCAACGCCGCCGCCGCCGGCGTCGACGTGGAGTTCCGGCACGGTGACGCGGCCGACCTCGGTGATGCGTCGTACGACATCGCCTTCGCCTTCGAGTGCGTGCACGACATGCCGCGCCCGGTGGAGGTCCTGGCCGCCGTGCACAGGGCACTGACCCCCGACGGCTTCCTCGTCGTGATGGACGAGGCGGTGTCCGAGGCCTTCGCCGCGGACGGGGACGAGATGGAGCGCATCATGTATGGCTTCAGCCTGTTCGTCTGCCTGCCCGACGGGATGTCCAGCCAGCCCAGCGCCGGCACGGGGACCGTCATGCGGCCGTCAGTGCTGCGCGGCTACGCGCGCGAGGCCGGCTTCACCGAGCTCGACGTCCTGCCCATCGAGGACTTCGGGTTCTGGCGCTTCTACCGGCTCACCTGAGCGGTCGCGTCCGGCCCTGCCAGAGCGGTCGCGCGTGGCACGATGGCGGGCATGGACGCCGCCGCCTCGCTCGCCCGCTGGCACGCCGTGGCCGAGAGCCGCGACCCTGCCGGACTGCCCGCCCTCATCGCCGAGGACGCGGTCTTCCGCAGCCCGGCGGTGCATGCGCCGCAGGCCGGCCGCGACACCGTCGTCGGCTACCTCACCGCCGCATTCACCGTGCTCGGTCCGCGGCTGTCCTACGAGCGCGAGTGGCTCGGCGACGACTCGGCGGTGCTGCAGTTCCGCACCGAGGTCGGCGGCCTCGACGTCTCCGGCGTCGACATGATCACGTGGGACGCGGACGGCCAGATCGTCGACTTCACGGTGATGGTGCGACCCGCCAAGGCCCTGCACGCGGTCATCGAGCACATGGGTGCCGAGCTGCTGCGGATGCTGGACGCCGCGGGTTAGACCCAGTTGCCGCGTCCGCCGCCGTAGAGGTCGCCGAACTGCTCGCGGTACGACGACATGGGCCCGCGCGAGCCGAGGTAGGACCCCACGACCGCGGCTCCGAGGTCGTCGAGCTCAGGGCTCACCACCCGACCGTCGACCCGACGGGCCATCGAGTCGATGAAGCGCGCCAGCCCGGGATCCTCGCCGAGTCGGAAGAACGTCACCTGTGCTCCCAGCCGCCCGGCCGCGTCGAGCTCGCGCACCGAGTGGGCGATGGTCAGCGGGTGCGGCGGGTAGGAGAACCACACCTCGCCGTCCGGCTCGAGGTGGGCGGTCGGCTCCCCGTCGGTGACGACCAGCAGCACCGGCTGGGCGTGGGGGTGCTTGCGGAAGAACCGGGTGGCGAGCAGCAGCCCGTGGTGGAGGTTCGTGCCCTTGTCCCAACGGGCGTCGAGGCCGGTGAGCTCCTCGATCTCCATCACCTGGGCGTGCCTCCCGAAGGCGATCAGCTGGAGGTCGTCGCCGCGGAAGCGCGAGCTGACCAGCTGGTGCAGGGCGAGCGCGGTGCGCTTCATCGGCACCCATCGTCCGTCCATCGCCATCGAGAACGAGGTGTCGACGAGCAGCGCCACCGCGGCCTGGGTCCGGGCCTCGGTCTCGAGGACCTCGATGTCGTCGACCTGCAACCGCACCGGCGAGCCGCCGTCGCGCAGCACCGCGTTGGTGATGGTGCGCGGCACGTCCCACGGTTCGGTGTCGCCGAACTCCCACCGCCGGGTCGCCCCCGACGGCTCCCCTGCCAGTCCGGTCGTCCGCGTCTCGCGCGCCCCCGAGCGTCCGCTCATCCGGTCGGCCACGTCGCGCAGCAACGCCTTGCCGAGCTGGCGCATGGCCTTGGGCGAGAGCCGCAGCTCGCCGTCGGAGCCTCGCTTGAGGTAGCCGCTGTCGCGCAGCGCCCGCTCCAGCTCCTGCAGTGTCCGCGCGGCGACGGCCGCGTCGGGACCGACCTGGCCGGCGAGGGCGTCGAGGTCGACGTCGTCGAGCCGGGCGCCGGGGTGGGACTGCGCGAGCTGGTCGGCCAGCGCATCGAGCTGGGCGAGGTCCTGCAGGGCGCCGGTGCCGTCGCCCAGCCCCATCCCCTGCTCGCCCTCGAAGCGCTCCGACCCGGACCAGTCCTCATCCGGCCGGAGCGCCCGGAGGTGGGCGTCCATCCGGGCCAGCTGCTCGGCCAGCTGCGGCGACCCGAAGGCCTGCTGCGAGAGCTCCATCAGCTCCTGGCGCTGCTCCTGGCTCATCGAGTTCAGCATCCGCTGGGCCGCGGCGGCCCGCTGGGCGAGCGAGTCGAGCAGCTCGTCCATGTCCTGGGGGTTCTCGGGGAAGAAGTCGCCGTGCTTGTCCATGAAGTCGGCGAAGTCCTCGTCGGTGTCCTGCCCGGACGCGTGCTTCTCCAGCAGGTCGTTGAGGTCGGAGAGCATCCCCTCGACCGCCGCCCGGTCCTCGTCGGTGGCGCCCTCCAGCGCCTGCTTCATGCCGGCGAAGCGCTGGTCGAGCAGCTCGCGGCCGAGCAGGTCCTTGATCTGCTCGTAGGCCTCGCGCGCCTCGCTGGACTGCCAGTCGTACGACGTCAGCTCGCTCACCGCCGACGCCGTCGAGGCGGGGAGGTCGTCGAGCACCATCTCCCGGAACTGCCGGTCGCTGTCGTCCATGGTGATGTCGCGGGCCAGCTGGCCGCGCTCGGCCAGCACGGCGCGGTCGAGGAGCTCGCGCACCTCGCGCATCGTGCCGTCGAGGTTGTTGCGCTGGAGGATCTCGCGCCGACGCTCGGCGACCTTGCGAGCGAGCTCGTCGAGCCCTGCCTGGTCGGAGCTGCCGCGGCGGAGGAACTCCCGCATCGCGTGCTCGGGGCTGTAGCCGGCCATCACGTCCTGCCCGATGGCGTCGAGGGCCTCAGCGAGGTCGACCGGCGGCGCCAGCGGGTCGCCACCCTCGTAGAGGCGGTAGCGGCTCATCGCGCCGGGTCCTTGACGAGGACCTTCTTGAACCAGATGTCGTCGGGCCACGGCGGTCCCGCCGACCGCTCGACCTCCGCGAAGCCGTGCGCCTCGTAGAAGCCGACCGCCTGCTCGTTGCCGGCGACGACCTCGAGCCACAGCTCGTCGCCCTCGACGAGTGCCTCGATCTCCCCGAGCAGCCTGCTGCCGATGCCCAGTCCCTGGTGCTCGGGGTGGACGTAGAGCTTCCACATCACCTCGCGCTCCCCCTCGACGTCCGGGAAGTCGCGGTAGGACCTGGTGAGCCGCCCGAGGTTCGCCAGGGCGACCACCTGCCCGCGGCGCTCCGCGACGACGTGCGCGTTGCGCGCCAGCGACGTCGCGAAGACCTCGGGGGTCCACCACTCGTCGAGCATCCGCTGGGCGTACGCCGCATCGATCGGCGCATAGGTCGGGGGCACGACGGCGCGGCCGAGCTCGACGAAGGAGGCGATGTCGTCGTGCGTGCCGGGTCGCAGCGTCACGAGGCCGGACTCATCCATAGACGGTCTCCCCGGCCTCGGAGTCCTTGCCGATCTTGCGGGCGAGGTAGAGGCCCTCCAGGGCGAGCTCGAGCGCCGCCGCCCGCTCGCCGTCGTTGGTCGCGTCGAGCCGGTCGCAGACCTCGTCATAGAGGTCCGACTCCCCGGGCCCGGTCGGAGGCAGTGCGGGCAGGCCCGCGAGGAAGGCACGCGCACCGACGCGGGCGCCCGTGCTCACCATCGCGCCCTCCTCGATGGCCTCGACGAGCAGCCGCAGGTCGATGCCCGCGAGGTGCGCCCGGACGGTCTCGGCGACGGCGGTGCGGAGCAGGTGGGTGAGGACCTCCGTCTCGCGGCCCTCCTCGCCCGTCTCGAACTCGATCTTGCCGCCCAGCACGTCGACCGCGGTCTCGAGGTCGACGACCCGGGCGACGGCCTCGTCCTCGCCCTGCGTGGTCGCGCGGTGCAGCGCGGCGGCCGCGATCGTCTCGGCACCGGCGATCGCGAAGCGGGCGCTGACCCCTGAGCGCTGGTCGACGGCCTGCGACTCGCGCAGGTGGCGGGTGAAACGGGCGAGCACCTCGAGGAGGTACGCCGGCACCTCGGCGACGAGGTCGGCCTCCTGCACCATGACCGCGATCTCCTCGGCCACCTCGCGGGGATAGTGCGTGCGGATCTCCGCGCCGAACCGGTCCTTGAGCGGGGTGATGATCCGACCGCGGTTGGTGTAGTCCTCGGGGTTGGCACTGGCCACGACCAGCACGTCGAGCGGCAGCCGGAGGATGTAGCCGCGGATCTGGATGTCGCGCTCCTCCATCACGTTGAGCATCGCGACCTGGATGCGCTCGGCGAGGTCGGGCAGCTCGTTGATCGCGACGATGCCGCGGTGGCTGCGTGGGACCAGTCCGAAGTGGATGGTCTCGGGGTCCCCGAGGTGACGGCCCTCCGCCACCTTCATCGGGTCGACGTCGCCGATCAGGTCGGCGACCGACGTGTCGGGGGTCGCCAGCTTCTCGGCGTACCTCTCGTCGCGGTGTCGCCACGAGATGCGCAGGTCGTCGCCGTGGATCGCCGCCGCCTGCTGCGAGGTGACCGTGATCGGCTCGTAGGGGTGCTCGCCGAGCTCGGAGCCGGAGATGACCGGCGTCCACTCGTCGAGCAGGCCCACCAGGGCCCGCAGCAGCCGGGTCTTGCCCTGGCCGCGCTCGCCGAGCAGGACGATGTCGTGGCCGGCGAGCAGCGCCCGCTCCACCTGCGGGATCACGGTCTCGGAGAAGCCGTGCAGACCGGGCCAGGGATCCTCCCCCGCCCGCAGCCTGGCCAGGAGGTTGTCGCGGATCTCCTGGCGCAGGGTCCGGAGCTGGTGACCGGTGGCGCGGAGCTCACCGAGGGTGCTGGCTGCGGGGTGCTGGGTCTGGTCCGTCACGTCATCCACGCTAGACCCGCCGGGCAACATCGATCGCTGACGAAGTCGTGCAGGGCAGGATGACCGCATGGTTCCGCTGGCATCGCTGTTCATCGTCGTCGTGCTGATCGCGGCAGCCTTCTGGGCGGGCCGGCTGTCCGCCGGCGCGGGGACAGCACCTGCCCTCCCCACCCCGGCCGCGCCGCGCGAGCTGGCGGAGCGGGACGCGTTCATCGAGCAGCTGCGCGAGCTCGCCTGGCAGCACCGCGACGTCTCCCCCGAGCTCTCCACGATCATCATCGACGAGATCACCACCCACCACCGCCGCCAGTCCGGCGGCCCGGACGCCTGAGGACACCCCTTGCCGAGCACCAACAAGATCGCCACGAGGGCCGGATCGCTGCGCAAGGCCGCGGGCGGGATCATCGTGCTCGTCGTCCTCGCGCTGGGCCTGCTGGTCTTCATCCGACCGACCACCGTGTCCACCGGCCCCGACCAGGTGGCGCTGCACTACAGCGACGGCGCCTTCACGCCGCGGCGCTTCAAGGACTGCGTGTCGAGCTCGACCCGCGCCTGGGACGGCCCGGGCGACAAGCACTACTCCTACCCCAAGAGCCAGCGCAACTACGTCTTCGGCGAGGGCGGGGACCGGCCGATGGTGACCTTCGTCAGCAAGGACGGGATCGAGATGAGCGTGGACGGCGTCGCGGCCTTCCTCCTCAACACCGACTGCAAGACGCTGCAGAAGTTCCACGACCTGATCGGCAACCGCTACGCCGCCTACATGGACACCACCGACGGCAACGGCTCGCTCGGGTGGCTCCAGATGCTGAGCGTCTACATCAGCCGGCCGTTGGAGACCGCCATCGACCGGGCCAGCCAGAACTACACCTACACCGAGCTCTACACCGATCCGGCTGTCAAGGCGAAGTGGGAGCAGGAGGTGCTCGAGCAGATGCCCGAGCTGGTCGGGCGGCAGATCGACGGCGACGAGGAGTTCTTCACCGACTTCGCCATCACCCTGCAGAAGCCCGTCCCGCCGGAGTCCGTCAAGGCCGCGCTCGTCGCGCAGCAGGAGGCGGTGGCCAAGGCCAGGGCCAAGGAGGCCGAGGCCGCTGCCCAGGTCAAGGCCGCGCAGGCCCAGGTCGAGGTCGAGAAGGCCGAGGCCGCCAAGATCGCCGAGCGGATCGCGGTGCTGGGACGCGACGGCTACCTCAAGCAGTACGCCATCGACCACGGCCTCAACCCCTACCAGCCGACGACCGGCGGACTCATCACCAACTCCGGCCCCTAGACCGTCGCGCTCGGGACCTTCGACCCTGCCCGCACCGGCACCGGCGGGAGACGCTGGGAGTCAACCTCAAGGAGGGCTCCCATGCACACCAGTCACGACCTCTCGCGCGAGGACTGCGCGCGACTGCTCGGAGCGGGCCTTGCCGGCCGGGTCGCGCTCGGCACACCCAACGGCCCCCACATCATCCCGGTGAACTACGCCGTCGAAGACGACGCGATCCTGGTCCGCACCACGGCGTACAGCCTCCTCGGGACCTATGGCCGCGACGCGCAGGTGTGCTTCGAGGTCGACCAGTTCGACTACGAGCTCAAGCGCGGCTGGAGCGTGGTGGTGCGCGGCCGGGCGTCGTTCGTCGACGACCAGGAGGAGCTCGCCGAGATCGCCCGTTCCTGGCAGCCACGCCCCTGGGCCGAGGGGCAGCGCAACCTCGTCGTGCGCATCCCGTGGACGGAGGTCACCGGTCGCCAGCTGGGTGGCGGCTGGGACCCGTGGGAGCACCTGCCCGTCCGGCGCCTCGCCTCAGGCTGACCCTGACGCCCCGGACGCGTCACACTGGACCCGTGACACACACCCCGGACCTCGGCGTCGACGCCCGCCTTCTGCTGGAGGCCGTCACGGCCATCTCCAGCGACCTCGACCTCGCCAGCGTGCTGTCGCGCATCGTCGAGGCGGCCACCGCGCTCACGGGGGCCCAGTACGGCGCGCTGGGCGTGCTGGGCAGTGACGGCGAGCTGGTCGAGTTCATCACCACCGGCATCGACGAGCGCGCACGCGAGCGCATCGGTGACCTGCCCCGTGGTCGCGGCATCCTCGGCGTGATCATCGACGACCCCTCGGGACTGCGGCTGGTGGACCTGTCCGCCCACCCCTCCTCGGTGGGCTTTCCCCCCCACCACCCGCCGATGACGTCCTTCCTCGGCATGCCCGTGCGGATCCGCGGCACCGTCTTCGGCAATCTCTACCTCACCGAGAAGGCGGGCGGCGGCCCGTTCACCGAGGACGACGAGTCCCTCGTCGAGGAGCTGGCGCGCACAGCCGGCTACGTCATCAGCAACGCACGCTCCTTCGCGCTGAGCGAGCGCCGTCGCCAGTGGCTGGAGGCGTCCGCGCAGCTCGCCGAGCTGCTCCAGCCGCCGGTCGACCTGCCGACCGCCCTGCACCAGATCGTGTCCACCGCGCGCCAGGTCTCGCGGGCCAAGGCGGTCGCGCTCTGGTCGTCGCTCGGCCCGGAGCACGACGCGGTGAGCGTGGCTCCCGACGCGGACGCCGAACGCGTGCTCGGGCTGCTGGCCGACGCGCGCGCCACTCCGGAGCGGGTCGTCACCACGGAGGCCGACGACGCACGGCTCGTCGTCATCCCGCTGCGCTCCCACCTGGCCCCGGTCGCTGCGCTCGTGGCTGTGGCCCATCCCGACTCGGGCCTGCTCGACGTGCAGGACCGCGACCTGTTCGCCGGGTTCGCCGACCAGGTCGCCCTGTGGCTGGACCGCACGCAGGCCCTGGCCGAACGCCAGGAGCTGGCAGTGATCTCGGATCGCGAACGCATCGCGCGCGACCTCCACGACATCGTCATCCAGCGACTCTTCGCCACCGGGCTCCAGCTCCAGGGCGTGGCGGCGATGGTCGGCGCCGGTCCCGTGACCGACCGCCTCGACACGTCGGTGGCCGACCTCGACGACACGATCAAGGCCATCCGGGGCACCATCTTCGAGCTTCAGGACCGTCGCGGCGACTCCTTGCGCGCGGCGATCCGCAGCCTGGTCAAGGAGTACGTCCCGGTGCTGGGGTTCAGCCCGGTGGTGCGGACCTCCGGACCGGTCGACACGGCCGTGACACCCGAGCTGGGCTCGCAGCTCCTGGCAGTGCTCCGCGAGGCGATCTCCAACCTCGCCCGCCACGCGCTGGCCGACAACGCGGAGATCGACGTCGTCGTCAGCGGAGACCGGCTCGATCTGCGCGTGGCAGACGACGGGGTGGGCCTGCCCGCCGAGGTCTTCGAGAGCGGGCTGCGCAACGTGAGACGCCGCGCCCACGACCTGGGCGGGACCCTCGAGGTCACGCCGGTCGGTGAGCGCGGCACGTTGCTCCACTGGCGGGTCCCGCTCGGCTGAGCCGGAGCAGGACCCGCCGGGGGGCCGGGTGTCACCGCAGGACGGGGTAGTGCGCGACCACCTCCGTGCGGTTCCACCAGCGACCCATCCCCCACGTGGTGCCGGCCGCCCCCAGTGCGAGGACCGCCATCACGATCACGCCGATCAGGTGGTCGTCGACGACCGGGTTGTTCTCCAGCGGGAGGACTGCGGCGTACATGAACGCATACATCAGCGCGCCTGCGGCGGTGCCGATCCGCATGCCCACCCCGAGCAGCAGGGTCACGCCGATCCCGAGGAGGCCGAGCATGAAGAGCCAGTCGACCCAGGCCTGGCCCGCCAGGGAGGCGAAGAACCCCTGGAACGGGTTGTCGGCGGGGACGCCGAAGGTCAAGAAGCCCTCAGTGGGGCTCCCGCCGTTGATCCACGCCGCGGGTCCGAAGCGGTCCAGGACGCCGTCCTGGTCATAGCCGGTGTGGAATCCCAGGGCGAACAGCTTGTCGAGGAAGGCCCACAGGAAGGTGATCCCGAAGGCGATCCGCAAGGTGGCCAGGGCGCGGGCGAACCAAGGGCCTCGGTGCTCGCCGGACTGCTCGACAGTGGGCGTGACGTCCTGCGTCTCGGTCTCGTGACGGTGACGATGGATGACGCTCATCGCCATCCCCTCCTTCGGTGGTGTGGTGAATGGGTCACCAACAGCATCGTGAGATCGCTGCGCGCCCATCAGGGCCACCGGTCACCGGCCGGGGGGACCTAGGTCCCCCGCCGGTCACACCGACTAGTTGCCCAGCAGCTTGGAGGCCAGCACCGCGGCCTGCGTGCGCCGCTCGAGGCCGAGCTTGGCGAGGATGCTGGAGACGTAGTTCTTGACCGTCTTCTCGGCGAGGAACATCTGCTCGGCGATCTGCCGGTTGGTCAGGCCCTCGGCGATGTGGCCGAGCAGGATGCGCTCCTGGTCGGTGAGCGAGGCGAGCTCATCGGGCGTGTTCGGGCCGTTGCGGATCCGCTCGAGGACGATCGCGGTCATCGCCGGGTCGATGAGGGACTTGCCGGCGGCCACGTGGCGCACGGCGGTCACCAGGTCGGAGCTGCGGATCTCCTTGAGCACGTAGCCCGAGGCACCGGCCATGATCGCGGCGAACAGCGCCTCGTCGTCGTCGTACGACGTGAGGATGAGGGCGTTGATCGACGGGTCGACGGCCCGCACCGCGCGGCACACCTCGATGCCCGAGCCGTCGGGCAGGCGCGCGTCGAGCACGGCCACGTCGGGCTTCAGCGCCGGGATCCGCGCGGTCGCCTCGGTGGCGCTGGCCGACTCGCCGACCACCTCGATGTCGTCCTGCTGCTCGAGCAGGAACCTCAGCCCCTCGCGTACGACGTCGTGGTCGTCGAGGAGGTAGACGCGGATCGGATCAGCCATGGGCCCTATTCCACCAGACGGGGTGCCGGGTGCCCGGATGACCGGTCTGGATCAGTCTCCCCGCATCCGGCGATCGGGAGCACACTGGTGGCAGTCAGGATCAAGGAGGCGCCATGTCACTCACCCACCGCACGGTCGCGATGATGCTCCCGGTCACCGACGTCGACCGCGCCCGCACGTTCTATTCCGAGTCCCTGGGGCTCGCCTACACCGGCACGAACGACGAGGGCAGCGCGATCTATGCGCTGGACAGCGGCGACACGCTCGTCCTGCTGCCCCGTCCCGACAGCACCCCGTCCGCCAGCACGGCGATGAGCTTCGAGGTCGACGACATCACCTCGGAGATCAGCTCCCTGAAGGAGCGCGGCGTCGTCTTCGAGGACTACGACCTGCCGGACCTCAGCACCGTCGACCACGTCTGCGTGCTCGGGTCGGAGAAGGCCGCGTGGTTCAAGGACCCCACCGGCAACGTGCTGTGCCTGCACGAGGACACCTAGCCCCCGGCCCGATCAGACGTCGGTCGCGCCGTCGAGCGACTGTCGGATCAGGTCGGCGTGCCCGGCGTGGCGGCAGTACTCCTCGACCATGTGGACCAGCACCCAGCGCACGGTCGCCGTTCCCCCGTGGGCGGGGTCCCGCGGTCGGGCGACCGGGCGGTCGAGCTCCGGGTCCGCGGACAGGGCCGCGTCGAGGCACTCGTCCGATCGTGCGATCGCAGTGGCGAGCAGCGCATCCAGCTCCGCGTGGGGGGTGCTGGATGCGCTGTGCCAGTCCCAGTCGGGGTCCGCGTCCCAGGGCGCGGTGTCCCACGGCGGGGCCGGCTCGTGGGCCATCAGGTGGTAGGAGAACCAGTAGTCCTCCACGAAGGCGAGGTGCTTGAGCATCCCGCCGAGGGTGAGGTCGCTCGGCGCCAGCGCCTGGTCGAGCTGGGCGTCGGTGAGGCCGGAGGCCTGCAACCGGATGGTCGCGCGGTAGTGGTCGAGGAAGCTGCGCAGCATCGCGACCTCGTCGTTGCTGTACGCCGGCTCCGCTCTCTCGATCGTCATGTCTCGAACCTAACGCGGAGACGCGCGGACCATGCACCGGATATTCGGGGCGTCCCCGCGGGGGGCGGGGAGCCCCGGCCGACCAATGTCCGCGTGTCTCCGCTCGGGACTCAGAGGGCCGGGCCCTCGCCGCGCAGCTTGTCGACCTCGGCCATCGCCTCGCGCAGGTGGCCCAGCCACTCATCTGCGTGCTCGCCGACCAGCCGCACCGACCAGGCCAGCGCGTCGGACCTCGACCGGGCGACGCCGGCGTCGACCAGCGTGTCGAGCACCTGGCGCTCGGGCTGGCGGAGCCGGGTCATGACCGGCGCGGCGACGTGGGTGAACAGCGCCTCGGTCCCTCCGAGCCGCACCCCCCACGACACCGTGCGCTGGTAGCGGGCCTGGGCCTCGAGTGCGATCTCGATGCGCTCGGCCTTGGTCTCGGCACGGAACCGGCCGATCCGGCCCTCCGCCTCCGCGCCCTCCGCACCCTCGGCCAGCGTGCTGTCGGCCAACGTGCCGAGGACGGTGATCTCCTCGCGGTCCGTGCGGACCTCGATCTCGCTGAACCATCCCTCGGGCAGTCGCCCGCGGAACCAGTCGGTCGCGTCATCGGCGGCGGGGAGGTCGGCGACCTGCCATCCGCCCCGGCGGCCGCGGCCCTCGCCACGTGCCCCACGGGGGCCACGGCGCTCACGGCGGTCCTCACCGCGGCCGCGGTCGCGGCTCTCCTTGTCGTCATCTCGGGTCATCATGTCTGCCTCCTTCTTGCAGTGCTTACATGATTACACCCTTACGCAAGTCGGATCCCCAAGAGGGTCTCCCGGGCCTTCTGCACGTGCTCGATCCCGGCGTCGCACGCAGTCAGCCGTCCGTCGAGGATCGCGGCGGTCTCGCCGACGCCTGCGCACGCCCGCGCGAGCCGCTTCTCCGCCTGCTGGATGCGGCCGAGCACGGCCCAGTCGCTGAACACGTTGTCGAACCACACGTCGAAGAACCCCGTCAGCGCGTCGACGTCGATCCCGCCCACCTCCCGCAGACCGACGTCGGCCAGCTCGGTGGCGAGGTGGCCGAGGGCGGCGTCCGCCCGTCGCATCAGCTCGCCTGCCTGGTCGAGGCGGTCGTACTTGATCATGTCCGTCATCAGCCCGCCACCGAGGAACGTGTCGACCGCGGCCCAGTCGCCTGCCCCGCGGAGGTGTCGGGACGCCGCGAGCAGGATCTCGCCGGCGACGCCGACCGCGGCGATCGCCTCCTCGAGCTGCTGCCGCTCGGCCTGGAGCGTGCCGAGGGTGGTCGTGACCTGGTCCAGCTCCGTGGCGGCCTCTCGCGCCGCGGGATCGGCCGCCACCTCGGCCTCGCGGGCGATCAGCAGGTGCGTACGTCGCAGCGCGAGGTCGCCGAGCGAGGCCAGCCTGGCCACCAGGGAATCCACGTCCGCCTGGGCGTACCGGCGGCGCGACTCCGCCTCCGTCGCGGCATAGCGAGCTGCGTCCGCCTCTGCTCGTTCGCGGTCGAGCTCGAGGTCGCGTCGGCCCCGCAGGCTGGCCAGGATGCGGGTCACCGAGACCTGCTCGAGCCGCGCGACGTCCTCCAGCTCGACGGCGAGCGTTCCGGTGGTCTCCGCACAGCGGGCCGCGGCTGCGTCGAGCCTGTGGCGGGCGACTGCGAGCTGGGCCACGAGACCGTCGTGCTCGACCTGCTGGCGGGCCAGCTCAGCCAAGCCCTCGAGGGCGGGAGTGCTTCCTGAGGTCGTCATGTCGGGAGGTTAGCCAGGCAGGGCCCGATAGCGTGGGCGACGTGCTGCAGACCCCATGCCCGTGCGGCAGCGGAGCGACGTACGACGCCTGCTGCGGGCCGCTGCTGGCCAACACCGCACAGGCCACCTCCCCCGAGCAGCTGATGCGCTCGCGCTACACCGCGCACGTGAGGGGCGACGCGGACCACCTGTTCCGCACCTGGCACCCGCGCACCCGGCCCGAGGACCCCCGCCCGGATCCGACGTCGCGGTGGACCGGGCTGCGGATCCTCGCGGTCGAGGGCGACACGGTCGAGTTCGTCGCCACCCGCGAGGGCGGCCAGATGCATGAGCTCAGCCGCTTCGAGCAGCGTGGCGGGCGATGGGTCTACGTCGACGGGGACGTGGGCTGAACGTTGCCCTGATCCGGCGCCGGCTCCGGTGGCGGCTCCGGTGGCGGCTCTGCCTCCGGTGGCGGTTCCGATGCCTGCTCCCAGGTCACCGACACCTTCTCGAAACCCTTGTGACGCTGCATGCGGGCATAGGACGCATAGGCCCGGCGGTCGGCCTCGGTGAGCTCGACTTTGTCGGTGAAGGGCGTGAGCAGCGCCCGCGGCCACAGCCGACGGGCGAGCACGACGTTGATCTCCATCGACAGCACGGCCATGACCGCACCGATCCAGAGGAAGCCGATCAGCCCCAGCACCAGGCCGAACGTCTTGGTCATCGAGGTGGTGCCGACCAGGACCCGGTCGACGTAGGCCGCACCGCCGAACTGCAGCACCTGCCACATGATCGCCAGGGCGTAGCCGCCCGGTGCCGCCCGGAGGAAGGAGTGCTGACCGGTGGCTGCGTAGCGGAAGAGGAAGGTGAGGAACGTGCCGACGACAGCGACGGTCAACAGGGGCACGACCACCTTGATCCCCGAGCCGAGCACCTCGGTGAACACGTCGGTGGTGCTCGCGATCGTGGACACGACCGTCACCGCGAGCAGTGAGAACCCCGCCGTGATCAGGAGGACCAGCGTCTTCACCCGGGCGTAGACCGGGTTGGGCCGGCTGTTGCGCGGCACCGACCACGCCACGTGCTGGGTGTTCTGCAGGGCCTGGCCCAGGCCCATGGCGCCGTAGAGCGCGGCGATCGCTCCGACCGCGACACCGGCCACCGACCCCTGGAGGCCCTCGGGACGACCGAGCTCGTCGCCGATGATCGGGAACTGCGCCAGCGCGGAGTCGAGGATGCTCTGCTGCCACTGCGGCTCACCACGCAGGAACAGGCCCAGGATCGAGGTGCCGAGCAACATGAGCGGGAAGATCGCGATGAAGGCGTAGTAGGTCATCGCCGAGGCGAGATAGGGGCCCTGGTCGTCGAAGTACTTGTAGATGACGGCGAGCGGGAAGCCCAGGACCGGATGGCGGCGCTGGAACCCGTCGACTGCCGAGACCGCTCCCACGAGGTGGAGGCTACCGGTCGGAGCACCGCGGCCCTCACCACCAGCCGAGCAGGTCGCCCGCGAGTCGTACGACGAAGCCGGAGACGACGACCAGGAAGAACACCCGGACGAACCTCGCCCCGCGCGCCATCGCGAGGCGCGCGCCGAGGTAGCCGCCGACGATGTTGGCCGCCGCCATCGGCAGGGCGAGCTCCCAGATGACAGCCCCCTGGGGGACGAAGACGACCAGCGCGGCGAGGTTGGTCGCCCAGTTGGCGAGCTTGGCCTTCGCGGAGGCCTCGAGGAAGTTGTAGCCCAGCAGGCCCACGAGCGCGAACACCAGGAAGGAGCCCGTGCCCGGCCCGATGGCGCCGTCGTAGAAGCCGATGATCAGCCCCGTCACGGCGACCGTCCACACGTGGCGTCCGCCGCTGAAGCGCAACGCGGTGAGCTCGCCCACGTCGGGGCGCAGCAGCACGTAGCCCCCGACCAGCACCAGCACGACCAGGATGATCGGGTCGAACGCGCTGCGCGGCAGCATCGAGGCGACCAGCGCGCCACCGGTCGAGCCGATGAAGGCGGCGAGCATCAGGGGCAAGAAGGTGCGCGGGTCGGGGCGGATGCGCCGGACGTACGTCGCCGCGCTGATGGAGGTGCCGCAGAAGGACGCGAGCTTGTTGGTCGCTGCGATCTGCACGACCGACGCGCCCGGCAGGCCGACCAGCAGGGCGGGCAGCTGCACCAGTCCCCCGCCACCGACCACTGCGTCGACGAACCCCGCGACCAGGGCCGCGAGCACCAGGAAGAGGACGACCTCGAGCGACAGGTCGCCCACTTCGATCCCCTTCCGTCAGCCGGAGGTGGTGTCTTGGCTGAACTCCTGCGCCACCACCGAGTCGTAGGCCTCCGGCATCGTCGCGCTCAGTCCCGGGCAGATGAACCTCATCGACTGGTCGGTCGTCATCTCACCGGCCGAGCAGTTGACCGTCGCCAGCGGTCGGCCGTCGGCGGAGAAGACCAGCTGGAAGAGCGCGGTGCGCGTCTCCTCGGAGAGGTTGGTGATCGTGCCCGTGACCTCCGGGGTGGTGACCTCGTCCACGCCGGCCATGCGCTTCTTGGCAGTGAGCTCCCAGCCGTCGTCGACGGCGTAGCCGTTCCAGGAGAAGGCCTTGCCGACCTCCACCTCGACCGGGTCGGTGCTGGTGCTGACGTCGTCGCTGCAGGCAGTGAGCGCGCCGAGGCACGCCAGGGCCACCAGGGCGCCTCGGGCGCCCCTGAGACGCGTCACGACGCGGCCAGGAAGGTCAGCAGGTCCTGCCGGGTCAGCACGCCGATGGGCTTGCCGTCCTCGTGCACCAGCACGGCGTCGGCCTTCTCGAGCAGCGAGACCGCGTCAGCGGCCGCCTCGGTCGAGCCGATCGTCGGGAGGGCGGCGGACATGTGGTCCTCCACCCGGTCGGTGAGCCTGGCGCGGCCGGCGAAGAGCGCGTCGAGGATCGTGCGCTCCGACACCGAGCCCGCGACCTCGGCGGCCACGATGGGCGGCTCGGCACGCACGACGGGCATCTGGCTGACGCCGTACTCCTGGAGGATGTGGACGGCCTCGGCGATGGTCTCGGCGGGATGCGTGTGCACGAGGTCGGGCAGCCTGCCGGACTTGCCCCGCAGCACCTCCCCGACCGTGCGGTGGTCGGCCTGGGCGCCGGTGGCGAAGCCGTACTGGCCGAGCCAGTCGTCGTTGAAGACCTTGGTGAGGTAGCCGCGGCCGGAGTCGGGCAGCAGGACCACGATCACCGCGTCCGTACGCCCCTCGGCGGCCAGCTCCTGGGCGAGCTGGCGAGCCGCGAAGGCCGCCATCCCGGACGAGCCGCCGACCAGCATCGCCTCCTCGCGAGCCAGACGGCGGGTGAAGGCGAAGGAGTCGGCGTCGGAGACCTCGATGATCCGGTCGGCGACCGACTTGTCGTAGGTCTCGGGCCAGAAGTCCTCACCGACGCCCTCGACGAGGTAGGGGCGCCCGGTGCCGCCGGAGTAGACCGACCCCGCAGGGTCGGCACCGATGATCTGCACCTCGGGGTTCTGCTCCTTGAGGTAGCGCCCGATGCCGCTGATGGTGCCGCCCGTGCCGACGCCGGCGACGAAGTGGGTGATCCGACCCTCGGTCTGCGCCCAGATCTCCGGACCGGTGGTCTCGTAGTGGGAGCGGGGGTTGTTGGGGTTGGAGTACTGGTCGGGCTTCCAGGCGCCGGGCTCCTTGGACAGCCGGTCGCTGACGTTGTAGTAGGAGTCCGGGTGCTCGGGCGCGACGGCGGTCGGGCAGACGACGACCTCGGCGCCGTAGGCCTTGAGCACGTTGCGCTTGTCCTCGCTGACCTTGTCGGGGCACACGAAGACGCACGAGTAGCCCTTCTCCTGCGCCACCATCGCCAGGCCGACACCGGTGTTGCCGGAGGTCGGCTCGACGATCGTGCCGCCGGGCTGGAGGGCGCCGGACGCCTCCGCCGCCTCGATCATCCGGGTGGCGATGCGGTCCTTCACCGACCCTCCGGGATTGAGGTACTCCACCTTCGCGAGGACCAGCGGGCCGGTCCCAGGACCGGCCGCCGGGAGGTCGAGGGTCCGGGCGAGGCGGACGAGCGGAGTGTTGCCGATGAGGTCGAGGAGCGAGTTCACGTACTGCACCGGGTCAATGTAGCCACCTACTGCCCCGTAGCGAGCAACGGCGCCTGCGTAGCATCGGGGTGTGGGGGCAACAGGAGCAGCACGCAAGCTGGCATCGGCCGCGGCCTTGGGCGGCGGCGGACTCTCCGTGCTCGGCGCGGGCCTCTACGGAGTCCTGGTCGCCGAGGCGAGGATCGCGCGCCGGGTGATCGGCAACGCCACCGACGTACCGCCGGACGCCACGGGCTGGTACGGCCGTGGCCGGCCGGGCCCGGCGATCCGGATCGCGCTGCTGGGTGACTCCAGTGCTGCGGGATACGGCGTCGAGCGGGTCGAGGACACGACCGGAGCCCACCTGGCCAGCGGCGTGGCCGCCCAGGCGGACCGCCGCGTGCACCTGCGCTCCTTCGCCAAGGTCGGCGCGCAGTCCAGCGCCCTGGCCGACCAGGCGGAGGCCGCGATCGGCACCCACCCCGACCTCGCCGTCGTGCTCATCGGCGCCAACGACGTGACCCACACGGTCCTGCCCTCCGCGTCGGTGCGCCACCTCGCCGAGGGCGTACGCCGCCTCCGCGAGGCAGGCATCGAGGTCGTGGTGGGCACCTGCCCCGACCTCGGCACCATCCGGCCGATCCCGCCGCCGCTCAAGCAGGTGGCGCGCGAGTGGTCACGTCGGCTGGCGGCCGCACAGACGATCACGGTCGTCGAGAACGGCGGCCGCTCGGTGTCCGTGGGCGACATCCTCGGCCCGGAGTTCGAGGCGGCGCCTGCACTGCTGTTCGGCCCGGACCGGTTCCACCCGTCCGCCGACGGCTACCAGCAGCTCGCCTCGGTGCTGATCCCGTCGTGCCTCGCCGCGCTGGACCTGCTGCCCGAGGACGAGTCGCTTCCCGAGCCGCTGCGCCGCGAGGGGATCCTGCCGGTCGCCGCCGCCGCCGTACGCGCCGCGCGAACGCCTGGCACCGAGGTCGACGGCACCGAGGTCGGCGGCAACCAGCGCGGCCTGCGTGGACGCTGGGTCGAGCTGCGGCACCGCCGACGCCGCCCCTCCGCAGATGTCGAGTCGCCGGAGCAGCACGAGGAGCACGCCGAGGCCGGCGAGCACTCCTGACATGCCGCCGGCCCGCCACGAGCGAGCTCGGGCGGGCCGGCGGACTTCAGATCGGCTGCGTGGGGATCAGTCGCCACGCAGGATCGCGAGGATGCGCAGCAGGTTGGTGTAGATCCAGACCAGGCTGACGGTCAGGCCGAAGGCCGCTCGCCACGACTCGCGGTCCGGGATGCCGGCTGCGACGCCGTTCTCGACGAAGTCGAAGTCGAGGATCAGCATGAAGACACCGAGCACGAGGCCGGCGACGGACATCAGCAGGCCGAGGGCGCCGAAGCCGAACAGGCCCGTCTGGATGCCGAAGAAGCTCAGCATGATCGACAGCAGGCCGAGGCCCACCATGCCGAACATGCCTGCGATCACGAAGGTGCGGAACTTGGCGCCGACCTTGATGTCGAAGAACTTGTAGGCAGCCAGCGTGCCGACGAAGGCAGCGAAGGTGCCCAGGACGGCCTGGGTGACGATGCCGTCACCGAACTGGGCGTCGAAGACCTTGCTGATCGCTCCGAGGGCCACACCCTCGAGGGCCGCGAAGGCCAGCACCAGTGCCGGGCTGATCACCCGCTTGAAGGAGTTGACCAGCGACAGCAGGAAGGCGCCACCGGCGCCGGCCATCGCGAGCGTCAGGGCACGGCCGTAGGCGTCCTGGTCGACCGAGTTGACGTCGATGATGTCGCCGACCCACCACCAGGTGGCGAATGCGGTCGCGAAGACGAGTGCGATGGAGATCGCCGTCTTCTGCACGACCGAGTCGACCGTCATCCGTCCGTCGTCCACCTGACCGGGCGTGCCGGTGCCCCACGTCGACGGGTCGCCGGTCGAGTCGCCGTAGCCGGGGTAGGACTGGCCCCCAGCGGCATACGTCTGGTTGCCGTAGGCGTTCGACGAGGAGCGGTTGAACTCCTCGGAACGGTTGAACACGGGGTTGCTGCTCTTCATGGTCTCTCCTTGGAGGCCGCCCCCGGGTCTTCCGGGGGATGTCGACGCCGTCGAGGTGACGGCGCCCGTCTCGTCACGTCCACTCTAGCCGGGGTGACACCAGTTCAAACGTCCGGCAGGGCGGTGCTGTTCCCGCGTGGCGGCTCGCTCAGGAGATTCACAGCCTCGACGGGTCGAGCCTAGGAGATCAGTGTGTAGGTGCTGGCGAGGTGGAGCTCGCAGGGTGAGTAGTCCCATCCGCCGGCGGGGCCTCCGGGCAGGGGTGGGGCGGTGGATCTGGTGATGCGGAGGTGCTCGGTCACGCCGTGGACCTCGTGGGGCTGGTCGGGGCTGGTGCCGGGTGGTGGGTCGGGGGTCCAGGTGGTCCAGCCGGGGGTCTCCTTGAGGTAGTTGCAGCGTTCGCAGAGTCCTTGGCCGTTGGCGGCGGTGGTGGTGCCGCCGTCGGCGGTGCGGGTGATGTGGTCGTGGTGGCGGATGGGTGCGTTGCAGCCGGGGGTGCGGCAGGTGCCGGCGTCGCGGAGGGTGAGGAACTCGGCGAGCAGGCCGTCGAAGCGGCGGGTGGTGGACTCCATCGCGACCAGCGCCCGCTGCTCGGGGGTGGCGAACAGGCGGCGCAGGGTGGCCTTCGCCGCTGCGCTGGCGCGGCGGACCAGGTCGGTGCACAGGGCGGCGGGGAGGTATCCGAGGCCGGGGATCAGGCCGGGCTCGGTGCCGTCGCCGAGGAGCGACTCGATGCCGATGACGAGGTTGACCCTGACCGGCGGGGTGTCGGTGACGGGGTCGAGGCCGGTGATCCGGGCGGCGAGGGTGTCGGCGCGGACCTGCCCGCCGGTGCGGGGGTCGCCGGCGGCGCGGGCGGTCGCGGCGGCGACGTCGAGGGCGGCGCGGACTCCGGCGAGGACCTCGAGCGGCAGGATCGCGGTGAGCTGGCCGGTGCCGTCGTCGAGGTGACGGCTGGTGACCCGGCGCTCGGCGCGGGCGCGGCGGTGGCGGCGGGTCTCGGCGTCGGCGGCGATGGTGAGGCACGAGCGCCGCACGGCCTGCCGGAGCTTGAGGTCACCGAGCCCGGGCAGGCGTGGTGCGAGGTCGTCGTCCACGCGACGGCGCTGGACGGGGGTGAGGTGGGCGACCTCGCGGGCCACCGCGAACGCGCGGGCCTCGGTGAGCTCGCCCCGCGCGAGTGCGGCCAGGGTGTGGGGCAGGTCGTCGCGCAGCCGACGTGACAGCAGCACCCGCTGCTCCCCGGCATGGGGGCTGGCCAGGGTCGCGAGCGCGACCTCCGCACCGATCGACATCGCCCGCGGTGGCGTACGACGTCCGGTCACCGGGACGTCCTCGGCCTCGGCGGCATCGGCGAAGGTCGCCGTGACGACCACCTGCGCGGCAGCCGCGGCGGCCTTGACCCGCTCGAGGGCCTCGAGCTGGTCCAGGTGGTCGAGCGGCAGATCGGCCGGTTCGAGGTCGGCGAGCAGGTCGGCCAGCGCGTGCAGGTCCGCCGCCTGCCACACCGTCCCGGACGCCTCCTTGGCCATTGCTTCCCCCCATCTCATTGATTCGAACGTGTGTTCTATTGTGTCACTTGTGCCGGTCGTCGTCAAGGCGCGATCGCGCGTGTGGAGAACGACGTTTAACCCGTTGCCGTGGCGTCCCGCCCATGCCTACCGTGCAGGGAGCCGGACCGGTCGGCCCACGCGATGTCCCAGGAGGTATCGAGATGCGAGCAGCACACGCTCCCGTCCGCATCCACCTCCTCGAAGGGACCACGCGTGTCGCCACACCCCTCCACCCGCTCACTCAACCTGGGCATCCTCGCCCACGTCGACGCCGGTAAGACCACCCTCACCGAGCGGCTCCTGCACATCGCCGGGGTCATCGACCAACCGGGATCGGTCGACGCCGGCACCACCCAGACCGACAGCCTCGCGCTCGAGCGGCGGCGCGGCATCACCATCAAGGCCGCCGTCGTGGCGTTCCCGCTCGGGGACGTCGTCGTCAACGTGATCGACACACCCGGGCACCCCGACTTCATCGCCGAGGTCGAGCGGGTGCTCGGGGTGCTCGACGGCGCCGTGCTCGTGCTGTCGGCCGTCGAGGGTGTGCAGCCGCAGACCCGGATCCTGATGCGTGCCCTGCAGCGCCTCGGCGTGCCGACGCTGCTGTTCGTCAACAAGATCGATCGTGCCGGCGCCGACGTCGACGCGGTGCTCGACGCGATCCGCACACGCTTGACTCCCGACGTCCTGCCCATGGGCACGGCCGCCGGGCTCGGCGACAGGTCCGCGACGTTCACGGCATACTCCGCCGACGACCGCGCCTTCCACGAGCGCGAGACCGTGGCACTGGCCGAGCACGACGACGAGCTGCTGGCGTCGTACGTCGAGGGCCGGGACCGCACGGCGGAGCAGCTGCTGGCCATGACCGCCGAACAGACCCGGTCGGGGAGGCTCCACCCGGTCTTCGCCGGATCGGCGGCCACCGGGGCCGGCGTCCCTGACCTGATGGCGGCCATCGCCTCGTTCCTACCAAGCTCGGAGCCCGACGCCTGTGGCCCCGCCTCTGGCCGCGTGTTCAAGGTCGACCGGGGCGAGGCAGGCGAGAAGGTCGCCTACGTCCGGATGTTCTCCGGGCAGGTCCGCGTACGACAGCGGGTGGACCTCCCTGACGGCCGGTCGGGCAAGGTCATGGGTCTGCAGATCTTTCGCGACGGGCAATGGGTCCGGGCCGAGGAGGCGCGTGCCGGCCAGGTCGCGAGGCTCCTCGGACTCAGCGTGGTCCGCGTCGGCGACGGCTTCGGCACCTCGGTCCGGGCGGAGACGCACCAGTTCCCGCCGCCGACGCTGGAGGCGTCGGTCGAGGCTCGCGACCCGGCACAGGAACCCGCGCTCCGCGTGGCACTGGCGCAGCTCGCCGACCAGGATCCCTTGATCGCGGCGCGCACCGATCAGGACGGCCGCCCCACGGTGTCCCTCTACGGCCGCGTCCAGCAGGAGGTCATCGCCTCGACGCTGGCCGAGGTGCACGGCATCGAGGTCGAGTTCTCCGAGGCGAGCGTGCTGCACGTCGAGCGTCTGCGACGCGCCGGCACCGCCGTGGAGCGGTTCAACACCCCGACCAACCCCTACGGGGCGACCATCGGTCTCCGGCTCTCTCCGGCCGCACCTGACACCGGGGTGGTCTTCGACCTGGCGGTGCCGCTCCGCGACCTTCCCCTGTTCCTGTTCAGGTCCGTCGAGCACTTCACCCGCGTCATGTCCGAGCACGTCACCACGGCGCTCTCACGCGGGCTCTTCGGCTGGGAGGTGACCGACTGCCGAGTGACCCTGACCGAGGTCGGGTACACCTCGTGGGACGGCCCGCCGTCGCGCCGCGGCCCGCTACCGACCGCCCTGGACTACCGCAAGCTCACACCGCTCGTCCTACGACAGGCGCTGGTCCGCGCCTCGACCCACGTCTGCGAACCGGTCCTGAGCGTGAGCCTCGAGGTGCCCACCGGAGACGGTCCTCAGCTGCTGCGGCTGCTCGGCAGGTGGGGCAGCGAGGTCACCGGCCAGACCGCGACCGCCGACCTCACCCGGCTCGAGGCGCGGCTCCTGGCGGCCCGGCTGCACGACCTCCAGCACCAGCTCCCGGACCTCACCGCCGGCGAAGGCGTGCTCGAGGCGCGGTTCGACGGCTACCAGCCTGTCCGGAGCCACGCCCCGGTCCGGCGCACCTGAGGGTCGTAGGTCTCGCATCCGTCATCCTTCGCTGACCGGTGCCCCGGCTGGGGTTCGAACCCAGACTGTGCGGTTTTTAAGACCGCTTCCTCTACCGGTTGGGATACCGGGGCGGTTGACCCGTGCAGGTCAGAGATAGGTCTTGCGAGCGTAGACGGCGTGCGCGCCTGCCGCGCGGTCGAGGAAGAGCAGCCCGTCGCAGTGGTCGATCTCGTGCTGCAACGCCCGCGCCTCGAACGCCTCGGCCTCGAGCTCGACCTCCTCCCCGCTGCCCGGCAGCTGACCGCGTACGACGACCCGGCTGGGCCGCTTGACGTCTCCGGTGAGCTCGGGGACCGACATGCAGCCCTCGCGGGCCTTCTCGTTGCGGCTGCCGGAGACGACCTCGGCGTTGCAGAGCACGAAGGTGCCGTGGTGGTCGCGGGCCTTGGGGTGCTCGGACACGTCGACGCAGAAGACCTTCACCCCCACCCCCACCTGGGGTGCGGCGAGGCCGACGCAGCCCGGGGAGACGCGCATGGTCGCCACCAGGTCGGCGGCCAGCTGCACGATCTCGGGCGACGTGGGGTCGACGGTGTCACCGGGCGTCGACAGCACGGCGGCAGGGGCGCGTACGACGTCGCGCACCGATCCGGACACGTCGAGCTCGGCTGCGGTCCAGTCCCGGACCCGCGGGTGGGTGCCCATCGGTCCGCTCAGAGCTCGTCGGTGTCGGCGGCCCGCAGCGTCACGCCGACCCCGAGGTCAGCGGCGACCGCGGCCAGGTCACGCTCGAGCGACGCGACGTCCGCACCGGAGGGCAGGTCCACCTCCGCGATGAGCAGGTAGAGGTCACCAGCAAGGCGGGTGGTGAGGTCGGTGATGTTGCCGCCGACACCGGCGATGACCGCGACCACGGCCGAGACGATGCCGGGGCGGTCGCCACCGTGGACGGAGAGGACCCAGGCAGTCCCGTCCCCCGCCGTGGCGTGCTCCGCCGGGACCTCACGCACGGTGACGGTGAGGCTGCCGTCGGCGGTGAGCGGTGCCAGCGCCGACTCGATCTCGGCCTCGGCGGCCGAGCCCTCGCAGACGAGCGTCATCGCGAAGTGTCCGCGCAGCAGCGTCATCGTCGAGTCCTCGAGGTTGAGGCCCAGCCCCGCCAGCTTGTCGGTGGTCTCGGCGATGATGCCGGGACGGTCGTGGCCGAGGACGGTGATGGCGTGGAGGGTCACGGCGTCATTGTGTCAGCGCGCGGGCCCGCCCGAAGACCTCGTCCGTCATCTCCCGGGTCAGCCGTCCGGTGTAGGTGTTGTGCGGAGAGGGGTGGTAGCAGCCGATCAGGGTGACCGGCCCCAGGGCCAGCTCGACCCCGTGGCCGAACCTCGGCTTGCGCTCAGGCGCCGGTGCTCCCGCCGCCACCAGGGACCGCACCGCGCCGTCCCAGCCGAAGGACCCCAGGGCGACCACTGCGCGCACGGTCGGCAGCAGGGCGAGCTCGGCGGCGATCCAGGGCGCGCACGTGTCGCGCTCGGCGGGCGTCGGCTTGTTCTCCGGCGGCGCACAACGGACCGTCGCGATCATCCGCGCGTCGACCAGGCGCTGGCCGTCGCCGGCGTGCTCGCTCGTCGCCTGCGCGGCCCACCCGGTGCGGTGCAGGCTGGCGAAGAGCCAGTCGGCGCTCGGGTCGCCGGTGAAGATCCGGCCCGTCCGGTTGCCACCGTTGGCCGCCGGCGCCAGACCGACGATCAGCAGCGACGGCTCGGGGTCGCCCCAGCCGGGGATCGGCCTGCCCCAGTAGGGCTGGTCGGCGAACGAGGCACGCTTGTCCCGCGCGACGTCCTCGCGCCAGGTCACCAGCCGCGGGCACGCCGAGCAGACGCTCACCCGCGCGTCGAGCTCGGCCAAAGGGGCAGCCTGCGCGAGACGGCGTACGTCGTCGGGGTTGCGGGCCACCGGGGTGTCGGCCGCGGCCGGGTCGTCCGGCCACCCGGTCCCGGGCGGCACCGGGCTGGCGAACTCCCGGCCGGTGACCGGGTGCGGAAGCAGGGTCATCGTCCGATGGCGGCGGCCATGCCGTGCAGGATGTCCGCCTCGGAGACGAGGTGCTCCGGCACCCCGACGCGGGCCAGGATCCGGCTCCAGATCAGCCCGCCGGCGCCGATCACGTCGGCTCGGCCGGGGTGCATGTAGGGCAGGGCGCGACGCTGCGCCACCGTCATCGCGACCAGCCGGTCGACATAGCTCGTCGTCGCGTCGTTGGCCAGCACCTCCCCGTCGAACGCGTCGCGGTCGTAGGTGCCGAGGTCGAGCACACCGCACGCGAGGGTCTTGACGGTGCCGGAGGTGCCGATCACGGTCGCCGCGCGGTCCAGCGCGATGCCGGAGTCGTCGAGGTGCGCGTCGATGTCGCCCACGCAGGCGGCGATCTCCTCGGAGGTCGGCGGGTCGGAGTGGAGGTGGCGCTCGTGGAGGCGCACGGACCCGATGTCCATCGAGACGGCCCGTCGCTGCTGTCCCTCCCCCAGCACCAGCTCGGTCGAGCCGCCCCCGATGTCGACGACCAGCACGGGCTCGGCGGGTGCGGGATCCTGCGCCGCCATCGCTCCGGCGAAGACCAGCGCGGCCTCCTCGTCGCCGGAGAGCACCTCGGGATCGATGCCCAGCCGGCGGCGTACGCCCTCGGCGAAGACCGCGGCGTTGCCGGCGTCGCGGGTGGCCGAGGTGGCGCAGAAGCGGAGACGCTCGGGAGGTACGCCGTGGCTGCGGATGACCTCGGCGAACTCGTCGATCGCGGCGAACGTGCGCGCCAGGGCCTCGTCGGCGAGCATCCGGGTCCGGTCGACGTCCTGGCCGAGTCGGACCACCCGCGAGTCGCGGACCACCACGTCCAGGCCACCGTCGTCACGGATCCCCGCGACCAGGACCTTGATGGAGTTGGTCCCGCAGTCGATGGCCGCGACGCGCGGCACCGGTGACGCCACGTCCGTGAGCATGCCCGTCAGTCCGAGGGGCGCTCGACGCAGGGGCCGCTGGACCACCAGTCGCCCAGCGCGTCGAGCACCTCGTCGCCCAGCGGGTTGACGCCACGGCCCATCGCCAGCGACTGGCCGGCCAGGACGTGGAGGCACTTCACGCGATCAGGCATGCCACCGGCCGAGATGCCGTCGATCTCGGGCACCTCGAGCCCGGCCCGCCGACCGACCTCGGCGCGCGCCTCGAGGTAGCGCTCGTGGGCGGCGCGGTAGGCCGCGGCCAGCTCCTCGTCGGTGCCGAGACGGTCCTGCATCTCCTTCATCACCCCGTTGCCCTCGAGGGTGCCGATGCGCGAGGCCGCCCGCGGGCAGGTGAGATAGAAGGTCGTCGGGAACGGCGTGCCGTCGGGCAGCCGCGGCTCGGTCGTCACGACGTCCGGGTTGCCGCACGGGCACCGGTGGCCGACCGAGTCGATGCCGCGCGGGCGCCGGTTGAGCTGGCCCTGGATCGCTGCCACGTCGTCGGGGTGGATGCCCTCAGGGGCGGGGTCCTGCCCGGTCACTGCTGCCCTCCCGTGACGGAGCCGTCGACCCGCTGGGCCGGCTCCTCCTCCGGTGACGGCGGGTTGCCGGCGAGCTCCATCGACTCCCAGGCGGCCGTCCACCAGGCCTTCGGCACGGTCTTGATGACGTCGGACGGGTCGTTGAGGGACGCCTGCGCCTCGAGCGGCAATCCGTCGGCGCCGATGACCTCGAAGCCGGACTCGCCGGGCATGAGGTAGCCGAAGCGGGCCCGCGCCTGCGTCTTGACGTAGGCCGGGTCCTCCCAGCGTCGCTTCTCGCGCTCGAGGTCGTCGATGCTGGCCTCGCGCTCGGCGATCTGCACCTTGAGCTCCCCGATGTGCGAGCGCTGCTGGAGGTAGGCGCGCAGGGAGGAGGCATAGGAGACCGTCAGCACGGCCAGCACCAGCACGAGCACGGCGGCACGCCCGGTGAACCTGGGACGGCGGGCGACGGTCGTCACCACGTCCGCGGGACGGGCAGGCGTCGTCCGCGCTCCGGTGGCGCGCAGCCGGGTGCCGCGAGCGCCGGGGCGCGAGCCGCCCGGACCCGGTCCGCGTGATCCGTTCCCACCTGGCCCACTCCGAGGAGTACGACGCGGGGAAGGCATGCGGGCCAGTCTGCCTCGTTCAGCGCGAGAATCGCGGGAACGCGCCCGCACCGGCGTAGCGAGCTGCGTCACCCAGCTCGTCCTCGATGCGCAGGAGCTGGTTGTACTTCGCGACGCGGTCCGACCGGGCCGGCGCTCCGGTCTTGATCTGGCCGCAGTTGGTGGCCACGGCCAGGTCGGCGATCGTGGTGTCCTCGGTCTCGCCCGAGCGGTGGCTCATCATGTTGCGGAAGCCCGCCCGGTGGGCCAGCTCGACCGCGTCGAGCGTCTCGGTCAGCGAGCCGATCTGGTTGACCTTCACGAGCATCGCGTTGCCCTGGCCCCCCGTGATGCCGCGCTGGAGGCGCTCGACGTTGGTGACGAACAGGTCGTCGCCGACGATCTGGGTCTTGTCGCCGAGGGCGTCGGTCATGGCCTTCCAGCCGGCCCAGTCCTCCTCGTCGAGCGGGTCCTCGATCGAGACGATCGGGTACGACGCGACGAGGTCGGCGTAGTAGTCGACCATCGCGTCGGTCGAGGTCTTCTTGCCCTCGAAGGTGTACTTGCCCTTGTCGTGGAACTCGCTGGCGGCCACGTCCATGGCCAGCGCGATGTCCTTGCCCAGCTTGAAGCCGGCGCTCTTGACCGCCTCGGCGATCAGGTCGAGCGCGGCGCGGTTGCTCTCCAGGTTGGGCGCGAAACCACCCTCGTCGCCGAGCCCGGTCGAGAGGCCCTTCTTCTTCAGCACCGACTTGAGCGCGTGGTAGACCTCCGCACCGTGCTGCAGCGCCTCGCGGAAGGTCGCTGCGCCGATGGGGGCGATCATGAACTCCTGGACGTCGACGTTGGAGTCGGCGTGGGCGCCACCGTTGACGATGTTCATCATCGGCACCGGGAGCAGGTGGGCGTTGGGGCCGCCGACGTAGCGGAAGAGCGGGAGCCCGGAGGACTCCGCGGCGGCCTTCGCGGTGGCCAGCGAGACGCCGAGGATCGCGTTGGCTCCGAGCTTGGCCTTGTTGGCGGTGCCGTCGAGGTCGAGCATCACCTGGTCGACGAGGCGCTGGTCGTCGGCGTCGAGGCCGACGATCGCTCCGGAGATGGAGTCCCCGACTGCGGCGACGGCCTTCTGCACGCCCTTGCCGAGGTAGCGCTTGCCACCGTCGCGGAGCTCGACGGCCTCGAAGGCTCCGGTCGAGGCACCACTGGGGACCGCCGCGCGACCGAACGCGCCGTCCTCGAGGAGCACCTCCACCTCGACGGTGGGGTTGCCGCGCGAGTCAAGGATCTCGCGGGCTCCGACTGCAGCGATGAGGGACATGAAAGGGCTCCTGACGGGGAAAGTCGTGGGACGCGCCCAGCCTAGCCACGTCGCGGCCCGACGTCGCGGGGTGTCCGAAGGGGCTTCCGAAGGGCTGTCCGGGCCGGGACTAGCGTGGGCTCCGATGCCCGCTCCCGCCGACCACTTCAGCGCGTTCGTCGACCGCCTGGCCGCCGACGTCGAGGCGATGCCGTCGTCCGCCGAGGCGATGGCCGGGGCGGCCGGGTTGTCCCGCTCGCAGTTCGAGCGGGTCGCCCGAGCGGTGGCGGGCGAGTCGCCCGCACGGTTCCGCGGTCGCATCCTGCTCGAGCGGGCGGCGTACCTCATGATCGCGACCGACCGGACCCTGCTGGACATCGCGCTCGACAGCGGCTTCGCCAGCCACGAGGCGTTCACGCGGGCCTTCCGCCGGGAGTTCGGTGCCCTTCCCTCGGTGTGGAGGGCCGAGCCCGCGTCGTTCCGGATCGACGCGCCCGGCGACGTCCACTTCCACCCGCCCGCTGGCCTCCGGCTGCCGGCTCGGCACAGGATGGACAGCGTGGACCTGGTCATCGAGATGGTGGAGCACCACGTGTGGCTGGTCGGCGAGCTCGTCGACCGGGCGCGCCTGGTCTCCGACGACGACCTCGACCAGACCTCCGAGCGCTCTGTCGAGGGCATCGACGGCGGGAGCCTGCGGTGGGCGCTCTCGCGGCTGATCGGTCAGATGGAGATGTGGAGCGCCGCCGTCCACGACGTCGACTACGACTTCGCCGTCGAGGAGCACGAGTCGGTCACGTCCATGCGGCGACGGCTCGACCGGGTGGGACCGGAGTTCGTCGACGACGTGTCCCGGCTGGCGGCCACCGGGCGCTTCGACGAGACCTTCGTCGAGGCGTTCTCCCCGACCCCGCAGGTGCTGTCGTACGGCGCGATGGTGGCGCACGTGCTGACCTTCGCCGCCCACCACCGGCTCCTGGCGCTGTCGCGGTTGCGCGAGTGCGGGGTGGGCGACCTCGGCTTCGGAGACCCCAAGCACTGGTTCGCCACCGGGCACCGCTAGCAACACGTCCCCGGGATGCGGCGCTCGATCAAGCCGGGAGGCACCGAGCCGGGCAACGTGGACTCCGCCACCCACTGTGGCGAACAACTGCGTCGAAGGGAGACACCATGTCCATGAAGGCCCCCTATCGAGAGCCCCTCGTCGCGCGCGAGCCCGCCCGGCGCGTCGTGCCCGAACCGCGACGACGCGGTGAGGAGGGCGGCGGCGAGTGCGGCGTCTGCACCGGGTTCGCCGTCGGCCCGGTCTGGGGTGACGAGCACTTCACCCTCCACCCGCCCCACACCTGCAGCCTGCCCGGCACCGTCTGGCTGGCCAGTCGCGACCACGTGGACTCCTTCCCGGACCTCTCGCCCGCGGCGCAGGCGGCCTTCGGTCCGTTGGTCGCCCGGGTCGAGACGGCGATGCTGCGCGACCCGGACGTGGCCCGCGTGCACCTCTACCGCTGGGGCGACGGCGGCGCCCACTTCCACGTCTGGTTGATGCCCCGCCCACTCGGGATGCTGGAGGCCAGCGGCATGATGCTGCCGTTGTGGGAGGACGTGCTGCCCGACGTCCCCGACGACGAGTGCCGCCACGCCGCCGAGCAGATCGCCGCCCGACTGGAGGACTGAGATGTCCGCTCCCCCCGCCCTGGCCCGACGCCTCGGCACCAGCGACGCGGTGGTCGTCGGGCTCAGCGCGATGCTGGGGGCGGGCGTGTTCGTCGCCTTCACCCCGGCGGCCGCGGCCGCGGGCAGCGGCCTCGTCGTCGCACTCGGCGTCGCCGCCGTGATCGCGTTCTGCAACGCCGTCGCGTCCGCCCAGCTGGCCTCGTCCTACCCCGCCTCGGGCGGCACCTACCTCTTCGGCCGTGAGGTCCTCGGCCCGTGGTGGGGCTTCCTGGCCGGCTGGGGCTTCGTCGTGGGCAAGACCGCGTCGTGCGCGGCGATGGCGATGACGTTCGCGGCGTACGCCCTGCCCGGCGGTGGGTGGGGGCAGCGCGCGCTGGCTGCCGGGGCCGTCGTCGCGTTCACGGTCCTCAACCTGCGCGGCGTGACCCGCACCGCCACCGCGGCCAAGGTCCTGCTGGCCGCGACCCTCGTGGTGCTGCTCGGCTTCCTGGCGCTGTCCGCCGGCGGCGACGCCGGACCGGTCGCGCCGCTGGAGCCGACGGGTGGCTCCTGGGGCGTGCTCCAGGCGGCCGGACTGCTCTTCTTCGCCTTCGCCGGCTACGCCCGCATCGCCACACTGGCCGAGGAGGTCCGACGCCCGGAGCTCCTCGGCCGCGCCATCCTGATCGCCCTCGGCGCGACCGTCCTCATCTACACCCTGGTCGGTCTCGCCCTCGTGCGGGTCCTCGGTGCCGACCTCCCGGACACCGCCACGCCGATCGCCGCGGCCACCGCGGCGCTCGGGGCGGACTGGGCGGTGCCCCTGGTGCGCTTCGGTGCCGCCGCGGCCGCCCTCGGCGCGCTGCTGGCCCTCCTCGCCGGCGTCGGGCGTACGACCCTCGCGATGGCGCGCGAGCGCGACCTGCCCCCGGCCCTGGCGTCCGTGGATCCCCGCCACCAGGTGCCGGACCGGGCCCAGGTGGTCATCGGCATCGCCGTGGTGGCGCTGGTGCTGCTCGCCGACCTGCGCGGCGCGATCGGCTTCTCCTCCTTCGGCGTGCTCGTCTACTACGCCGTCGCCAACCTGTCCGCCCTCCGGCAGCCGCGTGGGCAGCGCCGCTGGCCCCGTCCTCTGCAGGTGCTGGGCCTGGCCGGCTGCGTGACGATGGCGGCAGCCCTGCCGCTCGGCTCGGTGCTCGCCGGCCTGGGGGTCCTCGCCGTCGGCCTCGCCGGGCGTGCGCTGGCCATCAGCCGCAGGTCGCCGGCCTAGTCACGTCGCGGACGTCATGAGAATCCCCGGTGCGGACCGGGGATTCTCATGACGTCCTGCGCTCAGCCTTCTCAGCGGCCTTCTCAGCCGCCTTCGCGGCGTTCCAGAGCCGCAGCACCTCCGCCGCGTCGGTGGCGACCGCGTCCCCGAAGACGTGGGGGTTGCGGCGCTCCATCTTGGCGATCACCCCGCGCGCGACGTCGTCGAGGGTGAAGTGGCCGGCCTCTTCTGCGATCACCGCGTGGATCACGACCTGGAGCAGCAGGTCGCCCAGCTCGTCGCACAGCGCGGCGGGGTCCCCGGACTCGATCGCCTCGACGACCTCCTCCGCCTCCTCGCGCACGAAGGGGATGAGCGAGGTGTGGGTCTGCTCGCGCTTCCACGCGCACTCGCGCCGCAGCAGGCGCATCTGCTCGGCGAACTCCTCCATCGCGGAGTCGTCCGGTGCCATCGAGGGCTCGCTCAACCGCAGCGGTGCGTGGTCGGGAGCGACTGCGCGAAGGCGGTGTCCGGCTCGGTGGCGAGCCCGGACTTCGCGGTGTCGCCCACCGCGACCGAGGTGTTGGTGTCGACCGGCGTCAGCACGCCGTCGACGCTCCTGAGGCCGTAGCGCGGGTCGATCTCGACGCCGTTGGCGTCGGGCCACTGGTTGAAGACGTCGACCCCGGCCTGCGAGACCTGCTCGGTGGTGGGGTCGACGACACCGGCCCGGTCGAGCTCGATCTCGCCGACCTGGTCGAGGATGTCCTGCGCGTAGGCCGTTGTGGACGCCAGGTCGAGGTAGTCCTGGCGCACCTCCTCCGGCTTCGTCGCCGCGGTGCCCTGACGCTGGGCGACATCGTTGCGATAGGTCTCGCCCGGCTCCACGCCGTAGTCGTCGGCGATCTGCTCGGCCTGCGAGCGCAGCGCAAGGAGCTGGAGGACGAACTGGCGCACATAGCTCATCGGGACCTCGGACTCGAGGTCGCCGAGGGCTGTGCAGTAGTTGGCGGTGACGGAGTCGACCTCGCGGACCGTGAGCTCCTGGTCGCCGACCTGGGCGGCGACCCCTGGCGAGGCGCTGCCGCACCCGGTGAGCAGCAGGCCGGCGAGCCCCAGCGTCGCAGCGGTCAACAGGCGGGTCTTGCTCACGGTCACTCCTGGGTCACTGAGCGGGTGGGGCGGCAGGCGGGCTGGCGGGAACGATCACGTCGTCGATCACGCCGCGGGCCCATTCAAGCAGGGCGATCCCGGCCACCGGACGCCCGGCAACGGGCGCGGTCTGCGGACGCGGCACCAGGATCGTACTGACGGGCGCCTTGACGATGCTGCGCGGATGCAGCCGTTGCAGGCGTACGACGCGGGAGTCGGGGAGGTCGACCGGCGCGAACCGGACGTACTTCCCGGCCACCGTCACCTCGCGCACCCCGGCCTGGCGGCAGCGGGCCCGGAAGCGGGCCACGACGAGCAGGGACTCCACCTCCTCGGGCGGGTTGCCGTAGCGGTCGACCAGCTCGACGCGGACCTCGTCGACGTCGGCGTCGGTGCGCACCTCGGCGAGCCGCTTGTAGATCTCCAGGCGGAGCCGTTCGCTCGGGATGTGAATTGTGCGGAAGGTGGGCATCGACCGGGAGCTCGATGCGCACCTCGGCCACCTCTTCCTCCGCGCCCCCACCCTTGAAGTCCGCGACGGCCTCGCCGACCAGGCGCACGTAGAGGTCGAACCCGACGTCGGCGATGTGCCCGGACTGCTCGCCGCCGAGCAGGTTGCCGGCGCCGCGGATCTCGAGGTCCTTCATCGCGATCGCCATGCCGCCACCGAGGTCGGAGTGCTGGGCCAGCGTCGCGAGCCGCTCGTGCGCGGTCTCGGTCATCGGCTTCTCCGCCGGATAGAGGAAGTAGGCGTAGGCGCGCTCGCGGGACCGACCGACCCGACCGCGGAGCTGGTGGAGCTGCGAGAGGCCGAGCG
>CAVSCW010000025.1:0-26888 GCA_963726515.1 uncultured Actinomycetota bacterium
GATGGTCGTTCAGATGGTCGGTCAGTCGGCGACCCGGTAGCCGTGCTCGCGCAGCCGCTGCATCAGGTGCTCGGCGTGCGCGTCGCCCCGGGTCTCGAGCTGGATCCGCACCTCGACCTCGTTGAGCGTCAGCGACGGGGAGATCCGCTCGTGCGCGACCTCGAGCACGTTGGCGCCCTCGGCGCCCACCTCGGCCAGCAGCGAGGCCAGCCCGCCGGGCAGGTCGGGGATGCAGACGCGGAGGTAGAGATAACGCCCGGCGGCGGCGAGGCCGTGCCGGATCACCTTGCTCAGCAGCAGGGGATCGATGTTGCCACCGGACAGGACCGCGACGGCGGGTGTCTCGAAGCCGGTCGGGTTGTCCAGGAGCGCGGCGACCGCGGCTGCCCCGGCCGGTTCGACGACCTGCTTGGCCCGCTCGATCAGCGCCAGCAGAGCCCGCGACAACGACTCCTCCGAGACCGTCACGATCTCGTCGACGTGGTCGCGCACGGCGGCGAAGGTGATGTCGCCCGGGCGACCGACCGCGATCCCGTCGGCCATCGTGCTCATCGACTCCAGCGGCACCGGCTCCCCCGCCGCGAGCGAGCCGGGATAGGCGGCGGCCCCCTCGGCCTGCACCCCCACCACGCGTACGTCGGGGCGCAGCGCCTTGATCGCGATCGCCACCCCGGCCAGCAGCCCGCCACCGCCGGTCGGCACCAGCACCGTGCGCACGTCCGGTGCCTGCTCGAGGACCTCCAGGCCCAGCGTCCCCTGCCCCGCGACGATGTCGACGTGGTCGAAGGGGTGGATGAGCACGGCCCCGGTCTCCTCGGCGAAGGCGCGCGCCGCGACCATCGCGTCCTCGAGGTAGCGGCCGTGGAACACGACGTCGGCGCCGTAGCCACGGGTGGCCTTCTCCTTGGGGATCGGCGCACCCTCGGGCATGAAGACGGTCGAGGCGATGCCCAGCGTCGCGGCCGCCAGGGCCACCCCCTGCGCGTGGTTGCCGGCGGACGCGGCGACCACGCCGCGGGCGCGCTCCTCCGGGCTGAGCCGGGAGATGCGGACGAAGGCACCGCGCGACTTGAACGAGCCGGTCCGCTGGAGGTTCTCGCACTTCAGCGACACCGGCCCACCGACCAGCGCGGAGAGCCAGCGGGACTCCTCCATCGGGGTCGTGACCGTCACGTCGTCCAGCAGCTCGCGCGCGGCCAGGATGTCGGCCACGGTCACCTGTTCGGTCATGACTCGCCCTTCTGGTGCGGTGCGTCGGAGTGGTCGGGGTGGTTGTCGCGCTCGGCCGACCCCGCGATCGGGCTGTCCTGGGGCGGGACCTCGTCAGGCGGGATGCCGTCGGTGGCCAGGTCGTCCAGGAGGGCGTCCTCGGCGTCGTCGCCCACGTCGGTGTAGGTGGCCAGGTGCTGGGCCACCGCGTTGCCCGCTGCCGCGAGGGGTACGGCGATCAGCGCGCCTGCCACGCCGGCGACCAGGACGCCGCAGCCGATCGCGACGATCACCCCGAGCGGGTGCAAGGACACGAAGCGGCCCATGAGGAAGGGCTGCAGGACGTGGCCCTCGATCTGCTGCACCAGGATCACGCCGCCGAGCATGAGGAGAGCGGTCCACGGCCCCTGGTCCACGAGCGCCACGAGGACCGCCACCGAGCCGGCGATCGTGGCCCCGATCATCGGCACGAAGGCGCCGAGGAACACCAGCACGCCGATCGCGACCACGAAGGGCACGCCCAGGAAGTAGGCGACGAGCATGATGCCGATCGCATCGGCCAGCGCCACCAGGACGGTGGCCCGCACGAACTGGGTGAGCGAGACCCAGGCGACCCGACCGGAGGCGTCGACGCGCTCGCGGGCCGCACGAGGCGCGAGGCGGACCATCCAGGCCCAGATGCGGTCGCCGTCGGCGAGGAAGAAGTACGTGGAGAACAGCACGATGAAGAAGCCGGCGACCAGGTGGCCGACCGCGGTGCCGACCTCGGTGAGGCTGGTGAGCACGCCGTCGGCACCGGTGCTGTCGGTGATCGCCCCCTGGACGTCGGTGATGTAGCCGTCGAGCTGGGAGTCGGAGACGCCGAGGGGTCCGGTGCGCAGCCAGTCGCGGACCTGGCCCAGACCGGCGACGACGGAGTCGGCGAGGTCGGTGGCGCCCTGGGCGACCTGCTGGCCCACGAAGGTCAGCAGCAGCGCGACGGTGCCGAGACCGAGCACCATCACCACACCGGTGGCGGCTCCGCGCGGCAGTCCGATCCTGCGCAGGCCGTGGACCACCGGGATGGCGAGTGCGGAACCGAGGAGGGCGATCGCCAGGGGCAGGGTGATCACCGCGAGGAACCGCAGCGTCCACAGCAGCCCGAGGGCCGCGACGACGATGACGATGAGGCGCCAGGACCAGGCAGCGGCGAGGTCGAGGCCCCACGGCACCTGGGCGCGGCTGAAGTTGGACGGTCCCGTGGTGAAGGCCGGCTCGGCGCGCCGCTCCGCGCGCAGCTGCGCCCACTGCGCGAGGAACCGCTCGGTCAGCCGGTCGTCGACCTCGCTGCGTCCCAGCGGAGCGAAGCCGAGAGGCGGGAAGATGCGCCGCCGTCCCGACTCGTCGGTGACGTCGTCGGGTCCGGGCGCCTGCTCGTTCACGTCGACCACGCTACCGATCCTCCGCCGTCCCGAGTCGGCGCACCAGACGGTGTGCCGTGACGGGATGGGTCTCGGCCAGGAGACCGGCCGCGGCCAGCACGTAGTCGCGGTCGACGACCACCCTGGGCGCGCGGGGCAGCTGCCAACCGCCCTCGAAGGCGTCCCCCGTCGCCGGCAGCAGCACGCGACGTACGGCGTCCGGGCCGCCGTGGCGCAGCACGCCGCCGGACCCGACCATCAGGTCGACCTCACGGAGGTCCTTGCCGCTGCGCTCGACGACGCGTCCTTCGGGGCTGACGACGACCTTGCTGCGACCGGCGTGCCGCTCGAGGGCGATCCGCACCGCGGCGGCGGCGATGTCGAGGTCGGCCTCACGCTCGGCGTCGGAGTCGGGCAGGAGGTCGGGGTGTGCGCGGCGACGGTCCGCGGCGTCGGCGAGGTCCGCCCGACCGGCCGCCTCGACCGTCGAGATCGCCGACCAGCGCATGCCGAGGTCGCCCTCGACGGTGCGGGTCACGGGCGTCACACCGACCACCTCGCGGGACAGGCCATGCCCGTCGATGGACGCCGTCTCCGGGTCCAGCTCGACGACACTGTGCACGTCGGTGGTGGCGCCGCCGACGTCGACGACGACGACGTCACCGGCGCCGGGATGTCCCTCGTCGAGGCCGCGGGACAGCAGCTCCACGCCCGTGAGCACCACGTCGGGCGTGGCGCCGCGCACGAGGTCGGTGAAGGTCCGCCCGCGGGCGTCGGTGCGGCTGCTGAGGTGCTTGCCGCCGATGACGTGGCTGAGGAAGATCTCGCGGATCGCGCGCCGGGCGCTGTCGGGGGCGAGCACCCCGATCCGCGGCACGACGTTGTCCGCCACCACGTGGGGGGTCCGTGACTCCGCGAGGAGGGCGGCGACGTGCCGCTGCGACTCGACGTTGCCGGCGACGACGACCGGGCCCGCCCAGGGCGTACGTGCCAGGAAGTCCGCATCGCCCTCCAGCACCTCCGCGTTCCCCCCGTCGGTGCCGCCGACCAGGAGCACGACGTCGGGCTCGGCTGCGCGGAGCTCCGTGAGCTTGGTGTCGTCGAGGCCTCCGGAGAGCACCAGCACGACCTTGCCGCCGCTGGAGAGGGCGACGCGGCGGCCCGCCTCGGCCGTGACCAGCTCCTCGTTGCCCACGACCGCGATCCGCAGGCCTCCACCGGCACTGGAGCAGGCGAGCACCTCGGCGTCGAGAGCACGACCGTCCTGCTCGCCGAGCGCGGCCAGGCAGGCGTCATAGCCGTCGAGGACGTCGCCGTCGCCCCGGCTGTCAGGCAGCGTGGTCGGGTGGTCGGCACCGGCGAGCAGGTCGCCGGTCTCGACGTCGACCAGGACAGCCTTGGTGAAGGTCGAGCCGAAGTCGACGCAGACGACGGCGCGGTCTCGTGACGGGCGCGGCGCGCCTTCCTCAGCCAACGGAGCCCAGGGCCCGGTCGAGGTCCGCGACCAGGTCCTCGACGCTCTCGATCCCGACGCTGAGGCGGACCAGGTCGGCAGGCACCTCGAGGTCGGTGCCGGCGACGCTGGCGTGGGTCATCTTCCCCGGGTGCTCGATGAGCGACTCGACGCCGCCGAGCGACTCGCCCAGGGTGAAGACCTCGGCGCGCTCACACACGGCGAGGGCCTGCTCGATGCCGCCGGCGACGCGGAACGAGATCATCCCCCCGAAGCGCTTCATCTGGCGCGCCGCGACCTCGTGGCCCGGGTGGGAGGCGAGGCCGGGGTAGATGACCTCGGTGACGCGCGGATCACCGTCGAGGAACTCCACGATCTTCTCGGCGTTGTCGCAGTGGCGGTCCATCCGCACGCCGAGCGTCTTGAGCCCGCGGTGGGTGAGGAAGGCGTCGAACGGCCCGGCGACCGCACCCATGGCGTTCTGGTGGAAGCCGATCTTCTCGGCCAGGTCGAGGTCGCGCACGACCACGGCGCCGCCGACCACGTCGCTGTGCCCGCCGACGTACTTGGTCGTCGAGTGCAGCACCACGTCGGCACCGAGCGTGAGCGGCTGCTGGAGGTAGGGCGAGGCGAAGGTGTTGTCGACGACCAGCAGCGCACCGGCGTCGTGGGCGACCGTGGCCAGCGCCTCGATGTCGCCGATGGTGAGCATCGGGTTGGTGGGCGTCTCGACCCAGACCAGCTTCGTACGTCCCGGCTCGATCGCCGCGGCGACCGCGTCGAGGTCGGCGACCGGAGCCGGGCTGTGGTCCAGCCCCCAGACCCTGGCCACCTTGTCGAAGAGACGGAACGTGCCGCCATAGGCGTCGTCGGGGATCACGGCGTGATCCCCCGGACGGCTCAGCGCGCGGATCACGGCGTCCTCGGCGGCCAGCCCGGAGGCGAAGGCGAAGCCCTTCTCGCCGTCCTCGACGGCGGCCAGGGCGCCCTCGAGCGCCGTCCGCGTGGGGTTGGCGGAGCGGCTGTACTCATAGCCGCCGCGCAGTCCGCCGACACCGTCCTGCTTGTAGGTGCTGCTGGCATAGATGGGCGGGTTGACCGCCCCGGTCATCGCGTCGGGCTCGTAGCCGGCGTGGATCGCACGCGTCTCGAATCCGGCCTTGTTGGCGCTTTCCTGGGTCACGTGGCGAGGGTAGTCCCCGCGGTCGGGTAGCCGGGCAGCGGAACGGCCGCCACTCCCCCCGGGGTGGCGGCCGTACGCTCGATCGTCGTCCTGCGGTCAGTCGGACCTGGATGCGCCCTTGCCCGCGCCCGGATCCTTCGATTCGGGGCTCTTGAAACCGGGAGCAGTCGTGACCACAGCGATGGGACGCGCGGCCCAGGTGCCGAAGGCCTGCATGTTGCCCGCGGCGGTGGCGGTCGTGAAGATGCTCGCACCCCACGGGTCAGACGCCGTGCCGAAGCATGACGACGTCGACGTCTTGCAGCTGTTCACCGGGCCGATGTTGTCAGCCAGTGAGGCGAAGACGCACAGGTGCCCGGGGGACGCGTCGGGCGCGGTCACCGTGCCCGAGCAACCTGCCGGCGGCGGTCCGCCCACCGGGATGATGTGAACGACCGGCGCCGCCGAGAACGTCGTCCCGAAGCTGATGTCGGTGCCGTCGAACTCTCCCCCGGCCGCAGCAACATTCAGGATCATGTAGCTCCCTCGCACCAACGCGGTGCTGCGCGCATACCTTCCATCGCTCTCAGCCTTGGTGTAGCCCGACCCCGCGCCGGCGTACTTCGCGTCCGCCTCTGCCTTGGAGTAGGTCTCAGCCTTGCTGTAGCCCGAGCCGGCCGTCTCGTAGGACCCCTTGGGCTGGAACCTCGCCTTGCTCTGCTTCTTGGTGTAGAAGCTCTTCTTCGCAAGCGGCTTGAGGTTCTTCTTCCAGATCTTCTTCCAGTTGGTGGCCACTGCGCTGCTGACCTCAGCCCCGGCAGGCGTGACGGCCATCAGGCCTCCACCCACCAGCACCCCCAGGAGGACAGCTATCAGGAGCTTCCGAACGGATCTACGTGACGACATGATGCGTTTCCCTTCGACGGATGAGCCTTGATGACTTCACCGTCCTCCCGGGCTGCAGCGTCCGCATCCGTGACAGTGCGAGGACTAGACCAGGTAGTCCTACCGATGCCTTGTCCGACCGGGGACAATCGAGGCATGTTCGGATTCGGCAAGCCCACCACCCTTCCCACGCCCGACCAGGCCCTGCCGGGGCGTACGGAATCGACGTGGAGCCTCGGCGACCACGTCGTCCTCGACGCACCGGTGATCACCTCCGAGGCGCCTGCTGGCCACGAGGTCGCGATCCTCGGTCTCGGCTGCTTCTGGGGCGCGGAGGAGATCTACTGGAAGCTGCCGGGCGTGTGGTCCACGTCGGTCGGCTACGCCGGTGGCAGCACGCCGAACCCCACCTACGAGGAGGTGTGCAGCGGTCGCACCGGCCACACCGAGGCGATCCGCGTCGTCTTCGACCCGACGGTCGTGTCCTACGCCGACCTGGTGAAGAAGTTCTTCGAGATCCATGACCCGACGCAGGGCATGCGGCAGGGCAACGACGTCGGCACGCAGTACCGCTCGGCCATCTACTGGACCACGCCCGAGCAGGAGCAGACCGCGCGCGAGCTGACCAAGGTGTACGGCGACGAGCTGGCGCAACGCGGTCTCGGCGAGATCACCACCGAGATCCGGCCGGCGAGCGAGACGCCGTACTTCTACGCCGAGGACGTGCACCAGCAGTACCTGGCGAAGAACCCCTTCGGCTACCGCTGCCACGCCAACACCGGGGTGAAGTTCCCCGAGACTTCCTGACGGTCGGCTGATTTCGGTCGGTAGGGGCGCACCCCAGGCTGAGTCTCCACTGGTCACCGTTGGGACGTTCTCGTCGCCCGGCAAGTCCCACGTGTAGGGCCCGACAAGCGAGACAGGCAGGGGCGAGGACACCCCAGCAGTGCTCGTTCTGGTGCTTCGCGTCGTTTCCGATGGCGAGCGAACAACCAGTCCAGTCGAGGCTACTGCGTCGACCTCAAGCAGCATCATCTCGCAGCCAACGTTCGGCTATCGCTGCCCCAACACCGGGTGGCGGTCCCGGCGTGGGAGTTACGCTCATCGAGCGAGCCCCGCCTGCGCAGCACATGGCGAGGAGTTCGGGCGCCTGCAACCCTTAGGTGAACAGGAGCAGCACGTACCTGTACCAGCGCTGTGCCCGCAGCATTCTCGCCAGAAGGGTGTCGACCTGCTCGAGACGCCTGATGTCCCATGCGGTCAGGTCGTCGACGTACGTCGGTACCCGCACACGGTAGTCCACAGCAACCTGCCGCAGCCCCTGACCGCACTTGGTCATGCCGACGCCCGTGCTCAGCACCTGCGAGATGTATGAGGAGGTCTCGACCCAGCCGTTTGCGATCTGGGTCCGCTTGAGATCCACTGCCGCCTTAACCGCCAGCAGGCACGTGGCAACCGCTGAGCCGACCCTGGTGAATCGGTAGTTGAAACTCGCGGCAAGCCCTGTAGTGACCGCCCACTGGTACAGGTACTCTCGCGCTTCCCACGCAGCGCTCATACCGACGTCGAAAACCCAGCTGACCGTCTCCGGCGGCGCAGCCACGACGACCGCCGCCCCAGGTACCAGTGCCGCGTGGGGGTGCTGGACGAACGCGGCGAACGTAAGGGCACTTGTCGAGAGCCCGTACACCTGCGCGCCGCCGCCAGAGGTGCGCGGCAGCCACACCATGTCACTTCGGTTGCGGAGCCAAAGGTGCGAGTGCTGGAAGTTGGTGCACGCGTCGATCTGGTCGAGATATGGGAACTCGTTCGGCGTCTCTGCGTAGACACTGAGAGCCACCGGATAGCCCGCCGGGCAAGCGGCTGCTCGGGCTGAGACTGGGGCGGCATTGCGCTGCGCGAAGGTCGGGGCCACGATGGCCTCACGCTCGTCGGCCCGCGCCGACCCGGCATGCAGAACGAGGGTCAGCATGAGCGTGATGACGACTGCGACTCTGGACCACATGTGTTCTCCCCATCGATGCGGCCGATTCTGCTCTTGCTAGACCGCACAGCCATCCCGAAACTCAGGTAAAGCCCGTTGTGGAGCTCACGTCGGGCGGTCAAACGCGATAGGTGGAATGGTGTGGTCGCGTGGATCTGGAACTGGTTGCTCGGTCCCGTTCTGGCACTGGTCGCCACTGGGCTGGTCGTTGTTCTGACGGCTGTCCCAGCCTGGTGGATGTCGATCGAGTCGGCCCACCCTGTCGACAGCGAAGAGGTTCACGTCCTGTCGACGCGCTCCGACAGTGAGGAGTCGCTGCACATCGTCGCCCTCGGGGACTCATTCATGGCAGGAGAGGGCACCGGCCACTACTTGATGGGCACGGACGAGGGCACCAAGAACTACTGCCACCGGTCAGACCGGGCGTACCCAATCCTGGTGGCTGAGGCACTTCGGAAGGACCGCGAGCAGCCGCCTGCCGGGGCGTATGACGATGTCCACCTCTCGTTCGCCGCCTGCTCGGGTGCAGTCGCCACCAACATCGGCACGGAGTTCACGGACCCAGACGCCCAGGGTGCTGTGGCCGCGCAATTCAAGGACCAGGCGTCGCAGATCGAGGTCCTGAAGCAGCATCGCGATGCAGACGTGGTGCTGCTGGGGGTCGGGGGCAACGATGCCGGCTTCTCCGATGCGGTCCTGACCTGCTCCGGACGTTCCACCAGGAGGACTTGCGAGGAACGCGCCGGCACGTGGCTAGGCACCTTGCGAGTCGAGGGCGAGATCCCACTGGGGCAGGACGACATTGCATTTCTGCTGCCAAAGCTTCGAGACGTGATGGGGCAGATCAGGTCGATCGCACCGACGGCCCGCTACTACGTGACCACATATCCCGACCCGATCTCGGCCCCCTCATGCCCCCAGCTGGACCTAACGGCGACGGAGGTCGACTTCATCACCACTGACTTCCTGCCGGCTCTGAACGCGGACATCGAGTTCGCCGCTGCAGCTGAGGGTTTCGAGGTCGTCGATCTGCAGGACGCGTTCAAGGGACGCGGGCTGTGTGCCAAGAGCGACCAGGCGAGCGGCGATGCAATGAACGTCTGGCGTGCGCAGCGCACCCGCCCACGCTTTCCCGGATTCAACGTTCAGATGCCGCTTCGGGGCAGCATCCACCCCACTGCGATGGGACATCGTCTTATCGCAGCACGGGTGGAGGAGCAGGTGCGCGCTGGACTCGAGCGGCCAGCACCGAACGCGTTACCCGGCGGCTGCTCATCCGCACCTTCCGGGATGCCACCGCCGCCGGACGTCGGCGTACCCGACGAGCCAGTTAGCGTTCCTGACCCGGTCCAAGGACCGCCCGGCATGTCAGTCGCACCGCCGACCGAGCTGGACTCGCCGTGCTCAGCGGCGAACTTCCCGTCGAACCTGCCGCCGCGCATCATCACCGGTTCCTTCTGTCAGCTGGACGACGCCACGTGGTACTGCGACAGGCCGACCGAGCAAGGAGCGCGTCGCCCGACGCCTCCTGAACAGGATCCGGGTGGTCCGCCGAGCTTCGTACCTCGTGTCCCCGAGACCCTGGACGCCAACCCCTGCACGCGGGAGGACCCCTTCTACATTGAGCTCCGGATGCGCACAGAGGCAGACCTCTTCATGACCGACGCCTCGCCCCGAGAACGGGTCTGCTACCGGACCTACAAGGGCGAATGGCACGAGGCCACCACCTCTGCCGACGGCACCATGTCCATCAACACCGGCACAGCAGTTCGGGGCGACGGTGGGCGGAGGGAGCTGCTTTACCCATCGGTCGCAGACGGCTCGTGGGTGTGGATCGTCGAGCACGGGCGGCCCGACTCACCCGACAGCGACCTCGACGTGATCGAGGCCTGGTCTCGCACCGGATGGGTCGGCGACGTGCTCTACGCCATGCCGTACAGGCCGCGGATCGCACTACTCGTCGGAATCCTCTACCTGGTCGGCCTCGGGGTGAAGCTGAGCGCGACTGCGTTCCGACGCTCGCGGCTTGGGCTTCCTTCCGGAACCTGAACTAGCCGGCGTCCGTTGAAGGTCGCCAGCCTGGTCAGCAAGATCACCGCCGGAGGTGCGCTCGAGCAAAGTCATTCCCCGACGTGGGGCACGAGATTCGACAGGAGATCGCTCTGAGCAAGTCGAGACTCGAGTCAGGATATCCGGGCGACGACGTGCGGAAACGGCATTGCTGCGTGTACGCCCACCAGCAGTACCTGACGAAGAACCCCTTCGGCGAACGCTGCCACGCCAACACTGGGGTGAAGTTCCCCGGCTGAGGTGTCGATCCACGACGGACTCGTCCGTCACCCTGGGTGAAGGGCCGCACGAGGCGGCCCACACGGAGGAGTGACATGACTCAGTACGCCATCTACTTCAACCAGCAGTGGGTCGGGGACCACGACGCGGAGTGGTTCATGAGCCGGGTCGAGCCGTCGATGGCGGTCATCCACGAGATGGAGGCGGCCGGCGTGCTCGTCTTCGCAGGCGGCCTCGAGGAGGACGTCGAGCAGGCGTTCAGCGCCGACGGCACCAGCGGCACGATGGTCGTCACCGACGGGCCCTACACCGAGACGACGGAGTTCCTCGGCGGGATCACCGTCATCGACGTGCCCGACCTGGCGACCGCGAAGACGTGGGCCGCCCGGGTGGCAGAGGGGTGCGGGTGGCCGCAGGAGGTCCGGGTCATCAAGTCCCGGCCCGACGCCGGCTGATCCACGCCGGGTCACTGCGGCGCATCGCTGGCCACCCAGTCGGTGAAGCTGCGCGGGGCACGGAGCCAGTCGCGGCGGGTGTTGCTGCCGTTCGGCCTGGTTCCGGCCACGCGGACGGCTACGCGGACCTGGTCCGGCGAGCCGATGGCGTCGCGGGAGATCCGCATCCGCACCTGCTCCAAGCCGTAGTCGATCTTCATGCGGTAGGAGCCGTCGACCGGCTCACCCCACGCGGATCCGGAGAAGCCGTCGGTGCTCAGCAGCTGGTAGTCGGTGCCCACGAAGTAGCCGCCGGCGAAGACGTACTCCGGGCCGGGGTCGGACGGGTCGGTGTCGAGGAAGACCGCTCCGGACGACCCACTGCGGAACGAGCGACGCAGGTCGGTGTGCGTGGTGGTGACGACCACGTTGCGGGCGTTGTGGTCCACGACGACCGAGCGGAGATCGACGCCGTGGCCGAGGTCCTTGGGGTCGGGGACGCCGATGCCGTCGGCGCTGGCCGGCGCCAGCTGGGTCAAGGCGAGCGCGGCGACCGCCAGGGTCGCGGCGCCGAGGATGGTCCTGCGCATGGTGCTTCCGTTTCTCGTCGGTGCTCCCCGCGAGTCGGGGTGCACGGTGAAGACGCGGCTGCAACGCGCAAGGTTGCATCGGATGACACGCACATCTGACATGATCCCCATGCGCACCATGCATCCCAGCGACGGAGGAGACTCGTGGACTCCCCACGGCAGCACCGCCCGATCGCAGCCTCCTGGTTGGTGCATGCCTACACCGCCTCAGGAGTCGTCCTGGCGTTCCTCACCGTCATCGCGGTGACGGAGGGCGACACCGTGCGGGGCCTCTGGCTGTTCCTGGCGGCCATGCTCGTCGACGGCACGGACGGCATGCTCGCCCGCTGGGTCCAGGTGAAACGGCACGTCCCGTCGTTCGACGGCGCGCTGCTGGACAACATCGTCGACTACATCACCTATGCGTTCATGCCCATGGTGCTCCTGTGGAGCGCGGGCTACCTCGGAGAGGGCACGTCGGCCACGGTGCTCGCCGTGGTCCCGCTGCTCGCCTCGGCCTACCAGTTCTGCCGGGTCGACGCGAAGACCGACGACCACCTCTTCCTCGGCTTCCCGAGCTATTGGAACATCGCCGCCTTCTACATCGTCGTCCTCGACCTCGGGCCGACGGCGGTCGCGGTCGTGCTCCTGGTGTGCGCGGTGCTCGTCTTCGTGCCGATCGGCTACGTCTATCCCTCGCGCACCACCACGCTGCAGACGCCCACGCTCGTCCTCACCTGCGTGTGGCTGGTCAGCTATGCGGTGCTCCTCACGCAGGTCCCCGACCCCAGCCCCGTCTGGCTCGCCATCTCGGTGGCCTACGTCGTCTACTACGTCGCGCTCAGCCTCTACCTGACGGCCCGGCGCGGGCGTTCGGTCCCCGCGCTCGGCTGACTAGCGCCCGACCTGCAGCCGGACGCCCACCACCGCGCCGAGCTCGACCCCCTCGGCGCGGCGAACGGCGTCCTTGACCGGCAGGAACCACGTGCCCTCGCGGGGGAACATCGAGGTGGTGAAGTCGGTGGCGCCGATCCGGGCCCGCACCGGCACCACGCCCCAGTAGACGACCTCCGCCTTGACCTCGTCGACGAGGTCCGCCTCGTCGGGCGGCAGCGGGACGAAGTGGTAGGGCGAGGGCCCACGCCACTCGACCAGCTCACCGGTGAACTCGATCTCCATGCCCCCACCCAAGCAATCCGCGCCGCTCCCGAAAAGAGGGACAGGCGGGAGTCCGAGAACTCCCGCCCGCCTGCCGCCGCACCCCTGTTGCACGGCGGCTCTCCCCTGGAGGGGCCTGTTCAGCACTGGGTCAGTGGTGCGTCATCCCAGTGCTGCGACTGCGGCCACGACGTCGACGAGGCCGTAGCCCTTGTCGTACGACGTGGTGCCGAGCGGACCGGCCGTGTAGGCCGCCCCGTCGGTGAACTTGTGGGCCGAGACCTTCAGCGCCCGCTCGATGTCGGCGGGGGTGGCCGACGGCTTGGCCTGGAACAGCTGGGCGACGATGCCCGCGATGTGCGGCGCCGCCATCGACGTGCCGCTGATCGTGTTGAAGGTGCCGATGTCGAGCGCGCCCGGACCGTTGCGGAAGTCCAGCCCGGTCGAGCAGATCGCGAGGTAGAGGCGGCACGACGAGGTGATGTTCTCACCCGGGGCCGAGAGGTCCGGCCAGGTGGAGGCATCGGAGGCCAGGCCGCGCGAGCTGTAGTCCGACACGACGCCGGACCGGGTGCCGGTGTCCTGGTCGTAGTAGGACGCGACCGACAGGATGCCACCGGTCGGGTCCTGGCCGGGCGGGTTGGTGAGGCTCTCCGAGCCGTCGCCGCCGTCGTTGCCGGCGGCCCAGACGGTCACCACGCCCTCGGCGACCAGCGCGCGCTGCAGCTTCACCGTGGCGGACTCGGGGTCGAAGGAGCCACCGCCCATGGGGCCGTAGGAGTTGTTGGTGACCTTGATGGGCGGGCAGGTCGAAGCCGGGACACCGGCACCGCACGGGGCGGCGTGGTTCTCGAGCACCCAGTTGAGAGCGGAGTCGGCGCCGAGGATGACGAGCCCGGCACCGGTCGAGAGGGAGACGAGCTTGGCGCCGGGCGCTGCACCCTGGAGCTTGCCGCCATCGGTCAAGGTGGTCGGACGACCCGCCACGATGCCGTTGACGTGGGTCCCGTGACCGCCGACGGACAGCGTGTCGGTGTCGACGACGGCGGGCAGCCTCTGGACCGAGCAGGTCTCGGTCAGCGGCTCGCACAGCGCCTTGAGGTTGGCGACGACCGCGCTCGAGCCGTCCGCCTCCGTGAGGTAGGGGTGGGTCGGGTCGACGCCGGAGTCGATGACCGCGACGCTGACGCCCTTGCCGGTGAGCGGGGAGCCGTCGGCACCGGTGAGGGTGGCGGCTGCCTCGGCGCCACGGGTCGCGGTGTTGGACGTCTCCTGGAAGAACTCGATCGGCTGTGCGCCGGCTTCGACGTACGTCACCCCGGGTGCGCTGCGCACGGACTGGATCTGGCTCTTGGTGGCGTTGGCGATGACCACGCCGATCGCGCTGAACTCGCCCTTCTTCGCCATGCCGGAGGCCGTCACGGCCTGGCGCGCGGCGGTGATCGAGGTGCCGTGCACCATCACCGAGGTCTTGCCCGTGAGGCTGCTGAGCTGGGTCGCGAGGAAGTCGGAGACGTTGGCCGGAGTGCTCTGGTCGGCCGCCGACGCGGTGCCGCTCGAGGCGAAGGTCGCCGCGGCTGCGAGGACGCTCGCCGCACAGGCGAGCAGGGGCTTGAGACGCATGTGGTTCTCCCGAGAGTGTGGTGTCTGTCGTGCTCTCAACGAGCCACCCCGCGTCAGGTCACGCACGCGTTTCCCCTCCCAGTTGGAGCAGAGGGGACAATGTCCCCATGACCGAGTTGCCCCGCAAGGCCGCGGCCCGCACGGCACGCCTCGCGGCGCTTCCGCTGGGGTACGCCGGACGCCAGGCCATGGGCCTGGGCAAGCGGCTCGGCGGCAAGCCCGCCGAGGCCGTCCTGTCCGATGTCCAGCAGCGCACCGCCGAGCAGCTCTTCCGCACGCTGGGTGAGCTCAAGGGCGGAGCGATGAAGTTCGGCCAGGTGCTGAGCGTCCTGGAGTCCGCGCTTCCCGAGGAGCTGGCGGCCCCCTACCGCGAGCACCTCACCGCGCTCCAGGACTCCGCTCCCCCGATGCCGACGGCGACCGTGCGCCAGCAGCTCACCACCCACCTCGGCGACGACTGGCGCACCCGCCTGGTCTGGCTCGACGGTGCGCCCACCGCGGCCGCCTCGATCGGCCAGGTCCACCGCGGTCGGTGGCTCGACCACACGACCGACGGCGGCGAACGCGACGTGGCGGTGAAGGTGCAGTACCCCGGCGCGGGCGAGGCACTGATGAGCGACCTGCGCCAGATCGCGCGGGTGGCCCGCGGGGTCGCTCCGGTGTTCCCCGGCATCGACATCAAGCCCCTCGTCACCGAGCTCCAGGCGCGCGCGGCCGACGAGCTGGACTACACCCTCGAGGCCGAGGCGCAGGCGGCGTACGCCGAGGCCTTCGCCGACCATCCGGACATCGTGGTGCCGCCCGTGGTGGCGGTCGGCGGCGAGGTGCTGGTGACCGAGTGGATGGAGTCGCCCCACTCGCTCGCCCACATCATTCGCGAGGGCACGCAGGCCGAGCGTGACCACTACGGTGAGCTGTTCGTCCGGTTCCTCTTCGAGGGTCCGCGCCGCACCGGCATGCTCCACGCCGACCCGCACCCGGGGAACTTCCGGATCCTGCCCGCCCCCGACGGCGGGCTCGGCCGGCTCGGTGTCCTCGACTTCGGCGCCGTCGCCCGGCTGCCCGGGGGCACGCTCCCGGAGCCCATGGGGCGGCTGATGCGGATCGCGATCGACTCCGACGAGGAGTCGCTGATCGCGGTGCTGCGGGAGGAGGGCTTCATCAAGGACCGCATCAGCGTCGACCCCGCCCTGCTGCTGTCCTACCTCGCGCCGTTCGTCGAGCCGGCCGCGCAGGAGCGGTTCACCTTCACCCGCGAGTGGATGCGCGAGCAGTTCGAGCGGGTCAACGACCCGAAGTCCGAGACGTTCGTCCTCACCACCCGCATCAACCTGCCCTCGTCGTACCTGCTGATCCACCGCACCTGGCTCGGCGGCATCGGCCTGCTCAGCCAGCTCGGCGCCACGGCGCCGTTCCGCGAGATCCTCACGGAGTCGCTGCCGGGCTTCGCGCCGGACTGAATTGGGCTAGACCCGCTATCCAGCCACGCGCTGGGAGGCGCACACTGCCGAGATGGCGACCACCACGTCGGACGCGCTCGCCGAGCGGCTCTTCGGCGCCCTGCTCGGCACCGTCGACATGCTCTCGATCTTCCTCGGCGACCGGCTGGGCTGGTATCGCAGCCTCGTGGACGAGGGGCCGGCCACCGCGTCGGAGCTCGCGATGCGCACGGGCACGCACGCTCGCTACGCCCGTGAGTGGCTGGAGCAACAGGCGGTGACCGGTCTGCTCACCGTCGAGGCGGACGGCGACGCAGAGACACGTCGCTTCGCCATCCCCCCGGCGACGGCCGAGGTGCTCACCGACGCCACGAGCCTGAACTACCTGGCGCCCTTCGGCCGGATGTTCGCCGCCGTCGGCCCCTCCCTCCCCCAGCTGCTCGACGCCTATCGCACCGGTGGCGGAGTGAGCTGGGAACAGCTCGGCGTCGATGCGCGCGAGGCGCAGGCCGACGGCAACCGGCCCTGGTACGACACGCGGCTGGCGCCCGCGTTGGCAGGTGTTCTCGACGTGCACCAGGCGCTGTCGCGACCCGGCACCCGCATCCTCGACGCGGGATGCGGTGGCGGCTGGTCCTCGATCGCGTTGAAGCGTGCCTACCCGGCAGCAGTGGTCACCGGCATCGACATCGACGGCCCGTCGACCGACATGGCGCGCGCCAACGCCGCCGCCGCCGGCGTCGACGTGGAGTTCCGGCACGGTGACGCGGCCGACCTCGGTGATGCGTCGTACGACATCGCCTTCGCCTTCGAGTGCGTGCACGACATGCCGCGCCCGGTGGAGGTCCTGGCCGCCGTGCACAGGGCACTGACCCCCGACGGCTTCCTCGTCGTGATGGACGAGGCGGTGTCCGAGGCCTTCGCCGCGGACGGGGACGAGATGGAGCGCATCATGTATGGCTTCAGCCTGTTCGTCTGCCTGCCCGACGGGATGTCCAGCCAGCCCAGCGCCGGCACGGGGACCGTCATGCGGCCGTCGGTGCTGCGCGGCTACGCGCGCGAGGCCGGCTTCACCGAGCTCGACGTCCTGCCCATCGAGGACTTCGGGTTCTGGCGCTTCTACCGGCTCACCTGAGCGGTCGCGCCCGGCCCTGCCAGAGCGGTTGCGCGTGGCACGATGGCGGGCATGGACGCCGCCGCCTCGCTCGCCCGCTGGCACGCCGTGGCCGAGAGCCGCGACCCTGCCGGACTGCCCGCCCTCATCGCCGAGGACGCGGTCTTCCGCAGCCCGGCGGTGCATGCGCCGCAGGTCGGGCGCGACACCGTCGTCGGCTACCTCACCGCCGCATTCACCGTGCTCGGTCCGCGGCTGTCCTACGAGCGCGAGTGGCTCGGCGACGACTCGGCGGTGCTGCAGTTCCGCACCGAGGTCGGCGGCCTCGACGTCTCCGGCGTCGACATGATCACGTGGGACGCGGACGGCCAGATCGTCGACTTCACGGTGATGGTGCGACCCGCCAAGGCCCTGCACGCGGTCATCGAGCACATGGGTGCCGAGCTGCTGCGGATGCTGGACGGCGCGGGTTAGACCCAGTTGCCGCGTCCGCCGCCGTAGAGGTCGCCGAACTGCTCGCGGTACGACGACATGGGCCCGCGCGAGCCGAGGTAGGACCCCACGACCGCGGCTCCGAGGTCGTCGAGCTCAGGGCTCACCACCCGGCCGTCGACCCGACGGGCCATCGAGTCGATGAAGCGCGCCAGCCCGGGATCCTCGCCGAGTCGGAAGAACGTCACCTGTGCTCCCAGCCGCCCGGCCGCGTCGAGCTCGCGCACCGAGTGGGCGATGGTCAGCGGGTGCGGCGGGTAGGAGAACCACACCTCGCCGTCCGGCTCGAGGTGGGCGGTCGGCTCCCCGTCAGTGACGACCAGCAGCACCGGCTGGGCGTGGGGGTGCTTGCGGAAGAACCGGGTGGCGAGCAGCAGCCCGTGGTGGAGGTTCGTGCCCTTGTCCCAACGGGCGTCGAGGCCGGTGAGCTCCTCGATCTCCATCACCTGGGCGTGCCTCCCGAAGGCGATCAGCTGGAGGTCGTCGCCGCGGAAGCGCGAGCTGACCAGCTGGTGCAGGGCGAGCGCGGTGCGCTTCATCGGCACCCATCGTCCGTCCATCGCCATCGAGAACGAGGTGTCGACGAGCAGCGCCACCGCGGCCTGGGTCCGGGCCTCGGTCTCGAGGACCTCGATGTCGTCGACCTGCAACCGCACCGGCGAGCCGCCGTCGCGCAGCACCGCGTTGGTGATGGTGCGCGGCACGTCCCACGGCTCGGTGTCGCCGAACTCCCACCGCCGGGTCGCCCCCGACGGCTCCCCTGCCAGTCCGGTCGTCCGCGTCTCGCGCGCCCCCGAGCGTCCGCTCATCCGGTCGGCCACGTCGCGCAGCAACGCCTTGCCGAGCTGGCGCATGGCCTTGGGCGAGAGCCGCAGCTCGCCGTCGGAGCCTCGCTTGAGGTAGCCGCTGTCGCGCAGCGCCCGCTCCAGCTCCTGCAGTGTCCGCGCGGCGACGGCCGCGTCGGGACCGACCTGGCCGGCGAGGGCGTCGAGGTCGACGTCGTCGAGCCGGGCGCCGGGGTGGGACTGCGCGAGCTGGTCGGCCAGCGCATCGAGCTGGGCGAGGTCCTGCAGGGCGCCGGTGCCGTCGCCCAGCCCCATCCCCTGCTCGCCCTCGAAGCGCTCCGACCCGGACCAGTCCTCACCCGGCCGGAGCGCCCGGAGGTGGGCGTCCATCCGGGCCAGCTGCTCGGCCAGCTGCGGCGACCCGAAGGCCTGCTGCGAGAGCTCCATCAGCTCCTGGCGCTGCTCCTGGCTCATCGAGTTCAGCATCCGCTGGGCCGCGGCGGCCCGCTGGGCGAGCGAGTCGAGCAGCTCGTCCATGTCCTGGGGGTTCTCGGGGAAGAAGTCGCCGTGCTTGTCCATGAAGTCGGCGAAGTCCTCGTCGGTGTCCTGCCCGGACGCGTGCTTCTCCAGCAGGTCGTTGAGGTCGGAGAGCATCCCCTCGACCGCCGCCCGGTCCTCGTCGGTGGCGCCCTCCAGCGCCTGCTTCATGCCGGCGAAGCGCTGGTCGAGCAGCTCGCGGCCGAGCAGGTCCTTGATCTGCTCGTAGGCCTCGCGCGCCTCGCTGGACTGCCAGTCGTACGACGTCAGCTCGCTCACCGCCGACGCCGTTGACGCGGGGAGGTCGTCGAGCACCATCTCCCGGAACTGCCGGTCGCTGTCGTCCATGGTGATGTCGCGGGCCAGCTGGCCGCGCTCGGCCAGCACGGCGCGGTCGAGGAGCTCGCGCACCTCGCGCATCGTGCCGTCGAGGTTGTTGCGCTGGAGGATCTCGCGCCGACGCTCGGCGACCTTGCGGGCGAGCTCGTCGAGCCCTGCCTGGTCGGAGCTGCCGCGGCGGAGGAACTCCCGCATCGCGTGCTCGGGGCTGTAGCCGGCCATCACGTCCTGCCCGATGGCGTCGAGGGCCTCAGCGAGGTCGACCGGCGGCGCCAGCGGGTCGCCACCCTCGTAGAGGCGGTAGCGGCTCATCGCGCCGGGTCCTTGACGAGGACCTTCTTGAACCAGATGTCGTCGGGCCACGGCGGTCCCGCCGACCGCTCGACCTCCGCGAAGCCGTGCGCCTCGTAGAAGCCGACCGCCTGCTCGTTGCCGGCGACGACCTCGAGCCACAGCTCGTCGCCCTCGACGAGTGCCTCGATCTCCCCGAGCAGCCTGCTGCCGATGCCCAGTCCCTGGTGCTCGGGGTGGACGTAGAGCTTCCACATCACCTCGCGCTCCCCCTCGACGTCCGGGAAGTCGCGGTAGGACCTGGTGAGCCGCCCGAGGTTCGCCAGGGCGACCACCTGCCCGCGGCGCTCCGCGACGACGTGCGCGTTGCGCGCCAGCGACGTCGCGAAGACCTCGGGGGTCCACCACTCGTCGAGCATCCGCTGGGCGTACGCCGCATCGATCGGCGCATAGGTCGGGGGCACGACGGCGCGGCCGAGCTCGACGAAGGAGGCGATGTCGTCGTGCGTGCCGGGTCGCAGCGTCACGAGGCCGGACTCATCCATAGACGGTCTCCCCGGCCTCGGAGTCCTTGCCGATCTTGCGGGCGAGGTAGAGCCCCTCCAGGGCGAGCTCGAGCGCCGCCGCCCGCTCGCCGTCGTTGGTCGCGTCGAGCCGGTCGCAGACCTCGTCATAGAGGTCCGACTCCCCGGGCCCGGTCGGAGGCAGTGCGGGCAGGCCCGCGAGGAAGGCACGCGCACCGACGCGGGCGCCCGTGCTCACCATCGCGCCCTCCTCGATGGCCTCGACGAGCAGCCGCAGGTCGATGCCCGCGAGGTGCGCCCGGACGGTCTCGGCGACGGCGGTGCGGAGCAGGTGGGTGAGGACCTCCGTCTCGCGGCCCTCCTCGCCCGTCTCGAACTCGATCTTGCCGCCCAGCACGTCGACCGCGGTCTCGAGGTCGACGACCCGGGCGACGGCCTCGTCCTCGCCCTGCGTGGTCGCGCGGTGCAGCGCGGCGGCCGCGATCGTCTCGGCACCGGCGATCGCGAAGCGGGCGCTGACCCCTGAGCGCTGGTCGACGGCCTGCGACTCGCGCAGGTGGCGGGTGAAGCGGGCGAGCACCTCGAGGAGGTACGCCGGCACCTCGGCGACGAGGTCGGCCTCCTGCACCATGACCGCGATCTCCTCGGCCACCTCGCGGGGATAGTGCGTGCGGATCTCCGCGCCGAACCGGTCCTTGAGCGGGGTGATGATCCGACCGCGGTTGGTGTAGTCCTCGGGGTTGGCACTGGCCACGACCAGCACGTCGAGCGGCAGCCGGAGGATGTAGCCGCGGATCTGGATGTCGCGCTCCTCCATCACGTTGAGCATCGCGACCTGGATGCGCTCGGCGAGGTCGGGCAGCTCGTTGATCGCGACGATGCCGCGGTGGCTGCGTGGGACCAGTCCGAAGTGGATGGTCTCGGGGTCCCCGAGGTGACGGCCCTCCGCCACCTTCATCGGGTCGACGTCGCCGATCAGGTCGGCGACCGACGTGTCGGGGGTCGCGAGCTTCTCGGCGTACCTCTCGTCGCGGTGTCGCCACGAGATGCGCAGGTCGTCGCCGTGGATCGCCGCCGCCTGCTGCGAGGTGACCGTGATCGGCTCGTAGGGGTGCTCGCCGAGCTCGGAGCCGGAGATGACCGGCGTCCACTCGTCGAGCAGGCCCACCAGGGCCCGCAGCAGCCGGGTCTTGCCCTGGCCGCGCTCGCCGAGCAGGACGATGTCGTGGCCGGCGAGCAGCGCCCGCTCCACCTGCGGGATCACGGTCTCGGAGAAGCCGTGCAGACCGGGCCAGGGATCCTCCCCCGCCCGCAGCCTGGCCAGGAGGTTGTCGCGGATCTCCTGGCGCAGGGTCCGGAGCTGGTGACCGGTGGCGCGGAGCTCACCGAGGGTGCTGGCTGCGGGGTGCTGGGTCTGGTCCGTCACGTCATCCACGCTAGACCCGCCGGGCAACATCGATCGCTGACGAAGTCGTGCAGGGCAGGATGACCGCATGGTTCCGCTGGCATCGCTGTTCATCGTCGTCGTGCTGATCGCGGCAGCCTTCTGGGCGGGCCGGCTGTCCGCCGGCGCGGGGACAGCACCTGCCCTCCCCACCCCGGCCGCGCCGCGCGAGCTGGCGGAGCGGGACGCGTTCATCGAGCAGCTGCGCGAGCTCGCCTGGCAGCACCGCGACGTCTCCCCCGAGCTCTCCACGATCATCATCGACGAGATCACCACCCACCACCGCCGCCAGTCCGGCGGCCCGGACGCCTGAGGACACCCCTTGCCGAGCACCAACAAGATCGCCACGAGGGCCGGATCGCTGCGCAAGGCCGCGGGCGGGGTCATCGTGCTCGTCGTCCTCGCGCTGGGCCTGCTGGTCTTCATCCGACCGACCACCGTGTCCACCGGCCCCGACCAGGTGGCGCTGCACTACAGCGACGGCGCCTTCACGCCGCGGCGCTTCAAGGACTGCGTGTCGAGCTCGACCCGCGCCTGGGACGGCCCGGGCGACAAGCACTACTCCTACCCCAAGAGCCAGCGCAACTACGTCTTCGGCGAGGGCGGGGACCGGCCGATGGTGACCTTCGTCAGCAAGGACGGGATCGAGATGAGCGTGGACGGCGTCGCGGCCTTCCTCCTCAACACCGACTGCAAGACGCTGCAGAAGTTCCACGACCTGATCGGCAACCGCTACGCCGCCTACATGGACACCACCGACGGCAACGGCTCGCTCGGGTGGCTCCAGATGCTGAGCGTCTACATCAGCCGGCCGTTGGAGACCGCCATCGACCGGGCCAGCCAGAACTACACCTACACCGAGCTCTACACCGACCCGGCTGTCAAGGCGAAGTGGGAGCAGGAGGTGCTCGAGCAGATGCCCGAGCTGGTCGGGCGGCAGATCGACGGCGACGAGGAGTTCTTCACCGACTTCGCCATCACCCTGCAGAAGCCCGTCCCGCCGGAGTCCGTCAAGGCCGCGCTCGTCGCGCAGCAGGAGGCGGTGGCCAAGGCCAGGGCCAAGGAGGCCGAGGCCGCTGCCCAGGTCAAGGCCGCGCAGGCCCAGGTCGAGGTCGAGAAGGCCGAGGCCGCCAAGATCGCCGAGCGGATCGCGGTGCTGGGACGCGACGGCTACCTCAAGCAGTACGCCATCGACCACGGCCTCAACCCCTACCAGCCGACGACCGGCGGTCTCATCACCAACTCCGGCCCCTAGACCGTCGCGCTCGGGACCTTCGACCCTGCCCGCACCGGCACCGGCGGGAGACGCTGGGAGTCAACCTCAAGGAGGGCTCCCATGCACACCAGTCACGACCTCTCGCGCGAGGACTGCGCGCGACTGCTCGGAGCGGGCCTTGCCGGCCGGGTCGCGCTCGGCACACCCAACGGCCCCCACATCATCCCGGTGAACTACGCCGTCGAAGACGACGCGATCCTGGTCCGCACCACGGCGTACAGCCTCCTCGGGACCTATGGCCGCGACGCGCAGGTGTGCTTCGAGGTCGACCAGTTCGACTACGAGCTCAAGCGCGGCTGGAGCGTGGTGGTGCGCGGCCGGGCGTCGTTCGTCGACGACCAGGAGGAGCTCGCCGAGATCGCCCGTTCCTGGCAGCCACGCCCCTGGGCCGAGGGGCAGCGCAACCTCGTCGTGCGCATCCCGTGGACGGAGGTCACCGGTCGCCAGCTGGGTGGCGGCTGGGACCCGTGGGAGCACCTGCCCGTCCGGCGCCTCGCCTCAGGCTGACCCTGACGCCCCGGACGCGTCACACTGGACCCGTGACACACACCCCGGACCTCGGCGTCGACGCCCGCCTTCTGCTGGAGGCCGTCACGGCCATCTCCAGCGACCTCGACCTCGCCAGCGTGCTGTCGCGCATCGTCGAGGCGGCCACCGCGCTCACGGGGGCCCAGTACGGCGCGCTGGGCGTGCTGGGCAGTGATGGCGAGCTGGTCGAGTTCATCACCACCGGCATCGACGAGCGCGCACGCGAGCGCATCGGTGACCTGCCCCGTGGTCGCGGCATCCTCGGCGTGATCATCGACGACCCCTCGGGACTGCGGCTGGTGGACCTGTCCGCCCACCCCTCCTCGGTGGGCTTTCCCGCCCACCACCCGCCGATGACGTCCTTCCTCGGCATGCCCGTGCGGATCCGCGGCACCGTCTTCGGCAATCTCTACCTCACCGAGAAGGCGGGCGGCGGCCCGTTCACCGAGGACGACGAGTCCCTCGTCGAGGAGCTGGCGCGCACGGCCGGCTACGTCATCAGCAACGCACGCTCCTTCGCGCTGAGCGAGCGCCGTCGCCAGTGGCTGGAGGCGTCCGCGCAGCTCGCCGAGCTGCTCCAGCCGCCGGTCGACCTGCCGACCGCCCTGCACCAGATCGTGTCCACCGCGCGCCAGGTCTCGCGGGCCAAGGCGGTCGCGCTCTGGTCGTCGCTCGGCCCGGAGCACGACGCGGTGAGCGTGGCTCCCGACGCGGACGCCGAACGCGTGCTCGGGCTGCTGGCCGACGCGCGCGCCACTCCGGAGCGGGTCGTCACCACCGAGGCCGACGACGCACGGCTCGTCGTCATCCCGCTGCGCTCCCACCTGGCCCCGGTCGCTGCGCTCGTGGCTGTGGCCCATCCCGACTCGGGCCTGCTCGACGTGCAGGACCGCGACCTGTTCGCCGGGTTCGCCGACCAGGTCGCCCTGTGGCTGGACCGCACGCAGGCCCTGGCCGAACGCCAGGAGCTGGCAGTGATCTCGGATCGCGAACGCATCGCGCGCGACCTCCACGACATCGTCATCCAGCGACTCTTCGCCACCGGGCTCCAGCTCCAGGGCGTGGCGGCGATGGTCGGCGCCGGTCCCGTGACCGACCGCCTCGACACGTCGGTGGCCGACCTCGACGACACGATCAAGGCCATCCGGGGCACCATCTTCGAGCTTCAGGACCGTCGCGGCGACTCCTTGCGCGCGGCGATCCGCAGCCTGGTCAAGGAGTACGTCCCGGTGCTGGGGTTCAGCCCGGTGGTGCGGACCTCCGGACCGGTCGACACGGCCGTGACACCCGAGCTGGGCTCGCAGCTCCTGGCAGTGCTCCGCGAGGCGATCTCCAACCTCGCCCGCCACGCGCTGGCCGACAACGCGGAGATCGACGTCGTCGTCAGCGGAGACCGGCTCGATCTGCGCGTGGCAGACGACGGGGTGGGCCTGCCCGCCGAGGTCTTCGAGAGCGGGCTGCGCAACGTGAGACGCCGCGCCCACGACCTGGGCGGGACCCTCGAGGTCACGCCGGTCGGTGAGCGCGGCACGTTGCTCCACTGGCGGGTCCCGCTCGGCTGAGCCGGAGCAGGACCCGCCGGGGGGCCGGGTGTCACCGCAGGACGGGGTAGTGCGCGACCACCTCCGTGCGGTTCCACCAGCGACCCATCCCCCACGTGGTGCCGGCCGCCCCCAGTGCGAGGACCGCCATCACGATCACGCCGATCAGGTGGTCGTCGACGACCGGGTTGTTCTCCAGCGGGAGGACCGCGGCGTACATGAACGCATACATCAGCGCGCCTGCCGCGGTGCCGATCCGCATGCCCACCCCGAGCAGCAGGGTCACGCCGATCCCGAGAAGGCCGAGCATGAAGAGCCAGTCGACCCAGGCCTGGCCCGCCAGGGAGGCGAAGAACCCCTGGAACGGGTTGTCGGCGGGGACGCCGAAGGTCAAGAAGCCCTCAGTGGGGCTCCCGCCGTTGATCCACGCCGCGGGTCCGAAGCGGTCCAGGACGCCGTCCTGGTCATAGCCGGTGTGGAATCCCAGGGCGAACAGCTTGTCGAGGAAGGCCCACAGGAAGGTGATCCCGAAGGCGATCCGCAAGGTGGCCAGGGCGCGGGCGAACCAAGGGCCTCGGTGCTCGCCGGACTGCTCGACAGTGGGCGTGACGTCCTGCGTCTCGGTCTCGTGACGGTGACGATGGATGACGCTCATCGCCATCCCCTCCTTCGGTGGTGTGGTGAATGGGTCACCACCAGCATCGTGAGATCGCTGCGCGCCCATCAGGGCCACCGGTCACCGGCCGGGGGGACCTAGGTCCCCCGCTGGTCACACCGACTAGTTGCCCAGCAGCTTGGAGGCCAGCACCGCGGCCTGCGTGCGCCGCTCGAGGCCGAGCTTGGCGAGGATGCTGGAGACGTAGTTCTTGACCGTCTTCTCGGCGAGGAACATCTGCTCGGCGATCTGCCGGTTGGTCAGGCCCTCGGCGATGTGGCCGAGCAGGATGCGCTCCTGGTCGGTGAGCGAGGCGAGCTCATCGGGCGTGTTCGGGCCGTTGCGGATCCGCTCGAGGACGATCGCGGTCATCGCCGGGTCGATGAGGGACTTGCCGGCGGCCACGTGGCGCACGGCGGTCACCAGGTCGGAGCTGCGGATCTCCTTGAGCACGTAGCCCGAGGCACCGGCCATGATCGCGGCGAACAGCGCCTCGTCGTCGTCGTACGACGTGAGGATGAGGGCGTTGATCGACGGGTCGACGGCCCGCACCGCGCGGCACACCTCGATGCCCGAGCCGTCGGGCAGGCGCGCGTCGAGCACGGCCACGTCGGGCTTCAGCGCCGGGATCCGCGCGGTCGCCTCGGTGGCGCTGGCCGACTCGCCGACCACCTCGATGTCGTCCTGCTGCTCGAGCAGGAACCTCAGCCCCTCGCGTACGACGTCGTGGTCGTCGAGGAGGTAGACGCGGATCGGATCAGCCATGGGCCCTATTCCACCAGACGGGGTGCCGGGTGCCCGGATGACCGGTCTGGATCAGTCTCCCCGCATCCGGCGATCGGGAGCACACTGGTGGCAGTCAGGATCAAGGAGGCGCCATGTCACTCACCCACCGCACGGTCGCGATGATGCTCCCGGTCACCGACGTCGACCGCGCCCGCACGTTCTATTCCGAGTCCCTGGGGCTCGCCTACACCGGCACGAACGACGAGGGCAGCGCGATCTATGCGCTGGACAGCGGCGACACGCTCGTCCTGCTGCCCCGTCCCGACAGCACCCCGTCCGCCAGCACGGCGATGAGCTTCGAGGTCGACGACATCACCTCGGAGATCAGCTCCCTGAAGGAGCGCGGCGTCGTCTTCGAGGACTACGACCTGCCGGACCTCAGCACCGTCGACCACGTCTGCGTGCTCGGGTCGGAGAAGGCCGCGTGGTTCAAGGACCCCGCCGGCAACGTGCTGTGCCTGCACGAGGACACCTAGCCCCCGGCCCGATCAGACGTCGGTCGCGCCGTCGAGCGACTGTCGGATCAAGTCGGCGTGCCCGGCGTGGCGGCAGTACTCCTCGACCATGTGGACCAGAACCCAGCGCACGGTCGCCGTTCCCCCGTGGGCGGGGTCCCGCGGTCGGGCGACCGGGCGGTCGAGCTCCGGGTCCGCGGACAGGGCCGCGTCGAGGCACTCGTCCGATCGTGCGATCGCAGTGGCGAGCAGCGCATCCAGCTCCGCGTGGGGGGTGCTGGATGCGCTGTGCCAGTCCCAGTCGGGGTCCGCGTCCCAGGGCGCGGTGTCCCACGGCGGGGCCGGCTCGTGGGCCATCAGGTGGTAGGAGAACCAGTAGTCCTCCACGAAGGCGAGGTGCTTGAGCATCCCGCCGAGGGTGAGGTCGCTCGGCGCCAGCGCCTGGTCGAGCTGGGCGTCCGTGAGGCCGGAGGCTTGCAACCGGATGGTCGCGCGGTAGTGGTCGAGGAAGCTGCG
>CAVSCW010000026.1:0-37657 GCA_963726515.1 uncultured Actinomycetota bacterium
CGATGACTTCTGATCGGGAGGCGCGCCCGGCCCCCTCGTGGGTCGGTGACGTCGGCCTCGGCGTCCAGGCGTGGGTGGGGGAGATCCCGCCCACGCCCGCCTCACCCCGCCGGAAGAAGGGACGGGGCTCGGGGCGCGGTCGCACCCGGAGCCCGGCGGAGCGTGCGGAGGCCAGAGCCGCCGCAGAGGCCGCCGCGACAGCAGCTGTCGAAGCCGATCCGGAGGCGGTCGGGCGCACGATCCTGCTCGATGCGCTCACCGGTCAGGCCCGCACCCGGCACGAGCTTGCCGACAAGCTGGCCGGGCGTGGGGTCCCCGACGAGGTCGCCGCATCGCTGCTCGACCGGTTCACCGAGGTCGGCCTGATCGACGACAGCGCCTTCGCCCGGCAGTGGGTCGAGAGCCGACACCGCAGCCGCGGCCTGGCGCCTCGTGCCCTCGCCCAGGAGCTGCGTCGCAAGGGTGTGGACGACGAGGACACCAAGCTCGCCCTCGAGCAGATCGACGAGGGTGACCAGCGCGCGGCGGCTCGGGCCCTGGTCGACAAGAAGCTGCGCTCGATGCAGGGGCTCGACGCCCAGGTCGCCACGCGTCGGCTCGCCGGGCTGCTGGCCCGCAAGGGCTACGGGGCCGGGCTGGCCTTCGCCGTCGTCCGCGAGGCGCTCGGGGACCTCGAGGACGACGACCTATGAAGGATGTACGGACCCCTGGACCGTGATGTCGAGGTAGGTGACTCGAGCCGGTCGAAGCGGTCCGACGGCGAGGACGAATCGACCCCCTCTCGCTACGGCAGGGCGCGGTCCCCGTCGATCGCACGCAGGTAGGAGAGCACCGCTGAGACTCGCCGATGCCGCACCGGCTCGTTGGTGAGACCGAGCTTGGTGAACACCGAAGAGATGTGCTTCTCCACCGTCTTCGGGCTCAGCACCAGGTGCTGGGCGATCGCCATGTTCGAGCGTCCCTCAGCCATGGCTGCCAACACCTCGCGTTCGCGGTCGCTCAGCGACTCGAGTGGGTCGATGCGGCGACGGCGTCCGAGCAGCGCGGCAACCACATCGGGATCCATCACCGTGCCGCCGTCGGCGACGTCACGCACGGCCGAGACGAAGGCACGCGGGTCTCCGACTCGGTCCTTGAGCAGATAGCCGACACCGCCGGTCGAACCCTCGATCAGGTCGACGGCGTTTCGGGTTTCCAGGTGATGGGAGAGGATCAGTATGCCCACATCGGGATGGGAGTCGCGGATCCTGCGAGCAGCGTCGAGTCCTTCGACCGTGTGCGTCGGAGGCATCCGGACATCGACCACGACGACGTCAGGCTGGGTGCGGTCGACCAGTGCCACGAGCTCCTCAGGGCCGGCCGCTTCCCCTACGACCGAGAAGCCGGCTTCCGCGAGAAGCCGGGCGAGTCCGGCACGCAGCAGCACGACATCGTCTGCCAGCACCACCCGCGGCTCGCTCATCGCCGGGTTTCGGCGTGGGTCACGTCCGTCACGCCAGCCGGAGCGGGCAGCGTGGCCACCAACCGCGTCCCACCTCCGAGGGGCGAGCGGAGATCGAGCATCCCACCGGCCGCCTCGACACGATCCTTCAGGCCGGCCAGGCCCGTCCCCCGCCCCCAATCAGCGCCGCCGCCACCGTCGTCGGTGACACTCACGATCAAACGACCATCGCGCAGTTCCAGCTCCACCTCAGCGTGGGTGGCGTACGCGTGTCTGGCCGCGTTGGTGAGGGCCTCGGCGACGACGAAGTACGCCGTGACCTCGACGAGCTCGGCGAGGCGCGGCACCTGTCCCCGGAGCTCGACGGCGACCGCGGCCCGTTCGGCGAGTGCTTCCATGGCGCCGCCGAGGCCCTGCTCGGTGACCACACTCGGGTGCACGCCCCGCGCCAGGTCGCGGAGCTCGGCCGTGGTCTCCTCCACCAGGGCCGAGGCCTGCGCGACGAGGTCACTCCCCACGCCCTGTTCCACCGCCATGGCGAGCAACAGTCGCACGGTCACCAGTCTCTGCTGCGCGCCGTCATGCAGGTTGCGTTCGAGCCGACGGCGCTCGGCCAGGTGAGCAGTCACCAGTCGGCGGCGCGACTGCGCAACCTCCGCCAGCTGCGCCCGAGCAAGAGCTCCGAGACGCTCGTTCTCCAGTGCCAGGCTGGCGGTCGCCAACACCGCGGCGAGCACCTCCGGCTCGGACGCGAGCTCGGGATCGTGCTCCAGGACTGCCAGGGTGCGTCCGCGCGAGGTCACCGCCGTCCGGACCCGACCCACGGCCTCCTCCGCGGAGGCCTCCGTAGGAGTGAGAAGCAGGACCGACGGATCGCCGAGGGCCCTGGCCAGCAAGGGTTCGAGCCGCTCCCGCGCGTCGTCCGAACGCGGTTCGACCGCCGTCACCAGTGACCCGACCACACCGGAGCGTGCCTGGCTGCGCAGGACCCCGAGCAGCACCCCCACTGGCAGAAGACTGAGCGCCAGAGGGTCGAGCAGCGTGGCGACGCCGCCGAACCGCTCCGCCAGCTGAAGCAGCCCCACGACTGCGACGACGAGCATCGGGACCGCGGCCACCAACGGCGCGGACAGCACTCGGCGACGAGTCGGACCCGATCCCCACCACCGGAGCGCCAACCGGAGACCGACCAGCGCGACCACGGCTGCGCCGGCCGCGCCCCACCAGCGATCCAGCAGGAGGACCAGGTCCGGGTCGGCACGCACCGCAAGCAGGTTGCCGGGGCAGCCGAGTCCGAAGGCGTTCGTGCAGTCGAAGAACAGGTTGGGCAGCACCTTCGATGCCACCGTGACGCCGTACACCAGAGCTACCAGCGCCCGATCGCCCCGCGTCTCCAGCCGTCCGTCGGGAAGCGTGAGCAGGAGGTGCAGGGCCACCGCGTTCTGAGCGCCGACCAGAAGACCACCGATGGTGAACGGGAGTGCGTGATTGGAGAACGACAGCAGCGTCAACATCGTGATGAGCCCCATCGCGACCAGCAACCAGGCGCCGCCGTGGCCAGGTCGCCAGCGGGCCACGAGGACCCCCGCAAGCACCGCGAGCCCGCCGGCGAAGATCACCGGCACCACGTCGTACGCCGGTGGTGGCACCGGCAGGTTGCGGGCCGCGACCACCGACATCGCGACGGCGAGCACCACGCCGGCGCCGAACGTCAGCGACTGGACCAGCGGCGTCATCGACGCTCGATGGCTCGCGGTGACGGACGTGGTCATTGGTCCATGCTCGTCCAGGCGACGCGGGACTTCTAGGGGGCAAACCCCCATCCTCGCCATCTGGCCACCCTGGCGACACTATCGTCGAGACGCTGCCCCGCACGGTGGAGCGATGTTGGGGGCTGGCCCCCAGAGGGATCCTGAGACATACAGGGCCAGCCTCGATGCGGTGCCGGCCACACGCTGGTTGCATCGGGGTGACCAGGAGGTGCGACATGACCACGACACATCAGCAACCAGGCACCCGAACGTGGGCGGCGCTCATCGCCGCCGGAATCCTGCTCCTGGGCTGCGGGCCCGCGGACGAACGGCTCCGGGCGCCAGCCGAGCCGGGAACTCCGGACAGCGGGACGGTGACCCAGGCGCTGGCGGCGTTCGACCAGGTGGCCGACAGGTTCGCCGCCGGCGACCCAGACGGGCTGCGCGAGCTGTCGACCGGGCCTGCAGCCGCCTTCTTCGCCCATGCCGATCACCTGTACCGGGCCTCGGGGGAGACCGACGAACTCTTCCCGCACGCGCACGCCGATGAAGGAGATGCGACCGTGAACGGCTCGAGCGTCACGTTCTCGGGGCCGGTGACGTTCGGCGATCCCGAGGGACCCGGTCCCCGGATACTGAGCGACCTGGAGTTCCGCCAGGACGGTGATGCCTGGATGCTTCACACCTTCAAGCGCAACGGCTTCCCGATCGAGCGCTGGGTGACACCGGGCGCCGACGACAGCACCGAGTCTGGTCCGGTGGCTGCCCGCGTCGTCGGTGTGTTCGTCGACGTCACGTGCCTCGAGGGAAGCGATCCCGAGTGTCCCCCGCTGTATCAGGGCGGTCTGGCGGTGGACTTCGAGGTGACCAACGACTCCGACGGGCCACTCATGCCCGCCGAGGTGAGCCTGCCCGACGGCAGCACAGCTCCTGCGTGGCTGGAGACCCCGGCGGGTGACCCCCAACAGTTGATCGACGCCGCCCTGCAAGGATTCCCACCGGGAGAGTCCAGTCCGGTCACCGCACTGGTCGGCGGGCTGGACGCGATGGACGAGGGCGGGAGCCTGCACATCGCGCTGCAGACCGAGGACGGGACCGTGCACCGGCTGGAGCTGCCGGTGCCGGCATACCCAGCAACCTGGTGACGACATGGTGGACGCCCGCCAGGCGTGCCGTGGGCCATGATGTGCCCATGACCGACCTCCGCGATCGTCGACGCCCTGCGGCTCCCTGCCGGCCCGGTCGACCTGGCCGCCATCGAGACCGACGCCTCGCCGGGCTTCGACGGCAAGAAGAAGGACGGCAAGAAGGCACTGGCGGCGCTGGGCGACGAGCTCTCCGACCTGCAGGAGCGTTTGTGGGCCGAACGGACCGTGGGCTCCGAACGCCGGATCCTGCTGGTGCTGCAGGGCATGGACACCAGCGGCAAGGGAGGCGTGCTCCGTCACACGATCGGGCTGGTGGACCCCCAGGGCGTGACGATCACCAGCTTCAAGGCGCCCACCAAGGAGGAGCTCGCCCACGACTTCCTGTGGCGCATCGAGAAGGGTCTGCCGCCGGCCGGCTACATCGGGGTGTTCGACCGCTCGCACTACGAGGACGTCCTCATCGCGCGGGTGCGCGAGCTCGCCGACCTCGACGAGATCGAGCGCCGCTACGACGCCATCAACGACTTCGAGGCCACGCTCGTCGACGAGGGCTTCTCGATCATCAAGTGCATGCTGCACGTCAGCGCGGACGAGCAGAAGGCCCGTCTGGCCGAGAGGCTGGCCAACCCGGACAAGCACTGGAAGTACAACCCCGGCGACCTCGACGAGCGGGTGCTCTGGCCGACCTACCGCGAGGCCTACGAGATCGCCCTCGAACGCACCAACACCGACGCCGCGCCGTGGTACGTCATCCCCTCGGACAAGAAGTGGTTCCGCAACCTGTCCGTGGGCCACCTCGTCCTCGAGACGCTGCGCGGGCTCGACCTGAAGTGGCCGAAGGCCGACTTCGTCGTCGCGGACGAGACCCAGCGGCTCGAGCAGGAGCCCCCGTTCCAGTGATCCCGTCTGGCGTCACCGCCGCCCTCCCCGTGGTCACCGTCACGCGCTATGTGACCCCGCTGCGCGAGGGCGGCAGCCTGCCCGGGGTCGTCGAGGGGGACGACCTCGGCACCTACGTCTGCAAGTTCCGTGGCGCCGGCCAGGGCGCCAAGGTGCTGGTGGCCGAGGTCATCGTCAGCCAGCTCGCCACCCGCCTCGGCCTGCGCACGCCGCGGCTCGTGGTCCTCGACCTCGATCCCGAGCTGGCGCGCTACGAGGCCGACGAGGAGGTCCAGGACCTGCTCAACGCCAGTGTCGGACCCAACCTCGGCATCGACTTCCTACCGGGGTCGTTCGGCATCGACGGTCAGGTCGCCGTGGCCGACGACGAGGGGGCGAGGGTCCTCTGGCTGGACGCCTTCACGGCCAACGTCGACCGCACCTGGCGCAATCCCAACCTCCTGCTGTGGCACGGCGACCTCTGGGTCATCGACCACGGCGCCTCGCTCTACTTCCACCACGGCTGGCGCACCGGCCTCACCGCTCCGGAGAGGTTCGCTGCCCAGACGTGGGACGCCGAGGGGCACGTGTTCGAGGCGTGCTCGGGTCGTGCGCTGGAGCTGGACGAGCAGATATCCGCAACGCTCGGCCGCGACGTGCTGGTCGACGTGCTCGCCGAGGTGCCGGACGTCTGGCTCGAGCCGGTGCCCGGGGCCGAGACGCCCGACGCGCTGCGAGCGGCGTACGTCGACTTCCTCCTCGCCCGCCTGGGCACCCGCCAGTGGCTGCCGGGGAGCCCGCGATGAAACAGGCCTACCAGTACGTCGTGCTGCGGTGCGTCCCGCGGCCGGATCGCGAGGAGTTCCTCAACGTCGGCGTCGTCCTGCACTGCCAGGCGGCCGACTTCCTCGACGTGGTCTGGAGCGTCGACGCCGAGCGGTTGCACGCGCTGCACGTCGACCTCGACGTCGACCAGGTCTGCGAGGCACTGACCTTCGTCGACCGGGTCTGCCGCGGCGATGAGCGCGCCGGCGCAGCGGCCCGCCAGACGCTGGGCCAGCGGTTCGGCTTCCTCAAGGCACCCCGCAGCACGGTCCTGCAACCCGGTCCGGTCCACGGCGGCGTCACCGACGACCCCGCCCGCCAGCTCGAGCACCTGCGCGAGCGACTCGTGGGATGAGCTCGCCCGCCCGAGACGTTGCGCAGCGTCGTCCCGGCGGGCGGATACTCGGGGGGTGAGCCTTCCCGAGGGGGTCGTCCGGCTCCGGCTGTCGTCCGCACTGCGGGTCGACTCGGCCGGTGGCACGCTCGCGGGCCGCGACCTGGGCAGCCGCAAGGCGCGATCGTTGCTGGCTCTTCTCGCCTCGACGCGCGGCCGTCCGGTGGCCACGGATCGCATCGTGGAGGCGTTGTGGGGGGACCGTCCACCCGCCGATCCCGCGGCGAACGTCGCCACCCTGGTCAGCCGGCTCCGGCGCGCGGTGGGCCAGGACCTCGTCGTCGGGCTGCCCGGTGCGTACGCCCTCGGCGGGCCCTGGTTGCTGGACCTGGCCGAGGCAGAGCAGTTGTGCGCGCAGGCAGCGAGCCGCGTGGAGGCGGGGGAGCATGCGATGGCCGAGGCCGCCGCTGCCGCCGCCCTGGAGCTGCTCGGGACCGAGGCCGCACTTCTGGACGAGGAGGACGACGACTGGGTCGTCCGGGTGCGCCACGAAGCAGCTGCGCTGCGCCGGGAGACCCGACACCACCGGGTCGCTGCGCTCCTGGCGCTGGACACGGGCCTGGCGGTGGCGGTGGCGTCGGCAGGCACGCTGCCGGACCCCTATGACGAACGCGCGGTGTGCGACCTCATGCGGGCGCTCGCGGCCGACGGCCAGGCGGCGGCCGCGCTGGAGACGTACGAGCGGCTGACCCGGAGGTTGCGTGAGGACCTCGGCACCGAGCCCGACCGCACCACCTCGGAGCTGCACCTGGCGCTGCTGCGCGCCCCTGGGGCGGTCGCTGCTCCGGACGGGGTCGCACGGGTGGCGATGAACGTGCCGCAGCCCGTCTCGCTGGTGGGTCGGAAGGACGAGCTCGAGCTGCTCCACCAGGCGTGGGCCGGCGTCGCCGCAGGTGGTGACGAGGGACTCGTGCTGGTGGTGGGGGAGGGCGGCATCGGCAAGACCCGCCTCCTCGACGCCGTCGCGGAGATGTGCGCGGCCACCGGCGGCGCGGTGCTGCGGGGTCGTTGTCACCCTGCGGAGCGGTCGCTCTTCCTGCAACCCTTCGTGGACGCGCTCCGGCCGGCGCTGACCGGGCTGCCTCTCGACGCACTCGTCACCGTCGTCCGCGACCACGAGGCGGCCTGGGTCTCGCTGCTGCCCGATCTCGGTGGCGTGGTGCGCGGGGCCCAGGCGCCGCCTGCGGACCGCGACCTGCAGCGCCGGGCGACGTACGACGCCGTGCTCGCAGCGCTGCGCAGACTGGCCGTCACCCGGCCGCTGGTCCTCGTGGTCGACGACCTGCAGGACGCGGGTGTCGCCACGGTCGACCTGCTCGGCTACCTGGCCGGGCAGCTGGTCGGGTCCCGGGTCCTGCTGGTGGCAGCGGTGCGGAGCGAGGACCCCACGGTGGTCGAGCGGCTCGGCGACCGCGCCCGCCTCATCCGGCTCCAGCCGCTGGAGGCCGCCGCCGTCGACGCGCTCGCGGCGGCCGCGGGCCTCACCGGCCAAGGTGCTCAGGTGATGGCCCGCACGGCCGGGCATCCGCTGAGCGTGGTGGAGTGCCTGCGCGCGTTGAGCAGCGGCGACACCGGTGTCCCCGCCTCCTTGTCCGCCGCGGTGCTGGCGCGGGTCGAGCGGCTCGGGGCCGAGGAGCGGGCGGTCGTGGAGGCCGGCGCCGTGCTGCGGCGCCGGCTGGACCCCCGATTGCTGGCGGCGCTCACCGAGCTGTCCGAGGTGGGTGCGACCAGGCACGGCGAGGAGCTGACGCGCAGCGGGCTGTTCGTCCGCAGCGGTGCCGTCTACGAGTTCGCCAACGACCTCTTTCAGGAGTGTGTCTACGCCACCCTCCCGGAGGCGGTGGCCGCGGCCTATCACCGCCGCGCAGCCGACCTGACGAGCGACCGGCCGGAGGTGATGGCCGCCCACGCACATGCGGTCGGGGACGACGCACGTGCCGCCCGGGGCTGGCTCCTCGCCGGGGAGGAGGCACTGCGCGCGGCGGCCGTGGAGGACGCGCGCACCCTGGTGGAGCGTTGCCTGGCCGTCCCTGAGCTCGCGGGGGAGACCCGGGCGCGTGCCCTGCTCGTCCGGGGCAGGGTGCACGAGGCAGGGATGAGCTGGACCGCCGCCATCGAGGACATCGACGCGGCGCTCGCGTGGGCGCGGAGCAGCGGCGAGCGGCGTCTGGAGCTGGTCGCCCTGCGCGCGCGTGGTGGTGACGCCGCCGTCGGGGCCCAGCTGGGCGCGCAGGAGCTGCTGGGCCCGCTCGAGGCCGGGGTCCGGCTGGCGGCCGAGCTGGGGGACCGGCGGGCCGAGGCCGACTTCGCCAGCCGGCTGACGATCCTCGAGGCGAGCCGGCTCCGGCTCGCGGACGCCCGCCAGCGCGCGGACCGGGTCCTCGCCCGGGCGCGCGCGGCGCACTCCGAGGACGGCGTCGTGCTGGCGCTGGACGGCCTCAAGACGGTCGCGTGGTATCTCGGTGACGCGCCCGCGCTGTCCGCCGTGGTGCAGGAGCTCGAGCCGTTGGTCCGGGCCCGCGCCGATGCCTGGCTCATCCAGTGGGTGGTCTTCGAGTCGGCCTTCGTGCCGGCGGCCCACGACCGGTGGGACGAGGCCGCGGAGCGGATGGCGCACGCTCGCGACCTCAACCTCCGCAGCGGGTTCCCCGCCTACGCCGGCTACCTCCGGGCCTACGAGGGCTGGCTGGCCCGGCTCGCCGGGGACCTGGACGGCGCCCGCCGCCTCGGTCGCGGGTCGGTCGAGGTCACATCGGCCGTGGACCACCCGTGGTGGCACTCGTGGGCAGCGGGGCTGCTGGCCGCGACCCTGGTGGAGACGGGTGACCGCGCCGAGGCGGAGGTAGTGGCCCGCGCCGGGCTCGAAGCACGGAGCGGCACGGCACGTCCGGGCCGGCTGCTGTGCGCCGCCGCCCTCGCCGCACTCACCGGCGAGCACACCCGCGCTGCGACGGATGCGCTCTCCCGCGTCGACTGCCCGCCCGGCCACGCGTGGGTCCCCGGAGCCGACGCCTACCTGCTGCTCGCCGGAGCCGCTGCCGCGCGGGGCGATGACGAGCAGGCCGGTCGGCTCCTCGCGCCGCTGCGCGCGGCCACGGCCACGTCGTGGCCCGCCCTCCGGCGCCGGATCGACTCGTTGGGTCAGAGCACCTCCAAGGCCAGCCGGGCGGCGCGCTCGGCCCCGTCGGAGGGCACCGAGAGGTAGTCCACCGGCTTCGCGAGACAGCCCACGAGCTCCTCGGCGATGCGGTCGGGATCAGTCTCGGCGTATGCCAGCGCCCGTCCGGCCCGGTGCCGGTCGAGGCGGTGCCGCACGTGCACCTGCTGTTCGAAGTGATGCTCGAGGGGGACATAGAGGAACGGGCGTCGCGCGGCGGTCAGCTCCATCGTGGTGCTGAGTCCGCCCTGCACCACGGCCACGTCGCAGGCGGCGTGGTGCAGGTCGAGGTCCGGCAGGAACCCGTGCACCTCGACGCCACGGGGCACCTCCAGGGAGGTCCGGTCGACACGCGGACCCGCGACCACCACCATCCGCAGCCCGGGGATCCGGGCGTCGACCGAGGGATAGGCCGCCGCGACCCGACGCAGCAGGTGGTGGCCGACCCCGGATCCGCCCACGGACACCAGGCACACCACCTCGTCCTCGCCGTAGCCGAGGGCCGCGCGCAGCTCCGCACGACGTCCGGGATCGGGCCTGTCTCCCATCACGTAGCCGGCGAAGTCGAAGTGTTGCTCGGTCCAGTCACGGGCGGTCGGCAGACCGGGACCGAGCGGCAGGTCCACGACGTCCTCCGGGTCGCCCACGAAGACCGACCGGTCCCGCAGCCCGGGCGTGCGGGCGACGTGCTCGACCATCTCGGCGTTGTAGTCGGAGGTCAGGAATGCCTCCCGCTCACCCCCGTCGGGCATCGGCACCCAGCCGACGAAGTCGGTCATCCAGACGAACGGCGCCCGCTTGAGGGACGGGTGCTCGTGGAGGAAGTGGTCGAGGTCCCACGCCTCGTCGCCCACCCACAGGTCGAAGGACTCGCGCTCGACCAGGTCGTCGAAGACCATGAAGTTGTTGACCAGCACCTCGTCCATGCGGCGTACGGCGTCGAAGGCGTGGAGGTCGTGCTCGCCGGACTCGGCCTCGAAGTGGCCGGACTCGCTGGCGAGCAGCCGCGACGCCGGGTGGACCACCTCGCCCCGCTGCTCGAGGAACTCGGCGACCGGCGACTGGGTGAGCCACTGCACCTCGACCTCCGGGCGCTGCCGTCGCATGGCGTCGGCGACGGCGAGGTCACGGCGGACGTGACCGAGGCCGATCGGCGAGGAGAGGAAGAGCACGCGCGGGCGACGACGGCCGGTCCTGCGCGACGGCTGGGGTGCCGGGGCTCCGGTCGCCCGGTCGACCAGGGCCTTGATCGCCCGGTTCACGACGACCGGGTGGCGTGCCATCGGCAGGTGGCCGGAGCCTTGCAGGACCAGGTGCTCGGCGCCCGTCCACTCCACCACGCTGCGGCTGCGTCCCTGGGGCTGGCAGAGGTCGGCCGTCCCCTGGACCACGAGCACGGGCGCGGAGATCCCCCGCAGCAGGCGCTCGGCCTCGGTGGCGGTGGCGGGAAACCTCGGCGCGTCGTTCTCGGCCAGGATGACGGCGCCGGAGGTCTCCCGGGTGAAGCCGACGATGTCCTCGAGCTGCTTGGTCGAGTGCGGCTCGGGGAGCATCTGCTCGAAGAAGAACTCGGCGTACTCGGGCCAGTGCTCGGGCAGGTAGTGGCGGTTGTTGCCCCGCCACCCGGAGTAGTCGTCGCGCACCTCCTCGAAGTGCCGCACCGCCTCCATCCGGACGGGGAACGGCGGCGTGCGGTCGCGCGCCCAGGGCCCGACCGCCACCACGCCTTGCACGCGATCGGGGTGCAGCGCGGCGGCCAGCAGCGCCTGCCAGGCGCTGACGCAGACGCCGGCGAGCACGGCGCGCTCGACGCCGAGATGGTCCATCACGGCCAGGGTGCCGTCCACCAGGGCGAGGTCGCCGTAGGCCTCGGGGTCCAGCGCGCGGCCGGAGCGGCCGTTGCCGGGCGGGTCGACGGTCACGACCCGGAAGTGCTGGGCGAGGTAGGCCACCTGGCCCTTCCACGCCCTGCTGTGGATGCACGTGTCGATCGGCACGAACAGCACGGTGGTGTGGGCGTCGTCGTTGAAGGACTCCCAGGCCAGGCGGCCGCAGGCCACGTCGACGTAGCCGTCGGTGTCAGGTTCTCGTGCTCGCATGCCTGTCCTCCCGTGTCGACCGCGCCGCGGCTCCTGGGACGAGCGTGCGGACCGGGGGTTGCAGCGCGGTTGCAATGGCTGCGCAACCGGTGCCGAGCATCGTCTCCCTGACCAGCATCCACCCCGGATGCCGAAAGAGGGAGACCATCATGACCACCATCGACCAGACGGTCGACCAGACCACCGACCAGACGCCCGATGCCGGCCAGCCCGAGATCGACATGGATGCGCTGATGACCTTCGTCGGCGCGTTCGTCGGTGACCTGGGTGCCACCGTCGGCGCGGGCAACGTGCTGCTGGGCGACCGGCTCGGGCTCTACCGCGGTCTGGCTCGCGGCCCGGCCGACGCGCGTTCGCTGGCGGCCGCGACCGGCACCGACCCCCGCTACGTCGAGGAGTGGCTGCGCGGCCAGGCCGCCGGCGGCTACGTCGAGCACGATCCCGCCACCGGCACGTACTCGATGACACCGGAGAAGGCCTTCGCGCTCACGGACCCGTCGGGACCGCTCTTCCTGCCGGGCGCCTTCGAGCTCGCGCTGGGAGCGATCAAGGCACTTCCCGAGATCGAGCACGCCTTCCGCACCGGCGCCGGATTCGGGTGGCACGAGCACGACCCGGACGTCTTCACCGGCTGCGAGCGCTTCTTCCGTCCGGGCTACCTCATGCACCTGCTCCCCGAGTGGATCCCGGCGCTGGACGGGGTGGCCGGCAGGCTCGAACGCGGCGCGCGGGTCGCCGACCTCGGCTGCGGGCACGGCGCGTCGACCGTCCTGATGGCGCAGGCCTTCCCGGCGAGCACGTTCATCGGATCCGACTACCACGAGGGGTCCATCGAGGCGGCCCGCCAGCGTGCGGCCGACGCCGGGGTCACGGAGCGGGTGCGCTTCGACGTGGCCGGGGCGCAGGCCCTCGACGAGCGCGACCTCGAGCTGGTCACGACCTTCGACTGCCTGCACGACATGGGCGACCCGCTCGGCGCGGCCCGGCGCATCCGGCGCTCCCTGGCCGCGGACGGCACGTGGATGATCGTGGAGCCGGCCGCAGGGGACACGGTGGCGGACAACCTCAACCCGGTGGGGCGCGTGTTCTACGGCTTCTCGACCTTCCTCTGCGTGCCCAGCGCGGTGTCCCAACCCGGTGGCTACGCACTGGGGGCGCAGGCCGGGGAGGCGGCGATCCGTCAGGTGGTGACCGACGCCGGGTTCACCCGGTTCCGCCGGGTGGCCGAGACCCCGTTCAACCACGTCTACGAGGCCCGTCCCTGAGACGATGACGTCGTGAGGGCAGTCGAGGGCGGTCACCGGTGACGTACGTCGGTGCCGTCCGCGCTGCCCTCGCGGAGGCGGGGGATCCGGACCGCGCGGTGCAGCAGCAGCGCTACATGCTGTCCTGGCTGCCCTACCGCGGCCTCTCGGCGCCGGAGCTGAGGGCCTTGCTCGAGCCGCTCCTGGTCGAGCACCGCTTCATCGACCGCGGTTCGTGGGGGGCCGCGGTGCTGGAGCTGTGGGACGACGCCACGCACCGCGAGGAGTGGTACGCCGCGATCGCGCTGGTGCGGCACCGGGCCTACCGGCCGTGGGTCGATGCCGACCTGCTGCCCCTCCTCGAGCACCTCGTGCGCACCGGCGCGTGGTGGGACGTCGTGGACGAGATCGCCGGTCACGTCGTCGGGCAGGTGCTCCTCGACCACCGCGCCGAGGTTGCACCCGTGATGGACGCGTGGGCCATCGACGGCGACAGCCTCTGGATCCGGCGTACGGCGATGCTGGCGCAGCTGCGGCACGGCGACGACACGGACACCGACCTGCTCGCGCGGGTGCTGGTCGCCAACCTCGACGACACGGCCTACGGCCGGGAGTTCTTCATCCGCAAGGCGCTGGGGTGGGCGCTGCGCCAGCACGCCAGGACGGATGCGGCGTGGGTCCAGACCTTCGTCTCGACCCACGCCGACCGGCTCAGCGGGCTCTCACGCCGTGAGGCGCTCAAGCACCTCGGCTGAGGTGGTGTCTCAGACCGGGACCAGCTCGACCGCGCCCACGGCGTAGCGAGCGAGGATCGCGCGGGCGACGGCCGGATGGGCACCCAGCGGCTCGGAGACCGCGATGGCACCGGCCTCGACGGCGAGCTCACCCGCGCGGTCGGGCAGGCGGCCCGGCGCGAGGAAGAACGACGCGACCGCGATGTGGCGCTTGCCCTCGCCGCGGAAGGCGCGCACCGCCTCTCCGGTGGCCGGCGGGGCGGCCGAGGCGAAGGCGGCCGTCACCGGCAGCCGGTGGCGGGCGCCCCAGGTGCGGGCGATCCGGGCGACGGCCTGGTTGGCGAGCGGGTCCGAGGAGCCGGCCGCGGCCAGCACGAGGGCGTCGAGCTCGCGCACCCGCGCCTCCTTGAGCGCCTCGCGCAGGCGGACGTCGAGCACCTCGAGGAACGCGGCCTCCATGCCGAGGATCCGGCTCGCCTGGATCTGCAGGCCCTCGTGGCGGGCCATCGCGGCGGCGATCACCTCCGGGACGTCGACCTTGGCGTGGTAGGCCTCGGTGAGCAGCAGCGGCACGACGACGATCTCGTCGTAGCCCGCCTTCACCAGGCGGTCGACCACCGTGTCGAAGGACGGCTTGGCGAGGTCGAGGAACGCCGTCTCGACCCGGAGGTCGGGGCGCAACGCCTTGACCTCGGCGACGAGCGACTTGATCGTCGCGGCCGAGCGCGGGTCCCGGCTTCCGTGGGCAAGGGCAACCAGAGCAGGTGCAGCCATCAGGAGTGACTCCGATCGTGCGTAGTGGTGCGGTGGTGCTTCGAGAAGGGTGCTGCGGGTGCGACCTCGTTGTCGCGGTACTTGGAGGGAGAGATCATCAGCCGGTGGGGTGGCCTCATGCGTGGATCCCGCACTCGGTCTTGGTGGTGCCGGCCCAGCGCCCGCTCCGCGGGTCGTCGCCGGGGGCGACGCGCCGGGTGCACGGCCAGCAGCCGATGCTCGGATAGCCGTCGTGCACGAGCGGGTTGACCAGCACGCCGTTGTCAGCGACGTAGCGCTCGACCTGCTCGTCGCTCCAGCGGGCCAGCGGGGAGACCTTGACCTTGCCCTTGCGCGCGTCCCATCCCACGACGGGGGCGATGACCCGGTTGTGGGTCTCGGCGCGCCGCAGGCCGGTGGCCCAGGCGTCGTACTCGGCGAGCGTGTCGGCGAGAGGCTGGACCTTGCGCAGCGCGCAGCACAGGTCGGGGTCGCTCTTGAAGAGGTCCTTGCCGTAGGCCGCGTCCTGCTCGGCCACGGTCTGGGCCGGGGCGATGGTGCGCAGGTTGACCGGCAAGGTGGCGGCGACGGCATCGCGGGTGCCGATGGTCTCGACGAAGTGGTAGCCGGTGTCGAGGAACACCACGTCGATGTCGGGCGCGACCGTGGAGGCCAGGTGGGCCAGCACGGCGTCGCCCATCGAGGACGTGATCGCGAACCGCTCGCCGAACGTCGCGACGGCCCACTCGATGATGCCCTCGGCCGGAGCGAGCTCGAGCTCGGCCCCGACGTGGGAGACCAGCTCACGCAGCTCCTCGGGCGTGCGCCCGTCGGTGTGGGTGCCCTTGAAGTTGCGGGCGGCGCGGGTGGACAGGCTCATCTGTCACCACCTCCGGGTCGGATCATCCCGGTCATCTGCACGGAGAAGGCGCGCAGGCACGAGCGGCACTCCCAGGCCCCTGCGCCCTCGCGGGGGAACAGGTTCTCGTCCCCGCAGTAGGGGCAGTGGAAGGGCTGCGCGCGCTCGGACATCAGAGGGACACCGGCTCCCCGCGCAGCAGGGTCTCGTCGGCGCGCGTGACCCACGCGGCGAACCGCTCGCCGTCGGTGCGGTCGGAGAGGTACGCCGAGACGACGGCGGTGACGTAGTCGTCGAGGCCGGCGCTGGTGACCTTGTGGGCGCGCAGCTTGCGGCCCATCACCGGGGTGAGGCCGAGGGCGCCACCGAGGTGGACCTGGAAGCCCTCGACCTGGTTGCCGTCGGCGTCCATGACGAGTTGGCCCTTCAGGCCGATGTCGGCGACCTGGGTGCGGGCGCAGGCGTTGGGGCAGCCGTTGACGTTGACCGAGATCTGGGTGTCGAGGTCGGGGAAGCGCTTCTCCAGCTCGCCGACGAGGAGGCGCGCGCGCTCCTTGGTGTCGACGATGGCGAGCTTGCAGAACTCGATGCCGGTGCACGCCATCGTGGAGCGTCGCCAGTTGCTGGGACGGGCGGTGAGGCCGATCCTCTCGAGGTCGTCGGCGAAGGCTGCGGTGTCCTCGGCGGCGACGCCGATCACCACCAGCTTCTGGTACGCCGTCAGCCGGGCGCCGCGGGCGCCGTAGGTGTCGACGAGGTCGCCGAGCGCCGACAGGGTCGAGCCGTCGATGCGACCCACGACCGGCGCGGCTCCGACGTAGTACCTGCCGTCCTTCTGCTCGTGGATGCCGATGTGGTCACCGGCGGTGACCGGCGCCTCGGGGGAGGGGTTGTCGACCAGCGCGCGGTGGAGGTACTCCTTCTCGAGCACCTCGCGGAACTTCTCCTTGCCCCAGTCGGCCAGCAGGAACTTCAGGCGGGCCTTGGAGCGCAGCCGCCGGTAGCCGTAGTCACGGAAGATGCCCGCCACGCCCTCCCAGGCGTCGGCCACCTCCTCGAGCGGGATCCACACGCCCAGCTTGTGGGCGAGCATCGGGTTGGTGGACAGGCCGCCGCCGACCCAGAGGTCGAAGCCGGGGCCGTGCTCGGGGTGGACCGTGCCGACGAACGACACGTCGTTCACCTCCGGAGCCACGTCGTGGCTCGGGTGTCCGGTGAGCGCGGTCTTGAACTTGCGCGGCAGGTTGGAGAACTCGGGGTTGCCCAGCACCCGGCGCTTGATCTCCGCGAGCGCCTCGGTGCCGTCGATGATCTCGTCCTTGGCGATCCCTGCGACGGGGGAGCCGAGGAAGGGGCGCGGGCTGTCGCCGCACGCCTCGAGCGTGCTGAGCCCGACCGACTCGAGGCGCTCCCAGATCGCCGGGACGCTCTCGATCTCGATCCAGTGGTACTGGATGTTGTTGCGGTCGGTGATGTCCGCGGTGTTGCGGGCGTGGGCCGTCGACATCTCGCCGAGCGCGCGCAGGGCCGGGCCGTCGAGGACCGCGCCATCGGTGCGCACGCGCATCATGAAGTAGCGGTCGTCGAGCTCCTCCTCCTCGAGCTGGGCGGTCTTGCCGCCGTCGAAGCCGGGAGCACGCTGGGTGTAGAGGCCCATCCAGCGGAAGCGGCCACGCAGGTCCGCCGGGTCGATCGAGTCGAAGCCGCGGCGCGAGTAGGTGTGCAGGATGCGGTCCCGCACGTTGAGCGGGTCGTCGTCCTTCTTGGACTGCTCGTTCTTGTTGAGCGGCTCGGTGTAGCCGAGCGCCCACTGGCCCTCGGCGCGCTTGGGACGCGGGATCTCGGCGTCCTGGGCAGCCTGGGGCTTGAACCGGAGGTCGGGCATGATCAGGAGATTCCTGTTCGCTGAGGAGTGCCGCGCGCGACGTTGAGCGCGGAAGGGAGAACTGGTGCGGCGATTCAGCGATGCCAACAGGTCGCGCTGCCCACGCGCATGAGGTCGACGTGACGTCGGACCACGAGGTGCGTGTGGGTGGAAGCGGTGACCATGTCAAGAAGTCTCAGGGATTGGACACCCGTTCCACAAGACGAAATCTCGTCATGTGGGACGGAGCGCCAGCATGTGAGATGACGCGGTGGGAAACCTGCCTCAGCGGACGCCGTGGTGCGGTCCAGGTCACACCGTCCGCACCGGGCCGGCCTCACGCTGGAGCCGCCACGGCGGCCTCTAGGCTGTCGCCATGACCGATTCCCTGATCAGCAACGCGTACTCCCAGGCCCTCGAGGTCATCGCCTCGGTGGAGCCGCGGATCGCCGCGGCCACCCGCCAGGAGCTCACCGACCAGCGCGGCTCGCTCAAGCTGATCGCCTCGGAGAACTACGCCTCGCCCGCGGTCCTGCTGACGATGGGCACCTGGTTCAGCGACAAGTACGCCGAGGGGACCGTCGGGCACCGGTTCTATGCCGGCTGCCAGAACGTCGACACCGTGGAGTCGCTGGCCGCCGAGCACGCGCGTGAGCTCTTCGGTGCTCCCTACGCCTACGTGCAGCCCCACTCCGGCATCGACGCCAACCTCGTCGCTTTCTGGTCGATCCTGGCCAACCGGGTGGAGACCCCCTACCTGCAGAAGCTGCAGGCGAAGAACGTCAACGAGCTGACCGAGGCGGACTGGGAGACCCTGCGCCACGAGTTCGGCAACCAGCGCCTGCTCGGCATGTCGCTCGACGCCGGCGGTCACCTCACCCACGGGTTCCGTCCCAACATCAGCGGCAAGATGTTCCACCAGCAGCAGTACGGCACCGACCCGGAGACCGGTCTGCTCGACTACGACGCCGTGGCCGCGAAGGCACGCGAGTTCAAGCCGCTCGTGCTCGTCGCCGGCTACTCCGCCTACCCGCGCCGGGTGAACTTCGCAAGGATGCGCGAGATCGCCGACGAGGTGGGCGCGGTGCTGATGGTCGACATGGCGCACTTCGCCGGTCTGGTCGCGGGCAAGGTCTTCACCGGCGAGGAGGACCCGGTGCCCTACGCCCACATCACCACGACCACCACCCACAAGTCGCTCCGCGGCCCGCGTGGCGGCATGGTGCTCGCCCAGGAGGAGTTCGCCGCCGACGTCGACCGCGGCTGCCCGATGGTGCTCGGCGGTCCGCTCTCGCACGTGATGGCCGCGAAGGCGGTGGCGTTCGCCGAGGCCCGCACGCCCGCGTTCCAGGACTACTCCCAGAAGGTGGCCGACAACGCCAAGTCCCTGGCCGAGGGCTTCTTGACCCGCGGCGCCGATCTCGTCACCGGCGGCACCGACAACCACATCGTCCTGCTCGACGTCTCGTCCTACGGGCTCACCGGTCGCCAGGCCGAGTCCGCGCTGCTCGACGCCGGCGTCGTGACCAACCGCAACTCGGTCCCCTCCGACCCCAACGGTGCCTGGTACACCTCCGGGATCCGGCTCGGCACTCCTGCGCTCACGACGCGCGGCTTCGGCCACGAGGAGTTCGACAAGGTCGCCGAGCTGATCGTCGACGTGCTCACCCACACCGAGGCCGGCACGACCAAGGCCGGTGGCCCCAGCAAGGCGTCGTACGTCCTGGGCGACGGAGTCGCCGACCGCGTCACGTCGCAGTCCGCCGAGATGCTCGACAAGCACCCGCTCTACCCCGGGCTCGTCCTCAGCTGAGGCCGTCGGTGTCTTTGCGCTGATCGATCCACGTAGGCGCGCGGACATTGCTCTCGCTCGAGCGATGGTTCAGGCGGCGATCGCGAGGTCTCGCCCGACCAATGTCCGCGCGCGTACGGCGACGGTGCGCGCGAGGACGTCGTGCACCCAGTCGGACCGGAACATCACGTCCTCCCACGTGAACCGGAGCACCAGCCAGCCGGACGCGGTGAGGAGCGAGTAGCGGCGCACGTCCTTGCGAAAGCCCGCGCGATCACCGTGCCACTCGAAGGACTCGCACTCCACCACGAGCTCGAGGTGGCAGTCGACCAGGTCCGGCCTGGCCCACACATGGGGGTCGGTGATGACGACCTGGGGCTCGACGCGAAGTCCAGGGACCCCGTGGCAGATCGCCCGCGTCATGGACTCGAACGCGTTGGCGGACTCGCCTCGGGCGTCGCTCGCGACCCGGGCCGCCTGCGCTTGTCCACGTCCCTGCACGAGTGCCGCCGCCCGCGCGAGCGTCTCGTGCTCCCCGTGGCGCAGCGCGGAGTCGGCGATCACGAGGGCCTCGTCGTAGGGAAGAAGTCGCAGGCACTGCTCGAGCGTGAGCTCGCGGCTCGTCGCGATGCCACCGGACACCTCGTCCACGTGCAGGTCGCGACGGTGCAGCGCCACGTCGTCACGCAGGTGCCGCGGCACGTTGCGCTTCCTGGGGACGAGGACGTGCGGCTTCTCGGGCAGGGCCTTGACCTCCCAGCCGTGGTGGAGGGCGGCGCTGGTGAGGCACAGGACGCCGTTCATGGCGTGGGCGGTCCGGGCCGCGGCGTCCACCTCGGGCAGCACGTAGCGACCGTGGCCGGCGCGCACCAGTGCGCCTCCGGTCAGCGCGGCGTCCACCTCGGCCCGGGACGTGGCGCGGATCAGTGCAGCGCGCGAGGACATCCCTCCGCAGCGCGCCATCACCTCACCCAGGTCCACGGGTCGAGCATGCCGACAATCGCGGCTCGTCGCTGGTCGCTCTCCACAGGCCCGCACACGCGCGGACATCGGTCCCGGCTCGAAGGTCGGGACACGCGGGCGCGGACGGTGGCCGCGACACCAATGTCCGCGCGTCTACGGCGGTGGATCAGGTCAGGGAGCGGTAGAGCTCGAGCGTCCGTCCCGCGATCGCGTCCCAGCTGAACGACTCCTCGGCCCGGCGCCGCCCGGCGACGCCGAAGGCCCGCGCCCGGTCGGGGTCGCTGACCGCGTCGGTGAGCGCCGCGCCGAGGTCGGCGACGTACTGCTCCGGGTCGAGGGGTGTGCCGGTGCCGTCGGTGGCCTGCTCGATCGGCACCAGCCAACCGGTCTCCCCGTGCACGACCACCTCGGGGATGCCGCCGGTGGCGGTCGCGACGACGGCGGTCTCGCAGGCCATCGCCTCGAGGTTGACGATGCCGAGCGGCTCGTAGATCGACGGGCAGGCGAAGACCGTCGCGGCGGTGAGGAGGGCGACGACATCGGGGCGCGGCAGCATCTCGGCGATCCACACGACGCCCGATCGGGTCGCCGCGAGGTCCTCGACGAGACCGCGGACCTCAGCCTCGATCTCCGGGGTGTCCGGTGCGCCCGCGCACAGCACGAGCTGCACGTCGGGCGGCAGCGCCGCGGCGGCACGGAGGAAGAGCGGCAGGCCCTTCTGTCGGGTGATCCGGCCGACGAAGATCACGCTCGGGCGGTCGGGATCCATGCCGAGCTCGCGGACCCGGTCGGGGTTGGGCGCCGGTGACCACTGCGTGGTGTCGATGCCGTTGTGCACCACGTGCACGCGCGCGGGGTCGACGAGTGGATAGCTGCGCAGCACGTCGTCGCGCATCGCGGCGCTCACCGCGACGATCCCGGCGGCACCCTCGTAGGCCGTCCGCTCGACCCAGCTGGACAACGCGTAGCCGCCGCCGAGCTGCTCGGCCTTCCACGGTCGCATCGGCTCGAGGGAGTGGGCGCTGACGACGTGGGGGATGCCGTGCATGAGGCTGGCGAGGTGCCCGGCCATGTTGGCGTACCAGGTGTGCGAGTGGACCAGGTCGGCTCCCGCGCAGTCGTCGACCATCGCGAGGTCGACACCCAGCGTGCGGATGGCTCCGTTGGCCGCGGCGAGCGACTCGGGCTCGGCGTACGCCGTGGTGCCGGCCTCGGAACGTGGTGCGCCGAAGCAGCGCACGCGCGCATCCATGTCGGGCAGAACCCGCAGGGCACGGACCAGCTCGGCGACGTGGACACCTGCTCCTCCGTAGACCTCGGGTGGGTACTCCTTGCTGAGGACGTCGATGCGCATGAAATGAACGTAGTACGCCCAGGTGGTCGACCGCGCCCCTCAGGACGGCTAGTTTCGTGACATGGCCATCACGCCCCCGCGCAAGAAGGTTCTCGCTGTCGTCCTGGCCGGCGGTGAGGGCAAGCGCCTGATGCCGTTGACGGCCGACCGAGCCAAACCGGCGGTCCCGTTCGGAGGCATCTACCGACTGATCGACTTCGCGCTGTCCAACGTGGTGAACTCGGGCTACCTCAAGGTCGTCGTGCTCACGCAGTACAAGTCGCACAGCCTCGACCGCCACGTGACGACGACCTGGCGCATGTCCAACCTGCTCGGCAACTACGTCACCCCCGTCCCGGCCCAGCAGCGCGTGGGCAAGCGGTGGTTCGCCGGCAGTGCCGACGCGATCTTCCAGTCGCTCAACCTGCTCACCGACGAGCAGCCCGACATCGTGGTGGTGGTCGGTGCCGACCACGTCTACCGGATGGACTTCTCGCAGATGGTCGCCGACCACGTCGAGTCCGGCGCCGGCTGCACGGTTGCGGCGATCCGGCAGCCGATCAGCCTGGCCGACCAGTTCGGCGTCATCGACGTCGACCCCGCGAACCCCCAGAAGATCCGCGCCTTCCTGGAGAAGCCGACCGATCCCATCGGGCTGCCCGACTCCCCGGAGGAGGTGCTGGCCAGCATGGGCAACTATGTCTTCACCGCCGATGCGCTGCGCGATGCCGTCACCCGTGACGCCGCCTTCGAGCAGTCGAAGCACGACATGGGCGGCGACATCGTGCCGTGGTTCGTCGACAAGTCGGAGTCGTCGGTCTACGACTACAAGGACAACGAGGTCCCCGGATCCACCGACCGCGACCGGGGCTACTGGCGCGATGTCGGGACCATGCGGTCCTACTACGACGCCCACCAGGACCTCGTCTCGCCGCTGCCGGTCTTCAACCTCTACAACAACGCCTGGCCGATCTACACCAGCTATGGCCCGCACCCGCCGGCCAAGCTCGTGGAGGGGGCCAGCGGTGCCGGGGTATCGACCTTCAACTCGATCCTGTCGCCCGGCGTGGTGGTGAGTGGCGGCATGGTCAGCCGGTCGGTGCTCTCGCCCGCGGTGCGGGTCAGGGACGGCGCCGAGGTGTCGAGCTCGGTGCTGATGGACGGCGTCCAGATCGGCGAGGGCGCGGTCGTGCGCAACGCGATCCTGGACAAGGGGGTCGTCGTGCCGCCGGGGGCACGGATCGGCGTCGACCCCGAGGAGGACCTGGCCCGCGGCTTCGTGGTCGACGAGGGCCTCACCGTGCTGGCCAAGCAGCAGGCGGTCCCGGACAAGTAGGACAGGGGCTAGGACCCGAGGTCGGCGCGTCGGCCGACGAGGAAGTCGCGCTCCACGACGTTGCGGCACGCCGCGATCGCCTGGTCGTACGCCGCCCGGGCAGCGTCGACGTCGCCCGAGCGCGACAGCAGCTCGGCGCGGACGGCGGCCGGACGGTGGCTGTCGGGGATCTCCAGCCCCTCGAGCGCGGCGAGGCCGGCGACGGCGCCGCGGTCCTCGGCGACGGCCACTGCTCGCGCCAGCCGCGCCGAGGGGGAGGGCGCCACCTGCAGCAGCAGGTCGTACCACCCCACGATGCGGTCCCAGCGCGTCTCGCCGGCGGTCGGCGCAGTGGCGTGCTCGGCCGCGATCCGCGCCTGGATGACGTACGACGCCGCCAGCGGGGACAGCGGTCGGGCCAGGCACGGCGCGGCCAGCAACCGGGTGGCCTCGGCGACCTCGTCGTGGTGCCAGCGGCTGCGGTCCTGGTCGGCGAGGAGCACCAGACGTCCGTCGTGCGCCCGGGCGTCGCGCCGGGAGTGCTGGAGCAGCATCAGAGCCAGCAGCGCCACCAGGGCGGGCTCGTCCGGACGCAGCCCGAGGACGACCCGCACCAGTCGGATCGCCTCGCCGGCCGTGTCCGCGCGCAGCAGGTCCGGGCCGGACCCGGGGGAGTAGCCCGCGGTGAAGGCCAGGTAGGCGGTCTGTGCCACCAGGTCCAGGCGCTCGGGGAGCATCGACGCGTCCGGCACCGCGAACGGGATGCCCGCCCCCACGATCCGCTTCTTGGCACGCGTGAGGCGGGCCGCCATGGTGGCCTCGGGGACGAGGAACAGCCGGGCGATGTCGGTGGTGGGCACGCCGAGGACCAGGCGCAGGCTCAGGGCGCTGGCTGACTCGGGGGCCAGTGCCGGGTGCGCACACATCAGCACCAGCCGGAGGACGTCGTCCTCGACGAGGTTGCCGCTGTCCGCCATGGTGCGCGACCCAGCTTGGCGTCGCTCGAGGTCGGTGCGGACCATCGGCAGCGTGCGACGGGCGACCTCCTCGGTGCGCAGGCGGTCGAGGACCCGTCGCCGCGCGGCGGTCATCAGCCACGCGGCCGGGTTGTCGGGCGGGCCCTCGACGGGCCAGGTGCGGCTGGCGGTCTCGACGGCGTCCGCCAGCGCGTCCTCGACCAGGTCGAGGCGACGGAACTGCGACAGGAGCAGGGCCACCAGGCGGCCCCACTCCTCCCGCACGACCTGCTCGAGACCGTCCACCGCGCTCAGGAGGGGTCCACGGCGGGGGAGATCTGCATGTCGTAGGCGGGCAGGATGCCCAGCAGCTCCACCAGCACGTCGAGGTCGGGGGCCTCGACGAGGTAGAACCCACCCATCGCCTCGATCACCTCGGCGTAGGGCCCCTCGGTGAGCGACGTCCGGCCGCCTCGGGTGCGGACAGTGGTCGCGTGGCTCGGCCCCGCGAGTGCCTCACCGGCCAGGATCTCCACCCCGTCGCGCTCGCGGCACGCGGCGTCGAAGGCCTCGAACCGGCCCATCACCTCCGCCTGCTCGTCGTCGGTGTGGTCGGTCCACGCCTTGAGCTCGCCGTCGCCGATCAGCAGCACGAGGTACTTCACGACGCACGCTCCTCGGGGGAGACGCAGCGGCGCACCTCGACGGCGTCACCGGTCGCGGCGAGGAGCGTGCAGCACTGGACCAGGTCGTCCAGGTCGTCGGTCTCGACCACGTAGAAGCCGCCCACCTGTTCGCGGGTCTCGGCCCAGGGGCCATCGGTGACCGTGGTCGCACCGGGCGCGAGCGTGTGGGCCTCGCTCGCGCGGTGCAGCTCGGCCCCACCGGTGATCCGGTGGCTCCGCTCGGCGAGCCGGGCGGAGAACTTCTCGTGCGCGGCGTAACCCGCGGCGCGCTCCTCCTCGGGCAGGTCCCACCAGCGCTCGGCGTCACCCATCAGCAGTACGACGTACTCGGTCATCTCGATCTCCTTCATCTGGCCAGTCGGCGGAACTCGATGAGCTCACCTCGCGCCGCGAATCGCTCGCAGGCGGCTCGCAGCCCGGCCTCGTCGTCGGTCTCGACGAGGTAGAAGCCGACCACCTGCTCGACGGACTCGGTGAACGGGCCGTCGGTGACCAGCGCGCCGCCAAGCCCGTCCGGCCGCATCGAGGTGGCTCGGGCCGAAGGCTCCAAGGGGCTCACGATCATCAGGGAGTGCCCGCCGGCGGTCAGGTCGGACTGGAACTCCACGTGCGAATCCACCCCTTTCTCGTGCGCCTCCGGCGGGAGCGATGCCCACTCGGCCTCGGGGGCGGGGAGCAGGATCAGGTAGCGGCTCATCGGTGCGTGTCTCCTCCTGGAACTGGATGGCCGCGGGCGCGACCTCATCACTGTGACGGATGAGCAGCACCCGGATCGACAGCGGCGTGCGGTCAATGTGGCTGGACCCGTCTCGACGTGGGGGCCACGGCACACCAAGATGGGGGGATGGCCACCCATGAGAGAGCCGGACAGCCCGCCCGCCCCGAGGACCTGGTGGACGTCACGCACCTGGTGACGGCCTACTTCGACCTCGAGCCCGATCCGGACGATGTCTCGCAGCAGGTCGCGTTCGGCACGAGCGGGCACCGCGGCACGTCGCTGAACACCTCCTTCAACGAGATGCACATCGCGGCGACGACGCAGGCGATCTGCGACTACCGCCGTGAGCAGGGCTACGACGGGCCGCTCTTCATCGGTCGCGACACCCACGCACTCTCCGAGCCGGCGTGGGCGACCGCCCTGGAGGTGCTGGTCGCCAACGACGTCACGGTGCTGGTCGACGACCGCGACGGCTTCACGCCCACCCCTGCGGTGAGCCACGCGATCCTGCGCGCCAACGGCGGCCGTACGACGGGGGCGGGGCTCGCTGACGGCATCGTCGTCACGCCGTCGCACAACCCGCCGCAGGACGGCGGATTCAAGTACAACCCGCCGCACGGAGGACCTGCGGACTCCGACGCCACGACGGTCATCGCCGAGCGGGCCAACGAGCTGATCCGCGGAAACATCGAGGGCGTGCGAAGGGTGACCTTCGCCAAGGCCCGGGCTGCGGTCGGCTCCTACGACTTCCTCGGCACCTACGTCGACGACCTGCCGCAGGTCCTCGACCTCGATGCCATCCGCGACGCCGGTGTCCGGATCGGCGCCGACCCGTTGGGCGGCGCGAGCGTGGCCTACTGGGGCGAGATCGCCGACCGCCACCGCCTCGACCTGACCGTGGTGAACCCGGTGGCCGACCCGACGTGGCGCTTCATGACGCTCGACTGGGACGGCAAGATCCGGATGGACTGCTCCTCGCCCTATGCGATGGCCTCGTTGGTGGGACGCAAGGACGAGTACGACATCGCCACGGGCAACGACGCCGACGCCGACCGCCACGGCATCGTGACGCCCGACGCGGGCCTGATGAACCCCAACCACTTCCTGGCGGTCGCGATCGCCCATCTCTTCGGCGGGGCACGGCCGGACTGGCCGGACCACACGCGCATCGGCAAGACACTGGTCTCGAGCTCGATGATCGACCGCGTGGCGGCGTCGATCGGCAAGCCGTTGGTCGAGGTGCCGGTCGGCTTCAAGTGGTTCGTGCCGGGCCTGATGGACGGCTCGTTCGGCTTCGGCGGTGAGGAGTCCGCGGGAGCGTCGTTCCTCAGACGCGACGGTGGCACCTGGACGACCGACAAGGACGGCCTGCTGCTGGCCCTGTTGGCCAGCGAGATCCTCGGCGCGACCGGCAAGACCCCGAGCGAGCACTACGCCGCGCTGGTCGCGGAGCACGGCGACCCGGCGTACGCCCGCATCGACGCTCCGGCCGACCGGGCGGAGAAGGCCAAGCTCGGGGCGCTCTCCCCGGACGACGTGAGCGCGACGACGCTGGCGGGCGAGCCGATCACCGGCAAGCTCACCGAGGCGCCGGGCAACGGCGCGAAGATCGGCGGGCTCAAGGTCACCACGGAGTCGGCATGGTTCGCGGCCCGGCCCAGCGGCACCGAGGACGTCTACAAGATCTATGCCGAGTCGTTCCGAGGCCCTGAGCACCTGGCGCAGGTGCAGGACGAGGCGCGTGAGGTCGTCAGCAGCGCGCTGAGGGGATGAACTGGAAGTCGTCGACCCTCGGGGTCGGCACGGCGACCGATCCACGACCGGGCCCGGCCTCGATCGGCTCACGCTGGTGGTGGTCGTGCTGCCAGACGTCGTCGGTCTCGCCGTCCATCTGCGCGCGCGAGAAGGTGACGGCGACGACGGACTCGAGACGCACGAGGACCTGCTGACCGTTGCCGTCGTCCAGCACCGCCCCCAGGCCGTCGCAGCCGATCACGCGTCCGTCGAGCCAGCTGCCCTGGACGAGAACGCGCACCTCGGAGCCGGTGTCCTCGGCGCGCCGGAGCAACGTGCCGACGCTGAGCATCGTGCTGGAGATCTTGGTCATGCGAATACCCCCCACAGGTAACGAATGACGTGAACCTAAGCCCGCCGGACCAGGCCAACGGCGCGCTGGAGGAAGGCTGGACGAGGTCTGAGGCGATCCTTGACCGATCCTGCAGGACTGGGGCCGGTCCGGTGTGGACCGGTCAGTGCCGGACGGGTCCGGCCTCGATGGGATCGCGTCGACGGCTGCTCTGCGCTCGGGCCCCGTGGCCGGCCCCGTGCCCGGCCTCGTGGTCGGCCCCGCGATCGGTCTCGTGGCCGTCGATCTGGGCCCGGGAGAAGCTGACGGCGACGATGGAGTCGAGACGCACCAGCACCTGGTGGCCGTTGTCGTCGTCGAGCACCACGCCGAGTCCGTCCGCCCCGGCGATGCGACCGTCGAGCCAGGTCCCCTGGACGAGGACGCGCACGGGTGCACCGGCGTCCTGCGCGTGCCGGAGCAGGGTGCCGACGGTGAAGAGAGTGCTGGACTGGTTGGACAAGGCATCCCCCTTGGATCGAGGGCCAACGCTAGTGTCCGCGCGAGCTCGGCATGGGAATTCGGGCAAGAAAGGTCGCGGCAGGTCAGGAGCGCGGTGTCGCCCGATCGACGATCTCGCGCAGGGATCCACCGGTCAGGATGCCGAACGTGCCGCCGTACGACGTGCCGAAGCGGCTGCCGCAGAAGGCGTCCGCCACCTCGACCGGGGCGAAGCGCACGAGGAGCGAGCCCTGGAGGCAGGCGGCCATCTGGCCCGCGAGTCGACGGGCTCCGGCCTCGGGTCCGGCCTGGCTCCCACCGCTGTCACCGATCAGGGCCAGCGTCTCGTCGACGGCCCGGTCGAGCCGGCTGTCGGCGCCGCGCGCGGCGCCCACCTCGGTGATCCACGCCTGCAGGACCTCGGGCTCGCGGGCCAGCGCGCGGAGCACGTCGAGCGCGTTGACGTTGCCCGAGCCCTCCCAGATCGAGTTGAGCGGGGACTCGCGGAACATGAGCGGGAGGCCGGAGTCCTCCACGTAGCCGTTGCCGCCGAGGCACTCCAGCGCCTCGGCCACCATGGCGGGCGTGCGCTTGCAGACCCAGAACTTCGCCAGCGGGAGCGCGATGCGACGCAGCGCGACCTCGTGCGCGTCGCCGGGGCGGTCCACGGCCGAGGCCAGGCGCATGGCCAGGGCGGTCGCGGCCTCGGACTCGACCGCGAGGTCGGCCACGACGTTCTGCATGAGGGGCTTGTCGACGAGGCGCCCGCCGAAGGCCGAGCGGTGGGAGACGTGCCACGAGGCCTCGGCCAGCGCGTGCCGCATCAGGGCTGCCGATCCGAGCACGCAGTCGAGCCGGGTCGCGGCCACCATCTCGATGATGGTGCGCACGCCACGTCCTTCGTCCCCCAGCCGCTGGGCCAGGGTGCCCTCGAGCTCCAGCTCGCTCGAGGCGTTGGACCGGTTGCCCAGCTTGTCCTTGAGTCGGACCACGTCGATCCGGTTGCGGGTCCCGTCGGCCAGCACGCGTGGGACGACGAAGCAGGTCAGCGCCCGATCGTCGGCCCGGGCGCCGGTCTGCGCCAGCACGAGGAACAGGTCGTTCATCGGTGCGGAGGTGAACCACTTGTGCCCGTGCAGGGTGTACCAGCCGTCCTCGGCCGTCGGCACGGCCCGCGTCTGGTTGGCCCGCACGTCCGAGCCGCCCTGCTTCTCGGTCATGCCCATGCCGGCCAGGGCACCCGTCTTGGCGGACCTCGCGCGGACGCCCGGGTCGTAGGACCGCGCGGCCAGCAGCGGCGTCCACTCCTTGGCGATCGCGTCGTCGGCGCGCAGTGCCGGCACCGCGGCGTACGTCATCGAGATCGGGCACCCGTGCCCCGGCTCGGTCTGCGACCAGGCGAAGAAGCCGGCCGCCCGGCGCAGGTGGGCGTGGGCGTCGCCGCCCTCCTGCTGCTCCCAGGGCGCGGCCTGCAGCCCGTGGCCCACGGCGCGCTCCATCAGCCAGTGCCACGAGGGGTGGAACTCGACCTCGTCGATGCGGTTGCCCCACCGGTCGTACGTCGTCAGCTCGGGGTGGTGGCGGTTGGCGAGCATGCCGTGCTCGCGGGCCTCCTCGGTGCCGGCCTCCGCGCCCAGCGGGGCGAGGTCGTCGACGAGGCCGGCGGCGCCGTGGCGGGTGATCGCCTCGGTGAGGGCGAGGTCGGAGGTCACCACGTTGTGGCCCACCAGTGCCGGGGGCTGGTTGGTGGCCCGGCGCGGGTCGATCGGCTCAGGCAGGTCGGTCGTGCGGGTGCTCATGGGCCCACCGTAGGCGAGGCCGCCCGCGCGGGTGATCAGTCCAGGATCGTCGCCACCGGCACGGGCAGGCGGCCGGCGATCGACCTGCCCCTCGAGCGCAGCGGTCGGAGGCAGCCGGCCTGGAGCCCGATCCTGCTCAGGCCGGTGAGGTCGCCGGCCTGATAGCTGAGCGGCAGCCGGTAGAACTCCGGACCGGCGCTCATGTACTGGTCGGTGGGCACGACGTGGCCCAGACCCATCACGTGGCCGACCTCGTGGAGGGTGAGCTGCTGGAACTGCGCAGCGGTCATGCTCGCGGTGTCCGTGAGGTCGTAGAGCACCCCACCGTGCAGGGTCTCCAGGACCCGCCGTCCGCGCGCGTCGCGCGCCCACCGCGTGCGGTCCGAGCCACCGCGGGCGGCGACGCCTGCGCCGAGGTCGAGCCTGGTCTCGGCGTCGGTGGTGAAGGCGAAGACGAGCCGGGGGTCCGTGCGGCGCAACGACCTGTCGAAGGGCATCGCGCTGGTCGCGCCGACGAACCTGAAGCGCATGCCGGTCGCCTGCGCCACGAGGGCGATGGTGTCCTGGATGCGGGCCGACACGATCGTCGCGTCGGGCGTGGCGCGAGAGGTGTTGATGCCGTAGGTGATCGTGCGACACGGGTCGAACCGGTCGCCGTGCCGGCTGAGGGGTGCCCACGACGTGGGGGAGCCGAGCGGGGCATAGGCGGGCACCACGCCCATCCGGCGAGATCGCGACGTGGCGCCGCGGAACTGGCGGTTCTTCACGACCCGGGTCCGGAGCTTGCTGGAGTAGAACCAGGTGGTCGGCACGGTGAGGGAGTAGTCGCCCGTGCGGCTCGACCTGGTCCTGTCCACCTTGCGCCAGCCCGACGCGATCTTCTGCTCGAGCACGACCGTGCGCTTCTGCGTGCCCTCGTACTCGATCCTGCCGGACATGGCCACGATGCCGCCCGGCTGGGAGACGGTGGCGCTCAGGGTCGCTGAGATCTCGCTGCTGCCCGGTGCTGCCTCCGCCGGGACGGCCACCAGCGACACGGCCAGCACGCCGGTGCTGAGCATCGCGACGGCAGCCGGGACGGATGGGCGCGGGAGTCGGTGCATGGGGTGACGCTACCCACGCCGCGCGCCGAGGACCCGCCGCCCGGGTGCCTCTCGACGGGGAGTCGAGTCGATACCGTGACGCCATGGTCGAGGCGCGCGAGGAGAAGCCTGCCGCGCGCCCGAGCCGGGCTCGGGCTCGCCGCTGGCGTGAGCACCTGTGGCGGATCGTCGTCACCACCGTCGGGTCGTGCCTGCGCCACCGCGTCACGGGCCTGGCCGCGGAGGCGGCGTTCTTCGCGGTCCTGTCCGTCCCGCCGCTCGTCTTCGCGCTCGCCGGGTCGATCGGCTTCGTCAGTGAGCGGTTCACCGCCGCGCAGCTCGAGGACATCCGCAACGCCGTGCTGGAGGTCTCGCGCCAGGCGCTGACCGAGAAGGCCGTGAACACGATCATCCGTCCGACCATCGACAGCGTGCTCGACGGCGGTCGCTACGACGTCATCTCGATCGGGTTCATCCTCGCGCTGTGGTCGGGATCGCGCGCGCTCAACGTCTTCGTCGACACCATCACGATCATGCACGGGCTCGGCGGCCAGCGGGGGATCGTCGCGACCCGCGCCCTGTCCTTCGTGCTCTACGCCCTCGCGATGGTCACCGGGGCCGTGAGCATCCCGCTCGTGGTCGCCGGACCGACGCTCGTGGACCAGCTGCTCCCGCAGCGCCTGGACCTCCTCAACCGCCTCTACTGGCCGGTGGTGCTCGTCCTGTGCATCTGCTTCCTCGCGACGCTCTTCCACGTGTCGGTGCCGGTGCGGACCAAGTGGCGGTTCAACCTGCCCGGGGCGACGTTCTCGCTCCTCTGCTGGGTGGTCGGGTCGTACGTGCTGCGCTGGGTGCTGACGGTCACCGCCGCGGAGTCGCGGTCGATCTACGGACCGCTGGCCGCGCCGATCGCCGTCCTGCTCTGGCTCTACCTGCTGGCCCTTGCGGTTCTCATCGGGGCCGCGGTCAACGCCGCCTTCGACACCGTCTTCCCGCAGAAGAGCACGACGCGCGCGCGGCTGGAGCTCGTGCAGCGGCTGCGCGGGCGCATCAGCGTGCGAGACTCCTGACCGTGTCGACGTTCAGCCACCAGCCCAGCGTGGGCAGGGTGTCCCTCCCGGAGCGCAACCGGTCGCCATGGTGGGAGCTGGGACGGCGGCTCCTGATGGCGCTGAGCATCCTCGTCGGGACGGTGATGCTGGTCTACTTCGACCGCGAGGGCTATGTCGACGTCAACGACCCGAAGAACGAGCTCAGCCTGCTCGACGCGTTCTACTACACGACCGTCACGCTCAGCACGACCGGCTACGGAGACATCGCGCCGGAGTCCCCCCAGGCCCGACTGGTCAACGCGCTGGTGATCACGCCGGCGCGCATCGCCTTCCTGGTCCTGCTGATCGGCACCACCCTGGAGGTCCTCGCCTCCCAGGGACGCGAGATGTTCCGGGTCTCCCGGTGGAGGAAGAAGATGGATGAGCACGTCGTCGTGGTCGGCTACGGCACCAAGGGCCGGAGCGCGATCGAGACCCTGGTGAACAACGGCTACCACCGCGAGGCCATCACCGTCGTGGACCCCAGTCCGGTGGCGGTCGCAGACGGCAACCGCGACCAGCTCGTGGTGATCGCCGGCGACGCCACCCGCCGCGGGGTGCTGCGCCAGGCCGAGGTCGAGAAGGCCACCCACGTGATCATCACCACCGATCGTGACGACTCCAACGTGCTCGTCACGCTGACGGTGCGCCAGCTCAACCCCGACGCGTGGATCGTCGCGGCGGTGCGCGAGCACGAGAACGTCCCCCTCATGCGCCAGTCCGGCGCCAACTCGGTGATCACGTCCTCCGACGCGGTGGGTCGCCTGCTGGGGCTCTCGTCGATGTCGCCGATGCTCGGCTCGGTGATGGAGGACCTGATGACCTACGGCGAGGGACTCGAGGTGGCCGAGCGCGACCTGCTGGTCAACGAGGTCGGCAAGCAGCCGCAGACCCTGCCCGACCAGGTGATCGCCGTGATCCGCGACGAGAAGGTCTACCGCTACTTCGACCCCGTGGTCTCGCTGCTCGGCCGCGGCGACCGGCTCATCGTCGTACGCCCCGCCAAGGAGCTGCCGTGGGCGCCCCGCCCCGGCACCCACGGCGAGGACCTGGCCGACGAGGACGACTGAGCGGACCCTGCTCCCGTGATCGCCTCGCACGCCCACCGCTTCGTCTTCGTCAAGACGCGCAAGACCGCCGGGACGAGCCTCGAGATCGCGCTCTCGCGCCACTGCGGTCCAAGGGACGTCATCACCCGGATCAGCCCCGACGACGAGGCCCTGCGCGCCGCCGCCGGGGGAGTGGGACCGCAGAACGACGACACCAGCCCCAGCTCCTATGCCCACATGGGCGCGCGACGGGTGATCGAGGTGATCGGCCGCGAGACCTGGGACGCCTACTTCACGTTCGCCGTGGAGCGGAACCCCTTCGACGTGGTCGCGTCGTCCTACCGCTACAGCGCGCGCAAGGCCTCCTTCACCAAGACCTTCGCCGACTTCGTCCGGACCCCGCGGCGCATGGACCGGCTGGCGCTCAACGAGCGCCTCTACCGCCTCGGTGGTCGCGTGGTCGTGGACCGGGTCTACCGCTACGAGGACCTGCCCGCCGCGGTGTCCGACATCTCCTCTCGGCTCGGCCTCGAGCTGGACCTGCCCCACGCCAAGCAGGGCAGTGGCCCGCACTACCGCGAGCTCTACGGGCCCGGCGACGCCGAGATCGTGGCCGAGCGGTTCTCCCGGACGATCCGGGAGTTCGGCTACGAGTTCTGAGGGCTCTCAGGAGGCCTTGCGCACGCGTTCGTTGACCTCGAGGAGACAGCCGATCGTCTGGGCGGCCAGGTCGTCGCTGAGCCGGAACAGGGGGATCGACACGCTCACCGCGTCCGTGGTGGGGGCGCCGTTGCGCGGGGAGAGCGCCACCGCGTAGCACTGGACGTCCTCGGAGTTCTCCGAGCGGTCCACGGCGTAGCCGTCGCTGCGGCAGCGGGCCAGCTCCTGCATCAGGGCGGGTCGGTCGGTGATGGTCTTGGTGGTGAGGGCGACCAGCTCGTGGGGGAGCAGCTGCGCGAGCGACGCGTCGTCCCGGGTGCACAGCACCGCCTTGCCGAGAGCGGTGGCGTGGGCCGGCAGGCGTCGCCCGATCGCGGAGTAGAGCCGGATCGGGTGGGGCGACTCGCGCTTGGCCAGGTAGACGACGTCCTCGGTGTGTGGCGCACGCCGGCCGGACTCGTCGCCGGCGTCGTCGTCTTCACCGTGGGGCAGGCCCTGTTCCAGCCGATCATGAACTCCCGGGTCTACTCCTTCGCCGGCGAGGACTCCGTCGCGTCCTACTTCGGGGTGCACGGTCTCGCCCTCGCGGTGGGGGCATCGTCGGGGGCGTCGGAGGCGGCTTCCTCTACGGCCTCGCCCAGGACGCGGGCACCCCGTGGCTCATGCACCTCCCCGAGACACTCTTCGCACTCTGGAGCGTGGGCGTCGCGGTCTTCCTGGTCCTCGGCCCGACGCCGGACGACGAGTCCGCACGGCGTACGCCGACCTCCGATGTCGCCCGTGAGGGGGAGTCTCACCCCCGCTGGCGGCGTCGGAGCCAGAGGTCCAGGCCCCAGTAGGCCGCGGCCACCAGCAGGCCGAGCACGAGGATCATGGCGAGTGTCGCCGAGACGGCGCCGTAGCCCAGCTCCGTGACGTTGGCGAAGCCATAGGGGTAGGAGTCGACGACGACGCCGCGCACGAGCATCCACACGATCCACGCCAGCGGCACGACCAGGGCCAGGGGCACCAGGCGGGCGCTGATCCAGCCGCGCGGCCCCCAGACCACCCACACGACGACGGTGAGCAGCGGCGTGATGATGTGGAGGATCGGGTCGGTCAGGAGCGACCAGCCAGCGACGTCGACGCTGGGTGCGATGAGGGCCTGGTAGACGATGGCGGTGATGGTGATCATCAACAGCGCGTCGAGCCGCAGCACGCGTCGGACCGGGGTGTCGCGCAGCGGTCGCTGCAGGAGCAGGGTCGCGGAGAGCGCCACGACGACGTTGGACCAGATCGTGAAGTAGCTCAGGGTGTCTGTGAGCCGTGAGAAGACCCCCGCGATCCCGTCCGGGGTGTCGCCGTAGAGACCGGGGTCGACCGGCACCTCGCGATACCAGCCCAGTCCCGACAGGACGATCGTCAGCGCCAGGCCGAGCCAGGCGACGGCGGCGTTCACGGCGAACGCGCGACGTGCGTTCGGCGCCAGGTCGAGGGATCGGTCGGGGGTGGGATCGGTTCTGGTCACGTCGGGAGTATGCCCGTCGGTGCCGTCGGCCGGGCCGACACGGATCTGGTGCCTCCTACCGGGGCAGGAGGCCTCAGTCCTCGCGCGTGAGCAGGATCGCGGTGAACTGTTGGCGGGTGCCCCAGGGGGTGACGTGGTCCTCGCCGCTGGTCGACACCAGCCGGTAGCCGGGGAACTCCGCGGCGAGCTCCTCATGGGTGTAGCGCACGATCGGCAGGCCGCTGCAGGTCAGCGGCCCGTCGGGACCGAAGGTCGCCACGACCACGAAGCCGCCGGGCTCGAGGCAGTGCTCCAGGGACAGCCGGTAGTCGTCGCGCTCGTCCTGCTCGGTCAGGAAGTGGAAGACCGCGCGGTCGTGCCACAGCGCGAATCGGCGTGCCGGACGGAAGTCGAGGACGTCGGCCACGTCGAGGTCGAGACGCCCGGGGACCTCGCCCACGCGCTCACGCACGGTGGTCAGCGCCGTCACCGACAGGTCGATCGCGGTCAGGTCGGTGTAGCCGCGCTCGACGAGGTGGTCGACGAGCGTCGACCAGCCGGCGCCCACGTCGATCACGGGGCGGTCGCTCCCCAGGCCGGTCTCGTCCACCAGGCCGAGGGACAGCTCCGGCACGGACTGCCACCAGGAGACGCCGTCCTGGTCTTTGCCGTCGTGGACGGTCTCCCAATAGTCCGAGCGGGCGGCGGCGTCCTCCGGTCGGACCGGGGCAGCAGGTTCCATGGGCCGACACTAGCCGCGGCGACCTCGTCCGGGAGCGCCGGACTCCGTCACGGGTTCGTAACCGCACAAACGGCCCTGGATCAGTCATGGGTGCGTAGATTGCCAAGATGGCCTCCTCCGGCACGGCCCCGACCAGTACTCCTCTGGGAGAGGTGGCCCGCCTGATCGATGGGGGTGACATGGACTGCGGCAGCGGCCTGCTGCTGCTGATCACCCGCGCGATGCGTCGGCTCGAGAGCGGCGACCTGCTCGCCATCCGCAGCGCCGAGGCCAGCGTCGTCACCGACCTGCCGGTCTGGGCCGAGCTGGTCGGCCACGCGATCGCCGACGAGCTGGCCGAGACCGATTCCGGACCCTGGTGGTTCTCGGTGCGCAAGGACGGCGCCGGTGCTGGCGGAGTCGTCCGACCGGAGGGGGGCACCGTCTTCAGCACCGGGAGCCGGACACCGGTGGGTCAGCGCCTGTGGGCCTACACCAACTTCGACTGCAACCTCGCCTGCCTCTACTGCTGCGCAGAGTCCTCGCCGAAAGCCGCGGCGCGGCGGCTGGACCCCGACGTGGTCCGGCCGCTCTTCGCACAGTTCCGCGAGCAGGGCGGCAAGGAGCTGCTGCTGACCGGCGGCGAGCCGTTCATGCACCCGCAGCTCGGCGAGCTGGTCGACGCGGCAGCCGGCCTCGAGCGCACGATCCTCACCAACGCGATGATCTTCGGCCGCGGCCGCCGTCGCGAGCTGCTCGAGTCGATCGACCGCGACGTGGTGATGCAGGTCAGCCTCGACTCCGCGAGCCCCGAGATCCACGACAGCATGCGCGGGGCCGGATCCTGGGCCAAGGCCCTGGACGGGATTGGTCTGGCCCACTCACTGGGTTTCCGGGTCAAGATCGCAGCGACGCGGTTCGACGAGGACCCGGAGGGGGTGCGGGAGTTGCACGAACGCCTCGACCAGGAAGGCATCGCCCAGGAGGACCGCGTCATCCGACCGGTTGCCGCCGAGGGCTTCGCCGACACCGGCATCCACGTGTCCATCGACTCACTCGAGCCCGAACCGGTCATCACCGCCGACGGCGCCTGGTGGCACCCGGTGGCGGTGACCAATCCCCACATGAGGATCGCGGACGCACCCCTGGACCTCGACGAGGTCTTCGGGGTGGTGCGCGACACCCTGAAGGTGCAGGATGCCGCCTCCGCCGCCGGTCGCGAGGTGTTCCGCTGTGCGTGAGTCACCCATGAGCAGGCTCCGGGCCGGGCTGGGCTGGGCGCTCGATCCTGCACCGCACGACAACGCCCGGGCCCAGTCGATCGCCCTCACCGTGCTGCGGGTCCTCCTGGGTCTCATGTGGCTCTACAACGTCTCCTGGAAGCGCGCACCGGACTTCGGCAAGGACGCCGGCAACGGTCTCTACAAGTTCACGGCGTACGCCGTCGACTACCCGGTGCTGGCGCCGTACGCCTGGGTGACCGACCACCTGATCCTCCCGGTCTTCCCGGTCTTCGGCTGGGTGGTCCTGATCGCCGAGACTGCCCTCGCCGTGATGTTGCTGACCGGCACCCACGTCCGCCTCGCCGCGCTCATCGGGCTCGCCCAGTCGCTGGCGATCGGCCTCTCGGTCGCCTATGCGCCACACGAATGGCCGTGGTCGTACTTCCTCATGGTCGGCGCCCACCTCGTGCTGGTCTTCGCCGTCGCGGGTCGTGTGCTGGGCACCGACGGCGTCCGGACAGGGGCCACGTCGGCGCGCACCCTGGGCCAGGTGTGGGCCGGAGTGGCCATCGTCGCCGGCGGGATCTCGCTCGTCCGATCCCTCGGTGACCCGTTCGCGGCCCGAGGCCCGACCCTGGGCGACAGCGATCCGTCGCTGTCGCTGGGTGCCTACAACCTCGTCGGTTCCCTGGTGCTGATCGCCATCGGCGTCCTGCTGCTGGTGGGCGTCCGCTCCACCATGGTCAGGCTCCTCCAGGCCGCGGCCGTACTGGGTGTCGCGGCGGGTCTGTCGCTCCATGCCCAGCTGGGCTTCACCGACCCGGTCCTCGGCGGCAACCCGACATCGGCCGCGGTCTTCTTCTCCGTCGCGCTGGTCGCCTTCCTGCTGGGACGCGCACGGTCGTTCGGTTCGAGCCCGAGCGAGCCTTCCGCCCCCACCGGGAGCATCTCCACGGGCCCGGAGAAATCGGAAAGAGGCCCTCGAAGGGGCCTCTGACCTGCACTGGTGGGCGATACTGGGTTTGAACCAGTGACCTCTTCCGTGTCAAGGAAGCGCGCTACCGCTGCG
>CAVSCW010000027.1:0-77049 GCA_963726515.1 uncultured Actinomycetota bacterium
CGGCGGTCGTAGTCGAGCAGCTCGGTGTCGGCCGGAGGGGGCGCGGGCCGTGACGCACCTCCCGCCGCCAGCACCGCCACCGCCGCCGCCGTGACTGCCGCGACGAGTGCCCACGCGTCGCCTTCCTCCATGACACCGACGGTCTGCCATGCCGACCCTCCGCCCACGGCAAGCCACAGGGCGGCGCCGGCGAGGACAACCAGCAGTGCGTTGCGGGCCAGCGTCACCCGGTCGATCTCGTGGTCGCCCATCCGGCCGAAGCAGGAGCACGACACCGGCTCGTCGAAACCGAGCGCACGAGCGACCAGCCAGGTGTAGACGACCATCAGCAGGACCAGAGCCCCGGCCACCGGCACCAGCCATCCCGGCGGCGCGGCAAGCAGCAGGACTCCCAGAGCCATCTCGACCCACGGCAGTGCGGGCGCGAGGACGCCGAACGGCACGACCTCCGGCACGCGCAACGCTTCGAAGGCGTCGCGGGTCGCGCCGGGATCGCGAACCTTGGAGACTCCGCTGGTGAGCAGCACCGCGGCCAATGAAAACACCACGATGAGTGCTGCGACCGGTGCCGACGACATGGCCTGAATCCTAGGGTCCGGGGCGCCTCTGCGGCGGAAGTTGACGAGCTGTGCCGGCGAGCGCGATCAGCCGTCGACATGGGTCGTGGGCAAGCGGTCAATGTGCTCGCAGCAGCCAGAATTGAGCGAGGGGTTGTCCCTCGCGCGTGCACCTGCGCCGTCGCGCGCGGCTCGGGACCCCCATGTTGTGGATCCGGATCCACAACATGGGCATCGCTGGTCGCACCGACGGGTCGTCCAGCAGCGAAGCGAGAAGGACGTGAAGCGCCCGAAACGGTGACCGCCACCGATGGGCGAGGCCCATGGTCGCTCGCCGACCGTGTCGGCCGCCACGGGACAGAGCACGCGGTCTCGTGTCGCACGACATGGGGAGATGCGGAATTGTTGGCCTCCCGTTGGTCGGTCGCCTCTAGGCTGTCGGTAGAAACTTGCCAAAGATGAGCAGAATGTAGGGGATATCGCGTGGAGGTCGCTTCAGAGGACGTCGCGAAGGGAACAAGGCGCCGCACGGTCGTGCGCGGTGCCGCCTGGAGCGTTCCGGTGGTAGCCCTGGCCGCGACAGCGCCTGCCTTCGCGGCATCATGCGATCGTCAGACGTACACGATGAACTGGGCCGAAAGCCGGTTCAGCCGGACCAACTTCCGCCTCGCCACCGGATATCGCGTATGGCAGCCAGGCCGGTAACGTGGTCTTGCTGTGACGCTGACCAGCAACTCGTACAGCAACGGCGTCCTGAACAACGACGTGACCACCTCGAACAACCGTCCGGACGTGGATCGGAACCTCACCATCCCGCCGATGACGGACGGCACCGATCCCAATCTCGACCCCGGTGTGACCAGCTTGGGTGGTCGAGCCAACGAGCGCGGGATCCGTCTGCAACACAGCCGAAGTGATCCGGGCCGGGGCAACCGACAAGAGGTCACGATCGGCTTCTCGCGACCGGTGCGCGGACTCAGCTTCTACATCACTGACATCGACCGGCTCAGCTACGGCACCATTGGCTACAGCGACCGCGTCGAGCTCACGAGTGTGCCCGCGACGACGCGAACGCAGACGCTCGATGGTGTTACAGGCTCCGGTGTGCAAAACGACGCTTGGTCGCGAAGCAACAACGAGAATCGCGACGAGAACTCTGCTGGTGCGCAAGTCCGAGTTGTCTATCCGGCGTCGACCGACATCAACTCACTGACGCTGACCTATTGGAACGCCGCGGGCACCGACATCTACCACCGAATTTTCATCGGCAACATGTCCTTCACCGCCATCGGCTGCTGACGACTCCGAGGAACAAGCCAGGGGTCGTGGCTGTTAAGCATCCTCGATGAATCCCGCCACCAAGCCGTCCGCCTTCCCAGGGACGTCTGACGACTCCCGTCGCGTCTCGTTGCTCCTCGGCCTGCTCTTCGGCCTCGCCGGCATGGGGTCCTCCAGCGCGGCGGTGACGCTGCCCCTCCTCGGTGACGACCTCGGCGTCGGCGCCGGCCTGGCGGCATGGACGATCAGCCTCTACGTGCTGATGCTCGCCGTGACGACCGCGCTCTACGGCCGGATCTCCGACCTCGTCGGCGTCCGTGCGCCCCTGCTGGCCGGGCTGGTGCTGATGTCGATCGGTGCGCTCGTCGCGGCCGTGGCTCCAACATTCGAGGTGCTCCTCGGCGCACGCCTCGTGCAGGGCGCCGGCGCCGCCGCCGTACCGACCCTGGGCGTCGCGATCCTCTCCGCGAGGTACAGCGGCGAGATCCGCGGCCTCGCCTTCGGTCGTCTCGCGGGCATTGCCGCCGCAGTGAGCTGCCTCGGCCCGCTCATCGGCGGTGGGGTGGAGGCGGCCTTCGGTTGGCGGGCCGTGATGGCGCTCCCGATCGTCGGTGCGCTGGTGGTGCCGTTCCTGTGGCGGGCGCTCTCCACCGACGGCAGCGGCGCCCGTCTCGACGTCGTCGGTGCCATCCTGGTCGCGCTCACAGCGGCGGGCATGGTGCTGCTGGTGCAGTCGCCGTCGGCGGGGCTGCTCGTCGCCGCGATCGGTGCGGTGCTGCTCGTCCTCGGCGTGCCCGCCGTGCGCGCGACCGTACGCCGACGCCCTGACGGCTTCTTGCCGGTCGAGGTGATCCGCAACGCCACCGTCGTCCGCAGCGCGGTCGCCGCATCGGCCGTGCCGGCCTCGTGGTTCGCCATGCTCATCGCGCTCCCGGCGGTGCTCCTCGGCGAGGGGTGGGAGGCCTGGCAGGTCGGTCTGGCGATGCTGCCCAGCGCCGTGGTCGCGCTCCTCGTGCCGCAGGTCACCGGTCCCTTGCTGATCCGCATCGGCCCCGGACGCTCACTCGCTGTGTCGGGACTCGTGGCGTCGGCGGCGCTCCTCGTCGCCGTCGCCGGTGCCTGGTGGGTCAGTGCCCCGGTCCTGGTCGTCGCCATCATGCTGGTGACCTTCGCGTTCGGTCTCGGCCAGCCTGCCCTCAGCGCCGTGGTCGGCGACGCCGTGTCACCCGAGGTGCGTGGCGTCGCCCTCGGGGTCTCCACCCTGCTCTTCCTCATCGGCGGCAGCGTCGGCTCGGCCGTCGTGGCCGGACTGAGCGGCCCCCTGGGCATGCCCACGGCGCTGCTCGTGCTGGCGGTGCTCCCGCTGCTGGGGCTGCTCGTGCTGCGGCCGACGCTGCGCACGACCCCCGTGGAGCACGCCGCCTGACGGGCAGGCTCGTTCGACGCCCGCGCCCGCTCGCCCAGCGCGACAGCGGCTCCAAGCAAACAGCCGCGGGGACAACGGATCGATCGTGACCCGGCTCACACTTCGCATGTGTTACTCATGTGTAGAGGTGCCGTGTATTCACGGCTTCCCAGGTCTCCCTAGCCTTCAAGTGGCCAAGAACCTCGAACTTGGTCTCAATCGAGGAGAAGCTAGATGGCCGACGCAGCGTTGACCCGCCGCTCACTTGCGCGCGGAGCCGCGTGGAGCGTGCCCGTCATCGCTGTGGCTGCTGCAGTTCCGGCCTTCGCCGCCTCGCCGTGCGTGACCACCTTCTCCTACATGCTCGACTGGGGCAACAACGCCAAGACGACCTACGTCGCACCCATCGGCACCGGTGCGACCAAGGTTGGCACCGCTAGCGCGCTCGCACCGACGGGCAGCGCAGCAGCACCCGTTGGCGTGACCTTCACGAGCACGTACGTCACGAACAACAGCACCGACCGTCGCGCTTCGGACAATCTCACCGTGCCAAGCACGACGAACATCGGTGGCCTGGGGGCCAACGTGCAGGGCCTCCTGGTAGCGCACGCATCCACGAGCAGCTCCAGAGACGGGTTCCGGCAACAAGTTGTCATCCACTTCGACCGTTCGGTCAGCGACCTGACTTTTGTGATCACCGACGTGGACAGCCGAGACGGCGGTTGGTATGACCAGATCGAGCTCACTGGCACGCGGACGGGCACTTACAACACGCGAACCCTCACTGGCAGTGGCACGACCGCCGACCCGTGGCGGAACAGTTCCAACAACAACTCGATCGGCAACACGTCGAGCGACGGCAACGTGGCGATCGCCTACTCGACCCCGGTCACGGACATCACGCTCACCTTCTGGTCCTCGGAGAACGGGAGCAACCAGCTCATCCGCCTCACCGACTTCGCCTTCACAGCTGCGGGTTGCTGATCGTCGCTGTCCGGTCCGACCCAGCGCATGCTCGTGCGGGGTCGCCTGGAGCGAAGTCCACCAAGCCCGGGATCAGCCCGTCGTCGCCCGCGCCCGCTCAGCCAGCGCGATAGCAGCACGCTGCACGAGCGGCAGCTCCTCGTCGTCGCGGGCGGCCTCGTGCGGGACGGCGCCGCCCAGCAGGCCCGCTGGCGTCGTGAGCCAGACCCAGGCACGCCACGGGTCGACGCCTGCGGCCAGCAGCGGCTCCAGCACCGCCAACAGCTCCTCGCGCACCAGCCCCTGGTCGTCGAGCTGGAAGGACGGCACGAGCGTCGCGCCGTCGTGCTGCACAAGCAGAAGGGCCCGGCGCTCCGCCGCCTTGTGCACCGCGAAGCGGGCGGCGTTCTCGGAGACCCCGCGCAGCCGCGCGACCCCGGCATAGTCGAGCCAGCCACCGTCGAGCAGCGATGCCCGCACCCGGCTCTCGCGGCGCAGCCGGACGAGCCCGATCGGCACCGCGTGGGCCGGGTCGTCTCCGACCGAGCGCAGGAGGCCGTCCAGCTCGGCAAGCCGCTCGGAGGTCAGCGGCTCGCCGGTCGACGCGTCCTGCCAGTGGACCGTGCCTCCAGCGTCACGCTCGTACGTCGGCAGTCCCGCCGGCGCCAGCTGGTCGGCCAGGCCGAGCCCCTCCAACCACGACGCCAGCCGCCCGGCGAGGTCGTCGCCGGGCGGTGTCGACATGTCGGGGACGTCAGACATGTGCAGCTGGACCTACTTGTTGGCCTTGCGGGCCACCGACGCGGTCTTGGCGCGCGCGTTGGCGTCGAGCACGACCTTGCGGATCCGCACGGCCTCGGGGGTGACCTCGACGCACTCGTCGTCGCGGCAGAACTCCAGGCACTGCTCCAGCGAGAGGTGACGCGGCGGGATGAGCTTCTCGAAGTTGTCGGAGGTGGCGGACCGGATGTTGGTCTGCTGCTTCTCCTTGGTGATGTTGACGTCCATGTCGTCGGCGCGGGAGTTCTCGCCGATGATCATGCCCTCATAGACCTCGGTCGTCGGCTCGACGAACATGATCCCGCGCTCCTGCAGGTTCGTCATGGCGTACGCCGTCGCCGCACCCTTGCGGTCGGCCACCAGCGAGCCGTTGGTGCGCGAGCGGATCTCGCCGGCCCACGGCTCGTAGCCCTCGGAGATGCCGTGCGCGATGCCGGTGCCGCGCGTGTCGGTGAGGAACTCGGTGCGGAAGCCGATGAGGCCACGCGCGGGCACGAGGAACTCCATCCGGACCCAGCCGGTGCCGTGGTTGGTCATCGACTCCATGCGGCCCTTGCGGGAGGCGAGGAGCTCGGTGATGGTGCCGAGGTATTCCTCCGGCGCGTCGATGGTGAGGCGCTCGAACGGCTCGTGCACCTTGCCGTCGACCTGCTTGGTGACGACCTGCGGCTTGCCGACGGTGAGCTCGAAGCCCTCGCGGCGCATCTGCTCCACGAGGATGGCCAGCGCCAGCTCGCCGCGGCCCTGCACCTCCCACGCGTCGGGACGCTCGGTGGGGAGGATGCGCAGCGACACGTTGCCGACGAGCTCCTGGTCGAGACGGTCCTTGACCAGGCGTGCGGTGACCTTGCCGCCCTTGGTGCGGCCGACGAGCGGCGAGGTGTTGGTGCCGATCGTCATCGAGATCGCCGGCTCGTCGACGTGGATGAGCGGCAGCGCGACCGGGTTCTCGGCGTCGGCGAGGGTCTCACCGATGGTGATCTCGGGGATGCCGGCGACGGCGACGATGTCACCGGGGCCGGCGCTCTTGCCGGGCTGGCGCTCGAGGCCCTCGGTGATGAGGAGCTCGGTGATCTTGACGTTCTTCACCGAGCCGTCGCGACGCATCCAGGCGACGGTCTGGCCCTTGTTGAGGGTGCCCTCGTGGACGCGGACCAGCGCGAGCCGGCCGAGGAACGGGGAGGCGTCGAGGTTGGTGACGTGGGCCTGCAGCGGCGCGCCCTCGGTGTAGACGGGGGCGGGGATGGTCTCGAGGATCGTCTTGAAGAGGGGCTCGAGGTCGGAGCCCTCGGGCATCGTGCCGTCCTCGGGGGCGACCAGGCTGGCGATGCCGGCGCGACCCGAGGCGTAGACCACCGGGAAGTCGAGCGCGTCCTGGCTGTGGCTCTCGTCGAGCAGGTCCATGAAGAGCTCGTAGGTCTCCTCGACGACCTCGGCGATGCGGGCGTCGCTGCGGTCGGTCTTGTTGACGACCAGGATCACCGGCATGTCGGCGTTGAGCGCCTTGCGCAGCACGAAGCGGGTCTGGGGGAGCGGGCCCTCGGACGCGTCGACGAGGAGCACGATGCCGTCGACCATGGACAGGCCGCGCTCGACCTCGCCACCGAAGTCGGCGTGACCGGGGGTGTCGATGATGTTGATGACCATCGGCTCGCCGCCGCCGGCGGGACCGGCGTAGTGGACCGCGGTGTTCTTCGCGAGGATGGTGATGCCCTTCTCGCGCTCGAGGTCACCGGAGTCCATGACGCGGTCGGCGACGCTCTCGGCCTGGTGGGCGGTGAAGGCGCCGGCCTGGCGCAGCATCTGGTCGACCAGCGTGGTCTTGCCGTGGTCGACGTGCGCGACGATGGCGACGTTGCGCAGGTCGGAGCGGGACAGGGTGGACATGCAGGAGCCTTCCGGGCGGAGACGTACGAGCGGCCGAGCGGCCGGGCGCGGCCAGCACGGCCGCAGCGCGGTCGAGTCTAGTGCGGGAGGGTCGGGATCCGGACTTCCTCGACACCGCCCCGCGCCCCGCGCCCGCCGGGACGTGACGCAGGTCCCAGCGCGATCTGAGACATTCTCGCCCGCGGGTGTGGGGGCCCCGGTACCGTTCCTTGGGAGAAAGGTGAACTGCACGGTCTGCCTTGGACCACGGGAGCGACATGACGCACGACGACGGCATGCTGGTCGGGCCACGCCCGACGCGCCGCACGTTGACGCGCGCCGCCGCATGGACCGTCCCCGTCGTCGCGGTCGCCGCCACCGCTCCGGCGTACGCCGCCTCGCCCTGTGACCCGCGGACCGGGCAGGTCCTCGACTGGGACGGGGCCAAGGTCGCCTTCACCCGCAAGAGCGCCACCGCCGCCACGGCGGTCTACGACCCGGACGGCACTGGCCCCGTGCCGGGCCTGACCCTGGACGTCACCGCGTCCTACACCGGGAACATGAAGGCCGGCTCGGAGAACGGCAGCACCAGCCAGACCATGGCTCGTCAGTCCACCGTCGGTGGGATGTGGGGAGTCTCCGGCCTGGGCCTGATGCAGGCCACCTCCTCGGAGAAGCCCCAGGGCGGCAAGAAGGAGCCCGTGGGCTACGGCGACCGAGGGACCTACACGTTCGTCTTCAGCAAGCCCGTGTCCAACCTCGTCTTCACGATCACCGACATCGACTCGACCAAGAACGACTTCCGCGACGCGCTGATCATCAGTGGCGGCTACACCGTGGAGGCGCAGGCAGGCGAGGTCGAGGTCAAGACCGAGAAGGACTTCATCCCCAGCTCGTGGTTCCAGGCCAAGGACGACGACGAGGCGGTCAACGACACCAGTGGCAGCGACGGCAACATCACCCTGAAGTTCGCCGGCCCGATCTCGACCTTCGAGATCACCTACTGGAACCGGCAGAAGGAATACGACGAGGACCTGGACACCGACCAGCGCATCTTCGTCAGCGACATGACGTTCGACTACTCGCCCTGCTGACGTCGTAGGACTTCCGGGTGTCGCCGCCGCGCGGTAGACCTGTCCCATGACCACGTCTCGGGCCCCTCTTGTCCGCTGCAGCTTCATCCCGCCCTGGCTCGCCGAGCGCGTCGACGGCCCCGACCAGGCCGCCCGCGACGAGGCGTTGCGGGCACGACGGAGCCTCGAGGCCCGCTCCACCCGCCCGGTCGGCACCACCGGCCTCGTCGACGGTGCCGCCTGGACGGTGCACGACGCCGGATCCACGACGTCCCTGCCCGGCCGGCCTGCACGCTCCGCCGGTGATCCCGCCAGCGGCGACGTCGCCGTCGACGAGGCAGCCGTCGGCATCGAGGCCACGCTCGCGATGTTCGCCGAGGACCTCGGGCGCGACTCCCACGACGACGCGGGGGCGCCGGTCAGCCTGACCGTCCACTACGGCTCCCGCTACAACAACGCCTTCTGGGACGGCACCCAGCTGGTCTTCGGCGACGGCGACGGCCGGATCTTCGAGCGCTTCACCAAGCCGGTCGACGTGCTCGCACACGAGTTCTCCCACGCGGTCGTCGAGCACACCGCCAACCTCGTCTACCGCGGCCAGTCGGGCGCGCTCAACGAGTCGGTCGCCGATGTCTTCGCCTCCTGCCTCAAGCAGCGCCTCCTCGCCCAGGAGGCCGGCGACGCCGACTGGCTGATCGGGGAGGGCCTCTTCACGCCGTCGGTGCGGGGCCGGGCGCTGCGCGACATGGCGGCCCCCGGGACGGCGTACGACGACCCCCAGCTCGGCGCGGACCCGCAGGTCGGCCACCTGGACGACTACGTCGTGACCTCCGCCGACAACGGCGGCGTCCACCTCAACTCCGGGATCCCCAACAAGGCCTTCCAGCTCGCCGCGGTCGCCATCGGCGGCCGGTCGATCGAGGGAGCCGGCCGGGTCTGGTACGACGCGCTGGTCGGCGGCGACGTGAGCGCGAACGCCGACTTCGCAGCCTTCGCCGCGGCGACCGTCGCGGCCGCGGGCGAGCACGCGGACGTCGTACGCGACGCGTGGGCGCAGGTGGGCGTCGACCCGTCGACCGCGGCCCAGGCGCCGGCACAGGAGCCGGCGCAGGAACCGGCGACCGCGGGACGGCTCCGGGTGGAGCGCAGCGGCGGATTCATCGGGCGCACCGAGTCGGTCGAGGTCGACCTGGCCGACCCCGGGCTGCGCGCGATGGTGGCCGACGCCGGCCTCACCTCGCTCGCCGGCGCGGAGGACCCGACACCCAAGCCCGACATGTACGTCTACACGTTCACCGTCGACGACCAGGAGCCCGTCCGCGTGCCCGAGCACCTGCTCACCGCCGACCAGGCCGAGGTCGCCAGGCGCCTCCTGCGCCCCTGATGACCTCCCTGCGGGTGACCGCAGACCGACCCCGGTGGCCGTAGGTTCACCGCATGCCCCGACTGCGGCGAACCTTCCCCGACCAGCCGGGCTGGACCCGACGCCGATCCGGCAAGGGCTTCACCTACCTCGACGAGCACGGTGAACGCCTCGACCCCGAGCAGGTGCAGCGCTGCAAGGACCTGGTGATCCCGCCGGCGTGGCAGGACGTGTGGATCACCCCGCACCCCCACGGCCACCTCCAGGCCGTCGGCACCGACGACGCCGGACGCCGGCAATACCTCTACCACCCGCAGTGGCGCACCAGCCGGGACGCGGCCAAGTTCGACCGGATCCTCGTCTTCGGCAAGGCGCTCTCCAGGGCGCGCGAGCAGGTGCTGACCGACATCGGCGCCGAGGGCATGACCCTGGAGCGCGCCTGCGCGGTCGCCGTGCGCCTGCTGGACCTGGGCTACTTCCGCATCGGCAACGACGTCTACACCGACACCAACGGCTCCTTCGGGCTCACCACGCTGCGCAGGGACCACGTCTCCAAGCACGCCAAGGGCCTGCGGTTCTGCTTCGTCGGCAAGTCCGACGTCGAGCACTGCATCGACATCGACGACGCGTCCGCGATCGAGGCCCTCGACGTGATGCGGCGCCGGCGCGGCGGCGGCGATCAGCTGCTGGCCTGGAAGGACGGCCGCACCTGGCGCAGCCTCGGCTCGAGCGAGGTCAACGACTACATCCGCACCTGCACGGGCATCGACGCCACCGCCAAGGACTTCCGCACCTGGCACGCCACGGTCATCGCGTCCGCAGTGCTCGCCGAGACCGACGAGCCGGGGAAGACCAAGGCGTCGCGCAAGCGAGCGGTCTCCAGCGCGATGAAGGAGGTCTCGGAGTTCCTCGGCAACACCCCCACGCTGGCGCGCTCGGCCTACGTCGATCCGCGGGTCGTCGAGGCCTACGAGCGGGGACGCACCATCAAGGTGCGGGCGACGTACGCCACCTCCGACGCGCGGCAGGCCGCCCTCGAGCGGGCGGTGCTCAAGCTCCTCGCCGGCTGAGCGGGGCCCTCAGCCGTGGGCGACGACGTAGTCGATCGCGGCGGTGAGCTTCTCGACGTCGGAGGGCTCGATCGCGGGATACATCGCGATCCGCAGCTGGTTGCGACCGAGCTTGCGGTAGGGCTCGGTGTCGACGACACCGTTGGCCCGCAACGTCGCCGCGATCTGCGCCGCGTCGATCGAGTCGTCGAAGTCGATCGTGCCGATGACGAGCGAGCGGTCGGTCGGCTCGACGACGTACGGCGTGGTGTAGGCGGTGCGCTCCGCCCAGCCGTAGAGCGCGTCCGAGGAGGCGGTGGTCCGCTCGACCATCGCCTTCAGGCCGCCCTGGCCGTTCATCCAGTCCAGCTGCTCGGCCATCAGGAAGAGCGTGGCCACCGACGGGGTGTTGTAGGTCTGGTTCTTCGACGAGTTGTCGATCGCGGTCGGCAGGTCGAAGAAGGGCGGGATGTAGCGCTCGGTCGCCGCGATCTCCTCGGCCCGAGCGAGTGCCCGCGGCGACATCAGGGCGACCCACAGGCCGCCGTCGGAGGCGAAGCACTTCTGCGGCGCGAAGTAGTAGGTGTCGACCTCGTGCAGGTCGACGGGCAGGCCGCCGGCGCCGGAGGTGGCGTCGACGAGCACCAGCGCGTCGTCGGCCACGCCCACGGGACGGCGTACGGGTGCCATCACCGCGGTGGAGGTCTCGTTGTGCGCCCAGGCATAGGCGTCGACGCCGTCCTCGGCCACCGCGTCGGGGCGCGAGCCCGGGTCGCTCGCGATCACCGTCGGGTCGGCCAGCCACGGCGCCTTCGCGGCCGACGTGGCGAACTTGGAGGAGAACTCACCGAAGGTGAGGTGCTGGCTCTTCTCCCGGATCAGGCCGAAGCAGGCGATGTCCCAGAACGCGGTGGCGCCGCCGTTGCCGAGGACGACCTCGTAGCCCTCGGGCAGGTCGAACAGCGCGGCCAGGCCCTCGCGGACGCGGCCCACGGTCTTCTTCACCGGCGCCTGCCGGTGGGAGGTGCCCATCAGCGTCTCGCCGGTGGCTGCGAGCGCGTCGAGGTGGCTGGTCTGGATCTTGGAGGGGCCGGCGCCGAAACGGCCGTCGCTGGGGAGGAGCTCGGCCGGGATCTGCAGCGTCGGGGCGGTCGGGGCGTCAGTCATGGAGGAACCTCGAGGAGAGTGCGGGACGGCGGGCCTGACGACGCTGTCAGAGGGTCCTATCCTGTCACCCGCCGACGCATGTCTCACGACGGGGGATCCACGATGAACACCGACCTGCGCTTCGAGCGGGTCCCCATCACGCACCCGGACGCGCAGGCGCTGATCCGCGACGTCCAGGCGGAGTACGTCGCGCGCTACGGCGGCCAGGACGAGTCGCCCATCGACCCCGCCGACTTCGAGGACCCGCTGGGGCAGTTCTACGTCGCCTACCTGCTGACCGAGCCCGTCGCCACCGGCGCCTGGCGGCGCAGCACGGTGCAGGCGCTCGGCGCGAACGTGAGCGCCGAGGTGAAGCGGATGTACGTCGTCCCTGCCGCCCAGCGGCGTGGCGTGGCCCGCCGGATGCTCGCGCACCTCGAGGCCACCGCCGCGCAGGCGGGGATCGAGGCGATCGTGCTGGAGACCGGGGCGAAGCAGCCGGAGGCCATCGCGCTCTACACGTCGTCGGGCTACGAGCCGATCCCGGGCTTCGGCTACTACTGCGGCTCGGAGCTGAGCCGCTGCTTCGGCCGGCGCATCTGACCGACGCCGTGTGTCCCCCCGACGTAGCCTCGGGATCGTGGACCGCGGACTGATGCTCAACGACGGCGACTGTGGCTTCTGCATGCGCACCGCGGCCCTCGTGCCCAAGCTCGGTGTCGACATCGACAGCACCACCCTCCAGGCCGTCGACCTGGCGGCGCTGGGCGTCGATGCGGACCGGGCGCAGGTCGAGATGCCGTACGTGCACCCCGACGGTCGCGTGGACTACGGGCACCGGGCGTTCGCCGCGATCCTGGCCACCGGTCCGCTGCCGTGGCGGCTGGTCTCGCGACTGATGACCACGCGGCCGGTCGATCCGCTCGCGCGTCGCGCCTACCACTGGGTCGCCGCCCACCGCTCGCGCCTGCCCGGCGGCACGGCCGCCTGCGCCCTCGACGAGCGCTGATCCGAGCCCCGCTGAACTACAGCGGTGATGTTCGCGCGAACCCCTGACGGCCCCTCGTGAGGCCGCCTACGGTCACGGGGCCAGTGTGATCTCAGGGAAGGGTGGGGCATCGACATGCGACCGATCGTGCGTGCGCTCACCGCGCCCTCGCTGGCCCTGGTGGTGGCCCTCTCCCTGGTCTCCCCTGCAGTGATGGGCGCGGCCTCCGCGGAGAGCCGGAGGGGCACCATCACCTCCTCCGCGCCCTACGTCATGCCGATCGAGCCCTATGCCGGATACCAGCCGCAGACGAAGTGCCGGCAGCGGCCGAAGCCGGGCGTGCTGATGCTCGCCGACTGGCTCGTCGCCCGGGGTGGCGCCTACGGCCCGATCACCCGCGCCTGCTCGCGCTCGAGCACCAGCGAGCACCAGGAGTCTCGCGCCTTCGACTGGATCCTCGACGCACGCAACTCCTCCGACCGAGCCCTCGCCCAGGCGCTGCTCGACGAGCTCTTCGCCCCGGACGACACCGGCCAACCGCACGCACTGGCCCGCCGCATGGGGATCATGTACATCATCTGGAACGACCGCATGTATGCGGCGTACGACGACTTCGAGCCCAAGCGCTACCTCAGCTCGGGGTGCCGGTCGAAGCGCAAGTGCTCGCCGACGCTGCGCCACCGCGACCACATGCACCTCTCGCTCACGCGCAAGGGCGCGCGCGGCAAGACGTCGTGGTACGCCGCCCAGCCGGCGACTGCTCCCGCTGGTTGAGCAGGTCGCGGCGACCGTCACGAAACCCGGGGGTCTCGTGACAGGACTTCGTCCTTCCTCGACCGGCGGTGAGGAGGCTCAGGCGCCCCAGGCGTCGTTCCAGCCCTCGACCTCGCTGGCCGGGCGGGTGCCCGGACCGGCGTAGACCGCGGACGGGCGGATCAGCCGGCCGGTGGTCTTCTGCTCGAGGATGTGCGCCGACCAGCCGCCGGTGCGCGCGCAGGTGAACATCGAGGTGAACATGTGCGGCGGCACCTCCGCGAAGTCGAGGACGATGGCCGCCCAGAACTCGACGTTGGTCTCCAGCACGCGGTCGGGACGACGGGCCTTCAGCTCCTCGAGCGCGGCCTTCTCCAGTGCTACGGCGACCTCGTAGCGGGGCGCGTCGAGCTCCCTGGCCGTGCGTCGCAGCACGCGGGCACGCGGGTCCTCGGCGCGGTAGACGCGGTGGCCGAAGCCCATCAGGCGCTCGCCGTTGTCGAGCAGCTCCTTGACGTAGGCCGACGCGTCGCCGCGCTTCTCGACCTGCTCGATCATCCCGAGGACGCGCGAGGGGGCACCGCCGTGCAGCGGACCGGACATCGCCCCGATCGCGCCGGAGAACGCCGCCGCCACGTCGGCGCCGGTGGAGGTGATCACGCGGGCGGTGAAGGTCGAGGCGTTCATGCCGTGCTCGGCCGCCGACGACCAGTAGGCGTCGATGGCGTGCGCGTGCTGCGGGTCGGCCTCTCCGTGCCAGCGGATCAGGAACCGCTCGGCGAGCGTCCCGCCCTGGTCGACCTCCTTCTGCGAGACGACCGGCTTGCCGAGGCCGCGCGCGGACTGGGCGGCGTACGACAGCACCATCACCGCGACGCGGGAGAGGTCCAGGCGGGCCTGCTCGTCGGAGATGTCGTAGGTCTGGCCCATGCCCAGCATCGGCGCGAGCATCGCGACCGCGGCCTGCACGTCCGCGCGCACGTCACCGGTGTGGATGGAGATGTTGTAGGGCTCGGCCGGCGGCAGGCCGGGGTTGTAGGCGCCGTCGACGAGCAGGCCCCAGACGTTCTCGAACGGGACCCGGCCGACGAGGTCCTCGATGTCGACGCCGCGGTAGCGCAGCGAGGAGCCCTCCTTGTCCGGCTCGGCGATCTGCGTCTCGAACGCGACGACACCTTCGAGGCCGTGGTGGATCTCGGTCATGGGTCACTCCTTCGTGCGCGGGAGTCCCGGGAGACGTCACGAGACGGCTCATTGTGCACCCTGCGACCCGGGTGGGCGCCAGGTCTACCCTCGCCACATGGATCTCACCGGACTGCGCGAGGAGTACGGCCGCGGTGGCCTCGACGTCCCCGACCTGGCCGATGACCCGATCACGATGTTCGAGACGTGGCTCTCGCAGGTGCTCGCAGCGGGGGTGCACGAGCCCAACGCGATGGTGCTGGCGACGTCGACACCGGACGGTCGGCCCTCGAGCCGGATGGTCCTGCTGAAGGGCGTCGGACCCGACGGGTTCGACTTCTACACCAACCTCGCCTCGCGCAAGGGCGAGGAGCTCGCGGCCAACGCGCAGTGCGCGCTGCTCCTGCCGTGGCACCCGCTCGAGCGACAGGTGCGCATCGAGGGCGTCGCGGAGGTGCTCGACCGGGACCAGGTGGCGGCCTACTTCCACTCGCGTCCGCGCGGCGCCCAGATCGGGGCGTGGGCCTCGGCCCAGTCGCACCCGGTGGGCTCGCGCGCCGAGCTCGCGGCGTCGTACGCCGGGGCGGAGGAGCGGTTCGCCAGGCGACGAGGTGCCGGTGCCGCCGCAGTGGGGCGGCTACCGGGTGCGGCCCGAGGTCGTCGAGTTCTGGCAGGGCCGGCCCGGCCGGATGCACGACCGGCTGGTCTACCGGCGCGACGGTGACGGCTGGCGGATCGAGCGGCTGGCGCCCTGACGTCCGACCCGGTCCAGGGGCATCGGCGGCCCCGCACACCATGCAGGCAGTTCGCGCCAGCGGTCCCGCGGCCGAGCGTGCCTGACGTCGTTGGTGCCACCAACTGCCTTCATGGTGTCGCGCCCGAGCACTTGTGAGTGAGCGCTCACTCACTTACGCTGGCCCGGTGACCCGCGCCCGCCCGATGTGCCCCGACGATCGACGCCAGGCACTGGTCGAGGTGACCATCCCGTTGCTCCACGAGCACGGGCGCGCGGTCACCACCAAGCAGATCGCCGACGCGGCCGGGGTCGCGGAGGGCACGATCTTCCGGGTCTTCGACTCCAAGGACGACCTGATGACGACGGCGGTGGAGCAGGCCTTCGACATGGAGCCGTTCTTCGCCGACCTCCAGTCGATCGACCTCGAGCAGGACCTGCGCGCGCGGCTCATCGACCTGTGCACCCACCTCCAGGATCGCTTCCGCGGCATCTTCTTGCTGATGAGCGCGATGGGGATGGTCGGTCCCCCCAAGGCCCACCAGCACCTGGAGGAGGGCCGTCGTCGCGCCGAGAAGATCATGGTCGCCGCGATCGAGCCCGACGCCGACCGGCTCTCCTGCACCCCGGTGCAGCTGGTCCACCTGCTCCGGATGCTCACCTTCTCCGGGACCCACCCCCACATCAGCGACGGACACCTCCTCACGCCCGAGCAGATCGTCGGCACGCTGCTCGACGGCGTCCTGAAGGCGAAGGACTCCTGATGCTCCTGCGACTCGTCCGCACCTACCTCCGGCCGTACGCCGCCCCGCTGGCCGTCGTCGTGGCGCTGCAGTTCGTCGGCACCATGGCCGCGCTCCTCCTGCCGAGCCTCAACGCCGACATCATCGACCGGGGCGTCGTCACCGGCGACACCGGCTACATCGTGAGCCACGGCGGGCTGATGCTCGCCGTCTCGCTGGTGCAGATCATCTGCTCGGTGGTCGCGGTGTGGTTCTCGGCTCGCAACGCGATGGGCTTCGGGCGTGACCTGCGTGCCGCGATCTTCCGCCGCGTCGGCACGTTCTCGGCGCGCGAGGTGCAGCACTTCGGCGCCCCCTCGCTCATCACGCGCGAGACCAACGACGTCCAGCAGGTGCAGATGCTGGTGCTGCTGGCCGGCACCTTGCTGGTGTCCGCGCCGATCATGATGGTCGGCGGCATCATCATGGCCGCCCGTGAGGACCTCGGCCTGTCGTGGCTGGTGCTCGCGGTGGTCCCGGTGCTGGCCGTGTCGATCGGCCTGATCGTGCGCCAGATGGTGCCCAGCTTCCGCCTGATGCAGGAGCGCATCGACGAGGTCAACCGGTTGCTGCGCGAGCAGATCACCGGCGTCCGCGTGGTGCGGGCGTTCGTCCGCGAGGAGCACGAGACCGAGCGCTTCCGCGGCGCCAACCAGGAGCTGACCGACGTGGCCATCCGGGCCGGTCGCTGGCAGGCCGCGATGTTCCCGACGGTGATGATCGTGGCCAACGTCGCGACCGTCGGCGTGCTGTGGTTCGGCGGGCACCGGGTCGAGAACGGCAACATGGAGGTCGGCGCGCTGACCGCCTACATCTCCTACCTGATGCAGATCGTCATGTCGGTGATGATGGCGATGTTCATGCTGATGATGGTGCCGCGTGCCTCGGTGTGCGCCGACCGGATCAGCGAGGTGCTCGACACCGAGTCGTCGGTGGTCCCGCCGACCGACCCCGTCACGGACCTGCCGCAGCGGCTGACCCTCGAGCTCGACGGCGTCACCTTCGCCTATCCCGGTGCCGACGAGCCGGTGCTGCGCGAGGTCGCGCTCGTCGCTCATCCGGGCGAGACTCTGGCCATCGTCGGCTCGACGGGTGCCGGCAAGTCCACCCTGGTGAACCTCGTGCCGCGCCTGTTCGACGCGACCGGGGGAGCGGTGCGCGTGGGTGGGATCGACGTACGCGACCTGGATCCCGACACCTTGTGGTCGCGGCTCGGCCTGGTGCCGCAGAAGGCGTTCCTGTTCCGCGGGAGCGTCGCCGACAACCTGCGCTACGGCAAGCCCGACGCCACCGAGGACGAGATGTGGGCGGCGCTCGAGATCGCCCAGGCCAAGGGCTTCGTCGAGGCGATGCCCGACCGGCTCGACGCCGAGATCGCCCAGGGTGGCTCGAGCCTCAGCGGCGGCCAGCGCCAACGCATGGCGATCGCCCGCGCGGTGATCCGCCGGCCCGACATCTATCTCTTCGACGACTCCTTCTCCGCCCTCGACCTCACCACCGACGCCCGCCTGCGCGCCGCGCTGAGACCGGTGACCCGCGACGCGACGGTGGTGATCGTGGCGCAACGCGTCGCGAGCATCCGCCACGCCGACCGCATCGTGGTGATGGAGGACGGCGCGATCGTCGGCACCGGCACCCATGACGAGCTGCTCGGCAGCTGCGCGACCTACCGCGAGATCGTCGAGTCCCAGCTGGCCGTGGAGGACGTCGCATGAGACTCACCCCACGACGTTCTTCTCCTCCGTCGCGCTCCCCCGAACAACACCGCGGGGACCCCGAGTCCGGGGAAGGACCGTCGACCCCGGCCCAGCCCGCCCAGCTGAAGGAGACCGAGCGCATCCAGTCCGGTCCCGGCGGCCCCGGCCGCGGCCCGATGGGCGGCGGCATGATCGCCCAGAAGGCCGACACGTTCGGGCCCTCGCTCAAGCGGCTGCTCGCGCGGCTGCGCCCCGAGCGCACCAAGGCGTACGCCGTCATCGTGCTCACCGTGGTCAGCGTGGTGCTCACCGCGGTCGGGCCCAAGATCCTGGGCCGCGCGACCGACCTGATCTTCGCCGGGCTGCTCGGCAAGAACGTGCTCGGCTCGGGTGCGACGCAGGAGCAGGCGATCGCCGCGCTGCGCGCCCAGGGCGAGACCAGCCAGGCCGACATGCTGGAGTCGATGTCGCTGACCGACGGGGTCGACTTCTCCGCGGTCGCCGACGTGCTGATGCTGGTGCTCGCGGTCTATGTCGCGGCCTCGCTGCTGTCGTGGCTCGGCGGCTACCTGCTCAACGACGTCGTCCAGGGGACCGTGCTGCGGATGCGCTCGGAGGTCGAGGACAAGGTCCACCGCCTGCCGCTGGGCTACTTCGACAAGCAGCCGCGTGGCGAGCTGCTGAGCCGGGTCACCAACGACATCGACAACGTCAGCCAGACGCTCCAGCAGACGCTGAGCCAGATGCTCACCTCGCTGCTCACGGTCGTCGCCGTGCTCGCGATGATGTTCTGGATCTCGCCCACACTGGCGCTCGTCGCGCTGGTCTCCGTGCCGATCTCGATGATCGTCGCGCGTGCGGTGATGAAGCGCTCGCAGGGGCTGTTCATCCAGCAGTGGCGTCGCACCGGCACGTTGAACGCGCACATCGAGGAGACCTTCTCGGGCCACGCCCTCGTCAAGGTGTTCGGCCGGCAGGCCGAGTCCGAGCGGATCTTCGCCGAGCAGAACGAGGAGCTCTACGAGGCGTCCTACGGCGCCCAGTTCGTCAGCGGCCTGATCATGCCGATCATGATGTTCGTCGGGAACCTCAACTACGTCGTGATCGCGGTGCTCGGCGGGCTGCGGGTCGCCAGCGGCACCATGTCGCTCGGTGACGTGCAGGCCTTCATCCAGTACTCCCGCCAGTTCACCCAGCCGCTGACGCAGGTCGCCTCGATGCTCAACCTGCTCCAGTCCGGCGTCGCGTCCGCGGAGCGGGTCTTCGAGCTGCTCGACGCCCCGGAGGAGCTGGCCGAGGCCTCCGGCCTCCCGGCCCCGGATGCCGACGCGCACGGCGAGGTCCGCTTCGAGGACGTGTCGTTCTCCTACGACCCCGAGCGGCCGCTGATCCAGGGGCTGTCGCTGGTCGCCCGGCCCGGCAGCACCGTCGCCATCGTCGGTCCGACCGGCGCGGGCAAGACCACCATGGTCAACCTGGTGATGAGGTTCTACGACCCGCAGTCGGGGCGGATCCTCATCGACGGCGTCGACATCACCTCGATCCCGCGCGGCGTGCTGCGCAGCCGGATCGGGATGGTGCTCCAGGACACCTGGCTCTTCGCCGGCTCGATCCGCGACAACATCGCCTACGGTCGCCCCGACGCCACCGAGGAGCAGATCCGCGAGGCCGCGCGGTCGACGTTCGTCGATCGGTTCGTGCACTCGCTGCCCGACGGCTACGACACGGTCATCGACGAGGACGGGTCCAACCTGTCCGCCGGCGAGCGCCAGCTGGTCACCATCGCGAGGGCGAGCCTGTGCGACCCGGCGCTGCTGATCCTCGACGAGGCGACCTCCTCGGTCGACACCCGCACCGAGCTGCTGCTCCAGCAGGCGATGGCGGCGCTGCGCTCGGACCGTACGTCGTTCGTGATCGCGCACCGGCTCTCCACGATCCGCGACGCCGACCTGATCCTGGTGATGGAGGACGGCTCGATCGTGGAGCAGGGATCGCACGACGAGCTGCTCGCCGTCGACGGGGCGTACGCCCGCCTCTACCGCTCCCAGTTCGACGCGCCGGTCGAGGAGGCCGTGGTCTGAATCGACCCCGGTTATCCCATTGAGCGACCCCGCGGGTCGACGTACGGTGGTCAGACACAGAAGGGAGGTGATCCGGAGAATGAGTTCTTTTCGGATGAGTGAGGTGGCTGCCCGCTAGGCAGCCCGGCTACGCCGACAGCTGCCGGCGAAACCACAGCAGTCACCCGACCCGCAGGCCCCCGGTGTCATCCCCCGGGGCCCCTCTCCGAGGGGCAGCAGGCCTGCGGGTCGCTGCATGTCCGGGGTCCTGGGGCTCCGGTGTGGCGCGGGTCTCGCCCGTCGTGGGTTGGCGGGAGTGGGCGCACTCCATATAGTTGTGGTCGGCAACTATTGCGCCACGCAACCACGACCGAAGGACCGCAGTGACCCAGGCTCCCGCCATCCCCGCCGAGCAGAGCGGCGAGATGACCCACCGCGAGGTGCTCGAGGCGCTCAGCGGCCTCCTCCTCGCGATGTTCGTCGCGATGCTCTCCAGCACGATCGTCAGCAACGCGCTGCCCACGATCGTCGACGACCTCGAGGGCAGCCAGACCGGCTACACCTGGGTCGTCGTGGCCACGATGCTGGCGATGACGGCCACCACGCCGATCTGGGGCAAGTTCGCCGACCTCTTCGACAAGAAGCTGCTCGTGCAGACCGCACTGATCATCTTCTCGGTCGGGTCGCTGCTGGCGGGCTTCGCGCCGTCGATGGAGGTGCTGATCGGGGCACGCTTCGTCCAGGGCCTCGGTGTCGGTGGGCTCACCGCGCTGGTCCAGGTGGTCATCGCCACGATGGTCTCCCCGCGCGAGCGCGGCCGTTACAGCGGCTACATCGGCGCGGTCTTCGCCCTCGCCACGGTCAGCGGCCCCCTCGTCGGCGGCGTCCTGGTGGACACCGTCGGCTGGCGCTGGTGCTTCTTCGCCGGGCTCCCGGTCGCGGCGCTCGCCTTCTTCGTGCTCCAGAAGACGCTGCGCCTGCCTGTCGTCAAGCGTGACGTGACGATCGACTACCTCGGCGCCTTCCTGCTCGTCGGCGGCGTCTCGATCCTGCTCGTCTGGGTCTCGCTCGGCGGCCAGAACTTCGACTGGGTCTCCTGGACCAGCGCCCTGCTCGTCGTCGGTGCGGTGGCCGTGGTCGGTGCGGCCATCCACGTCGAGGCCAACGTCGCCAAGGACCCGGTCATCCCGCTGCGCCTCTTCCGCGACCGCACCCTGACCCTCGCCACCATCGCGTCGGTGCTGATCGGCGTGGCGATGTTCGGCTCGACGGTCTACCTGAGCCTCTACTTCCAGCGCGCCAAGGACCTGAGCCCGACCGAGGCCGGCCTGATGTCGATCTGCATGGTCGGCGGCCTCCTCGTCTCGAGCATCCTCAGCGGTCGCATCATCACCGCCACCGGTCTCTGGAAGCGCTGGCTCGTCGGTGGCATGGTCGCCGTCATCGCCGGCATCGGGCTGCTCTCCACGATCGACGCGCAGACCCCGCTGTGGCACACCGGCATCTTCATGGCGGTCCTCGGCCTCGGCCTCGGCGCGACGATGCAGAACCTGGTGCTCGCCGTGCAGAACACCATCGCGCTCTCCGACATGGGCGCCGGGTCATCGGTCGTCGCCTTCTTCCGGTCGCTCGGTGGCTCGGTCGGCATCGCCGCCCTCGGAGCCGTGCTGGCCCACCAGGTCGCGGACGCCGTCAGGACCGGCCTCAGCGCGCTGCTCGTCGAGCACCCCGAGCTCGCCTCGCAGGTCGGCCACGACACGGGGGGCATCCCCGACGTGTCCGGGATGCCGGCGCCGATCCGGGCGATCTTCGAGAGCGCCTTCGGCGACGCGACCGGTCACATCTTCCTCGTCGCGCTCCCGTTCGCGATCGGCGCGCTGGTCGCCGTGCTCCTCATCAAGGAAGTGCCGCTGCGCACGTCCGTCAAGCGCGATGATGAGCTCATGGCCGACGCACCCCTGGACGCATGATGACCAGGCACGACGACCTCCGCCGCATCGAGTCCGAGGTCGGCTCGCTGATCCGGCGCGTCAAGCGGGTGATGGGCGAGCGGGCCCGTGAGGTCCACCCCGACCTGCACCCGATGACGTACGTCATCCTCACGCACCTCGCCGCCCACGGCCCGATGCGAGGAGCGGACCTCTCCGACGCCTTCGGGATGGACAAGGGTGGCGTCAGCCGGCAGGTCCAGGTGCTCGTCGACCTCGGCCTGGTCGAGCGGCGGCCCGACGCCGAGGACCGGCGAGCGATCCTGCTCGACGCGACCGGCGAGGGTCGCGAGCGCCTGTCGGCGGTCAGCCGCAGCCGCAGCGACCGCTTCGACCAGCGGCTCTCGGACTGGAGCGACGTCGAGCTGGGGGAGTTCGCGGCTCAGCTGGCGGCGTACAACGCCGCCCTCTCCGACGACTGACGAAGAGGGCGGCGCGTCGGCGTCAGCGCAGCCAGACAGCCGTGTCGGCCGGCAGCTTGCCGTCGACCGGACCGCTGGAGAGCAGCAGCTCGCCGGCGGGCAGCTCGACGGGCGCCTCGCCGCAGTTGAGCACGACGGTCAGCGGGCCGCGCCGGAAGCCGAGCACGTCGGCCCCGAGGTCGATCATCTCGACCGTCTCCCCGGCCGACCACGCGAAGTCGCGGCGGATCCGCAGCGCCTCGCGGTAGAACGCGAGCGTCGAGTCCGCGCGCGCGGCCTGCGCCTCCACGGACAGCGGAGCCCAGTCCGACGGCTGCGGGATCCACGGCTGGGTGGAGCCCGGTCCGAAGGCGAAGGGAGCCTCGGTGCCGCCCCACGGGATCGGCACCCGGCAGCCGTCGCGCCCGACCTCACCGGTGCGGAGGTACGACGGGTCCTGGCGGTCCTCCGGGGCGACGTCGACCTGCTCGAGGCCGAGCTCCTCGCCCTGGTAGAGATAGCTCGAGCCGGGCAGCGCGAGCATCGCCAGGGTGGCCGCACGGCCTCGGGCCAGGCCGCGCTCGCCGCCGCCGTAGCGGGTCACGTGGCGTACGACGTCGTGGTTGCTGAGCACCCACGTCGGCGAGGCGCCGACCGGCGCGACGGCCTCGAGGGTGCTGGTGATGACCTCGGAGAAGGCCTCGGCCGACCAGTCGGCCAGCAGCCAGGCGAAGTTGAAGGCCTGGTCCAGCTCGTCGGGCCGGACGAAGGCGACCGTGGACTCGGGGGTCTGCGTCCACGCCTCGGCCACGGCCATCCGGTCCGGGCCGGCCTCGTTGAGGACCTGGTGCCACTTGCGGTAGATGTCGTGGACCTCGGGCTGGTCCCACATCGGCTCGTCCTTGAGCTCGCGCGAGACCATCGAGTGGTCGGTGTTGACCTGGCCGGAGCTGGCGATGTCACCCTCGGCGATCACCTGATCGCGGAGGCTGGCCTCCTTGAACAGCCCGTGGGCCACGTCCACCCGGAAGCCGTCGACGCCGCGGTCGAGCCAGAAGCGCAGCACGTCCTCGAACATCGCCGGGACCTCGGGGTTGCGCCAGTCGAGGTCGGGCTGGGTGGAGTCGAAGAGGTGGAGGTACCACTGCCCCTCCCGGCCCGGGCCGTCGTCGACCTGGGTCCAGGCGGGACCGCCGAAGACGGAGTTCCAGTTGTTCGGCGGGCCGTCGGGGCTGTCGCGGAAGATGTAGCGATCACGCTCCGGGCTGTCGGGACCGGCCGCCAGCGCTGCCTGGAACCACTCGTGCTCGTCGGAGGTGTGGTTGGGCACGAGGTCGACCACGACGCGCAGGTCGAGCTCGTGCGCGCGGGCGATCAGCGCGTCGGCGTCGCCCAGCGAGCCGAACAACGGGTCGACGTCGCGGTAGTCGGCGACGTCGTAGCCGTGGTCGTGCTGCGGCGAGGTGTAGAACGGCGTGATCCACAGCGCGTCGACGCCCAGGTCGGCGAGGTGCGGAAGGCGCGAGGTGATGCCGGGCAGGTCGCCGATGCCGTCACCGTCGCTGTCGGCGAAGCTGCGGACATAGACCTGGTAGACGACGGCGTTGCGCCACCAGTGCGTGGTTGGATCGTTCACATCAGCCATGCGCACCATCCTCTCAACAGCTCCCGTCGGACGGTCAACTTCTCGTCGCCGGTGCCTGGCCCCCGAACAGCGCGGGGTCGACCGCGATCCAGATGTGCTCCGCCGTCGCGACGACGCGGCCGTCGGCGTCGTACAGCGTCGAGGCGGTGAAGGTCTTGCGGCCCTCGCGTCCGCGACCTTCGCCCATCACGACGTGCGGCTCGCCGATCACCGGCAGGTCGTCCACGCGGGTCGTCATCCGCCCCAGCACCATGAGCCGGTCGCTGAAGTCGCCCGCCCAGCCGCTGATGCAGTCCAGCGCGGCCCAGGTCGTGGCCACCGAGGCGCGCGGCTGATCGTCGACGTAGGTGTGCCAGTCCTCGCGCAGGCTCGGGTGCGGCGTCCAGGTGGCCGCAGCCAGCCCGCCGGAGGGCCCGTCTCCGACGTGACCGGGGAAGATCCGCAGGCCGTCGTCGACGTCGCGCGCCGTGCCGCAGACGAAACAGGTGGGGAACGGGTGGAAGGCCAGGCCCGGGAACGTCGACTCGGCGTCGGCGGCGACGTCGTGGGGCACCGGGTCGACCTCGAGGAGCTCGCGATCCACCCGGTGTGCGGTGCCGATCACGGCAGTGTCGCGCGACGCCGTCGTGACTCCTGCGTCGGTGACGACGTGCAGCGGCGTGTCGAGGGGCGGCGGCTGGCGCAGCGAGACCTCGATCACCGGCGGATCGTCGGGCGCCGCGAGATCCTCACGGGCCGCGAGGGCAGCGAGGGCGCCCGCCGTCCAGCCGCCGTTGCCGGAGTCGGGAGGACCGCAGAAGCGCCGCGGCACGATGAGTTCGCTCACCGTCGCCACTGTGCCACGGGTCGGCGGGTCGTCGCAGTTGCCGGATGGGACACAATGACCTCCGTGAGTGACCTGATCGACACCACCGAGATGTACCTCCGCACGATCTATGAGCTCGTCGAGGAGGACATCGTCCCGCTGCGCGCGCGCATCGCCGAGCGGCTGCACCAGTCCGGTCCGACCGTCTCGCAGACCGTCGCCCGGATGGAGCGCGACGGGCTGCTGACCGTGCAGGGCGACCGCCACCTCGAGCTCACCGAGGAGGGTCAGCTCCTGGCCACGCGGGTGATGCGCAAGCACCGGCTCGCCGAGCGACTGCTGACCGACGTGATCGGTCTCGACTGGGAGCTCGTCCACGCCGAGGCCTGCCGGTGGGAGCACGTGATGTCCGAGACCGTCGAGCGACGGCTGCTCGAGCTGCTCGACCACCCCACCGAGTCGCCGTACGGCAACCCGATCCCCGGGCTCGACGAGCTCGGTGACGTCAGCGGCGAGGACTTCATGGACAACGTCGAGCCGCTGTCCGCCGCCGCCGAGGCCGAGGGCCAGCGGGTGCACGTGAAGCGGATCTCCGAGGAGATGCAGAAGGACGAGGAGCTGATGGGCCTGCTGCGCCGCGTGGGCGCCCTGCCCGGCAAGACCGTCACCATCGAGCGCACCGACGAGGGCATTCTCATCGGCTCCGGCGGCGAGACCGCCGAGCTGGTCCTCGAGGCTGCCGAGCACATCTTCGTGCGCCGCTGAGGCCCTGCATGAGTCACCGCTGAGGCGGTGACTCCTACGCGGTTGGGGGAAGACTTCGGCCTATCCGCGCGGAAGTCACCGCTCCAGCGGTGACTCCTGCACGAGCGCCGACAGGAACTCGCTGCACCCCACCTCGAGCGTGTACGACGCCAGCGGGTCGCCGCGCGTCGCGCCACGGTTCACGATGACGATCGGCGTGCCTCCGGCGGCCGCCCGCTTCACGAACCGGAGCCCGCTCATCACCGTCAGCGACGAGCCGGCGACCAGGAGCGCGCCGCGGGTGCCCAGCGCCTCGACGGCGGCGTAGCAGCGCGCCACCCGGTCGGCCGGGACGTTCTCGCCGAAGAACACCACGTGGGGCTTCAGGGCTCCGCCGCACGCGCAGGTCGGCACCACGAAGTCGTGGGTGTCGTCGAGGTCGACGTCGCCGTCGGGGCGCGACTGCACCCATCCGTGGCGCTCGAGCCAGCCCGGGTTGAGCTCGTCGAGCACCCGCTCCAGGTCCGCACGCGCGGAGGTGGTGCGACAGGTCAGGCAGATCACGTCCGCGACGCGGCCGTGCAGCGCCACCAGCTGCCGTGAGCCGGCCGCCTCGTGCAGGCCGTCGACGTTCTGGGTGATGAGCAGCTCGGGATCCAGGGCGGCGAGGGCGCGGTGCCCGTCGTTGGGGACCGCGCGCCCCATCCGCTGCCAGCCCAGGTGCGACCGGGCCCAGTAGCGCTGTCGCGCCTCCGCGCTGCCGACGAACTCCTGGTAGGTCATGGGTGCCCGCGACGGGGAGCCCGGGCCGCGGTAGTCCGGGATGCCCGAGTCGGTGGAGAGCCCGGCGCCGGTCAGCACGACCAGCGGGCGGGCGGCGAGCAGGTCGAGGGCGGCGTCGACCGGGTCCGTGGGCGCCAGGGTCACGTGCCGTACCGGACCTGCGCCCGTGCCCGGGCCTTCGCGGCCTCGACCTCGCGGTCCTTCGGGGGAGCGGTGGTGACCAGGTCGTCGAGCAGGTGCTCGGTGATGTGCGCGATCTCCTTGACCGCGGCGTAGAACGCCTCCTCGTTGGCCTGCGACGGCTTGGTCGTGCCGGCCACCTTGCGGACGTACTGCAGGGCGGCTGCGGTCACCTCGTCACGCGTGGCCGGCGGCTCGAAGTTGTTCAGCGGTCGGATGTTGCGGCACATGGTCCGAGCCTACGACGAGCGGTGCGCCGGTCACAGGGAGAAGAACGAGACGTCCTCGCCCGTGACCAGCGCGACCTTGCCCGAGGCGAGCGGCACCAGGCGTACGTCGGCCACGTCGCTGCCGTGCTCGACCTCGACCATCCGGTTGGTCATCGAGCCGTCGTCGAGCGAGAGGACCGAGACCCAGCCGGTGGTGCCGGTCCAGCCCTGGGAGACGACGGTCAGCGCGACCCGCTGCTCGGGCAGCCAGGTGAACTGGCGTGGGTCTGCTCCGGCCCCGGCCTGGCTGCCCTTCGGGTAGCGCACGACGTCGAGCTGGCGCGGGTTCGTGAGGTCGGTGACGTCGAAGAGCGCTGCCTGCGCACCGAGGGTCATCCCCTCCAGGGAGGCGTCCTGGCCGACACCGATGAGCCGGTGCTCGCCGAGCGGGTGGAGGTATTCGGAGAAGCCGGGGATCTTCAGCTCGCCGAGCAGGCGCGGGTCGGACGGGTCGGTGAGGTCGATGGCGTAGAGCGGGTCGGTCTGGCGGAAGGTCACCACGATCGCGAGGTCGTCGAACCAGCGCACGGACTTGATCTCCTCGCCGATGCCGAGGTCGTCGACGCGGCCGTCCTCGACCAGCTCGGAGCCCTCCTCGCGCAGGGTGAGCACCGAGTTGTAGTTGCCGGTCTCGCTGCTCGGCCCGACCGCGACCCGCAACGACCCGCCCACGGCGTCCATCGACCAGCGGTCGGCGATCGTGCCCTCCACCGACCCGGAGGCGACGTACGTCGCGTCCATGCCGTCGAGGGCGAAGGCGAAGAGGGGGGTGGTTCCACGGGGCGCCGTCATGGCCATCCGGCAGTCGAGGCAGTCGCCCCAGAAGCCCCACTGCGGGCCGCTGGCGGCGAGGTAGAACCGGTCGCTCGAGAAGTACGACGTCGGGGAGTCCGTCGCGACCGCCGTGGACGTGCGGGTCGTCGGGTCGGCGGGGTCCATCGCCAGGACCGTGGTGGTGCCGAGCGCCATCTCCTCGTCGTCGGGGATCGCGACGTCCGCGCAGTCGACGACCGGGTCGCCGTCGACGGTCGGGAGCCAGTCGGACAGCGTCGTCGCGCGCACCAGGGAGCGGTTGTGCATCCGTGAGCGGATCTCCCCGAACGTGCCGTCGGGGTGGGAGAAGTCCAGCTGGGGCAGGCCGCTCTGGATCACCACGCGCACCACGTCGCCGTGCAGCCGGACCGCGGACGCGCGCCCCTGGATCGTGGTGGTGTCGACGATGCCCGGCGAGGTCGGATCGGAGAGGTCGATGGTCGTGAGGGTCGTGGACAGGCCGTCGCCGGACGAGCCGAGCACGACGGCGCGACCGTCGACGAAGACCATCTCGCCGCCGGGATCGCCGACCCAGTCGGTGCCGCGGGCGTCGTCGATCCGGGTCGAGGACAGCAGGGCGGGCTCGTCGCCCGAGACGTCGTAGGCCAGCAGCTCGCCCTCGCGCATCCGCAGCAGCAGGGAGCCGGCCACCTTGACGACGTCGGACTCGTCCACGCCGAGCTCCTGGACGTTGGTGCCCGACTCGTTGCTGGTGCTGCGCGAGGTCTTGACCGAGCGCGCGGTCCCGGGGGCCGAGGCCTGAGGGCTCATCTCGCCGGACCCCATCGCGTCGAAGACGATCATGTCCGAGCCCCAGCCATAGGCACCGACCTGGTCGAGACCCCGCTCGACATAGGAGTCGAGCAGGTCGTCGCAGCTCGCCGCGATGCTGAGGTCGGCGTTGACCAGGGAGATCGGCGGCGACGCCGGACGGTCGCCGGGGACGGGGTCGTTGCCGAGCACGTAGCCCACGCCGACCGCGGCGGCCAGGCTGGTGACGGCGGCCATGCTGGTGGTGATCCTGCGCGGGTTCATGCTCGGTGGGACGGGCCCGGGGGGGCCGGGGTTCCGCGTGGCACGATGGCGCGATGAGCGACGACCAGCAGGACCGGCCCTTCGACATCGTGCTGTTCGGCGCCACCGGGTTCACCGGCGGCCTGACCGCCGACTACCTCGCGGCGCACGCCCCGGCCGGACTGCGCTGGGCGATCGCGGGCCGCAACGCCGACAAGCTGGAGGCCGTACGCCGCCGGCTGGGCGACGACGTCGAGGTGCTGGTCGCGGACGCGACCGACGCCGCCGCCCTGTCCGACGTGGCCCGCCAGGCGCGGGTGGTCGTCACCACGGTCGGCCCCTACCTCGAGCACGGCGGCCCTCTCGTGGCCGCCTGCGCGGAGGCCGGCACCGACTACCTCGACCTCACCGGCGAGCCCGAGTTCGTCGACCAGACCTTCCTCGCCCACCACCAGACCGCCCTGCGCACCGGTGCCCGGCTCGTGCACGCATGCGGCTTCGACTCCATCCCGCACGATCTCGGCGCCTACTTCACCGTCCAGCAGCTGCCCTCCGACCAGCCGATCACCCTGCGCGGGGTGGTCCGCTCCGCCGGCACGTTCTCCGGCGGCACCTTCCACTCCGCGCTCGAGCAGTTCGCGCGGTCCGGGGAGATGAAGAAGACCTACGCCGCCCGCCGCCGCGCCGAGGTGCGCCCGAAGGGCCGGTCGTCCCGGTCCGTCAGCGGCGCGCCGCACCGGGACCCGGTGCTCGGCTACTGGCTGCTCCCGCTGCCGACCATCGACCCGATCGTCGTCGCTCGCAGCGGCGCCGCGCTGCCGGCGTACGGTCCCGAGTTCCGCTACTCCCACTGGGCCGGCACCAAGACCCTGCGCTACGCCGCCGGCGGTGCGGCCGGCGTCGGGATGCTCGCGGTGGCCGCGCAGGTCGGGCCGGTGCGCGACTTCCTCAAGGCCCGGGTGCCGCAGGGCTCTGGCCCCGACGAGGCCAAGCGGGAGAAGTCATGGTTCACCGTCGACTTCGTCGGCGAGGCCGGCGGGCAGACCGTGCGGACCCGCGTATCCGGCGGCGACCCGGGCTACACCGAGACCGCGAAGATGCTGTCGGAGGCCGCGCTGTGCCTGGCCTTCGACGACAACCCGGAGTCCGCCGGCCAGGTCACCCCGGCCCAGGCGATGGGCGACGCGCTGCTCGCGCGCCTGCAGGCGGCGGGGATCCGGTTCGAGACGATCTGAGTGCCCCAGGCAAGAGTCGAACTTGCGACCTTTCGCTTAGGAGGCGGCTGCTCTATCCACTGATCAAAGCATCGTGACGGGCGGCGTCTCGGGACCCGGCCCGTTGGGCGGCCGGGCTGAGCTCCAGCCCACGTCGAATGCAGGATTCGTCAACGCGGCGCACCCTGCTCAGTTCCCTGCTGCCAGCACGATCTTGCCGAAGTGATCGCCGTTCTCGAGCCTGTGGAGCGCGTCCTGAATGTCGCCAACGGGAGCGACGGAATCGATCATCGGCTTGATGCCGTGTGCATCGATGAACCGAGCCATGTCGCGATACATCTGTGCCGAGCCCGTCTCGATACCGTGCAGCTCGACGTTCTTCGTGACGAGCTCATAGGTGTTGATCGGTGCGCTCAGCCCCGCGAGCAGTCCGATGAACGCGATCGAGCCACCGATCCGAACGGCGCGCAGAGAGTGGTTGAGATTCGCGCCCCCGACCGTTTCGACGACGTGATCGACACCTCGACCTCCGGTCCACTCGAGAACCTCCTCAACCACATCAGAGTGGTGATAGTCGATGACAAGGTCGGCGCCGAGGTCCGCCAGTCGCCCGGCCTTCACAGGGCTGCTGGTGGTGACCGCCGTGCGCGCACCCAAAGCGGTCGCGAACAACAACGCGAACATTGCGACGCCGCCGGTTCCATGAATCAGAACGCGATCATCTGGGCGGATCACGCAGCGGACCGCGAGGGCGTGCCAGGCTGTCAGCGCGGCGATGGGCAATGACGCTGCCTCGGCGGCATCCAGGGTGGATGGCACTGCCTCGACGTGATCCTGATCGAGCACGAGGAAGTCGGCGAGCACGCCCGGTGCGTGAGGGCCACCTACCGGCGAGCGGTACGTCTCCGCGCTGAGTGCACCTGTGCGCCAGTGCGGGAGGAACATGGGTGAGACCCGGTTGCCCACGTCGAACCGGGTGACCCCGGGACCGATTGCAGCAACCGTCCCCGCGGCGTCAGAAATGGGTGTCACGGGCTGCGGCGGGCGCCACCCCTGCTCACCCCTGATGACAAGCAGATCACGGTAGTTCAGCGACACTGCCTCAACTCTCACCAAGAGCTGCCCCGGTCCGGCCTGAGGGGTCGCGACCTCGTGTGACCGGAGGTTGTCGATGCCGTCGCCTGCGGTCAGCCAGCGCCGCGATCTTGCTGGTAGGCACTGGGCCTCGGCGAGGCTGCCTGCGTGGTTCACGGGGGAGGCGTTGTTGCTCATGTCTTCATCGTTCAAGCCGGATGCAGATTTCACCAGTGTCGATGATGACCCTGTTCGCAAATATCGCGACAGACTGGTCCCATGGCTCTCCAGCGTGTCCGGGTCGTCCTGCAGGCGCCGCTCGCGCCCTTCGAGCTCGGTGTCCTTCACGAGGTGTTCGGCGTCGACCGCACGGACGACGGCGTCCCGGCTTTCGACTTCCGGGTCTGCACAGAGGATCCGCGTGACCAGTTCACCGTCGGGGGTGGCGTACACGTCACCACCCAGTTCGATCTCACGTCGTGCGCCGATGCTGATCTGGTTGCCCTTCCTTCGGGACCCCTGCACGAGCCGCCGTCCGCGGCGGTCCTGTCGGTGGTCCGCGCTGCATCGGAGCGTGGTGCGTACATCGTGGCGGTCTGCACCGCCGCATTCACCGTTGCTGCGGCGGGCCTCGTCGATGGGCGGGTGTGCGCTACGCACTGGAGGCACGCCGACGAGCTGCGTGCGCGGTTCCCCACCGTTGTCGTCGACCCTGACGCTCTCTACCAGCAAGCAGGGAAGGTCGTCACCAGTGCAGGGACTGCAGCTGGGATCGATGCGTGCCTCCACGTGGTCCGCGCTGAGCTCGGACACACCATCGCAGCGCGGATCGCCCGCAGGATGGTCATCGCCCCACATCGCACTGGCGGGCAGCGCCAGTTCCTCGAGCGACCGATGCTGCCGACCACCAGCTCCGGCATGACACACGTGCTCGAGTGGCTCGACGAGCATCTCGGGGAGCCGCACACGGTGGCGTCCGTCGCGCGCCAGGCGCAGCTCTCTCCGCGCACCCTGCTCCGTCGCTTCCACGACGAGGTCGGGGCGACGCCCATCGCGTGGCTGACCGGACGACGGGTGGCGATGGCCCAGGAGCTGCTCGAGCAGAGCACGTTGACGATCGAAGATGTCGCTCACCGCGTTGGTTTCGGCAGCGCCACGCTGCTTCGCCACCACTTCCAGGCACACGTCGGACTCCCGCCCACGCAGTACCGACGGCAGTTCCGCATGGCCGAGGCATGAGGGTGTGCTTGCGTCGTCCCTGGACAAACGCTCCTGGCACCGCCACGGCGACCGCGGAACCGTCCGGCGCGACGCGTACCCCAATCGTGCGCGAACGTCGCGTGTCCTGAGGACAGCAGCTCAGCGCGTTGCTCGAGGACGATGAGATCCTGCGGTGGTGGTGCCCCAGGCAAGAGTCGAACTTGCGACCTTTCGCTTAGGAGGCGGCTGCTCTATCCACTGAGCTACTGGGGCGGTGCCACGGCACCCGGAGGTTGTCGTGGCGGAGAGCATCCTGCCACGACGTCGTACGCCGACGCGCACCCGCGGGCGGTCCCGGCTGCCGGGCCGCAGGGTCGCGGGCGGCGAAATCTTGCTCAGGTCGAGTAGGTTCAGTCCCGGTCAGTTCGTCCGCCCTGTCGAAAGTGAGCCCGTGTCCGAGGAGTCGCGCCCGGAGCCGCCTGTCGGCGCGCCCAAGCGCAAGGGCAAGGCAGCCCGCAAGCACACGGTCGGACGCGTCATCTTGATCAGCTCCGTCGTGCTCGCGCTGGTCACCGGCCTGAGCGTCGTCTACCTCGTGCGCCACCTCAACGGCAACATCGAGGGCGTCTCGCTCGACGCGCTGGGCGACGACCGCCCCGAGGAGGTCTACACCGGCAACGGCGATCCGCTCGACATCCTGGTGATGGGCTCCGACTCCCGCGACTGCGACGGCTGCGACATCGACGCCGAGGGTGGCGGCGGGTCCGACACCACCATCCTCGTGCACCTCTCCGCCGACCGCTCCCGGGCGTACGCCGTGTCGATCCCGCGCGACTCGATCGTCGACCGGCCCGAGACGGGCTGTGACTCGCCGGCCGCGACGGACGTGATGTGGAACGCCGCCTACGGCCAGGGCGGTCCGATCTGCACGCTTGCGCAGGTGGAGGCCACCACCGGTATCCGCGTCGAGCACTTCGTGGTGGTCGACTTCAACAGCTTCGGCGCCATGGTCGACGCTGTCGACGGGGTCCCGGTCTGCGTGCCGGAGGACATCGTCGACAAGGAGCACTCGATCTTCGTGCCGAAGGGCGACCCGTCGGTGCTCTCGGGCGACCAGGCCCTCGACTACGTGCGGGCCCGCTACGTCGGCGAGCTGATCCAGCAGAACGACATCTCCCGCATCCGACGCCAGCAGGAGTTCATCGGCGCGCTCGTGCGGGTGGTCAAGTCGGCCGGCACCCTGACCCGCCTCGACAAGGTCGTGAAGTTCCTCGACGCCGCCACCAAGGCGCTCCAGACCGACGAGGAGTTCGCCTCGGTGACGCGCCTGGGCAAGGTCGCCATGCAGCTGCAGGGCATCGGCCTCGAGGAGGTCAAGTTCGTCACCCTGCCGACCGAGTACTTCCCGACGGACTCCGAGTTCCGCGGCAAGGTCTTCTGGACGCCCCAGGCGGACCGGATCTGGAAGCTGCTCGCGCAGGACAAGGAGCTGCCGGCCAAGCTCATCGGCGGCAGCTCGGTCAGCGCCGAGCCCCCGGCCACCTCCTCGGAGACCGTGTCTCCCAGCACCCCCACTGACAGCGAGACCCCGAGCGAGACGCCCTCGGAGACCGCATCACCCAGCGAGACCCCCACCCCCAGCGCCCCGGCCACCACACCGCCGGAGGACCAGATCTTCGGGGTCTGCGCATGAGGACGTCATGAGCTCCGACCAGCCGGGCGCGACTGCTCCCGAGCCGGAGTGGAAGCGACGCCGGCGTCTGGCCGCGGCCTTCGGCGACGGCGTACCGGAGCAGACCAGCGACGACACCGACGCCCGCGAGGACCGCTCCGGCAAGGGCGACGACTGGTATCGCGACCAGGTGCCGCCGCACCACGGCTGACCCTCCCCATCCCCATGGGATGGCCGGGTGGCTCAGGCGGCGCCGCCGCGCGCCGCGAGCAGGTCGCGGATCTCCTCGAGGAGGGCGACGTCGGCCGGGGTGCCCTTGGCATCGGTCGGGAAGAAGCGCTCCTTGGCCTTGGTGTAGGGCGTCACGATGAAGAAGTAGACGACCGCGGCCATGATCAGGAACGAGATCACGGCGTTGAGGAAGGCGCCGAAGCTCTGCTCTGCCGTGGAGAAGAGCGCCGAATCGGTCTCGGGCAGCAGGCCGGTCAGCCACTCGGTGAAGGCGGTGACCACCGCGGCGAACGCGAGCGCCATGATCAGACCGGTCGCGATCTCGATGAGGTTGCCCTTGAGGATGAAGTTCTTGAATCCGCTCATGTGTGCCTCCTGGTGGCCCCCGTGGGGCCGCGATCGAGCAAGGAGCCGCCACGCTAGCGGCTCCACGACACCGTCAGGAACTGGGCCAGCGCAGCGGACGCGATGTCGGTCGCCTCCTCGGCCGAGGCGCCCACCACGACGAGGGCGCCGCCCGATCCGCGGCCCGAGCCGGCTGACGGCCCGTCGTCGGCGTCGGCGGGCGTGGCGAGGACGATGACGTCACGCGCCACCACCACCGAGGCGCCGGTGCCCGGATCGGTGGCGACGAGGTCGATCTCGTCGCCCGCGCGCAGCAGGGACGCCATGCCCGCGTCGGGCAGCCGCACGGGCAGGATCGTCCGGCCGGGCTCGGCGAGGGCGAGCCCCGGCCCCACCGTGCGTACGTCGGTCAGCACCTCGCCGCGACCGACCGGCCCCGCCAGCACCCGACCGACTGCCGCGCCCGCCGCGTCGGCCGGGGCCAGGTCCTCGGGGTAGGCGCGGACCACGACGTCGTCGTCGTCGAGCCGCGTGCCCGACGGCAGGTCACGGGCGGCGACCAGCACGTCGACGGTGTCCGCGGGCGGGGGTGCGAGGGTGCGCAGCGCACTCACGGTCGCGGCCGCCGCCAGCACCGCGGCGATCAGCCGTCGTCGACGGTGCAGCTGGTGGCGTACGGCGCGCAGCCGCCGCCGGGTCGGCGGGAGTCCCGGGAGCATCCCTCGACGCTAGGCCGGATGGCCGCTCGCCCGCTGGGCCTCTCCACAGGGCAGGCGCGGGGGAGTCAGTCCGAGGACGAGGAGGACGACTTCGACGACTTCGACGAGGACGAGGACGAGGACGACGTCGAGGGGGTGGAGCTGCTCGAGCTGGACGTCGAGGCCTCCGAGGACGACTTCGAGGGAGTGTCCGACGAGCCCGACGCGCCTGAGGAGGCGGCAGGCGTCGACGACGTCGACGCGGCGCGGCTGTCGGTGCGGTAGAAGCCCGAGCCCTTGAAGACCACGCCCACGGCGTTGAACAGCTTGCGCAGCTTGCCCGAGCACTCCGGGCAGACGGTCAGCGTGTCCTCGCTGAAGCTCTGGAACTGCTCGAAGGCGTGGCCGCACTCGGTGCACGCGTACTGGTAGGTGGGCATGTGGCAATCCTCTGGTGGAACGGGGCCTGGTGGTGCTGCAACGGCGATCGGCAGGGGCCGGCGCGACGCGCTGGCACTCACGTCCTTCGACTGCCAATGGTACGGCACAATGGGCGATGCGATGAGCGAGCCTTCCCCCACCCCCGCGCCCCAGCCTCCCGACGTGCCGCAGGCGCACTGGTGGCAGGTCTTCGCGCGCGCCCCTCGCGCGGTGCGATGGAGCGCCTGGACCGCGCTCGCGCTGGTGCTGGTGCTGCTGGTCCTCGCCGCCGCCGTCGTGGGCGTCGTACGCCGTCCGCTGCCGCAGACCGACGGCGAGGTGGAGGTGCCGGGCCTGTCCGCGCGGGTCGAGGTGATCCGCGACGGCTTCGACATCCCGCAGATCTACGCCGACACCGACGCCGACCTGATGTTCGCGCAGGGCTACGTCCACGCCCAGGAGCGGTTCTTCGAGATGGACTTCCGGCGCCACGTGACGGCGGGCCGGCTCTCGGAGATCTTCGGCGAGGACACCCTCGAGACCGACACGTTCATCCGCACCATGGACTGGCGCGGCGTCGCGGAGCAGGAGTGGGCGCTGCTCGAGCCGTCCACCCGCGACGCGCTGACGTCGTACGCCGCGGGGGTCAACGCCTACATCGCGGCCCGCCGGCCATCCGAGCTCGCCGCGGAGTACGCCGTCCTGGGGCTCACCGGCCTCGACTACACGCCCGAGGAGTGGCAGCCGGTCGACTCGCTGGCCTGGCTCAAGGCGATGGCGTGGGACCTGCGCGGCAACATGGACGCCGAGGTCGACCGGGTCCTGCTGTCGCTGGACCACAGCGCCGAGGAGATCGACCTGCTCTGGCCGGAGTACGACTTCGCCGACCACCCGCCGATCGTCTCCGGTGGCGGGGTCGTCGACGGCGTCTTCGAGCAGAACGCGACGGCCAACGGCACCCGCAACCCCCGCCGTCCGGCGTACTCGCAGGAGGTGGTGGCGGCCCTCGAGCGCGTGCAGGACCGCCTCGACGCGATGCCCGAGCTCCTCGGCAAGGGCCGCGGCATCGGCAGCAACTCGTGGGTCGTCGACGGCGAGCACAGCGCGACCGGCGAGCCGCTGCTCGCCAACGACCCGCACCTGGGCATCAGCCAGCCGGGCATCTGGATGCAGATGGGACTGCACTGCCGCGAGGTGAGCGACGACTGCACGCTCGACACGTCGGGGTTCACCTTCTCCGGGGTGCCCGGCGTGGTCATCGGCCACAACGCCGACATCGCCTGGGGCTTCACCAACCTCGGTCCCGACGTGAGCGACCTCTTCCTCGAGCAGACCGAGGGCGACGACCGCTACGTGCGCGACGGCGAGTCGGAGCCGATGGAGGTCCGCACCGAGACGATCAAGGTCCGCGACGCCGCCGACGTCGAGCTGCGGGTCCGAAAGACCACGCACGGCCCGCTGATCAGCGACGTGTCGTCGGAGTTCGCCTCGGTGGGTGCCAACGCCCCGACCGACGAGCCCGGCGACCGCGGGAGCGGGTACGCCGTCGCGCTGGCGTGGACGGCCCTCGACCCGGCCCCCACGGCCGACGCGATCCTCGGGCTCAACCGGGCCTCCGACTGGGACGAGTTCCGCGAGGCCGCCTCCGCCTTCTCCGTGCCGGCGCAGAACATGGTCTATGCCGACCGTGCGGGCCACATCGGCTACCAGGCGCCCGGCCGGATCCCGGTGCGTCGCTCCGGCAACGACGGCACGATGCCGGTCGAGGGGTGGATCAGCGCCAACGACTGGACGGGCGACTACGTCCCCTTCGACGGCCTGCCGAGCGTGCTCGACCCCGAGGAGGGGTTCATCGTCACCGCCAACCAGGCGGTCATCGACGACACCTACCCCTACCTCCTCACCCGGGACTGGGACTACGGCTACCGCTCCACGCGGATCCGGGACGTGCTCGCCGCGGAGGGCGAGATGTCCGTGCCGGAGATGGCCAACCTCCAGCTCGACTCGACCAACCCGATGGCCGAGACGCTCGTGCCCTACCTGCTCGACATCGAGGACCTGGGGTCCCCCTACTACCGCAACGCGCAGAACCTGCTGCGCGGCTGGGACTTCACCCAGCCCGCCGACAGCGCGCCGGCGGCGTACTTCAACGTCGTGTGGCGCAACCTGCTCGAGCTGACCTTCCACGACGACCTGCGCGAGCGGACCTGGCCCGAGGGTGGCGACCGGTGGTTCCGCGTGGTCAGCGGGATGCTCCCCGATCCCGCGGGGCCGTGGTGGGACGACGCCGGGACCGACGAGGTCGAGACCCGCGACGACATCCTGCGCCAGGCCATGGTCCTCGCGCGCGACGAGCTCACCCGACGCCAGGCGCGCGACCCGCGGCGCTGGACGTGGGGGCACCTGCACCGGATGGACCTGCACAACGCCACGCTGGGGGAGTCCGGTGTCGCCGTGGTCGAGCGGCTCTTCAACCGCGACGGCTGGCGGGTCGGCGGCGGCGGCGCCCTGGTCGACGCGACCACCTGGAACGCCGTGGAGGGCTACGGGGTCACCGCCGCGCCGTCCATGCGGATGGTCGTCTCGCTCGCCGACTGGGACGACTCGCGCTGGATCAATCTCACCGGCGTCTCGGGGCACCCGGCGTCGTCGCACTACTCCGACCAGACCGAGCTCTACGTCGACGGCGAGACGCTGCCCTGGGCCTACAGCCGTGAGGCCGTCGAGGCGGCGGCGGAGGACACCCTGGTGCTGGTGCCGGCCGCCTGATCCTGGCTCCGTCGCTTTCCCCGGGTACCCGGGGAAACTTGCGGTTCCGGTGCGAAACTTCGGGGGTGAGGCTCCAGTTTCACCGGATACCCGGGGATCCCGACAGGGGCACCACCCCACCCGCCGACACCGCGAACCCCACCCTGACGTCGTGGGGGTCGGTCGGGACGTCGAGCCCCACCTCGTCGTCGTGGAGCACCACCGCGACCGGCGTCCCGGGCGGCACCCGCGTCAGCGCGCGGTCGTAGCACCCGCCGCCCTGGCCGAGGCGATCACCCGCGAGCGACACCGCCAGACCCGGCGCGAGCACCACGTCGGCAGTTCGCACCGCGTCGACGCCGAGACGCGCTCCCGCAGGCTCGAGGAGGCCGCGAACTGCCTTCACCATGTCGTCACGACCGGTGTAGACGGCCCAGTCGAGGTCGAAGTCGGGTCGCAGCACCGGCAGCACCACCCGCTTGCCGGCTGCCACGAGCGCGTCGAGCAGCAGACCGGTGCCGGGCTCGCTGCCGACCGAGACGTAGGCCGCAACCGTGGCGGCGTGGCGAACCGGCTGCCAGGCCAGCACGACGTCCGACACGGAGGCCGCGAACTCCGCCGCCGCCCCGAGCGGGCGGCGCCGGCGGGCGGCCAGGACCTGGTCGCGCAGGGCAGACTTCGCCATTGACCTGTCCCCGCCCACTGACGCGCCCACGTGATCAGCCTACGATCGAAGCATGGCAAGCAAGGGCAGCGCTCCCGGCCTCGACCTGGCACGCGAGAAGATGCGGCAGGCAGGTGTCGATGAGGTCGCGATCGACACGTTCGCTCACTACTACCGGCTCCTCGAGCACGGCGAGACCGGCATGATCGCCGAGAGCACCATCGAGCCGCTCGACATGGAGGCGCTGGCCGACGTCGAGGTCGGTGACGACGTCGCGGCCGAGGCGATCCGGCAGACCGCCGTCATCAAGCTCAACGGCGGCCTGGGCACCTCGATGGGCATGGAACGCGCCAAGTCGCTGCTCTGCGTGCGCCGCGGGCTGAGCTTCCTCGACATCATCGCCCGGCAGGTGCTCCACCTCCGCCAGCAGTACGACGCCCCGCTGCCGTTGCTGTTCATGAACTCGTTCCGCACCTCGGCCGACACGATGGAGGCGCTCGCCCGCTACGGCGACCTCCCGGTCGCCGGCCTCCCGCTGGAGTTCCTGCAGAACAAGGAACCCAAGCTCCTCGCCGCCGACCTGCTCCCGGCCGCCTATCCCAAGGACCCCGACCTCGAGTGGTGCCCGCCCGGGCACGGGGACATCTTCACCGCCCTGCGCGGCACGGGCCTGCTGGCGCAGCTGCTCGCCGCCGGCTACCGCTACGTCTTCGTGTCCAACTCCGACAACCTCGGCGCCGTCCCCGACGCGCGGGTCGCGGGCTGGTTCGCGCAGAGCGGTGCGCCCTTCGCGATCGAGGCGGTGCGACGTACGCCGTCCGACCGCAAGGGCGGCCACTTCGCGCGCCGCAAGGCCGACGGCCGGATCGTGCTGCGCGAGTCCGCGCAGACCCTGGACGCCGACAAGGACGCCCTCGCCGACCTCACCCGGCACCAGTTCGCCTCCACCAACAACCTGTGGTTCGACCTGCAGGCGATGGTCGAGGCCCTCGACGCGCGCGGCGGGATCCTCGGCCTCCCGCTGATCCGCAACGTCAAGCACCTCGACCCCGCCGATCCCTCGACCCCGGAGGTCATCCAGGTCGAGACCGCCATGGGAGCCGCGATCGAGGTCTTCGAGGGCGCGCGCACCATCGAGGTCAGCCGGGACCGGTTCGTCCCGGTGAAGACCACCGACGACCTGCTGGTGCTGCGCTCGGACGTCTATGACCTGGGCAAGGACTTCGTGCTCGACCGGGCCTCCGACGACGTGCCGTACGTCTCCCTGGACGGCGACTTCTACAAGCTGGTCGGCGACTTCGACAAGCGCTTCCCCGACGGGGCGCCTTCGCTGCGCGAGGCCCAGTCGTTCACCGTCGCGGGGGACTGGACCTTCGGCCGTGGCGTGCGAGTCGTGGGCGAGGTCGCGCTCGCCTCCCCTTCCGCCCAGCGGGTCGAGGGCGGCGCCGTGCTGAGCGAGCAGGACCGGGATGGCTGAGCCGCACCCGGCGCTGCTGCCGGTGGCCGACTACATCGAGCGCATCCTCGCCACGGTCTCGCCGCTGCCCGCGTTCCAGCAGCCGCTGATGGAGGCCCTCGGCCTGGCGCTCGCCGAGGACGTGGTCGCCCCGATCTCGCTGCCGAGCTTCGACAACTCCGCGATGGACGGCTACGCCGTGGTCGTCGAGGACGTCGCCGGGGCCAGCGAGGAATCGCCCGTCGTGCTCCCGGTGGTCGGCGAGATCGGCGCCGGTCAGTCGTCGATCCTGGCGATCTCGCCCGGCACCGCGGTCAAGATCATGACCGGGGCCCCCGTCCCGGCCGGCGCCACCACGGTCGTGCCCTATGAGTGGACCGACCGCGGGGTCGCCCAGGTGCGCATCTCGCGGGCCGCATCGCCCGGCCAGCACATCCGGCCGCTCGGCGACGACATCGCCGAGGGCGACATGCTGCTGGAGGAGGGCACCGTCCTGGGCCCGCGACACCTCGGCATGCTCGCCGCGGTCGGCCGGGCGACGGTCCGCACCCGCCCACGTCCCCGCGTCGTGGTCATCTCGACCGGCTCCGAGCTGCGCGAGCCCGGCACCTCGCTGGGCCACGACTCCATCTACGACGGCAACTCCTACCTCCTCGCCGCCGCGGCCCGGGCCGCCGGCGCGATCGCCTACCGCGTCGGCATCGTCCCCGACGAGTCGCACGCCTTCACCGAGGCGCTCAGCGACCAGCTGGTGCGCGCCGACCTGGTCGTCACCAGCGGCGGCGTGAGCGAGGGCGACTTCGACGTCGTCAAGGAGTCGCTGTCCCACCACGGCTCGATGTGGTTCGGCGGTGTCGGCATGCAGCCCGGCAAGCCGCAGGGCTTCGGCACCATCGGCGAGGACGACACCCCGGTCTTCACGCTGCCGGGCAACCCCGTCTCCTCCTACGTCTCCTTCGAGATGTTCGTCCTGCCCGCGATCCGCCGGATGATGGGCAAGCTGCCCTACGTCCGCCCCACCGCGCGCGCCCGCCTCACCCACGGGCTCTCCTCGCCCGAGGGCAAGGTCCAGCTGGTGCGCGGCCTCCACGAGAGCGACGGCGGCGGCACCTTCGTGTCCCCCGTCGGCGGCCACGGCTCCCACCTCATCGGCGACCTGGCCACGGCCAACTGCCTGATCGAGGTCGCTGCCGACGTGACGGCGATCCAGGCCGGCGAGATGGTGGCTATCCGCAAGCTCGACGAGGACTTCTGATGACCACGTCTCCCGACCGGCTGACCCACGTCGACGAGGCCGGCGCCGCCCGGATGGTCGACGTGGGCGACAAGCCCGTCACCGCGCGTACGGCGTCCGCGACCGGCCGCGTGCTGGTGAGCCCGGCCGTGGTCGACCTGCTCCGCGGCGAGGGCGTGCCCAAGGGTGACGCGCTGGCGGTGGCCCGGCTGGCCGGGATCATGGGCGCCAAGCAGACCCCGTCCCTGATCCCGCTGTGCCACCCGCTGTCCATCTCCGGCGTCACCGTCGACCTCGTCGTCACCGACGAGTCGGTCGACATCACCGCGACCGTGCGCACCACCGACCGCACCGGCGTCGAGATGGAGGCCCTGACCGCTGTCTCGGTCGCCGCGCTCACCGTCGTCGACATGGTCAAGGCCGTCGACAAGGCCGCGGTCATCACCGACATCCGGGTCGAGACCAAGACCGGTGGCCGCTCCGGGGACTGGAAGAGATGAGTCTGCCGGCCGCCGTCGTGGTCGCGTCCAACCGGGCGTCCGCGCGGGTGTACGCCGACGAGACCGGTCCGCTGATCACCGACTGGCTGCGCGAGCAGGGCTTCGACTGCGGCGATCCCGCCGTCGTCCCGGACGGCGACCCGGTGCGGTCCGCGATCGCCGCCGCGATCGCCGCCGGGGCCCGCGTCGTGCTGACCACCGGCGGCACCGGCCTCACCCCGACCGACCGGACACCCGAGGCCACCGCGCCGCTGCTCGACCGCGAGGTGCCCGGCATCGCCGAGGCGATCCGCGCCGCCGGAGTGGCGCAGGGCATCCCGACCGCGATGCTCTCGCGGGGCCTCGCCGGCATCGTCGGGGACTGCCTGGTCGTCAACCTCCCCGGGTCGCGCGGCGGGGTCAAGGACGGTCTGGCCGTCCTCGAGCCCGTCCTCCGGCACGCGGTCGAGCAGGTCGTCGGGAGCGACCACTGAGCCCCCCGGGCTGGCCGGCGCGGCTCGAGTCGCTCGGTGTCGTGATCCGATCGCTGCGCACCTCGGACGCCGACCAGTGGCAGGCCGTGCGGGCTCGCAACCAGGCATGGCTGCAGCCCTGGGACGCCACCGTCCCGCCCGGCGCGGACCCGCGCCCGTCGTCGTACAAGATGGTCGCGCGATCCCTGCTGCGCCAGGCCAGGCAGGGCCAGTGCCTGCCGTTCGTGATCGAGGTCGAGGGGCGCTTCGTCGGGCAGGTCACCGTCAGCAACGTCACCCGCGGCTCGGCCCAGTGGGCGTCGATCGGCTACTGGGTCGCCGCCGACGCCGCGGGCCGCGGGGTGGCGCCGCGAGCCGTCGCGATGGCCATCGACCACTGCTTCGGCCCGGTCGGGCTGCACCGCGTCGAGATCTGCGTGCGCCCGGAGAACACCAACTCGCTGCGCGTCGTGGAGAAGCTCGGCCTCGAGCAGGTCGGCTATGCCCCCCGCTTCCTCCACATCGACGGCGCCTGGCGCGACCACCGGATCTTCGCGGTGACGGTGGAGGAGTGCCCCGAAGGGATCACCGCACGCCTCTCGACACACCAGTCACACCAGTAGTCCTGCGACACACCACGTGACATCCGCCCCGCTCACGCCTCCCGCTCCTACGCTCTGAGCGTGGACCTGAGCGCTCTCATCTTCGTCGCCCTTGCCGTGGCGTGGGCCGTCTACCTGATCCCCAAGGCCCTCAAGCACCACGACGAGGTCGTCCGCAGCCGGTCGGTCGAGAAGTTCTCGCACACCATGCGCGTGCTGGCCCGCCGCGAGCCGGTCGACCGGCGCAACGCGCGCCTGATCGTGTCGCCGATCCGGGCGGCCCTGCGTCCGCCGGTGGAGACCAAGGCGCACGCCGCTGCGGTGCCCGTCGCCGCCCCGGCGCCCGCGACGCCGCTCCTCGAGCGTGCGTCCGCGCGCCGCGCCGCCCGGCGTCGCCGCCACGTCCTGGCCGCGCTGGTCCTCGCCAACGTCGTGGTCGTCGTCCTGGCCGCTGCCTCGGTCATCGGCTGGGCGTGGGTCACCGCGCCGGTCGCGCTGCTCGTGGCGTGGCTGGTGGCCTGTCGGGTCTCGGTGCGCTCCGAGCGCCGCCGGCGTGCGGTCCGGTCGGCCATCGAGATCGGCCTGCCGCCGCGCATCGAGGAGGACGACGAGGTCGACCTCACCGGTGAGCTGCCGCCGGTGGCGCCCCGGCACCACACGCCCGCAGCCCCCGACCCCGCCACCCAGCCGGGCGAGGCATCCCCGGCCGGCGAGCCCCCGGCGGTCGTGACCGGCGAGAGCGCGGTCGTCGGCGGGTGGGACATGGTGCCCACCACGCTCCCGACGTACGTCACCAAGCCCGCCGCCCAGCGTCGTACGGTCTCCACGATCGACCTGGACTCCACGGGCGTGTGGTCCAGCGGTCGCAACGACGAGGACTCCGCCCTCGCCCGCTCGGCCGAGAAGTCCGCCAAGGCGGCCCGCGACGCCGACGAGACCCGTCGCGCCAGCGGCGCCTGAGCCACCTCCGCGGACGGCCCGGGTCGATTCGATCCGGCCGGTGCTCCTCGTGTATCTTGGCGTCGCGCCGACAGGCGCGTGGGGGTGTGGCGCAGCTGGTAGCGCGTCTCGTTCGCATCGAGAAGGCCAGGGGTTCGAGTCCCCTCACCTCCACCACACGACACGGGCCCGGATCCATGATCCGGGCCCGTGTCACGTGCGGGCCCCCGATACCGTCGGAGCGTGACGGACTACCAGCGCATCCACGTGGTGACGACGCAGGCGGGCACCGTCGAGGTCGACCGGGTGCGCGCGGCCCTGGGACCCGGCGCGGTCGTGGTCACCGCGCCCACCGCGGACGCCAGGCGCGTGGTCGAGCGGCTGGGCCGGGAGGCGATCCCCGACGTGCTGCTGGCCCCGGTCCGGTTCCCCGACGTCGACCGTGGCCACCGCCTCGACGGGCTCGTACGCCGTCATGCCGTGGAGGACCGCTACCGCGACGTCGTGGTGGTGGCCGACCCGGCCACGATCACCCTGCTCCTGCGGGTCCTTGCGCCCGACCAGCTGCCGGCGGCCGGCCCGGTGACCGAGGTCGGCCTGCCGCGTGGCCCCAGGCCGGTCCCGCTCGGCCGGGCCGCGACCGCCGGCGTCGTGCTGGCGGTGGTCAGTGGCGTGCTGGGGTCCGTGCTCCCGGTGTGGCTGCTCCCGGCGCTCGTCGCGGCGGCCGGGCTGGTGGTCCTCGTCGTCCCGGGGCGACGCCACGTCGGCCAGGCGCTGCTGATCGCGGCGGCCGTGGCCGTGGTCGTCGCCCTGCTGGCGATCGCGGGCTCCGCCCGCTTCCCCGGGGCCTGGTGAACAGGCAGCGACCCCGCCCGGGCTGGATCGGGCGGGGTCGGCCGAGACGGTGTCGGCGGGGGCTCAGCCCTTGCGCGGACCGAACAGCAGCGAGCCGATGGAGCTGCGCGGGCGCGGCAGGGCCGGAGCCACGAACCACTCGTTGGTGTAGCCGCCACCGCGGTTGAAGCCCGCGTGGAAGACGTAGTTCGCGCCGCACGAGCACACCCAGCGGCTGCCGACCTCGTGGTGGCCGGCCGGGTCCGGGGCGGAGTCGGTCTCCAAGCAGATGTGAAGCAGAGTCGAGTCCATCGAATCCTCCCCAAAAGATCCCTCGCGCCACGGAATCGTGACTAACCCCATGGTGCGGCGCAGGGTTACGGGCTGACCATCCGCAGACGCCCAACTTGAAAGAATCTGTGGCGAAACTTCGAAAATCAGGCCGAAATGACCCCTACTGGTCTGGACCGGCGCTCAGATCCAGCGCTCAGATCCAGCGCTGGAACCAGATCCGCGCGTCCCACTCCGACTTGGTGAGCAGCACGTCGGTCCACACCGGCCAGAACCACGCGAAGGCGATGAGGGCCAGCACGGTGTAGCTGCCGGCCACCACCACCCCGAACGTACGACGTGGTGTCGGCACGTCGGAGGTGCCGATGAGGTGCCCCATGGCGAGCGTCAGCGACAGCACCATGAACGGCAGGCTGGAGATGGCGTAGAAGACGAAGATCGGCCGGTCGTCGTAGGCGAACCACGGGAGCCAGGTGCTCGCCAGCCCTGCCACGGCGACGCCGTGGCGCCAGTCGCGGGCGCCGACCCACAGCAGCAGCGAGGCGATCATGGCCAGGCATCCGCCCCACCAGATCACCGGGTTGCCGATGAGCAGGATCTGCCGGATGCACGTCGAGCCGCTCGGCGCGGCGCACCCCTGCGAGCCGGGCTGGATGTCGGTCTGCGCATCGACCCCCACCGGTCGCCCCATCACCAGCCAGGTCGACGGCTTGGAGGCGTAGATGTGGTCGGAGTCGTTGAGGAAGTGGCTGTGGAAGGTGTAGACGTCCTGGTGGTAGTACCAGAGCGAGCGCAGCGACTGGGTGACCTCGCCGAGCCCGTCGGCGTCCGGCTCGTTGCCGGTCGGCCACGCCTTGCCCCCGGCGTACGAGCTGTACTGCGTGTCGCTGAACGCCTCCTCGTAGGCGTCGGCGTGCATCAGCCACCCGGTCCACGTGGCGACGTAGGTGACCAGGCCGACCCCGACCAGCGCGAGGAAGGCGGGCACGGCGTCGAGGACGAGGGAGCGCAGGAGCGGACGGCGCTGGCCGAAGGCGCGCCGGGCGCCGGCGCTCCACAGCCAGGCGAGCAGGCCGAAGACGGCGAGGGTGTAGACCGCCGACCACTTCGTGCCGCAGGCCAGGCCGAAGCTCACGCCGCCCAGGAGCAGCCAGGGTCGCCACCAGGCCCGCCGCCACCCGTGCCCTGCGCCGGAGGCCAACCGGTCGCGCAGCCACTGCCGGTCGGCGACCACGCAGTGGACGCCGCACAGGAGGAAGAAGGCCAAGAAGATGTCGAGCAGGGCCAACCGTGACAGCACGAGCTGCAGGCCGTCGATCGAGAGCAGCAGCCCGGCGACGAGGCCGAGCACCGTGGAGCCGGTGACCCGGCGCACGAAGCGGCACATGAGCAGCACCATCAGCGCGCCCACGACGGCCGAGGCCATCCGCCAGCCGGACGGCTCCATCCCGAAGACCTTGATCCCGCCGGCGATCAGCCACTTGCCGACCTCGGGGTGGACGATCAGCGACGGGCCGTCCTGCCACAGGCCCGTCACCTGGCCGTTGAGGATGGTCTTGTCGGCGTCCTCGACGTAGGTGCGGACGTAGCCGAAGTTGAGCAGCGACCAGGCGTCCTTGGCGTAGTAGGTCTCGTCGAAGGAGAACTGGTGGGGCGTGCCGAGGTGCCACCGGCGCAGGAAGAAGGCCAGGCTCGCGAGGCAGATCGCACCCACCCAGCCGACGAGCGGCTCCTCCGAGCGCCAGCGCGGACGATTCCGCTCGGCGGCACTCGGGGTCACGACGCGAACTCTAACCAGAGCGTGGGGACCGTCCCGGACCCACGCGCGCGCCCCTCGCCGGGCGCCGGGACGGGCCCTGCGATGATCGAGCCATGGCAGGCGTCCTGGTCCTCGCGGGCACCCCGATCGGGCAGGCCGGCGACGCACCGCCGCGACTGGCCGCCGAGCTCTCCGGCGCCGACGTCGTCGCGGCCGAGGACACCCGCCGGCTCAAACGCCTCTGCGCCGACCTCGACATCACCCTCACCGGCCGGGTCGTCTCCTACTTCGAGGGCAACGAGCAGGCCCGCACGCCCGCGCTGCTCGAGGCCCTCCTCGCCGGCGACCGGGTCGTGCTGGTGACCGACGCCGGGATGCCGAGCGTGTCGGACCCGGGCTACCGGCTGGTGGCCGCGGCCGTGGCGCACGACGTACGCGTGACCGCCGTGCCCGGCCCCAGCGCCGTGCTCACCGCGCTCGCCGTCAGTGGCCTGCCGGTCGACCGGTTCTGCTTCGAGGGCTTCCTGCCCCGCAGGGCCGGCGAGCGCGAGCGCCGCCTCGCCGGGCTGGCCGCGGAGGAGCGGACGATGGTCTTCTTCGAGGCGCCCCACCGCACCGAGGCGGCACTCGCCGCCATGGCGGACGCGCTGGGCGACGAGCGGCCCGCCGCGGTGTGCCGTGAGCTGACCAAGACCCACGAGGAGATCCGCCGCGGACCCCTCGGCGAGCTGGTCGCCTGGGCTGCCGAAGGAGTACGCGGCGAGGTGACCATCGTCGTCGAGGGCTCGAGCGGTGCGCCCGCCGTGGGCACCGACCCCGGCTCGCTGCGTACGGCCGTGGCCGAGCTGGAGGCGACCGGCTCGACGCGCAAGGAGGCGATCGCCGAGGTCGCCAAGCGAGCCGGACTGCCCAAGCGCGAGGTGTACGACGTTGTCCACCGCTGACCCGGGCGCCGGGCCCACCCGGAGCCGCGCCGCGACCGAGGAGACGTCCGGTGCCCGCCGCGACCGCCAGCGACCACCGGCGCCGGACCCGCTGCCGCACCCCGTCGTGGACAACCACTGCCACCTCGACATCGCCGACGGCGACTGGATCTCCACCGAGGAGGCACTCGCCGCTGCCGCCGCCGTCGGGGTGCCGCGGATCGTGCAGATCGGCTGCGACCTGCCCGGGGCGCGGTGGGCGGTGGCCGCCGCTGCCGAGCACGACGCGCTGGTCGCCGGCGTCGCGCTGCACCCCAACGAGGCACCGCGTCTGGCCGCCGCGGGAGACCTCGACGCGGCGCTGGCCGAGATCGAGCAGCTCGCCACCGCGCACGACAAGGTGCGCGCGATCGGCGAGACCGGACTCGACCGCTTCCGGCATGCCCAGAGCGGCACCGGGGAGGCGGGCTGGGTCGCGCAGGAGGAGAGCTTCCGCCGCCACATCGACCTGGCCAAGCGGCTCGACAAGACACTGGTCATCCACGACCGCGACGCCCACGACGACGTCCTGCGGATCCTCGACGAGGAGGGCGCACCCGAGCGCTGGGTGATGCACTGCTTCTCCGGCGACGACGCCTTCGCCCGCCGGTGCCTGGAGCGAGGGGCGCACCTGAGCTTCGCCGGCACGCTCACCTTCAAGAACGCCGCCCCGCTGCGCAACGCGCTCGCGGTGACGCCCCGCGACCGGATCCTCGTCGAGACCGACGCGCCCTTCCTCACCCCCACCCCCTACCGGGGCCGTCCCAACGCCTCCTACCTCGTCCCGCTGACGGTGCGGGCGATGGCACAGGTGCTGCAGGCCGACCTGGAGGAGCTCTGCCGGGCCGTCGACGCCAACACCGAGGCCGCCTTCGGGGGCGCCTGGTAGTCCTGCCGGGCCTGCTCCGGGCCTGCTCCGGGCCTGCTCCGGGCCTGCTCCGGGGCGTCGACGGCGTGACCAGGGTCTCCCTCGTGAGGAGGTCGAGGAGTTTGCGTCATGGATCGGCATCGTTATCGTCTTGTGATTGTTGGCCGGGATCGGGAGCGATGTCCGGCAGCACGAGGACCGGATCGGGCCGGTCCTGCGAGTCCCCCGGCTCGCACGTCGTACGGCTCCACAGCTCGACCGTGGCCGCGCACGTGGGTGGGGGAGTGCTGCCACCCGAGGCCCGGGGAGTACGACCATCGGAGAATCGTGCGCTCTCGACTCGCGCAGCTCAGCAAGTCCAAGCCCGTCCTGGCGACCCTCACCGGGGTGATCGTGGCAGCCGTCGTCGGCACCACGGTCGGCTATGCGGCCCTCAGCAAGGACGTGACCCTCACCCTCGACGGACGCACGACCCACGTGAGCGCCATCGGCGCCACGGTCGGTGACGTGCTGGCCTCCGAGGGCATCGAGGTGACCGACAAGGACCTGGTGGCCCCCGCGGTCGACGAGACCGTCACCGACGGGTCGGCCATCGCCATCCAGTTCGGGAGGCCCCTGGAGCTCTCCGTCGACGGCGAGTCCCAGACCTACTGGGTCAACTCCACCAACGTCGCGAGCGCGCTCGGCGAGATCGGTCGCCGCTTCGACGGCGCCGACCTGTCCGCGAGCCGCAGCTCCTCGATCGGTCGCACCGGGCTCACGCTCCAGGTCGTGACCCCCAAGGTGGTGCGGATCAAGCTCGGCGCCAAGGAGCTCCGCACGCGCAAGGTCACCGCGCTGACCGTGGCCGACGTGCTGGAGTCCATGGACTTCGAGGTCGACAAGCACGACGTCGTCTCCCCGTCGCTCGAGACCGAGATCACCGACGGCGACCGGGTCGTCGTCAAGGACATCCGGGTCGCGACCAAGAAGGTCACCCGCGAGGTCGTCGACGCTCCCGTGATCGAGCGCGAGGACGACTCCCTGTTCGAGGGTGAGGAGGAGGTCGTCCGCGCAGGATCCGACGGCGCCCGCAACGTCACCTATCGACTCCGCTTCGTCAACGGCAAGCTCGTCGCCCGCAAGGTCCTCAAGGCCTCGGTCAGCGTCAAGGCCGTGCCCACGATCGTCAACGTGGGCACCAAGGAGCAGCCGAGCTCCGACTTCTCCGGCGGCAGCACCGTGTGGGACTCCCTGGCGCAGTGCGAGTCCGGCGGCAACTGGGCCATCAACACCGGCAACGGCTACTACGGCGGCCTGCAGTTCAACCTCGGCACCTGGCGCGCCTACGGCGGCACCGGCTACCCGCACCAGAACTCGCGGGAGACCCAGATCGCCGTGGCGACCCGGCTCCGCGACGCCACCGGTGGCTACGGCTCGTGGCCGGGCTGCTCCGCCAAGCTGGGCCTGCCCCGCTGATCCTCGTGCCCGCTGTAACGCCGGGTTAGTGCCACCACCCACCCCCATGCATCACCGGGGGTACAGCGTGTAACACGGCGTTACAGCGGCGACTAGGCTTGCCCCATGACCACCTCCCCGGCCGGCCCGAGGCTCCTCGGGCCGGCCGAGGTGCGTCATCTGGCCGCCGAGCTCGACCTGCGGCCCACCAAGCAGCGCGGGCAGAACTTCGTCATCGACGCCAACACCGTGCGCCGCATCGTCCGCGAGTCCGGCATCACCGCCGACGACGTCGTGGTGGAGGTCGGCCCCGGCCTCGGCTCGCTGACGCTGGCCCTCCTCGAGGTGGCGCGGCGCGTCATCGCGATCGAGCTCGACCCGCTGCTCGCCGAGCGGCTGCCGGCCACCATCTCGACGTACGCCCCGGGGCAGGCCGACCGGTTCGAGGTCGTGCTGGCCGACGCGATGCGGGTCGAGTCGGTGCCGGGTCCGCCGCCCACCGCGCTGGTGGCCAACCTCCCCTACAACGTGTCCGTGCCGGTGCTCATCCACCTGCTCACCCTGCTGCCCTCGCTCGAGCGCGGCCTGGTGATGGTGCAGGCCGAGGTCGCCGACCGGCTGGCCGCCGGGCCGGGCTCGAAGACCTACGGCGTGCCGAGCGTCAAGGCGGCGTGGTTCGCAGACGTACGCCGTGCCGGTGCGATCGGGCGCAACGTCTTCTGGCCGGCGCCCAACGTCGACTCCGGGCTGGTCGCGTGGACGCGCTGCGACCCGCCGCGGACCAGCGCGACCCGCGAGCAGGTCTTCGCGGTCGTCGACGCGGCCTTCGCCCACCGCCGCAAGCAGATCCGTCCCGCCCTGCGTGAGCTCGCCGGCTCGGCGGAGGCGGCCACCGCCGCACTGGAGCTCGCCGGCGTCGACCCGACGGTCCGCGGCGAGATGCTGAGCGTCGACGACTTCGCCCGGATCGCCGAGGGCCTCGAGTGGTCCCCGTCGGTCGGTGAGGGCGCTCGGCGCACGACCCGGGACCCGGGCCCCGCGTGAGCATCACCGTCAGGTCGGCAGCGAAGATCAACCTCCACCTCGGCGTCGGCCGCGCGCGGGAGGACGGCTTCCACCCGCTCGACACGGTCTACCAGGCCATCGGGATCCACGACGACCTCACCCTGGTCGGCGCCGCCGACCTGACCCTGCGCACCCGGGTGGCCGACCACATCGACCCCGCGAGCGTGCCCGAGGGGGCCGACAACATCGTGCTGCGCGCGGCGCGGCTGCTGGCCGAGCACGCCGGGCGCCGGGCCACCGGTGCCTTCGAGGTGCTCAAGGACATCCCCGTCGCCGGTGGCATGGCGGGCGGGTCCGCCGATGCGGCGGCCGCGCTGGTGGCCTGCGACCGCGCGTGGGACCTGCGGACACCGGACGCGGTCCTCCTCGCCCTCGCCGCCGACCTCGGCAGCGACATCCCCTTCTCCCTCCTCGGGGGCACGGCGCGGGGTGTGGGCCGCGGCGAGGTCGTGCAGCCCGTCGACGACCGCGCCTCGTGGTGGTGGGTGGCCGTGCCGGCCGCCGAGGGCCTGTCGACGCCGGCCGTCTACCGCCACTTCGACACCCTGCGCCCCGACGCCCCCGAGACCCCGGCCTCCGCCGAGCCGCTGCTCGCGGCGCTCGCGACGGGGGAGCCGGTCCGGCTCGCCCGCGCCCTGCACAACGACCTCCAGGAGCCGGCGATCGACCTCCGCCCCGAGCTCGGCGCGCTGATCACGCTCGGCGAGGCCGAGGGGGCCCTGCGCGGGCTGGTGAGCGGGTCCGGTCCGACGGTCGTCTTCCTCTGCGAGTCCGCCGACGGCGCCCGCGCGAGCGCCCTCGGTCTCGCCGGGGCCGGTCACGACGTCGTGCTCACCGCCACCGGTCCCGTCGCGGGTGCGCACGTCGTGTCCTGATCAGGCCGCGCCCGGTCCGAGCCGCAGGCGAAGTGGCGCGCGGGAGACGGTGTGCGGATAGGTTGGGCCCGACATCGACTCGGCGGGTGACCTGGGGGAGGCATCGTGACTGTGTTCCTCGTGCTCGGCGCCGTCGGCGTCGTGCTGCTCCTCGTCGCGCTCCTCGTCGGTGACTTCCTCGACGGCGCGCTGGAGGGTCTCAGCGCAGGCTTCTTCTCGACCGAGGCCCTGGCCGGTTTCCTGGGCGCGCTCGGCTTCGGCGGGGCGATCGCTCTCGACGCGACCGGGTCCACCTCGTTGGCCGTGGTCATCGGGCTCGTGCTGGGGGTGCTGCTCGGCGGTGCCGCCGCCAAGGCCTCGAGCTTCCTGCACGGCAGCGGCGAGACCGACACGGTCCGCACCTCCGACATGGTCGAGAAGATCGGCCAGGTGGTCAGCGCGATCCCCGAGGGCGGCTTCGGGGTCGTGTCGATCAGTGTCGGGGGGCACATCACCCGGCTCAACGCCCGCTCGAGCACAGCGGTGCCCGCCGGCACCAGCGTGAGCGTCACCTCGATCATCTCGCCCACGGCCGTCCAGGTCGAACCGCTCTTCCTGCCCTGACCCGTCCGCGTACGACGCCCCTCCCGCCCCACAAGGAGCACTGCCCATGTTCGATCTGTCCCCGGTCGTCACCTCCGTGATCGGCCTCGCCGTCCTGGTGGTGCTGCTCGCGCTCCTGGTCACCACGCGCTACAAGGTGGCCGGGCCCAACGAGTCCTTCATCATCACCGGGCGCAAGGGCAAGGGAGAGGTGCGCAACCCGGAGACGGGTGAGATCTCCACCGACCTCTCCGGCCAGAAGGTCGTCATGGGCGGTGGCGTGTTCGTCATCCCCTTCGTGCAGCGACTCGGCACGCTCGACCTGTCCTCGCGACGCATCTCCGTGCAGATCCGCGGCGCCGTGTCCGGTCAGGGCATCAAGCTCAACCTCGACGGCGTGGCGCTGGTCAAGGTCGGCGGCAACGAGGACTCCATCCGCGCAGCGGGCCAGCGGTTCCTCAGCCAGCAGGCCGAGATCGAGACCTTCACCCAGGAGGTGCTCGCCGGTGCGCTGCGATCGATCGTCGGCTCGATGTCGGTCGAGCAGATCATCCGCGACCGGGCCGCCTTCGCGCAGCGGGTGGCCGAGGAGTCGGAGTCCTCGCTCACCGGCCAGGGCCTGGTGCTCGACACCTTCCAGATCCAGGACATCACCGACGACGGCTCCTACCTCGCCGACCTCGGCCGCCCGGAGGCCGCCAAGCTCAACCAGCTCGCCTCCATCGCCGAGGCCAACGCCCGGCAGGCCGCCGAGCAGGCCCGCATCGCCGCGGAGCAGGAGATCGCGATCACCCAGCGCGCGCTGGCCCTCAAGAACGCCGAGATCAAGGCCGAGACCGACGCCGCCAACGCCCAGGCGTCCGCGGCCGGCCCGCTCGCCCAGGCCGACCGTGACCAGGCGATCCTCACCGAGCAGGAGAAGGTGGCCGTCCGGCAGGCCGCGCTCAAGGAGCGCGAGCTCGACACCGAGGTCCGCAAGCCCGCCGACGCCGAGCGCTACCGCGTGGAGACCGAGGCCCAGGGGCGGCGCAACTCGCAGATCCTCGAGGCCGAGGCCCGCAAGGCCGCCTCGATCGCGGCGGCCGAGGCCGACGCCGAGAAGGCTCGACTGACCGGTGAGGGCGAGAAGTCGCGCCGTTCGGCCCTGGCCGAGGCCGAGGCCATCGAGGGTGCCAAGCGCGGTGAGGCCGAGAAGGCCCGCCGTGTCGCCGAGGCCGACGCCCTGCGGGCCGAGGGTGAGGCACAGGGTGCCGCGATCCTGGCCGCGGGCCAGGCCGAGGCCGAGGCGATGGACAAGAAGGCCGCCGCGTTCGCGGGCTACAACGAGGCCGCGGTGCTGCAGATGCTCATCGAGGTGATGCCGAAGGTCGCCGCCGAGCTGGCCCGCCCCATGGCCGGCATCGACAAGCTCACGGTGATCTCCGCCGACGGAGCGGGCGAGCTGTCCAAGCAGGTGACCAACAACTTCGTCCAGACGATGGAGCTGCTCAAGACCACCACCGGTCTGGACGTGGAGACGCTGATCCAGAAGTACTCCGGCACCACGGCCGCGCGCTCCTCCCTCCCCGAGGCCACCGGCAGCACCGGCACCACCGGCACGACAGGCCCGGCCGCCGACTGAGCCGACGTCCTCGGTGCGGTCCGATGGGGCCGCACCTGAGAGGATCGCCGGGACATGGCGAACCTGATCAACCTCGAGCGCGTCTCGAAGTCCTACGGCGTGCGACCCCTGCTCGACGACGTCTCCCTCGGCATCTCCGTCGGCGAGCGGGTCGGCGTGGTCGGCCGCAACGGCGACGGCAAGACGACCCTGCTCGAGGTGATGACCGGGCTCGAGGAGCCCGATGCCGGGCGCGTGTCGCGCACCCGCGGGATCGAGATCGGCTACCTCCACCAGGGCGACGAGCTCGTCGACACCCACACCGTCCGCGAGGCGGTGCTGGCCGGGCGCGCCGACCACGAGTGGGCGGCCGACCCGACCACCCGTCAGGTCGTCGAGGAGCTGCTCGCCGGAGTCACGCTCGACCGTGCCGTCGTCGGCCTGTCCGGAGGCGAGCGCCGCCGCTGCGCCCTGGCCGCGCTCCTGCTCTCACGCCACGACCTGATCATCCTCGACGAGCCGACCAACCACCTCGACGTGGAGGCGGTCGCCTGGCTGGCCGCCCACCTCGTCAGCCTGCCCAGCGCGCTCATCGTGGTGACCCACGACCGCTGGTTCCTCGACGAGGTCTGCCAGACCACGTGGGAGGTCCACGACGGCGCGGTGGACGCCTACGAGGGCGGCTACGCGGCGTACGTCCTGGCGAAGGCCGAGCGCCAGCGGCAGGCCGCCGCCAGCGAGACCCGCCGGATGAACCTGGCCCGCAAGGAGCTGGCGTGGCTGCGGCGCGGTCCGCCGGCCCGGACGTCGAAGCCGAAGTTCCGCATCGACGCCGCCAACGCGCTGATCGACGACGTACCTCCGCCGCGCGACCGGATGGAGCTGCAGCGCTTCGCCAGCCAGCGGCTCGGCAAGGACGTCGTCGACATCGAGGACGTCGACCTCGCGCGCGGTGACAAGGTGCTGCTCCAGCAAGCGACCTGGCGGATCGGGCCGGGTGACCGGATCGGCATCGTCGGGGTCAACGGTGCCGGCAAGACGTCGTTGCTCGCGCTCATCGCCGGAACGCTCGCGCCCGACGTGGGCCGGGTCAAGCACGGCCGCACGGTCGACATGCAGCACCTCACGCAGGCGCTCGACGAGATCGACCCGCTGGCGCGGGTGCTGCCGACCGTCGAGTCGATCCGGCGCGTGAGCAAGACGCTGGACGGGCAGGAGGTCACGGCGACGTCGCTGCTCGAGCGCTTCGGCTTCACCGGCGACCGGCTGACGGCCAGGCTCGGCGACCTGTCCGGTGGCGAGCGGCGGCGCTTCCAGCTGCTCAAGCTGCTGCTCATCGAGCCCAACGTGCTGCTGCTCGACGAGCCGACCAACGACCTCGACATCGACACGCTCAACGTCCTCGAGGACTTCCTCGACAGCTGGCCCGGGACGCTCATCGTGGTCTCGCACGACCGCTACTTCCTGGAGCGGGTCACCGACTCGACGTGGGCGCTGCTCGGCGACGGACAGGTCTCGATGCTGCCGCGCGGGGTGGATGAATACCTCGAGCGACGCAGCGCGCAGCAGCGAGCCGAGGCGGCCGCACCCGCGCCGGCTCCGGTCGCGGCGCCGGTGGCGACCGTGCGCGCCGGCAGCGCGGAGGACCGGGCCGCCCGCAAGGTGCTGGCGCGGGTGGAGAAGCAGCTCGAGCGCATCGCCTCCCGCGAGGCCGAGCTCCATGCCGAGATGGAGGCCCACCTCACCGACTACGCCCTCCTCGCGCGGGTCGGGGAGCAGCTCGGGGCGCTCGCCTCCGAGAAGGAGGAGCTGGAGCTGGAGTGGCTCGAGGCGTCCGAGGGCGTCGAGTAGACGCGCGGACATTGCTCGGGGCAGTGGGTGCGGCGCACGCGTGAGCGACCCGACCTCGGGCGACCGAGGTCCGCGCGCCTACGACGCGGGGGAGCCGAACGGCGCCAGCAGCGAGCGCAGCAGCTGGGCGAGCCTGACCCGCTCACGCTTCGGCAGGTCGGCCAGCAGGCCGGCCTCCGCCGCCAGCAGCGCCTCGAACGCGCCGTCGACCGCGGACTTGCCCTCGATGGTGAGCCGGACGAGCACGCCACGGCGGTCCCGCGGGTCCGGCAGCCGCTCGACGAGGCCACGGGCGGTGAGCCGGTCGACGCGGTTGGTCATGGTGCCGCTGGTCACGAGGGTCTCGCGCAGCAGGCGACCGGGGGAGAGCTCGTACGGCGCTCCGGCGCGGCGCAGCGCGGCGAGCACGTCGAACTCCCAGGACTCGATGCCGTGGGCGGTGAAGGCGTCGCGGCGGGCCAGGTCGAGGCGGCGGGCCAGTCGGCTGATGCGGGAGAAGACCTCGACGGGAGCGAGGTCGAGGTCGCCGCGTTCGCGTCCCCAGGCCTCGACCAGGTCGTCCACCTCGTCGCGCATGACGACATCCTGCCAGATCGGTCGAGAATCTTGACATCGAGATGGTTTGCCGGGCGACAATGACGACAGCCGGCCACCGGACACCGCCCGAGGAGGAGAGCGCCATGACCCACGCCTGGGACCCCGACCGCTACCTGCAGTACGCCGACGAGCGCGGCCGCCCCTTCGTCGACCTGCTCGCGCGGGTGCCGGCGGAGACGCCGCGCGTCGTCGTCGACCTGGGCTGCGGCCCGGGCAACCTCACCGCCCTGCTCGCCGACCGCTGGCCGGGGGCCGACGTGACGGGCATCGACAGCAGCGCCGAGATGATCGCCGCGGCCCGCGAGGTCGAGGGTGTCACCTGGGAGGTCGCGGACCTGCGCGACTGGGCGCGCCCCGACGCGCTCGCGCTGGTCTCGCCCGTCGACGTGCTGGTCTCCAACGCCACCCTCCAGTGGCTCCCGGACCACCTCGAGCTGCTGCCACGTCTGGTGGACCGCGTGGTGTCGGGTGGCTGGTTCGCCTTCCAGGTCCCGGGCAACTTCGGCGAGCCGAGCCACACCATCCGCAGCGACATCGCCGACCGCGCGCCCTACGCCCCGCACGTCCGCGACGTCGCGGTGCCCGCCAGCCACGAGCCGGCCGACTACCTGCGGGTGCTGCTCGACCTCGGCTGCGAGGCCGACGTGTGGGAGACGACCTACTTCCACGTCCTGACCGGTGCCGATCCGGTCTTCGACTGGGTCTCCGGCACCGGCGCCCGCCCCACGATCCAGGCCCTGCCGCAGGCGCTGCGCACCGACTTCGAGGACGAGTTCCGCGCCCTCCTCAGGCAGGCCTATCCCGCCGACTCGTCGGGTCGGGTCGTGATGCCGTTCCGGCGGATCTTCGCGGTCGCCCGCAAGGCCGCCTGATGCGGCTGCACCACGTGCAGGTCGCGTGTCCGCCCGGTGGCGAGGACGTGGCGCGGCGCTTCTACGTCGACGGGCTCGGGATGACCGAGGTCGACAAGCCGGCGGACCTCGCGGCGCGCGGCGGCTGCTGGTTCCGGTCGTACGACGCCTCGGGCGAGGTCGGTGCCGAGCTGCACGTGGGCGTCGAGGAGCCGTTCGTGCCGGCCCGCAAGGCGCACCCCGCCTTCGTCGTCCCTGACCTCGACGAGGTGGCCGAGCGCCTGAGGGCGCTCGGTCTCGAGGTCGACGAGAGCCAGCGCGACTCGTTCCCGGGGCACGTCCGGATCCACACCTTCGACGGTCACGGCAACCGGGTCGAGGTCCTCGCCCGGGACCTCTGATCCCGGCCAGGACGGGACCTAGGACCCTGTCTCCCCATAAACCCCGGGGGGTATATCTGGAGCATGACATCCTCCACCAGGCTCCTCGTGCTCGGCGGCGGCACCGCCGGCACGATGATCGCCAACAAGGTCCACAAGGTGCTGCCCGAGTGGGACGTGACGCTCGTCGACCGCGACGACGTCCACGACTACCAGCCGGGTTACCTCTTCATGCCGTTCGGGATGAACACCCCCGACCAGATCCGCCGGTCGAAGCGCCGGTTCATCGCCCCCGCGACCCGGATCGTGACGGGCGAGGTCGACCGCGTCGACGCGGACGCCCGCCAGGTGGTGCTCGAGGACGGCAGCGTCCTCGACTACGACCTCCTGGTCATCGCGTCCGGCACCACGCCCCGCCCGGACCAGACGCCGGGCATGCTGGGCGAGGGCTGGCACGAGAGCGTCAACGAGTTCTACACCTTCGAGGGCTCGCTCGCGCTGCGCGACAACCTCGCCGCGTTCGAGGGCGGGCGGCTGGTCGTGCACATCACCGAGCTGCCGATCAAGTGCCCCGTGGCGCCTCTGGAGTTCACCTTCCTCGCCGACGACTGGCTGCGCCAGCACGGCCTGCGCGATCGCACCGAGCTGGTCTTCGTGACCCCGCTGGACGGCGCCTTCACCAAGCCCGTCGCGAGCCGTGAGCTCGGCCTGGCGCTGGAGGAGCGAGACATCACCGTCGAGACCGACTTCATGGTCGAGTCGGTGGACCAGGACGCGAAGGTCCTGCGGTCCTACGACGAGCGCGAGGTGCCGTACGACCTGCTCGTGACCGTGCCGCTCAACATGGGCGCCGACTTCGTCGAGCGGTCCGGGCTGGGCGACGAGCTCAACTACGTCACCGTCGACAAGCACACCATGCGCTACCTCCCGCAGGGCGACCGCGCCGCGCACCCGGAGATCTTCGCGCTGGGCGACGCCGCCAACCTGCCCACCTCCAAGGCCGGCTCGGTGGCGCACTTCTCGGTGGAGGTCTTCGTCGACAACCTGGTCGAGCTCGACCGGAGCCAGCCGATGACGCACTCCTTCGACGGGCACGCCAACTGCTTCGTGGAGTCCGGGCACGGCAAGGCCCTGCTGCTCGACTTCAACTACGAGACCGAGCCGCTCACGGGCACCTTCCCGCTCCCGGGCGTGGGCCCGCTCCAGCTGCTCAAGGAGAGCCGGTTCAACCATCTCTCCAAGCTCGCCTTCCGCCACATCTACTGGAACGCGCTGCTCCCCGGCCGGCCGCTGGGCCTCAAGCCCCAGATGTCGATGGCCGGCAAGCACCCCGAGGGACCCCCTGCCGCCGTGTCGGCGTCAACGAGAGAGGAATGAGCTCCATGCCCACCACCACCATCGCCGGTCGCTCGATCGAGGTGAACGAGGAAGGCTTCCTCGCCCACCCCGACGAGTGGACCGAGGACCTCGCCGCCGAGCTGGCCCGCCTGATCGGCATCGAGATGACCGCGGCGCACTGGGAGCCCATCCGGTTCCTGCGCAGCGACTACTCCGCCATGGGCGAGACCGCGACGCTGCGTCGGGTCAGCACCCAGACCGGCATCGACGTGAAGACCCTGTTCGGGCTCTTCCCCAAGAAGCCCGCCAAGAAGATGGCCTACGTGGCCGGGCTGCCCAAGCCGAAGGGATGTGTGTGACATGACCACCGACGTGACCACCGAGACGGCCTTCGTCCCGTCGTTCGACAACGACGAGGACTCCGGCCGCAAGCTGGCGATCATCTGCTCCAAGGGCAACCTCGACATGGCCTACCCGGGACTGATCCTGGGCAACGCGGCCCTCGGCGAGGGCATCGAGGTGCACATGTTCTTCACCTTCTGGGGCTTCGACATGATCAACAAGCAGACCCAGGGATCGCTGCAGTTCTCCTACCTGGGCAACACCGCCATGCACCCCCCGGGGATGTTCGGCGTGCACATGCCGCAGGGGCTGGCCGGCCTGCCCGGCGTGACCGCGGCGACGACCAAGAAGATGAAGAAGCAGATCGCCGACCTCGACGTGCCCGAGGTGCCGGAGTTCCTGGAGATGATCCACGCCTCCGGTGGCCACCTGTGGGCCTGCCGGATGAGCGCGGACATGATGAAGCTGCACGAGAAGGACCTCATCGACGAGGTCGAGGGCATCATCTCGGCCAGCGACTTCATGGAGCTCACCGACGGGGCGCAGCTGCTCTTCATCTGAGCCCGCTGAGCCCCCGCCGGCCCCCGCCGGCCCCCGCTGGCTGGCCAGCGACATAGTCCCCATCGGATGGGTTGCTCCGAGTCGATCCGGGCAACCCATTCGATGGGGACTACGCAGGCGGGCGCCGGGGCGTGCGGAGAACCCGGATGCGTGCCGCGGCTGGATGGGGCACCATCCCCGCATGCGCCTGCTGCTCATCATCGGACCGCCCGCCGTCGGCAAGATGACCGTCGGTCGTGCCGTGGCAGAGCGCTCCGCCTATCGGTTGTTCCACAACCACCACACGATCGAGCTGCTGCTCGACGTCTTCGACTACGGCACGCCGGCGTTCCGCACGCTCAACAGCGAGTTCCGGCGACGGGTGATGGAGGAGGCTGCGGCGTCGGGGACCGATCTGGTCTTCACGTTCGTCTGGGGGATGGACACGGCCGCCGAGGCCGACTACCTGGAGAGGCTCGTCGCGCCGTACGACGGCCGCATCGCCGTCGTCGAGCTCGTCGCCGGCCTCGACACCCGGCTCGCGAGGAACCGCACCGAGCACCGGCTGGCCGAGAAGAAGTCGAAGCGTGACCTCGACTGGTCCCACGCCAACGTGCTCGAGCTCGAGGCCGAGCACCGGATGACCTCCTCGCCGGGCCTGGACGCACCGGCGGAGCGGCTGTTGGCGCGGTGGCCGCACCTGGTGATCGACAACACCGACCTCCCGGCGGACCAGACGGCCGCGCGCATCTTGGCATGGCTGGTTACCCACGAGTAATGTCGGCGCATGCCTGCCGTCCTCGACCTCTGGAGGAAGACCTCCGCGCTGCCCCTGGGTGAGCGGATCTTCTCCTTCGCCTTCAGCCAGAAGGCGCCGTACTTCGCCACCATCCGCCCGCGCTTCACCGTGGTCGAGCCCGACCACGCCGAGCTGGTGATCCGCAAGCGCCGCGGCGTCCACAACCACATCAAGACGGTGCACGCGATCGCGCTGTGCAACGGCCTCGAGGCGGCGATGGGCGCCCTGGCCGAGTCGAGCATCCCGCGCGACCGGCGCTGGATCCCGAAGGGGATGGAGGTCGCCTACACGGCCAAGGCCGACTCCGACGTCACCTGCATCGCCGAGACCGATCCGGAGCAGTGGACGGCCGACGCCGGCGAGGGCTACGAGCTGCCGGTGCGCGTGCGGGGCGTGCGCCGGGACGGGGCCGTGGTCATCGAAGGCGTCATCACGCTGTGGGTGAGCCTGAAGAATCGCTGACTGCGCGGGGCGTCTCGGCTCAGGCGCCCCCGGTTCCTTCACCGGCAGTGAGGCCGTCGCCCGCCGACGAGCCGCTCGCCTGCCCCAGTCGCCGCTCGAGGTACTCGGCGAGCTTGGACAGCGAGTAGTTGATGAGGATGAAGATCAGGGCCACGATCAGCAGCGACTGGATCGGGTTGTCGAGGTTCTGTGAGATCTGGTTGCCTCGCCGCAGCAGCTCGAGGTAGCCGAGGCCGATCACCGCCACGAGCGAGGTGTCCTTGAGGACCACCACGAGCTGGCTGATCAGCGCCGGCAGCATGACCCGGAAGGCCTGCGGCAGCAAGATCGTCCGCATGGTCTGGCCGTTGGTCAGGCCGACGGCCAGGGCGGCCTCGCGCTGGCCGCGGGGCAGCGAGTCGACGCCGGCCCGCAGGATCTCGGCGATGATGACCGAGTTGTAGAGGGTCAGCCCGATCACCAGGTACCACAGCGCCGGCTCGCCCGGCAGGGGGCCGACGTCGATGCCGAGCTCGACCATGGCGCGCCACACGAAGACGATGGTGATGACGACGGGCAGGCCTCGGAACAGCTCGATCCACAGCACCACCGGCACCCGCATCCGGCTCCCGAGCATCATCCGGCCCACCCCGAGCAGCACCCCGACCGCGAGCGCCAGCACGATCGCGAGCGACGCCGCCACGAGGGTGGCCACCAGACCGCGCCACACCAGCTCCCAGACTGCGCTGAACGTGTCGTCGGAGGGGTTGATCCACGGGTTCCACAGCTCGGCGTCGAACTGGCCGCGGTCAGCGAGCCGCAGCACCACGAGCACGGTGAGGCCGAGGAGGGCGAGGATCGCGATCGCGGTGCCGATGCGCGCGCGACGTACGGCGCGGGGGCCGGGGGCGTCGTAGAGGACAGAGGTCTGGCTCATCGTGCGATCGCCACCTTCTGCTCGATGACGGCGAGCAGCGCGCCTGCGGTCAGGGTGATCACGAGGTAGCCGATCGCGACGCCTGTCAGCACCGGGATGTAGGAGAACCCCTGAGCGCTGGTGAGGTTGCGTCCGACGCTGTAGAGGTCCCCGCCCACGCCGAAGGCGCCGACCACCGCGGAGTTCTTGAACATGGCGATCTGCACGCTTCCCAGGGGCGGCACCGTGGCGCGCAACGCCTGCGGCAGCACGACCTGGGTGAGGGTGAGGGTGAAGGGCAGGCCGATGGCCCGCGCGGCCTCGGCCTGACCGGCCGAGACGGAGTTGATGCCCGAGCGGATCGCCTCGCAGACGAACGCGGAGGTGTAGATGATCAGCCCCGTGACGCCGAAGAAGTAGAAGCTCGCGTTGATGCCGAGCTCCGGGAGCCCGAAGGCCATGAAGAAGAGCACGATGGTCAGCGGGCAGTTGCGCACCACGGTGACCCACGCCGAGCCGAAGGCCCGCAGGGATGAGACCGGGGAGACCCGGAACGCGGCGATCAGGGTGCCGAGCAGCAGCGAGCCCACGAGACTCCAGCCGATGATGCTCAGCGAACGCAGGAACCCGGACCAGTAGAGGTCCAGATTGTCGATCACCGGGTCCACGGTGGCTCCTCTCGGTGAGCCGGTGGGGGCGCGGGTGGCGCGCCCCCACCGGTCAGGGGTGAGTCAGTCGGCTCAGGCGCAGGGAGCCGGCTCGGGGAGCTCAGGGGTCTCGGTGCCCTCGACCTCGCCCGCAGTGGACTCCCAGGCCGCGGTGTAGGCGTCCTCGTTGTCGGCCAGCGTCTCGTTGATGAACTCGCAGAAGGCGGTGTCGCCCTTCTCGATGCCGATGCCGTAGGGCTCCTCGGTGAACTGCTCGCCGACGAGCTTGAAATCGCCGTCGCTCGCGTCCACGTAGCCGAGCAGGATGACGTTGTCGGTGGTGACGATGTCGACCTGGCCGTTGCCGAGTGCGTCCTTGCACTTGTCATAGATGTCGAAGAGCACCAGCTGGTCGTCGGAGGCCAGGTATTCCTTGATCTGCTCCGACGGGGTCGAGCCGGTCACCGAGCAGACCTTCATGTCGGGGTTGTCCGCGATGTCCTCGGGGCCCTCGATGGAGTCGTTGTCGGCGTTGACCATCAGCTGCTGGCCGGCCTCGTAGTACGGCCCGGCGAAGGTGATGCGCTGGGCGCGCTCCTCGTTGATCGTGTAGGTCGCCACGACCATGTCCACCTCGCCGTCCTCGATCACCTGCTCGCGGATGTCGGATGTGGCCTGCTTCCACTCGATGTCCTCGGGCGCGACGCCCATGGCACCGGCGATGATCTTGGCGACCTCGACGTCGAAGCCCTCGGGGGTGTCCTCGAGGCCCAGCAGGCCGAAGCCGGGCTGGTCGAACTTGGTGCCGACGGTCATCGTGCCGGCCTCGGAGATCTCGGCCATGGTGGTGCCGGCCTCGAACTCGGCGTCGGTGACGACCTCCGGCTCGCTGCCGCCGTCGTCGCCGCACGCGGCGAGCGAACCGGCGAGGATGACGCCCGCGCAGGCTGCTGTGAGTTTCTTCAGACGCATCGTTCTATCTCCTTTTTCGGCGGAACTCGGTGGATCTGTGCGGTGCTGGCTGATGGTGGGTCAGTGCTTGAGGATCTTGCTCAGGAAGTCCTGTGCGCGCTCGCTCTTCGGGTTGGTGAAGAACTCCTCAGGGGTGTTCTCCTCCACGATCGCTCCGTCGGCCATGAAGACGACCCGGTCGGCGGCGGTGCGCGCGAAGCCCATCTCGTGGGTGACCACGACCATCGTCATCCCCTGCTCGGCGAGGTCGACCATGACGTCGAGGACCTCCTTGATCATCTCCGGGTCGAGCGCGGAGGTGGGCTCGTCGAACAGCATCACCTTCGGGTCCATGGCCAGCGCACGGGCGATCGCGACGCGCTGCTGCTGGCCGCCGGAGAGCTGGGCGGCGTACTTCTCGGCCTGGTGGGCGATCCCGACCCGGTCGAGGAGCTCCAACGCCCGCTTGTCGGCGTCGGCCTTCTTGATGCCGCGCACCTTGATCGGGCCGAGGGTCACGTTCTCGAGGATCGTCTTGTGCGCGAACAGGTTGAAGCTCTGGAAGACCATGCCGACCTCTGCGCGCAGCGCCGCCAGCTCCTTGCCCTCCTCGGGGAGGGGCTGGCCGTCGAGGCTGATCGTGCCGCTGTCGATGGTCTCGAGGCGGTTGATGGCACGGCAGAGGGTGGACTTGCCCGAGCCCGACGGACCGATGACCACCACCACCTCGCCACGCGTCACCGTGAGGTTGATGTCCCTGAGGGCGTGGAGCTCGCCGAAGTGCTTCTGGACGTCGCTGAGCACGACGAGGGCGTCGCCCCGGGCGGCGTTGACGGATGCCGTTTCCTGCGAGGTCATAGAGGCAACCTATCCACAGGTGAGCGTTCCGGCTATCGGTCAGGCGTCGATCAGGGCATCACAGTTCGCGCACGATTGCGGCGTCGGGGTCCCATCTGCGCAGCATGTTCATCCGCAGAACCGTGTGCTCATGCGTGAGCACAGCGAGTGCGGACGGCACCTCGGAGCGCGCGATCCGCCGGGCCAGCGTCACGTGCGGCAACCACCCGGGGTGCTGCACCTCGCCCACCCGCGCCCGCAGCTCCAGCACCGCGCGGACCAGCGCATCGGGCGCGTCGACGAGGCGCACCAGCGTCACCCGCGCACCCCCGAGCAGCCCGACGCCGGCGACCCGGACCTCCGCCGGGAGCAGCGGGCCGAGCAGGTCGAGGGCCGCACGATCGTCGTCGGGTCGCAGGGCAGGTGCCGCGACCACCGTGAGGTGCGGGCTGTTGGTCGTGCCGCGATGGTCGAGCTGGGAGGGCAGTCCTGCATCGCGCAGTGCCTGCCAGTCACGGCGTACGACGTCGCAGCCGGCCTCGTCGGGCAGCAGCTCGAACGAGTGCATGCGGGGCATGCCTGCGAGCCTAGGGCTGGTCGACCCGGAGGCGGATCAGGCCTTGCGGCGCGGGGAGGCCTTGCGACCGAAGGTGACCCGTGAGGACTGCTGCGAGGAGGCGTCGAACACGCGGACCCAGTCGACCTGAGCGGTGTCGGAGAGCTCGTTCGCGGTGAGCTCGCCCAGCTCGTAGTCCGAGGTGAGGTTGGACAGGACGAGGTACTGGTCGGCCTGGGAGACGGCGGCGCTCTCGCGGTAGTACTCGCGGCCGTCGACGCGGAAGATGTACTCGCTGGGGGTCCACTCGACCGAGAAGACGTGGAACTCGTTCCACCAGCTGCGGCCCTTGCCGAGGGACCGGCGCGCGGTCGGGAAGCTGTCTCCGAGGCTGACCTTCTGCCAGCCGGCCTCGTAGTAGTGGACGTGCGAGCCGATCGTCTCGGTGCCGCGGCCGTTCTCGCCGAAGAACTCCATCACGTCGATCTCGGCGCCGAGGGCCGGAGCGCCGTCGGCGTACTTCGTGCCGCTGGGCAGCATCCAGAGCCCGGAGTGCATGCCCTTGGCGCGCTGCGGCTTGATGCGGGCGGCGACGATGCCGTGCTTGAAGAAGCGGGTGTGCTCGGTGGCGACCTGGCTGTTGAGCAGGTAGGGGCTGGTGCCGGAGGAGCGGGGCGAGGTGTAGTTGCAGGGGGTGCCGGCCAGCGCCGGGTCCAGGGCGACGCCGAGGTGCAGGACGCCGTCGCTGACGCGGCGGGCGCTGGGGTCGACGCGGGCGCAGGTGCGCGGGGCGTAGACGCTCTCGTGCTCGCGCTTCTGGTCGTTCCACACCGAGGTGTCGAGGGCGGTGCCCGAGAAGGTGTCCTCGAACTCCGGCTGCCAGCGGGTGGTGGTCACGTTGCCGGTGACCCAGGTGCGGCCCGCGGCGGTGGTGCGGGCGCGGTAGGTGCCGGTGCTGGGCGCGAAGGCGGCGGAGCCCCAGGCGTCCTCCCTGGCGGTGGAGACGGCCTTCCAGCCGCGGCGGGTCTGGCGCTCCAGGGTGACCTTCTGGCCGGGCGAGGCGGGGGTGAAGGTGGCGACGAGGGTGCCGGCGTCGGAGGGGGCGGCGGGCGAGGTCCCCGGCTGCACGATCGGCGGCAGCGAGGCGAGGGTGCCGCGCACCTCGGCCTTGCGGGCGTGGACCTGGGGCTTGTGCTCGGCGGCGTCGGCGCGGCCGAGGCCGAGGGTGAGCAACAAGACGGTGACAATGAGGGCCAGAACGCCACGGAAGAGTCGGGAGACCCTCTGGTTCACACGAGCGTCCGTGGAGGCGTAGGTGGCGAAGATGTTCATTGTCAGGTCTCCCGTGGTGAATCTCAGCGGCTTACGGGGCCCGATCTCCCGTCGTTGTTACTGCTTTGTTGATCTGGGAGGATCCTGCGTGGAAAACACCACGAAATCCACGGAATCCACGGAATCCACACAGAGTGACCCGAATGGACCGCCGCACCTGGTCACTTCGGGCTAGGCCGATCGGGTCGGCGCAGGAGACAGCGCCGCGGTCGCCGCGCTCAACGACCGATCCGGACCTCGCCAGGGGCTGTCTCCGGGCCGAGGTGTGGATTCCCTCGTGCCTCGCCGGCCGCCGTACGCTGGGACGACCATGACTGCCGCTGTCGACACCCCGCGCACCTATGAGGTCAGGACCCACGGGTGCCAGATGAACGTGCACGACTCCGAGCGGCTCAGCGGCCTGCTGGAGGACGCCGGCTACGTCCGCTCCGGGGCCGACGCTCCCGCCGACGTGGTCGTCTTCAACACCTGCGCGGTCCGCGAGAACGCCGACAACAAGCTCTACGGCAACCTCGGCCAGCTCGCCTCGGTCAAGGCCGTCACGCCCGGCATGCAGATCGCGGTCGGCGGCTGCCTGGCGCAGAAGGACCGCGACACCATCACCACGAAGGCGCCGTGGGTCGACGTCGTCTTCGGCACGCACAACATCGGGTCGCTGCCGGTGCTGCTCGAGCGGGCGCGGGTCATGGAGGAGGCGCAGGTCGAGATCCTCGAGTCGCTGTCGGTCTTCCCCTCGACGCTGCCGACGAAGCGCGAGTCGGCGTACGCCGCCTGGGTGTCGATCTCGGTGGGGTGCAACAACACCTGCACGTTCTGCATCGTCCCCGCGCTGCGCGGCAAGGAGAAGGACCGCCGCCCGGGCGAGATCCTCGCCGAGATCGAGGCGTTGGTCGCCGAGGGCGTCACCGAGATCACCCTGCTCGGGCAGAACGTCAACGCCTACGGCGTCGAGTTCGGCGACCGGCGGGCCTTCTCCCAGCTGCTGCGCGCCTGCGGGACGATCGAGGGGCTGGAGCGGGTGCGCTTCACCTCGCCCCACCCGGCCGAGTTCACCGACGACGTCATCGAGGCGATGGCCGAGACCCCCAACGTGATGCCCTCGCTGCACATGCCGCTGCAGTCCGGCTCGGACAAGGTGCTGCGCGACATGCGCCGGTCCTACCGGTCCTCGAAGTACCTCGGCATCATCGAGCGCGTCCGCGCCGCCATCCCCGACGCGGCCATCACCACCGACATCATCGTGGGCTTCCCGGGCGAGACCGAGGAGGACTTCCAGGCCACCCTCGACGTGGTCCGCGCGGCGCGCTTCTCGGCCGCCTTCACCTTCCAGTACTCCAAGCGACCGGGCACGCCCGCCGCCACCCTCGACGACCAGGTCCCGCCCGAGGTGGTCAAGGACCGCTACCTGCGCCTCGTCGAGGTCGTCGACGAGATCGCCTGGACGGAGAGCAAGACCCTCCTCGGTCGCACGGTCGAGCTGATGGTGTCCGAGGGCGAGGGCCGCAAGGACTCCGCCACCCATCGCCTGTCGGGTCGTGCGCGCGACAACCGGCTGGTGCACTTCGCGGCCGACTTCTCCCAGGTCGACGCCGACTCGGTGCGTCCCGGCGACATGGTGAACGTGGAGATCACCTACGCCGCCCCGCACCACCTCGTCGCCGACGGGGCGATCCGGTCCGTGCGCCGTACGCCCGCCGGCGACGCGTGGGAGCGGCGTACGTCCGGCCCCGCCGCCCCTGCCGGGGTCGGCCTCGGCATGCCGACGATCGGCGTGCCCGCCGCGCTGCCGCCGGCTCCTGCCTGCGGCTGACGGCTGTCTGTCTCTTTGTCGGGATCCCCGGATATCCGGGGATCCCGACAACAGCGTGGAGCCCTGGTGCCGACTATCGGCACCAGGCCTCCACGATCTCGTTGTCCACAGGGCGCCAGCCGGGGGTGGCACCGCGGTGCCCCGGGCACCGAAGGTGGACGTCATGGATCGGATCCGCCCCACGCTCGCCGGTCAGGCCGGTGTCGTCTCGCGCGCGCAACTGCGCGGCCTCGAGCTCGAGCCGCATGACATCCGGCGCCTGCTGCGCCGCCGGCAGCTGAGCACGATCCACCCCGGCGTCTACGTGGACCACACCGGCGATCCGACCTGGGTGCAGCGCGCGTGGGCCGCCGTCCTCTTCTGCTGGCCCGCGGCGCTGGGCGCGGAGTCGGCGATGCGGGCCGCGGACGGGCCCGGCCGCCGAGATGGCGAGGAGGGGGCGATCCGCGTGGTGATCAGCACGGAACGACGGGTCGTGGCTCCCTCGGGGATCCGCGTGGTCCGCAGCTTCGGCCTCGACGAACGCGTGCTGTGGAACCTCGGTCCGCCACGCATGAAGTACGACGAGGCCGCCCTCGACGTCGCACTCACCTCGCGGGGCGAGTTCGGCGCGATCGGCGCCATCGCGCGCGCCGTGCAGTCCCAGCACACCACCGCCGCTCGGATGCGCGTCGCCCTCGACGCGCGCCGCCGGGCGCCCCGCCGTGACTTCATCGCCGCCGTCCTCCACGACGTCGCCACGGGGGCGTGCTCGGTGCTCGAGCACGGCTACCTCACGAGGGTCGAGGTGCCCCACGGGCTTCCCACCGCTCATCGTCAGCAGCGCGGCAGCACCAGCGCCGGAGTCGTCTTTCGCGATGCGACCTACGGCGCCCTGGACCTCGAGCTCGACGGGCGCCTGTTCCACGACACGGCCGAGGCGCGCGACGCCGACTTCGAGCGGGACCTCGACGGCGCCGTCGACGGTCGCACCGCGGTGAGGCTGTCGTGGGGTCAGGTCTTCGACCGCGGCTGCTCCACCGCGGCCAAGGTCTCGCGGCTGCTGGTCGCACGGGGCTGGCCGGGTGGGCACGCCTGCGGCGCGGGGTGCGCCCTGGCGGAGGCCGCCTGAGCAGATCGTGGAGGCTCGGTGCCGACCATCGACACCTTGCCTCCCCGATCAGTCGTCGGGTCTCAGGCCGGCGGCTCCGCCGACCCGTCCTCGGCCCTCTGCCCGGCGTCCGGGCCTTCGTCATCCGCGGTGGTGCCGGAGTCGGCGTCGTCGGCCTTTCCGTCGGGCGCCTGGGACTTGTCGTCCGGCTCCGCGATCTCGCCGGGGAGCACGTCGTCCACGGCGGGGTTGTCGTCGGGGCTGAGGTCACGGCCCAGGCCGTTGTCGGCCGGGTCCTCGGGGAGCGCATCGACGCCGCCCGGAACGAGGTCCGGGTCCTGCGCTGTCGGCGTCGGCATCGGGCTCAGGTCTTCGTTGCTCATCGGTTCCCTCCCAAGGATCGCTCGCCCGATCCTGTCGCCCCCAGCCCGGTCTGACCACCCCCGAGGGGGCGGGGCACCTTCAGCCCGGCCAGCCGAAGGTCAGGTAGGCCTCGTCCGAGCCGAGGTGCGCCAGTGCATACGCCTCGTGCGGCACCATCGGCTCGGGCAGTCGGTCGAGCGGGCACCACCGGATCTCCGCAGCCTTGTCCGGCTCGACGATCCGCGGCTCACCGCTCCACGACCGGGCGGTGAAGAACCAGTCGACGCGCTCGTCGATCGCCTCGGCGTGCTGGGTGCGCTGCATGGTGAAGGCGAACTCCAGCGCCACGTCGGTGACGCCGAGCTCCTCGGCCGCCTCGCGGCGCGCAGCGTCGTACGCCGTCTCGCCCCGCTCGACGTGCCCGGCCGCGGCTGCCGCCCAGTGCCCGTCCATGTAGGGCGTGCCCCGGCGCAGCTGGAGGAGGACCTCCGTGCCCCCGTCGCCCTCACGCAGGAGGTAGACGTAGGAAGCCGGGACGAGGACGAAGCGTTCGCTCACCCGCCCGACCCTAGGGGCGCGTCGTTCAGGGGGTGGTGTCGGCCGGTGGGATGTCGTCGTTCTTGCCGTCCAGCGAGTCCAGCGCGTCGCGCGCCTTGCCGGTGGCCTTGCCGATCTTGTCGGCGTGCTTGCCGCCGGTCTTGTCGTTGACGGCCTTGCCGGCCTTGTCGATCCCCTCGGCGATCTTGTCACCGTGCTGGTCGACCGCCTTGGTGAGCTTGTCCTTGGCCTTGTCCAGGAAACCCATGACTGCCCCTCGGTTGCTGCCCACCCCCACGGGTGGGACCTGCTCCCAATCTAGGGCCTGCCGCCTCATCCGTCGCCTGCTGGGAGGATGCGGGCATGCCCCCACCGGTGACCCAGCCGATCATCGCGCTCGTCGGCGCCACCGCGTCGGGCAAGACCGGGCTGAGCCTCGACCTCGCCGAGCGGCTCGGCGGCGAGGTGGTCAACACCGACGCCATGCAGGTCTACCGCGGCATGGACATCGGCACCGCCAAGCTCCCGGTCGCCGAGCGTCGCGGGATCGCTCACCACCTGCTCGACCGGCTCGAGGTCACCGAGCCCGCCACGGTCGCGCTGTTCCAGACGTGGGCCCGTGCGGCCATCGCCGACATCCGGGGGCGCGGGTCGACCCCGGTCCTGGTGGGCGGCTCCGCGCTCTACACCCGGGCGGTCATCGATCGCTTCGAGTTCCCCGGCACCGACGAGTCGCTGCGCCGTGAGCTCGAGGGGGAGCTCGAGCGCCTCGGAGGTCCCGCGCTCCACGCGCGGCTGGCGGGCGTCGACCCGGACGCGGCGGCCCGGATCCCCGCCGACAACGGGCGTCGCGTCGTGCGAGCCCTCGAGGTGGTCGCGCTCACCGGTCGCCCCTACAGCGCCAGCCTCCCGCGCCTGGAGTACGCCGACGCGCTGACGGTGCAGATCGGCGTCGACATCGACCGGCCGACCCTCGACGAGCGGATCGCGCGCCGGGTCGAGGAGATGTTCGCCGGCGGGTTCGTCGAGGAGGTCGAGGCCCTGCTGGCCCGCGGCCTGGCCGAGGGCCGCACGGCCCACCGGGCGATCGGCTACCGCGAGGTCGTCGGGTTCCTCGCCGGCGACCGCACCCTCGCCGAGGCGATCGAGCAGACCACGGCGGCCACCCGTCGCTTCGCGCGTCGTCAGGACGGCTGGTTCCGCAAGGACCCGCGCATCGTGTGGGTCGCGCACGACGACCCCGACCGGGTCGAGCAGGCACTGGCCGCGATCGAGGCGCTGCGCGGCTGATCCGGCTCAGGCGCTCGCGGGCTCCCGCGCAGGTCGTACGACGGAAGGGCGGGCCGCGTCGGCCACCCCGAGGTCGGCGGCGCTCCGGACCCACGCGGCGATGTCGGCCTCGCTGCGACCGTGGACGCCGGCGTAGCGGGTCACGTTCGTCGGCTTGATGCCGCAGAACTCCATCGTGCGGCCCTTGACCTGCTTGACCGTGGTGTCGCCGACGAGCGGGAGGTACCACCGCGGTGAGTCCGAGGTGACCGCGAGCCGCCCGGTGCGACCGGTCAGCAAGCCCTCGGGAAGCCCGTTCTCCTTGTAGCGGAAGGCCCAGCCGCGCTCGAGGGTGCGGTCGAAGAACCCCTTGAGCAGCGCAGGCACCGACCCCCACCACAGGGGGGTGAAGACGGCGACGTGGTCGGCCCACAACAGCAGCTCCTGCGCGCGGACGAGATCGGGTTCGAGGTCCTGCGGCACCCGGTAGCCGGTGCGCAGGGTGAGGTCGAAGTCGAGGTCGCGCAGGGTGAGCGTGACGGCGTGCTCGCCAGCGCCGGCGGCGTACGACGCAGCGAGCTGCGCGGTGAGCGACGACGGGTCGGGGTGCCCGTCGATGACGAGGATGGTGGCCATGGCTGGGTCCTATCTGGACAGTGACAAGAAACTGGACACTGTCCACATTGGAGTAGGATGTTGCTCATGTCAAGATCCATCGGCGGATATCACCACGGCAATCTCCAGGCCGCGCTCGAGGACGCCGCGCTCGACCTGCTCGAGACCACCTCCGCGCCGAAGATCAGCCTGCGCGAGGTGGCCCGCCGCGCGGGGGTCAGCCACAACGCCCCCTACCACCACTTCGGCGACCGGGCCGCCCTCCTGCGCGCCCTCGGCGTCCGCGGGATGGCGGGTCTGGTGAGTGCCCAGGAGGAGGCCGTCGCCGCCGCGGACGGACCCTTCGAGCGCCTGCGGGCGCTCGGCCTCGCCTACGTCCGTTACGCCGCCGCCCATCCCCAGGCGTTCGCCCTGGTCTTCGACCCGGACTACTGCGCGGCCGGGACCCCCAGCGAGCAGATGGCACCGCTGATCGCCCGCAACGAGGTCCTGCTCGGCGAGCTCGTGGAGGCGCTGGTCCGCGAGCCCGGCTATCAGGGGCGCGACCCGGTGGCCCTGTCCGCCGCACTCTGGTCGACCGTCCACGGCATGGCGCAGCTGGTCACCCTCGGGCACCTGCCGATCGAGGCGGCCGAACCAGCGCTCCAGGCGCTCGTGCAGTAGCCCCACCCGCGACAGGCTCGATCAAGCCCGGTGTCCGTGGCGGGTGCCAGAGTGGCCCCATGGCGACCATCTACTACACCGGGTGCACCCTGGACGGCTTCATCGCGACCGACGACCACTCCCTCGACTGGCTGACCTCGCGCGACATCGACATGGACGGCCCGATGGCCTATCCGGCGTTCCGCGAGCGCATCGGCGCCTGCGTCATGGGCGCCACGACCTGGCAGTGGATCCTCGATCACGACGACGACCCGTGGGGGCCGCTGCCGACGTGGGTGCTGACGCACCGCACCTTCCCGGAGGCGCCGGCGAGCGTCCGGTTCGACCGCGACGACGTACGCCGGGTGCACGCCGAGATGACCGAGGCCGCCGACGGCCGTGACCTGTGGGTGGTCGGAGGGGGAGAGCTCGTGGGTCAGTTCCACGACGCCGGGCTGCTCGACGAGGTGTGGATCCAGTACGCCCCGGTGACCGTCGGCAGCGGGGCGCCCGTGCTGCCGCGCCACGTCGAGCTGCGGCTCGAGGAGGTCGCGCGCAACCGCGACTTCGCCTGCCTGCGCCACACCGTCGTGCGCTGAGGGAGTCGCCCACTGTCGTCGCCATCCGCTGTCCACCCGTCCCTGCCACACTGGTGGTGTGAGCTACTCCTTCCTCAAGGGCCACGGCACCGAGAACGACTTCGTGGTGCTGCCGGACCCCGACGGCTCGGTCCACGGCGACCTCGCCCCCGAACGGGTGCGCGCGCTGTGCGACCGCCGCGCCGGAATCGGTGCCGACGGGGTGCTGCGGGCGGTGCGCCGTGAGGGCGGGTGGTTCATGGACTACCGCAACTCCGACGGATCCGTCAGCGAGATGTGCGGCAACGGCATCCGGGTCTTCGCGCGCTACCTCCACGAGCGCGAGGGGGAGCCGTTCCCGATGGAGATCCAGACCCGCGACGGCGTGAAGAGGCTCGATCGCGCCGGCGAGGAGTTCACCGCCGACATGGGCACGCCCGAGGTGCTGGGCGAGACGACGGTGACCGTGACCGGCAAGCACTTCCCTGCGCGGCACGTCTCCACGGGCAACCCGCACGCGGTCGTCTTCGTCGACAACCTCGCCGAGGCCGGCGCGCTGCTCGAGCCGCCCGAGCACGACGACGCGATCTATCCCGAGGGCGTCAACGTGGAGTTCGTGGTGCGTCGCGGCGCGCACCACGTGTCCATGCGGGTCCACGAGCGTGGTGCCGGCGAGACGCGCTCCTGCGGGACCGGCGCCTGCGCGGTGGCGGTGGTGACCTCGCTGGCCGACGACGCACCCCGCGGTACGCCGTACCGGGTCGACGTCCCCGGCGGGACGCTCAGCATCGTGTGGACCGACGACGACCGGATGCTCATGACCGGTCCGGCCGTGCTCGTCGCGGCGGGTGAGACCGACCTCTGATCAGCGCTCGCGCACCAGGGTGAGGATCTCATCGACCTTGGAGTCCACGGCGTCGAAGCGGGAGTCCATCGCGTCGAATCGCGTGTCCATGGCATCGAAGCGGGCATCGACCGCCTCAAAGCGGGTGTCGACCGTGTCGAAGCGGGTGTCGACCGTGTCGAAGCGGGCATCGACCGCGTCGAAGCGGGTGTCGACGGTGTCGAAGCGGACGTCGAACTCGTCGAGCCGCCTGCCGTGCCTGGTCTGGGTGCCAGAGATCGTGTGGAGGAGCTCGTAGATCGCCTGCACGTCGTTGTCCACGCGACGCACCTTCCGCTCGAGCTCGGCGGGAGTCATGGTCATGTCCCGACGGTAGGCGAGCACTGTGCCACGGCGACAGGGGTAGGTCGCGATCTGTGGAGAAGTCGCCCCTAGGATCCGGGCCATGGACATCACCGGATCCACCGCCATCGTCACCGGCGGCGCCAGCGGCATCGGTGCCGCGGTCGCGCGCGCCCTTGCCGCCAGGGGCGCCACGGTCGTCGTCGCCGACCTCAACGCCGAGAGGGGCGAGGCGCTGGCCGCCGAGATCAGCGGCGTCTTCGCTGCCGTCGACGTGACGCGGACCGACCAGGTCGCTGCCGCCGTCGAGGCCGCCGCCGAGATCGCGCCGCTGCGTGCCTGCGTGAACTCGGCCGGCATCGGCTGGGCCCAGCGCACGATCGGGCGCGACGGACTGCTCGAGTCCGCCCATGACCTCGACGCCTTCCGCAGGGTCGTCGAGATCAACCTGATCGGCACCTTCGACATGACCCGCCAGGCCGCGACGGTGATGAGCCGCAACGAGCCCGACGCCGACGGCCAACGCGGCGCGATCGTCAACCTCGCCTCCGTCGCCGCGTTCGACGGACAGATCGGCCAGGCCTCCTACTCGGCGTCCAAGGGTGGCGTCGTCGGCATGACCCTCCCGGTCGCGCGCGACCTGTCGGCCGCCGGCATCCGCCTCAACACCGTCGCCCCGGGGCTCGTCGACACCCCGATCTATGACGCCTTCCCGGAGCCGGACGAGTTCAAGGCCAACCTCGGCCAGAACGTCCTGTTCCCCAAGCGTCTGGGCCACGCCGAGGAGCTCGCCAGCATGGTCGTGGAGTGCCTGACCAACTCCTACATGAACGGCGAGACCATCCGCGTCGACGGAGGCATCCGGATGCCCCCCAAGTGATTCCTCGGCGGACACGGCTCTCCGCCACCGATTCCAGTGGTCTAGCCCGAATTTCCACAGTTGGGTAACCCCGCAGTATTCACCCCCCGGGTGCGGGCATCGTGTCGCACGGACAGACGAAGACAACGTGATCCAGCCTGTGGGGGGCAATCGATGATCAACATGGTGGAACCGCGGGAAGCCGAAGACCTGAGCAGCGACAGCGGCAACGCGTCGATCCAGGACAACGAGCTGACCACGCTCGTCCGTCGCTGGATGGCGGTGGGCAGCACGGTGCAGGACCGCGTGCGTCGCGAGAGCATGCTGTCCGCCGCGCGGGAGTCCATCGAGCCGGCGAGCGTCGCGACGGCGCTCGTCGAGCGTGAGCGGGCCGAATCCTCCCGTGTCGTGACCGAGCTCCTCGGCATGACCAGCGTCGATGGGCCCGACGTCGATGGGCCCGACGTCGATGGGCCCGACGTCGATTCATCCGAAGTGGATGAGGCCGAGGTCGAGGAGGCCTCGGTGTCGGAGACGCTGTACGTCGTGGCGACGCCGCCGCTGCAGGCCGTGGCCGCACCCGACGACCTCATCGAGCTGTCGCCGCAGGTCGACGTACCGTCCCAGGAGCCGCAGTCGCCGCAGGGCTACCCGCCGCTGCCGCAGCGCTCCACCGCAAGTGAGAGCGAGCAGGTGCATCGCGTCGCGCTCCTGATCGACGCCCGCCGCGTGTCCGCGGACGTCGCCACCGGTCTGCTCCAGCGACTGGGGGAGCGGGGCTCGGTGAACGTGTGCCGCGCCTACGGGGACTGGAACCGGTCCGATCTCGGCGACTGGGTCGGGCAGCTGCGCCGCGAGGGCCTGCACTCCTTCCACCACTTCGCCGAGGACGACGACCAGGCCCTGGTGGCGATGACCGTCGACGCGGTCGACATCGCCCGTGATGCCGCGGTCGACGAGGTCGTCATCGCCGGGGACCTCACCTCCGCCCTTCCGTTGGTCCACCGGCTCCACGCGGCAGGGGTGCGGGTCGTGGCGGTCGGATCGGCCCACACCCCCCACGACGTGCGCGCTGCGTGCCACGAGTTCATCGACACGAGCACCCTCAACGGCACGCCGGTCGCCCCGGCTGGGCGCCACCGCGCCTGAGCCGACCGCCCGGCTGTCAGCAAAGTCATTCGCGCAGGTCGACGCGGGCGACCTAGGCTGGGTGGCATATGACGAACGCACCTGACCTTCCGACGCACGACTTCTCCCTGCGCGACGCCCTCGACGCCACCCGCGCCTGGGACGACCAGGACATCACCCTCGACGGTGACCTGGACGCCGGCCTCGACACGGCTCCGGACGACTTCGAGTCCGGATATGCCGACGACACGTCGTACGACTCCTCCGGCGACGAGTGGGACGAGGCCGACCCCGAGGAGCTCACTGTCGGGGCCAAGGAGCTGGCCGAGCGGCACGCCCTGCGCCGCGTCGCCAGCCTGCGCACCGAGCTCGAGGACATCACCGAGGTCGAGTACCGCCAGCTGCGGCTGGAGAAGGTCGTGCTGGTCGGCGTGTGGACCGGCGGCACCGTCACCGACGCCGAGAACTCCATGGCCGAGCTCGCGCTGCTCGCCGAGACGGCCGGTTCCGAGGTGCTCGAGGCGATCTTCCAGCGCCGGCACTCGCCCGACCCGG
>CAVSCW010000028.1:0-135340 GCA_963726515.1 uncultured Actinomycetota bacterium
CCGGTTCGTGCGGCTGTGGTTCACCGACGTGCTCGGGTTCCTCAAGTCGGTGGCGGTGGCGCCGGCCGAGCTCGAGGGGGCCTTCGAGGAGGGCATCGGGTTCGACGGCTCGGCGATCGAGGGCTTCGCCCGGGTCTACGAGGCCGACATGCTCGCCAAGCCCGACCCGTCGACGTTCCAGATCCTGCCGTGGCGCGCCGAGGGCCCGGCGACGGCGCGGATGTTCTGCGACATCGTGATGCCCGACGGCTCGCCGTCGTACGCCGACCCGCGCTACGTGCTCAAGCGCACGCTGGCCAAGGCGGCCGAGCAGGGCTTCACCTTCTACACCCACCCCGAGATCGAGTTCTACCTGTTCAAGGACACCCCGCAGGCCGGCGTCGAGCCGGTGCCGGTCGACCGCAGCGGGTTCTTCGACCACACCGCCGCAGTCGCACGGCGCCGACTTCCGCCGCGAGGCGATCACGATGCTCGAGCCGATGGGCATCTCGGTGGAGTTCAGCCACCACGAGGGCGGCCCGGGCCAGCAGGAGATCGACCTGCGCTACGCCGACGCGCTGTCCACCGCCGACAACATCATGACCTTCCGCACGGTCATCCGGGAGGTGGCGCTGAGCCAGGGCATCTGGGCCACGCTTCATGCCCAAGCCGTTCACCGACCCACCCCGGCTCGGGCATGCACACCCACGTCTCGCTGTTCGAGGGCGACCAGAACGCCTTCTACGAGGCCGGCGCCGAGTACCAGCTCTCGCCAGACCGGCCGCCGCTTCATCGCCGGCGTGCTGCACGCACGCCGCCCGAGATCAGCGTCGTCACCAACCAGTGGGTCAACTCCTACAAGCGGATGATGTTCGGCGGCGAGGCGCCGTCCTACATCTGCTGGGGCCACAACAACCGCTCGGCGATGGTCCGGGTGCCGATGTACAAGCCGCTCAAGGGCGCCTCGACCCGCGTCGAGCTGCGCACCCTCGACGCCGCCTGCAACCCCTACCTCGCCTACGCCGTCGTGCTCGCGGCCGGCATGAAGGGCATCGAGGAGGGCTACGAGCTGCCCGCGCGAGGCCGAGGACGACGTGTGGGCGCTCACCGAGCGCGAGCGCAAGAGCCTGGGCATCGACCCGCTGCCCAAGAGCCTCAACGAGGCGATCGCGATCGCCGAGCAGTCCGAGCTGCTGGCCGAGACGCTCGGCGAGCACGTCTTCGACTTCTTCCTGCGCAACAAGCGCGCCGAGTGGGACGAGTACCGCGGCCAGGTCTCGGCCTTCGAGCGCGACCAGATGCTGCCGGTCATCTGAGGCCGCGAGCCCGATGCACCGATGCCCGCCGTGCTCGTCGTCGCAGCACCAGGACGAGCTGCCCGCCGGCGCTGCTCGGCGCGTGGCTGGCCGAGGCCGGCTGCCGACCTCGACGTGCGCCGCCCCTACGCCGGCGACGCGCTGCCCGGCCGGCCGACCTCGACGGCTACGACGGGCTGCTCGTGCTGGGCGGCTCGATGGACGCCTGGGACGACGCCGACCGTGCCGTGGCTGCGCGCCGATCCGCGCCTGGTCCGCGAGGCCGCGGAGCGCGGCGTGCCGACCCTGGGCGTCTGCCTGGGCCACCAGCTGCTGCGCGCTCGCCCTCGGCGGCGAGGTCGGGCCGCAGCCCGCACGGCCAGCAGGTCGGGCTGCTGCCGGTCGGCTGGACCGCCGAGGCCGCCGACGACCCGCTGGCTCGGCGCCGCTGCGCCACCGGGCCGCCGCCGCGGCGTGCACTGGAACGACGACGTCGTCGCCGCGCTGCCCGCCGGCGCGGTCGTCCTGGCCCGCACCCGCGACGGCGAGCGTGCAGGCGGTGCGCTTCGCGCCGACCGTCTGGGGCGTGCAGTGGCACCCCGAGGTCGACGCCGGCGATCGTCGCCGCCTGGGCCGTCGGCGACGCCGAGCGGCACGCCGCGCGCGGCATCGACCAGCGACGCCCGCGCTCGACGAGGTCGCCGACGCCGCGCCGGCTCGAGCGTCCGGCGGCGAGCTCGCCGACCGCTTCGCCCGGCGTGCGCACGCGGCTCGCGGCGCCGCGCCGCGAGGAGCCGCGTGAGCCGCGCCGCCGGGACCGCCAAGGGCAACCTGCTCGCGCCTCGGGCTTCGCCGACGCCGACGCGCGCCCTGGCGCACGCTCGGCCGAGCTCGGCGACGCCGCCGAGCCGCTGGTCGGCGCTCCTCGGCCCGCACCGCCGACCCCGACGCGGCGCTCGGCCGTGCCTGGTCGCGGCTCGCTCGAGGCCGCGCCGCCGACGCGCGACGACCTGCTGCGCGCCGCTCGTCGACGACGAGGGCACCGCGATGCGGCTGCTGTGCGTGCTCGGCGCCAGCGAGGCGCTGGCCGACCACCTGGTGCGGCACCCCGAGCACTGGCGCGAGCTGACCGACCCGACGCTGGGCTCGACCCGGCCCGCGGCGTACGCCGTGCGCGCCGGGCTGCTGCGCGCCGTCGGCGCCGACCCCGACGACCGACGCCCCGGTCGCCACGCTGCCCGACGCCGAGGCGCGTCGACGCGCTGCGGGTGGAGTACCGCCGGCGTCCTGCTCCGCCTCGCCGCCCGCGACCTGGCCCACGACCTCGGCGTCGACGACGCCGCCGCCGAGCTGTCCGACCTCGCCGCCGGCACCCTCGAGGCCGCGCTCGCGGTCGCCCGGCCAGCGGGTGGGGGAGCAGGCCGCGCCTGGCCCGGCTCGCGGTGATCGCGATGGGCAAGTGCGGCGGCCACGAGCTCAACTACGTCTCCGACGTCGACGTGGTCTTCGTCGCACGAGGCCGCCGACCGGGCCGGCCGACGAGCCGGCCGGCGCTGCGGGCCGCGACCCAGCTGGCCAGCCACCTGATGCGGGTCTGCTCCGACCACACCGCGCGAGGGCACGATCTGGCCGGTCGACGCCGCCCTGCGCCCCGAGGGCAAGGCCGGCCCGCTGGTCGCGCACGCTGGCCAGCCACCGCGGCTACTACGAGCGCTGGGCCAAGACCTGGGAGTTCCAGGCGCTGCTCAAGGCCCGCCCGGTCGCCGGCGACCTGGCGCTCGGGCGAGGAGTACGTCGACGATGGTCGAGCCGATGGTCTGGAGCGCCGCCGAGCGCGACGGGCTTCGTCGCCGACGTCCAGGCGATGCGGCGCCGGGTCCTCGAGCACATCCCGGCCAAGGAGGCCGACCGCCAGCTCAAGCTCGGCTCCGGCGGGCTGCGCGACGTCGAGTTCGCCGTCCAGCTGCTGCAGCTCGTGCACGGCCGCGCCGACGAGCGGATCCGCAGCGCCGACGACGCTCGAGCGCGCTGGCCGAGCTGACCGCGCGGCGGCTACGTCGGCCGCGAGGACGGCGAGGCGCTGCACGAGGCCTACGCGCTTCCTGCGCACCCTCGAGCACCGCCTCCAGCTGCACCGGCTGCGCCGCACCCACGTCGTGCCCGAGGACGACGACGCGCTGCGCCGCCTGGGCCGCAGCCTGGGCTTCCGCAAGGACCCGGTCGCCGAGCTCGACAAGGCTCTGGCAGCACCACCGCCGCGAGGTGCGCCGCCTGCACGAGAAGCTCTTCTACCGCCCGCTGCTCGACCGCGGTCGCCCGGCTGCCCGGCGGCGAGGCGCGGCTGTCGCCCGAGGCCGCCGGCGACCGGCTGGCCGCCCTCGGGCTACGCCGACCCGCCGGCCGCGCTGCGCCACCTCGAGGCGCTGACCAGCGGGCGTCTCGCCGCACGCGCCGCGATCCAGCGGACGCTGCTGCCGGTGATGCTGAGCTGGTTCGCCGACGGCGCCGACCCCGACGCCGGGCTGTTCGGCTTCCGCCGGATCAGCGAGGCCCTGGGCACGCACGCCCGTGGTACCTCGCGCACGCTGCGCGACGAGGGCCAGGTCGCCGAGCGGCTGGCCCACCTGCTCGCCACCTCGCGCTACGCCACCGGCCTGCTCGAGCGCGAGCCGCAGGGCGTGCGGATGCTCGCCGAGGACCTCGCGCCGCTCGCCGCCGAGGCGATGACCGAGGAGATGCGCTCGCGCGCCGAGCCGCCAGGACGACGCCGAGCAAGGCGGTGCGCGCCGTCCGCGCCGTACGCCGCCGCGAGCTGCTGCGGATCGCCGCCGGCGACGTGCTCGGGCTGACCGACGTCGCCGACGTCGGCGCCGGCGCTGTCGCGGCATCACCGACGCCACCCTCGAGGCCACGCTCGAGGTCGCCGGCCGCGAGGTACGCCGAGCCCGCAGGCTCGACGCGGCGCCGACCCGGATCGCGGTCGTCGCGATGGGCCGCTACGGCGGCTTCGAGCTGTCCTACGGCAGCGACGCCGACGTGCTGTTCGTGCACGAGCCCGTCGACGGGCGCCGACGCCGCAGGCGGCGACGTCGTACGCCCAGGCGGTCGCCAACGAGCTGCGCCGGCTGCTCGCGCTGCCCGGCGCCGACCCGGCCGCTGGACGTCGACGCCGACCTGCGCCCCGAGGGCAAGCAGGGCCCGCTGGTGCGCACGCTCGACTCCTACGCCGCCTACTACGCCAAGTGGTCGAAGGTCTGGGAGGCGCAGGCGCTGCTGCGCGCCGACGCCGGTCGTCGGCGACGCGCGACGCTGCGGCGCGCGCTTCACCGCGCTGATCGACCCGCTGCGCTACCCGGCAGGCGGGCTCTCGCGACGACGACGTCGTCGAGGTCCGCCGCATCAAGGCCCGCGTCGACGACGAGCGGCTGCCCGCGCGGGGCCGACCCGCACGCTGCACCTCAAGCTCGGCCGCGGCGGGCTGGCCGACATCGAGTGGACCGTCCAGCTGCTGCAGATGCGGCACGCCGGCGAGGTCGCCGGCCTGCGCACCCCGCGCACCCTGGACGCGCTGGCGGCGGCCGCGCGAGGCCGGGCTGCTCGCCGAGCGACGACGCCGACGTGCTGGCCGCAGGCGTGGCGCACGGTCAGCCGGGTCCGCAACGCGGTCACCCTGGTGCGCGGCAAGGCCGGCGACCAGCTGCCCGCGCGACGCCCGCGAGCGGGCCGCGGTCGCCGCGATCCTCGGCTACCCGCCGGGCAGCACCGACGAGATGGTCAACGACTACCTGCGGCCCACCCGCCTCGCACGCGGCGTCGTCGACCGGGTCTTCTGGTAAGACCACGCACCCCGAAGAGGTGACCACGGGGTCGCTGATGTGCCAGACTGTTCCACGTACGAGCCGCGGTCGATCCCCCCAGAGACCGCGGCTCGTGCGTTTTTCGCTCGTGCTTTCTTCGCTCGTGCTGGCACCGCGGTGGTCGAGCGGTCCTGGATTGCGCGGTTCTTGAGGTTTTCCAGATCGGTCTCTGATGCCCGCCCGACACGATGGCGGGACCGACCGAAGGGGCCCACCTCGATGACCGTGTTCGACCCGAGCACGCTGCACGCGCTGGTCGACGACGCCCACGAGCGGCCCTTCGTGCTCGAGCTGGCGGGCACCTTCCGCCGGATGCTGCAGGCCCGGGTCGACCGGGTCGTCTCGGCGGTCCTGGCCTCCGACCGACGGGTCCATGGACGCCGTGCTGAGCCTGAAGGTCTCGGCCACCATGACCGGCGCTCGCGAGCTCGCCGAGCTGGCGTCCTTCATCGAGACCGACCTGCGCAACCTCGACCTGCCGGCCGCGCGGTCGCAGGCGCTGATGCTGCCCGCCGCGGCGCAGCGGGCCGGAGCCGCGATCGACGCCTACCTGGCGCGGGTCGCCACCGTGTCGGCGTAGCAGCCCGGGGATCGGTCACGTCAGAACTCCTGGACGGGCCGGATCTCCACCACGCGGTGCGCCCGCGTGAGCACCTGCGCCGCGTCGACGAGCACGTCGTAGTCGGGGCAGGTGACGACGAAGAAGCCGGACAGCTGCTCGACGGACTCGGCGTACGGGCCGTCGGTGACCAGCGCGACTCGACGCCGGGCCGCGGGTGAGCGTCCGCGCCTGCGCTGCTCGCCGTGAGTCCGGCGCCGCCGGTGACGGCACCGCCCCGCGCGCGAGGAGCTGGCCGAACTCGAGGTCGGTGTCGAAGGTCGCCTGCTGCTCGGCCTCGCTGCGCCGCGCCCACTCGTCCTCGTTGTCGGCGGGGAAGAAGACGACGTACTCGGTCATGGTGTGCCTCTCGACGGTGGTCCTGACGCCAGGATGACGCGCGGAGGTCGCCACGGATCGACAACCGGGCCAGGACGAGGTGCGGGTGCAACCGTGCTAGCCGACGGGACGCCGGGGCAGGAGCGCCGGCGGCCGGACGAGCAGCGCGGGATCGACGGTGCGCAGGGAGTCGGGCTTGAAGCCGTTGCCCACGCCCCAGATCACGGCCTGGGTGCGCGAGGTGACGCCCATCTTGCGGTAGGCCGTCCGGATGTAGGTCTTGATGGAGTTGATGCTGAGGAAGACACGGTCGGCGATTTCCTGGTTGCTGAGCCCCTGGGTGATCAGCGCGATGACCTCGGCCTCGCGCGGCGACAGCCCGGCCGCGCGTCCGGGCCAGTCGCCCGCGCCGCCGACGCTGGTCTCGTGGTCGCCGGTGAGGACGACGACCTCGCCGCGCATCACGCGCTCGAGGGCGCGGACGATCTCGGGTCCGGTGAGCACCTTCGACAGGTAGCCGCACGCACCCTCGTCCAGCGCCTGCTCGATCAGCTGCGGGCTCGAGGTTCCAGCTGTAGAGGACCACCTTGGCGCCGCTGTCGCGGACGAAGTCATCAGGTCGATGCCCTTGCCCTCGATCTGGCCGAAGGTGTCGTAGAGGACGATGTCGACGTCGCTGAGCACCGGCTCCGAGGCGCCGGTCTCCACGACGTCGATGTGCTCGGCGGCCAGGAACGCGGCGACCCCGGCGACCACGACGGCGTAGTCGTCGACGATGGCCAGCCGGATCGGGCGGCGCGGAGGCTCCATGTCGCCCACCGTAGTGCGACGGTCAACGGGCTCCTCGGTCCTCGGGTCAGTCGAACGACTCCATCCGGTAGCCGACGCCCCGCACCGTCTTGATGAACTTCGGCTGCCCGCGCCCTCGCCGAGCTTGCGGCGCAGGTTGCCGATGTGGACCTCGACCAGGTGGGTGTCGCTGGCCCAGTCGGTGCCCCAGACCGAGCGCAGCAGCGCCTCGCGGGTCCACACCCGCGCAGGGGTGCGCATCAGCTCGGTGAGCAGGTCGAACTCGGTACGGGTGAGCGCGAGCTCGTCGGCGTCTTGAACGCGCGGCGGCCGTCGACGTCGACGCGCAGCGGACCGTGCTCGAGCACCTCGTGGTCGGGCACGGCGCGGTGCCGCGGCGCGCCGAGCCGGCGGCGCCGGCGCGCCGAAGCCGCGGCGCGGGCGGCGGAAGAGCGCGTTGACGCGGGCCTTGAGCTCGCGGACGCTGAACGGCTTGGAGAAGAAGTCGTCGGCGCCGGTCTCGAGGCCGAGCAGCCGGTCGATCTCGTCGTCGCGGGCGGTGATCATCACGACGTAGGCGTCGGTGATCTCGCGGATCCGGCGGCAGGTCTCGATGCCGTCGATGCCCGGGAGGCCGAGGTCGAGGGTGACCAGGTCGGGGTCGAAGCTTCTTGACCTGCCTCGACGCCGTCAGGCCGGTGTCGGCCGAGCGGACCTCGAAGCCCTGGGTGCTGAGGCGTGAACTCGATGAGCGAGCGGATGTCCTCGTCGTCCTCGACGACGAGCGCGCGGCGCTCCCCATGTGGCTCCTCTGACACGCGCGGAGTCTGCCAGAGAGCCGGCGAGCGATCGGGCGCCAGCGCGCGCTCCGCGGGTGTGTGGCGGACCGGGCGACGCGGTCCGACCGCGAGACCCAGGTCGACACGCGGGCCGTCCAGCGTCACAGCCGCGAAACGAGACCGACATGTGGCCGCACTACGTTCGCCGCAGTGCCGCGGAGGGCGGCGTACGTCTGAGGAGCATCTGTGAGCGCGAACCCGGTCCGCCTGTCTGCCATCACCGCCGTCGAGGCCTTCGTGCCCCCGCCGATCACGTTCGACCCCGGCGAGGAGCCCGGGGAGATCTTCGGTGCCAACGTCTTCAGCCTGACGGTGATGCAGAAGCGGCTGCCCAAGGCCGTCTACAAGTCGGTGCTCTCGACCATCGAGAAGTCCACCCCGCTCGACCCCGACGTCGCGGACGCCATCGCCTCGGCGATGAAGGACTGGGCCCTGGAGAAGGGCGCGACCCACTACGCGCACGTCTTCTACCCGCTGACCGGCCTCACCGCGGAGAAGCACGACAGCTTCCTCGACCCGGTCGGCGACGGCACTGCGTTCGCGTCCTTCTCCGGCAAGACCCTCGTCCAGGGCGAGCCTGACGCGTCGTCGTTCCCCAACGGCGGCCTGCGCAACACCTTCGAGGCCCGCGGCTACACCGGGTGGGACGTGATGAGCCCGGCGTACATCCTGGAGAACCCCAACGGCAACACGCTGTGCATCCCCACCATCTTCATCTCGATGACCGGTGAGGCGCTGGACCACAAGACCCCGGTGCTGCGCTCGCAGCAGGCGATGGCGGTGCACGCGAAGCGGGTGCTCCAGCTCTTCGGCCACACCGACCCCGAGAACGTGGTGGCCTACTGCGGCCCCGAGCAGGAGTACTTCCTGGTCGACAGCCACTTCTTCCTGGCCCGTCCCGACCTGCTCAACGCCGGTCGCACCCTCTTCGGCGCCAAGCCGCCGAAGGGCCAGGAGTTCGACGACCACTACTTCGGGGCGATCCCCTCCCGCGTGCTCGGCTTCATGATGGACACCGAGCGGGAGCTCTTCAAGCTCGGCATCCCCGCCAAGACCCGTCACAACGAGGTCGCGCCCGGCCAGTTCGAGGTCGCGCCGATGTTCGAGCGAGCCAACGAGGCCTCGGACCACCAGCAGCTGCTGATGACGACCTTCAAGGCCGTGGCCAAGAAGCACGGCATGGAGTGCCTGTTCCACGAGAAGCCGTTCGAGGGCGTCAACGGCTCCGGCAAGCACGTCAACTTCTCCCTCGGCAACTCCGAGCTCGGCAGCCTCCTCGTGCCCGGCGACACCCCGCACGACAACGCCCAGTTCCTCGTCTTCTGCGCCGCGGTCATCCGTGCGGTGCACCAGTACGGCGGCCTGCTGCGCGCCTCGGTCGCCTCGGCGTCCAACGACCACCGCCTCGGCGCCAACGAGGCCCCGCCCGCCATCATCTCGATCTTCCTCGGTGACCAGCTCGCCGACGTGTTCGACCAGATCGCCAAGGGCGGTGCCACCCGCTCCAAGGAGAAGGGCACGCTCACCATCGGCGTCGACACGCTGCCCCACCTCACCCAGGACCCGGGCGACCGCAACCGCACCTCGCCCTTCGCCTTCACCGGCAACCGCTTCGAGTTCCGGGCTCCGGGGTCCAACCAGACCGTGGCCGGTCCGATGGTCATGATCAACACGATCATGGCCGAGGCGCTCGACCACTGCGCCTCCTCGCTCGAGAGCGCCGTCGCCGCCGGCACCGACTTCAACGAGGCGGTCCAGACGCTGCTCTCGGAGATCGTCGCCAACCACGGCGCGGTGATCTTCAACGGCAACGGCTACTCCGACGAGTGGCCGATCGAGGCCGAGCAGCGTGGGCTGAAGAACCTGCGCACCACGGTCGACGCCCTGCCCGAGCTGATCTCGCCGGAGGCCATCGAGCTGTTCGCGAAGTACGGTGTGTTCACCGAGCACGAGGCCCACAGCCGCTTCGAGATCGGCGCGGAGCAGTACGTCCTCGCCGTCACGGTCGAGGCCAACCTGACCCTGGAGATCGGCACCACGACCGTCCTGCCGGCGGCCACGCGCTACCAGACCGAGCTGGCCCAGAACGTCGTCGCCCTCAAGGCGGCCGGCATCGACGCGGACGCCTCCGGCCTGGAGATCCTGAGCAGCCACATCGCCGCGCTGAAGACAGGCCTCGGCGACCTCAGCTCCGCGCTCGCGCACGAGCACCCGGCAGACCTGCTCGCGGCAGCGACCTTCATGCGTGACTCGGTCCTCCCCGCGATGGCATCGGTGCGCTCCGCGGCCGACACGCTGGAGACCCTGGTGGCCGACGACCTGTGGCCGCTCCCGACCTACCAGGAGATGCTCTACATCCTCTGACTGGGAGCATGGGGCCATGAGCCCGCGCACCGTCCTCCTGGGCCCGCTGGCCTCCAGCGAGGCGGGTGAGCTCGCCGTGGCGCACGCGCTGCTCCGGCGCGCCTCGCAGGGTGCGATCGACGAGGCGGTCCACCTCTACTCACCGGCGGCGCCCGCCGTCGTCTTCGGGCGGCGGGACACCCGGTTGCCGGGCTTCGGCGACGCCGTCCGCGCGGCGGAGGACGCAGGCTTCGGCACCGCGGTCCGGGCCGTCGGCGGCCGTGTGGTGGCCTACACCGAGAACGCCCTGGTGCTCGACGTGGTGCGGCACGAGCCCCAGGCGGTCGGGGCCATGGACCACCGCTTCGTCTCCTTCGGACAGCTGATGGTCGGGGCGCTGGGCGCGATCGGGGTCGAGGCCGGGCTGGGCGCGGTGCCGGGGGAGTACTGCCCGGGCGCCCACAGCGTGAACGCCCGAGGCGTGGTCAAGCTCGTCGGCACCGCCCAGCGGGTGGTGAGGGACGCCTGGCTCTTCAGCTCGCTGGTCGTGGTGGACGACCGGGAACGGCTCCAGGACGTCCTGGCCGACGTGCACCGCCACCTCGACCTGCCCTTCGACCCCGACTCGGTCGGGACCGTGCGCAGCGAGAATCCCGCGGTGGGCCTGGCGGACGTCCGCCGGGCGGTGTCGGGCGCGTGGGGGCTCGCTGACGCTGTTCCGGCGAAGCTGGACGGGGCCACCCGCGAGATGGCGAGCAGCCTCGAGCCGGGGCAGCGGGCCTGATCACGGTCTGAGACGGCTCCTCGAGCGTCACCGGAAGTCGCGCGACGCCGCGCGCGCCTGCAGCACCGCGCCTGCTCCCGGCACGACGACGTCGATGCCCTCCACCCGGTCGGCGATGAGGTTGGTGACGCCCTCGTTGCGCTCGAGGCGGCCACGGATGACCACGGCGACCCGGTGGCGCGCCGCCTGACGGTGCACCTTCATGACTCCGATCGAGCACACGACGTTGAGCATGCCGGTCTCGTCCTCGAGGTTGAGGAAGGTGACACCCATCGCGGTCCCGGGGCGTTGCCGGTGGGTGATGAGTCCACCGACGTGCACGCGACGGCCGTGCTCGGTGCCGTCGAGCTCGGCGACGGAGCGCACGCCCGCACGGCGCAGGTCGTCGCGCAGGTGCTCGATCGGGTGTCGCTCGGGAGAGACGCCCGTGGCCCAGAGGTCCGCCAGGGTGATCTCGGGATCGCTCATCCCGGGAAGGGTGGGCGCGGCCGGGGCGGGCGTGGTGCCGGGCAGGTGCTCGGCACCCTCGGCGAACCCGGCCGCCCACAGCGCCTCGCGGCGGTCCAGGCCCCAGGCGTCGAAGGCGCCGGCGGTGGCCAGCGACTCGAGCTGCGCGGAGGTCAGGTCCGCGCGACGCGAGAGGTCGGTGACGCCGGTGAACGGCGCGGTGTCCCGGGCCGCGACGATGCGACGCGCCACGTCCGGGCCGATCCCGCGCACCGAGTCCAGCCCGAGACGTACGGCGAGCGCACCGTCGCGGCGGTGGGAGGGCACCGGGTCGGTGGTGCCCGGCACCCACTCGGTGCGGGTGAACCGGGGCTGGCAGCACGCGTCGAGACCGGTGACGGCGAGAGAGCCCGACGGCTCCCCCTCGAGACCGGCTTCCAGGTCGGCCTGTGCCGCGGACCGGGTGACGTCGGGCCGGCGTACGTCGACGCCGTGGCGCCGGGCGTCCCCGACCAGCGACTGGGGGGAGTAGAACCCCATCGGCTGGTTGCGCAGCAGACCGGCCAGGAACGCCGCCGGGTAGTGCAGCTTGAACCAGGACGAGGCGTAGACCAGAAGCGCGAAGGACAGGGCGTGCGACTCCGCGAAGCCGAAGTTGGCGAAGGACAGGATCTTGACGTAGATCGAGTCGGCCAGGTCACCGGTGATGCCGCGCTTCTCCATGCCTGCATAGAGCTTCTGCTTGATCGACTCGATCCGCTCGACCCCGCGCTTGGACCCCATCGCGCGGCGCAGCAGGTCGGCGTCGTCGCGGCTGCAGTCGCCCAGGGTCACCGCCATCGCCATCAGCTGCTCCTGGAACAGCGGCACGCCCTTGGTGCGCTCGAGCACCGGCACCAGCTCGGGGTGGTCGTAGGTGATGGGCTCCTTGCCGGTGGCCCGGCGGACGTAGGGGTGCACGGCCCCGCCCTGGATGGGGCCGGGGCGGATCAGGGCGATCTCGATGGCGAGGTCGTAGAACTCGCGCGGTCGCAGCCGCGGCAGCGTGCCGATCTGGGCCCGGCTCTCCACCTGGAAGACACCGATGGAGTCGGCCCGGCACAGCATGTCGTAGACCGCGGGCTCCTCCTTGGGCATCGTGGTGAGGTCCCACTGCTCGCCCAGGTGGGTGGCGACCAGCCGCATCATGTGGTCGAGCGCGCCGAGCATGCCCAGCCCGAGCAGGTCGAACTTGACCAGGCCCATCGACTCGCACGCGTCCTTGTCCCACTGCAGCACCGTGCGCCGGTCCATCCGGCCGCGCTCGATGGGACAGACCTCGCCGATGGGCCGCTCGGTGAGGACCATCCCGCCGGAGTGGATGCCGAGGTGGCGGGGCGCGCCCATCAGCTCCTCGGCGAGCGCCACCACCGGCGGCGGCACGTCGTGGGCGGTGGGGTCGCCCCTGTCGACGTTGTCGCCGGAGCCTGCTGCTGACAGGGACTGCCAGCCGTCGATCTGCTTGGACCAGGCGTCCTGCTGCCCCTGGGAGAAGCCCAGCGCCTTGGCCGCGTCGCGCACCGCCATGCGCGGGCGGTAGCTGATGACGTTGGCCACCTGGGCTGCGTTGCGGCGCCCGTAGGTGTCGTAGACCCACTGGATGACCTCCTCGCGACGGTCGGAGTCGAAGTCGACGTCGATGTCGGGCTCCTCGTCGCGGTGTGCGGAGATGAACCGCTCGAACGGGAGCCGGTAGAACACGGCGTCGACCGCGGTGATGCCGAGGGCGTAGCAGACCGCGGAGCTCGCCGCCGATCCGCGTCCCTGGCACAGGATCCGCTGCTCGCGGGCGAAGGCGACGATGTCGTGGACGATGACGAAGTAGCCGGCGAAGTCCTTCTCGGCGATGACGCGCAGCTCGTGCTCGAGGCGGACGCGGGCCTCCTGCTCGTGGGGCACGCCGGTGTAGCGCTCGGCGAAGCCCCGCTCGGCGAGCACCCGCAGCCACGAGTCGGCGGTGTGGCCCTCGGGGATCTGCCGCTTGGGCAGACCGGGGGAGGCCTTGCGCAGGTCGAAGGCCAGCTCGTCGGCGAGCGACACACTGCGTGCGACGGCGCCGTCGTACGTCGTGAGTGCGGCGGCAGTCTCGGCCCCGCTGCGCAGGTGGGCCGACCCCGACAGGTCGAGCCAGCCGTCCAGCTCGGCCAGGCTGCGGCGCGCGCGCACGGCGGCCATGGCCGAGGCCAGTCGACCCTGCTGCGGGGTGGCGTGGTGGACGTTTCCGGCCGCGACGACGTCGAGGCCGTGGACGCCGGCCAGTCGGGCGAGCGCGGCGTTGGTCGCGCCGGCACCGGGACGTGGCGAGAGCTCGACGAGGACGTGCTCGAGCCCGAACACCGACGTCAGCCGGTCGAGCGCGTCGGCCGCGGCGGCGTCGCCCCCTGCCGCGAGCGCCTGCTGGACCGAGCCCTTGCGGCACCCCGTCAGCACCGCCCAGTGGCCGCGGCCGCGCTCGCCGAGCTCGTCGAGGTCGTAGACCGGGCGGCCCTTCTCGTCGCCGCGCAGGTGGGCATCGGTCATCGCCGCCGCGAGCCGGTGGTAGCCCTCGACCCCGCGCGCCAGCACCAGCAGGTGGCTGCCCTCGGGGTCGGGCACGCCGTTCTGCGGGCCGCTGAGCCCGAGGGACAGCTCGGCGCCGAAGACGGTGGGCAGGTCATAGGCCGCTGCCGCCTCGGCCAGCATGGGGGCGCCGTAGAAGCCGTCGTGGTCGGTGATCGCGAGCGCGTGCAGGCCGAGGCGCACCGCCTCCTCGACCAGCGCGGCCGGTGAGCTCGCGCCGTCGAGGAAGCTGAAGTGGCTGTGGCAGTGCAGCTCGGCGTAGGGGGTGGCCGTCGCGGGGCGCTCGATCGCCCGGGTCGCGGTGGCGGCGCGCTTGCGCCGCGAGACGGGCGCGTCGTCGGCACCGGGCAGGCCGCTGAGCCGGCGCTCGAGCTCCTTCCAGTGCATGGCGGGGTTGTTCCAGCCCATCAGCGCCACCCTCGGGGCACGGGGGCCTCAGTCATATGCGGCCTCCAGGGTCCAGCCGTCCGGCGCGCGCAGCATCAGCCAGGCGCGACCGTCGGCGCCGACGACCTGGAAGCGGGCGCTCGGCCCGGCGCCTCCCGACCACCAGCCCTCGTCGGCGGGCCACGGTCCGGCCCACGCCGTCACGGGCTGCCAGGGCAGGCGATGGCCGTCGCCCGCGCCACCGCCTCGCCCTGGGATCTCTCCGGTGACCCGGAAGCGCCGAGGCTCACCCGTGACCACGCCACGGTCGGTGACGCTCACCTCCCGGCCCGCATCGTCCACGACCTCGGCGACCGGCGGCGTCGCGAACACGCGCACGGGTGCCGGTCCCGGGACCCGACCCGGCCACGGCCGGTCCACCGGGCGCAGGTCGACGGCGCGCTCGCCCCAGGGCACCAGCGACTGCCTCGTCACCGGGCTGCGCCCGCCCTGAAGCACCGGGCGGCGAACGGCGTCGAAACCGATCATGCCCTGCACCCGGGCGACGCCACGCTCGACGAGGTCGTCGGACGCGGCGCCCCACAGCGCCTCGCCGTGGGCGGCGGCGGGCTCCACCACCTCGGGCACGAACCGGATCCGGTCGATCGGGGCGCGGACCGTGCCCGAGTGCTTGCGGCCCCTCAGCGAACCGCCGACGTCGGCCGCCTGCAGCTGCCAGTGCACCCGGTCGACCAGGTCGCGAGCGCCGAAGTGGCGCGGGTGCAGCCACGCCCGCGAGGAGCAGACGACACCGTCGGTCTCGGCCTCCACCCGCACGCCGGTGACGACGAGCTGGTGGTGAGCGAGCTGGGAGACGAAGCGCTCGGCCGTGGTGCGCACGCTGAAGGTGATCGCCTCGACCGAGTCGAGGGGCGGCTCGAAGGACACGTCCACGTCCAGCTCGGGGGGCGGGGTGCGGGGGGCGAGGAGCGCACGGTCCTCCCCCCGGGCCCGTCGCCGGACGGTGGCGCCGTAGGTGCCCAGCCGGTGCTCGACGGCATCCCCGGGGAGGTCCGCCAGGTCGCCCAGCGTGCGGAGGCCGAGCCGCTCCAGCAGGCCGACCAGCTCCCGCCCCTGCGCCCCGCCGTCCCGGAGCACGTGCACGGGAAGGTCGCGCAGGAACGAGGCGGATCCGCCGGCAGGGACGACCGTCCACGACTGCACGTCGGCGGTGCGAGCGGCCTGCTCGGCGGTGAAGAGGTCGTCGGCGATCCCGAACCGCACGTCCCAGACGCCGCCCTCGACCAGGGCCTGGCACGCCGTGGCAGCGGCGCCGGTCTCGGTGCCGTACCAGCTGCCGGGAGCGCGTACGGCGAGCAGTCCGGGGCGCAGCGCCGCCACCCCCGGACGCAGGTCCTCGATGATGGACAGGACCGGCTCGAAGGCACGCGCGTCGCGGTCGGGGCTGGCGGGAAGCAGCACCAGCTCGGGGCACCGGGCCTGGGCGTCACGACGTCGCTGCCCCCGGCGTACGCCCTCGGCACGGGCCGGGCCGTTGCACACGTCGACGACGTTGGCCGACAGCACGGCGGCGGGGGAGCGCAGCGACCGGTCGGCCTCGTCGAGGGCGGCGACCACCGACCAGTCGGGGCACCACACCACCATCACCCGCATCGCAGGCTCACCCGGACGCCCGGCGGATGTCCCGGACGGGAGCGTCGATGTGCGGCGCGACCCGGTGCAGCCCCGGCCAGGTGAGGTCCGCGTGCTGCGGTGGTCGCGCTCCCCGGTGCACGACGAGCCGGGCCCGACGCCGCTGCAGCTGACCGCTGCCGGACGTGGGACCGCTCCAGCTCGACTGCTCGATGCTGACCCGTGCCTCGACCCGCGGCCACTGGCCGTGGACCACCAGGACCGCGGATCGCGTGCGCAGTCGGGAGTCGAGGATCCCTGCCGTCCGCTCGTCGACGGAGGCAGGCGGTCGCAGGACCACCACCCGGAGGACGTCGACCAGCGCCGCCGTCACCTCGAGCCAGTGCTCGCCGGGGTCGGGCACCAGCACCGTGCGGGACAGCTCGATGCCCAGCTCCGCCGCGGCCTCAGCCCCGAAGTCGGCGCACCCCGCGAAGCCGACCCATTCACCGGCCCGCGAGGCCCCCGCGACCAGGGCCAGCGCCAGAGAGGCGGAGTCGACGGAGTAGGTCGCCCCCGCGTGCAGGGGCACCAGGTCGGCGAGACCCGGCAGGGTCGGCACGGTCTGGGCGGCGGGCTTGTGCTCCATCGCAGCCATCCGCTCACGCAGCTGCTCGACCACCGGGCGCGCCGGATCGAGCGCGGTGACGGAGCGAGCGGACGACATGTGCCCATCGTCGAACAAGTGTTCGAACGAGTCAAGCGAGCGGGCCGTTCTCGTCCCAGTACCCACCGATCAGGGTCTTTCGTCCCTAGAGGGCCATGCGTCGTCCCCCTAGCGTTCCGGGTGGCGGTGCTCGCCGCCGAACGGAGCGAAGGGGAGGACCCCATGGTGCACGCCGAGCTCGCAGACGACCAGGTGCAGGCGCTGGACGCGTGGTGGCGCGCCGCGAACTACCTGTCGGTGGGCCAGATCTACCTGATGGACAACCCCCTGGTGCGGCGTCCGCTGGTCCGGGAGGACATCAAGCCCCGTCTGCTCGGTCACTGGGGCACCACCCCTGGCCTCAACCTGCTGTGGACGCACCTCAACCGCCTGATCCGCGAGCGGGACGTCGACGCGATCTTCCTCGCCGGCCCCGGCCATGGCGGCCCGGCCGCGGTCGCCAACGCCTGGCTGGAGGGGACCTACAGCGAGGTCTACCCACACGTGGGTGACGACGCCCGAGGGATGCAGGAGCTGTTCCGCCAGTTCTCCTTCCCCGGCGGCATCCCCAGCCACGTGGCACCCGAGACCCCGGGCTCGATCCACGAGGGAGGCGAGCTCGGCTACGTGCTGTCGCACGCCTACGGCGCCGCGATGGACAACCCCGATCTCGTGGTGGCGGCGGTCGTGGGCGACGGCGAGTTCGAGACCGGCCCGCTGGCTGCGTCCTGGCACGCCAACAAGTTCGTGGACCCCGTCCACGACGGAGCGGTGCTGCCGGTGCTGCACCTCAACGGCTACAAGATCGCCAACCCGACGATCCCCGCCCGGATCGCTCGCGAGGAGCTGCTCGACCTGCTGCGTGGCTTCGGCCACGAGGTCTGGACGGTCGAGGGCGACGACCCCGATGACGTGCACCGCCAGCTCGCCGGCGCCCTCGACCAGGCCCACGACCGGATCCTCGAGATCCAGCGTGCGGCACGCGAGGACGGGGACCTCGAGCGACGACCGTGGCCGATGATCCTGCTCGTCACTCCCAAGGGCTGGACCGGCCCCGACGTGGTGGACGGGGTGCAGGTCGAGGGCACGTGGCGCGCCCACCAGGTGCCGCTGTCGAACACCCGCGAGGACGACGGGCACCGGGCGCTGCTGGAGGCGTGGTTGGCGTCCTACCGCCCCGAGGAGCTCTTCGACGGCGACGGCCGGCTCGTTGCCGAGCTGCGTGCCCTGGCTCCGGGCGGGGAGCGGCGGATGAGCGCCAACCCGCACGCCAACGGTGGGCTGCTGCGGCACCCGCTCCACCTGCCGGACTTCCGAAGCTGCGCCGTGGACGTGGCCTCGCCGGGGGCCTCGGTGCACGAGGCGACCCGCGTGCTGGGGCGATACCTCGTCGACGTCGTGCGGGAGAACCCCGACAACTTCCGCATCTTCGGACCGGACGAGACCGCCTCGAACCGTCTCGATGCCGTCTACGAGGTGACCGACAAGGTCTTCGCCGGCACGATCCTCGAGGTCGACGAGCACCTGGCGCGCAGCGGCCGCGTCGTGGAGATCCTCTCCGAGCACACCTGCCAGGGATGGCTGGAGGGCTATCTCCTGACCGGCCGGCACGGGATCTTCAGCTGCTACGAGGCCTTCATCCACCTCGTCGACTCGATGGTCAACCAGCACGCGAAGTGGCTCAAGACCACCCGTTCGATCGGGTGGCGACCGCCCATCGCCTCGCTGAACTACCTGCTCACCTCGCACGTGTGGCGCCAGGACCACAACGGCTTCTCCCACCAGGACCCGGGCTTCATCGACCACGTGGTCAACAAGAGCGCCGAGGTCGTCCGCGTCTACCTGCCGCCGGACACCAACACCCTGCTGTCGACCATGCGGCACTGCCTGGCAAGCACCCACTACGTCAACGTGGTCGTGGCCGGCAAGCAGCCGACCTTCGACTGGCTCGACGCGGAGTCGGCGGACCTGCACTGCGCCCGCGGGTTGGGCATCTGGGACTGGGCGTCGACGACGGAGCACGATCCCGACGTCGTCATCGCGTGTGCCGGCGACGTGCCGACGATCGAGGCGCTCGCCGCGACGTCGATCATCCGCGAGCACCTGCCCGAGCTGGCGGTGCGCTTCGTCAACGTGGTCGACCTGATGCGCCTGCAGGACGAGACCGAGCACCCCCACGGGCTGTCCGCGCGTGACTTCGACACCGTGTTCACGGCAGACAAGCCGGTGATCTTCGCCTACCACGGCTACCCGTGGCTGATCCACCGCCTGACCTACCGCCGCACCAACCACGACAACATCCATGTCCGGGGCTACAAGGAGGAGGGCACCACCACCACCCCCTTCGACATGGTGATGATGAACGACCTCGACCGTTTCCATCTCGTCATGGACGTCATCGACCGGGTGCCGGGCCTGGGCCAGCGAGCCGCGGGACTGCGCCAGGAGATGGTGGACACCCGCCGCAGGGCCCGCGCCTGGACCCGGGCGCACGGCGAGGACCTGCCCGAGGTCCGCGACTGGGCGTGGTCGGCGGAGGCCGAGCCGGGACGTACGGCGTCGCCCTCGACCACCGCTGAGCCGGACACGGGGGCGGACGACAACTGAGTCGTCAGACGTGCAGCTCTTTCGCGATGGTCGACTCGGACACTTCTTGGTGCAGAAGAACCAGTCCTCGCACTCGACGCCGTCGTCCTCCATGCGGTCCTTCGCCGTGCCGCAGGACCCGACCGGAGGGACGATCACGCGTTCGCCGGGGGGCTCGCCGGACGTGGTCGATGGCTCAGTCGGTCTCGACTGGCGTCGCGTCGTCATGGCATGCGCGCGGGCTGGGATTCGGCGGGTGCCTGCTCTTCCTCGCGGCGTGTGTCGGGGGCTTCGCTGTCGAGGTCGATGATGGGCAGGAGCCGGTCGAGCCAGCGGGGCAGCCACCAGGCGCTGTGGCTGAGCAGGCTCATCACTGCGGGGACCAGGGTCATCCGGATGAGGAACGCATCGATGAGAACCCCGGCTGCCAGCGCGAAGCCGAACTGCTTGATGGTCGTGTCGTCGCTGAACACGAAGCTGGCGAACACCGTGACCATGATGACCGCGGCGGCGGCGACCACGTGGCTGGCGTGCTCGAAGCCGTGCACGATGGCGCCTCGCGGAGACATCCCCTCGGCGTGGGCCTCACGCATGGAGCTGACGAGGAAGACCTGGTAGTCCATGGCGAGGCCGTAGAGGATGCCCGTGACCATGATCGGCAGGAAGCTGAGCAGCGGCCCGCCGGTGTCCAGTCCGACCAGTCCGATGAACCAGCCCCACTGAAACACCGCGGTGGTGACGCCGAAGGTCGCCACGATGCTGAGGAGGAAACCGGCCGTGGCCTTGATCGGGATGACCACGGAGCGGAACACGAGCAGGAGCAGGAGCAGGGACAGGCCGACGATGATGGCGAGGTATTCCGGGAGTGCTGCGCTGAGGCGGTCGGTCATGTCGAGGTTGACCGCAGTCAGCCCGGTCACCCCGAACGTGGCCGCGGTCTGGGTGGCGAGCGGGTTTGCAGGGTCTCGGAGGGTTTCGACCAGGGCAGCGGTGCGGTCGTCGTCGGGGCCCTGTGCCGGGATGACGGTGAACATGGCGACGGTGCGGTCGGGGTCGGCGCCCATCAGGCTCGCCGAGGCGGCGTGCTCGGTGCCGGTCAGGCCGGCGGCGATCTTGCCGAGAGCGATCTGGTCGAAGGTGCCACCGTCCTCGGGGTGGGCGACGACGAGGAGTGGGGCGTTGTAGCCCTCGCCGAAGCCGCGGGTGATCGCGTCGTAGCTCTGCCGTGAGGTGCTCTCGTGAGGGGCGGTCGCCCCCGTGGGCATCCCGAGGTCCATGCCCGTGGCCGGGATGGCGGCCAGGCCGAGGATGACGACCACGCCGGCGACTGCGAACCACGGGCGTCGGACGAGGAGCTCGACCCACCGGTTCGTGAGGTGCTTCCTGCTCGGGCGGGCCGCGGTCTGGCTGCTCGCGCGCCCTCGGGGCGAGCAGACCCTCTCGCCGAGGATCCCCAAGAAGGCAGGAAGGAGGGTGAGGGCGATGAGCACGGCCAGGGCCACGGTGGCGGCGGCCACCAAGGCCATCGTGGTGAGGAACCCGATCCCGATGACGGTCATGCCGGCCAGCGCGATGACGACCGTCGACCCCGCGAAGGCGACTGCGCTGCCTGCAGTGGCGAGGGCGCGTGCTGTGGCGTCCGCGGCGGAGAGTCCCTGGGTGAGGATGAGGCGTCGCTGCCGATGCAGGATGAACAGGGCGTAGTCGATCCCGACCGCGAGCCCGATCATCAGCGCCAGGGCCGGGGTGGCGGTCGTCAAGGTGATGGATGAGGAGAGGGCGAAGGCACCGCCGACACCGACCCCGACACCGGTCAGCGCGGTCAGGATGGGCAGCCCGGCGGCCCACAGCGAGCCGAGAGTGAGGAACAGGACGAGCAGGGCGATGACGAGTCCGATCGCCTCGTGTCCGCCGATCGGGGGGTGCATCGAGTCCAGCGAGTCGCTGGGCAGTGCTGTCACCCCGGTGCCGGCGACCGCAGCTGCGGCGAGGTCGACGACCTCCTCGGTCGTCCCGTCGGGCAGCGAGTCGACCTGGGTCGTGAACTGCATCTGGAGCATCGCGACGCTGCCGTCGGAGGAGACGAGCACTCCCGGGACGGGTGCCCCGTCGACCAGGAGCGGGCGGGGGTGAGCGGCGACGTCGGCGGTGCTGTCGCTGGGCTGGCTCGCCCCGGGCTGGCTCGCGTCCGGCGGGGGTGCCGTGGGGGCGTCCCCGCTCGGCGCGCCGGCGGTGAAGCTGGACCGGTCCACGGTCTCAGGAAGCGCGGCGATCGCGGTAGCTGCGTCGGCGATGGCACTCGCCCGCCCGCCCGAGTCGAGACGCTCTCCCTCTGGGACGGTGAACACGATCGTGCCTTGACCGCCGCTCGCGGGTGGGAGCTCCTCGCGCAGCTGGTCCAGGACCCGCTGGCTCGGGGTTCCGTCGATGGTCATGCTCGAGGAGATGTGCCCGTCGCTCGTGACGGCCAGGCCGATGACGCCGACGAGGAGAACGAGCCAGGAGAGAAGGAAGGCCCAGGGGCGGCGGTAGGCGAGTCCGCCAAGTCGGTGCAGGAAGGTGGACATCAGGGATAGCGCCCCTTTTCGGGATCGACGGATCGCCTCGACGGTCGAGGGACCGCCGGGTGCTGGAGGAAGGTTCGGCTGCGCTGAGCCCGGTCAGAACCCGTTGCGCAGATGGGTGAAGGTGAGGTCGACGAACTCCTCGAGCGTCATGCCGCTCTCGTCCTCGCTGGCCTCGAGAGGGCTGGCCTCGTGGGGACCGGTCCTCTGCGGGGGCGTCGACGGAAGTCGGATCGGGATGTGTCCGTCGAGCACACAGGTCAGCGCGCCGTACGCGGCACCGACGAGGAGGTGGGCGTAGATCCGGCTCCCCGGCCCATCGACTCGCGCGAGCACGGCATCGCGCGCGGTCTCACGGATGGCTCGCTGCACCTCGAGCAGATGAGGGCGCAGCGAGGGGTGGACCTCGGAGAGGGTGTGCAGGTCGCGGAGCACCATCAGCAGGCCGTCGCTCAGCTGCTGGCGCGCGACAGCCTGGAGCCAGTCGACCAGCGACAGCTCGTCGTCGGGGGGCGTGTCGAGCGCGTGCCGCACGCGCTCGGAGGCGACCCCGACGATGGCCTCTTCCTTGCCCGCGAAGTGGTTGGCGAAGGTCCGTCGGGAGAATCCGGCCCGCGCCGCCACCTCGTCGATGGTGAAGCCGTCGACGCCACGCTCGAGAGCAAGGTCGTACGCGGCCTGAGCCAAGGCACGTGCCGTGGCCCGCCGCTTGGTCTCTCGCAAACTCATCTCGGTCACATCGCAAGGATGCCACTTAGTTGCCCAATAGGCAATCTTGCCGATTGGGCATCTATTGATAGAGTGACGACATGCCATGCACGCTGGACCCTCAGCACGTCAGCCACGACCGTCTCCGGTTGGACCTGATGAGCACGGGACAGCGCATGTGGGATGCCCGCGAGCAACCTGAGCGCTTCCGTGCGGCACACGAACGTCTGGTGGAGTTCTGCCAGACCGAGCTCCTGCCCCATGTGGAGCGCGACGAGCGTTGGCTCCTCGAGGCGCGGCGCTGCCCCGAGGGGCGCCTCCTGGCCGAGGCGATGCGTGCCGAGACCCGCACGATGACGGCCGCCGTCCTCGAGCTCGCCACCACGACCGGAGCGTGCGAGGCAATGGCCCTGACCCGGGTGCTCCACACGTTCCTGGCCGCCCATGACCACCACGAGAAGCTGCTGCGCAGCATCGCGACCGTGGCGTGAGGACATGGGGACCTTGGCCGGACAACGTTCCGGGGCCGTGCCCCCCAGGGCGGCCGCGTGGCTGGTAGGGGGGAGCGGTGCTCTGTGGGTGCTCGGCAAGGCGATGAGGGTGTCGTTGTCCCGACGCTTCGGTCGCCCGGTGCGCCGGGGGTACGACGCGGCACAGGTGCCCTCGGATGCAGTCGATGTGCGCATCGTCACCGAGACCGGCGCCATCCTGCGCGGCTGGGTGCGTGAACCCGTCGCGTCACGAGAGAGCGACCTCCCTGGACCGGTCGCGCTGGTCATCCACGGATGGGGGGCAAGCGCGGCCGACATGATTCCGCTCTCCCAACCCCTGCTGGACGTCGGCCTGCGCGTGCTCCTGCTCGACGCCCGTGGCCATGGCCGCAGCGATGATGTCGGTGTCGCCACCATGCCCACCTTCGCCGAAGACCTCCGTGCGGCGCTGGGCTGGCTGCGGTGCCAGCCGGGCATCGACGCTGACCGCATCGTGCTGGTGGGCCACTCGGTGGGAGCCGGCGCCGCGCTCTTCGTGGCAGCCGACGATCACGCGATCGCGGGAGTCGTCTCGCTCTCGTCGATGGCAGCGCCACGGGAGTTCATGGCCCAACGACTGCGAGCCAGGCTTCCCGATCCGCTGGTCTGGCTCGCGCTGAGGTATGTCGAGCACATCATCGGACACCGATACGTCGAGTTCTCGCCCCTGCACACGATCGGCAGATCGACCGCGCCGATCCTGCTGGTCCACGGCGCCCTCGACCACACGGTCGCCTTCACCGATGCCGAACGTCTCCACGCTCGGGTCCCCGGTCGGAGCACTCTCCTGGTGCTGCCGGACGCGGATCACGCTGACGTCGGGTCGATCCACGAGGGCAAGCCGTCGCTGGTGCGGTTCCTGCACGACGCAGGGGTTCTCCCGGGCAGCACCACCCTGCCCGGCCCGACGGTAGGCCGGACCGATACGCCTCCGGGGGCTACGTCGAGGATCGTCGCCCGATAGCCGTCGGGCCGTCTGAGGCGCGCACCCTCACGGGGCGCCCTCGTGCGCGCGGGCCAGTCGCCTGATGTCCACGAACTTGTCGGCGGCGATGACCAGGGAGATCAGCGCCACGGCGACGAGGATCCGCAGCCACACGCCCGCCTCGAGCGGCGCGGTGCCGAAGATCTCCTGCATGACCGGTGCGTAGGTGAACGCGGCCTGGGCGGTGACCTGGACGAGGACGCCGCCGATGATCCACCAGTTCGTGAAGAAGCCGAGGCGCCAGGAGGCGCCGGTCAAGGACCTGCAGCTGTAGAGGTAGACGATCTCGACGGCGACGAACAGGTTGACCGCGGCGGTGCGGGCCTCGGCGAGGTCGGCGCCGCGGGACTGCTCGGTGGTGAAGATCCACCAGGACCCGGCCACGAGCAGGCCGGCGACCAGGATCGTGCGCCAGAGGAGCGTCGTCGTCAGGAGCGGTCGGTCCGGTGCGCGCGGCGGCCTCCGCATGATGCCGGACTCGCGCGGCTCGAAGGCGAGCATCAGCCCCAGCACGACCGCGGTGGTCATGTTGATCCACAGGATCTGCGTCGGCAGGATCGGGAGGGTCGACCCCAGGAGGATGGCCACGAGGATGACGAGGCCCTCACCCATGTTGGTCGGCAGGGTCCACACGATGAACTTCGTGAGGTTGTCGAAGACTCCACGGCCTTCCTCGACGGCGGCCTCGATGGTCGCGAAGTCGTCGTCGACGAGGACCATGTCGGCCGCGTCCTTGGCGACGTCGGTGCCGCCACGGCCCATGGCGATGCCGATGTCGGCGGCGCGGAGCGCCGGGGCGTCGTTGACGCCGTCACCGGTCATCGCCACGACGTGCCCTCGGGCCTGGAGGGATTCGACGAGCCTGAGCTTCTCCTCGGGGGACACGCGCGCGAAGACGCTGGTGGCGGCCACCGCGTCGGCGTACGCGGTGTCGCGCAGGCCGGTGAGCGCGGTTCCGGTGATGACGCGTCGGTCGGCCGGAGGACGGTGGTCCAGCCCGAGCTCGGCGGCGATGGCGGATGCGGTGGTCGCATGGTCGCCGGTGATCATCTTGACCTCGATGCCGGCGCCGTGGCACGCGGCGATGGCCGCGGTCGCGGACCCCCGCGGCGGGTCCAGCATCGCCTGCAGGCCGGTCAGCACGAATCGTCGCTCGATGCCGTCGGTCGTGAAGGCTGCGGGGCTCACATCCTCCGCCACGGCTGTGGCCAGCACCCGCAGACCACGCGTGGCCAGGGCGTCCACGGCCTCCGCGACCCGCGCGCGGTCCAGCGCTTCGACCGTGCCGTCCGCGCGCATCCAGCCGGAGCACAGCTCGGCCATCCGCTCGGCTGCTCCCTTGGCGAGGGCGAGGTGACGTCCGTCCGAGGCGCGTCGGTGCAGGGTGGCCATGTACTGACGACGGGAGTCGAAGGGGATCGTGGCGACCCGGACGAGGTCCTCCTCGACCTCGTCGTTGACCATGGTCTTCAGCGCGACGACCTTCATGGCCGCCTCGGTGGGGTCGCCGGAGATCGTCCAGGTGGTCCCGTCGTGGATGACGCTGGCGTCGTTGCAGACCGCGCCGGCAGCCAACGACCACCAGAGTGCGCTGTTGTCCGAGACGCGGACCTCCTCGCCATCGCGGAGAAGTCGCCCCGCGGGCTCGTAGCCGATGCCGGTCACCCCGAGCTCGCCGTCCGGGGTCCAGATGCGGCGCACCGTCATCTCGTTGGTGGTGAGCGTTCCGGTCTTGTCGGTGCAGATCACGGTGGTGCTGCCGAGGGTCTCGACGGCAGGCAGGCGACGGACGATGGCTCGTCGCCGCACCATGCGCTTGACGCCGATCGCCAGGGTGATCGTCACCGCCGCAGGCAGCCCCTCGGGGATGGCGCCCACGGCGAGGGCGACGGCTGCAGTGAGCATCGGGGCGGCGCTCTCACCTCGCAGGAGACCGACCGCGAACGTCACGGCCGCCAGTCCGATGATGACGACGGTGAGAAGCGCGCTGAAGTGGGTGAGCTTGCGGGTGAGGGGCGTGGCCAGGACGGTGGCCCCGCTCACGAGGCGGTGGATGCTCCCCAGCTCGGTGCGATCCGCCGTGGCGACGACGATGCCGCGACCCGTGCCCGCCCGCACCAGGGTGCCGGCGTAGAGCATGTTGAGACGGTCCGCGACCCGGGTCGCCTCGGCCAGCACGCCGTCTCCCTTGGCGACCGCGGTGGACTCCCCGGTCAGGCTGGACTCGTCGACGAGGAGCTCGGCCGCCTCCAGGAGGCGGAGGTCTGCCGGCACCTTCTCGCCCGCCTCGAGGGACACCACGTCGCCGACGACCAGCTCGTCGGAGGAGATGGTGCGACCGCGTCCGTCGCGCACCACGCGCGCCTGGCCGCGGGCCATCGACCGCAGGCTGTCCAGAGCGGCCAGGGCCTTCGTCTCCTGGACATGACCGACGAAGGCGTTGACGAGGACCACCGCCAGGATGACCGAGGCATCGACGTACTCGCCGAGCACCAGCGTCGCGGCGGCGGCCGCGAGCAGGACGTAGATGAGGGGGTTGTGGAACTGGAGGAGGATCCTGCGCACGAAGGAGTCGCCATGCACACGGGGAAGGGTGTTCGGCCCGTCGGACCCGAGGCGCTGCCCGGCGACTGCCTCGTCGAGTCCGTGAGTGCCGTCGCTCCCGAGCGACGTCACGACCTCTGTCGAGGCGACCGTGTGGGGCTCGGACAGCTCGACTGCCGGTGCAGGGTCACGCACGGCGAACCGGACCGGGGCTGGGGGAGGTGTCCATGCTGCCAGCCTGCGTGAGCTCGTGGCGCGCCGCCACCGGCAGACGACCCACTGTCGCGGGACCTATGGCCGGGGCCGGGGACCCGACGACGCTAGGTCCCGCAGAACGTGCGGTAGGTGCCGAACGACTCCGGGGCGGGCTCGGAGTACCGCTCGAGCCCCGGGCGTACGTCGTAGGGAGCCGACAGCGCGTCGAGCAGGCCGTCGAGTGGCGCGAGGTCGCCGGCCGTGGCGGCGGTGAGGCACTCCTCGACGAGGTGGTTGCGGGGGATGTAGGCCGGGTTGACCCCGTCCATCGCCGCGCCGTCCGGGTGCAGTGACAGCCAGCGCGCGGCCCAGGCGTCGAAGCCCGCGAGGTCGAGGAACAGCCCCCTCGCCGGTTCGCCGTCGCCACGGGCAGCGGCGCCGAGGCGACGGAAGAAGGAGGTGTGGTCGACCCGGTTGACCTGCAGCAGGGTGAGGAGGTCGCCGAAGAGCTGCGACGTCGTCGCTGCGTCAGGCGCTTCGGAGAGCCCGAGCTTCGCGCGCATGCCCGCCGACCAGGCCGCCGAGTAGTGGGTCCGGAAGGCCTTCAGCGCCTCGGTGGCGAGGGTGAGGGCCTCGTCCTGCTCGTCGGCCAGCAGCGGCAGGAGCGACTCGGCGAACCTGGCGAGGTTCCACTCGGCCACGACCGGCTGGTTGCCGAAGGCGTAGCGGCCGCCCGAGTCGATGGAGCTGTAGACCGTTGCGGGGTCGAAGGCCTCGATGAACGCGCAGGGGCCGTAGTCGATGGTCTCGCCGGAGATGGTCATGTTGTCGGTGTTCATCACCCCGTGGACGAAACCGACGAGCATCCACTGCGCCACCAGCGAGGCCTGGGCCGTCAGCACCGCCTCGAAGAGGGCGAGGTAGGGCTGCTCGGCGTCTGCGGCGTCCGGGTGGTGCCGGGCGATCGCGTGGTCCGCGAGGCGGCGCAGCAGGTCGACGTCGCCGGCGGCCGCGGCGTACTGGAAGGTGCCCACGCGCAGGTGGCTGCTCGCCACCCGGGCCAGCACGGCACCCGGCTGGAGGGTCTCCCGGCGTACGTCACGCCCCGTCGCGACCACGGCCAGCGATCGGGTCGTGGGGATGCCGAGTGCGTGCATGGCCTCGCTGATGACGTACTCGCGGAGCATCGGACCCACGGCCGCCAGTCCGTCGCCGCCGCGCGAGAACGGGGTGCGACCGGAGCCCTTGAGGTGCAGGTCCCGTGATCGACCCGACGCGTCGGTGAGCTCGCCCATCAGCAGGGCACGTCCGTCGCCGAGGCGGGGCGAGTAGCCGCCGAACTGGTGGCCGGCGTAGGCCTGCGCGACGGGCGTCGCGCCCGACGGCACGCTTGTGCCGGTCAGCAGACCGAGACCCTCCGGGCTCCGCAGCAGGTCGGGGTCGAGACCGAGCTCGTCGGCCAGGGGCTCGTTGAGCACCAGCAGCCTCGGTGCCGGCGTGTCCTCGGCCCGCCACGCGACAGCGAGATCAGGGAGGTCGCGGGCGAAGCGGTTGTCGAGGGTCACGGTCGGTGACAGTGCCGGGCTCACTCCCTCGACGATACGCCGGGAGCGGTCAGTGCCGCGCCGCCCGGTAGCGCACGAGCTCCGTGCGCCCGGCCTCGGGGGCCAGGTCGAACTCCAGCACCGTCCCCACGCCGGGGGCGTAGAACTTGAGCTCTGAGATGGCCGGGTCCAGTGGAGTGGTGTCCTCGGTCATGCGCACCCGGCGGTACACCCCGGCCCGAGTGGCGACCCGGGTGTCCAACGTCAGGAACCGGGCCTGGTCCTCGGCGTGCCCGGCGTAGTACTCCTGCCGGTAGGGGACCCCGACCTCGGGGCGCGCGAACATGACGATCCCGGCCCTGGCGCCGTCCACCCCGGCCTCCCAGGAGCCCTCGGTGGAGACGACCTGCCCGTCCTCGTACTCCCGGGTGGCCTCACCCAGGTACCAGACCCTTCCGCGCCGGTCCTGGGCATACCAGTCGAAGGTGTCCTCGAGCAGCTCCCCGTCGACCGTGACGGTGTCGCGCACCACGGTCGCGGTGATGCCCGCGACCTGCTTGGTGCGGTGGAGGACCTTGACCACGATCCGTTCCGGCTCCTGCGCCGTGCCCCCGGCGTAGACCCAGCGGCTACCGGGGATGAAGGGGGAGTAGCGGTTGTCGATCGTGTCCACGAAGTTCCGGGGGGCCGGGAGGGGGATGATCGGTGGCCGCCCGTGCGGCCGCGTCAGGTCGGCGTCGAGGTGCGCAGTGGCTGCGGTGGACGGGGTCGCGGCGCCCAGCACCCCGAGGGTGAGGACGACCGAAATGACGGTGCGGCCGAGAGTGGTGCGTGGGTGCATCGGAGGCTCCTCTGTCGGTGATGTCCGACTCCTGGTGCGTCCGGAGCCGGTGGGTCGTCCCAGTGTGGGAAGGCATCGCTGAAGGGATGCTGAAGGCCGCTGTGGCGGCCACCCGGAGGCTCGTCTTCAGTGCGCGTTCAGCCCGATGGTGCGACGCTGCCCGGGTGAGAGTGCTGGTGGTCGAGGACGACAAACGTCTTGCCGCGAGCCTTCGGCGCGGCCTGGAGGAGGCCGGCTATGCCGTCGACACCGCCCTGGACGGCGAGGAGGGCGAGTGGCTGGCCGGCGAGAACAGCTACGACGCGCTGGTGCTCGACATCATGGTGCCCAAGCTGCGCGGTGACGAGCTGTGCGTGCGACGCCGGGAGGCCGGCGACTGGACCCCCATCCTGATGCTGACCGCGCGCGCTGGTCCCGGTGAGGAGGCGCAGGCGCTCGACGCGGGTGCCGACGACTTCCTGGCCAAGCCGTTCTCGTTCGTCGTGCTGCTGGCCAGGCTGCGGGCGCTGGTCCGCCGCAGTGCCGGAGAGCGACCGGCGGTGCTGACCGTCGGCGACCTGTGCCTCGACCCCGCCTCCCACCGGGTGACCCGCGGCGGCACGGTGGTCGACCTGACGCCGCGACAGTTCTCGCTGCTGGAGGTCCTCATGCGCCGCAACGGCGAGGTGGTCTCGAAGGCGGCCATCCTCGAGCACGTGTGGGACTTCGCCTTCGACGGAGACCCCAACATCGTGGAGGTGTACGTCCGTCAGCTCAGGCAGCGCATCGACATCCCCTTCGACCGCGCCAGCCTGCAGACGGTGCGGCTGGTCGGTTACCGACTCGTCGCGGACGCCTGATCCGATGCCGCCTCCCAGCCTCCGCACCCGCGCCACCGCACTGGCGACCCTGCTGTGCGCCGTGGTGCTCATCGGGGGGAGCCTCACGCTGGTCCGCACGCTGGAGGCCCAGCTGACCTCGAGCCGGGACGACCTGTCCCGCTCGCGGGTGACGGATCTGCTCGACCTGGCGGCCACCGGCAGCCTCCCCGACCTGCTGCGCAACGTCGACGACGAGTCGGTGGCGCAGGTCTTCACCCAGGACGGTCGCGTCCTGTCCGCCTCGCCCAACATCCAGGGGCGGCCACCGATCGTGCCGAACGCGACCGGCACCGAGGGCGAGGCACGCACCATCCGGGCACCCGACGACGCCGAGCTCGAGACCTACCGCGTCTGGGTGCAGGGCGGAGCCGGGCCTGACGGTGAGCTCACGGTCGTGGAGGGGACGAGCCTGGAGTCGGTCCAGGAGGCCACCGCGACGCTGCGCAGGACCCTGGTCGTGGGAACACCGCTCGCACTCGTCGCCCTGTGCCTGGTGATGTGGCTGGTGCTGGGCCGGGCCCTGGCCCGGCTCGACCGGATCCGGGCCGAGGTCGACGCGATCGGGCACGACCAGCTCGACCGACGGCTGCCGGACGACGGACGCCCCGACGAGGTGGGCCGGCTGGCCGCGACCATGAACCGGATGCTGGGCCGGGTGGACCTCTCGGCGCAGCGACAGCGCCGATTCGTCGCCGACGCCTCGCACGACCTGCAGGGCCCCCTGGCCGCGCAGCGGCTCTCCCTCGAGCTCGCCCTGGCCTCACCGGACATCGTGGACAAGGAGCAGCTGCGCGACGACGTCCTCGGCGCCACGGCCCAGATGGAGCGGTTGGTCGGCGACCTCCTGGTCCTCGCCTCGGCCGACGAACGCGTCGAGGCGCGGGTCGTCCCGGTGGACGTGGACGAGATCGTCGTCGAGGAGGCGATCCGCTCGGCGAGCGCGGCGGACGTCGTGATCGACACCTCGCGGGTCTCCGCCGGCCCGGTCCGGGCCGACCCGGGCGAGCTGCGGCGGATCGTGCGCAACCTCCTCGACAACGCGGTCCGCCACGCCGGCTCGAGGGTCGAGATCGGTGTGTACGTCTCGCAGGGACAGGTCCACGTGGAGGTCGCGGACGACGGGCCGGGAGTCCCCGAGACCGAGCGCGAGCTCATCTTCGAGCGCTTCCACCGGGGCGACCCGGCACGCACGCGAGGCACCGCGGGCACCGGTCTGGGGCTGGCGATCGCGCGCAGCCTCACGCAACGCGCCGGTGGCACCCTCGAGCTGGTCGACGACGGCCGCCCCGGGGCGCTGTTCCGGGTGTCGCTCCCCGTCCTGTGAGCCCCTCCGGCTGCTCGGCCACCCACGTCTTGTCACTCGGTCAGGCAGGTGGCAGGTGGACGCTCCTACGGTCGCACCATGATCGCCGCGCTCACCCCACTGCTCTACGTCCTCGGTCCTGCCGCCCTGCTGCTCGCGATGGCCGTCGTGTTCGCCGAGACCGGCCTGTTGGTCGGGTTCTTCCTGCCCGGTGACTCGCTGTTGTTCACCATGGGAATCCTGGTCGCCGGAGGGGTGCTGAACCTTCCTCTGTGGCTGGTCGCGGTCGGTCTCTTCGTGGCGGCGGCAGCGGGCGACCAGGCGGGTTACCTGCTGGGCCGCAGGTTCGGCCCCCGCGTGTTCAACCGCGCGGAGTCGAGGCTGTTCTCCCGGTCCCATGCGGCGCACGCCGAGGCGTTCTTCGCCCGGCACGGGTCGAAGGCCGTGATCCTGGCGCGCTTCCTGCCACTCGTGCGGACCTTCACCCCCGTCGTCGCCGGCGTGGCGCGGATGCCCCGGCGCAGCTTCACCGTCTTCAACCTGGTGGGGGCGGCACTCTGGGCGGTCGGCCTGCTCCTGGCCGGGTTCTTCCTGGGCGGGGTCCCGATCATCGCGGCGCACGTGGAGCTGTTCGCGGTGGCCATGGTCGGGGTCTCCCTCGTCCCCGGCGTCGCGGTGCTGGTGCGGCGCCGGATGGGCATCCGACGAGATCGCGCCGCGGACCACGTGCTGGGAGTCGCGGTCGCGCAGCCGGTCGAGGCCCTCCGATGAGGAAGCCCACTCTGCTGGCCTCCCTCACCGGTCTCGCGGGGCTGGTGCTGTCGGTGGTCCTCGGGCACGCAGTCACGCCCGGCTCCGGCGCTGGGGCCGCGGCGCTCGCCCATGGCGGCACCATCTCCCAGGCCCCTGCCGAGGCACGGGCCCTGCTGCGGGCCCGCGGGTGGGCCTCTCGCTCACCGGACGGGGTCACCGAGTGGCTGCCGGCGACCTCCTCCGTGATCGACGCCGCCGGCGGGCATCACGACCTGGCTGCCCGACTGGCGGCGGAGTACGTCGGTGCCGTGCCCGCGACGGAGGTCCGGCGCCTGGTCCGACACGTGGTCGACTCGCTCGCGGCCGACCATGTCGCACCTGCCCGGCTGCTCGACGTCGCCGAGGCCACGAGTCGTCGGCAGCTGACCGACCTCATCGCCCGGAGCGGCACCTGGTCATCCTGAGCGGCAGTGCGCCCCGGGATGTGTCACGAAGGTGGGTGCTGAGGGATGAGCTGGTGGTAGACGTGGTCGCCATCGACGTCGGCCACGAGCGTGTAGTGCGCGGCGAGTGCGGCCTGCGCGGTGGTGGCGTCGAGGCCCCACGAAGCGAGGCTGGCGCCGGTGGTCACGATCCAGTCGGGGCGTGAGCTGGAGGTCATGACGGCCGTCAGCTGTGCCAGCTGCGGGTCACGGACCCGGACGGGCAGGCTCCAGAGCTGGGGATAGGGGCTGCTCAACCCGCTGGCGCGGAGGATGTCGGGGTGGCCGTAGGCGATGAGCGCGGTGTCGCCCGGCTGCTGGTGTGCCGACAGATAGGTGATGATCGGATCGCGCCCGTGCGACCGGGAGGACTGCGCGCCCAGGACGCCCAGGGCCACCGACGACACGACAAGTGCCCAGGTCAGGGCCACATGGAGCGCGGCCACGTCCGCCCGTAGCCACCCGCCGGGACCTCGGTGGGGTGCCTCCTGGACGCCGGCACAGATCGCGGCCACGGCGAGGACGAGTCCGGGGACCAGGACGAGGAGGTAGTGCAGCCAGTAGCTTCCGCCGCCGAGGACCGAGACGAGCTCCCAGCCGAGGAGCACGAGCGCCGGAAGACGAAGATCAGGCCCGGTGACCGTGGGGCCGCGCCGCATCCGGCTCAGCAGGAGAAGCACGATCAGGGGGGCGCCGCTGGCCACCAGGGAGAGGAGTGCGTGGCTGAGACGCACCGATGTGGCGGGGCTCGCGGAGGAGCTGATGACGGCCGAGGCGTCGAGCCGGAAGGTCACCACGGCCTCCCACAGTCCCGGCAGGGTGGTGCCCCTGGTGACTGCGTGCGACAGCACTGCGAGCGTGACCAGCAGCGCGCCCGTGGTCGCGAGGGCGAGCTGCCGTCCGGCGAGGGCCGCACCGTGTGCGCGGGCCGTGCGCGCGCCGAGAAAGGCGATGAGCAGCAGCGCGTCGATCTCGTTCTGCTTGACCAGCACGGCAGCGGCGGCGGCTGCCCCGGCCACGACCCACCCTGTCCGACCGGGCGTGCTGGCAGAGGTGTGCCCGTGGAGGATGCGCTCGATGCTCAGCAGGATGAGCGGTACGGCGATCAGCTCGCCGTTGACTTCCATCGCCCCGAAGAGCGGGTTGACCAGGAAGACCGCCGCAGTGCCCGCGGTCATGACGGAGGTCCACCGGCCGCGGCTCGCGTCCGGGACTGCCGCCCGGCCGATCCGGCCGGCGAGCACCACGGAGAGACCGACCAGGGCCGCGCCGAGCAGTCGCAGCGCGACCGTGCCGCCGAGCTGATCGGAGATGGCGAAGAAGTCGATGAGCAGAGGAGGCCGGTCCACCCAGTAACTGCCGTAGAGCGACGTCCCCGGAGCCCATTGGGAGGCCACCATGAGGAAACCGCCCTCGTCCGAGCCCAGCGGCTGCGTCACGAACGGCAGACGTGCCGCGACGGCGAGCACCGCGATGAGCCACACCGCGACGTCGGGGGGCCACGCCCCAGGTGATGACAGGCGAGCCTGGCCAGGCGGGGAGGGGCGATCGCCCGCGGAGTGCTCGAGAGCCTCGCGCCGGAGGAGCGTCGCGGTGGTCGTCACCCCCCGAGAGTGAGGTCGAGCGCCTGCCAGTGACCTGACTGAGGACCCGGCTCGCGGGTGCACACATGGGCCGTGCCCCGGGTGGGGGAAGCCCGGGGCACGGCGTGAGGGGAAGCGCTGATGATCGGTCAGGCGGCGACGGGCTCCAGGGCCTCGGCGTCGGTGCGGTCCTCGCGACGCTGCTGGACGGTGAACCAGCCGACGGCGGCGACGATGATCGCCAGGAACAGGCCGCTGGTGCCGTTGGTGCCCAGGCCCAGTCCGCCATCGGCGGGGGCGGCGGTGAGGTAGTCACCGGCGGAGGCGCCGAAGGGGCGGGTCAGGATGTAGGCGGCCCAGAAGGCGAGGACGGCGTTGAGCCCGCCCTTGAGGTGGGCGACGGTGACGAGCGCGATCAGGCCCGCGAAGACGAACGCGGAGGTCAGGTAGCCCAGGGCGAGCTTCTCGCCCACGAGGTCTCCCGCGGAGGTGCCGAGGGCGAAGGTGGCGAGGATCGCCAGCCAGTAGAAGCCCTCGCGGCGGCTCGTGACGATGGTGTGGATCGACAGGGTCCCCTCGGAGCGGTACCACGCGATGAAGGTGGCGGTCAGTGCTGCGGAGAACACCAGCGTGGTGGTCCAGAGGCTGACGCCGAAGTTGTCGACGAGGTTGTCGGAGATGAGGGTGCCGACGATGCTGACCAGGACGACGGCGGACCAGTAGATCGCCGGGACGTACCTCTCGGCGCGGAACTGGAGGACCAGGACACCCGCGAGGAGACCGGTCATGATGAAGGACGTGGCGCTCAGGCCGAGGCCGAGGCTGCCGGCGAGGAAGTCGGCTGCGGTCTCACCCACGGTGGTGGACATGATCTTGACGACCCAGAAGAGCAGGAAGACCTCGGGGACCTTGTTGAGCATGCGGCGCCCGACCTGACGGGGTGCGCTCTCGGATGCCCCAACGGGGGACGTGGACGTGGACGTGGACGTGGCATCGGCAAGGGATGCGGACGGGTTGAGTTCCATGTGGCGAACTGTGGCGATGGCGACCTGCCACTGACCTGACTGCTCGGGCGGCTCGTCAGGACGAGGGAAGGCGCAGCACGAATCGGGTGGGCGCCTGCCGCGAGGTCAGCTCGATGTCGCCACCGACGCTGCGGGCCATCCGTCGGGCGATGCTCAGCCCGAGTCCCGCGCCCGAGCCGCCCGAGGTGGTGATGCCGGGTCGGAAGATCTCCTCGGTGTCTCGGAGGACTCCGGGCCCGTCGTCCTCCACGACGACCCGCAGGTGGCCATCGGCGCCGACGGAGGTCGAGACGCTCACCCGGCTGTGGGCGAAGCGGAACGCGTTGGCGACGAGGGGTGCCAGGGCGCGGACGGCGATCGACCGGGGGGCGGCGATCCGGTGGTCGAGCACGTCCACCCGGACGGCCGGGCCGTCGGCGGGCAGGGCAGCCAGCACGTCCTCGACGACGGCGCTGATCGAGCTGGAGGAGGCGTCCCTCATGGACGCCTCGGTGCGCGCCACCTCGAGGAGCGCCGTGATCGTCGCAGCCATCCGGTGGCCCGCCTCGGAGATCTCCTCCAGGGCCTCGCGCCCCTCCGGGGAGAGGTCATCGTCGAGGAGCGCGAGATCGGCGGTCCCCTGCACGGCGGTCAACGGCGTGCGCAGCTCGTGGGCGAGCTCGGAGGTGAGCCGTTGCTCGGAGTGGATCGCGGTGGACACCTTGTCGAGCAGGGTGTCGAGAGTGGCCGCGAGGGCGGTGATCTCGTTGGTCGGCTCGCCCAGGGCGAACCGTCGGCCCAGGTCGTGCTCGCTCCACTGCGCCGCCGTCGAGGCGAGCACGGCCACCGGCCGCAACGCCCGGGTGGTGACGTACGACGCGATCGCGGCGGCAGCGAGCGTCGCCAGAGTGCCGGTGGCCAGGCTCGCGATCAGGGCGAGGAACTCGGCCTCCTCGTAGGGCGCGAGGCGTTCGGCGACCACGACGACAGCCGAGTCGCCCGCGGCGGTGGTGAAGGGCAGGCCGATGACCCGATCGGTGTCGCCCACGGTGCGGAACACGGTCGTCGTCGACGTGGCCAGGTCCTCGAAGTCCTGGCGGAGGCGTTCGGACGATGCACCGGCGACGAGTGTGCCAGCGGCGTCGTAGACGACGATCCCGGCATCGAGGTCGGCGGTCGGCACCACCACGGTGTCGGTCGAGGCGGAGATGGTGGCGCTGGCGACGGCGTCCGCGCGGTCCTCCAGGACCCGGTCCACGGTGCTGCTGGCGAAGTCGGCCAGGATCAGCTGGAGCACGAGCGCGAGCAGGGCCATGGCGAAGGCCGTGACGCAGGCGGTCAGGATGACGATCTGGCGGCGGAAGGAGCCGGCTCCGAGCCGGGTGGTGGGTCTCACTGCAGCCGGAACCCGACTCCGCGGACGGTCTCGATGGTGACCGGGGACGCAATGGACTCGAGCTTGGCTCGAATCCGCCGGATGAAGGAGTCGATGGTGTTCTCGCTCACCAGGGCGCCGTCCGGCCAGGCCGCGGCGACCACTGCGCGGCGTCGTACGACCTCACCCGGACGCGAGGTGATCGCCGCGAGCATCCGGTACTCGGTCGGCGTCAGCAGCACCTCGCCGGAGTCGCTGCGCACCCCGTGGCGTGCCGGGTCGAGGGCCAGTCCGGGCACGGCGCTGGGGCTGGGACGCCCTCGGCGGGCCAGGGCCTCCACCCGGGCCATGAGCTCCTTGACGTCGAACGGCTTCGGCAGGTAGTCGTCGCCGCCGGCGCTGAAACCGGACAGCTTGTCGTGCACCGTGCCGAGGGCGGTGAGGAACAGCACGGGGGCTGCCTGGCCCGAAGACCGGAGTGCCTGCACCACGTCCCTGCCATCGGAGTCCGGGAGCCCGATGTCCATCACGACCACATCGACGGCGCTGTCGACCCCGAACATCCGCAGGGCCTCACCGCCGTCGTGAGCGCTCAGCACCTCGTGCCCCGTCATGGCCATCGTCTTGGCGAGCAGTCGTCGGATCGCAGGCTCGTCCTCGCAGATCCCGATCAGCATGGGCTCATCCTCTCGCAGGTGCGGGTGGCCCGCACGTCGTCCTGATGCTGCTGGAGGACTGGTCAGGTTGTCGGCAGGCCACGGCAACCACCATCTGCCTCATGACATCGCTGGCCACCACCGACCGCCCCGATTCGGCTGCCCGGACGGCGACTGCGCCGCGGAAGGGCCGCGCGATCTCCGAGCGCGGTCTCTGGGCGGTCGTTGTCGCTGGCGCGGTTGCCGTGACGGGTCTGTGGTGGCACGACGCCACCGGCATGGCGAGCCTCGGGGACTGGCTCACCGCAGCGGGCCGCCTGTCTGGCCTGTACGGCGGCTACACCGTCGCGGTCGTGCTCATGCTGATGAGCAGGGCGCCGTGGATCGAGCGCGGTCTCGGATCTGATCGGCTCGCCCGTTGGCACGCCATGGGCGGCCGATACCTGATCAGCCTCCTCACTGCGCACGCGCTGCTCCTGACGTGGGGCTACGCCCTGACCGCCCACAACGGTGTGCTGGCCCAGACGCAGGTGATGCTCTTCGTGATACCCGACGTCCTGCTGGCCACGATCGGCTTCGGGATCCTCCTGCTCGTGGGTCTGGTCTCGGCTCGCAAGGTGCGCAGCCGGGTCTCCTACGAGACCTGGTACCTGGTGCACCTGCTGACCTATGTCGGGGTCGGCCTCAGCTTCCTGCACGTGCTCTCGGCCGGCGCCGACTTCCAGACCGGCTGGGCCAAGGCGGCCTGGATCGCCCTGTACGCCGCCGTCGGCGCGGCCCTGCTGTGGTGGCGCTGGCTGGTGCCGGTGCGTGATGCCCGGCGACACCAGCTCCGGGTGGCGTCGGTGGTCACCGAGGGGCCGGGCGTCGTGTCGGTCACCGTGACGGGCACGGGCCTGGACCGTCTCGGAGCCCAGCCCGGACAGTTCTTCCGCTGGCGCTTCCTCACCCCCCGCGGCTGGTGGCAGTCCCACCCCTTCTCCCTGTCCGCGATGCCGACCGACGACGCGCTGCGGATCACGGTCAAGGACCTCGGGGACCACAGCCGTGAGCTCCAGGGCCTGCGCCCCGGGACCCGGGTCATCGCCGAGGGACCCTACGGCGCCTTCACCCCCGCGCGGAGGCGCGGCCACGGAGTGCTGCTGCTGGCCGGTGGCATCGGCATCACCCCGCTGCGAACGATGCTCGAGCACGCCGTGCAGAGGGCTGACGCGGACTCGGGGCCGGTCACCCTCGTCTACCGCGCCAACCAGCCCGGCGAGCTCATCTTCATCGACGAGCTCGACTCCCTGGTCACGGCCGCCCACGTCGAGGTGCACTACGCGGTCGGGGCACCCGGCAGCGACGCCGACGTCCTTGTCGGCCACCGCCTCGCCGACCTGGTCGAGGGCTTGTCGTCACGCGACGCGTTCGTATGCGGTCCGCCCCGCTTCATGGAGGCCGCGCAGGAGAGCCTCGTGCGGTGCGGCGTCGGCCCCCGGCACATCCATTCCGAGCAGTTCAGCTTCTGAGGAGCGACGTCGATGAACAAGCGTCCCGTGCTCGCCACCGCCGGCACCGTCCTGGGCCTGCTGGTCCTCCTCGGAGGCAAGGCCGCCACCGCCCCCGGCCCGCTCGCCCTCGGCGACGGCTCATCCGCCGTGGCAGCCGGCGTGTCGGGCTCCGCCACCGGGCCGCTGATCACCACGAGGTACGGGCCGGTCCAGGTCTCTGTCGTCGCTGCTGGCGGGCGGCTCACCGAGGTCACCGCCGTCCGGCTGCCCACCGGCGGGAGGTCCGGCTCCATCGCCGACTACTCCGCACCGATCCTCCAGCGCGAGGCCCTCGCCGCGCAGGGTGCCGGGATCCAGACCGTCTCCGGTGCGACCTACACCAGCCAGGGTTACGCCACCTCGCTCCAGGGCGCTCTCGACCAGCTCGCCGCCGCGAACCCGGCCGCTGCCACCGCGGCAGGGGCACCGGCATGAGTGCCGTGCAGCCCGGCGCGACGTCCCGCGAGAGCGATGGTGCGGACCGCGTGGTGGGTTCGCGGCGCATCGTCGCGGTGATGGGCACCGTGTTCACCCTGGACCTGCGCGACCTGGACCCGGCCTCGCCCGCCGCCGACGAGGTCGTGGCGTGGTGGCGCTGGGTGGATGCCACGTTCAGCACGTACCGGCCCGACAGCCAGATCTCGCGGATGGCGTCCGGAGCGATGTCGCTGGCCGAGTGCGCACCGGAGGTCCAGGAGATCGCGGACATGTGTGCGGCTGCCGCCGCGCTCAGCGACGGACACTTCAGCGACCACCCCGCAGGTCGGCTCGACCCCTCAGGGATGGTCAAGGGCTGGAGCGTCGACGTCGCCAGCGACATGCTCCGCCGCAGCGGATCCCGCGACCACTGCATCAACGCCGGGGGTGACGCGTGGTGCGTCGGGCGGCCCGGACCGGGGGATCGGTGGCGAGTGGGGGTGGTGGACCCTCGCGACGGGACCCGCCTGCTCGCCGTCGTCGACGCCGCCCCCGGGGGGCAGGCGAGCGGGCTGGCCGTCGCGACCTCCGGGACCGCCGAGCGGGGCCGTCACATCATCGACCCGCACACCGGGCGCCCGGCGCACGAGCTGGCCGCCGTCACGGTGATCGGGTCCGACATCACACGCGTGGACTGGGTGGCGACCGCCGCCTTCGCCATGGGCCACGACTCCCGCAGCTGGCTGCAAGGGCTCACTGACGTCGAGGCACTGGCGGTGACCCCGGGCGGTGACTTCTGGACCACCGATGGATTCGACGACGTGGCTCGGCTCGTGGTCGAAAACGTCGGCCCGTAGGCCGGGCTGCGGCTCGGGGAGATCCCACCGTCGACACGCATCCTGAACATGTGACTTCACGGTAGGGGTCTCGGCCTGACAGGCTCGGCGAGTGACCTCAGCATCGCGCCGCTCCAGCCCTGCTCCGTTCAAGCGCATCGCGGTCGTCAACCGTGGTGAGTCCGCCATGCGATTGATCCACGCCGTGCGTGACCTCAACTGCGAGGGAACGGGCGATCCCGTCGAGGTGGTGGCGCTCTACACCGATGCCGAGCACGGCGCGATGTTCGTGCGCGAGGCCGACGTGGCGTACTCCCTCGGGCCTGCTGCGGCGCGGCCGTACCTCGACCTGGCCGTGCTCGAGCGGGCACTGGTGGAGACCGGGGCCGACGCGGCGTGGGTGGGCTGGGGGTTCGTGGCCGAGGACCCGGCCTTCGTGGACCTCTGCGACCGCCTCGGGGTGACGTTCATCGGCCCGAGCTCGGAGGCCATGCGCACCCTCGGCGACAAGATCGGGTCCAAGCTGATCGCCGAGGAGGTGGGCGTCCCGGTCGCGCCCTGGAGCCGCGGCGGGGTCGACACCCTCCAGGACGCGTTGGCGGCTGCGGAGCGCGTCGGCTACCCGTTGATGCTCAAGGCGACCGCGGGCGGTGGCGGCCGCGGCATCCGGATGGTGGCCGGGGTCTCCGACCTCGAGGACGCCTACCAGCGCACCCGCGACGAGGCCCAGCGTGCCTTCGGCAGCGGCGTGGTCTTCCTGGAGAAGCTGGTGACCGGCGCCCGGCACGTGGAGGTCCAGGTCATCGCCGACAGCCACGGCCATGCCTGGGCGCTGGGCGTGCGCGACTGCTCGGTCCAGCGGCGCAACCAGAAGGTCATCGAGGAGTCGGCGTCCCCGCTCCTGGACCAGGCGCAGGCCGACGAGCTGAAGGCCTCGGCCGAGCGGCTCGCGCTCGCCGTCGGCTACGTCGGCGCCGCGACGGTCGAGTTCCTCTACCACCCCGGCGAGCGGACCTTCGCCTTCCTCGAGGTGAACACCCGGCTCCAGGTCGAGCACCCCATCACCGAGGCCACCACCGGGGTCGACCTCGTGAAGGCCCAGCTGCTCGTCGCGTCCGGAGGCGTCCTGGAGGGCGAGAAGCCCGGCGAGATCGGGCACGCCGTCGAGGCGCGCCTCAACGCCGAGGACCCGGACCGCGACTTCGCGCCGTCCCCGGGGCGGATCGCGCTGCTCGACCTGCCCGCGGGCCCGGGGGTGCGCGTCGACACGGGTGTCGGCAACGGGGACTCGATCCCCGCTGACTTCGACTCGATGATCGCCAAGATCATCGCCGTCGGCTCGACCCGCCAGGAGGCGCTGGCCCGGCTGCGCCGTGCCGTGTCCGAGACCACCGTCGTGATCGAGGGCGGCACCACCAACAAGAGCTTCATCCTCGACCTGCTCGCCCAGCCCGAGGTGACCGACGGTGGCGGGACCGGCTGGGCGGACACGGGCTGGATCGACCGCGTCCGTGGTGAGGGCCGGCTCCACTCCCACCGGCACTCCGGAGTAGCCCTGGTCGCCGCCGCGATCCACGCCTACGAGGACGAGGAGCGGCTGGAGATCGAGCACCTGCTCGAGACGTCGCGCGGAGGTCGACCCAACGTCCAGCACGAGGTGGGCCGAGGCATCGACCTCAAGCTGCGCGGCACGACGTACACCGTGACGGCACTGCGCACCGGTCCGCACCGCTTCCGCGTGGCCGTCGCCGTCGGCGACAGCTCGACGGTGGTCGACGCCCAGGTCGCGCGGATCGACGGCTTCCACAGCACGCTCACGGTCAGCGGGCAGCGCTTCCGGCTCGTGACGGCCACGCACGGACCCGTGCAGCTGGTCGAGGTCGACGACGTGACCCACCGGGTGACCCGCGACGAGGGCGGCATGCTGCGCTCGCCGGCACCCGCGCTCGTCGTCGCGACGCCGGTCAGCGAGGGCGACCTGGTCGAGGCCGGCGCCAGCGTCCTGGTCCTGGAGAGCATGAAGATGGAGACGGTGCTCCACGCGCCGTTCGCCGGCCGGGTGCGCGAGATCCTGGTGAAGACGGGGAGCCAGGTGGAGAACGGGGCACCGTTGCTGCGCATCGAGCCCGTCGCCGACGAGGCCGAGACGGGGGCGGACGAGTCGACGGGCAGTGCCGGCCCGGATCTCGAGCTGCCCGAGGCGACCCCCGAGGTCGCGGCGGACGCGCGCGTCGCCGAGGGGCTGGGCGGACTGCGCGCCATCATGCTCGGCTACGACAACGACCCGGACACCGAGCGCGCCACCCTGACCGGCTACCTGAGGGCCCGTGAGCACGCGCTTGCCGCGGGCCACGACGTGCTGGGCGGCGAGCTCGAGCTGCTCCGGGTGTTCGCCGAGCTGGCCGAGCTGAGCCGCAACCGTCCCGGCGGCGAGGAGGAGCACACGGAGCTGCGCGTGCACAGCTCGCGCGAGCACTTCCACACCTACCTGCAGAGCCTCGACCTCGAGCGCCACGGTCTCGGCGAGCACTTCCGCGACCGGCTGCTCGCCGTGCTCGCGCGCTACGGCGTCACCGAGCTGGACCGGACCCCCGAGCTGGAGGAGGCGGTCTTCCGGATCTACCTCGCCCAGCGGCGCTCGACAGCCGACCTGCAGCTCGTCACCAGCCTCCTCCAGAGCTGGATCACCGGACCGCCTCCGAGGGAGGCCGACGCCGACAGCGTGCGATCGCTGCTCGAGCGCCTGGTGCGCGCCACCCAGCTGCGGTTCCCGATCATCGGCGACCTCGCCCGCAGCATCCGGTTCCGCTGGTTCGACCAGCCGGCCGTCGACGAGGAGCGCTCCAGCGTCCTGGCCGGTGTGCGGGGTGAGCTGGTCGAGCTCTCGGCCGGCGACGCTCCGGACCGGGCCGATCGGATCGATGCGTTGGCCGCCATCCCCGAGCAGATCGTCCGGTTCCTCGCCGAACGCCTGGCGGCGGGGATCCCGTCCCGCGAGCCCATGCTCGAGGTGCTCGTACGACGTCACTACCGCGAGCACGAGCTGCACGACCTGCGGGTCCTGAACACCGACGGTCGCCCGTTCGCGGTGGCCGACTACGTCCTCGACCACGACCGCCCGACCCGGCTGGTGACCACCGTCGGGACGATCGACGAGCTCGCCGATCCCGACAGCGCGCTGGTCCGTGCCATCGGCGAGCAGGTCACCGCGCGCCCGGCCGGCTCCGAGGCAGTGGTCGACCTGTACCTCTCATGGCCGGGGGAGGACGTCTCCCCTCAGGAGACCAGCGACCGGCTCGCGACGCTCATCGGCGCCGCCGCCTTCGCCTCCGACATCCGGCGGATCGTGGTCGCGGTGACCCGCGGCGCGGACCGCCCGGTCGACTACGTCACCCTTCGACCCGTCTCGGACCAGACCCCCACGGCGATGGAGGAGGACCGCCTCGTCCGCGGCATCCACCCGATGGTCGGGCGCCGCCTCAACCTGTGGCGGCTCCGGGAGTTCGACGTGGTGCGGCTCGAGGCGCCGGAGGACGTGCTGCTCTATCACTGCACCGCACCCGACAACCCGGTCGACCAGCGGCTCGTCGCCCTCGCGCAGGTGCGCCAGCTGGCCGTCGTCCGCGACGATGACGGCGCCGTCCTGGGGCTGCCGCACGCGGAGCGGGCGGTGGAGAACTGCCTCGAGGCGATCCGCCGGGCCCGCACGGAGCGCCCCGACGGCGCGAAGCTCGACCTCAACCAGGTATGGGTGCACGTGTGGCCCGTCGTGGACGCGGACCTCGACCAGCTCGGTGCGCTGGCCGACAAGATCACCCCGCTCACCGAGGGCGCGAGCATCGAGGAGGTGCAGGCCCACGGCCGGGTGCCCGGTCCGGACGGCACGCCCCAGCCGATCGTCGTCCGCTTCCGCGGCCGGGTCGGTGGTGGCGCAGCCACGACCATCGACGCCCCGCCCACGGAGCCGCTCAAGCCGCTCGACGACTACGCCTCCAAGGTGCAGCGCGCCAAGCGGCGGGGCCTGGTCTACCCCTACGAGCTCGAGGGCCTGCTCACCGGGATCGGTGGCAGCCTCGTCGAGCACGACCTCGACGACACCGGCACGCTGGTGCCGGTGGACCGCCCCCGCGGGCTCAACAAGGCGGCGCTGCTCGTGGCCGTGGTGACGACACCGACCGACCTGCACCCCGAGGGCGTCACCCGCGTGGTGCTGTGCGGAGACCCGACCAAGGCCCTGGGAGCCGTCTCCGAGCCGGAGTGCGCCCGGATCATCGCGGCCATCGACCTCGCCCAACGGATGCAGGTGCCGGTCGAGTGGTTCGCGCTCTCTGCCGGTGCGCGCATCTCCATGGACTCGGGCACCGAGAACATGGACTGGGTCGCGGCGGCGCTCAAGCGGATCGTGGAGTTCACCCAGGACGGCGGCGAGATCAACGTGGTCGTGGCCGGGATCAACGTGGGCGCCCAGCCCTACTGGAACGCCGAAGCCACCATGCTGATGCACACCCGCGGCATCCTGGTGATGACGCCCGACAGCGCCATGGTGCTCACCGGCAAGCAGTCGCTCGACTTCTCAGGCGGTGTCTCCGCCGAGGACAACTTCGGGATCGGCGGCTACGACCGGGTCATGGGCCCCAACGGCCAGGCGCAGTACTGGGCGCCCCACCTCCCCGCGGCGTTCGACGTGCTCATGCAGCACTACGCGCACTCCTACGTCGTCCCCGGCGAGGCGGGCCCCCGGAGGGCACCGACCACGGACCCGTCCGACCGGGACGTCACGTCGTACCCGCACAGCACGCCGGACAGCGACTTCACCACGGTCGGGGAGATCTTCTCCAGCACCCGCAATCCCGAGCGCAAGAAGGCCTTCGACATCCGCACCGTGATGCGGGCAGTGTCCGATGCCGACCATGCGACGCTCGAGCGGTGGGCGGGCATGGCTGACGCCGAGACGGCCGTCGTCATGGACGCGCACCTCGGAGGCTGGCCCGTGTGCCTGCTCGGGATCGAGTCGCGGCCTGTGCCGCGCCGTGGCTTCCCGCCCACCGACGGCCCGGACACCTACACCGCAGGCACGCTGTTCCCGCGGTCGTCGAAGAAGGCCGCTCGGGCGATCAACGCCGCGAGCGGCAACCGCCCGCTCGTCGTGCTCGCCAACCTGTCGGGCTTCGACGGTTCCCCCGACTCGATGCGCAGCCTCCAGCTCGAGTACGGCGCCGAGATCGGTCGGGCCATCGTCAACTTCGACGGTCCCATCGTCTTCTGCGTGATCTCCCGCTACCACGGTGGCGCGTTCGTGGTGTTCTCCAAGGCACTGAACCCCTCGATGACGGTCCTGGCGGTCGAGGGCTCCTTCGCCTCGGTGATCGGTGGTGCCCCGGCCGCGGCCGTGGTGTTCTCCGCCGAGGTCGACAAGCGGGCCGCCGCGGACCCCCGTCACCAGGACCTGGAGGCGCAGGTCGCCGCGGCGGAGGGTCCGGCGCGCGCACGACTGCTGCTCGAGCTGGCCGACCTCAAGACCACGCTGCGAGCCGAGAAGATCAGCGAGGTGGCGGCCGCCTTCGACGGCGTGCACAACATCCACCGTGCGGTGGACGTCGGGTCGGTGGACGCTGTCATCCACCCGACCGAGCTGCGGCCGCGGATCATCGCCGAGCTGGATCGGGGGATGTCCGCAGGCGGCTGACGGCCCATCTCTCCCTGTGATTCAGCGCAGGATCGGCTGCTGTGCGACGGAATGATGTCATCTCGTGCACGATTGTGACGAAATCCGTGGACTCACCTAGCATCCATGAGATGAGCATGCACGATCACGCCACGGCGCCTGCACATCCAGCACCCACCGAGAACGTGGACGTCGTGGTGGTCGGCGCGGGCGTCACGGGACTGACCGCCGCCCGTCGGCTGCAGGCTGCCGGGAAGCGGGTGGTGGTGCTCGAGGCACGGGAGCGCGTGGGTGGGCGGCTGCTCACCGATGACGTGGACGGCGTTCGGCTCGAGGTCGGCGGCCAGTGGGTCTCGCCCGACCAGAGCGCCTTGCTCCACCTCCTCGACGAGCTCGGGCTCGAGACCTATCCGCGTCACCGGGACGGGGCGTCGGTCTACGTCGGCCTCGACGGTGAGCGACGCACCTTCACCGGTGAGGCCTTCCCCGTGAACGCGACGACGGCCGCCGAGGTCGACCGGCTCACCGCGGAGCTGGACCGCCTCGCCGCCGGGATGGACCCGCTCCAGCCGTGGGCCCACCCCGACGCCGCGAGCCTCGACGCGGCCTCGTTCGCCGAGTGGCTGGCGCGGATGACCGACGACGCCGAGGCGCGCGACAACATCGCGCTCTACGTCGGATCGGCGATGCTCACCAAGCCGACCCACTCCTTCTCGGCGCTCACGGCAGTCCTGATGGCTGCCAGCGCGGGCAGCTTCAGCAACCTCGTCAACGCCGACTTCATCCTCGACCGGCGGGTCGTGGGCGGGTTGCAGGAGGTGCCGGTGCGGCTGGCCCACGACCTCGGCCCGACGGTGCGTCTGGGGTGCGCCGTCACGGAGGTGGCATGGGACGCCGAAGGAGCCACCGTGACCACCGAGGCGGGTGCTTTCAGCGCCCGACGAGTGCTGCTCGCGGTGCCCCCGACGCTCGTCGGGCGGATCGCCTTCTCACCGGCACTGCCCGCGATCCACGCGCAGATGCGCCAACACCAGTCGTTCGGGCTGGTGATCAAGGTGCACGCCACCTACGCGACACCGTTCTGGCGCGACCACGGTCTCTCCGGAACAGCGTTCAGCCCGTACGCCCTGGTGCACGAGTCGTACGACAACACCAACGAGGACGTCGACGGCGAGACCCGTGGCACGCTGGTCGGGTTCATCTCCGACATCCGTGCCGACGAGGTCCTGACCCTGTCGCCCACCGAGCGGCGCCAGCGGGTGCTCGATTCGCTGCGGGGCTACTACGGCGACGAGGCGTTGCACCCGGAGGCCTACTACGAGAGCCCGTGGATGGACGACGAGTGGACCGGCGGCGCCTATGCCACCAGCTTCAGCACGGGTGCGCTCACCCGCTACGGCAAGCACCTGCGCGAGGACGTGGGGCCGCTGTCCTTCACGAGCAGCGACGTGGCCGGCCTGGGGTTCCAGCACGTCGACGGCGCCATCCGGATGGGGGAGGCCGCCGCCGCGCGCATCCTCAGCGCGTAGCCGGCCGGTGGCGTGCTCTCATCGGTACTCCGGATTCGGGTGAGTGGGATCGCTGAGATCCCAGTTGGTGCTCACGTTGCCGTGGGCAGGGATGCCTCCATGGTCCTTGATCCGCCGGGCAGTGTGCAGCATGTTCCACGCCGCGAACACGGTGTTGCGAGTGGTCCAGTGGTTCTGTGCGCCGCGATCGTCGTCGAGGTACGACGGGCCGGGCCCGGCCTCACCGACCCAGTAGGAATCGGCCTGGGGCGGGATGGTGAATCCGATGTGGGAGAGGGCGTACAGCATCTGGGCGGCGCAGTGCTTGCCACCGTCCTCGTTCCCGGTGACCAGCACGCCTCCGACCTTGCCGTAGTAGGACCATTGGCCGGCCGCGTTCAGTTCTCCGGACCACCCGTAGAGCCGCTCGATCACGAGCCTGGTCATCGAGGACTGGTCGCCCAGCCAGATGGGCGTGGCGAGCACCACGATGTCGGCGGGCTCGATCAGCTCGCGGTAGAGGTCGGGGAAGTCGTCGACGTCCCAGCCCTGTTCGCGCATGTCCGGCTGGACGCCTGGCGGGATGACGTGGTCGATGGTCCGGATGGTGTCGACGCGTGCTCCGACCCCCCGCAGGACGCGGGACGAGATGTCGATCAGGCCGTCGGTGTGGCTCGGTGTCGGGGATCGCTTGAGCGTGCCGTTGAGGACGACCGCTCGGAGGTCGCTGAAGTCGGTCTGGTTGGCGGCGATCTCGGCGTCGATGAAGGCCTGGACGTGGTCGGGCAACATGGCAGTTCTCCTGGTCGGGGGGCGGGCGGGCGTGTCGCGTGCCGGACGATGAGGGTCTCAGTCCGATTCTGGACCTACGTCGATCGTGATCCCCTTCCAGAACGCGATCCGGCCCTTGATGCGGCGAGCCAGAGGTGAGGGGTGGCGGTATGTGAACGCCCCGTCCGGGACGACCTGTCCGTCCACGTGCACGTCGTAATAGCTCGCGACTCCCTTCCAGGGGCAGAAGGTCGTGGTGCTGCTGGGCTGCAGCACGCCTTCGGGGACGCTGTCGAGAGGGAAGTAGGCATTGCCCTCCACCGTCACGATGTCGTCCGACGTCGCGACCTTGCTGGCCCCCAGTCGGGCCGAGGCACTGGTCGTACGTCTCACCGTGCGCAGCAGCCCCATGGTCGTGGCGGTGGCGGCGCCACCGGCCGAGAGGAGGAGCGCCTCGACGAGGGTGGTGCCCGATCCTGTCCACGTGGGCCCGTCCAGGCGCCCGGCCGCAGACAGGGCGCCCGTGACCGCGAGGGCAGCGCCGAGCCCGCGGCTGCCGGCGAGCAGGATGCGCCGTCGAGCCGAAGCATCGCCCGATGAGGTGTCCTGGCCGACGACCCAGGGCCACGCCGCCGCCAGGATCAGCGGCGCGAGGTGCCACGTGGTCGTGGGTCGCCATGCGACGAGCAACGACCAGATGATCGCCACGACGAGCGTCCAGAGCAGACCCTGGCTGGGGAACTTCGTCGTGCGGGTGCCGCCGTCGCGACTCGGCGGCCCACCCGCGACAGGAGGATGGTCGCGGTCGTCGGCCCGGAGTGCGGCGACCACCTGGCGCACGGACGGGTTGACCAGGGCACGGTCACCGACGAAGACGGTGGGGACGGTCTCGTCGCCGCCGGTGGCGCCCCGCACGCGGGCGGCGGCGTCCGGCGAGGACCAGATGTCGTGCTCGACGGTCTCCACGCCCGCGCGGCTCAGCCCCCGCCGCAGCGAGCTGCAGAACGGGCAGCCGGGCCGCCACATCACCTCGACGGTGGTGGGTGCGTCGGTCTCGATGCTCAGGGTGTCCTCCGCGGGTGTGGTGTCGACCGGATGATCCGCCTCGGGAACCCCGCTGCGCCCCTAGGAGCATCCCGGAGCCCCAGGGTGTGTCCGGGACCCGCCTACGCTGGGCCGTGACCCACCGGACTCACCAGGCGTCGACGGTGACGTGCATCGCGTGGAGGTACTGGTGGATCTCCTCGGCGTCGGCACCGGAGCGCATGATGACCTGGAGCCCCAGCAGGTAGGTGGTGAGGAGGTCGGTGCGTGCTTGAACGATCTCGGAGCCGGCCGCCTCGGTCGGCAGGGCCTGCGCGATCAGAGTGCGGATCTGCTCGCGCATCTGCCGTCGGTAGTCGGTCGAGAAGTCGTAGCCGGGCAGGGTGCCGCGCAGCTCGTTGGACGACATCACCATCAGGCAGCCGTCGCGCCCGCGCTCGGAGATCGCGTCTTCCTCGAACATCTCCAGGAACCGGTGGACCCCGTCGATCCCGGGTCCGGCCCGGTCGATCAGCGCAGCGAACATCGTGATCCGCTCGGCGAGGTAGCGGCGCAGCACGGTCGCGAAGAGCTCCTCCTTGGTGCCGAAGATGCGGTAGAGGCTCGGCTTGTGGACCCCGCTGGCCTCCACGATGTCGGCGATCGAGGTCTGGCCGTATCCCTGCCGCCAGAACAGAGCGGTCAGCTCGGCGAGCACAGCGTCCTCGTCGAAGAGTCTGGGGCGGCCGATGGTGGCCTTCGCGGGCGTGCTCATCCCACGATTCTACGGCGTCGACGACCATTTGTAACCTCTCGGTTTCAAAGTCAGACCGATTAAGGTACCGTTCGGTATCGAACATGACGCCGAGGGTCGGCGCTGCCGGCCCGCGATCGAGATGGAGCACCCATGACTGACTTCCCGCTGCACGATGAGACCACCGCCCCCGAGGCCAGCCTGGACTTGCTGGCCCGGTCGAAGAAGCAGAACGGGAGGATCCCGGGGCTGCACGCCACGATGGCCGAGGCACCCGGGCTGCTCGAGGGCTACCAGATCGTGCACCAGTTGTTCGTGGACTCGAGCTTCGACAAGGACGAGCTGACCGTGGTCTGGCAGACGGTGAACGTCGAGCACGCCTGCCACTACTGCGTCCCGGCCCACACCGGCATCGCGAAGGCCATGAAGGTCGACGACGCGATCACCGACGCGCTGCGCGATGGCACACCGCTGCCCAGCGAGCACCTGGAGGCGCTGCGCACCTTCACCCTCGCAATGGTCCGCGAGCGCGGGAACGTGGACGACGATGCCCTGCAGGCCTTCCTCGACGCCGGCTTCACCAAGCGCCAGGTGCTCGAGGTCGTCCTCGGCATCTCGCAGAAGGTGATGTCCAACTACACCAACCGGCTGGCGCAGACACCGGTCGATGCACCGTTCGAGAAGTTCGCCTGGAACGGAACTCCCGCGAGCGTCTGATCGTCCGCAGCGTCCTGGTGCCACGGCACGAACCCGTATCCGGGGTACGACGACCCGGACGGCCAACTGCTGTTCGGGCTTCCCACCGACCTGGACAAGCCTCGGCCCTCGACGCCGACACCGTCGCCGGGAGTGCCGACATCGGTACAGTGGGAGTCTTCGTTCTCGTGCTGGACAACAAGAGGCTGACTCATGACGGTTCTCTCCTGGTGGAGGGGCCTGGAGCGGGCTACGCGACCCGTGCATCCGGTCACCCAGCGCGTGCTCGCCGAGCGGTGGGCGGCGCTGCCTCCCGGGGTCAGGAGCGCGCAGCAGATCTTGGGGCGGCACGCAGTGGGGTGCGAGGGCACACAGGGCGTGTTCCCGAAGTGCGACCTGACCTGCTCACCCTGCTACCACTCCAAGGACGCCAACAAGGTGCGGGTCGACGGGCCCCACACGCTGGCGCAGGTGGACGCCCAGATGCGTCTCCTCCAACAGCTGCGTGGCCCGCGGGCGCACGCGCAGCTGATTGGCGGCGAGGTGTCCCTGCTCGATCCCGAGGACCATGCTGCTGCGCTGGCGTCGATGCGCGCGCACGGCCGTGAACCGATGTCGATGAGCCATGGCGACTTCGACAGCGCCTACCTGCGTGCGCTCGCACTCGACGAGGACGGAGCACCTCGTTTCCGTCGGCTCTCGTTCGCCGCGCACTTCGACTCCTTGATGCGAGGTCGCACCGGGATTCCCCGGCCGAGGAGCGAGGTCGAGCTGAATCCGTTCCGGGCCAGGTTCGTGGAGATGTTCCGCGACCTGCGCCGCGACCACGGCGTGCGCTCCTACCTCGCGCACAACATGACCATCACCCCGGCGAACCTCGACCAGATCGAGCACGTGGTGGCAGACGTGAGCGCCATGGGGTTCTCCATGCTGTCCTTCCAGCCCGCTGCCCAGGTCGGGGACGAACGCCGCTGGACGGGAGGCGACTACCGCACGGTCGGCATCGACGACGTCTGGGAGCGGCTCGAGGCCGGGCTCGGTCAGCGCGTCGCCTGGCAGGCGCTGCAGTTCGGCGACCCGCGGTGCAACCGCTCCGCCTTCGGGGTCCGCGTCGATGGTCGCTGGGTGCCGATGTTCGACCCCGACAGCGAGGCCGACCTGCGCGCGCGGGACCGCGCCCTCGATCACTTCGGCGGCGTGAACTTCGGCGGGACGGCACCGCAGGTGCTGGCGGTGAAGGTGCTGCGCGTGATCGTTCGCCACCCCCGCGACGTCCCGGTCGCGATGGCCTGGGTACGACGACTGGTCGAGAGGTCCGGGGGAGTGCGTCGAGCCTGGTCGTCCTGGCGTCGTGGGGCCGTCGCACCGATGACCTACGTGGTCCACAACTTCATGGACGCCGCCGACGTCGCTCCTGCGTGGAAGCTCATGCAGGACGGCCTGGTCGCGACCGACCCAGCGGTCCTGGCGACGCAGGAGCGATTGTCCGCATGCACGTACGCGATGGCGCACCCCGAGACCGGCCAGCTCGTCCCCGCATGCGTCCAGCACTCGTGCCTCGACCCGGGCGAGAACGAGCAGCTGCGTCGACTGCTCCCGCTCACCGTCGTCACCACACCGCGAGGCCGGGCCCCTCTCGCGGGCGTGGAGGAGCCCCGGACCGGGAACTTCGCCGGGAAGCTACCGTGACAGACATGTCCCGCGAACACCCGGACCACTCGCTCCCCAGCGCCGACCACCCCGTCAGCCCGGACGGTCCGCGGCCCCCACGACTGCTGGTGTTCGACGTCAACGAGACACTCTCGGACATGTCGCCCATGACGGGGCGATTCGAGGACGTCGGCGCTCCGGCCCACCTGGCGGCCACCTGGTTCGCCGGGCTGCTGCGCGACGGCTTCGCGCTCACCGCTGTCGAGTCCAGCGACTTGTTCGCCCACATCGCGGCCGAGTCCTTGCGGGTCGCCCTGCACGGCGTCGACCTGGACCGGGGGGTCGCGGAGGCGGTGACCCACATCATGGACGGGTTCTCCGGGCTGCCCGTGCACGCCGACGTACGCGACGGCATCCGGGCTCTCAGTGCTCTCGGGATCCGGCTGGTCACCCTCAGCAACGGGTCAGCCTCCGTCGCCGAGGCCCTGTTCGACGGCGCGGGCATCCGCCAGCACTTCGAGCACCTGCTGACGGTGGAGGACGCCGGTCGCTGGAAGCCGGCACCCGAGGCGTACGCGTATGCCCTGCAGGAGTGTGGTGTCGACCCGGAGGACGCGATGCTCGTGGCGGTCCATCCGTGGGACACCGACGGGGCGTCTCGCGCCGGCCTCGCCACGGCTTGGCTCAACCGGACCGGTGGCCCCTACCCGGAGTACTTCAGCGCACCCGACCTCCGAGCGAGGTCGCTCACCGACCTCGCCGGCCAGCTGAGCTGAGCCGACGCTGCCCCGAACGCCGGGCGGGGTCGCCCGGGCTCCCGAGCACCACCTGGGGGTGGTCATCCCTGAGGAGTCCCACCGTCGTCGGGCGGTGAGGGGGTCATCGTGGCCTCGATGGCATCCAGGCGCTGCGCGATGTCGGCGAGCAGTGCCAGGGCCTGGGCATCGAACAGTCTCTCTGCTGCTTCGTCCGGTTCCTGCTCCTCACGGACGAACAGCGAGGCGATCGCAGCCGTCACGAGTGCCATGAGCGCGAAGCCCGACACCATGAGGACCGAGGAGGCGAGTCGTCCCACGAGCGACTCGGGCGCCTCCCCCACGAAGCCCACGGTGCTCATGAGCGAGAGGGCCCACCACAGCCCCTCCCCATAGCTGGAGACCTGTCGTGACTCGAAGGCGGCGAATCCGCCCCCGGCCAGGAGCACGATGAAGCACGACACGACGAGATAGGTCGCAAGACGGCGACGGAACTGTGAACCGGTCTTCTTCATGCCAGAGAGTCCCAGGAGAAGCGCCGATGGGGCCAGTGGCTGCGATCTCCGGCGCCGTCAGCTGGGTCGTGGCGCTCCCTTGCGCGCGTAGCGGAGCCACGTGATGACCACGCACATCACGGCCCAGGCGATGCCCACGGAGAAGAAGGCGGTGGCGCCGATGGTGGTGATGCCGACCCCGAAGAAGAACGGACCGAACGCGGCGATCGCGGCGGTCCAGCCGATCACGCCGCCGGCCTGTCGGCGTTCGAAGATCATGGGCATCTGCTTGAAGGTCGAGGCGTTGCCGATCCCGGAGAACAGGAAGATCGCGAGCATGCCCCACAGGAACCGGTTGAAGTCCGAGTCCAGGCTGGCCGCCGAGCTCAGGTCCGGGGTCAGGGCCGGGATCGTGTAGGCGATGGAGGCGATCAGCCCGAGCCCGGAGATCAGGGTCCAGATCGCCCCACCCATCCGGTCGGTGAGCGGCGCGAACCCCACCCGGGCCGCGGCGCCGATGAGCGGGCCGAGGAAGACGAACTTGACCGGGTCCGGCACGGAGTAGCCGTCGATCAGGAGGGTCGCGGTGGCACCCGCACCGTTGACTATGTCGCCGTTGCCGCCGCCGTAGAGGTTGGACATCAACAACCCGAACTGCGCGGCCAGGCCGGAGAACGTCCCGAACGTCATGATGTAGAGCAGGGTCATCAGCCAGGTGTCGGTGTTGGAGAAGATGTCGAACTGCTGCCGGAAGTTGGCCTTGACCGGCACCGACTTCAGCATCGTCCACGCCAGGACCGCCCCGACGACCATCAGGGGGATCCACACGAAGGCGGCGTTCTGGTACCAGACCTCCTGCGGCTGCTTGCCGGCGGTCGTGAGCGTCTGGCTGCCCCCGAGGAAGGCGAAGAAGGAGAGGGCGATGAAGTACGGCGTGAGCAGCTGCACCAGCGAGACGCCGAAGTTCCCCAGGCCGGCCTGAAGACCCAGCGCGGTGCCCTGCATCCGGCGCGGGAAGAAGTACGACGTGCTCGGCATGAAGCCCGAGAACGCACCTCCGCCGATCCCGGCCAGCAGGGCCAGGACCATCAGCTCCCAGTAGGGCGCCGTGGGGGACTGGACCCGTACGCCCCAGCCGAGCGTGGATGCGATGAGCAGCAGGGAGGTCAGCGACACCATCTTGCGGGTGCCGAGGACGGGCGGCAGCGTCATCCACGCCAGCCGGAACAGGCCCGCCGAGAGGCCGGGCATGGCGGCCATCCAGTAGAGCTGGGAGCTGCTGAAGCTGTAGCCGAGCGCGTTGAGCTTCGGGATGATCGCGCTGGGCAGGAACCAGGCGACGAACGCCAGGGTCAGGCAGAACGTCGTGATCCACAACGTCCGCCACGCGAGCCCGGAGTCCCAGGTCGCCTCGTCCTCGGGATCCCAGGACTCCAGCCACTCTCCCGAGCGGCTCGGTGCTGTGGAGCTCATACCAGTTCCTCCTCACGGGCCTCGGTGGGCCGTTCGATGTGACGGGCCAGCTCCGGCGACTCGGTGTGCAGCATGTGCACGACCGTCCAGTGCATCCAGAGCAGGCAGACGGCGGTCAGGACGAAGAGCACGAAGAAGGTGCTCGACGGGAACCCGGACCAGGCCTTGGTGTAGGCGAACAGGGGCGGCAGGAAGAACCCGCCCAGGCCGCCCAGCATCCCGACGAGTCCGCCGACGGCGCCGACGTGGTCGGGGAAGTACTCCGGGATGTGCTTGTAGACGGCGGCCTTGCCGACGCCCATGGCGCAGCCAAGGGCGAAGACCAGCAGCGCGAACGGGAGCAGGCCGATCGCGTAGGCCAGGTGCTCGGTCCGGGTGCCGTCCGCGTGGTCGATCACGAGGTGACCGTTGGGCATCATCAGCAGTGCGGTGATGGCCAGCATCGTGCTGAGCGCCCAGTACATGACACGGCGGGCGCCGAACCGGTCGGAGAGCCAGCCGCCATAGGGCCGCAGCAGTGACGCCGGGAAGATGTAGGTGGCCGTCAGGTAGGCCGCGCTCTGCAGGCTGACGTCGAAGTTGTCCATGTAGTACGTCGGCAGCCAGGCCGCGAGGGCGACGTAGGCGCCGAAGAAGGCCACGTAGTAGAGCGCGAATCGCCACACACGGACTTGCTTGAGCGGCGCGAGCTGCTGCGCCAGGGGCTGGGACGCACCGGGGGCCCGGTCCTCGGCGGGAGCCAGGAACCAGGTCGCGGCCGCCATCAGCACGAGCAGCACGGCGTACAGGACCGGGACGAAGCGCCAGCCGCCCGGGAAGATGCCCAGGTAGGTCGCGCCGACGGTCGTGCCCGCGATCAGGGGCGGGCCGACGAACTTGGTGACCGATGCTCCGACGTTGCCCGCACCGAAGACGCCGAGTGCGAACCCCTGCTGCCGACGCGGCTGCCAGGCTGAGTTCCAGGCGATGCCGGAGCTGAACGAGTTGCCGGCGAAGCCGACGAAGAAGGCCAGGACCAGCAACGTCGCGTAGGAGTCGGCCCTCGAGACCAGGTAGGCCGGGACCGCCGATGCGAGGAGCAGGAAGGTCATCACCTTCCGGCCGCCGATCCGGTCGGTGATCATCCCCGCGGGCAGGCGCCACAGCGAACCGTTGAGCACCGCCGCAGCGATGATCCACGAGAGCTGGATCTCGGAGAGGCCGAACTCGGTGCTGATGGGCTTGCCGAGGATCCCGAACATCAGCCACACCGCGAACATCAGCGTGAAGCCAGTGGTGGAGAGCGCCAGCACGCGGGATGCCCCGCGCGCGGCTCCCTGGTCCGGTCCCTGCTGCGGCCCAGCGGCACCGGTGGCCGTGCTGGGCGGGATCGAGGAAGCCACGTGCTCTCCTGCTCTGGTCAAGCCGGCCGGGAGCGGACTCCGGGCGGCGCACGTCGGGGTGCGCTTCCTGCATTCCCTCACGTCCCGCGCGGCGCGGCCACGGTCCGAGGGTCCCCTCGATCAGGGCCATTGGACCCATTGTTCACACCCCCGGTGCGGTGTGATCGTGAGGACGTGAACCCTGAGCAGACGTCACTGGAGAGCCCGCTGCAACAGGCCCTGATCTCGGGCCGCCGCTTCTTCACCAGGACGGAGGTCAGTGACGACCAGCGCAGCCTGCACAGGAGGGGCGGCCGTGAGGGTGACGTCTTCTACCGCGACCGGTGGAGCCACGACAAGGTGGTGCGTTCCACGCACGGCGTGAACTGCACCGGGTCGTGCTCGTGGAAGGTCTACGTCAAGGACGGGATCATCACCTGGGAGGCGCAGCAGACCGACTACCCCAGCGTCGGCCCGGACCGCCCGGAGTACGAGCCGCGCGGCTGCCCCCGCGGTGCCGCGTTCTCCTGGTACACCTACAGCCCCACCCGGGTCCGGTACCCCTACGTGCGCGGGGTGCTGCTGGACCTCTACCGCGCCGCCAAGCAGCTGCACGGCGACCCGGTCGTGGCCTGGGGGTCCATCGTCCAGGACGAGGAGCAGGCGCGCGCGTACAAGAAGGCGCGCGGCAAGGGTGGGCTGGTGCGGGCCAGCTGGGACGAGGTCGCCGAGATCATCGCCGCCGCCCACGTCTACACGGTCAAGCGCTGGGGCCCCGACCGGATCGCGGGCTTCAGCCCCATCCCTGCGATGTCACCGGTCTCCTATGCCTCGGGTGCCCGCTTCCTGGAGCTCATCGGCGCTCCCATGCTGTCGTTCTACGACTGGTACGCCGACCTGCCCAACGCATCCCCGCAGATGTTCGGCGACCAGACCGACGTGCCGGAGTCAGGCGACTGGTGGGATGCCGGCTACCTGTTCATGTGGGGCTCGAACGTGCCGATGACCCGCACCCCCGACGCCCACTGGATGACCGAGGCGCGCTACCGCGGCCAGAAGGTGGTGGCGGTCGCGCCGGACTACGCCGAGAACGTCAAGTTCGCCGACGAGTGGGTCGCCCCGGCGCCCGGCACGGACGGCGCCCTGGCGATGGCGATGGGTCACGTGATCCTCAAGGAGCACTTCGTCGACTCCCTGCCGTCGTTCTTCGCCGGCTACAACAAGCAGTTCACCGACCTGCCCTACCTGGTCTGCCTCGAGCCGCAGGACGGCGGGGCCTACCGGCCGGGCAAGTACCTCGTCGCCGGCGACATCGACCACCCTGAAGGTGGCACCGAGAACCAGATGTGGAAGCCGGCCATGATGGACGCCTCCACTGGTGAGGTGCGCATCCCACGCGGATCGATCGGCCACCGCTACGGCGAGGAGGGCCTCGGCCAGTGGAACCTCGACCTCGGTGACATCGACCCGGCCCTGACGTTGTACGCCACCGCCGACGGTGCGGTGGCCGAGAGCGTCGAGGTCGAGCTGCCACGCTTCGACGCCGCGGACGGCAAGGTCGTCCACGAACGCCGTGGCGTCCCCGTGGCCCGGGTGGGCGATCGGCTGGTGACCACGGTCCTCGACCTGCTGCTCGCGCAGTACGGCGTCGGTCGCGACGGGCTTCCCGGGGTCTGGCCGGAGTCCTTCGACGACGCAGGCGTCCAGGCCACGCCGGCCTGGCAGGAGCAGCACACCGGCGTCCCGGCCGCCCAGGTCACCCGGCTGGCCAGGGAGTGGGCACAGAACGCGATCGACACCGAGGGTCGCGGAATGATCCTGCTCGGCGCCGGGGTCAACCACTGGTTCCACTCCGACCAGATCTACCGGGCGATCCTGTTGCTCACCACGATCACCGGGACCCAGGGCCGCAACGGCGGCGGCTGGGCCCACTACGTGGGCCAGGAGAAGATCCGCCCGATCATGGGCTTCCAGCACCTGGCGTTCGCGCTGGACTGGCAGCGGCCGCCGCGGCACATGAACCAGACGGCGTACTGGTACGTGAACGCCTCGCAGTACCGCTACGACACCTTCTCGGCCGACGACCTCGACGCCGGCACGGGCATCTTCGCGGGCAAGACGGTGATGGACCTGCTGGCACAGTCGGTGCGGCTCGGGTGGACCCCGAGCTATCCCACCTTCGACCGCAGCTCGCTCCAGCTGGCCGACGACGCCGACGCTTCCGGTCTCGAGGCACCCGCGTACGTCGCCCAGGAGCTGAAGGAGGGCCGGCTGAAGTTCGCGGTCGAGGACCCCGAGGCGCCGGACAACCATCCACGGGTGCTGTCGCTGTGGCGCTCGAACCTGTTCGGCAGCTCGGCCAAGGGCAACGAGTACTTCCTGCGCCACCTGCTCGGCACCGACAGCGCCGCCACGGCGCGCGAGGCCGCGCCCGAGCAGCGCCCGAGCACGGTCACGTGGCCCGACGAGGCGCCCGAGGGCAAGCTCGACCTCTTGATGACCATCGACTTCCGGATGACCAGCAGCACCATCTTCAGCGACGTCATCCTGCCTGCGGCGACCTGGTACGAGAAGCACGACCTGTCCACCACGGACATGCACCCCTTCGTGCACTCGTTCAACCCCGCGATCGCGCCGCCGTGGCAGACGAAGTCGGACTGGGAGGCGTGGAAGACGATCGCCAAGCGGTTCAGCGAGCTCGCCGAGACCCATCTCGGCACCCGCAAGGACGTCATCGCCAAGCCCCTGTGGCATGACACCCCCGAGGCGATGGCCGCCGAGCACGGCGTGGTCAAGGACTGGCGGCTGGGCGCCGACCACCCCGACGGCTGCGAGCCGATCCCCGGCAAGACGATGCCGGTGATCGCCGTCGCCGAGCGGGACTACACCGCGATCTTCGACAAGATGACCTCGATCGGGCCGTTGCTGGAGAAGGTCGGCATGCTGACCAAGGGTGTGCACTACGACGTCGAGCGGGAGGTCGAGATCCTCCGCCACCGCAACGGCGTCGCTCGCGGCGGCGCCGGGGACGGCCAGCCGAAGCTCGAGACCGACGTGCAGATGGCCGACGCGATGCTGCACCTGGCGGGAGTGTCGAACGGCCACCTGGCCACGCAGGGCTTCCGGTTCCTCGAGAAGCGCACCGGCACCCAGCTGCACGACCTCTCCGCCGAGCACGAGGGCAAGCAGATCACCTTCGCCGACACCCAGGTCGCACCTGTGCCGGTCATCACCTCACCGGAGTGGTCCGGCTCGGAGTCCGGCGGACGCCGCTACTCACCCTTCACGATCAACATCGAGCGGCTCAAGCCGTTCCACACCCTGACGGGGCGCCAGCAGTTCTACGTCGACCACGACTGGTTCCTCGGGATGGGGGAGATGCTCCCGGTCTACCGGCCACCGCTGAACATGACCAGCCTCTTCGACGAGCCGGTGATCGGGACGACCGGGGAGCTCGGGGTGGCGGTGCGCTACCTGACCCCGCACAACAAGTGGTCGATCCACTCCGAGTACCAGGACAACCTGTTCATGCTCTCGCTCTCCCGGGGAGGGCAGTCGGTGTGGATGTCGGATCTCGACGCGGCCAAGATCGGCGTCAAGGACAACGACTGGATCGAGATGGTCAACCGCAACGGCGTCGTGGCCGCGCGGGCGATCGTCAGCCACCGGATGCCCGAGGGCACCGTCTACATGCACCACGCCCAGGACCGGCTGATCGACGTGCCGCTGACCGAGCGCGACGGCAAGCGCGGTGGCATCCACAACAGCCTCACCCGCATCCTGCTCAAGCCCAACCACATGGTCGGCGGCTATGCCCAGCTCGCCTACTTCTTCAACTACATCGGCCCGATCGGCAACAACCGCGACGAGGTCACGAGCATCCGCAAGCGGACGACGAAGGTGGAGTACTGACATGCGCGTGATGGCCCAGATGGCGATGGTGATGAACCTCGACAAGTGCATCGGCTGCCACACCTGCTCGGTGACCTGCAAGCAGGCCTGGACCAACCGCACCGGCACCGAGTACGTCTGGTTCAACAACGTCGAGACCCGTCCCGGGCTGGGCTACCCCCGCACCTACGAGGACCAGGAGACGTGGCAGGGAGGCTGGGTCCGCAAGCCCAACGGCCGCCTGGCGCTCAGGGCCGGGGGCCGGATCAAGAAGCTCCTCAACATCTTCTCCAACCCCAAGCTGCCCTCGATCCAGGACTACTACGAGCCGTGGACCTATGACTACGAGACGCTGCTGAACTCCCCGCAGACCGACACCTTCCCGGTCGCCCGACCCAAGTCGCTGATCTCCGGCAAGGACATGGCGGTCGAGTGGTCGGCCAACTGGGACGACGACCTCGGCGGCTCCCAGGAGCACGCCGCGCACGACGTGATGCTCAAGGGCATCGAGGACAAGGTCACGTTCGAGTTCGAGCAGACCTTCATGTTCTACCTGCCCCGGATCTGCGAGCACTGCCTCAATCCCTCGTGCGCGGCATCGTGTCCGTCGGGCGCGATCTACAAGCGCTCCGAGGACGGCATCGTGCTCGTGGACCAGGACCGCTGCCGCGGCTGGCGGATGTGCGTGTCGGGATGTCCCTACAAGAAGATCTACTTCAACCACAAGACCGGCAAGGCCGAGAAGTGCACGTTCTGCTACCCGCGCATCGAGGTCGGCATCCCGACGGTCTGCGCGGAGACCTGCGTGGGCCGGCTGCGCTACATCGGCCTGGTCCTCTATGACGCCGACAAGGTCCTCGAGGCTGCCTCGATCGAGGACGAGCACGCCCTCTACGACGCGCAGCGGGCCTGTTTCCTCGACCCCGAGGACCCCGCCGTGCAACGCGCTGCCGAGGAGGCAGGCATCCCCGGGGACTGGATCGAGGCCGCGAGGAGGTCCCCGGTGTGGGCGCTCATCAACGAGTTCGAGGTCGCGTTGCCGCTGCACCCGGAGTACCGCACCATGCCGATGGTCTGGTACATCCCACCGCTCTCGCCGGTCGTCGACGTGATCAGGGAGACCGGCGAGGACGCCGAGGACCGCGGCAACCTGTTCGCCGCGATCGAGACGCTGCGCATCCCGGTGGAGTACCTCGCCAACCTCTTCACCGCCGGCGACACCGCCCCGGTCGACAAGGTGCTGCGCAGGCTCGCAGCGATGCGGTCCTACATGCGCGACATCAACCTCGGTCGTGACCCCGACGAGTCCATCCCCCAGGCGGTGGGGATGTCGGGGGAGCAGATGTATGACATGTTCCGGCTGCTCGCGATCGCCAAGTACGACGAGCGCTACGTCATCCCACCTGCGCACGCCGAGCAGGCGCACTCCTTGGAGGAGCTCGCGACCGACTGCGCCGTCAGTGACTACGGCGGCGGGCAGCAGGACCTGTTCGGCGAGGGCTCGGGCTATCCGACCCCGGTCGCGGTGGAGAACTTCCGGATGCTCCAGGACCGGCAGACCTCCGAGACCAGCGACGAGCTGGTGGGCGGCGGATCCAAGGGTGGCCGGGTCAACCTGCTCAACTGGGACGGCCGCGGCACGCCCCAGGGGCTCTTCCCACCGCCCTCGTCGGGGACGGACGACGGGCGATGAAGCGCCGGTTCTCCCGCAAGCACGCCCGCCCCACCGGGGTTCGAGAGACCTGGGCGGCCTGCTCGGCGCTGCTGGACTACCCGACAGCCGAGCTGCTCGCCGGGCTCGACGACATCGAGGCGCTCGTGCCGGGCCACGCCCAGCTGGCCGGGCTCGTGGCCCACCTGCGTGCACACGACCTGCGATCACTGCAGGAGACCTACGTCGAGACCTTCGACCACACCCGCAAGTGCGCGCTCTACCTGACCTACTACGCCTACGGTGACACCCGGCGACGAGGAGTGGCGCTGGTGCAGTTCAAGCAGGCCTACCGCGAGGCCGGGGCGGAGTGGGACGAGGACTGCGGCGAGCTGCCCGACCACCTGTGCGCGGTCCTGCAGTTCGGAGCGACCATCGACGCCGAAGCGGCGCGGCGTCTGCTCGAGGACCACCGTGCCGGTCTGGAGATGCTGCGCCTCGCGCTGGGCGGCTGGCGCAACCACGACGGCACCCTCGGGTCACCATGGCACGCAGCAGTCCGTGCCGTCTGCGACACCTTGCCCGAGCTCGCCGGCGAGGAGGTCGACGCCGTACGCCGTCTCATCGAGCAGGGCCCGCCCTCCGAGGAGGTCGGCCTCGGCGGCTACGGCGCCGACCCCGCCCTCAGCCCCGTCGCGGGGCCCGCGCTCATCTCCGGATCGAGCATTCCCGTAGGAGCCCCCCGGTGAACACCTTCCTCTGGGTCATCGTCCCCTACCTCTGCCTGGCCACCCTCGTCATCGGGCACCTGTGGCGCTACCGCTACGACAAGTTCGGCTGGACCACTCGCTCGTCCCAGCTCTACGAGGACCGGCTGCTGCGCCTCGGGTCACCGTTGTTCCACTTCGGCATGCTCGGCGTCGTCGGGGGCCACGTGATCGGTCTCCTGGTGCCTCGCTCCTGGACCGAGGCCGTCGGGGTCGATGACCACCTCTACCACCTCGTCGCTGTCACCGGCGGGCTCATCGCCGGCGTGATGGCACTGGTCGGGATGACGATCCTGATCTATCGGCGCCGCACCGTCGGACCGGTCTTCAGCGCCACCACCCCCATGGACAAGGTGATGTACGCCTTCCTCGGCGCAGCCATCGTGCTGGGGATGTGGAACACGATCGCCGGGTCGATCTTCTCCCTCGGTGGCGAGTACAACTACCGCGAAGGCGTGTCCGTCTGGTATCGCTCCTTCCTCGCCTTCCAGCCCCAGCCGGACCTGATGGGCGAGGCACCGATCGGCTTCCAGCTGCACGCACTGGTCGCCTTCGGACTCTTCGCGCTGTGGCCGTTCACCCGCCTCGTGCACGTCTTCTCCGCACCCATCGGCTACCTCACCCGCCCCTACATCGTCTACCGCTCGCGCGACGACCAGATGGGCAGCCGCCCGACCGGCCGGGGCTGGGACCGCGTCGGCCCCTGAACGACCCAGGGGTGGGGGACCCGGACGTCCCCACCGCCGCGCCGAGATGCTACGGTCTTCCAAAGATCTTTGGAGGAATGGTGGAAGCAGGCGATCGCAGGACCCGGTTGTTCGACGAGCTCGCCGTGGTGGGCAAGGCCTTCGGCAGCGCCAAGCGGCTGGAGCTCGTCGAGCTGCTCGCCCAGGGGGAGCGCACCGTCGAGGCCCTGGCCCGCGCCGCGGACATGGGGGTCAGCACCGCGTCGGCGCACCTGCAGGTGCTCAAGCTGGCGAACCTGGTGCTGACCCGGCGGGAGGGGACCAAGGTCCACTACCGGCTCGCCGGCGACGACGTCGCGCACCTGTACGCCGCCATGCGCAACGTGGCGCGCGAGCGCTCGGCAGACGTCGGCCGGGCGCTGGACGCCTACCTGAACATCCCCGGCTCCGACGAGGTCGGGCTGGTCTCGCGCCAGGAGCTGGGTGAGCTGTTGGCCTCGGGCGAGATCACGCTGCTCGACGTGCGTCCCCGTGAGGAATACCTCGCCGGCCACATCCCCGGTGCGCGGCACACGCCGCTGGGCACCCTCACGAGCGAGGCGGCCGGCCTGCGTGACGCGACGGTCGTGGTCGCCTACTGCCGTGGCAGCTTCTGCGTGATGGCCCACGACGCGGTCCGCCTGCTCGGCAGCGAAGGGGTCGAGGCGCGTCGCCTCGAGGACGGCATGCTGGAGTGGCGCACCGCGGGCCTTCCCGTCGTGGCGGGCGCGTCATGAGGTCCGCGACGGCGGTCCTGCTCGCCTGGCCGGTGCGACGGTGGCTGGTCGCCCTGGCCTCCGGGGCGGCGTTCGTCCTGGTCGTGGCGGTGCCGACGGACCTGATCGACACACCGGTGTTCGGGCGTGAGATCGCCCCGACCTGGTGGGCCTGGCCGTCGCTGCTCGTCTCGTCGAGCCTCGGTGGCCTGCTCACGGCGACGTACGTGCGCGCACCGTCACAACCCGACCGCGCGTCGAGCCGCCGCGGCGGATGGATCGGCGGACTGCTCACCTATTTCGCCGTCGGATGCCCGGTCTGCAACAAGCTCGTGCTCGTCGCGCTGGGGAGTGCCGGAGCGATCACCTGGTTCGAGCCGGTCCAACCCGTCCTGCAGGGCGTGGCCGTGGTCCTCCTGCTCTGGGCGCTGCGCAGTCGGCTGCTCGGAGAGCTGTCCTGTTCCGTCAACCCGTCAGGAGAAGTGGTCCGTGCCTGAGTCCCGCAAGAGCCCGATACTTCCGATCGTCGTCGCCGTGATGGCTGCGATCGCCCTCGTCTTCGTCCTCGTCCGAGGCGGCGGAGAGGACCAGGGCGACGAGGCCGCGGTGGACGGCATGCCCGCGACCGCCTCCGCGGCGCCCTCTGACCTCGGGGAGCAGCTGGCGCGTCGGGATCCCGGTGACCCCATGGCGCTCGGCGAGGTCGACGCACCCGTCGTGATGGTCGCCTACTCCGAGTTCCAGTGCCCGTTCTGCGGCAAGTTCGCTCGCGACACGGAGCCCGCGCTGGTGGAGAAGTACGTCCAGGACGGCATCCTGCGCATCGAGTGGCGTGACTTCCCCTACCTCGGTGCTGAGTCGCTGGTCGCCGCCCGCGGTGGTCGGGCCGCGGCTGCGCAGGGCCGCTTCTGGGAGTTCGAGGAGGCGATGTACGCCCATCAGGTGCCTCCGAACAGCGGCGAGCTCGACGAGGACCACCTCGCCTCGATCGCCGAGGACATCGGCCTCGACGTCGAGAGGTTCCGCGCGGACCTGGCCTCCACGGCCAGCGAGTCAGCCGTGCGAGAGGACTTCGCCGAGGGCCAGGCCATCGGAGTGACCGGCACTCCTGCCTTCGTGATCAATGGAGTGCCGGTGATCGGCGCCCAGCCCCTGGAGGTCTTCGAGCAGACCATCGAGAAGGCCGCCGAGGACGCTGGATCGTGAGCGAGGTCGGTGTGCTGGCTGCATTCGCTGCCGGGATCCTGGCGCTCCTCTCACCCTGTAGCGCGCTGCTGCTGCCCTCGTTCTTCGCCTACGCCTTTGCCAGCGGCCGCGCGCTGGTCGCCCGCACGGCGGTCTTCTACCTCGGCCTCCTCCTCACCCTGGTGCCGCTCGGCACGGGCGCCAGCGCGGCCTCGTCCCTGTTCTACGGGCACCGGCCGCTGCTCATCGCGATCGCGGGCTGGACCATCATCGGGCTCGGGGTGCTGCAGCTCCTGGGCCGAGGCTTCGCCGTGCCGGGGGCGACCCGCCTGCAGTCCATGGTGTCCTCGCGCGGGGACGACGGGTGGTTGTCCACGCTGCTGCTCGGTGCCGTCTACGGACTCGCCGGCTTCTGCTCCGGTCCGGTGCTCGGCGCCATCTTGACCGTGGCCGCGACGCAGGAGTCTCCCTGGCAGGGCGGCGCGCTGCTGGCGGTCTACGCGCTGGGCATGACCGCACCCCTGCTCGTGCTCGCCGCCGCCTGGGACCGGTTCGACCTGGGCAGGCGCCGGTGGCTGCGTGGGCGGACACTGTCGGTCGGTGGTGTGCGCGTCCACACCACGTCCTTCGTGGCCGGACTGCTCTTCATCGCGGTGGGGGCCGTGTTCCTGCGCTACGACGGCACCGCAGGCCTCACGGGCTCACTCGGCATGGGCGACCTGACCGACGTCGAGTACGCCGCTCAGCGCACCGTCACCGAGTGGGCGGCACAGGTGCCGGTCTGGGTCCTTCCGCTGGCGGTGGTGATGGTCGCGGGCCTCGTGGCGTGGCAGCGGCGGGGGAGCCTCGTCGAGGCGCCCGAGCCGGTCGAGCTGCGGGAACGGGTCAGCGGGACAGGCCCGCAGGATCGCTCGCGGGCCACGACCTGGCGTCGTCACCAGGGGGAGCGCTGGCCGCCGGAAGAATGAACTCGAACACGCTGCCCTGGCCGTCGAGGCGATCGGCGACCGTGATGGTGCCGCCGTGCCGCTCGACGGCACGATGACAGATCGCCAGGCCCAGCCCCGTCCCGCGATAGTCCTCGGGGTGCGCGCGCTGGAAGCTCTCGAAGATGCGGCGACGGTGCGCTTCCGGGACGCCGATCCCGTTGTCGGTGACCGTCACGTGCAGCCAGCCCTCTCGCTCCTCACCTGCCACGAGGACGACCGGCCTCACTGCGGGCGCAACGTACTTCACGGCGTTGCCGATCAGGTTGTCGAGGATCTGGCGCACCAGCAGGGGGTCACCGAGCACGTGGAGGGCGGGCTGGACGTGGATCACGGGCTTGCTGCTCGACTCGGCGTGTGACTGCGCGACGTCGGCTGCCACGCCACTCAGGTCCACGTCGACGAGCTCGAACGAGCCGTCGCGAGTGACGGTGTAGGTCAGCAGGTCGTCGATGAGCTGCCGCATGCGGTCCGCGGCGCCAGTGATGCGGGCCAGCTGGGCGCGCCCCTTGATGGCGTCGACCTCGTCGGCATCCAGCACCGCCCCCAGCAGCTCCGACCACGCCGCGATCACCGTCACCGGGGTGAGCAGGTCGTGCGCCACCACGCCGGCGAACGACGCCAGGCTGTCGCGGTCGGCACGCTCGGCGGTGACGTCGCGATAGGTGACGATGGCACGGGGCGGGTCGCCGTCGGCGACGGCGGGCAGCGGGCGAGCATTCATCTCGAGGGTCCTCGAGGGTCCGTCGTCCTGGGGCCGCAGGAGCAGGTCCTCCCGTACGACGGCCTGGGCTGCGAGCGCCCGCGCGTACGGCAGGTCGGCCGGGGTGAGGGGAGTGCCGTCGGCTCGGTGCAGTCGATAGGTCTCGAGGGGCTGGAGGCGTGAGGTCGGGGCGCCGCCGAGTCCGAGCATCTGCCGCCCGGCGTCGTTGCGGAGCAGGATCTTGCCGTCGGCGTCGACGACGGCGACGCCTTCGTGCATGTTCTCGAGCACCGCGTCGAGCAGCTGGGCACGCTCGGCGGCGGCCTTCTGCGAGACCTGCAGCCGGGCGAGGAGGGCCTCCCTCTCCTTGCGGTTCAGGGCAAGCACCAGTCCGGTGACCGACGTCAGCGCGACGAACACCTGGGCCACCAGGACCCTCCAGTGCAGGTCCTCGATCTCCGCGAAAGGGCCTTGGCCCGCCAGCGTGAGGCCGACGCTGACCCCGGCCAGGAGCATTCCGTGGATCCCCACGACCAGCGGGCCGAAGCGCACGCCGATCAGCACCGTGGTGAAGATCAGGATGAACGCCAGGGGCCCCGGTTCGCTGAGCAGGAAGACGAACGCCGTCACCGCGACGCCGATCAGTGCATGCAGCGCCAGCTCCGCCTGGCGAGCAGGCGACATCCCGGTCAGCTCGCGAAGATTGGAGGAACGCCGCAGCCTCGTGCGCAGCTCGCCCAGCCTCGGGCGCACGATCAGGCCGAGGGTGGTGATCACGATGATGGCGACCGAGTTGCGCCCCCACCAGGCCACCAGCGACTGGATCTCCGCGGAGCCGAGCACCCACCACAGCCCGGTCCAGCCGACAAGGGCGGCGAGCATCGCGCTCGTCAACGCGGCGCACACCAGCGCGCCGAGATCGCTGAGTCGGTCCATCCCTGGGAGTGGGTCCGGGTCCCGGTCCGCTGCGCCGACGACCAGGAGCAGGCGGCGGAAGAGCAGGACGAAGGCCGAAGCCTGGAGCAGGTTGGCGACGACGAAGACGAGGGCCACCTGGACGGTCGCCCCAGTGGTCATGTTGATCACGACCGTGGCCAGGGCGAGGGCAAGTGCGTCGAGCGCCCACGTGCGGCGACTCCCCGTGACGAACCAGAGAGCGGTCACCCCTGCAGCCGGCCACATCAGGCTCAGTGCCTGGCCATCGACGATCGTGGCCCGTCCGAGATAGGCGGCGAGCACGAACGCTCCGGACCAGAGCGCCAATCGTGTCGCACGTGAGGATGTCACCTTGGAAGTATGCTCGCTTCGGTGGCAAGACCGTTGCGACGGTGTCCGGCCCGTTCGGGTCAGTCCTGCTTCGCACCGCACTGTGACCCACCGGGAGAGCACATGCAGAAGGAGTCCCTGACCGCGCTGGTCCGCCACCACCTGGAGGCTGCCAGGACCGCAACGAGCGGTCGCAGCGCGCACACGGTCTACGGCGGGCACGAGCACCTGTTGCGCCAGACCCTGATCGCGCTTCGGGCCGGCAGCACCCTCGACGAGCACGAGAACCCGGGCGAGGCCACCCTCCAGGTGCTGCACGGCCGGGTGACGCTCGTGGCGGGGGAGACCCGGTGGAACGGATCACCGGGAGACCTCATGACCATCCCCGACGCACGTCATTCGCTCGAGGCCGTCGAGGACTCCGCCGTCCTGCTGACCGTGGGCAAGTCCATCGGCTGATGGCAAGAAGCCCGACGTCACACCGTCGAGCGCACCCGGTGGTTCGCCACGAACATTGCGGTCGGATCGACCTCGGCGCGGACCTGCTGGAGCCGCGCCCAGGACGAGGGGTCATAGCCGGTGCTGGTGTCGACCTGCTCCTCGGTGAAGTTGAGGAGGTGCGCATCACCCGCCCAGGGGCGCATCGCCGTGGTCACCGCGTGGGCATCCGCCAGCCCCTGTGCCGCCATCTCGGGCGTGGCCGCGATCGCGACGCAGAACAGGGCGTAGTCGGCCTGCAGGTGCGACAGCGCGCCGCCGGTGTCGGGCCGGGCAAGGGCTCCGCCGAGGTGGCGGAGCTCGGCGAACAGCAGCGACGTCGACGAGCCGGGACCGGCTTCTGCCAGGAGCGCGGCCACGGCGTCCTCCGGCAGCGCCTCGATCATGGTGTGGTGCGACACCGCCGGGGTTGGCCCGGGTGGGTCCATGTGGATGTCGACGAGGCCGGCCGCCGGCATGCGCCCGAAGGTGTCCATCTCGGGGGACAGCGCGCGCAGCGGGGTGAGCAGCGTCGCGGCACGATCGTCGGGCTCGAGAACCGCCCCGTCGATGACCACCAGCTGGCGACCGCTCAGGAACGGCGGCAGCTCGGGCAGCGGGGGCAAGTTCATCAGCCGGAGTGACGTGGTGACCGAGTCCGGAACCTCCCGCGTCCAGGCCGCCCACGCGCGCGCCACCTCGGGGGCGCGTTCGCGGTCCCACAGCAGCATCCCGCCGTAGACGTCCGCCCGCGGCAGCAGCCGGAACTCCAGGGCCGTGACGACACCGACGTTGCCTCCTCCGCCTCGAACCGCCCAGAAGAGGTCCGGGTGGTGCTCGGCGTCGGCGCGGACCAGCTCGCCGTCGGCGGTGACGATCTCGACGGCGGTGACCTGGTGGGTGGCCAGGCCGTGCTGGCGGGCATACCAGGAGAGGCCTCCGCCGAGCGTGTAGCCGGCGACCGCCACGTCGGGCGAGCTGCCGTGCATGGCGGCAAGACCGTGCTCAGCGGCAGCGGTCACCACGTCTCGCCACAGGGTGCCGCCGATGGCGCGCGCCTGCAGACGGTCGGGGTCGATGCTGACTCCGGTCATCTCCGAGAGCCGGAGGAGGACGACGTCGTCGAGGGAGCCTTCGGCGAGCGGTCCGGCGTTGTGCCCGGTGCTCTGGGGCGCGAGCCGGAGCCCGGCGGCGGCGGCGGCGCGCACGACGGCAGCCACCTCCGCTGCCGAGCGGGGGACGGCGACCGCTGCCGGGCGCTGGTCGACGGCGACGTTCCAGGGCATCCGGGCCAGGTCGTACGCCGGGTCGCCGGGGAGGTGGACGCCGCCGGTGCAGAGGCCGCGGAGCGTCTCGGCGCCACCGGCGGGACGGGATTCGCGGGTGTCCTCGAGGGTCATGACGGTTCCTTCTTCTCGGTTGTTGCCTGTGTGGTGATCGGAATCGGTGCCGGTGTCAGCCAGCTGGTCTCGCACGGGCCTCCCGGCCAGGGCGGGTCCACCCGCCGGAGCCGGTCGACGGCGAGGAAGTCGTGCTGCAGCGCCTCGCCCATCGCGTCGAACGGCGGCACCTGGGAGGCGTGCGCGCGGATGGCGCGCCAGCGCAGGTCGAGCAGGTCGGCGACATCGACGACGGTCGTCACGTCCTCGTCGGGCGTGCCGAGGGAGTCGTCCCCGGTGAACTCGGTCATCAGCGACCGAGCCAGGCAGAACAAGTAGGTGCCGGCCGGCCGGCGGGTCACCCGGTCGAGCGCGGCCAGCGTCGCGTCGCGCACGGCGGCGTGGTCGCGGTGCCCGTCACTCGCGTCGAGCGTCACGATGACATCGGGACCGATCTCGTCGATCAGCACTTCTATCCGCTCGGCCAGCACCCTCGGGTCGGCCGCAGCCAGTGACCCCGCGGCCGGTTCGCCGTCGACACCCGAGTCGAGGTAGTCCAGCACGTCCACCCGCCCGACGCCGAGCACGGCGCAGGCCTCACGCAGCTCGCGCTCGCGGGCGGCGGGCAGGTCCTCCTGGCGCAGGCCGCTGCCGGGTGAGGGCTGCCCGAGTTCTCCCCGGGTGGCGCACACGACGGTGCTCGCGACCTGGTGTGCCGTGGCGTGGGCCAGCAGCGAGCCGCAGCCGAAGGCCTCGTCGTCCGGGTGGGCCACCACGACAAGGAGCCGGCGGGTGCGCGTCGCCGCCACCGCGTCGAGCGCGACGGTCATCCCGGGGACAGCCAACCGATCCACCTCGGTCACGGTCACCACGGGTGCGGCGGCGGTCGCGCGCAGGCGCTCGGTCAGCACGTCGTACACCGCATCGAGGCGGGTCAGGTTCGTGGTGCGGACACGCACCTCCACGAGGTCGTCCGGGTGGAGTCGGGCATGGGCGAGCCGCCCTTCGAGGTTGGCCAGGGCGAGGGCCAGCTGGGCGGCGTCGTCATCCTCATGGACCAGCCGCCCCGCGGCGTCGAGGGGCCCCTGCTCCGGTATCGCCAGGAGTGCAGTCGGTGTGCCGGTCATGTCACAACACTGGAGTCAGGGCCGTGCCGGAGCCATCCCCAAAGTGCCGGAACTTCTTGCGGTCCACGTCTGGTGGTCCAGACCGCCCAGAAATGTGGGATGCCGCAGCGCGGTGATCGCGCGGACACTGGCTTCGTGGTCACCGGACTGACAGCGGAGCGAGTGAGGCGAGACGTCGAGGTCGTCGCGCGCGCCGGCCTGGGGATCGACAGCTTCCTGGACGAGACGTTCACGTCGATCGCCCGCGCGGTCCCCTTCGCCGGGGCGTGTCTGGCAACCGTCGACCCCAGCACCCGGCTGCTGACCGGAGCACGCAAGTACGGCGACCTGCTGGGACGCAACGAGCACGACCACGAGTTCGGCCTGCTCGAGTACGGCGAGGCGGAGCCGACCGGCTTCATGTCGATGGCCGAGCGGGGCGTGGATGCCGTCGGTGTCCACGCCTGGACCTCGGGCGACACCGAGGCATCACCCCGCGTCTCCAGGTTCATGCGTCCCCACTTCGGCTACACCGACGAGCTCCGCACGCTGTGTCGTGACGGCGAGCGCTTGTGGGGTGGGATCGCCCTCTTTCGCGACCCCGGCTCAGGCCACTTCCAGGAGGCCGAGATCGACTTCATGGCCTCGTTGGCCGAGGTGTTCGCGATCGGCCTGCGGTCTGGGATGCTGGCGGCGCTTGCGGTCTCGTCTGTCCCGACGAGTGCCTTCGGGCCCGCAGTGCTGATCGTCGGTGGCGACAACTCGATCCGGCAGACCAGCCTGGGTGCCGAGACCCGGTTGGCCGACCTGCTCGCCGGCGACAACAGCGGGGCACCGACTGCGGTCATCGCGTCCTTGGTGGGCGCTGCTCGCCGCTTCGCCCGTGGTGAGAGCAGCGTGCCGCCACGCAGTCGCGTCCGTGGCGCCAGCGGGATGTGGTTGGTGCTCCACGCCTCACCGTTGAGCGCCCTCGGCGATCATGACGGCGACGTGGTGATCACGATCGAGGAGGCCAGGCCGCCGGAGATCGTCCCACTGGTCGTGGCGGCTTTCGACCTCACTCCGCGCGAGCGCGACGTGACGCAGCTGGTGCTCCAGGGCGTGGACACCAAGACGATCGCCGCGACGATGCACGTCTCGACGTACACCGTCCAAGATCACCTGAAGGCCGTCTTCGACAAGGCAGACGTGCGTAGCCGTCGCGAGCTGATCTCGCTGATCTACTTCGACCAGTACGTTCCGCGGATGGGCTCCGAGCTCGGGCCGTCCGGCTGGTTCACGAGCTAGTTGTGGAGCCCTACGACGTTGGGTCCGTAGCGAACCTGGACGCCCCGCCAGCTTGCTGGCCCCCTCACCATTGAGACCGGATCTCCCGAGGAGAGGATCATGAAGTTCCTCGTCGCGCTGGTCGCGGTCGCAGCCCTGGCTGCAGCACCGTTGTCCGGGTGTGGAGCGGACGATCCGGGGCCGGCGTCGGCGCCCGCGGACCGGGCGAGCACCTCCACGACCTCCGAGGCTCCAGCCGGGTCTGAGTTGGAGGGCGTCTGGCACACCGCACCCCTCTCGCTCGAGGACACCGAGGCCACGATCCGGCGCCACGGCCTCGGTCGATGGGTCGACGACTATCGAGCACACGCTCCCTTCTCGGATGACACGGTGCTGATCCTCACCATCGAGAACGGCACGTGGGACTTGTACGGCGCGTCCGGCAGTGGCGAGCCGCTGCCGATCGACTACGACGCGGAGTACGTGATCGACGGGAACCTCGTTGTCTTCGAGCACTCCGACGGCAACACCACCCACCGCTGGTCGGTCGACGGCGGCACCCTTACCTTCGCCTTCGTCGAGACGACGTTGGGGGGCTACGAGGGGATCCCTGACGAGGTGTTCCAGCGTGCCCTCTACATGAGCGCGCCGTTCACGAGGCAGGGCTGATGAAGACCTTCGCGGTCCCCCTGCTCCGTCGCTGGAGCGGACTCATCGATGGGCTGAAGGGTGCGGTCCAGGTCGACTCCATCCCGGGGTGTCCGATCCCCTGGAAGCCGTCGGTGTTCGCGCCGGTCTTCTACGGCTACCAGGACACGATGGCCACCATCGCGCCGGTGGTGCACCCCGGTGTCGACCACGAGGCGGCAGCCTCCGCGACCGCAAGGATCGGGCCAGGCGACGTGGGGGCGTTCGGTCATCCGGTGCGAGTCTGGTTCCCCTCCCTCGACGGGTCCCCGCAGCACGCGCGGATCCTCGAGGCGTGCGGTCGCTACCCCTTGGTGATCCTGGCTCACGGGTCGTGCCCCGGGGACGAGGACCACTACCAGAAGTGGTTCGAGTTCCCGGCCGCGCTGGCGCGGTCGGGCTATGTCGTCGTCGTGCCGGAGCTGCGCCTCGGAGCACCGTCGGGCAACGAGGCGGAGCAGAGGCTGATTGCCGAGCTCGCCACCTGGGCGCGCTCGAGGTGGACGCACAGTGACCTGGTGATGCCCGCCCCGTCGACAGCGCTTGTCGGACACTCGTGGGGAGCGGGACTCCTGGGCCACGTCGCAACGCAGGCCCCGGGCTCGTACGCGGCGTACGTCTCCCTCAGTGGGGTGGAGGTGCCTGGAGAGATGCACCGGTCGACACTTCCCAAGCTGTTCACCTGGGGTGGTGACGTGTCACTCGAGGTGCTCGGGGTGCAGATATCGCAGTGGGAGCGCCTCGCATCGCCAGCGCACGTCGCGGAGTTCCAGGACGCCGGACACTGGGACTACTTGCCAGCGGGGCGATCGTCGTGCGACGAGCAGAACGGCAGGCCGCTGCGCGGGACGTGCACGCTGACCCCGTTCCTCGCGGCCGACATCGTCGCCTGCTTCCTGACCCGTTACCTCCGCCCCGAGGGTGTTCCCTTCGTGAGCTGGGGGCCGTTCCATCTGTTCCGGATTCGACGGAGCCTTCGCCCGCCTGCGTTCTATCCCTCCTACCTGACCGCTGCGCAGGAGTTCTACGCCGGCGGTCATCTACGGGCATGGGGAGCAGTACCGTCACGCGACGACTGCGGCGTGGCGCTGCGCTGGGTCATCGACGGCGACGTGGGCGAGCTCATGCACACCTGAACCTCAGCATCGTGGACGTGGGTCAGGAGTGCTGACGCAGGTCCCGGCGCTCGAAGGCGGGGAACGCCAGTGCGAGCAGCACCGCTGTCGATCCGGCCAGCACGGCGGCGTGGCCCCAGTCCAAGCCCTGGGCCATCGGGTCGCCGCCCAGGTAGTAGTAGAACGGCGACACCTTCGCCCACCCGGCGTCCTCGAGGTTGCCCATGGCGTTCACCACGTGCAGGACCAGTGCCGCTGCCACGGGGACGAGCACGGCTGTGCGGACCAGCCCGGTCACCGCGCTGGTGAGGAGCGCCAGGGCGCCGAACAGCAGCCCGATGAGGGTGAGCAACACGCAGGTGGCCGCGACGTTGCCGAGGTCCATGCCCATGCCTCCGAGCGCGTCGCCGGCCACCACGCCGGCGAAGGTCGCCACGCCCACGGCCACGCCGAAGACCAGCATCGTCACCGCCTTCTCAGCCAGCACCCTGCTGCGGGAGATCGGGTTGGCCAGCAACAGCCCCATCGTGCGGTCGGCCTCCTCGCCGGCGAGCGCCTTCGCGCCGAGGGCGACGGTGACGACCATGACGGCGATCGGCGCGACCATGCCGAAGCTCTCGATCTGGTAGAAGCCTTCGGGGGTGGACAGGTCGCCGCCGCCGAAGAGAGCGAGCATGGACTCGGGGAGAGCGTCGCCGAGGTCCATCAGCGTCTCGTCGAGCGAGCTGTAGACGGGTCCGAGCAGCGCACCCATGACCAGCAGCATGGCCGCCGAGACCATACCGAGCAGTGCCTGGTGCTCCGAGGCGCTCTTGACCCAGATCGTGGAGACGCGTGCCGCCCCTGCCAGGCGGTCGACGAGCTGCGCCGTGGCGGGGAGGTCACGCGCCCATGCGAGCAGGCTGAACCCGGTCGATCGTCCACGGAGGTCGCGGCGGTTCAGTCCGAGGAGCGCGGCTGCGAACAAGACGGCGGTGGTGCCGACCAGGATCGCCAGGTGCTCCCAGTCGGGGCCGTTGAGCAGCGGGTCGCTCCCGGACAGGTAGTACCACGGGAAGACGCGTGCGGCCTGCTCCCATCCCTGGACGGCAGGCAGCAGGCCGGCAGCGAGGAACGACAACACCATCACGCCGGTCGCGCCGCCGGCCGCGACACCGGTACGCCCGGTAGCGGCGCCGAGTGCGAGGGCGAGGAAGCCGTAGAGGAGTGTGCTGGCCGTCAGGTGCAGCGTGTAGGCGCCGAGGTGAAGGCCGGTGACATCGACGTCGAGGAGAACCGGGGCCAGCGCGCTGGCTCCCCACAGGGCCAGGCCCGCGGCGGCGACCAGCACCAGCATGGCCGCGGACTTGGCGACCAGGACCTGGCTGCGGCTCTTCGGGTTGCCCAGCAGCAGCGACAAGGTGCCCGCGCGCTCCTCGCCGGCGACGGACGCCGAGCCGATCGAGATCGCCAGGCCGCCGAGGACGAGCGCGCCGTAGGAGTTGAAGATGGCGCTGTAGGCCAACGATGCGATGTCGGCGTCCTCAGGGATGCCGATCAGCGACTGCATCGAGACGGGGAGGTCCGAGTAGACGTTGAGGTCGATGTCGCGGTAGACCGCCATCGCGAAGTAGAGCAGCACCGAGAGGCTGACGACCCCGACGGCCATCCCGCGAGAGCGGTCGAGGACAGCCTTGCCGAACACGTTGACGAGCATCAGCCCGACACCTCCGCGGCGCCTTCGGCCGCCCCGGCATCGCGGTAGTAGGTGAGGAAGACCTCCTCGAGGTCCGCTTCGTGGGTGACGATGTCGACCACCTCGTACGCGCTGGCGCGCGACAGCAGCTGCTCCATCTTGCCCTCGAAGGACAGGTGCACCCGGTTGTCCTCCACCACCACGTCACGGGCGCCGGGGAGGTCCTCGAACACAGATGCCCGGGCCGGGGAACCCAGCTCCAGCTCGACCCGGCGGATCCCCTTCGCCCGCAGGCTCGCGACGCTCTCCATCGCGATCAGCCGACCGTGCCGGATGATGCCGACGCGGTCGGCCACCCGCTGCACCTCCGACAGGGTGTGGCTGGAGAGGAAGATGCTCGCCCCGTCCGCGACGACGCCGCGCATCATCGACTGGAGCTCGCGCTGCACCAGTGGGTCCAGCCCGCTGCTCGGCTCGTCCATGATCAGCAGCTGCGGCCGGTTCATGAACGCCTGGATCACGCCGACCTTCTGCCGGTTGCCCGAGGACAGATCCCCGACCTTCTTGTCCAGGTCGGCGCCCAGCCGCTGTGCGAGCTCGTCGACGTAGGACCAGTCGACGCCGCCGCGCAGGTTCGCGAAGAAGGTCAGGGTGTCCTTGCCTGTCAGGTTCGGGTACAACGCGAGGTCGCTGGGCAGATAGCCGAGGTGACGGCGGATCTCCACCGACCGGGCGCGGCAGTCCATCCCCAGGATCCACGCGCGCCCCGACGTCGGCCGGATCTCGTCCATGATGAGGCGGATCGCCGTCGTCTTCCCGGCGCCGTTCGGCCCGAGGAAGCCGCACACCTCACCACGGCGGACGTCGAGGTCGAGGTCCACCAACGCCTTCACGTCCCCGAAGTGCTTGGTGAGTCCCTCGGTGTGCAGGGCGGGCGACTCGGTCATCTTGTTCCCTGTCGTGTGGTTGCGTCGAGTGCGGCGGTGGGCACTTCCCCTTTCTCCAGACCGGCGTTGGAGCCGAGCCCCGTGAGTGCTGAGGTGGCCTGCTCGGCGAACCCATCTGTGATGACTCCGGGGGATGGGCGGGCAAGGTTGCTCTCCCACCTCGAACCTCGCACGCGCGCGGAACAATGCGCAAGCACGACCGGGAGCCGACGACTACTCCATCTGTCAGGTGAGGCCGAGCCGGCCCAGCGCAAGTGTCGGAGGAGCCGGCGCATCGGATCAGTAATGTGCGGTCATGTCGGTGCTGTCCTGGATCGTGGTCTCGGGGCTCGCGATGAGCGCTCTCGCGTTGGTCGGCAGCGTCGTGGTGATCCTGCCCGAACGTCACTTCCGCCGTCTCGTCCTGCCCCTCGTGGCCGTTGCTGCCGGGGCATTGCTCGGGGGAGCCATGTTCCACCTGTTGCCGGAGTCGGTTCGGGTGCTCGGGGACGGGCTCCCGGTCTTCGTATGGGTCGTGGCGGGGGTCTTTTCGTTCCATGTCCTGGAACAGTTCCTGCACTGGCACCACTGTCACCGGCCCGTGAGCGAGCACCGGCCGCTGGGCTACATGATCCTGGCCGCGGACGGGCTGCACAACCTGATCGGAGGCGTGGCCGTCGGCAGCGCCTTCGTCGTCGACATCCGTCTGGGTGTCGTCACCTGGATCGTGGCAGCGGCTCACGAGGTCCCACAGGAGCTGGGTGACTTCGGGATCCTGGTGCACAGCGGCTGGAGCACGCGGCAGGCGCTCCTCTACAACCTCGCCTCGGCAGTGACCTTCCCGCTCGGTGGGCTGCTCGCGTACGGCGTCGCCGACCGCATCGAAGTCGCTTGGCTGGTGCCGTTCGCCGCCGGCAACTTCATCTACATCGCCGTTGCAGACCTGCTTCCCGAGATCACCTCGACGCCGAACTGGAAGGAAAAGATGCTGCACACGGCGAGCTTCGGACTCGGGCTGGTTGCCTTGCTCGTCGTCGCCCTCGTCGCCTGACTCTCCAGGGGGCTTCGTCCTTCTCCATGTGGTCTTTCGGCCCTACCGGACATGGGCACGGCCGCATGGAATGGGTGGGACGAAGGGAGTCGAGGACATGAGTTGCCGAGGCGCTCGAGACACCGAAGAACTCAGAAGCAACTTCCAAGACCAGGACGAGACAGGTCTGCTGCGGCGTGAGATGACCGACCAGCGCGCGCGTGGCGACAGCACCGGGCAGGAGCAGGGATGACGAAGTCCATCGTCGTGGGGGTGGACGGCTCGGGCCGCAGCCTGCGAGCGGTGATGTGGGCCGCGCACGACGCAGCGCTGCGCGACTGTCCTCTCCGTCTGGTGCACGCACTGCCGCGTTGGGAGGGCGACTTCCCGTTCTTCCCGCCAGGGCGGTTCGAGGAAGCCGAGCGGCATGGCCGCGTGGTCGTCGAGGACGCGGTCTCGCTCGTCCTCGAGGCCTACCCGAGTCTCGAGGTCACCACCCACCTGCCGATGGGCACGCCCACGCAGGTGCTTCACACCGAGGCGGAGAACGCGCACAGCGTGGTGCTGGGGGCCAAGGGCGAGGACGTCGGCAACATGCTGATGGGCTCCACGGCGCTCCAGCTGGTCGGTCACGCACCGTGCCCGGTGGTGGTGGTCGGGCAGGCGTCAGCCGGACACCGTCGCGTCGTCGTCGGCACTGACGGGTCCCCGGACTCCGCTCGTGCCCTTCAGTACGCGTTCGAAGAGGCCTCCCTGCGCGGGGCGCGGCTGCGAGTGGTCAACGCCCTCGGTCTACCGCAGGGATGGCCCACGCACCTCCTGCGTCCGCTGCCCGAGGACAACGAGGAGGTCGAGCTGCGCCGCCAGCAGGTCGAGCACCAGCTCATCGCGCTGCGGGAGCAGCATCCGGATGTCACGGTCGAGGTCCACGTCCATCGGCGTGACGCGGTGCCCGTGCTGACCGATGCCACGCACAAGGCCGACCTCCTGGTCGTGGGCTCGCGCGGACGAGGAGGTTTCCACGGACTGGCCGTGGGATCTGTGACCCACAAGCTGCTGCACTTCGTCGGTTGCCCCATGGCGGTCGTCCACGCCGAGTCCTAGGACACGACCGGCGTGGCGCCTGGCTCGCTCTGCGCTCGTAGGCGCGAGCCCGGTCCGGGCGGGCGGGTCAGTGGCGTTCAGCGCAGGCCGAGTGCGGCCATCTGCTGGGCCGTGAGAACTCCACCGTTGTCAGCGGCGGCACGGAACGCCGGCAGGTGCATCTCAAGGGATGCGCGCCGCAGGTTCGTCAACACCCGGGTCAGTGTCTCGTCGCCGGTGGCCTGAGTCAGGAGAGCGTCGTAGAGCGCGACGTTGGCCACCTCTCCATCGGCCCAGGCGGTCGCTGCCGCGGCCAGGTCGGCCGGTGCCGCCACCTCGCCCAGATAGGGGTTGTCGGGGACGGTCACCCCGCGTCGCTCCAGCTGCCGGGTCAACGCCTCGACGTGACGCAGCTCGGCGGCGCGGATCGCGACATACGGCTCGACCTGACCGAACTCCTCGATCACCGCGGTGTAGGCGGCGTAGGCGGCGTACTCCCCGTCAGGAGACATCAGCGCCTCCCAGGCCGCTGCGCTCCCCGGGTCGGCTTCCACGGCTGCGGGTGGCTTCTCGCTCCCACCAGGAATCGCGGTCGCAGCAGGGCCGGCCTCGCTCGCGGCGCCGTCCGTGGTCTCGGCGGCACACCCCGTGATCAGCACCAGTGCGACAGCCGCGGTGGCGGTGATGCGGCTTGTCCGACGGGTCCTGGTGGTCACGCGGAACCCCGATTCGGTGAGTGGTGGTGCTGGGTCAACGATACCCAGGGGGGTATTATTCCTGCCACGGGAGAGATCGGCTGCCTGCCGCGCCCGTCATGCTCACCGGAGGTGGACGTGAGGACCCTCAGATCTCGACGTAGACGTCGTCGCCCTCGACTGTGACGTCGTACGTGGTCAGCGCCGATGGCTTCTTGCCAAGTGCGATCATCTTGCGCGACCAGCGCGGCATGTCCCGACCGGCGAAGCCGGGCGCCCAGTCGAGGTTGTCTCCCGACGCCAGGTCGAAGCGGGAGTTGTGCCACGGGCAGACGACCTGGCCGTCGGCGTACTTCAGACCACCAGGTCCCTTGGTGAGGGAGAAGCCCAGGTGGGGACAGCGATTGCGCGCCGCGCACAGCGAGTCCCGGGCCAGACCGACCACGACGGACGTGCCCGCAGCATCGACGGCGTGCAGCTTGCCGTCGGCGAAGTCCGCCACGCTACCGACCCTGACTCGACCTGGCATGTCACGTCTCCTCGTCCCGGGTTCGGAGTTCCGTTCTACCACCTGAGGTCCGCCGACGCGGCTGTCGTTCGTGGCTTCAAGCTCGTTGCCGCTGCGCGCGGCGGCCGTTCCTCCGGTTCACGCCAGGGCGAATCGATCCAGTGCCTTCCGCCACATCCGGGCGATGGGACGGTTCATCGTGTGATGCAGCAGAAACATGGCCAGCTTGTCCCGTGGGCGAACGGGATGGGTGCTCCACTCGACGTGAAGCCGGCTGCCGCCCGCTCCACGCGGTTCGATCCGCATGAATCCGTCTCCAGGGTCTCCGTGGTTGGTCTCCAACTCCGTCCACCGGATCACACGGGGGTCGGACCAGTCGTAGCGGACGACGACCCAGTACGGCGAGTGCGGTGATCCTTCCCGCGCCACCGCTGTGGTGTCACCCAGCTCCCTGACCTCGTAGATCTCTGGGTCGAGCGTCTTGCTCCAGATCGTGAGCCGGCGATCCGTGAAGTCCGTCATGGCCTCGAGCACCTGCTCGGGTGAAGCCCGCGTGACCAGGTCGAATCTCATCTCACTCACGCGCCCGCAGGGTTGCGCCGTGGCGCTGCGGCGCCGAGAGGATCGTCTCCACCGACTTCTCGACAGGCTGGCCGGAAGACCCCCGTGGCTCTCCTGGCTGGCCAGACCGAGGCTGGCGATCGCGCCGCTGCGAGCGACCACGTCCGCTCCATGACAATCAGGGTAACGATCCTGTTTCGCGGCGCGCAACCACTCGAACCGCCATCGTCGACGGCGCGGAGTCGGCAGTCTCGTCTTCTCGAGCACGACCCTCGCTGGCGTTCAGACGACGGCGTCATGCGAAGGTGCGTCACCTGACGTCCCGAGTGCGGGCGTGGGCGTGCCGTGGATCCGCTTCGCATACGTGCGAAAGGCTCGTCGGGCCAGGACCGGCAGCAGCGGTCGCAGGGGGGCCGGAAGTTTCGCGATCTCGAGCGCGAGTGCCTCCGGGTCACCTTCGTAGAGCATCATGCCGAAGCCGGTGAGGAGCAGCTTCTTCGGGATCGACGCCATGCCGCGTTCGGTGAACTCCTGCCATTCGACGGGTCGTATGTGCACGGCCATGAGCGGCAGCACTCGCCTCTCCTCCTCGTCAAGGTGCTCGCACAAGGCCGTGACCAGGACCGCGAGGTGTGCGGCCAGCCGCGTGCCGTCGGCCGCTGACGCCGTCGCTCGCCAGGCCTTGACAAGCGGTGGGCACTGGTCGAGGAGCGCCGCCACGTTCGCGTGCTGCGATTCCATGCGGTCGATCAGGGGAGCCAGCTGTTCTGGAACCCGTTCGGTGAGCTTCTCCCACAGCAGCTCGTCCTCGATGGTGTGGTGGTGGTGGACGAACCCGAGCCAGAGCTCGACGTGTTCGGCGATCTCCGCGGCTCGTCGACTGTCTCCGGAGGGCACCGCCAGGACTGCAGGCACCGAGAGCTTGAGCTCTCGGCGGAAGTTGCTGTGCGCGACGGTCATCATGCGCACGTCGGTCAGCCCGGGGCCGTGGAGGGCGCCCGCGGTTCCGGTGCTCATGCCGGCACCTCCGATGGGGCAAGGAGGCGTTCGGCCAGTCTCTGGTGGGCGGTCTGTCCGTAGTACTCGAAGATGTCGTGGATCAGGCCGTCGCGGAAGGTGACCCGGATGATCAGGTCGTTCTCGTAGCGACTGCCATCGTGCAGGTCGGCGACCATGTGCTCCTCGACGATCACGATGTCGGGGTTGTCGGTCTGGTGGATCACCACGTCGGTCACGGCGATGTGCTCGGCGGCCGCGGTGATGCCACCGAACATGGCGCGGAACTGATCGGTCCCCTCGACGGCGGAGGGAAGGCCCTCCACCGGGTAGGCGACGCGATAGCGCGGTGCCGAGGTCCAGTGGCTCAGGAAGCCGTCGATGTCGCCCGCGTAGAGCGCGATCGCGGAGGCGCGCCAGGTGGCCTCGTTGTGGATCCGCGCGGCTGCGAGATCGGTAGTGGTGCGGTGTGCCTCGTTCATGTCGACCTCCAGGTCGTGTCGGTGTCTTCGCCAGGCACGACGTTCGCAGGATCAGGGCCACCCAACATCGGGGAGACCCCTGACCTCGAGGGCTCGGGGGTGCCATGCTCGAGGCGTGCGCATCGTCGGCCGAGAACTGGAGCTGGCCGAGGTGGACTCGGCGCTGGAGGCGCTGTCCCACCGTGAGCGCAGGTTGGTGCTCGTCCACGGTGAAGCCGGCATCGGCAAGACGAGGCTCCTCGCGCACGTGGTGGAACGGGCGCGGGCTCAGCGGCTGGAACCGCTCGTCGGACGCGCCACTGAGCTCGAGCGCGATGCTCCACTCGCTCTGTTCCGAGATGCCATGCGGACGTTGCCCACCTTGGCCACATGGCCGGCTCGCGACACAGGTGCTCGCTGGGAGCTCTTCCGCACCATGGGTGATCAGCTCGAGACCATGGGGCCCTTCGTCCTGGTGCTCGACGACATCCACTGGGCCGACCCGGTCTCCTACGAGCTGCTCGAGAATCTCGTGCGACACCCTCCCGCTGTGCCGCACGTGCTGGTGATCGCCGGGCGACCGGGCTCGGTCGTCGGCACCATCAGCGCCGCTGCCCGGTCGGTCGGCCGCGACTGCACGGACGTTCCGCTCGTACCCCTCTCGCGGAGTGCAGCCGATGCCCTCATGGCGGCGTCGGCGCTGACCGAGGACGACCGCGCACGCGTGTTCGAGATCGCTGGTGGCAATCCGCTGTACCTCGAGGAGCTGGCCAAGTCCGGTGCGTCCGATGAGCTGCCGGGGGGCCTGATCGCCGCCGTGTCGGTCGAGCTCTCGCGGCTCGGCGAGGCTGCTCGTGCGCTGGTCCGGGCAGGAGCGGTCGTGGGAGATCCCTTCGACATCGACATCGCCCGACGCACGGCAGGTCTGGAACTCGACATGGCCCTGATCGCTGTTGATGACCTGGTCGACCGTGGGCTGGTCCGTGGGACCGAGACCTTGCGCGAGTTCGCCTTCCGGCACCCGGTCATTCGCAGCGCGGTCTACCAGGGCCAACCCCTGGGGGATCGGCTCGCCGTGCACGCGCGAGCCGCGGTGGTCCTCAACGAGACGAAGAGCCCGCTCATCGAGCAGGCGCGTCACCTCGTACTGACGGCGTCGCCCGGCGACTCCGACGCGTCGGACGTCCTCCGGAGGGCGGCAGTCATCGTCAGGTCCCAGGCGCCATCGATCGCGGCCGACTGGCTGGTGGCGTCGCGTCGTGCCGGCGCCTCGGACGATCCTGCCCTGGTCTCCGATCTTGCCGAGGCGCTGGTGCAGTCCGGGCGCCTGGGTGAGGCGCTGGCCGTCGCGGACGACACGTCGACACCGGGAAGCCGCGCAGAACTCCGTGGCCGGCGGTTGACCCTCATCGCGGCATCGGTCGAGCGCCTGCTCGGCCGTCATGACGCGTCACTCCGGAGACTCACCCGCAGCCTGGAGGAGTCCCGCGACCGGGCAGGTAGCGCCGAGGTCATGGCGGGCCTGGCGCTGACGTCGTACGAGCTGGGTGACTACGCCGAGATGGGCCGATGGGCCGCATCGGCGCGATCGGAGGAGAGCGCGGACGAGCTCGTCCAGGGTGTCTCGGCCGCCATCTTGTCCGTCTGCCATCGGTTCGCCGGGCGCGTGGACGAGTCGGGTGCCGAAGCCGACTTCGCCACCTCGAGTGTCGACCGGGCCACGGATGCCGAGCTCGTCGCCAAGGCGGAGCTGTTGCCGGCGCTCCCGTGGGCACTGGTCGCTGTCGAACGTCTCGACGCAGCCCTGGCAGTGGCCCGCCGGGGTTCGGCCGCGGTGGGAGCGGCTGGCAACACGGTCGGCGCCGTGCCCCTCGGTATCGCCGAAGCGCTTGCTCTCGGACTGCTGGGTCGGGTCGAGGAAGCCGCCGTCGCCGCGGGCCGGACCGAGGTTGCCGCCCGGCTGACTCACAATGACCAGTCCCTGCAATGGGCACTGTGGATGAAGGCGTACTTCGTCCTCGACACGGGAGACGTCGATGCTGCGATGGCCGCCGCCACCGAGAGCGTCTCGTTGGCGCAGCGGCTCGACCAGTCCGCGCTCGTCACGGTCGGCAACGCCGTTCTCGGAGCGGTGCTGCTCGCCTCCGGGAAGGCGGAGGCGGCACTGCCTTTGATCGCCGCCTACGACGTGGAGCCGGGGTGGATCGCCCGCTGGGCGCCGCGGCTGGTGGAATCGCAGATCGCACTCGGTGACATCGAGGGGGCCGAGGCATCGGTGGCGCGCGCCTTCGCCGTTTCCGAGGCATCGGGGCTCAACGGTGCGCTTGCTGCGGCTGAACGCGCCGGATCGATGGTGGCATGGGCGCGCGGCGATCTCGAGACGGCGTCGAGGCTGGCGCACTCGGCGATCATCCGAGCGAGCGAGCTGGGTGCCCGGCTGGATGAGGCCCAGGCCCACATCCTGGCCGCGAAGGCCTCGGCGGACACGGATGAGGCGGTGAGGCGGCTGAGATCGGCCCACGGCCTAGCGGTGGACGGGGGTGCTCGTCGCACAGCTGAGGAAGCGACCCGTGAGCTGCGAAGACGTGGTCGTCGCATCGGTCGTGGGGGAGTCCGAGGTCACGGCAACCTCGGCATCGACTCCTTGAGCGGGCGTGAGCGGGAGATCGCCGGGCTCGTCGCGCTGGGGATGACCAACCGCGAGATCGCGACCCGCCTCTTCCTGAGCGAGAAGACGGTCGAGTCGCACCTGTCCAAGGCCTTCGCCAAGCTCGGGGTGGCCTCACGCGCAGCCCTGGCCGCTCAGGTCTCGGCCACCTGAAAGGCATGCACGGACAGGCGACCACCTGAGGCGGTCGTGCAAGAGACCCATCCCTCACCTGGAGGACCTGGTGCACGTGCATGCCCGAGCCGTTGCCACCGAAGCTCGGCTTCGGCATGAAGGTGACCGACCTGCCCTGTTCGGCCACGTCGCCGCGGCTGCTTGGTGCCGGAACGGGAAGTCACTAGGATCCGCCTCGCCAGTCATCCGCAGCCATCAAGGAGCTCTTGCATGACGCGCCACTTCGCCACCCGCGCCGTCACCACTGCGGTCGTCGCCGCGCTCAGCACCACGGTCGGGCTCGCCGCTCCCTCCCAGGCCGTCGATCGCGACTGGCACACGCTGTTGCGCAGCCACGGCGCCAAAGCCCAAGGGTGCGTGGAGTCCATCCCCGGAAGTGCAACGTCGGGTTATGTGATCCTGCTGCGCGCGAACAACCGGACGTCGGGGCAGGGCCACCGCTTCGTCTTCAGCCGCCTCGTCGGCGGTCCGACCGGCGAGTGGCTCCCGCTCTGGCGAACTACCACCCGTGCGGGCGAGACCTCCAAGGTGCGTCGGATCAAGATCGCCGCCGACGACTGGATCGGCGTCGGGATGGCAGATCTGGACAACCCGGGGGGAGGGTTCGGCGAAAACTCGGATCCGGGCCGGCTGGGGCGTTGCTGAGCTGCGGACCTGAGCAGCCGCGGACGGTCGAACGGGAGATCGTCGCCTGGGGTGAGGCACCGACTCGAGGGTGAGGGGCTGCTGCTGGTCACGTCGGGGTGGGGCGCGAGTCTTGCCGTATGGTCGATCTTCACTTCTCGATCGTGGCGGGTGAGGTTTGATGGGGCTCCCGGATGGTGATGCCGAGCAGTATCCAAGTCCGCGACAGCGACCGTGGCCGAGTTTCGCGCTGGCTGCGCAGGCGGCCGTGCAGCATCTCGATACCCGCTTCGGACTCGATCTGTGGCTGGTGACACACGTGCAGGAGGATCGCCAGACGGTCGTCGCCGCGGCCGGGAACTGGGCCGCGTTGGCCACGCCGGGCACCGACTTCTCCTGGCGCGAGTCCTTCTGCATGGCCATGCGCGAGCAGCGCGGCCCCACCTGGGCACCGGACGTCTCGATGATCCCGGGCTACGCGGCCGTGGCTACCGGCGTGCTGGCACAGGTGCACGCCTACGTCGGGGTGCCGCTGGAAGGAGACGATGGTGAGTTCTTCGGCACCTTGTGTGCCTACGCGGGTGCTCCGCAGGAGAACGCTCCAGCGGACCTGTTGAGCACCGTGGAACTCGTCGGTCAGATGCTCAGCACGATTCTGGCCAGCGAACAGGTGGCCGCGACACGTTCCCACGAAGCGGCCATGGCCCATGCCCTGGCCGAGCGGGACCACCGCACGGGGCTCCTCAACGGGCGCGGCTGGGAGGCGGCCCTCCTCCTGGAGGAGCAACGCGTGCAGCGCTACGGGTCCAGCACCGGAATCGTGATAGCCACCCTTGAGCACGAGCCGAACGACGACGACGCCACCCCGCCGATGACGGATCACCTGTTGAGGCAGTGCGCCGAGGTACTGGCCACCAACAGCCGGCCCGGCGACGTGCAAGCACGGCTCGAGGGAGAAGAGTTCGCGGTCCTCGCGATCGAGTGCGACGCACATTGCCTTCGCGCCCTGCGGACCAAGCTTCGGATCGAACTGCGGACAGCTGCGCTGAGCGTCGCCATCGGAATCGCCAACCGGCGCGTCGGCGAGAGCCTCATCGACACCAGCGTCCGCGCGCGAAGTGCGATGAACAGCGACCACCGACGACGAGCCGAGCGGCGACGTTGACCCGGTCCAACGGCTCCTGGGGCTGCGGGGCGCCTTCAGGTTCCATGACCTGAGGCCCCACCTGGCGAGCATGCTGATCGCCAGCGGTGCCGACGTGAAGGTCGTCCAGGCGCGCTTGCGGCACGCCTCGGCCAGGATCACGCTCGACTCGTACGCCCATCTGTGGCCGGACTCGGACGAGTCGACCCGCTCGGAGATCGACGCGGTGATGCAGACAAGAGCCGAGGAGCTTCAGTCAGCCGAATCGCTCTGAGTCGAATCCTCGCCCGAACCTGACAACGAGCGTGCACGCATGTGGTCGACGGCGTTGCGCAGTGGGCCTAGGTCTTCCTCGTCTGTGCTCTGCAGGATCTCAAGCTCGGTCATGAAGTACCGGTGCGCGAGGTGGTCGCGCATGCGCGCGATCTGGCGCCACGGGATGTCGGGTTCGGTTGATGTCAGGTTCTCGGGGAGCGCCTTGACTGCTTCACCGATCTCCAGGAGACGGATGCGTACCGCGTCGCTCACCAAGCTGTCCGACAGCGGTCCCGCTCGACATGCGATCGGATGGCCTCAATCGCGGCGGTGATGTCGTCGAGGCGATCGGCGTCGTGGCGACTCACAGTGCGATGAGGTCCTGCTGGACACGGACCCGCACGCGATGCTTGAGCCCAGAGTCAGGTACGAGGTCTACAGGCACGCCCAGGATGGCCTCGAGTTCGTCCTGCATCCGCAGGATGGTGAACAAGCTCGTGCGGGGCGCGAAGTCCACCAGGATGTCCAGATCACTGCCGTCGTGGTCGTCGCCGCGGGCAACGCTGCCGAAGAGGCGGGCGTTCCCGACGCCGTGACGCTCGAGCACCTCGCGCAACTGGTCCCGGTGGGCAGCCACGAGCCGACCAGTCGGGCCGCTGAGCGGACCGACTTCGGGCGTCGGCTTGGTCATGGTCCGATCGTAGCGGGAACAAGTCTCGAGGTCAGGATGTCGTTGGCTCCCGTTGACCGACACCGTCCGTCGTCGGTCCGCGACGAAACGGTCATGCGGACTCGTTGCGGACTGGGAAGAAGCAGACCGGCCCCCGTTCTGCGTTTCCGCAGGTCAGGGGCCGGTTCGCTAGGCATAAGGCCTAGATGTCGTAGTAGAGCTCGAACTCGTGCGGGTGCGGGCGGAGCTGGACGGGCGCGATCTCCTGCGTCCGCTTGAAGTGGATCCACGTCTCGATCAGGTCGTCGGTGAAGACACCGCCGACCGTCAGGTAGTCGTGGTCCGCCTCGAGCGCGTCGAGGACGGCACCGAGCGAGGTCGGCACCTGGTCGATCTCGGCCATCTCGTCCGGCGGCAGCTCATAGATGTCCTTGTCGATCGGCGCGGCCGGCTCGATCTTGTTCTGGACACCGTCGAGGCCGGCGAGCATCAGCGCAGCGAAGGCGAGGTAGGGGTTCGCCGACGGGTCGGGGAAGCGGGTCTCGACGCGCTTGGCCTTGGGGTTGGCGCCCGTGATCGGGATCCGGACCGAGGCGGAGCGGTTCCGCGAGGAGTAGACCAGTGAGATCGGCGCCTCGTAGCCCGGCACCAGGCGGTGGTAGGAGTTCACCGTCGGATTGGTGAAGGCGAGCAGCGACGGAGCGTGCTTGAGGATGCCGCCGATGTACCAGCGGGCCATGTCGGACAGGCCGGCGTAGCCGGTCTCGTCGAAGAACAGCGGCTCACCGTCCTTCCACAGCGACTGGTGCACGTGCATGCCCGAGCCGTTGTCACCGAAGATCGGCTTGGGCATGAAGGTGACCGACTTGCCCTGCTCCCAGGCGGTGTTCTTGATGAGGTACTTGAACTTCATCACGTCGTCGGCGGCCTTGAGCAGCGTGTCGAAGCGGTAGTTGATCTCCGCCTGGCCGGCCGTGCCGACCTCGTGGTGCGCGCGCTCGACGAGCAGGCCGCTGGCCTCGAGGTTCTTGACCATGTCGGCGCGCAGGTCGCTGTAGTGGTCGTAGGGCTCGACGGGGAAGTAGCCGCCCTTGAGGCGCGTCTTGTAGCCCTTGTTCTCCTCGCCCTCCTTGCCGGAGTTCCACCAGCCCTCGACGGAGTCGATGTGGTAGTAGCCCTCGTTGACGCCGGTGCTGTAGCGGACGCTGTCGAAGATGTAGAACTCGGCCTCGGGGGCGAAGAAGGCGGTGTCCGCGATGCCGGTCGAGTCCAGGTACGCCAGCGCCTTGCGCGCGATGTTGCGCGGATCGCGGCTGTAGGCCTCACCGGTGATCGGGTCGTGGATGAAGAAGTTGACGTTGAGCGTCTTGGACTTGCGGAACGGGTCGAGGTAGGCCGTGGTGGGGTCCGGGAACAGCGACATGTCGGACTCGTTGATCGCCTGGAACCCGCGGATCGAGGAGCCGTCGAAGCCGAGGCCGTCATCGAAGACGCTCTGGTCGAAGGACGATGCCGGCACGGTGAAGTGCTGCATGATCCCCGGCAGGTCGCAGAAACGGACGTCGATCATCTCGACGCCCTCGTCCTTGATGAACTTGAGCAGCTCATCGGAAGTGTTGAACATTCGGTCCTCCTTGACGGCGGCCAAAGCGCGCGTCGAAGTTGCAGCGTCACGGACGGAGCCTCGTTGCACCGTGCGGCCACGCTAGGCGGGAGCAGTTTCTTGACCGTATCCCGTTTGTTTCGGGCGTGTTACAAGTGCCCGGCTGATGGCGGGTGTGCGGAGCCTGCCTAGGCTTGCGGCGTGACCAGCGCTGTAACACGTGACCTGCAACCGGCCACGTGGGGCCGCCGGATCCTGGCGCTCTTCGTGGACTGGGTGACCTGCCTGGCCGTGGTGGAGGGCCTCGTCGCCGTCGACGTGCTCGGCGGCAACCCCAACGGCATCGGCACGCTGGGGCTCTTCGTCCTCGAGGCGGCGCTGTTCACCGCGCTCGCCGGAGGCTCCTTCGGCAAGCTGGCGACGCGGATCCGGGTGGTGCGCCACGACGGTTCGGGCCGGCCGGTCACGCTGCTCCAGGCGCTGGTGCGGTCGGTGCTGGTGGCGCTGCTCGTCCCGCCGCTGCTGACCATCGACGGTCGCGGGCTCCACGACCTGGCCGCGGGGACGCGGACGGTCATGATCTGAGCCGGGTCTCGTGACGGTCGCTGCGCGACCTCCTCGACCAACGGCCGACAGTGGGCGTCAGCGGCCTCGCTGCTGCGAGCGCATGCCCTTCATCGAGGTCGGGATCGGGCCCTTGGGCAGCGGCAGCTTGCCGCGCTGGGCGTCGAGCGCCTTGAGCCGCTGGAGGATGTCGGTCATCTCCGCCGGCTTGACCGCGCGGCCGAGCTTCTGGACGTGACGCACCAGCTTGGGGAGCGGGATCTCGCCCTCGCCGCGACCGGCGATGATCTCGTGGATGGGCACGCCGTAGGCGACGCGCTCGTGCTTCTTGCGCTCGGTGACCATGAGCTGCTTGACCCGGGCCTGGCTCGAGCCCTCGCCGACCAGGACGATGCCGGGCGGGCCGACGACGCGGTGCACGACGTCCTGCTGCTTGGTGAAGCCGACCACCGGGTCGACCTTCCACCCGCGCTTGAGCATCTGGAGCGCGCCCGCGGCTGCGGCCGGCTGGCCCTCCATCTGGGAGTACGCCGCCTTCTGCGCGCGGCGGCCGAAGATCAGCAGGGCGAGCAGGATGCCGATCATCAGGCCACCGGCGATCGAGATGGCCAGTGACAGGGCACCGTCGCCGGGCAGTAGCCACATCAGGGTGAAGCCGAGTGCCGCGCCCACCACGAACGTGCCGAGGATGATCCAGCCCAGGCGGGGATCGCTGCGCTTGGCCATCCGGTAGGTCTGCATGATCTGCCCTCGGCGCGAGGAGGGCGTGGTGGCGGGGGTCGACATGTGGTGGCCTTGTCCAGCTAGAGATCGGCGGAAGAACGGTGGGGAACGGGTGCGTCAGACAGCCGCGGCGGCGCGCGCGTCCATGGCCTGACCGTACAGCCGACCGGCGCGGTAGGACGAGCGCACCAAGGGACCCGAGAGGGCGCCGGCGAAGCCGATCTCGTCGGCCTCCGCCTTGAGCTCGACGAACTCCTCGGGCTTGACCCAGCGCTCCACGGGGTGGTGCCGGGGGGAGGGACGGAGGTATTGCGTGATGGTGATCAGCTCGCAGCCCGCCTCGTGGAGGTCGCGCAGCGCCTGACTGACCTCCTCGCGGGTCTCGCCCATGCCGAGGATGAGGTTCGACTTGGTCACCAGGCCGAAGTTGCGCGCCTGCGTGATGACGTCGAGCGAGCGGTCGTAGCGGAACGCCGGGCGGATCCGCTTGAAGATCCGCGGCACGGTCTCGACGTTGTGGGCCAGCACCTCGGGGCGGGACTCGAAGACCTCGGTGAGCAGGTCGGGCTTGCCGTTGAAGTCGGGGATCAGGTTCTCGACGCCGGTGCCGGGGTTGAGCTCGTGGATCACCCGGACGGTCTCGGCGTAGAGCCATGCGCCGCCGTCGGGCAGGTCGTCTCGCGCGACACCGGTGATGGTGGCGTACTTGAGCTCCATCTTCTGCACCGACTCCGCGACCCGGCGCGGCTCGTCGCGGTCGAGCGGCTGCGGCTTGCCGGTGTCGATCTGGCAGAAGTCGCAGCGGCGGGTGCACTGGTCGCCACCGATGAGGAAGGTGGCTTCCTTGTCCTCCCAGCACTCGAAGATGTTGGGGCAGCCGGCCGACTGGCACACCGTGTGGAGGCCCTCGGACTTCACGAGGTTCTGGAGCGCCGTGTACTCAGGGCCCATCTTGGCCTTGGTCTTGATCCACTCCGGCTTGCGCTCGATCGGCGTCTCCGCGTTGCGGATCTCGAGGCGGAGGAGCTTGCGTCCTTCGGAAGTGGGAGCGGCAGTCACAGGCCTCACTCTACGACGGCGCGCAGGCGCCCCCAACTCACGGCCGGACGAGCTCGATCCGTGGTCCGCGACCGGGCTCGGGACGCGGCTCGTAGTCGGGCGTGGCGTCGTAGGGCTGCCAGGCGAGGTACGCCGACAGGTGCCGACGCACGCTCGGCAGCACGTCCGCGGCAGTGACGCCGCGGCCCAGCTCCTCGGTCAGCGACGTGACCCCCGCGTCGGCGATGCCGCACGGCACGAACCGGGCATACCAGCCGAGGTCGACGTCGCAGTTGAGGGCGAAGCCGTGCATCGTCACCCCGCGGCTCACCCGGATGCCGATCGCGGCGATCTTGCGCTCCGGGCCACGGTCGTCGGCCCGCAGCCAGACCCCGCTGCGGCCCGGCACGCGGGCGGTGGTCACGCCGAAGTCCGCGCAGACCGCGATGAGCGCCTCCTCGACGCGACGGACGTAGTCGACCACCTTCACGTGGTCGGGCAGCGTCACGATCGGGTAGCCCACGAGCTGGCCGGGACCGTGGAAGGTGATCTTGCCGCCGCGGTCCACGTCGATCACATCTGCGCCGCCCGGGTCCAGCGGCCGCTCGTGCGGTTCGGTGCGCGTGCCGGCGGTGAAGACGGGTGGGTGCTCGAGCAGCAGCACGGTGTCGCGACCGGTGCCGGCCACCACATCGGCATGGACGCTGCGCTGCAGCTCCCAGGCGGCGAGATAGTCGACGGCGTCGTCGCCGAGACCGGCGACCTCGTAGTCCAGCGCGTGCTCCAGCGGCATGCCGCGAGCCTACGCCCAGGCCGCCGTCCGCCTGCGTCGCGCCTGTGGATGACGGCGGGCACGGCAGCGCGAGATCGGCGAGGCTGACGGGGTGGACCCGCATCGACTGCTCCCCGCCCTCACCGCATTGGCGTGCGCGTGCGTGGTGGCCACCGTGACCGTCGCGCTGGCCCGGCCGGGGGACCGTCCGGCGCCCGAGCGGCCGGTCGTCACGGCCTCGGCGGCGCCGCCGCCCGGACCGGCACGGATCCTGGCGAGCTGGGACGAGCGGCGCGCGGAGGCGTGGGCGGCGGGGGACGCCCACGAGCTCGAGGCCCTCTATGCCGCGGGCTCGCGCACGGGCGCGCAGGACGTACGCCTGCTCCGGCGCTACCGCGAGCGCGGTCTCACCGTCGCCGGCCTGACGACCCAGGTGCTGGCTCTGGAGGTGGTCGAGCGGTCCCGGGGGCGACTGGTGCTGGTGGTCACCGACCGGGTGGTCGGCGGTGAGGCGGTCGGCGGGGAGGCACCGATCGCGCTACCGGCGGACCGGGCCTCCCAGCGACGCATCGTGCTGGTGCGCGCGGGCGGGTCGTGGCTGGTCGCCGAGGCCCGCGATCAGGCCAGCGCCGCGGCCAGCACCTCGCGTACGTCCTCGTCCTCGAAGTCATAGCCGGCGCGCTCCAACGCGGCCGGTCGCGCGTTGATCGAGCCCAGCAGCTCGGGCGCGAGGTCGCCGGCCGCCACCTTCAGGATCGCGGTCGGCACGGCCAGGAACGCCTTGCGCCGCAGCGCGCAGGCGAGCGCGTGGGTGAACTCGGCGTTGGTCGGGGCCTGGGGGCACGACAGGTTGAACGCCCCGGACACGTCACGCGACTCCACCAGATAGCTCACCGCACCGATCCAGTCCCGCAGCGAGATCATCGGCATGTACTGCTCGCCCGAGCCGAGTCGTGCTCCGCCACCGAGCAGGAAGAGCAGCCTCAGCTGCTTGAGCGGCGGGGACGCGTGGTCCATCACGGGGGCGGTGCGCAGCACGCACACCCGGGCGCCGGCAGCCCGGGCCTCCTCGGCCGCCGCCTCCCACTCGCGGGCGACCCGGGTGAGGAAGGCGTCGCCGGTGCTGTCGGTGTCCTCGGTGACGGGCGCGTCGCCGTGGTCGCCGTACCAGCTGATGCCGTTGCCGGCGAGGAACGCCGGCGGGCGCTCAGCGGCCGCGATGGTGCGGGCCAGCAGGCGGGTGGTCGAGACCCGGCTGTCCATCACCTCCCGAGCCCACTTCGTGGAGTGCGGGTTGCTGGCGATGCTCGCCCCGGCGAGGTTGACCACGACGTCCGCGCGGGAGATGACCGCTGCGTCCACCTGCCCGGTCTGCGGGTCCCACCGCGACTCATGCGCAGAGGCGGGCTCGCGGCGCACCAGAGCAGTGACCTCGTGCCCGTGCACGCGCAGGTGGGCGGACAGGTGGGTGCCGAGAAAACCTGATGCTCCGGCGATGACGACACGCATGCCCCCACCCAACCACCCCGCCCAAGCCGTCGGCCGACTCAGCCGGCGAGGTGGGCCCAGCGGCTCGACAGTTCGTGCCACGGACCGTCGTCGACCACGCGCCCGGAGTCGAGCACCACGACGCGGTCGGCCTGGGCCAGGGCCGCCGACTTGCTGGTGGCCCCGATGACCGCGGCCCCGCGGGCACGCAACGCCTGCCACAGCTCGATCTCGGTGGCCGCGTCGAGCGCCGAGGACACGTCGTCGGCCAGCAGCAGGTCGGCCTCGGTGGACAGCGCTCGCGCGAGGGCGAGGCGCTGGACCTGCCCGCCGGAGAGACGTACGCCGCGGTGGCCGACCAGTGCGTCCGGCCCGCCCGCCTCGGCGACGTCGCGACCCATCCGCGCCGACTCGAGCGCGGGCACGACCGCGCGGTGCGGGTGGTCGAGGGCGACGTTGCCGGTGAAGCTGCCGGAGAGCACCCGCGGCACCTGCGCGACGTGCGCGACGCGCGCCGGGCGCAGGGTGGTCTGCGGATCGCCGACGAGCTGGCCGTTCCAGAGGATCTCGCCGCTGCTGCTGACCAGCCCCGACAGCGCCCCGAGCAGGCTCGACTTGCCCGAGCCGACCTGGCCCAGCAGCAGGACCAGCTCGCCGGCGTGGACCTCGAGGTGGACGTCCTGGACACCGAGCGTTCCGTCGTCGTGGATGGCCGAGAGGTCACGCACGGTCAAGGTGTGCAGGGTCTCGCGCTCGGCGGTGGCCGGGTCCGGACCGGTGCCGTGGACCAGGTCGACTCCCGGCGGAAGGTCCATCAGGTCACCGCCCCCGGCGAGCCGGCTGGTGGCGTTCATCCACGAACGCACGCCCGGCGCCTCGGTCACGACCGAGCCTGCGACCCGACCGAACCAGTCGAACCCGCTGACCGCGTTGGCCACCAGCAGGGCGGTCGCCAGGCCCCACCGACCGGTGAGGAGGCCGCCCCAGGCGGCGACCACGCCGCACTGGACCATGATGACGGGCACGCCGTCGAGCAGTGCCTGCACGCGGTGCTCGCGCACCGCAGCGTCGACCCTTCCGCCGTCGACGCTGCGCAGGTGCTCGTGCACCTGCGGGGTCGCGGCGGCGAGCTTGACCGTGCGCACCGACTCGAGCGCGGAGACGAGGGACTGGCCGAACCGCGCGCGGGCGGTGGACGCGGCCGCGGCCGAGCGCCCGGCCACGCGACGCCCCAGGGTGGAGGCGAGCGCGGAGACCACCATGACGGTCAGCAGGACCGCACCCGCGACCCACGTCTGGGCGATGAGGGCGGTCAACGCCGCCACGAGCAGGCCGTTGGCGAAGTCGACCCACCGGTCGGTGTAACGGGCCAGTCGGTCGGCGTCCATGGTGCGCGCGACGACCTCGCCCGGCGGCGTCCGGACGAGGCGTCGCTGGGCCGTCTGCCCCTGCAGGACGGAGGCCCGGACGCGGAGCCGGACCTCGACCCACCAGTGGGGATAGGTGCGGAACGCCTGCGAGAGGAGCAGCGGGCTCACGACCAGCGAGATGACGAGAGCCACGACCAGGAGTCCGGGCTGCTGGTTCTGCTGGAGGTCGATGATGATGTGGCCCCAGACCCAGCCCGTGACCGCGCCGAACGCTCCGGTGAGCGAGGCGATCAGGAAGAAGAACGCGCCCACCAGCCCCCACTGGGGCTGGATGCTGACGGTGTGCAGCACCTGCCGGGCCAGGCTCGGCGTGGGTGCGAGCTCGGGCGGCGCCGGGGGAGTGGTGCTGCGGCGCACGGACCCGATCGCCGCGTCGTGGTGGTGCTCCTGCACGACGGCTTCGTGGGCGGCGGCCTCGAGCAGTCGGCGGAACGGCCCGTCCTCGGCGGCGAGCTGGTGTCGGGGTCCCTGCTGGACGACGCGCCCGGACTCCAGCACGGCGACCTGCTCGGCACGCTCGGTCGTGGAGAGGCGGTGCGCCACGAGGATGCCGGTGCGCCCGGAGATGAGGCGGTCGGCCGCTCGCACGACCCGCGCCTCGGTGACCGGGTCCATGCGGGCGGTCGCCTCGTCGAGCACCACGACGCTGACGTCGCGCACGAGCAGCCGTGCGAAGGCGACGAGCTGCTCCTCGCCGGCCGAGAGGCTGGTGCCGCCGGGGCCGAGGACCGTGTCGAGGCCCTCGGGCAGTCCGGCCACCCAGTCGGTGAGGCCGAGCTCGGCCACGGCCGCCTCGACGACGGATCGGGGCACGTCGTCGAAGAGGGTGATGTTGTCGGCGAGGGTGCCGGCCAGGACCTCGGTGCGCTGGGTGACGACGCCGACGGCGGAGCGCAGCTGCTGGAGGTCGAGGTCGAGCACGTCGATGCCCCCGAGGAGGACCGAGCCGCGCGGCGGCTCGACCGCGCGGGACAGCAGGGAGGCGAGGGTCGACTTGCCGGAGCCGGTGCGACCGACCAGGGCGCAGGTGTGCCCGGCGGCGAGGAGCAGGTCGACGTCGCGGAGGGCGAAGGTGCCCGTGCCATAGGTGAACTCGAGGTGGCGGAACTCGACGTCCAGCGGACCCTCCGGCACCGCCCGGCCACCGATCGGCTCGGCGGGCGAGGCGAGCATGCCGCGCAGACGCAGCACTGCGCCGAAGCCCTCCTGGAGGTCGGGCAGGTGGCGGGCCAGCATGTCGACGCCGCCCACGAACATCGTCGTCACCAGGAAGAGCGTCACCAGTCGGGCCGTGGACAGGTCGCCGGCCAGGACGAGGGCGATGCCGACCACGCCGACCGCCGCCAGGGCGCCGTGCAGCAGCCCGCCGCTGCGGCGGGTGATCCGGACCTCGACCGCCAGGACGGCGTCCAGGGTGCGGTGCACGACCGAGGCGAGGTGGGCGTTGCGGCGCAGGACGTGGGCCTGCCCCAGTGACGTACGCAGGTCGTCGCGGGCGGCGACGCCCTCCTCGGTCGAGGCGGCGTGGTCGGTCCAGGCGGCCTCCTCGATGACCTTCTTCTGTGCGACCTCCGGCAGGAGGCGTCGTACGACGAGGTAGGTGGCGACCGCGGTCAGCGGGAAGAGGAAGGCGGCCGGCCACCACGTGAAGCTGGCGACGACCCACAGCGGGCCGGAGGCGAGGAAGGTCCGCGCGGCCTGCCACACGCCCCAGCGCATGAGCTGGCCGACCTCCCAGGTGTCGTCGTCGATCCGGTCGAGGATCTCGCCGACCGCCTGCTCGGACAGCTCGGCCAGCGGCTGGGCCATCGCGGCGTCGAGCAGGTCGGCGCGCAGCTGGCCCTCGGCCCGGTCGCAGATCGTGGCCCAGATCGTCTTGGCCACCGTGTCGATGAGCGCGCCGCCGATCACGGCCAGGCCCAGCAGGAGCAGGAGCGTCTGGGTCGGGCCGTCGGCCAGCCGTCCGGCGACCAACGACCCGAGTGACGCGGCGATGGCCCCCATCAGGGACATCGAGAAGCAGAGGTAGGTCAGCGGGCGGCGCACCCGGCGCCAGTCGACCGGCTGGCGGTGCGCGGGAAGAGCCGGCGTCGGGGTCGTCGTCGGGTCGGCTGCGCGGGAGGTGTCGGTGATCGTCACGGTGTCTTCAGGCTAGGTGGTGGGTCGGACAACGCGCTTGTGGTTTTCGGGAGGGGCGTGGACGCGGCGACGCCCCGCCCGCCACGAGGGCGGACGGGGCGCTGACGCAGGTGGCTCAGACCTCGAAGGCTCCGGACTCGAGACGCTTCTTGACCTCCTGGAGGAAGCGACCGGCGTCGGCGCCGTCGACCAGGCGGTGGTCGTAGGTCAGGGAGACGTAGACCATGTGCCGCACCGCGATCGTCTCGCCCAGGTTGGGGTCGTCGATCACGACGGGACGCTTCACCACGGCACCGGGGCCGAGGATCGCGACCTGCGGCGTGTTGATGATCGGGGTGTCGAAGAGCGCCCCGAAGCTGCCGAGGTTGGTGATCGTGAACGTGCCCCCGGACAGCTCGTCCGGGGTGATCTTGTTGGTGCGGGTGCGCTCGGCGACGTCGGCGATCTTCTTCGCGATGCCGGCGATCGACAGGTCGCCCGCGTCCTTGACGACCGGCGTCAGCAACCCCTTGTCGGTGTCCACGGCGAACGCGATGTTCTCGCGGTCGTAGTAGGTCACCTCGCCCTTCTCGGCGTCGATCGCGGCATTGAGCTTGGGGTGCACCTTGAGGGCGTCGATCGCGGCCTTGGCGAAGAACGGCAGGTAGGTCAGCTTCACGCCCTCGCGCGCCAGGAAGTCGGCCTTGGACTTCTCGCGCAGACGGGCGATCGAGGTGACGTCGACCTCCATCACCTGCGTCAGCTGGGCCGACTCGGTGAGCGACTCCACCATGCGCTTGGCGATGACCTTGCGCAGCCGCGAGAGCGGCTCGGTGGTGCCGCGCAGCGGCGACGGGCTGGACGACGCCGCGTCGGGCGCGGCCTGGGCCGCCGGTGCCGCAGCCGGGGTGGCCGCGGGTGCGGCGGCCGACTGGGCCTGGGCGGCGGCGTCGAGGACGTCCTGCTTGCGGATGCGGCCACCGACACCGGTGCCCTGCAGCGAGCCGAGGTCCACGCCGTGCTGGTCGGCCATCTTGCGCACCAGCGGAGTGACGTACGCCGTCTGGTCGCGGCCGCCCTCGCTCGCGGCGGGGGCCGGGGAAGGGGGCGAGGAAGGGGCAGCAGGCGCCTCGGCCTTCGGCTCCTCCTTGGCCGGGGCCGGGGGCTCCTCCTTCGGCTCCTCCTTCACCTCCGGCTTCGGCTCCTCCTTCGCCTCCGGCTCGGGCTCGGGCTCCGGCTCCGGCTCGGGCTCGGGCTCGGGCTCGGGAGCAGACTCGGCGGGGGCGGCGTCTCCGGACCCGATGATGGCCAGCTCGGCGCCCACCTCGACGGTCTCGTCCTCCTCGGCCTTGATCTCGAGCAGCGTGCCCGCGACCGGCGAGGGGATCTCGGTGTCGACCTTGTCGGTGGAGACCTCGAGCAGCGGCTCGTCGACGGCGACCTCGTCACCGACCTTCTTGAGCCAGCGGGTCACGGTGCCCTCGGTGACGGACTCACCGAGCGCGGGAAGGGTCACGGGCGTGCCGGACCCACCGCCGGAGCCACCGGAGGAGTCGCCCGAGGAGCCGCTGGCAGCCTGTTCGGCTGCGGGCTCCTCCTGAGCCGGGGCCTCCTCCTTCTCCGACTCGGGCGTGGAGTCGCCGTCCGGGAGCTCGCCGGTCTCCTCGGCGACCTGCTCCTCCTGCTCGGCCTTCTTCTCCGACTCCTCCTCGTCGGCAGGCTGGGCCTCCGGCTCGGCGGACCCGGAGGCGTCCCCGGAGGACTCGCCCTCCTCGCCGATCACGCCCAGGACGGCGCCGACCTCGACGGTGTCGTCCTCGTTGGCCTTGATCTCGAGCAGGGTGCCCGCGACAGGGGAGGGGATCTCGGTGTCGACCTTGTCGGTGGAGACCTCCAGCAGCGGCTCGTCGACGGCAACCGTGTCACCGACCTGCTTGAGCCAGCGGGTGACGGTGCCCTCGGTGACGGACTCGCCGAGTGCGGGGAGGGTGACTTCGGAGGCCATGGGTGTCCTTCGCTCGCGTGTGGTTGGGGAATTTCTCGGGCTGGTCAGGAGTGTGCGTGCAGCGGCTTGCCGGCCAGGGCCAGGTGGGCCTCGCCGAGCGCCTCGTTCTGCGTGGGGTGCGCGTGCACGAGCGGCGCGACGTCGTCGGCGTGTGCTTCCCAGTTGTAGATCAGCTGGGCCTCGCCGATGAGCTCACCGACCCGGTCTCCCACCATGTGGACGCCGAGGACCGGGCCGTCGGTCAGACCGACGAGCTTGACGAAGCCCTGGGTCTGGAGGATCTGGCTCTTGCCGTTGCCGCCGAGGTCATAGGTGACCGTGGTGACGGCGTCACCGTGCCGCTCCCGTGCGGTGGCCTCGTCGAGGCCCACCGAGGCGATCTCGGGGTGGGAGTACGTCACTCGCGGGATGCCGGCGTCGTCGACCGGGCGAGGCTGGAGACCAGCGATCTCCTCGGCCACGAAGATGCCCTGCTGGAAGCCGCGATGCGCGAGCTGGAGGCCGGGAACGATGTCGCCGACGGCGTAGACGCCTGCGACGTTGGTGCGGCAGCGCTCGTCGGCGAGCACGAATCCGCGCTCCATCTCGATGCCCTGCTCGGCATAGCCGAGGCCGTCGGTGGACGGGCCGCGGCCGACGGCGACCAGCAGCACCTCCGCCTCGATGACGTCGCCGCCCTCGACCGTGACGGCCACTCCGGTGTCGGTGGTCTTGACGCTCTGGAAGGGCGTGCCGGTGAGGAAGGAGATCTTGCGCTTGCGGAAGGCGCGCTCGAGCGCCTTGGAGCACGCCTCGTCCTCGGCGGCGACGAGCCGCGGGAGGGCCTCGATGATGGTGACGTCGGCGCCGAAGGACTTCCAGACGCTGGCGAACTCGCAGCCGATGACGCCGCCGCCGAGCACGATGGCGGAGGCCGGCACGCGGTCGAGGCGCAGGGCGTGCTCGGAGGTGATGACCTTCTCGCCGTCGACCTCCAGGCCGGGCAGTGACCTGCTGTAGGAGCCGGAGGCCAGGACGACGGACTTCCCGGTGTAGGCGGTGCCGTCGACGGTGACCGTCGTAGGGCCGGTGAGCACGCCTGCGCCCTCGATGACGGTGATGCCGCGCGACTTGATCAGGCCGGCGAGGCCCTTGAAGAGCCTGTCGACGACCTTGTCCTTGTAGGCGTTGACGCCCGGCATGTCGATGCCGTCGAGCGTGGCCGAGACGCCGAACTGGCTGGCCTCGCGGGCCGAGTCGGCCACCTCGGCGGCGTGCAGGAGCGCCTTGGTCGGGATGCACCCCACGTGGAGGCAGGTGCCTCCGAGCTTGCCCTTCTCGACCAGCCCGACCTTCAGGCCCAGCTGGGCCGCTCGCAGGGCGCAGGCGTAACCGCCTGAACCAGCCCCGAGGACGAGGACGTCGAACTCACCGTCCGCCACTGATTTCCCTCCACGCAGTCGACTTGCTCACATCTGTTGTGGGCGGCACCATCCTTGCACTTCTCGCGGGGCTGTCCACACCCGGTCACATCGACCGGCACGTCGACCGAACCGGCCGAAGTGTGGGCACGGTGTGGGGCTCCCCGGCAGAATGTCTGCCATGGGACTGTTCGATCGTTTCAGGCGCAAGGGCCGCACCAGCCGACCGGCGGCGGATGCCACCCGCACGGGCTCGACCCGGGTGCGGGCATCCGACGGCGCGGACGCGCGTCACCTCGAGCAGTTCGTGACGACCCACCAGGGTGTCGAGGGCTTCGTCGAGCCGCGCACGGCCGTCAGTGACGTGACGATCCTGCTGGTCGCGCACGACGGGGAGTGGACGCGCCGACGCGTGCCGAGCGTGAAGTGGGCCCACGACTTCGCCAACCGCCACCGGGTGCCGTCGTACGACGCCGCGGTGGTCGGCGTGCCGCAGCGGATGCGCGACTACAACGCGCGCAAGAAGGCCGAGGGCATCTAGCGCGTCGCGAGCGACCGGGCGAACTCCACCAGCGTGGTGACGCCGAACCCGGTCGCGCCGGAGGGGACGTGGCCGTAGGGGCTGCCGAGGTTCATCTCCTTGCCCGCGATGTCGAGGTGCGCCCACGGCAGGCCGCCGGTGAACTCGCGCAGGAACGCCGACGCATAGAGGCCGCCGCCCCAGCGCACCCAGTCGTGCTGGAGCAGGTCGGCGACCTTGGAGCTGGTGATCCGCTCGGTCATCTCCTCGGGGATCGGCATCCGCCAGTGCTGCTCACCGGCGGCGGCGCCGGCCGCCACCACCGCGGGCGCCTGGTCGTCGGTGCCCATCACGGCACCGACCTTGTCGCCGAGGGCGAGCTGCATGTGGCCGGTCAGCGTGGCGATGTCGAGGACGACGTCGGGGTCCTCGTCGGTGGCCAGGGACAGGGCGTCGCCCAGGAGCATCCGGCCCTCGGCGTCGGTGTTGGCGATCTCGACGGTGGTGCCGTTGTGCATGGTGATCACGTCGCCGGGACGCGTGGAGGTGGCCGAGACCATGTTCTCGGCCATCGGGGCGAACGCGGTCACCTTGACGGGCAGGTCGAGCCGGGCGATCGCGAGGACCGCGGCGACGACGCAGGCCGCGCCGGCCATGTCGCCCTTCATGTTGACCATGCTCGACGACGGCTTGATGGTGAGGCCGCCGGAGTCGAAGGTGACGCCCTTGCCGACCAGCGCGAGGTGGGCGACCGCACCCTTCGGGGCCCAGGTCAGCTTCGCCAGGCGGGACGGCGACTCGGAGGAGTTGCCGACGCTGAGGATCCCGCCGCAGCCCATGTCGGCGAGCTGGTCGTGGTCGAAGACCTCGAGCTTCACCTTGGGGCCGCCACGGCCCTTGGTGACCTCCTTGTGGGCGGCGACCACCAGCTCGGCGAGCAGCGGGGGAGTGCAGTCCTTGGGCGGCATGTTGACCCAGTCGCGGCACAGCACGACCGCGTCGGCGAGGATCTCGGCGCGCTCCAGTGCAGCGAGCGCCTCGGCCCGGCGGGCGATCGCGCTCAGCACCACGACGTCGGCCGGCTCCGTGGTCTCGCTCTTCACCGACTTGTAGGCCGTGAACGTGTAGCCGCCGAGCCGGTGGCCCTCGACGACGGCCTCGATGAGCTCGGGTGTCTCGCTCGGCAGCGCCAGGGCGACCGAGGCGGCATTGGGGACACTGCGGGCCGCGACGCCGGCGGCACGACGTACGGCGACGGGGTCGGCCGGGTCCTCGCCCAGGCCGACGAAGACCAGCAGCGGTGCATTCACCTCGTCGCGGGTCGGCGCCCTGACCGCCTCGCCGGCCTTGCCCGTCACGCCCATCGTGGAGAGGAAGGGGCGCAGCCGGCGGCCGTAGGCCTTCGCGACGTCGTCGGCTGCCTCGCAGAGCTGGGGCCCCTTGTCGCCGGCGACCACCCCCACGACGACGGCGTCGGCACGGGTCTTGGCGGGGCTGGAGCTGCGGAGCGAGTACGAGGTCACCCGCGCATGCTAGGCGAGTCCGGAAGGTCGGCACGCTGAGGTAGGTTGCGCGGCATGGCCGGAACGCTCAAGCAGTCGCCCCTCCATGACCGTCACGAGGCCCTCGGCGCCAAGTTCGCCGAGTTCGGCGGCTGGTCGATGCCGCTGGAATATCCGAGCGGTGTCGTCAAGGAGCACACGGCCGTGCGCGAGTCCGTCGGCATCTTCGACGTGAGCCACCTCGGCAAGGCGATGGTCTCGGGTCCGGGTGCCGCCGACTTCGTCAACGCGACGCTCTCCAACGACCTCGCCAAGATCCGTGCCGGCAAGGCGCAGTACACGCTGTGCCTCGACGAGTCGGGCGGCATCGTCGACGACCTCATCGCCTACTGGCACGACGACGAGCACGTGCTGCTGATCCCCAACGCGGCCAACACCGCCGAGGTCGTGCGACGCCTCCAGGCCGCCGCGCCCGAGGGCGTGAAGGTCGTCAGCCACCACGAGGACTACGCCGTCCTCGCCGTCCAGGGCACGCGTTCGGACGAGGTGCTGGAGAAGGTCGGCCTGCCCACCGGACACGAGTACATGTCGTTCACGGAGGCTCCGTTCGAGTCAGCCGGCTCCGGTGACGACGGCCTGGCCGTCGTCGTGTGCCGCACCGGCTACACCGGTGAGCGCGGCTATGAGCTCGTCGTCGCCAACTCCGCCGCAGGAGACCTGTGGGACCGGCTGATGGCGGCCGGCGAGGAGTACGGCATCGCCGCCTGCGGGCTGGGCGCGCGCGACACCCTGCGCACCGAGATGGGCTACCCCCTCCACGGCCAGGACATCAGCCTCGACACCAACCCGGTCGAGGCCGGCCTGTCGTGGGCGGTCGGCTGGAAGAAGGACGCCTTCTGGGGGCGTGACGCGGTGACGAAGGTCAAGGAGGAGGGCCCGAAGCGCCGCCTGCGCGGTCTCGTCGCCGTCGGGCGCGGCATCCCGCGCCCGGGCATGGGCGTGACCCTCACCCAGGACGTACCTCTCGCCGACATCACGTCCGGCACGTTCTCCCCGACGCTCAAGAAGGGGATCGGCCTCGCACTCATCCCGACGATGGTCGCCCCCGACGCGCAGGTCGGCGTCGACATCCGAGGTCGGCGCGAGATCTTCCAGCTCGTCAAGCCGCCCTTCGTCGACCCGTCGGTGAAGGAGTCCTGACGTGCTCCCGGGACAGCCCCCGACCTTCCGGCAGCCCTCGGCCGCGGACCGGCCGTGGTGGTGGCGCCTCGAGGACGCCGCGGGCGAGCCCGTCGAGGTCGCCGACTTCGCCGACCAGAGGTTCGGCAACCAGGGTGACGCCGAGTCCTGGGTCGGGGAGGTCTGGGCCGACCTGGCCGACCACGGTGTCGCCGCGGTGACGCTCTTCGAGCACGAGCGGCAGGTCTACGGACCGATGTCGCTCAGCGCCTGACCCCATCCGTCGGCGCCCCTCGTTCCGAAGCCCTTCCGACGAGGAAGGTGGTGGGCGTGGCCGGCGAGACGGATTTCACCCGTTACCTCGACGCCCGCTGGGCCGACCTGGTCGGCGGGCTCGAGGACGAGGGCATCGCCGCCGAGGACGCCCGGCTGGTGGTGGCCGAGACGCTGCTGGCGAGCCGTGGCTCGTGGTCGCGCCGGGTCCGCGACGAGCAGGTCGACGTCACCCTGTGGGCCGAGCTGCGCGAGCGCACCGGCCTGCCCGCGCGCACGGGTGAGGCCGCACCCCACGCCGTACGTCGTCTCGATCCGCGCGACGCGCCGGATCCGTGGCTGGCCCGCGCCGCGCAGGTGCGCACGTCGCGCCGACGCCGCAACGCGCGTCGCGCCATCGCCTGGCTCGCGGTGGCAGCGGCGGTCGTGACCGCGTGGATGTGGTGGGCCGCGCGCCCCGACCCGCCGGCGGTCCGCGAGGAGGCCAACCCGCTGCCGGTGATCTGGCACGCCCGCGGCGAGCTGCACCTTGCGGAGGTCGCCGTCGAGCTGCCTGCGGTCGAGGAGTTCGCGGCCGACGGCTCGGGCGCGGTGGCGCGGCTCCGCTCGGGTGCGCTCATCCGCATCGACGCCGACGGTGACGTGGAGGAGCTGACCGAGCAGCCGTCCGCCCTCGACCGGGTGGCGGCCGCGCCGCTCTACTACCCGCCGGGCCGCTACGACGTGCAGGTGCAGAGTGCACCGGTCCCCGGCGGTGGCTGGGCCCACCTGATCGACTCGTCGCGCCGCGACAGCCCGCAGGACGCGGTGCGCCAGTCGGAGTCGGGACGGCGGGCGCTCGTCGTGTGCACCGTGGACCTCGAGTGCGCCGAGCCGATCACGATCACCGCGGGCGACGGGTCGATCCGGCTGCGGTGAACGCGGGCCGGGCGACCGGCTAGGGTCCCGCGTCGTGGCTGAGGAGTTGTGGACAGGCGTGGCCCGGGCCTACGCGCAGAGCTTCGCGGGACTGTGTTCGGGGGCGATCCCGACGCTCCTGTCCGGACTCCCGGACGGCGGCCGGTTGCTGGACGTCGGCTCCGGCACGGGTGCGCTCGTCGCCACGGCTCGCGACGCCGGCATCGAGGCGCTCGGCGTCGAGCCGGACCCGGAGATGGCCTCGCTGGCCGCCTCACTCCTGGGCGAGGACGTGGTCGTCGGCGGGCTGCCCGAGCTGCCGTACGCCGATGACGGCTTCGACGTCGTCACCGCCAACTTCGTGCTCAACCACGTCGACGACCCGCGCGCCGGGGCGCGAGAGCTGGCCCGCGTCGCCGCGCCCGGTGGCATCCTTCGGTCGACCATCTGGGGGAGCACCCCGCCGCCCCAGGCGCTGATGTGGAACGGCCTGCTCGACGAGGCCGGCGCCACGCGGCCCCCGTTGCCGCGGCTGCCGGTCGAGCGTGACTTCGAGCGGTCACCGGCCGGGCTGGGCGGGATCCTCAGGGAGGCCGGGCTGGCCGTGACGTCTGCCCGGACGCTGTCGTGGGAGTGGCGCGTGGCCCCGGACGACCTGTGGGCCGGGCTCACCTCGGTCGGCAACTTCGGCGCCCTCTGGCGGGCCCAGTCGGAGGACGTGCGGACCCGCCTGCGGGCGTCGTACGACGACCTCGGTGCGCCGTGGCGCGACGACGAGCCCGGCTCGGACTTCGCCTTCGAGGTCGAGTGCGTCCTGGCCGAGGCGCGGGCGCCGAGGTCGTAGAGTCGTCCCGTGCGCGCCTACCTCGACCTGCTCCAGCGGATCCTCGACGAGGGCGTCGAGAAGACCGACCGCACCGGCACCGGCACGCTGAGTGTCTTCGGGCACCAGATGCGCTTCGACCTCGCCGAGGGCTTCCCCCTGGTGACGACCAAGAAGGTGCACACCCGGTCGGTGTTCGGCGAGCTGCTGTGGTTCCTGCGCGGCGACACCAACGTGAAGTGGCTCCAGGACCGCGGCATCTCGATCTGGGACGAATGGGCCGACGACAACGGCGACCTCGGGCCCGTCTACGGCCACCAGTGGCGTTCGTGGCCGACGCCTGACGGGCGGCACGTGGACCAGATCGCCCGGCTCGTGGAGGGGATCCGCACCCGCCCCGACTCGCGTCGCCACATCGTCTCGGCGTGGAACGTCGCCGACGTCGACGACATGGCGCTACCGCCGTGCCACACGCTCTTCCAGTTCTACGTCGCTCCGTCCGGGACCGGCCCGGGACGGCTTTCGTGCCAGCTCTACCAGCGCTCGGCCGACACGTTCCTGGGCGTGCCGTTCAACATCGCGTCGTACGCCCTGCTCACGCACATGGTCGCGCAGGTGACCGGGCTCGAGGTGGGCGAGTTCGTGCACACGATGGGCGATGCCCACCTCTACCTCAACCACGTCGACCAGGCCAGGCTGCAGCTCTCCCGCGACCCGCGTCCGCTGCCGAGGCTCGTGCTCGATCCCACGATCACCGAGCTCGACGGCTTCGACCTCGAGGACATCGCGGTCGAGGGCTACGACCCGCACCCGGGCATCAAGGCGCCCATCGCCGTATGAGCGGCTCTCCGCGTCCCGACCAGCGGGTCGTGCTCGTCGCCGCGCACGCGCGCAACCGGGTGATCGGTGACGAGGGGCGGATCCCGTGGCACCTGCCGCACGACTTCGCCCACTTCAAGCGCGAGACCCTCGGGAACACCCTCGTGATGGGGCGACGCACCTGGGACTCGATCGGGCGACCGCTGCCCGGTCGCTCGACGATCGTGGTGACGCGCGACGCGTCCTTCGACCCCGGCTTCGACGACGTGCTCGTGGCCCACTCGCTCGACGAGGCATTCGGGCTCGCATCGGAGCTGCCCGGCGACGTGATGGTCGCCGGCGGCGGCGAGATCTATGCGCTCGCCCTGCCCTTCGCCACCCACCAGGTGCTGACGGAGGTCGACCTGGCGCCGCCCGGCGACGCGCACTACCCCGAGTACGCGCCTGACGAGTGGGTCGAGGTGCGCCGTGAGGTGGGGGAGGGCTGCCAGTGGGTGTGGCTCGAGCGGAGGGACGCCGCGGCATGAGCCCCGACCGCCTGAGGCTCGTCGTCGACCCGGCCTCGGGCGCGCCGCCGTTCGAGCAGGTGCGCGAGGGCATCCGGGCCCAGGTCGACTCCGGCACCTTGGCCCCGGGCTTCCGGCTGCCGCCGGTGCGCGCCCTCGCGACCTCGCTCGACCTCGCCGCCAACACCGTCGCCCGTGCCTACAAGGAGCTCGAGGCGCTCGGTGTCGTCGAGACGCGAGGACGGGCGGGCACGTTCGTCGCGGGTCGCGGAGCGGAGCGGTCACTGCGGTCGGCCGCCGCGTCCTACGTCGCGTCGGCCCGCTCGCTCGGGCTCTCCGACGACGAGGCGCTCGATGCCGTACGCCGGGCGCTGGGGCAGTGACGCGGCTGATCCTGCTCAACGGCGCGCCGGGGGTCGGGAAGTCGACGCTCGCCCGCCGGTGGGCGGCCGAGCATCCCGGCACCCTGGTCTGCGACATCGACCTGCTGCGGACCTGGGTCGGCGGCTGGCGTTCGTCGTTCGCGCCGACCGGAGCAGCGATCCGTCCCGCCGCCCAGGCGTTGATCGGCGCCTACCTGTCCTCCGGCGACGTGATCCTCCCGCAGCTCATCGCCAACGAGGCCGAGCTGGACTCCTTCGCGTCGGTCACCGTCGGCACGGGCGCCTCCTTCGCGCACGTGGTGCTGCGCGACCCGGCCGGCGCGGTGGGCGAGCGGTTCCGGCGCCGGGCAGGGGACGACCCGTGGCACCAGGAAGTGCGGCGTCTGATCGAGGAGCAGGGTGGCGACGCCGTGCTCGACGACCACGCCCGGCGGCTCTCCGATCTCGTCGCGTCGCGACCCTCCACCCTCGTGGTGGACTCGGTCGAGGGTGATGAGGAGGGGACGTACGCCGCGCTGGTCGGGGCGTTGGGCCAGCCCGGTGAGTGGGTCGGGGGCTCCTCATGAGGCTGCAGCTGTAGCCGATCGGCCGGCTCCGCTGGTCGAGGAGGCCGCGCAGCGACCGCCGTCGTGGCGGCCGCGTCGCCGTCACCGGCTCCCCGACCGGTTGACACGGCGGTTGCTCACCGCGGCGTGGGTGAGCTCCAGGGCTCGCTGGCTGGTCTCGTAGGTCCGCTGGGCGACTCCGACGAAGACGCAGTCGATGACCGTGAGCTGAGCGAGTCGGCTGGCGGTCGCACCCGACCGGAACGTCGTCTCGCGGGCGGCGGTGGTGAGGACGTGGTCGCCGAGCACGGCGAGGGGCGAGCGCGGGAAGTTGGTCACGGCCACCGTGGTGGCGCCACTGCGTCGCGCGACGTCCAGCGCGTCGAGGGTGTCCTTGGTGGCTCCGGAGTGGGAGATCGCGACCGCGACGTCGCCCCGGGTCAGCAGCGCGGCGCTGGTCAGCGCCATGTGGGGATCGGGCCAGGCGAAGGAGACCCGACCGATCCGGTGGAGCTTCTGCTGGAGGTCGAGCGCCACGAAACCACTGGCGCCGACGCCGTAGACGTCCACCCGCGGCGCGGCCACGAGTGCTTCGATCACCGCGTGGAGCTCGCTGAGGTCGAGCTGCTGGGCCGTCTCCTCGACGGCCCGGGCGTCGGCGAAGGCGATCTTGGCGACCACCTTGTCGAGGTCGTCGTCGGCCACGATGTCGCCGGCGAGGTCGCGAGCGTCGCCGATCCCACTGCGACCGCCTTCGGCGGCCAGCGCGAGGCGCAGCGGCGGATAGCCGGTGAACCCGACCGCACGGCAGAACCGGATGACCGTGGTCTCCGAGGTCCCGCAGGCGTCGGCGAGGGCGCTTATGGTGGACGCAGACACCGCGGCCGGGTCGGTGAGGACACGATCGGCCACGCGCTGCTCCGCCGGCGCGAGGGTCGGCAGCAAGGCGCGGATCCGGACCGAGGTGTCCGTAGCGGTGTCGGGCATGTAGGAAAATTACCGCTAGTCAAGCGGGTTCGGCAATGACCTTCGGCCCCGGCCGTTCACGCCCGGCTCAGTTCTCGGACAGCTCCCAACCCTCGGCGCTGAGCTGCCCCTCGCCGAGCCGCCGGCCGTCCACGCGTACGCGGTCGACGTACACGCCGCGGCCCTGGCTGGCCCCGTCGTTCGCGTAGTGCCACCGCACCAGCACGTCGTCCGCGACCGGGAGCAGCGCCTCCGCCGAGTGCCAGCGCCGATCGCCGAACCCGGACAGGGTCCCGTCGGCCAGCACCTCGTCGCCCAGTGTGTAGGGCAACGGCGCCCACGACTCGCCACCGTCCGAGGACGCCTGGAGGCTGAGGACGTCGAAGCCGGCCTCGGTGTCGAACCACAGCCCGAAGGACAGTCGGCCCCCCGACAACGCGGGAGTCGACAGCGTGACCGTGCGTGAGTCACCGATGCCGGAGAACCACGCCGTGCGTCCCTCGAGCGGTCGCACCGCGAGCGCACGGGCGAGGTCGCGACCGACCGCCCGGCGAGCGAGGTTGTTGCTGCCCCACTCACGCGTCGGGTGGACCCGGTTGGTCAGCAGGATCACGAAGGAGTCCGACAGCGGGTCGATCACCATCGAGGTGCCGGTGTAGCCGGTGTGCCCGAAGGTGACCGGTGTGGACAGGCCATCCATGTACCACCGCTGGTCGAGCTCGAAGCCGAGCCCGTGCGAGTTGCGTGGGAACTCGGCGTTCTCGTTCACGAGCATCGTGCGGACGGTGTCGGCCTCGAGGATCCGGGTCGATCCGTAGCGGCCGCCGTTGAGCAGGGTGCGGGCCAGCACGGCCAGGTCGCGCGCGGTGGAGAAGAGGCCCGCGTGGCCGGCGACGCCGCCCAGCGACCAGGCGTTCTCATCGTGCACCTCGCCGCGGATCATCTCCCGCCCGGCCCACGGCTGCTCCTCCGTCGCCGCGATCCGGGCGACCAGCGTGGCCGGCGGGTTGAACATGGTGTCGGTCATCCCCAGCGGGCCGGTGATGCCGTCGGCGATCACTCGGTCGAGCGTGGCGCCGGTGACCTCCTCCACCACGAGGCCGAGCGTGATCAGGCTGAGGTCGGAGTAGACGTAGGCCTCGCCCGGCGCGGTCCTGGGTTCCACGGCGAGCACCGCGGCCAGCCGCTCCCCGACCGTGTCGTAGGCGCTGTAGAGCGGGAGCCATGCCGGCAGCCCGCCGGTGTGGGTGAGCAGGTCGCGGATCGTCACGTGCTCCTTGTCGTTCTCCGCGAAGGCCGGCAGGTACGTCGCCACCGGCTCGTCCAGCGCGACCCGGTCGGCCTCCACCTGCTGCATCACCGCCAGCGTGGTGAACGTCTTCGTGACCGAGGCCAGGTCGAAGATCGTGTCCCGCTGCATCTCCACCTGCTCCTCGGCGGGCAGCTCGGTGTCCTTGTCGGCGTAGCGCAGCGCGTGACCGGCCGCCTCGTGCACCGGCACCACCCCGTGCCGCGAGGCCAGGACGACGCCGCCGGCGTACATCGGGCGCGTCGGCGAGGGCTGGAGGAACGAGCGCAGGTCGTCCGGCATCCTGGCCAGGGGCTCGGCCAGCAGGCCGGCCTGCTGGGGGCTGCCGGCCCGCAACCTGTGGTTCTCGAACCGCAGGTCGTCGGGGGTCACGTCAGTGGCGACGGACGCCCCACGGGCCTGCTTGTGCGGCTCCTCCGTCCCGGATCTCCCCGGGGCCGCCGCGCCGGCTGGCGTGGCGGCCGCTGTGGTGGCCACGCCGAGGACCCCCACCAGCACCATGCTCACGGCTCGGGCGCACCTCATCACGGGCGTCCCGGGTAGAGCAGGTGACGGGCCCGGATCGCCCGGAACTCCGCCAGCTCCGGCTGCCAGCCGGAGACGACCTGATCGGCGCTCGCGCCGTCGTCGACGGCCAGCCGGACCTGCTCGGAGCCGGTGAGCCGGTCGATCCAGTACGGCGTCTTCGCCTCCCGCCAGTCGAAGTCGGCGGAGTAGAGGTCGCGGCAGGTCACGATCATGGTGATCGCGGTGCGGATCGCGTCGAAGTCGTCGCGGTCGGTGACGTGCAGCTGCACGCCGCCGCAGGGCTTGCCGGCGTGCTTGGAGTACAACGGCGCGAAGTAGGCCTCGCGGAACTCCACGCCGGGCAGGTCCTGCGCCGCCAGCGCCGCGGCCCATCGATGGTCGATCCACGGCGCACCGATCAGCTCGAACGGCCGGGTGGTGCCCCGACCCTCCGAGAGCGTGGTCGCCTCGAACAGGCAGGTGCCGGGGTAGACCGCGGCGGTCTCGACCCGCGGCATGTTCGGCGACGGCATCACCCAGGGCTGGCCGGTCTCCTCGGCGTACATGCTGCGGCGCCAGCCGCGCATCCGGGACACCGCGAGGTCGACCGGCCCGTTCGCGGCGGAGTCCTCGGGGAGGAACTCGGCGTTGAACAGCCCGGCCAGTTCGCCCACGGTCATGCCGTGCTGCTGAGAGATCGCCTTGCGGCCCACGAACGTGGCGTGCTCGGGGTGCAGCACCGGTCCGTACGCCGCAGTCGCGCCGATCGGGTTGGGTCGGTCGAGCACCACGAACCGGACACCAGCGAGCGAGGCCGCGACCATGCAGTCGTACATCGTCCAGATGTAGGTGTAGAAGCGAGCCCCGACGTCCTGGATGTCGAACATCACGGTCTCGACCTCCGCGTCCTGGAAGTAGTCGGCGATCTGCTGCGGCGACCTGGTGTAGGTGTCGTAGACCGGGATGCCCGTGCGGGGATCGGGCCCGCCGGGCTCCGAGGCGCCCGCCTGCGCGCTGCCGCGGAACCCGTGCTCGGGTCCGAAGGCGGCGACCAGGTCGACCCGACCGTCGGCGGCCATCACGTCGACCTCGTGTCGCAGGTCGGCGACGATCCCGGTGGGGTTGGAGATCAGCCCGACCCGCTCGCCGGCGACCAGCTGGTAGCCGTCACGCGCAAGGGTGTCGAACCCGGTCAGCACCCGCCCGCCGCTGCGGGAACCGGCTGCCCCGGCTGGGGCGGGGGCGGCCAGTGCCCCGAGACCGGCCGCGCCGGCCGTGGCCTGGAGGAATGTGCGTCGTCGCATGTCAGTACCCCAGTCCGTGGCCGAAGCGGTAGAGCGCGTGCTGCTTCTTGCCCTTGCCGTCCTTGGGGATGGTGACGGGCAGTCGGCCGCTCGGTTCGAGCTCGCCGACCAGCACCCGGACCAGCGAGTCGAGGGCGGCCGAGGTGTAGGAGTACGTCGCGAGGTAACCGTCGACGTCGGGGAACTTGTTGACGTCGTAGGCGTCGCGGGCAGCGACCGCCACCACCGGCGTCCTGGTCCCGTTCAGGCTCCGCACCAGTTCCGCCTGCCCTGCCTGGGTCGCGAGCCCCGCCCGGTTGGTGATCACGACGACGACGTCGTTCTCCTTGGCCATGGCGGTGACCTCGTCGATGGTGGTCTGGTGGGGGTTGGTCCCGGTCTCGCGCACCGTGGTGTCGGCGCCGCGGTCGGCCAGCCCGTTGGCGACCGTGCCCGTCGTGGTAACGCCCCAGCCGGTCACGAGGACGTCCTGGTCGCCGTCGTCGACCTCGAGCGGCAGCAGGCGCCGGTGGTTGCGGACCAGCGTGGTGGTGCGGTCGGTGATGGCCTGCACGGTGGCGAGGTGGTCGGGGGTGCCGACGTGCCCGGAGACCGCGGCGGGGTCGACGTACGGGTCGTCGACGATGCCGAGGTCGTGCTTGAGGGTGAGGATGCGGCGGACCGAGGTGTCGATCCGCTCCTCGGTCAGCTCCCCGGACGCCAGGGCGCCGAGGACCGCGTCGTAGGCGACGTCGAGCTCGGGCGGCATCAGCAGCATGTCGACGCCGGCCTTGAGCGCCAGCACCGGGACCCGGTCGTTGCCGTACGTCGTGCTGGCACCGGCCATGTCGAGGGCGTCGGTGATGATGACCCCGTCGTAGCCCATCTCCTCCCGCAGGATGCCGGTCATGATGGGCTCGGAGAGGGTGGCGGGGTCGCCCGACGGGTCGAGCGCCGGCACGGAGATGTGGGCGGTCATGATCGCCGGTACGCCGGCGTCGATGGCGGCCTGGAAGGGCGGCCGGTCCAGCTGCTCCCACTCCGCGCGGGTGTGGTCGACCATGGGCAATCCGGTGTGGCTGTCGGTCGCGGTGTCGCCGTGACCGGGGAAGTGCTTGGCGGCGCCGGCGACGCCTGCGGAGAGGTAGCCGCGGGTCTGGGCGGCGGTCAGGTCGGCGGCCAGGCTCGGGTCCTCGCTGAAGGAGCGGACGCCGATGACCGGGTTCGCCGGGTTGACGTTGACGTCGGCGACCGGGGCGAAGTTCCAGTTGATGCCCATCGCCGACAGCTCGTCACCGTTGACGGCGGCCGCCTCCTGCGTGTCGGCCGCACTGCGGCCGGCACCGAGAGCCATGTTGCCGGGGAGCTGGGTGGCCGGCGCCCCGATCCGCGCGACGATTCCGCCCTCCTGATCGATGCCGACCAATGAGGGGATCTCAGCCGGCTGCGCGAGCGCGGCGTCCTGGATGCCGTTGGAGAGCCCGGCGATCTGCTGCGGGTTGTCCACGCTGTTGGTCCAGGCGAAGTAGATGATGCCGCCCGGCTGGTACTTCTCGATCAGCTGCTCGGCGTTGTCGACGCCGTAGAGCTTCTGGTTGGCGGCGACGTCCGCGGGCGCCTGGGTATCGGCGGTGGTGCCGTAGGCGTGGGTCATGAACAGCTGACCCACCTTCTCCTCGAGCGTCATCGAGGCGAGCTTCGTCTCGACCCACCCGTCTCCTGCCGCGTCCGGGGCGGCCTGGGCCTCCGGTGCGCGGACGCCCGCCGTAGACAGGACGAGCGCGGCGAGCGCCAGGATCACCCCCGCTGCTCTCCGACGTGACCGGTCCAGCATCCCGAGCTGCATGCGTCCTCCAACGTTGGCTTGCCGTTAATGAGTAACGGCACAACATGAACGGTGGTGAGTTTCCTACCAAGTCGGCAGGAGGTCAATGGGGCGGCCTTCGGTCCGGGAATGATCACGGCTCCCGACCGGTTGGGACGACTGCTGATGCCGCATTCATGCCCCCGGGCCTCACCCCTAGCTGCTACGAGCGGCCGTACGCCGAGAGGCGGCTGACGGGTCAGCGAGCAGGATCGCGCAGCCACCCGCCGGGTAAGCCCCGGTCAGGGTGGCTTCGTGCTGTCCGCTGCCGTCGTGGCAGGCTCGCGCCATGGACCCGGCCGCCGCTGACATCGTCGTGGCGGCCGTGGCCCTGGTCCGCGACGGCTGCGTGCTGACGGTCCGCAAGCGCGACACCGAGCGCTTCATGCTGGTCGGCGGCAAGCTCGAGCCGGGGGAGTCGGCGCACGACGCCGCACTGCGCGAGACGCGCGAGGAGGTGGGTCTCGAGATCCGGTCGGCCACCCTGCTGGGGGAGTTCTTCTCGGAGGCCGCCAACGAGCCCGGCCACACCCTGCACTCGACCGTCTTCTGGGTCGAGTCCGACGCGGATCCGGTCGCCTCGGCGGAGATAGCGGAGGTCAGGTGGACCCCGCTGCGCGGCCATCGGGACGACCTGGCGCCCATGTTGGAGCACCACGTCCTGCCAGTGATCCGCGCTCGCCTCACCGAACGCTGACGTGCCGTACCCGGACTGTTCCTCTCGCGTGGCAAACGGCTCGGTCGAATGGCTCCTGTCCCGCTCGGGGCGCTCGACGCCAGCCGCTAGGAATCCATCGCCGTGTCCGTATGGTCGCCCCCCTCCGCCCTCCTCGGGCGTGCTGCACTGGCGAGCGCCCTGGGCCTGTCCGCACTGATCTCGACCACCCCCGCGGACGCCCGGACCACCTCGACTCCGGAGTCGGTGTGTGCGAGGACGACGCTGTCGGAGCCCACCCGCCTCTCGGCCGCGCTGGACGCCGGCGTCAGCAACACGACCGTGCGCACGCAGAACGACCTCACGCGCGTTGAGCTCACCCAGCTCCGTGAGGACGAGACCTCGTGGCTCGACGAGTGCGGCCAGGTCTTCGTCGTCGACCACGCCGTGCCGCAGCACCAGCAGGACGCGGTCAGCGCGGCGTCCTCCGACGAGGTGCCGGACGACGTCTTCGGCCTCGCCTCGCGCCCGACCTCGAACCGCACCATCTATCTCGACTTCGACGGCGCGACCTACTCCGGCACGCGGTGGAACGACGGCTCCGCCATCGTGTCCCCGGCCTACTCGATCGACGCCGACCCCGCGACGTTCAGCGAGACCGAGCGTGCGCAGATCTACCGGGCCTGGCGGGTCGTCGCCGAGGACTTCGCGCCGTTCGACGTCAACGTCACCACCCGCCAACCCGACGCCTCGGCGCTCAGTCGCACGACCAGCGCCGACCAGACCTACGGCATCCCGGTCGTCGTGACGCCGACGAACTCCGTCGGCTCCGGCTGCACCTGTGGCGGCGTGGCCTACCTCGGCATCTTCGGCAGAGTCGGCGCCTCCGACTACCAGCCGGCGTGGATCTTCACCCAGGGCTCCGGCACCGGCGGCGACAACGTCGGCCAGGTGATCAGCCACGAGGTCGGCCACACCTTCGGCCTGCGCCACGACGGCACCAGCCAGGCGAGCTACTACAGCGGCACCAAGGGCTGGGCCCCGATCATGGGCGCCTCCTACAACCGTCGTGCCGCCCAGTGGTCGCGCGGTGAGTATTCCGACGCCAACAACACCGAGGACGACGTCTCGATCATCGCGCAGACGGCACCCGCGCTGGCCGACGACCACGCCGACGTCGCCGTCGCCGGCACCCGCATCACGTCGGGCACCACCGCCGCGGGCACGATCACCACGCGCACCGACGTCGACGCGTTCACCTTCACCGCCAGTGGTGCCACGTCGCTGTCCGCGGCCGGCCCCGACGGGTACTCCAACCTCGATGTGCAGCTCACGGTCTACGACGCGCTCGGGACCAGGGTCGCCACCGTCGACCCGACAGCCGACAGTGCCAGCGACACGTCGATGGGCGCCACGTGGACCGCGAACCTCGCCACCACACCCACGACCTTCACCGCCGTCGTCGACGGCACGGGCAACGGTGACCCCGCGGAGGCCGGCCGCTACAGCGACTACGGCTCCATCGGCACCTACACCGTGAGCCTCACCACCGGGTCGAGCTCGACGCCCACGCCCACGCCCACCCCGACGCCCACCCCCACGCCCACCCCCACGCCCACCCCGACGCCGACCCCGACGCCCACGCCTACCCCGACATCGACGTCCACCACGACGTCCACCCCGGCGGCGTCAGCGAAGATGAGCTTTGCGACGACGCGGCTGCCCCGCGCTCGCGTCGGCAAGGCCTACCGCGCGGTCATCAGGTTCACCGGCCCGGTCTCCGAGGCCCGGGTGGACTGGCGGCTGCCGCGAGGGCTGCGGTGGCGCGCCCGGTCCGGTCGCATCGTCATCACCGGGAAGGTGCCACGCGCCTCCGACAGCACGTTCTCGATCGCGCTCTCCGGCGATGGCCCCTCGGTCCGCCGCCGCTTCCGGCTCGTGGCGCGCCCGGCACGCTAGGCGGGCTTGGGCGGCAGCGTCCGGACGTGGGCGACACCTCGTGCGACCCAGAGCTCGAGCTGTGCATCGGACTGCAGTGAGTCCGCGGCGACGAGCAGCCAGCCGTTCATCGCTCGCCCGTGCATCTCCATCGGCTGCACGTCCTCGGAGAGCCAGGAGGCTGCCTCGTCCGGATCGGCCCGCACCATCAGCGAGCCGCTGCTGGCTGCCGCCACCGCCATGTGGCCGTCGAGCATGAAGCCGAGGCCGCCGAACATCTTTCTCGACGTCATCCCCGGCTCGCCGTCGAGCAGGTCGTGGATCCGCTGCGCCAGCACCTCGTCGTAGGCCATGCCTCAGCGTAGGCGCACCAGAGGAGTCGCAGGAAGGGAGGCGCAGGACGATCAGGCTCGGCGCTGACGACTCCGTGGCGGGGGAGCGATAACCTGCATACATGAGCTCCAACGTCCCCTTCGGCCGACTGCTCACGGCAATGGCCACTGCGTTCCACGAGGACGGCAGCGTCGACCTCGACGCCACGGCGAGGATCGCCACGCACCTCGTCGACCACGGCAACGCAGGCGTCGTCGTCAGCGGCACCACGGGGGAGAGCCCGACCACCTCGGTCGCGGAGGACGGCGAGATCCTGCGCGCCGTCCACGACGCGGTCGGAGACCGCGCGACGGTCATCGCCGGCGTCGGCACCAACGCCACGGCCCACTCGGTCGAGCTGGCCCGGCAGGCGGAGAAGATCGGCGTCGACGGGGTGCTGCTCGTCAGCCCCTACTACAACAAGCCCGGCCAGGTCGGGCTGCGCCACCACTTCACGTCCGTCGTCGAGGCGACCGACCTGCCGGTGATGCTCTACGACGTCCCCGGACGCACCGCGACGCTGATCGAGCTCGACACCTACGAGGCCATGCGCGGCTACGACCACGTGGTCGCGGTCAAGGAGGCCTCGGGGCTCCTCCCGCGCACGGCGCAGCTCGTCGACATGGGCTTCGCGGTGTACTCCGGCGACGACGTGGCCACGCTCGGCTACCTCGCCTACGGCGGAGTCGGGCTCGTCTCGGTCGTCGCCCACGCCGCAAGCACCCAGCTTGCCTCGATGATCGAGGCGTGGGTGCGCGGGGACCACGCCGAGGCACTGCGCGTGCACACCTCGCTGGTCCCGGCCTTCGACGCCGTCATGGGCGTCCCCAACTATGGAGCCACCACCGCCAAGGCAGCCCTCGAGCTGCTCGGCGTGATCGACAACCGCCGCGTCCGCGGCCCCTTGGTCGCCCTGGACGACGACGAGGTCGCTGCGCTCCGCAGCGGTCTCGCCGCGGCCGGCCTCCTCTGAACCCCGTCTGTCCCCAGACCTGTCCCACGAACCGAGGAACACCTTGAGCCATCCCCACCCCGACCTGAGCGCGCCCGCCCCCCTCCCGGCCGGAGGCCTGCGAGTCATCCCGCTCGGCGGGCTCGGCGAGGTGGGTCGCAACATGACCGTCTTCGAGTACGACGGCAGGTTGCTGATCGTCGACTGCGGCGTGCTGTTCCCCGAGGACCACCACCCCGGCGTCGACCTGATCCTTCCCGACTTCGACCCGATCCGGGGCCGTCTCGACGCCGTCGAGGCGCTGGTCCTGACCCACGGTCACGAGGACCACATCGGCGCCACGCCGTACCTGCTGCGCGAGCGGGGCGACATCCCGCTCGTCGGCTCCAAGCTGACCCTGGCGCTGCTCGGCTCCAAGCTGCGCGAGCACCGGCTCAAGGAGGCGGCTCAGTACGAGGTCGCCGAGGGGCAGACGATCACCTTCGGGCCCTTCGTGCTGGAGTTCATCGCGGTCAACCACTCCATCCCGGACGCGCTCGCGGTCGTGATCCGCACCGGCGCCGGCGTGGTCCTGCACACCGGCGACTTCAAGATGGACCAGCTCCCCCTCGACGGGCGGATCACCGACCTCAACGAGTTCGCCCGCCTCGGTGACGAGGGGGTCGACCTCTTCCTCGTCGACTCGACCAACGCCGAGGTGCCGGGATTCACGACGTCCGAGAAGGACATCGCCCCGGTGCTCGACCGCGTCTTCGCCAAGAGCGAGCAGCGGATCATCGTGGCCTGCTTCGCCTCCCACGTGCACCGCGTGCAGCAGGTGCTCGACGCCGCGGTCGCGCACGGCCGCAAGGTCGCCTACGTCGGGCGCTCCATGGTGCGCAACATGGCCATCGCCCAGGAGCTCGGCTATCTCACCGTCCCGCCGGGCACCATGGTCGAGGCCAAGGAGCTCGCCGACCTGCCGCCGCACAAGCAGGTCCTGATCTCGACCGGGTCTCAGGGTGAACCCCTCGCAGCGCTGAGTCGGATGTCCCAGAGCAACCACCACTTCGTGCACCTCGAGCCGGGCGACACCGTCGTCCTGGCCAGCTCGCTGATCCCCGGCAACGAGAACGCCGTCTACCGCGTGATCAACGGGCTGTCCCGCCTGGGCGCCAACGTGGTGCACAAGGGCAACTCGCTCGTCCACGTCTCCGGCCACGCCAGCGCCGGTGAGCTCCTCTACTGCTACAACATCGTCAAGCCGCGCAACGTGATGCCGGTCCACGGCGAGGTGCGCCACATGCGCGCCAACGCCGACCTGGCCCGCGCGACCGGGGTCGAGAACGTCGTCCTGGCCGAGGACGGGGTCGTCGTCGACCTCATCGACGGGGTGGCCTCGATCGTCGGCAAGGTGGAGGTCGGCTACGTGTTCGTCGACGGCACCACCATCGGCGACATCAGCGAGGCCTCGATGAAGGACCGCCGGATCCTCGGCGAGGAGGGCTTCCTGTCGGTGATCGTGGTCGTCGACTCGGTCACCGGCAAGGTCGTCTCGGGTCCGGAGATCCACGCCCGCGGCTTCGCCGAGGACGAGACGACCTTCGACGACGTCAAGCAGCCGATCATCGACGCGATCAACGCCTCGATCGCCGAGGGCGCCACCGACCCCTACCAGCTCCAGCAGACCGTACGACGTGTCGTGGGGCGCTGGGTCAACCGTGCACATCGTCGTCGCCCGATGATCATTCCCGTCGTGATCGAGGCCTGACGCCCCTAGGATCGTCAGTGGCCACACGGTCAGCGTCGAGCCCGGGGTCGAGCTCGCGATCGGGCTCGCAACGACGGTGGGGATCGGCTGATCAGCGGTGCCGCGAGGGGAGGTGGAGATGCCGCACAACCAGGGTGCGCTGAGCCGTCTGGCCGAGCTGATGCGGCGCGTCAACTCCTCCACCGACACCGAGGTGATCCTCGAGGAGATCGCGCACGGCGTCGTGGACGTCCTCGGCTACGGCGTCGCGGCGATCGCCCGTCTCGACGGCGACACCCTGGTGATGACCAACGTCGTGGGCCCACCCGAGGTGGTGGCGCAGATCCTGCACCGTCGCACGCCGGCCGAGCAGGTCCTCGACGAGTTCCGGGAGGCCGACAAGTGGGGCATCCTCCGCTTCATCCCCGCGGGGCGGATGCCGGTCGAGCGGCTGCAGGCGGCGTGGATCCCGGAGGTCGAGACGACCGACGACCCGGACGCCTGGCACCCCGAGCACGCGCTCTACGCCCCGCTCTACTCCGCCGGCGGTGAGCTGCTCGGCAACATGGCCGTGGACCTTCCTCCCGACTCCCGCGTCCCCGGCGAAGCGGATCGCGAGCTGCTGGAGATGTTCGCGGTCCAGGCCGGCGTCGCGCTGTCCAACGCCCGCGAGCGAGAGCGACTCACGGATCGGCTCCGGCTCGACCAGATGCTCACCACCGTGGCGGGCTCCGGCACCCAGCACAGCCTCGTCCAGGCCCTGGGCACCGCGGTCGCCGCGGTCGCCGAGTGCTTCGGGACCACCCAGGCCTGGGTCCGCACCTTCCCGAGCGACGCGCAGGGCAGCCACCTCGGCGTCGGCACCCCGCGGCCCTTCCTCCCCGATCACGACCTTCCCGACCTCCGCGAGGAGCTGACCCAGGTCGAGGTCACCTCGGCCCTCATCGAGGTCGGCGTCGCCGACCACACCTCCGACCGGCTCCCACGCAGCGTCGCGAGGCTGCAGGAGCTGATGGTCTCGATGCGCCTCGAGCGGGTGATCATCTGCCCGCTGGTCTCACGCGAGGACCTCGTCGGCTACCTGGTGCTCGGCTTCGCCCGCCGTGCCCGCCCGCTCACGACGGGCGAGGCCGATGCGGTCCTCGAGGTGGGGCGACTGCTGAGCCAGATCGTCCGTGCCTCCCGCGTCCTGGAGACCGAGCAGCGTCTCGTCCAGGAGCTGCGCGAGCTCGCGCGCTACCGCAGCGAGCTGATCGCGACCATCTCCCACGAGCTGAAGACGCCCCTGACCGCGATCCTCGGTCACGCCGAGCTCATCTCCGACCGGCATCCCGACCTGACCTCGCTCGACGCGATCATCCGCAACGCCCAGAGACTCACCAACCTCGTGGCCAACCTGTTGCACTACTCCCGGATCCACGGCCGGCGCGAGACCGTGCGCAGTGCGGTCGACCTCTCCGAGCTGTGCGAGGCGAGCGTCGACCTGCTGGGCATCCGCGCCAAGCAGGCGGGTGTCACCCTCACCTTCACACCGCCGGGAACCGGACCGGTCGTGGTCTTCGGCGACCCCGAGGAGCTGGCGCGGGTCATCGACAACATGGTGGACAACGCCGTGAAGTACACCCCCGAGGACGGGGCGGTGCACGTCTCGATGACGGTGAGCGACGACGAGGTCAGTGTCGACGTCGCCGACACCGGACTCGGCATCTCCGTCGCCGACCAGGGCCACGTGTTCTCGGCGTTCCACCGCTCCACCAACCCCAACGCGCTGTCCGTGCCGGGCACCGGCCTCGGTCTGCCGATCGCCCAGCGGATCGCGGAGTCCCACGGCGGCGCGCTGTCGCTCACCTCCCAGCTGGGCAGGGGCAGCACCTTCCGGTTCACCCTGCCGTTGCGCTCGCAACGAGAGTCGCAGGACTGACGCGAGGCGGGGCCACGGGGTCGAGCCGCACCACACGGTCCATCGACTCGAGACCGACCGTGCCGTGCGTGATCCAGACGATCGAGCGTCCGGCCCGGGCGGCCGAGGCGATCAGCTCGCCGGCGACGGCCCGGGCGGTCGGTCCGTCGAGGTGGGCGGTCGGCTCGTCGAGGACGAGCACCGACGGGTCGGCCAACAGCGAGCGGGCCAGCGCGAGCCGGGCTCGTTCGCCGCCGGACACGTCCCGCGATCCGGTGCCGACATGGGTGTGCATGCCGTGGGGGAGTGCGTCGACCCAGGTCCCGAGCCGGGCGCGCCCGAGCGCATCGCGGACGTCGGCGTCCGTGGCGTCGGGCCGTGCCAGGCGTACGTTCTCGGCCACGGTCGAGGCGAAGACGTGCGGGTCGTCGTCGACGAGTCCGACCGTGCGGCGTACGTCGTCGAGCTCCAGCCGGCGCAGGTCGGTGCCGCCGAGGAGGACCTGTCCCGAGACCGGGTCGATGAAGCGCACGAGCGTGGCCGCCAGCGTCGACTTGCCCGAGCCGGACGACCCGGTGATGCCGAGGTGCTCCCCCGGACGGAGCGCGAGGTGCTCGAGCGCCAGCACCGGCCGGTCCGTCCAGCCGAGGCGGACCCGGGCCAGCTCCACGCCGTGGGTTCCGGGCACCGGCGCCGGGGTGTCCGGGTCGGCGACCGCAGGCGTGGTGGCCGCGAGCTGCTCGAGCCGCGCGCGGGCTGCCCGCACCCGCACGGACAGGGCCCCGGCATCGGCCAGCCCGGCGGTGGCGTCGGCGAGGGCCAGCGGCGCGAGCAGCAGGAGCGCGAGCACCGCAGGCGAGACCGCGTCCGGGGCGACGACGGCGGCGATCGCGATGACGCCGAGCCCGGCCGCCGCACTGCTGAGCGCGACACCCGAGGCGACCGCGCGCGTCGAGCGACGGACGGCACGCGCCAGGGCGGCCGACTCGCCTCGCACGAGCGCCAGCGCGTGCTCGGTCGCGCCCCACTGCTCGAGCTCGCGCAGGCCGTGCGTGACCTCCTCCACCCGCGTGCCCAGCGAGGCTCGCCGGGCCACGACCTCGGCCTCGGTGCGCGTGGTGCCGCGACGCGCCACGACGAACGCCAGGGCGCCGCCGGCGCCCACTCCGAGCACGACGAGACCGGCGGCCGGGGCCAGCAGTGCGCCCAGCACGCCCGCCCCCGCCACGACGATCGCCGCCGACACCAGGGGCTGTCGCACCCGGAGGCGGTCGTCGAGCAGCGCGTCGACGTCGTCCACGACGCTCGTCAGGAGGTCGCCGCGGCGCGGTCCGAGTCGTCCGGGCACGAGGGGGACGAGGTCGGCGAACACCTGGGCGCGGCGATCGGCCAGCTCGCGCAGCACCACGTCATGGCTCAGCACGCGCTCGGCGTGGCGCAGCACCGGCCGGGCCAGCCCGAAGAGCCGCACCCCGACGATGGCGACCATGAGGTGGAGCACGGGCGGCTGCTCGCTGGCCCGGGTGATGAGCCACCCGGCTGTCGCGGTCAGCGCCACGCCCGAGGCCGTGGACAGGGCTCCGAGAAGCGTGGCGGTGCGCAACCCCCAGTGCGGCGCGGACCCGTCAGCGCCATCCCCGGCGACCGCGGTCGCCGGGGCAGGAGGGCGGTGGACGACCGCCACGGTGGCTGCACCGGGGTCGGCGGCCGCCGCACTCGCCGGCTCCGCGGCGGGCGACAGCGCGATGACCCGGTCGGCAGCGGCCAGGACGGCCGGGCGGTGGGCCACCACGACCACGAGGCTGGTGCGGGCGAGCCCGGCGACGGTGTCGAGGAGCACCTGTTCGGTCTCCTCGTCGAGGTGGGCGCTGGGCTCGTCGAGGAGCACGAGCGGGCGATCGGCGAGCACCACGCGTGCGAGCGCCACCCGGGCGCGCTGGCCGGCGGACAGGCCGGCGCCGTCCTCGCCGAGCAGGCTGTTCAACCCCTCGGGGAGCTTCCGGACCACGTCGGCCAACCCCACGCCGGCCAGCGCCGCCCACACGTCGTCATCACCCGCGGAGGGGCGACCGACCCGGACGTTGGCCGCGATCGTGTCGGCCAGGAGCCACGGGCGCTGTGGTGCCCAGGCGACCTGCGCACGCCACCAGGCCGGTTCCACCTCGTCGAGGGGGGTGCCGTCGACCGTCACCGTCCCCGCCAGGGGCGCCAGCTCGCCACGGAGCGTGGCGAGCAGGGTCGACTTCCCGCACCCGGAAGGACCGGAGATCGCGACGAGGCCGCGCTCGGGGAGCTCCAGGTCCAGCGGTTCGGTCAGCGGTGCCGCGGGAGCATGGCCGATCCGCAGCGCGATGCTGCCGAGTCGGGCCGACGCCGGGCGCACCGTGGCGTCGGGGTCGGGAGACACCCGCGCCAGGAGCTCGTCCGCGTCCGCGAGGGCGGCCGTGCCCTCGGCGGCGGCATGGAACTCCGCGCCCACGCGGCGCAGCGGCCAGTAGGCCTCCGGGGCCAGCAGCAGCACGGTGAGCGCCACCTGGAAGTCGACCGATCCGGTGGCGAGTCGCAGGCCGACGGTGACCGCCACGAGCGCGACCGACAAGGTCGCCACCAGCTCGAGGACGGAGGAGGAGGCGAAGGCGACCTTCAGGGTGTCGACGCTCGCGCGGCGGTAGCGATGGGTGACCGAGCGGATGGTCGTGACCTGGGCCTCGGCCCGGCGGTGCGCCACCAGGGTCGGCAGCCCGCGGACCACGTCGAGGAAGTGCCCGGACAGCGCCTCCAGCGCCCGCCACTGCGCGCGCGCCCGGTCGCGGGTGGTCAGTCCTACGAGGATTGCGAAGAGCGGCACGAGCGGCAGCGTCAGCGCCACGACGAGGCCCGAGAGGGGGTCCAGCCAGGTGATCGCGGCGAGGGCGACGACCGGCAGCACCGTCGCCGGCACGAGCGCGGGGAGGTAGCGCGTGACATAGGGCTCCACCCCGGCCACGCCCCGCGTCGCGAGCACTGCCAGGCGGGCGGGGGAGACACCATCGAGGCGCCGGGCGGCCTGCAGGAGGCGCTCGCGCAGGGCACCGGAGACCTCGGTGGCCGCGCGTGCCGACGCCCGCTGCCCGACGTACGCCGTCGCCGTGCGCAGCAGCACCAGGCCGGCCAGCCACCAGGCCGCGCTGTGCCACCCGCCCGCGGGAGGGGTGACCGCGGCGACCACGAGCGCGCCCAGCGCGAACGCCTGGGCCACGGTCGCCAGCCCGCCGACCACCCCGCTCGCGACGACGGCCGCGAGAGCGGTGCGTGCTGGCCGCAGGTGGGTGAGGACGGCGCGGTCGAGCGGCCTCACGAGACGGCGTCCGCCGGGGCAGAGGTCGGGATGTGGTGGACCGCGATGCGCTTGCGGAAGACCCAGTAGGTCCACGTCTGGTAGCCCAGGACGACCGGTGTGAAGATCACCGCGACCCACGTCATCACCTTCAACGTGTACGCCGTCGCCGCCGCGTTCGTCGTGGTGAGCGAGAAGGCCGGGTCGGTGGTCGAGGGCATCACGTCGGGGAACAGCGACAGGAAGAGACCGGCCACGGCGAGCGCGATCGTCACGAAGGTGCCGACGAAGGCCCACCCCTCGCGACCGGCCCGCGCCGCGAGCAGCCCCCCGACGAGCGCCAGGGCGGCCGCCACGAACACGACGGCCGACATGGCGGTGCCGGTCTTCGCCTGGGTCCAGGCCATGAACACCACCGCGAGCACGGCCGCCACCGCACCGATGCGCACGGCCAGGTCCCGGGCGCGGTGCCGGATCTCGCCATCGGTCTTGAGGGCGATGAACATCGCGCCGTGCGCGGCGAAGAGGGTCAGGGTGACCAGGCCACCGAGCAGCCCGAACGGGTTGAGCAGCGTGAAGAGGGTGCCGGTGAACTCCTTGTCGGCGTCGATCGGGACCCCGGCCACGATGTTGGCGAAGGCGACGCCCCACAGCAGGGACGGCACGACCGACCCGATGATGAGGGCGAGGTCCCAGCGGCCACGCCAGGTGTCGTCGTCGCGCTTGTGGCGGTACTCGAACGAGAGTCCGCGGACGATGAGCGCCACCAGGATCAACAGCAGGGGGAGGTAGAAGCCGCTGAAGAGCGTGGCGTACCACTCCGGGAAGGCCGCGAACGTCGCCCCGCCCGCGACGAGCACCCACACCTCGTTGCCGTCCCACACCGGGCCGACGGTGTTGATCATGACCCGGCGCTCGGTGTCGTCGCGCGCCAGCACGGGCAGCAGCATCCCCACGCCGAAGTCGAAGCCCTCCAGGCAGAAGTAGCCGATCCACAGCACGGCGATGAGCGCGAACCAGACGGTGGTCAGTTCCATGGTGTTCTCTCTCGGTGACGTCGAGGGCGGTCAGTAGGCGAAGGTGAGGGGGGCGTCCTCGTCGGAGCCGCCGACCTTGACGCGGGGCGGTTCCTCGAAGGGGTCCGCGCCCTTGCGGACATAGGTGATGAGCAGCTTGATCTCGATCACCGCGAGGAAGGCGTAGAGCACGGTGAGCACGAGGAGCGACGTCGCCGCCTCGAAGGTCGACACCCCGGGGGAGACCCCGGACTCGGTGGTCATCAGCCCGAAGACCACCCACGGCTGACGGCCCATCTCGGTGAAGATCCAGCCCCACGAGCTGGCCAGCGTGGTGGCGATCGGCAGGCTCAGGCCCAGCACGCCGAGCCAGCGGACTCCCGGCGTCCGCCCCTTGCGGGTGAGCCAGAGGATCAGGGCGGCGCCGCCGGCTGCGAAGAAGCCGAGGCCCATCATGAAGCGGAAGGACCAGTAGGTCACGGGGATGACGGGCACATAGTCCTCGGCGCGTTGCGCAGGGTCGGCGCTGTCGAGCTGGCCGTAGGTCTGCGCGTACTCCTCCTTGAGCGGGTTGATCCCCTGAACGGTGCCGTCGAAGCTGCCGGTGCCCAGGAAGGACAGCAGGCAGGGCACGGTCACCGCAAACTTCTCCTCGGTGCCGTCGGGGGTGCCGAGGGTGAACACGGAGAACGGCGCACATCCCTCGCTGGTCTCGTAGAGGCCCTCCGCGGCCGCCATCTTCATCGGCTGCACCTCGGTCATCACCTTGCCCTGCAGGTCGCCGGTGATCCCGACGCCGATCCCGGCGAGCAGCGTGACGACCGCGCCGATGCGGATCGCGCGGTGGTAGAGCGGACGGTCCGCCTCGTGCTTCTTCTTCATGTAGAGGTAGGCCGAGACGCCGAGCAAGAAGGTGCCGGCCGTCATGTACGCCGCCATGATCACGTGGGGGAAGGTGACGACCTGCACCTTGTTGAACATCACGGCCCAGAAGTCCGTCAGCTCGGCGCGGCCGGTGTCGGGGTTGAAGGCATAGCCGACCGGGTGCTGCATCCACGAGTTCGCGGCCAGGATGAAGTAGGACGACGCGAGCGTGCCGAGGTGCACCAGCCACATGCAGCCGGCGTGCAGGCCGCGGGGGAGCTTGTCCCAGCCGAAGATCCAGAGACCGAGGAACGTGGACTCGAGGAAGAAGGCCAGCAGCCCCTCGATGGCCAGCGGTGCGCCGAACACGTCGCCGACGAAGCGGGAGTAGTCCGACCAGTTCATCCCGAACTGGAACTCCTGGACGATGCCCGTCACCACACCGATGGCGAAGTTGATCAAGAAGAGCTTGCCGAAGAACTTCGTCAGCCGGAGGTAGTCCTCCTTGCCGGTCCGCACCCAGGCGGTCTCCAGGCCGGCGATGACGGCGGTGAGCCCGATCGTCAGCGGCACGAACATGAAGTGGTAGACGGTGATGATCCCGAACTGCCACCGGGCGATGTCGAGGACGTCCATGGGCACACCCTTTGTGTGATCGGTCAGCGGCGCAGAAGTACTACTGAGCGTAGTAGATACTACGTCGTGTCGTACGTCCGTGGGCAGGGCCCCTAGACTCCTGTCGCATGAGTCCAAGGTCCCGGATGGGAGAGCTCGAGCAGGCCGTCCTCGAGGCCCTGTGGGACCTCGAGGCCAGCGCCGGTGACGGCTCGGGGGGTGCGAGCGGGCGTCAGGTCCACGACCGGCTCGCGGGCCGCGACCTGGCCTACACGACCGTGATGACGGTGCTCGACCGGCTCTCGCGCAAGGACGTCGTCGTCCGCGAGCGGGACGGACGGGCATTTCGCTACTCGGCCCGGCTGACCCGCGCCGCGATGACCGCCGAGCTGATGCACGAGGCACTGGGCGGGACCGGCCCCGACCGCGACCAGGCCCTGGTGTCCTTCGTGGGCGAGGCCAGCGCGGAGGACCTCGCCGCGCTGCGCCGCGCGCTCGCCGACCTGGTCTGAGCAACGGCCCCGCCGTGCCCACCCCGCTCGTCCTCGGCGCGCTCGCCGTCGTCCTCGCGGGGCCGTTCCCCTCGGCGCTCGCACGCTGGACGGGGCTGAGGGTGACCCCGGCTGCGGCGATGCTGCTGTGGCAGAGCACCGCGCTGGCCGCCGTCCTCGCCGCGCTCGGCGCCGGACTGTCGCTGACGACCGACCGGTTGTGGCGGGCGCCGGTCGCCGTGGCCGACGTCGTGGTCGCGTCCGTGGCCGGCGCCGTCACGGTCGTGGTCGCTGGTCGCCTGCTCCTCAGCGGCCACCGCACGGGCACCGCGCTGCGGCGGATGCGTCGCCTCCACCGCGAGCGCGTCGACCTCGTCGCGCGGGTCGACTCCGGGGTGTCGGTGCTCGAGCACGACCTGCCGGTGGCCTACTGCGTGCCCGGCAGGGCGGGCTCGCGGATCGTCGTCTCGCGCTCGACGCTCACCCGCCTGGCCCCGGCCGAGCTCGAGGCGGTCCTCGAGCACGAGCGCTCCCACCTGCGGGCCCGGCACGACCTTGTCCTGGAGGCGTTCGTGGTCCTCCACCGGTCGTTCCCGCGGTGGGTGGCCAGCGGTGCGGCCCGCCACGAGGTCGAGGTGCTGGTGGAGGTGCTCGCCGACCGCGCCGCCGTACGCTCCGGTGAGCGGCGCGCGCTCGTGTCGGCGCTCCTGGTGCTGGCCGGCTCGTCGACGCCCGAGGGGGCACTGGCCTCGGCCGGGTCGGCGATCGCCGCGCGGGTCGAGGTGCTGCGCGACACCCGTCGCCACCGCGCGCAGGCAGCGGTGGTGATGCTGCTCGCGGCCGCGATCCTGGCCGTGCCGACCCTGCTCGTGGTGCTGCCCTGGCTGGGGGGACTGCGACACGCATCCCTGTGATCCATGTGACGGGTGGGACGTAGCCGTAGGGTTCGGACCATGGCGACCCGTACGTCTTCCCCGCCGGGGTCGCGGAGCTCGAGCACGTCCAGATCCAGCAGCACCAAGGGTTCGAGCACCCGATCACGGAGTACCAGCAAGCGCCCCTCCTCTTCCGCAGCGAAGAGCCGGAGCAGATCGAGCGCGTCCGGACGCCGCCCGGCGCCCCGCGCCGTGCGCAACGGAGCCGGACCGGTCGCGCGCACGTTCGGCGCGATCGGACGCGGCATCGCCGCGGTGTGGCTGGGCATCGCCCACGCCCTCGGTGCGCTGGCGCGCTCGGTCGGTCGGTCGGCACGCGACCTCGACCCCGAGCACCGCCGCGACGGCGTCGGGCTCTTCATCATCGGTGTGGCCCTGGTGGTCGCCGCCGCCGTCTGGTGGCAGCTGCCCGGGGGAGTCATGGAGTTCGCCCGCTCGGTGACCTCCGGTGCGGTCGGCAAGGTCGGCTGGCTGGTCCCGCTGTTCCTGGTCTACGCCGGCTGGCGGACCCTGCGTGACCCCGAGCGCAACGGCCCGGCCGGGCGCCAGGTGATCGGGTGGACCGCCTTCGCCCTCGGCCTGCTCGGCATCGTGCACATCGCCAACGGCAACCCGCAGCCCGTCCTCGGCGACGCCAGCAACCTCCAGGAGGCCGGGGGAGCGGTCGGCTACGTCACCTCGAGCCTGCTGCTCGACCTCATGCAGACGTCGTACGTCGTGGTGCCGCTGCTGGTGCTGCTGGCGAGCTTCGGCATCCTCATCATCACCGCCACGCCCGTCTACCAGATCCCGGTCCGGCTGGCCGCGCTGCGCGACAAGGCCCTGGGCCGCACGCCTGCCGACGGCACCGGCGAGGCCGAGGCGGCCGAGCCCACCCGCCCGGTCCGCACCCGCCGCTCGATGCTGGACGAGGAGATCGACCCCGATCTCGGCGACCCGGCCTACGACAGCCCGGTGCTGTCCGAGCGCGAGCTCAAGAAGCGGCGCAAGAAGAAGGCCGAGGCGGAGCCCGTCGAGGACTTCGGCATCGACCTGTTCGCCGACGCGCCCACCGAGGTCACCCCGGCGGTCACGACCGCCGACGCGGAAACCGGATCCACCGAGCCGCCGCCGCACACCCCGCTGCCGCAGCGAGTCGAGCAGCTCGCGCTGTCCGGCGACATCACCTACTCGCTGCCCGGCAACGCCGTCCTCAAGCCCGGATCGGTCCACAAGGCCCGCTCCAAGGCCAGCGACGCCGTCGTCGAGCGGCTGATGCAGGTGATGGACGAGTTCGGCATCGACGCGACGGTCACCGGCTACACGCGTGGCCCGACGGTCACCCGCTACGAGGTCGAGCTGGGTCCGGCGGTCAAGGTGGAGAAGGTCACGGCGCTGTCGAAGAACATCGCCTACGCCGTGGCGTCGGCCGACGTTCGGATCCTCAGCCCGATCCCCGGCAAGTCCGCGATCGGCATCGAGATCCCCAACCTGGACAAGGAGATCGTCTCCCTCGGCGACGTGCTCCGCTCCACCACGGCCCGCTCGGACCACCACCCGATGGTGGCCGGGCTCGGCAAGGACGTCGAGGGCGGCTTCGTGGTGGCCAACATGGCGAAGATGCCGCACCTGCTCGTCGCCGGCGCAACCGGCTCGGGCAAGTCGTCGTTCATCAACTCGCTGATCACCTCGATCCTGATGCGGTCCACGCCCGACGAGGTGCGGATGATCATGATCGACCCCAAGCGCGTCGAGCTGAACGCCTACGAGGGCGTGCCGCACCTGATCACCCCGATCATCACCAACCCCAAGAAGGCCGCCGAGGCACTGGCGTGGGTCGTGCGCGAGATGGACATGCGCTACGACGACCTGGCCAACTTCGGCTTCCGCCACATCGACGACTTCAACAAGGCGGTGCGGGCCGGCAAGGTCGAGGTCCCGGCGGGCAGCGAGCGCACGATCACGCCGTACCCCTACCTCCTCGTCATCGTCGACGAGCTCGCCGACCTGATGATGGTCTCCCCGCGCGACGTCGAGGACTCGGTGGTGCGCATCACCCAGCTGGCCCGCGCGGCCGGCATCCACCTGGTCCTCGCCACCCAGCGTCCCTCCGTCGACGTCGTCACCGGTCTGATCAAGGCCAACGTCCCGTCGCGGCTCGCCTTCGCCACCAGCTCGCTCGGTGACAGCCGGGTCATCCTCGACCAACCGGGCGCGGAGAAGCTCGTGGGCCAGGGAGACGGGCTCTTCCTGCCGATGGGCGCCAGCAAGCCGGTGCGCGTCCAGGGGTCGTGGGTGACCGAGGCCGAGATCCACCAGGTCGTCAAGCACTGCAAGGACCAGCTCGAGCCGACCTACGTCGAGGACGTCACGGCCCCGGCCGCGGCCAAGCGCGACCTCGACGACGACATCGGCGACGACATGGAGCTCGTGGTCCAGGCCATCGAGCTCGTCGTCTCCACCCAGTTCGGCTCGACGTCGATGCTGCAGCGCAAGCTGCGGGTCGGCTTCGCCAAGGCCGGGCGCCTGATGGACATCATGGAGAGTCGCGGGGTGGTGGGTCCCAGCGAGGGGTCCAAGGCCCGCGACGTCCTGGTGAAGCCCGACGAGCTTGATTCCGTGATCGCGACGTTGGAGGGGGGAGTCTGATGGGCGCCAGGTTGGACGAGGCCGTGCAGGAGCACGAGTACGACGACATCGAGGGGGAGCACGGCGAGGTCCTCGGCCTCACCACCGACGTCCTCCCCACCCACCTGGAGGTCCGCCGCCATGCCGGCGTCGCCGCAGGCGTCGGCCTGACCGCCTCGGCGGTCGCCATCGCCTACCTCGCCCGCGCCACGCAGACCGGCTCCGCGCTGGACTGGGCCTTCGTCGTCGCGATGGGGCTGCTCGGCATCTACTGGCTGGTCGGCCTGGTCGACGCCCGCACTCCGCTGCTCGTCGCCGACGCACAGGGGATCCGGATCCGCCTCGGCCGCACCTGGCGCGGACTGCCGTGGACCGCGGTCCACCACGTCGAGCACACCCCGCGCCGAGGCCTGCTCCGCGACGGACGCCTGGTCGTGGTCCCGCACAACCTCGAGCTGATCGAGGCCGAGCTCACCGGCGCCGGCAAGCGCCACGTGAGCTTCTCCCGGCTGCTCCACGGCGCCCCGTTCGCGGTCCCGCTCGGCCTCTCGACGCGCGTCGTCGGCGCCGGCGACGACCTCACGGAGGCGCTGGGCCGCGTGGCTCGCGACCCCAGCCAGGTCGTCGAGATCGAGCAGGCGGTTCCGATCACCCCGGACGCCGGCGAGGACGCTGAGGCTGCCGAGGCCCTCGAGCCCGAGGTGGAGGAGGGCCCTCCCGTCGAGGGCATCGTGGCCAGCCCGACGCCGGTCGCACTGCGCGAGTCCACCTCGGCCCGCCGGTCGGAGGTCACCCGCGACATCGACCCGTCTGACGACGATGACCAGCCCGAGGGCCGAGAGCTGCACCGCCCCGGCCGCGTCAGCCTGGTCGAGGAGACCCAGTCGTGGGGCGAGCGGGTCCGCGCCATCGCCCGTCCCGGTGAGCCGGTCGAGCCGCTGGTGCTCGACGACTTCGAGGTGGAGCCCGCGGAGGACCCGGTCATCGGGCCCGAGCTGGCCGCGGCCCGCACCCGGTTGGGCCTCACCGTGGACCAGCTCGCCGAGCGCACCCGCATCCGTCCCCACGTCATCGAGGCCGTCGAGGTCGACGACTTCGAGCCGTGCGGTGGCGACTTCTACGCCCGCGGCCACCTGCGCACGCTGGCCCGGGTGCTCGGCATCGACGTCGCACCGCTGCTGGCGTCGTACGCCGAGCGCTACGCCCACGCGCCGATCAACCCACGCCGCGTCTTCGAGGCGGAGCTGGCCACCGGTGCCAGCGGCTCCATCCGCGGCACCCGCGGTGGACCCAACTGGTCCGTCCTCGTCGCCGTCGTGATGGCGCTGGTGCTCTGCTGGTCGATCGCACGGCTGGTGATGGACACCCCGCCGGAGCTGCGCGGTGCCACGCCCATCCTCAACGGCTCCGGCGGCCCCCAGGGCGCCGGCAACGCGCCACTGGCCGACCCGGTGGCGGTCGTGGTGACGGCCGCGTCGGGTGGTGCCCGGGTCGTCGTCCGCGACGGCGCCGGCAAGGAAGTGTTCAAGGGCAACCTCGCCGTGGGCGAGACCCGCGAGGTCCAGGCGTCTCCGCCGGTGCGCGTGCAGTCCACTGACGGCGCCGTGACGGTCTCGCTGGCGGGCGGCGCGGCCCGTGCGGTGGGTGAGCCCGGCGTCGCCGGCCAGGGGACGTACGTCGTCAACTGAGGCGCACCGGCGGCCTAGCCTGATCGCATGCGACGCTTCGACGAGGAGGACCTCACCGGCGCAGAGTTCCGCGAGTGCGACCTGAGCAGGGCACGGATGGTCGGCGTGGTCATGCAGGACGCCGAGATCGACGGGCTGGTCACCCACCTGGTGGTCAACGGGGTGGAGGTGATGGCGTATGTCGAGGCACAGCTCGATCTCCGTCACCCGGTGCGGCTGCTGATCCGCTCCGACCAGCCGGCCGACCTGCTGGAGGGGTGGCAACAGCTGCGGGACGACTGGGCGACGACCATCGAGCGAGTCCGGTCGATGCCAGAGGGGAGCGAACACCGCGGTGTCGACGGTGAGTGGTCGGTGGTCGAGACCCTGCGTCACCTGGTCTTCGTGCACGACTCGTGGTTCCGTCGCTGCGTGCTCGGGCTCACCGAGACGTTCACGGCCATCGGCCTGGGGCCACCGCTCGTCATGGACCAGGAGGAGAACGGGCTCGACCCGACCGCCCGACCGAGCCTCGACGAGGTGCTCGCCGTACGACGCCGCCATGCGTCGGAGATCGAGACATGGCTGGCCGAGGTCACGCGCGATCAGCTCGTCCGGACCGCGCGTGTGCCCGACGACGACAGGTGGCCCCCGTATGCCCACGGGCGGACCGTGCGGCAATGCCTCGCCACCGTGCTCAACGAGGAATGGGCCCACCACGGGTTCTGCACGCGTGACCTGGACAGGCTGTCCGTCCGGAGCGGAGGTCCTAGCCGTCGCGGTACGCCTTGAGCCCGTGAGACCCGCGGGCCATGTCCAACCCGAGGATGCAGAGCATCTCCGTCCGGTCCGCGAGGTAGTCGAGTCGAACACGTTCGTCGCCCGATGCGGCGTGGTACGCCGCGTATGCGTCCGAGACCACGCAGAGGTGGCATGCCTGGCGCTGACCCGAGGGGTGGCACGCCCCGGACGTGCCTGTGACCCCGCTATCCGTGGATCGCGGGGTGTGGGGCGGGTGTCAATGTCGCTGGGGTGGATCGAGCGCGGTGGTGCCGGTGGTGTCGCGTTGGACGTGGTGACCGTGGGGGCTGGTCCAGACGAACACCCCGGACGTGGTCATCCGGTAGGTCCAGGCGGAGTGGGTCTTGAGCCTGTGGTGGAAGCGGCACAAAGCCGCGAGGTTGCGGGTGTCGGTGGGACCGGGCTGGGGTCGGCCCTCGGCGTCAGCCTCATGGTCGAACTCGACGACATGATCCACGTCGCAGCTCCTGGCCGGGCGCGAGCACCACGGGAACACGCAGGTGCCGTCGCGGAGAACGATCTGTTCGCGGATCCGGTCCGGGATCGCATAGCCCGACGCGGCGAGCGGGATGTGGAGGTCGATGACGGGCTTGATCGTGATCTTCGTGCGGGAGCCGGCGCACCAGGAGCGGATCTGGTCGAGCAAGACCAGGCGCTGGCCCTCCTCGAGGCGTCCGGTCCGCCCGAACACGGTCGTCTGGCCGTCGGTGGTGGCGGTGAAGTGGGCGTGGAGCACGACCTCGCGTGCAGTGACCTGTCTCCGGGTGTCCGGGTCCGGCCCGCTGGCGCGGTCCGAGCCCGGCCTCCCGGTCAGGAGGTCGAGCGCGGTCTGGGTGCGGGCCAGTTCGCCCAGCGCCTGGGCGCGTCGGGCGTTGAGGGACAGGTCGGACCCGAGTGCTTTCTGTGTTGCTGCTCCGTGGGCGAGGGCCCGGTCCAGGTCGAGGGCGTCGGCGAGGTCGAGGTCGGCCTCGACGTGCAGGGTGCCGGCGTAGTGGACATCGTCCTTGTTCACCGTCACGTGGCGCGGATCGACGGCGAGGTAGCCGTCCTCCGGGTCCGCCGTGGGGTCGGGCGCGGCGAGCCCGAACCGCTTGATGGTCTCGGCGACGAGGCGGTCGAGCTGCGCGGGGCCGATCCTCGCGGCGACGGCGGCGACCTGGGCGTCGACCCATGCGGCGGCCTCGAGGGTGAGGGCTGGGGTGGTGTGGATCGTGGTCTCGGCGACCAGGCGGGCCCGCCAGGCGGGGACCCGGCCGGTCTGGACCTGGGCCCACAACCGCGGGAGGCGGTGGCGCAGCTCGAGCGCGTGGCCCATCAGCTTCTTCGCGGAGGTCGACGAGATGCCCAATGCGGTGCCGAGCTCGGCGACGCAGAACTCTGCGACCGTCGGGCAGCCCTGGCCGGCGATGGGCTCTTCGTGCTCGCACCCCGCAGTGGTGAACGACGCGGCGGTGTGGATCGACTCGGGTGGGTGGAGGTCGGCCCACCGGGCGGCGAGGGTCAGTTGTCGGGCGGCTGCGGCATCCTCGGTGGCGCGGGCGGCGGTGATCGAGGT
>CAVSCW010000029.1:0-37919 GCA_963726515.1 uncultured Actinomycetota bacterium
ACTCACCCTCGCCGGCACCGGACCGGAGGAGGCCCGCCTGCGCGCGCAGGTCGAGCGCCTCGGGCTCAGCGACCCGGTCACCCTGCCCGGCTTCGTCGACCCCGAGCAGGCGATGGCCGAGCACGACGTGCTCGCCATGCTGTCGGTCTGGGAGAACTGCTCCTACGCACTCCTCGACGCGGCCGGTCGCGGGATGGGCGTCGTCGCCAGCGACGTCGGGGGCAACCCGGAGATCCTCCCTTCCGGCTCGCTGGTCCAGGCGAACGACCCGAGCGCGGTGGCGGCGGCCCTCGCCGCCCAGGGCCTCGACCCGGCAGCACGCCCCGGGCTGCACGATTGGCCGAGCGTGGACGACATGTGCGGCCGGATCGCTGAGACGTACGCCGCTGTGCGGGGACTGCCGTGAGCCGGGTCGACTCCCCCTGGGTGCTGCCGGACCAGACGATCGACCGGGCCGACGAGGCGGACCGCGAGATCCGGATCACCGACTTCGCGCTGATGGCGGTCTTGCCCTTCCGGTCGCTCGAGGTCTCGGGCTATCCGCTCAACGAGTTCGCGATGGCCGCCCTCGTGGGGCTGTGCCTCATTCGGCCGGCCCGCGGCGGTGCCCGGCTACCCAGCCCGGCTGTCCTCCTGCTCGGCGCCCTGCTCGCGCTGCTCGTCTTCTCGGGAATGGCCAACCACATCGACTGGACCCGGCGGGTGGGCCACGTCGCGATCCTGGCCGGCCTGGTCTGGGCGGGTGGCACCGGACGGCTCTCGCTGCGGTCGGTGGGCGCGGGACTCGCGACGGGGCTCATCGCGGTCATCGGACTGGGCGTGGTCGGGATCGGTGGTGGCGCCTATTCCGGCCGCCTCACCGGCTATCTGGGGGACCCCAATGCCGGCGCCTACTTCATCGCGGTCCTGGGGACCTTGGCGATCTTCTTCTGCGACGAGCGCTGGAAGGTGCGCCTCGCAGTCGCGGTGCCCATCGTCGCCGGCCTGGTGCTCAGCTATTCGCGCACCGGCCTGCTGGCGGGTGCCTTCGTGCTGGTGTGGGTGCTGCTCGGACGACGCCTCGGGACCGCGGGCGGCGCCGCCATGGCGGGGGGGCTGGTGTGGATCGTCGGCAACATCCCCGACGACCTCACCACCTTCGGCCCCTTCTCCAACCGCTCCGGCAGCGACAAGCTCCGCGACCGGATCATCGCCCAGGAGCGGGTGCAGCTGGCCGACGCACCCTGGTTCGGCCACGGCCCGGGCACCGGGACGGTCAACATCCGCGACCTCGAGTTCTTCTTCCACAACAGCTATCTCGCCACCCGCCAGGAAGGCGGCTGGCCCGCCCTGCTGCTCGTCCTGGGGCTCATGGTCTTCACGTTCCTGCGGCTCACCCACCAGGCCAGGCGGGGCGACCTGGTCGCGGCCGGCGCGCAGGCCGCCATCATCGGGGTCGCGGTCATGGGGGTGACGCTGGGCGAGGTGCTGCTCGACACCCCGATGGCCGTGGCGGTGGCGCTCGGTCTGGGTCGAGCCCTGCACGCCCCACCGGACGGACCACCCGATGGGTGAGCGGATCCACCTCGCCGCCAACAACCCCGATCTCGGCGGGGGCGAGCAGATGCTGCTGCGCCACGCCGAGGCACTGCTGTCACTCGGCCGTCCGGTGACGGTCGTGGCGCCGGACTCCCCGTCCGAGGTCCTCGACGCCGCCTCCGCGCTGGGCGCCGACGTGGTCGCCATCCGTGCCGACGGTCGTCGCGACTACGTGCGCCGGTTGCGGGCCTGGGACCGCGCCGAACGCCGCGGGGTGCTGTGGTGCCACGGGCTGGTGCCGGCGTTCGCGACGACCGGTCGCCCGGACCGGATCGTGCACCTGCACCAGGAGCCCCGCAGCCGCGCGCAGCGCATCGCCGCCGATCTCGCCCGCCGTGGCACGCGCGCGACCCTGGTGCCGTCCGCGGATGCGTCGGCACGGATCCCCGGCAGCCGGGCACACGCCAACTGGACGACCGAGCTGCCCCGGCAGGAGAACCTGCAGGCCGAGCGGACCCAGGACGTCGGCTATCTCGGACGACTGTCGACCGACAAGGGCGTCGACGTCCTGGCGCGGGCCATGGGACGCATCGGTGCCGAGTCACGACTGCTTCTGGCCGGCGACACGCGTTATGTGGCGCGTGAGTCCGTGGCCACGGTCGACGCGGCGATCTCGGAGCTCGGTCAGCGCGCGGTCCGTCTCGGTCACGTCCCGCCGGACGAGCTGTTCCGTCGCGCACGAGTGGTGGTCTTCCCGAGCGTGTGGGCGGAGCCCTTCGGCCTCGTCGTCGCCGAGGCCATGGCGGCCGGCGTCCCCTTCGTCATCTCCGATGCCGGCGCCCTGCCCGAGGTCGCCGGGCCCGACCACCCCTGGGTCGCGCGGGCGGGCGACGCCGACGACCTCGCCCGGGTGATCGAGCACGCCCTCGCAGCCACTGCGGAGGAGGTGCGCGCCGTGACCGATCGTGCGCGCCTGCGCTGGGAGGAGGAGTACTCCCCGCGGGCCGGTCGACTCCGGGTGCAGCGACTGCTCGAGGAGCTGGAGAGGCGATGAGCCGACCCACGGTGGCCATCGCCCACGACTACCTCACCCAGCGCGGCGGCGCCGAGCGCGTCGTGCTCACCCTCATGAAGGCCTTCCCCGAGGCCGCGGTCCACACCACCCTCTACGACCCCGACGCGACCTACCCCGAGTTCGCCGGCGCCGACGTCCGGACCTCCCCGCTCAACCGGGTCGGCGCGCTCCGGCGCGACCACCGCCTGGCCCTGCCCCTGCTGGCCTCGGCCGCCTCGCGGATGAGGATCGACGCCGACGTCGTCATCGCCTCCAGCAGCGGGTGGGCCCACGGCTTCGACACCTCCGGTCGCACGGTCGTCTACTGCCACAACCCCGCGCGCTGGCTCTACCAGACCGACGAATACCTCGGCGGCACCGCGTGGCGCTCCCCCCTCGGTCCTCCCGTGCTCGCCCTGCGACCCTTCCTCAAGCGGTGGGACCGCCGCCAGGCCGACGAGGTCGACGTCTACCTCGCCAACAGTCGCGTCGTGCAGAAGCGGATCGCCACGACGTACGGCCGCGACGCCGAGCTGCTGCCGCCCCCGCACGGGATGGACGCCGCCGCTCCGCGCGAGGCCATCCCCGAGCTGGACGGCTGGGCACCCGGCTACGCCCTCGTCGTGTCCCGGCTGCTCCCCTACAAGAACGTCGACACCGTGATCGAGGCCGTCCGGGGCACCGACCGGCGCCTGGTCGTCGTGGGCCGCGGCCCGGAGGAGGCGCGGCTGCGCGCGACCCTGCCCGACAACGTACGTCTCCTCGGTGGGCTCAGCGACGCCCAGCTGCGCGCGGTGTACGGCGAGGCGGGCGTGCTCGTCGCCGCGAGCCACGAGGACTTCGGCCTGGCGCCGCTCGAGGCAGCCGCCTTCGGGGTGCCGGCCGTGGCGCTGCGCGGCGGCGGCTTCCTCGAGACGGTCGTCGAGGGCGAGACCGGTGTGTTCTTCGACCGGCCCACGCCCGAGGACATCGCGGCCGCGCTGGCCGCTTCCGACACCCATGCGTGGGACGGTGACAGACTGCGGGCGCGCGCCGAGGAGTTCGGCGAGGGCCGCTTCATCGAGAGGATCCGTTCGATCGTGCTGGACGCAGGAAGGTCGACCTGACGTGCGACCCGACGGCGTGAAGCTCCTGCCCTGGCTGGTCGGCGTGCTCGACCTCGTCATGATCGCGCTTGCCACCGTGCTCGCCATCCGGTTCCGCGTCTCCTTGTCGATCTTCGACACGGCCGGCGACATCCTCCAGAACACGGTCCTGGCCAGTGGCTTCTTCCTCGGCACCTGGCTGGTGATGCTGGCCTTCTTCGGTGCCTACGAGCGCGATGTCTTCGGCGCCGGCACGGAGGAGTTCAAGCTGGTCGTCAACGCCTCCTTCTTCACCGGCGCTCTGGTCGCGACGATGGCGTTCCTCATGCAGTTCCCGCTCTCGCGCGGCTTCTTCATCCTGCTGTTCCCGATCGGCGTGCTGATGCTGGTGATCGGGCGGCTGCTGTCCCGTCGGGTCATCCAGCGCCTCCGGGTCGCCGGGCACTTCAACGAGAAGGTGCTGCTGGTCGGCACCCCGGGCTACATCACCGAGATCCACACCGTGCTCGCCCGCGAGACATGGCTCGGCTACCACGTGATCGGCTGCCTCGTGCCGCGTGACTACGCCGGCCTGGAGCAGACCTCCAGCGGGATCCCGGTCCTCGGGATGATCGACGAGGTGCGCGCCGTCGTCGACGAGCACGCACCCGACGTCGTCTTCTTCACCGCCGGTGCGGTGACGTCCTCGACCCAGCTGCGGCGCCTCGCCTGGGACCTCGAGGACCACGCCGCCGTGCAGATCATCGTCGCGCCCAACGTCACCGACGTCTCCAGCGAGCGGGTGCGGATCCGCCCGGTGGCCGGGCTGCCGCTGATGCACCTGGGGCGCTCGCGCTCGCAGCTCGCGACCAACGACGCCAAACGGGCCTTCGACGTCGTCGGCGCGCTGACCATCCTGGCCCTGATCTGGCCCCTGCTCCTCGGGCTGATGGTCTGGGTCAGGCGCCACGACGGCGGACCGGCCCTGTTCCGGCAGACCCGGGTGGGCCGCGAGGGTGCCGAGTTCACCTGCCTCAAGCTGCGGTCCATGTCGGTCGACGCCGAGGAACGGCTCGCCGAGCTCGAGGCCCGCGACCACGTGCTCTTCAAGAGCCAGGACGACCCCCGGGTGACCCGACCCGGCCGGATCATCCGCCGCTTCTCCCTCGACGAGCTGCCCCAGCTGTGGAACGTCGTCCGCGGCGAGATGAGCCTGGTGGGCCCACGCCCGCCGCTGCCGGCCGAGGTCGAGCTCTACGAGGACGACATGCTGCGCCGCCTCAACGTGCTGCCCGGGATGACCGGCCTCTGGCAGGTCTCCGGCAGGTCCGACCTGTCGTGGGAGGACACGGTGCGCCTCGACCTCTACTACGTCGACAACTGGTCGATGATCCAGGACCTGCTGATCCTGGCGCGCACGGTCAGCGCCGTGCTGGCCAGCCGCGGGGCGTACTGATCCCGCTGCCCGAGCACCGCGCAGGTCAGGCCTTCTCGACCTTCTCCGCCGTGACGGCCTGCTCGGCTCTCTCCGCCTTCTCGGCCGCCTCGACCCGCTCGGCCTTGTCGGCCGTCTCCGCCCTGTCGGCTTTGTCGGGCTTCTCGGCCTTGGTGCCCTTGCGGCCGCGGCGCTTGCCGGCGGTGGCGTCCTCGTCGCGGCTGGCGTAGTCGCCCGCGTAGCCGCCGTAGCCGCCATAGCTTCCGTAGGCGCCGCCGTAGGCGATGGCCGCGGCGCCCTTCATCGGCGCCTTGTTGAGCACGACGCCCAGGAGCCGGCCGCCGACCTGGTCGAGGATCCGGCGGCAGCTCTGGCTCTGATCGATCTGGGTCTTGCCGGCCGCCTGGACCAGCAGCGCGCCGTCGCAGAAGGCCGTGAGCAGCCCGGCGTCGGTGACCGGCAGCAGCGGCGGCGCGTCGAGGATCACGAGGTAGTCGTGGGCGAGTTCGTCCACGAACTGCTTCATCCGCAGCGAGCCCAGCAGCTCGCTCGGGTTGGGCGGGATGCGCCCCGACGGCAGCACGCTCAGGTGGGGGATGCCCGTCTCGACGATGACGTCGCGGATCTCCACGTCACCGGCCAGCGCCTGGGTGAGGCCGACAGTGCCGTCGATCTCGAAGGTCGTCGCGATCATCGGACGCCGCAGGTCGGCGTCGATCAGCAGGACGGGGGTGCCGGCCTGGGCGACCAGCCGCGCGATGTTGGCCGAGACCGTGGACTTGCCCTCGCCCGCGAGCGCCGACGTCACCACGATCTTGCGGGGCTCGTTGTCGACGTCGACGAAGCGGAGGTTGGTGCGCAGCTGCCGGAACGACTCCGCTGCCCGGCCGAGGTCGCCCCGGACCCCGCGGTGGACGTGCCCCAGCGCATCGTCCTTGGGGATGATGCCCAGGACCGAGGCGCCGGTGGCCTCCTCGACGTGCTTGGGGTTCCTGATCCGGCGGTCGATGAGGCGGCGGGCGATGAGGACGGCGTACGCCAGTCCCAGTCCGCCGATCGCGCCCTTCATGGCCGCGCCGCGGTAGTCGGGCGTGAACGGCGCCCCGGGCAGCTGCGCCTCCTCGAGCGGGACGATCCGCGTCAGCGCGGTCTGCTTGGGGTTGCTCTGACCGGACTCGATCTCCTGTGCCACGACCACGACCGCGTCCACGACCGCGTTGGCGAGGTCGCGCGCCTCCTCGGGCGTGCTGCCGATCGCGGTGACGGTGAGGGCGTTGACGGTGGCGTCGACCGACGCCGAGAACCGGCCGGCGATCGCGCCGGGCGGGACGTCGAGGCCGAGGTCCTGCACGACCTGCTCGGCCACCGGCGTCTTCGACACGAGGAAGGCATAGAGGCCCGCCTTGTCCTCGGCGAGCTGGGCGTTGCCCTGCTCCTCACCCGCCGTCGTCGCGTTGCCGACGCGGACGAGGCCCGACGCGGTGGCGGAGTAGAGCACCGGCTCCCGGGTCGTCTTGGCCATCATCAGCAGCGCGCCGAGGATCGTGCAGCCGATCAGCACCCACACGTAGGCGCGGCTCAGCCGTACGAAGTCCCCGAAGGTCATGTCGCGAGTCTAGGGCGTGTTCCGCGGCCGGTGACCGTAACTGCCGACACGCTGGCACGATGGACCCCATGACCGAGGAGGCCGGCGTCCCGACAGCGCCCATCGCTGCGCGGGTGCACCTCGCCCATGCCGTGGTCCAGAAGCTGGCCGAGGAGCGCAACATCGACCTGCTGCACCTCAAGGGGCCCGCCGTGCTGCCCGGCCTGCGGGCCGAGGGTCGCCAGTCCGGCGACGTCGACGTGCTGCTGCGACCGAGCCACCTGCACCGGATGATCGCGGCGCTCGAGTCGATCGGGTGGGAGAAGCGCACCGACTTCGCGACGGGGTCGGTCTTCGCCCACGCCGCCAACTGGTGGCACGACGACTGGGGCTGGGTGGACGTGCACGTCAGCTGGCCGGGCGTCGGCGTCGATGCCGAGCAGGGCTTCGACGTGCTCTCCCGCGGCGCGCTGCAACGCTCCATCGCCCACTGGGACTGCCCCGTGCCCAACCGGGTGGCGCAACGGCTGATCCTGGTGCTGCACGCGGCGCGCTCGGGCGGGAGCACCGACGTCGCCCACGCCTGGACCGCCGCGGAGCCGGCCGAGCAGGCCGAGGTGCGCGCGCTGGCCGCCGAGCTCGACGCCGTCGTCGCCCTCGCCGCCGGCATCGGCGAGCTCGACCTGCACCGCGACCACCCGACGTACGCCCTGTGGCGCCACTTCGCCGAGGGCGGCAGCCGCCTCGACGAGTGGCGGGCGCGCCTGACCGCGGCGCCGTCCGCACGGGCCAAGGCCGGGCTGGTCACCTCTGCGATGCGGGTCAACCGCGACCACCTCCAGATGGAGCTCGGCAGGCCCCCCACTCGTGAGGACGTCCGCGCGCGCCAGGGACAGCGGCTGCGCAAGGCCGCCGAGGAGCTGTCCAAGCGGGTGAAGAAGGCATGATCCATCGCTACCGCATCGCCGACGACGTCGCGTGGGTCAGCCAGGAGGAGCTCGACGGCGGCGACGAGCCCACGGCCTACCTCACCCGGGTCCCGGGCGGGCCGCCCATCCTGCTCGAGGGGTCCGGGTGCGTGGTGTGGCTGGCCCTGGCCGAGGGCGGCACGATGGAGCAGCTCATCGCGGCGGCGGCCGCGATGTCGGGCGCGACCGAGGCCGAGGTCACCGACGACGTGGAGACCCTGATCGACCAGCTCGTCGCGATCCGCGTCGTGCGAGAAGACTGACCGCGCCGGCGCCGATGAGGGCGCCCAGCGTGTTGGCGACGACGTCCGGCCAGCCACCCTCCCGCGCGAGCCACGCCCACTGGGTCAGCTCGATCACGGCCGATCCCAGCGCCGCGACGGCCGTCACCCACCACCAGGCCCGCCCGGTGAGGAGCGCCAGGAGTGCGGCCAGCGGCACGAAGAGCACGACGTTGAGCAGCAGCCCGTAGTGCTCCGGAAGGGCCCAGTCGGGAGCGATGGGCCAGTCATAGCGGAACCGGACGTAGAGGGCGACGGTCATGCGGTTGAGCGTCCAGCCCCACGGGCCGACGACCAGCACGGCGAGCACGACGACGTACGCCGCGCCGAGGGCGGCCAGGACACGACGATCGCGCAGCCAGCCCACGACGCCACCCTAGAGTGGTCGGCGTGGGGAGCGAGGGAGGGACGCCGGAGGTCGTGGTGGAGGTGCTCGGCGTGCCGATCGGCATCCGGGCCTCCGGCAGCACCGCCGATCGGCTGCGCCACCAGTGGAGTCGCGCGCTCACCGACCGGGAGCCCACCACGATCCTCGACCTCGGCCCCGACCCCGTTTCGGTGGACGCCGACCTCGACCATGCGGGGCACGACTACGCCCTCACGACCCGCGTCACCCTCGCTGCCCTCGACGCCACCGCGGGTCACCGGATCAACCTGCACGCGGGCGCCGTGGCCGACGAGCAGGGCCGCGCGCTCGCGGTGATCGGTCCCTCGGGTTCGGGCAAGACCACCGCGATCTCGCTGCTGGCGCGACGGCTCGGCTACCTCACCGACGAGACCGTCTCCCTCGACGAGGAGCTGCTGGTCCACGCCCACTCGAAGCCGCTGTCGATCATCGCCGACGGCGACGCGGCGCACCACAAGCAGTCCCTCTCCCCCGACGACCTGGACCTGCGGCACCCGCCGGCGACCTCCCACCTCCACCGGATCGTGCTGCTGCGCCGGGGCCAGGGCGACGCCGGCCTGGTCCCCGTGCCGGCCGCCCGCGCGATCGTGGAGATCGTCGAGCAGACCTCCTCCCTCACCCAGGTCGACCAGCCCATCCACCGGCTCGCCACCGCCATCGACGCCTGTGGCGGCGCGTGGGGTCTGGAGTACTCCGACATCGCCGACCGCCTCGACGAGGTGGTCGGCCTCCTCGACCGCGAGCCCCGCGAACCCGACGGGCACACCCACCACCCCTTCACCGCCGCCGCCGCGGGGGAGCCCGCGCCCGGCGCCTGGTCGCGTGCGCCGTGGACGGACGCCGAGGAGTACGACGACGAGCTGGTGCTGATGGTGGGCGACCGGGTCCACGTGCTGGCCGGCCTGGGCGTGGTCCTCTGGCTGGCGCTCGACTCCCCCCGCACCACCGCGGAGCTGGTGGCGACCGCGACGGCGCTGTGGGGGGACCATCCCGGGGCGGCCGAGCTCGTGGGCGAGGCGATGGACCTGATGGCCGGGCAGTTGCTGGTGCGGCCGCCCGCCTGAATCCGCCCCTCGGTTGCGATCCCCGGATATCCGGGGAAACTGGAGCCTCCACCCCGAAACTTCGGGGGCGAGGCTCCAGTTTGGATATGGAACCCTCCCCGGCCCCGCCCCCGCGCCCCGACGCCGCGCTCGAGCGCGAGGGTGACGGCGGTAACGTGCGCGGCATGACCGCCCGCCGACACCTGCCCACCGACGAGGCCCGCGACCTGCTCGCGCTGACCCGTGAGATCGCGGCCAAGGAGCTCGCCCCCCGCTCGGCGGAGGCGGAGGCCACCGAGACGTTCCCGCGCGACGTCTTCGCCCTGCTCGGCCAGGCCGGCCTGCTGTCGCTGCCCTACCCGGAGGAGTTCGGTGGCGGCGAGCAGCCCTACGAGGTCTACCTCCAGGTCCTCGAGGAGATCGGCAGCGTCTGGGCCTCCGTCGGTGTCGGCGTCTCCGTGCACGCGCTCTCCTGCTTCGGCCTCGCCTACTACGGCACCGACGAGCAGCGCGCCGAGTGGCTCCCCGGGATGCTGAGCGGCGACCTGCTGGGGGCGTACTGCCTCTCCGAGGCGCACGCGGGCTCCGACCCCGCCGCGATGCGCACGACCGCGCGCCGCGACGGCGACTCCTATGTCCTCAACGGCGCCAAGGCCTGGACCACCCACGGCGGCCACGCCGACTTCTACAAGGTGATGGCGCGGACCTCCGACGACCGCAACGGGATCTCCTGCTTCCTCGTGCCCGCCTCGGCGGAGGGTCTCGTCGCCGACCCGCCGGAGCGCAAGATGGGCCTGACCGGCTCGGCCACCGCGACGATGCGCTTCGACAACGTCCGGGTCGACGCCTCCCGCCTCCTCGGCGCGGAGGGCGAGGGCCTGCGGATCGCCCTCGCCGGCCTCGACGCCGGGCGCCTCGGGATCGCCGCCGTCGCCGTCGGCCTGGCCCAGGGAGCCCTGGACTCCGCGGTGGCCTATGCCCGCGAGCGCGAGACCTTCGGCAGCAGGATCATCGACCACCAGGGCCTCGCCTTCGTGCTCGCCGACATGGAGGCGGCGGTCATCTCGGCGCGCGCCACGATGCTGCACGCCGCGCGGCTCAAGGACGCCGGCCTGCCGTTCTCCCGGGAGGCCTCGGTCGCCAAGCTCGTCGCGACCGACAACGCCATGAAGGTCACCACCGACGCCGTGCAGGTCCTTGGCGGCTACGGCTACACCCGCGACTTCCCCGTCGAGCGCTACATGCGCGAGGCGAAGGTGATGCAGATCTTCGAGGGCACCAACCAGATCCAGCGGATGGTCATCTCCCGCTCGCTGGCGAAGGACAACGCAGGCGCGATCGGCTGAGCTGGCCGGGGCGGGGGTTGCGATCCCCGGGTTGCGATCCCCGGGTTGCGATCCCCGGGTACCCGGGGAAACTGGAGCCTCCACCCCGAAACTTCGGGGGCAAGGCTCCAGTTTGGATATGGAACCCTGCCCGGGCCCCTGCGGCACGCAGGGCTCGGTTGTCCACAGGCCCGAGGTCGCGGGATTGAGGACGTACGCCGACGGGCAGGCGCCGTCACATGGCAGACCAACTCATCGATCTCACCGACGTCGTGGTGCTGCGGCGAGACCTTCTCGCGGCGGGATACACCGACCGGCAGATCCGCACGATGGTCAAGACCGGCGAGCTGCACCGCGTCAGGCACGGCAGCTACTGCGACGCCACTCTGTGGGGGTCGCTCAGCGCGGCCGACCGGCACCGGGTCCTCGCGCGTGCCGTCCTGGCCCGCGCGCACCCCGCAACCGTCCTCACCCATGTGTCGTCAGCGATCGAGCAAGGGGCTCCTGTCTGGGGCCACGACCTCACCAAGGTGCACACCACCCGGACGGACGGCCGGGCCGGGCGCAAGGAGTGCGACCGGGTGCAACACGCCGGGACCATGCCGACCTACCACGTGAAGCAGGTCAACGGCGTTCCCGTTTCCCTCGCGACCCGCTGTGCCGTCGAGATGACCACGATCTCCACCGTCGAGTCGGCGCTCGTCACCGTCGACGGCCTCCTCCATGCAGGGCTGACCACCATGAGCGGCGTACGACAGTTCGCGCACCGCACGCGGTGGTGGCCCAACAGCCTGCGCACGACCGTCGTCCTCCGGCTGGCGGATCCACGACACGAATCGGTGGCCGAGTCGCGCACGGCGTACTGCTTCTATGCCCAGGGGCTGCCCAAGCCCCAACCCCAGGTGGTGATCCTGGATGAGTGGGGACAGGAGTTCGCGCGGGTCGACTTCGCGTGGATCGCACAGGGGGTCTTCCTGGAGTTCGACGGCAAGGTCAAGTACGAGCGCTATCGACGCGAGGGTGAGTCGCTCGATGAGTTCCTGATGCGGGAGAAGCATCGGGAAGAGCGCATCTGCCAGCTGACCGGATGGGTCTGCATCCGCATCACGTGGGCCCAGCTCGAGGCGCCCCAGCTGCTCGCCGGTCGCATCCGACGCATCCTCGACTCCCGGACGAAGACCATCGCTTGAGGTCGAGCGAGGCGGGCTTCACGCCCCAAACTGGAGCCTCCACCCCGAAACTTCGGGGGTGAGGCTCCAGTTTCCCCGGGTACCCGGGGAAACCAACGCAACGCAGCCCCCACGCTCACACGTCAGTGACCCGCACCCCGGCATGCGCCTTGTAGCGCCGGTTGACCGAGATCAGGTTCGCGGTGAACGCCTCGACCTGGTGCGCGTTGCGCAGCCGCCCGCCGTAGAGCCCACGCATCCCCGGCACCACGTCGGCCAGTGACTGGACGAGGTCGGTGGCCTCACGGTCGTCGCCGAGGACCAGCACGTCGGTCTCGATCCGCTCGACCGCCGGGTCCTCGAGGAGGACGGCGCTGACGTTGTGGAAGGCCCCGACCACCCGCGAGCCGGTGAGGATCGCAGCGGCCTGCTGGGTCGCCGAGCCCTCCTCGACGGCCAGCGCGAAGGCGCCCTGCTTGTCGAAGCCGAGCGGGTTCACGCAGTCCACGACGACCTTCCCGGCGAGCTCGTCGCTCAGTGACCGGAGCAGCTCGGCGTGCCCGTCCCACGGCACCACGACCAGCACGATGTCGCCGGCGGCGGCGGCCTCGGCGTTGCTGGCGCCCCGCACCCGACCGACGTCGGCGAGCGCGGCAGCGGCGGCCACGGCGCGCTCCGCGTTCCGCGATCCGAGTACGACGTCCAGGCCGGCCCCGGCGAACCGCCGGGCGAGCCCGCGACCCTGCGGCCCGGTGCCGCCGAGGACGGCGATGGTCAGGGAGGTCAGGTCGACGTCGCTCATGGCGCTGACGCTAGCGAACGCCGGATCACGCCTGCGTGGCCGGATCACCCCTGCGTGGGTTGTCCAACCCCTTCGGGCGAGCAACTGTGGAGACATGTCCAAGCGCATCGCATTCCTGACCGCTTCCGAAGGTGTCGAGGAGGTCGAGCTCACCGAGCCGTGGCAGGCCGTGGTCGACGCCGGCCACACCGCCGAGCTCCTGTCCCTCGACGAGGGCGAGGTCCAGCTCTTCCAGCACCTCGACAGGTCCAGCACCCAGCGCGTCGACCGCCGCATCCAGGACGTGGCGGTCGCCGACTACGACGCGCTCGTCCTGCCCGGCGGGGTGGCCAACCCCGACGCGCTGCGCACCGACGAGACGTCCGTCGCCTTCATCCGCGACTTCCTCGACTCGGGCAAGCCCGTCGCCGCGATCTGCCACGCCCCCTGGACCCTGGTCGAGGCCGACCGCGTCCGGGGCCGGCGGCTCACCAGCTGGCCGAGCCTGCAGACCGACATCCGCAACGGCGGTGGCGAGTGGGTCGACGAGGAGGTCTCCGTCGACGGCAACCTCATCACCAGCCGCAACCCCGACGACATCCCGGCGTTCTCCAAGGCGCTCGTGGCCGCCCTCGATTCCTAGCCCCGCACCACCAGCCAGCGACCCAGCAACGTCCCGTCCTGCTCGAGCAGCAGGGCGGGACGCAGCGCGACGTCGACCTCCGCGCCCGCCGCGATGCGTACGGCATCGCCACCGGCCAGGCGCGGCACGACCGTCCAGCACAGCTCGTCGACGACGCCGGCCGCGAGCAGGTCGGCGAAGAGCGACGGACCGCCCTCGCACAGCTGGTCCACCCAGCCCCGCTCCGCCAGCTGCCGCTTGAGCTCGACCAGGTCGACCTCGTCGTCGCCGAGGACCAGCACCTGGTCCTCACCGAGCCGGTCCCGCACGTCGGAGAGCCCGTCTGCCGATGCCACGGTCGCCATCAGGATCCGGCCCGGCGGCGCGTCGCGCAGCGTCGGCGGCAGGTCGGCCGAGCGACTGACGACCACGAGCGGCAGCCTCGGCACGTCGTACCCCTCCGTGCGCAGCGTCCCGGCGCCGACCACGAGGCAGTCGGCCTGGGCCCGCAGCGCGTCGAACACCCGTTTGTCGGCCTCGTTGTTGATGCTCTTGCTGAGGCCGTCGGAGCCCTGGGCGGCACCGTCGGCGGTGCTCACGAAGTTCACCCGCAGCCACGGCTCGCGCTGCGGGGCGTAGGCCCGGGTGAGCTCGTCGTCGGAGAGGTCGGCCAGGCGCAGCAGCTCAAGTGGTTCGCTCACGCGCTTCATCCTCCCCCCTACGCTGGTTCGCGTGATCACCCTTGCGGATCTGGCAGCCCTCCAGGACCTCCACGGCGACTCGTGGGACAGCCCCGTCGCGCCGGTGGTCCTGGACGGTCCGCGCGGGCAGGTCAGCATCGGCGACGGGGCGGTGACGCTCATGGGGTGCGTCAACCTCTCGCGTGACTCGACCTACCGCGAGAGCGTCGCGACCAGCCCCTCCGACGCCGTGCGGATGGGCCGGATCCAGGCGGCGCAGGGGGCCGCGATCATCGACCTCGGCGCCGAGTCGAGCAACGCCCGGGCCGCGCGGGTCACCGCGGACGACCAGATCGCCACCCTGCTGCCGGCCGTGAAGGGACTCGCCGCCGAGGCCGTCGTCTCCATCGAGACCTATGAGCCCGCCGTGGTCCGGGTGGCGCTCGACGCGGGCGCCCGGATCCTCAACATGACCGGTCGCGAGCACGAGGAGGAGATGCTCGAGCTCGCCGCGGAGTATGACGCCGCGGTGGTGATGTGCTTCGGCGAGACCGCCAACGTCCGCGAGATCGCCGACGTCCCGCCCGACGCCGACCCGATCCCGGTGCTGCTCGACCACTTCGCCCCGCGCATCGCCGACGCCCGCCGGCTCGGCGTGGACAAGCTCGTCATCGACCCGGGCATGGGCTTCTACTACGGCAACCTCGTCGACCCGCCCACCCGCGCGCGCCACCAGGCCCGCGTCCTCGCGCAGGGCTTCCGGTTGCGACCGCTGGGTGTGCCGGTCTGCAACGCGGTGCCCCACACCTACGACATCTTCGGCGACGAGTTCCGCAAGGCCGAAGGCTTCTACGGCGTCATCGCCGCGCTCGGCGGCACCCACCTCGTCCGCACCCACGAGGTCGCCCACCTCCGGGTCGTGCTGCGCGGGCTCGCCGAGCTCGACGTCCGCTGAGACACCATGAAGGCAGTTCGACGACCCGCACGCCCGTGACACGCTCAGGCGGCGAGGGCGTGGCGCCCAACTGCCTGCACGGTGCGCCACCGGACCACCTCAGCGATGGCGGCGGCGACCTCGTCCGGCGAGAACATGACCTCGGTCCAGGTGAACCTCAGCACCACCAGGCCGAGCCGGGCGGCCTTGGTGTAGCGGTCGACGTCTCGCTGGAGGCCCGCCTTGGTCCAGTGGTGCTCGAGCGACTCCGCCTCGATGACGATCCCCAGGACCCGATCGAGGAGGTCGACGAAGCCGACGCCCGGGACGGCTCCCTGCGGCACGACGCTGACCCCCGGCACCGAGGACGCGATCGCGTGGAGACAGGTCTCGAAGGGATTCGCGCGCAGGGGCGACGCCTCTGCGGCGACCCGCAGGGCCTTCGCCCTCCCGGTGCGAGGACTGCGCGCCGCCGCGAGGAGCAGGTCGTCCCGGTCCACGATGCCCTCCCGCAGGGCCGAGTCGGCCACGCAGAGCGCGACGTCATGCTCGTAGGCCCGGGCGCAGTCGATCACGGTGCGGGTCCGCGACGTCACGTTGCGCCGCGTCTCGCGCTCGGAGAGGTCGGCCCAGTGCAGCTCGAAGGAGCCCCGCGGCTTGCGGGCACTGCGCGGCAGGGTGATGCAGGGCTTGAGCGGGTCGTGCTTGAGCTTCCACCCGAACTCCTGCGCGGCACTGAGGTGCGACGCGACTCCACCGGTGAGCGCGACGGCACGCCGGGTCGCACCAGCATCGGCCAGGCAGTAGCGGTTGTGCCGGGGCTTGTGGAGCCGGCCGTCCTGGAGCGCCGCCCGGATCTGTGACCGGGTCGTCAGCGCGATGAGCTCCCCGAACGGCGCGACGCCGCCCAGCTCGCGCAGCGCCTCGACCGGGTCCATGCGCCGACCCTGACATCTCCACGCGCCCCCGCGCTGGCCCTCTCCACAGGCCGCCCTGCGCACCATGAAGGCAGTTGGGCCGCAGGTCGAAGCTCCACACGCTCAGCACGGGCAGCCGCGACCCCAACTGCCTGCAGGGTGTCAGCGCAGGAAGCGTCGCACCCCGGAGACGAGCCCGCGCGAGTAGCGCACCCGGCCCGCGCGCGACGTCATCACCCGCGCCTCGGCCGCGCTGCGCATGTTGCCCAGCTCCACCATCACGGTGGGGACGTCGGAGAGGTTGAGGGTGGCGAGGTCGGAGCGGACGTCGAGGCCGTCGCCGCCGGCGATGTAGTTGGCGACCACGAAGCCCGACGACTGCAGTCCCGACTTCACCGAGGCTGCGAGTCGCCGCGACGGGCGGAAGATGTCGTCGGTCCACGGCGCCCGGTCGGCGGGCGCGATCACGTGGAAGCCGCGCGCGCCCGCGGCATAGGAGCCGTCCGCGTGGATCGAGAGCTTGAGGTCGGCTCCCGTCCGGTTGCCCGCCCGACCGCGGACGTCGACGCACGGCCCCCACCGGTCCTGGCGGTTGCTGTGCCGGGTGAGGCGCACCGTCGCCCCGAGCCTGCGGAGCCGCGCGGCGACGAGGCGCGACACCTGCCAGGCGAAGGTCGCCTCCGGGAAGCCGCGGTTGGTGGCGGTGCCGGTCGTGTTGCACGCCTTGGTGAAGCCGCCCGCCGGCACCTGCCGGTTGATCCGGGCGGGGAAGTTGTGGTTGCCGAGCTGGTGGCCGGGGTCGATCACGACGGTGCGCCCGGCCAACGGCTGCGGCTTGGCGGTCGAGGACGGGCGAAGCACGGTCTCGTGACCGGCCTGGCGGCCCTCGGGCAGCGCAGCGCCGGCCGCGGCCGGCGGCCCCACGACCACGGCTGCCAGCAGGACGACGACCAGCCGCCGCATCACCCGGCGAACCCCTGCGGGTTCTGTGACTGCCAGCGCCACGTGTCGACGCACATGTCGTCGACCGACTTCTGCGTGCTCCAGCCGAGCTCGGCGTTGGCCTTGGACGCGTCGGCATAGGACGTCGCCACGTCACCGGGACGGCGCGCCACCACCTCGTAGGGGAGCTCGCGGCCGACCGCGCGCTCGAAGGCGTGCAGGAGCTCGAGCACGCTGGTGCCGTGCCCCGAGCCCAGGTTCCAGGTGTGCACGCTCTCGGTGGTCGTGGTCAGCGCCTCGAGCGCGGCGATGTGGCCGGCGGCCAGGTCCTCGACATGGATGTAGTCGCGCACGCCGGTCCCGTCGACGGTGTCGTAGTCGTCGCCGAAGACCGACAGCTTCTCGCGCTGGCCGACGGCCACCTGGGCGATGAAGGGCATCAGGTTGTTGGGGATGCCGGACGGGTTCTCGCCGATCGTCCCGGACTCGTGCGCGCCCACCGGGTTGAAGTAGCGGAGCAGGGCGAAACGCATCTGCGGAGCGGCCTCGGCGACATCGCGCAGGATCTGCTCCTGCATCACCTTGGTCCAGCCGTAGGGGTTGGTCGCGAAGGTCCGCCGGTCCTCGGTGGCGCCGGCCTGGTCGGTGCCGTAGACGGTGGCGCTGGAGGAGAAGACGAGCTTGTCGACGTCGTGCTTCTGCATCGCGCGGACCAGCGAGAAGGTCGAGCCGAGGTTGTTCTCGTAGTAGTCGAGCGGCTTGGCCACGCTCTCACCGACCGCCTTGTAGCCCGCGAAGTGGATCACGGCGTCGAAGCCCTCGGCGGCGAAGAGGTGCTCGGTCTTGTCGTAGTCGCACAGGTCGAAGGCGTGCGCCGTCAGGTGCGTGCCGGTCAGCGCCTCCATCCGTCCCAGCACCGTCGGGTGGGCGTTGCTGAAATTGTCGACGATGACCACGTCGTGGCCGGCCGCGACGAGCTGGATGACGGTGTGCGAGCCGATGTAACCGGCGCCGCCGCTGACGAGGATCTTCATGCGCCTCACCCTAACGACAGGCACGCCTGACAGAATGCGCCCATGCCCAGTGCTCTCATCACCGGAATCACCGGCCAGGACGGCCTCTACCTCGCCGAGCTGCTGCTCGAGAAGGGGTACGACGTCCACGGACTGATCCGCGGCCAGAACAATCCCCGTCGCGAGCTCGTCCAGAAGGTGGTCCCCGACGTCCAGCTCCACAACGGAGACCTCACCGACCTGTCCAGCCTGATGCGCGCCCTGCGCGACTCCGAGCCCGACGAGGTCTACAACCTCGGCGCGATCTCGTTCGTCGCCTACTCCTGGGAGAACGCGTTCGTGACCAGCGACGTGACCGGCATGGGTGTGCTCAACATGCTCGAGTCCGTACGCCTGCACGCCGGCGACGACGCCTCCCGCATCCGCTTCTACCAGGCCTCGAGCTCGGAGATGTTCGGCAAGGTGCAGGAGGTGCCCCAGTCGGAGACCACCCTGCTGTGGCCGCGCTCGCCCTATGGCGTGAGCAAGGTCTACGGCCACTACATGACGATCAACTACCGCGAGTCCTACGGCATGCACGCCTCCTCGGGGATCCTGTTCAACCACGAGTCGCCGCGCCGCGGGCCGGAGTTCGTGACCCGCAAGATCAGCCAGGCCGTCGCCCGGATCCACCTCGGCCAGCAGGACTCGATGGCGCTCGGCAACCTCGACGCGCAGCGCGACTGGGGCTATGCCGGTGACTACGTCGATGCGATGTGGCGGATGCTCCAGCAGGACGAGGCCGACGACTACGTCATCTCCACCGGCGAGACCCACTCGATCCGCGAGTTCCTCGACCTCGCCTTCGCCCACGTCGGCATCGACGACTGGACCAAGCACGTCACCCAGGACCCGCGCTTCATGCGCCCGGCCGAGGTCGAGCTGCTCATCGGTGACGCCACCAAGGCCAAGGACAAGCTCGGCTGGACGCCGACGGTGACGTTCCCCGAGCTCGTGGCGATGATGGTCGACAGCGACATCGCGGCGGTCAAGGCAGGCTGGTGACGGCTCGCGCCTTCATCACGGGCATCGGCGGGCAGGACGGCACCTATCTCGCCGAGCGCCTGGTGGGCGACGGCATGGAGGTGCACGCCCTCGTGCTGCAGGCCGACGGGCACCCCGCCCACTGCCCCGACGAGGTGGTGCTCCACGCCGGCGACCTCGGCGACCTCGACGCGACCCGTCGACTGGTGCAGGAGATCGCGCCGCAGGAGGTCTACAACCTCGCCGCGATCAGCTCGGTCGCCCAGTCGTGGGACGAGCCCGACCTCACCGCCCACGTCAACGGTCAGGCGGCCGTCGCGCTGATGGAGTCGGCGCGGCTGGTCGGCGGCGTACGTCTCGTGCAGGCCTCCAGCGCCGAGATCTTCGGCGAGCCCGGTGAGGCCCCGCAGACCGAGGACACCGCGATCCGGCCCGTGAACCCGTACGGCGCCGCGAAGGCCTTCGCGCACCTGTCCGCGCGCGTCTTCCGCCAGCGCGACCTGCACGTGTCGAGCGCGATCCTCTACAACCACGAGTCGCCGCGGCGCGGGCAACGCTTCGTGACCCGCAAGATCACCTCGACGGTCGCCGCGATCGCCCGCGGTGACGCCGACGAGCTGGTCCTGGGCAACCTCGAGGCCCGCCGCGACTGGGGCTGGGCGCCCGACTACGTCGACGCGATGATCCGCGCCGCGCGGGCCGACGAGCCCTCCGACTACGTCGTCGCGACCGGTCGCGCCCACTCCGTGCGCGAGTTCGTCGCCGCGGCGTTCGCGGCCGCCGACGTCACCGACTGGGAACGGTTCGTCCGGCAGGACGAGCGGTTCTTCCGCCCCGCCGACCCGACCGAGCTGGTGGGGGACGCCTCGCACGCCCGCGCGGTGCTCGGCTGGGAGCCGACGGTGGCGTTCGAGGAGATCGTGGCGCGGATGGTCGCCGCCGACCTCGACTGAGTCGACGTCACTTCAGTCCAGGATCTGCTCGCCACCGGCGCTGAGCAGCTCGTCCACGACGTCGCGGTCCGCGTCCACACAGTCGTGCACGACCTCGATCGCCAGAGTCCCGGGCTCCGCCCTGGCCTCGCTGGCGGACATCCGCAGGTCGCCCTTGCGGGCATAGACCTGGGACTCCGAACCCTCCTCCTCCCACCCGGCGTCACGCACGACCGAGCGGACCATGTCGAGCTGATCGGCGATCGTTCCTGACTCGGGCGACGTGCCCGCGCCGGCCGCGAACTCGACCGAGGACGCCGGTTCGACCCCGCACACCGAGTAGTCACCCGCCGCCGACAACACCTCGATCCCCTCCGCCGAGAGTGCGTCCGCCAGCTCGAGCACCGAGTCGACCACGGCGCCGCGCATCTCCTCGGCCGCGGCCCGCGACTCGTCGGGGCCCGGGTCGGACGAACAGGCCGATGCGACGAGCGCCACCACGCCCAGGAGCGCGGCCAGGGTCCGGGTCATCCGTCGTTCTCCCTGCGATCGGTGGTGTTGGACTCCCCATCCTTGCCCTCGGAGGGTTCACGACCGGCCTCAGGGTCGACGGCAGGGCCGTACCACGGGTCGTAGCTCTGGTCGGCGACGTTGACCTCGTCACCGTGGCCGTCGACGATCCGCCCGATGTTGTAGAGCGACTCGGTGTCGTTGTTGAGGTAGGAGCTGTGGGCGTCGCCGGCGTTGGTGTGCCAGCTGCGGTTGACGTCCTCGGCCTCGAAGCGGGTGGCGTCGAAGTCCTCCGACGAGGGGTCGGTGCCGAGCCCGATCCCGCCCTTGCCGATCCAGCCCTCGTCGCCGAGCGTGGCGACGAAGTCGCGGCTGTCGCGACCCACGTAGACGTGGTCCTCGCCGACGCCGAAGTCGCTCGCCTCGTCGGCGGGACCCGCACCCGGGCTGCCGATCAGGACCACCTCGTTGACGTGCATCGTGTCGCCGTGCGCGGCGTAGGAGGTCGTGGTCGAGCCGTAGCTGTGGCCGATGGCGGTCAGGTGCGCGGGGTCGTCGGACCGCGAGGCCCGCAAGCCGTCGATGGCGTCGGCGAGGGAGCGGCCGCCGTCCTCGGCTCGCCCCTCGGTGAGCGTGGCGAGGTCGGTGGGGCCGTCCGGGGCGTCGTAGCCGAGCCAGAACATCGTTGCGACGCTCGACCCGTCACCGCTGTAGCGGGTCGCCTCATAGAGGTTCATCATCTGGCCGGTGTAGCCGACGACGCTCTGCATGTCGGTGCTGATGCCCGGGGTGAAGATCGCGACGTCGCTCGCGTGGTCGAGGTCGCCCACCGCCACCGCGACGCGGCCGTCGCCGTCGTAGGCGGCGGGGTCGTAGAGCCAGAGGGTCCCGCCCGGCCTCACGTCGGGGTCGAGCGGGTCGGTGTAGGCGTCGGCATTGGCCACCGCGTCGCGCGTCTTCTCGGCGTTGTCGAGCATCCGCTGCTCGAGCGGCGAGATCGTCCCGTCCTCCGCCTTGGCCGCCAGCCGGGCCAGGTCGTCGTCCAGGAGGATCCGGTTGGCCTGGTCGCGCGCGTCGGCAGGCAGCCCGTCGCCCTGTCCGATGCGGTCGGGATAGGCGGCGATGACCGCTTCCCGCTCGGCCTCGGTCAGGCCGTCCCACCACGCCTTGACCTCCTCCGGGGTGGCACCGCTGCCGGGCGCGCCCGGACGGTTCATCGCCGACTCGGCCAGGGGAGGGATGCCGCCGCCGGCGGACGTCGACTCGGCCAACGTGTCGGCGGCCTGGAAGACCTGGCGCAGCAGCGTCTCGTTCTCACGGACCCGCCGCTGCAGGTCGTCGTCGGCGGTGACGAGCTCGGAATAGTCGGCGCGCAGGTCCACCGACCGCTCACGGAAGGCCGCGATCGCGTCGGCAGAGGCGTCGGTGGCGGCGTTGATGTCGGCGATCAACGCCGTACGCCGGTCGTCGAGACCGCGCTTGCGCTCGACGAGGTCGTCGTGGTCGCGGAGCAGGTCGCGCAGGGTGTCGGTGAAGCCGGTGACCCCGCGCGCCACGCGGCGCACCGTGGTGCCCATGGCCGCGTGCTCGCCGGACGCCGTCGCGGTGGCCTCCTTGTAGGCGGCGTAGGCGATGCCCGTCCAGCTGCCGAGGCTCTGCAGCTCGCTGGCCCGGTCGGCGAACTCCTCGTAGCGGGCCGCTGCGGTGTAGAGGGTGGCGGCGAGGCCGTCGGAGCCGCCCGGGTCGCCCTCGGGTTGCTTCAGCCTCGCGGGGACGGAGGCGGGCACCTCGATGGTGACGGTCATCGCGACGGCCCCAGACGCCCGTCCAGGTCGCTGAACCGGCGGTCGACCGCGTCGTCGGAGGTGGAGTAGTCGTTGGCAGTGGCCTGCAGCGCGCCGACGAAGCCCTGCGCGATGGCGGTGCTCTCCGCGGCAAGGCCCGACCACCGGGTCAAGAAGGTGGTGGCCGCCGACTGCACGCTCGGCGGCAGCGCCGAGGCCGAGGCGCTGCTGAACGACCGGGCGGTGGCGCCCATCAGCCGCTCCTGGCTCTCCCACCCGGTGGTGCCCAGGCTCAGGGTCTGCATCTCCCAGACGAGCGGGTCGTACATCAGCGACCACCGCCCTGGGCCGCGGCCACGCCGGCCGTGCCCACGTGCACCAGGCCGGACCGCAACCGGACCACGACCCTCGAGGTGGAGGGCAGCAGGACGTGGAGGGACTCGCGATCCAGCCGCCCCGGCCGCCCGGCGAGCACCCGCGGGATGCCCACGCCCGGGAGCAGCACGTGCCAGTCGGCCGCCGCCAGCAGCTCCTCGGCCCGCTGCAGCAGCTGGGACGCCTCGACCGGGTCGAGGCCGTCGAAGGACACCGTCCCCTGCCAGCGCAGGGTCCCCTCGGGCGCGCCGGTGAACCAGGTGTCGTCGAGGTGCGCCGGCTCACCGTCCAGGCCGATCGACACGCAGAAGGCCGCCAGGTCGGCCCGGAGGCCCGCCCGCGCCACCTCGGCGTCCACGATCGGCTCGTCGGCCGGCACCTCGACGATCGGGGGGTCCTCCGGTGGCAGCACCACCACGTCGACGTCGTCGTGACGACGTACGACGGCGGACCAGAAGGGGTCGGCCGCCACTTCTCGAGCGGCCTCGGTCCCGCGGGTGAAGCCCAGCTCGTTGCTCTCCGTCATGGACCCTCTCCTCCCCCGGACGGGGCCGGGCCAAACGCCTCAGCCGTGGTGCAGCAACCCCAGCAGGTATTCGCCGTACCCGCTCTTGCGCAGCGGCTCGGCACACGCGACGAGCTCGTCGTCGCTCATCCACCCCATCCGCCACGCGACCTCCTCGGGCGCGCCGACCTTGAAGCCCTGCCGGCCCTCGATCGTGCGCACGAAGTTGGAGGCGTCGTTGAGCGAGTCGAAGGTGCCGGTGTCGAGCCAGGCCGTGCCGCGGGGCAGCACCTCGACGTGGAGCCGGCCCTCCTCGAGGTAGCGGCGGTTGAGGTCGGTGATCTCGAGCTCGCCGCGCGCCGACGGCTCCAGCTCGGCGGCGTACTGCACCACGTCGTTGTCATAGAAGTAGAGCCCCGGCACCGCGAAGTCGCTCTTGGGGTGCTCGGGCTTCTCCTCCAGCGACAGCGCGCGCCCCTGGCCGTCGAACTCCACGACGCCGTACGCCCGGGGGTCGGCCACGTGGTAGCCGAAGACCGCGGCCCCGTCGAGCTCGGAGAAGCGCAGCAGCTGCGAGCCCAGGCCGGAGCCATAGAAGATGTTGTCGCCGAGCACCAGCGCCGAGCGCTCGCCGCCGATGTGGTCGGCGCCGATGATGAACGCCTGCGCCAGCCCGTCGGGGCTCGGCTGCACGGCGAAGGTCAGGTTGATGCCGAACTGCGAGCCGTCGCCCAGCAGCCGGTGGAAGCCGTCGGCCTCGTGGGGCGTGGTGATGATCAGGACGTCCCGGATGCCCGCGAGCATCAGCGTCGACAGCGGGTAGTAGATCATCGGCTTGTCATAGACCGGGACCAGCTGCTTGCTGATCCCCTGGGTGATCGGGTGCAGTCGCGAGCCGGTGCCGCCGGCCAGGATGATTCCACGCATGGGGGCCAGCCTAGGGGCCGCGCCGTTCGACCACGCGGTTCGACGCCGTTTGGCACCATGTGCGCATGCCGTCCTCCCGTCGCACCTCGTCGCGACGGCTGATCCGCCCGGCCACCGTCGTCGGCGGCCTCCTGCTGCTGCTCGTGGTGCTGGCGCTGCTGGCGATCCCGTTCCTCAAGGCCCCCGGCCACGCCGAGGGGGCCCGCACCGACCTCGAGGCGGCCCGGACCTCGCTGACTGCCGGCGACGTGTCGGGCGCCGAGGCGAGCGTGCAGAGCGCGCGGCGCCACGCCGACGGGGTGCAGGGCGCGATGCAGGGCCTCGGCGGCGACATCTGGAGCCGGGTCCCGTTCGTCGGCGGGCCGGTCACCGACGTACGCCATCTCGGCAACGCGCTCGACCACCTGACGACCGCCGCGGAGGCGGCCGTCGAGGCCTGGCCGGCCGTCAACGGCAAGCGCGCGACCCTCTTCGGCGACGGCTCCGTCGACGTCGCGACCCTCACGATGCTGGTGGGTGCGGTCGACGAGGCGAGCATCAACCTCGACGCCGCCCAGGTCGAGCTCGGCGCGGTCGACGACTCCGCGATCGGGGTCGGCACCCGGCTCGCCGACGCGCGCGACGAGGCCACCGCGGTCCTCACCCCGCTGGCGTCGACCGCGCGCCGCGCGCGTCCGCTCGCGGCCGTGCTGCCCGAGCTGTTCGGGGCGGAGGGCAGGCGGACCTACCTGCTCGCCCTGCTCAACCCGAGCGAGCAGCGGTTCTCCGGCGGCGCGCCGCTGACGGTCGTGCCGCTCGACGTCGCCGACGGCAAGCTGAGCGTCGGCGAGGCGCGCGACACCACCGACCCCCTGCTCTACAAGGTGGGGCGCTGGGACAAGGTCGAGGGCAACCCGTTCCACAACGGCAAGCTGCGCCTGTCGACCTCGACCTATGCCCCCGACTGGTCGGTGTCCGGCGAGGAGCTGCTGCGCGGCTGGGCCCGCCGGGTCGGGCAGGAGACCGACGGCCTGATCGCGGTGGACGTGGTCGCGCTCGCCGACATGCTGCGGATCACCGGTCCCGTCGACGTGCCGACCTACGGGCAGCTCGACGCGGACAACTTCACCCAGAAGATGGTCGGCGACTACGACGCCTTCCCCGACAACGAGGCCCGCCACGACCTCAACCGCGCGATCGTGCCCGTCTTCGCCGAGCGGGTGATGGCGCCCGGCGACGGCCTCGACAAGATCGAGTCGCTGCGCACCTCGGCCCGCGCCCGGCACTTCGCGCTCTGGATGCGCGACCCCGACCTGCAGGCCGCGGTCTCCGAGGTCGGGCTGGCGGGCGAGCTCTCCGACACCTCGCACGACTACATCGCGGTCTTCAACCAGAACACCAACGCCAGCAAGTCGGACTACTGGCAGCGCCGGGCGGTCACCAGCAAGGTGCAGCTGCGCGAGGACGGCTCGGCCCGGGTCCGGCTCACGGTCTCGGTCCACAACGACTCGCCTCCCTATCTCAACCAGCAGTACGACGACAACCGCGGCGGCAGCACCCGCACCCGCTGGAACGGCATGACCGTGGGCGTCTTCCTGCCCGACGGCGTCGACATCACCAGCGCCACGGCGGCCGGCAACCCGCAGGGCACCAACGTCTTCGACTACTACGGCCGCCCCTACAAGCTCGCGCGCCTCACCCTGCCGCCCGGCGAGACCCGCGAGGTGGTGCTGGCGTACGACGTCCCGGCCGCCGCGATCGCCCCCGGTGACGGCACGCTGACCTACCGCCTCGACGCCACCCCGCAGGGGATGGTCATCCCCGAGACGCTGTCGGTGACGGTCCGGTGGCCGGAGGGCTACGACGTCTCCGAGCTCCCCGAGGGCTGGACCCGGACCGGCCCCGGCGTGGCGTCGTACGAGGATCCGGGTCTGGTCCTCCAGCCGCGCTTCAGCATCACCGGCTCTGCAGCCGCGGCGACGGCGCCCTAGACTCCGCGCCATGGAACGCCTTCTCGTGACCGGGGGCGCGGGGTTCATCGGGTCGAACTTCGTGCACCACCTCATCGACCACACCGACCTGTCGATCACGGTGCTCGACAAGCTGACCTACGCCGCCTCCCAGGAGTCGCTGGCGGGGCTGCCGGAGGACCGGGTGCAGCTCGTGGTCGGTGACATCGCCGACGAGGACGTCGTCGACCCGCTCGTGGCGGCGCACGACGCGGTCGTGCACTATGCGGCCGAGTCGCACAACGACAACTCGCTCAACGACCCGAGCCCGTTCATCAGGACCAACATCCTCGGGACCTACACGATCCTCGAAGCGGTCCGCAAGCACGACAAGCGCCTCCACCACGTCTCGACCGACGAGGTCTACGGCGACCTCGAGCTCGACGACCCCAAGCGCTTCACCGAGGACACCCCCTACAACCCGTCCTCGCCCTACTCCGCCTCCAAGGCCGGCTCCGACCACCTCGTGCGCGCCTGGGTGCGCAGCTTCGGCGTGCGCGCGACGGTGTCCAACTGCTCGAACAACTACGGCCCCTGGCAGCACATCGAGAAGTTCATCCCGCGCCAGATCACCAACGTCATCGACGGCATCCGCCCCAAGCTCTACGGCTCCGGCGAGAACGTCCGCGACTGGATCCACGCCGACGACCACTCCTCGGCCGTGCTGACGATCCTGGAGAAGGGCCGCATCGGCGAGACCTACCTGATCGGCGCCGACGGCGAGAAGAACAACCTCGAGGTCGTCCGCCTGATCCTCACGCTGATGGGCCAGCCGGCCGACGCCTTCGACCACGTCACCGACCGCGCCGGCCACGACCTGCGCTATGCCATCGAGTCCGGCAAGCTGCGCCAGGAGCTCGGCTGGCGCCCGCAGTTCCAGGACTTCGAGTCCGGCCTGGCCAACACCATCGCGTGGTATCAGCAGCACGAGGACTGGTGGCGCCCGCACAAGGAAGCGACCGAGGCGACCTACGCCCAGAAGGGCCAGTGACCCCGATGACCCTGCCCTCCCTCGAGACCACGCCGATCCCCGGCCTCGTGGTCGTCCGGCTCGACCGGCGCGTCGACGACCGCGGGTTCTTCAAGGAGAACTGGCAGCGCGAGAAGATGCTCGCCATCGGCCTGCCCGACTTCGGCCCGGTCCAGAACAACGTCTCGTTCAACAGCGACCGCGGCGTCACCCGCGGCATCCACACCGAGCCGTGGGACAAGTTCGTCTCGCTGGCCACCGGCCGGATCTTCGGCGCCTGGGTCGACATGCGCGAGGGCGAGAGCTTCGGCGCGACCTTCACCCTCGAGATGGACACCTCGGTCGCGGTGTTCGTGCCGCGCGGCGTCGGCAACAGCTATCAGACGCTCGAGGACGCCACCGCCTACACCTATCTCGTCAACGAGCACTGGCGCCCCGGCATCTCCTACCCCGCGCTCGCCCTCGACGACGCGACCGTCGCGATCGAGTGGCCGATCCCCCTGGCCGAGGCGATCATCAGCGACAAGGACCAGAACAACCCCGCGCTCGACCGCGGCACGGCCATCCCGGCCAAGAAGGTCCTGATCGTCGGTGCGCTCGGCCAGCTCGGGCGCGCCCTGCACGCCGCGCACCCCGACGCCGACCGCGTCGACCTGTTCGCGGGTGAGGGCGTCACCGCGCTCGACCTGACCGACACGGCCGCGGTGTCCGCCTGGCCGTGGCACGAGTACGCCGTCGTGCTCAACGCAGCGGCGTACACCGCCGTCGACGCCGCCGAGACCACCGAGGGCCGGGTCGCCGCGTGGGCCGCCAACGCCACCGGGCCGGCGACGCTGGCCGGTCTCGCCCGGCAGCACGGCTTCACGCTCGTGCACTACTCCTCGGAGTACGTCTTCGACGGCACCGCCCCGCTCGACCCCGGCCACACCGAGGACGAGCCGCTCTCCCCGCTGGGCGTCTACGCCCAGTCCAAGGCGGCCGGCGACCTGGCGGTGGGCCTGGCCCCGCGCCACTACCTGCTCCGCACGTCCTGGGTGATCGGCGAGGGGAAGAACTTCGTCCGCACCATGCAGACCCTCGCCGAGAAGGGCGTGTCCCCCAGCGTCGTCGACGACCAGGTCGGGCGGCTCACCTTCACCGACGAGCTGGTGCGCGCGACCCGCCACCTCATCGACTCCGGCGCCGCCTTCGGCACCTACAACATCTCCAACGCGGGCCCGGCGATGTCGTGGCAGGAGATCGCGCAGGCGGTCTTCGAGCGCTCCGGCCGCAGCGCCGGTGACGTGTCAGGCACCAGCACCACGGCGTACGCCGAGGGGGTGCTGGCGCAGGGCAACCCGTTCGCCCCGCGCCCGCTCAACTCCGCGATGTCGCTGGCGAAGATCAGCGCCACCGGCTACGAGCCCGAGGACGCGATGACGGCCCTCGACCGCTACCTGGCCTGACCTCGAGCGCCGCCGCTGGTCGAGGAGGTCGCGCAACGACCGTCAGCGACGACCGCTGGTGACCTCACGCAGCGCCGGACGCACGTCGGCGAGGTAGACGAGCGAGGCGATCGTGAAGACGAGGTGGATCAGCCCGAAGGGCGAGGAGCCGATCAGGATCAGCTGCGCCGCGAAGCCCAGGCCCGTGATCGCGCACCACGCCTGCTTGGTGAGCTTGCCCGCGGCCTCGTAGGCCTCGACGGAGTAGGTCAGGGAGTTGACGAACGCGAAGCCCTTGATCGCGAGCAGCACGACGAGCACGACCAGCATCATCGTGCTCTGCACATAGAGGTCCACGACCACATCCTAACGACCCGGGACACGACAGGACCCCCGTCCGATGCGGACGGGGGTCCTGTCGTGGTGCCGTGGGGACTCAGAACAGCATCAGCTGCTCAGCGTCCACGTCGGGGACTCTTCAGTCGCCGACCTTCTCGGCGGCGTCGGCGACGGCCTTGACCGCGGAGGACGCGGTGTCCGCGGCAGCGGTGGCGGTGGCCTTGGCGCTGCTCTGGGCGGTGGCGGTCTGCTTGGCCGCGGTCTTGCGCGCGGTGGTCGCGGCAGCCTTCTTGCCGGCAGCCTTCTGCGTGGCCTTCTTGGCGGTCGGCTTCGGCTTGGGGGCCACCTTGGTCGCGGCGGTCTTGTCGGCGGCGACGACGTTGGCGTCGGCGGCCTTCTTGGCCTGGGTCGCGGTGGTCTTGGCCTTGGCGACCGTGGTCCTGGCCGACTTCACCGTGGCGACGGTCGACTCCTGGCGGCGGATGCGGCCCACGAGGGACTCGCCGCGCTTGACCAGCTCGGTGTAGGCAGCGTTGGCGGCCGCGACGTTCTCGTCGACCAGCGTGGAGACCTTGGCGGGGTAGGCCTTGGCCTCGGACTGCAGCTCGGCGACGCGGGCCTCGATGGCGACGCGACGGGCCTGGGCGTCCTTGGCGAGGGCGTCGACGCGGGCGTTGACGACAGCCTTGGGGTCGGCGGCGGTCTTGGTCGCGGTCTTCTGGACGTCGGACACGCGAGCGGTGACGTCCTTCTGGACGGCGGTGAAGCGCTTCTGCACGTCGGCGACGGCGTCACGCACGACCTCGACGGCCAGGTCGGTCACACCGACACCGGCGAGGACGGGCTTGAGGGCTTCGGTCTTGATGTCGAACTTGGCGGCTGCCATGACGTTCTCCTTGTGGTGGTGGTGATCAGGTCTGTGCTGGGTCTGTGGTGGCACGCTCGTTGAGCGCCAGGAACGAGGCGTAGACGTCGAGCAGCGACTGCCGCTGCCGTTCGGTCAGGCTGGGGTCCGCGAGGATCGCGAGCTCGACCGATCCGGTGCGGTCGGTGTCGGGGTCGACGATCCCGGCCCGGACGTAGAGCTGCTCGGCCGAGATCCGCAGCGCGCGGGCCAGCTGTTGCAGCACGTCGGCCGACGGCCTGCGCAGGCCCCGCTCGATCTGGCTGAGGTAGGGGTTGCTGACGCCGACCTGGTCGGCCAGCTGGCGCAGCGAGAGTCGCGCCGCGAGGCGCTGCTCCTTGAGGTAGTCCCCCAACGAGTCGACGACCGACTTGCCGGTCTTCTCCAGCGAGTCGACGACCGACTTGCTGGTCTTCTCGCTCTTGTTCTTGGCCACGACTCCAGTGTGCTAACACAGTTAGCAAAATGCAAACTAGAGCGGGGTGAGCCTGCTCACAATGCCCATTCCACCGGCCCTGGCGCGCTAACAGAGGCGCTCAGAAGTTAGAAGACGGCGCGGATCTCCCCGACCGGCCTGCCCCCACCGAGCAGCACCAGCTGCCCCGTCGCGTCGACGGCAGCGGCGTCGATCCCGGCCTCGTCCAGCACCCCGGAGCGACGCAGCGCCGCCGCCATCAGCACCGGGCGGACGCGGGGAGCGCCGTCGTCGGTCTTGAGCGCCCAGGCGCGCCCGTCGGGCAGCGCGACGGCATAGCAGGACTCGGCCCCGGCCTTGCCGATCAGGCCGGGGATCGCGCGGTGCAGCGCCAGCTCGTCGCGCGTGGTGCCGCTGACGAACTCGGGGTGCCGGCGGATCGCCTCGGCGACCCGGTGCTCGGGTCCGTCGGTGGCCGTGGCGAGGCTCGCGAACGCCCGCGCCAGGCCGGTCAGCGACGTCGACAGCAGCGGCGCGCCACAGCCGTCGATCGCGACGGTGGTGACCGGCTCCCCGGTGAGGCGGGCAAAGGTCTCGAGGATCGCCACCTGGAGCGGGTGCGCGGGGTCGAGGTAGGAGGCTGTGTCCCAGCCCCGGACCACGCAGGTCGCCAGCATCGCGGCGTGCTTGCCCGAGCAGTTCATCAGGATCGACGTCTTCGACCCGCCCGCGCGGAGCACCGCCTCGCGCGCCTCGTCGTCGAGCGGGTAGTCGGGCGGGGTCTGCAGCGCCGACTCGTCCAGCCCGGCGGAGGCCAGGGTGCGGCGTACGCCCTCGACGTGGAACGGCTCCCCCGAGTGGGAGGCGCAGGCCAGGGCCAGCAGGTCCGGGGGCAGGTCGAGTCCGAGCTCGACCATCGCCAGCGCCTGCAGCGGCTTGTTGCTCGAGCGGGGCAGCACGGGTGCCACGACCTCGCCGACCGACCACTCGACCGTGCCGTCCGCCGCCAGCGCCACGATCGAGCCGTAGTGGTGGCCCTCGACGAATCCGGAGCGGACGATCTCGGCGACGACGGGCAGGGCGGTGCGGGGCGGGGCGGACAGCATGCGGGCAGGCTACCGACCGCCTCCACCGACACAGTGCGAGGATGCTGCGGTGATCCAGCACTGCCCGACGCCGACCGAGCTCGACGACCTGGAGCTCCTGGTCTCCGGCGCCTATGCCCCGCTCACCCGCTTCAACGAGCCCGGCAGCCCCGTGACGCTCGAGCTGCCCGAGGGTGCGACGGAGGTCGAGCTCGTCGACCCCGAGGGCCTGCCGCTGGCCCGCGTCGGTGCCGACGGCACGCCGGAGCCCCTCACCCATGCGCAGTACGGCCCCTTCCGCCGCCTGCACCTCACGCCCGCGCAGACGCGCGAGCAGCACGCCGGCGCGACCTTCGTCCCGGTCGTCGACGCGCTCACCGAGGCCGAGCTCGACGAGGTCCGCGGCCTCGGACGCGTGGTCCTGGTGGCCCTGATGGGCACCGGCACCGCCGCGCTCTCCCCCGTCGCCCTGGTCCGCGCCTCGCTCGCCGCGGCCGACCTGCTCGACGACGCCCACGTGGTCGCCGTACCGCTTCCGTCCCACGGCGACGCCGACCTCGACCACGAGCTCGGTGCGCGGGTGGTGGCGACGTACGCCGGCGACGACCCGGTGCACGCACTCTCCGACCCCTCCGACGACGCCGCCTTCCCGGCCCCCATCGCCGCGATCGTCGAGGCGGACCGCCCCGAGCCGGAGTCGCAGGGCCTGGTGCTGTTCTTCACCGGCCTCTCCGGCAGCGGCAAGTCGACGCTGGCGCGCGCGCTGATGGACCTGCTGCTCGAGCAGGGCACTCGCTCGGTGACCAGCCTCGACGGCGACGTCGTACGCCGCCACCTGTCGGCCGGGCTGACCTTCTCCAAGGCCGACCGCGAGACCAACATCCGCCGCATCGGCTGGGTGGCCGCCGAGATCGCCCGCCACGGCGGCGTGGCCGTGTGCTCCCCCATCGCGCCCTTCGCCGAGACGCGCGAGCAGGTGCAGCAGATGGTCGAGGACGCGGGCGGCGCGTTCTTCCTCGTCCACGTCGCCACCCCGCTGGAGGAGTGCGAGCGCCGCGACCGCAAGGGGCTCTACGCCAAGGCGCGGGCCGGCGAGATCCCGGAGTTCACCGGCATCTCCTCGCCCTACGAGGAGCCCGACGACCCGGCCGTGCGCGTGGACACCACGGGCCGCAGCATCGAGGACGCGCTCGACGACGTGCTGGTCGCGCTCGACGAGGCCGGCTTCCTCCACCTCGCCCGACCCACGGACGGACCCGCATGAGTGAGCCGATCTCGGTGCTCTTCGTCTGCACGGCCAACATCTGCCGCTCCCCGGTGATGGAGCTCGCCGCCCGGGCGATGGCCGGCGACAGCCGCGACGTGGAGTTCTCCAGCGCCGGCACCCAGGGCTTCGAGGCCGCGCCGATCAACCCGGACATGGCCGTGACGCTCACCCCGGGACTCGGCGACGACTTCCGGAGCCGGCGGATCAGCAAGGACATCCTGGAGGGGGCCGACCTCATCCTGACGGCCGAGACCACGCACCGGGCGCGCATCCTGGAGGAGCACCCGCAGCTGCACCGGCGGGTCTTCACGCTGGGCCAGTTCGTCGCGACCATCGCCCAGATCCCCGACCTCACCGGGCGGGCGCTGCTGGCCGAGGCGGGCGTACGCCGTACGCCCCCGCGCCCCGCCGACGACGTGGCCGACCCCTACCGGCGGGGCAGGGCCGCCGCGGACAAGGCAACCGGCACAATCACTGCCATGCTCGACATCATCGTGCCGCGCCTGACGGGCTCCCCGGCCGCGACGGAGGACAACTGATGGATCTCATCACCGTCGCGTTCTTCTCGATCCTGGCGGCGGGCTTCCTCGTCGGCATCGTCGTCGGCCTGACCGGCATGGGCGGCGGCGCCCTGATGACCCCGGCGCTGCTCTTCCTCGGCGTGGGAGAGGCCGCCACGGTCGTGACCGCAGACCTCACGGCCGCCGCGATCTACAAGACCGGCGGGGCGATCGTGCACAAGCGCGAGGGCTCCCCCAACATGCAGCTCGCCAAGTGGCTGATGATCGGCTCGATCCCGATGGCGCTGCTCGGACCGCACCTGGTCAACTGGTTGACCACCGACAGCGACCAGCTCAACTACGTTCTGGTGATCTGCATCGGCTTCGCGCTGCTGCTCGCCGCAGCGACGTACGCCCTGCGCCTCTACGTCAACCTGCAGCGCGTCCGCTCCGGCACCCACGTCCAGGACGACAACCCCGAGGTCCGGGTGGTCCCGACGCTGCTCGTCGGCATGCTCGGCGGCCTGCTCGTCGGCATCACCAGCGTCGGCTCCGGCTCGGTCATCATGATCGCCCTGCTGATGCTCTACCCCGGCCTGTCGGCGGTGCGGCTCGTCGGCACCGACCTGGTCCAGGCGGTGCCCCTGGTGATGGCGGCCGCGATCTCCAACATCGCCCTGCACGGCATCGACTGGGAGCTCCTGATCCCCCTGGTCATCGGCTCGGTCCCCGGCACCATCCTCGGCGCGCTGCTCGCCCCCCGCGTGCCGCAGTCCTTCATCCGCCGCGGCATCGTCGTCGTGCTCACCATGAGCGGCGTCGCTCTCCTCGACAAGTCCGGCTGGGCACCGCTGGGCAAGGACGAGACCCACCCCTACCTGATCGCCGGCATCGGCCTCGCGACGCTGCTCATCCTGCCGATCGTGTGGGGCTTCCTGCGCAAGCGCCAGGGACTGCCGATGTTCGGATCGCCGACCATCGCCGAGCTCGAGGACCCCACCTATCGACCCGGGCTGGTCGGGATGAAGAAGATCGACGACGCCTGAGGGCCGCACCCGACGCCTGGGGCCCGGGGGCCCACGGCGTGTCGCGATCGGCGTACGGCGTGGCGCGGGCGTCACCGCCGAGGTCCGGCCCCTGTGGAGAACGGTTCGCGCCGAGGTGGCCGGCACACCACACTGCTGAGGCATGGATGCCGTGGCCGCGCTCACCCGCCTCGGCGGGATCGGCTCGACGGCCGACGTGCTCGCGCTCACCTCCCGCAAGCGGCTGCGCCGGGCGGTGGGCGCCCGACGGGTCCTCCACGTCTCCCGCGGGCGCTATGCCCTCCCCGTGGCGGACGAGGCCCGTGACGTGGCAGCCCGGGTGGGAGGCCACCTGCGGCTGCTGTCCGCAGCCGCGCACTGGGGGTGGGAGACGAAGTGGCCCGCTCGCTTTCCGCAGGTCGTCGCCGCGCGGAAGCCCGAGCGTCCGGTCGACGGCGAGCTGGTCTGCGACACCCTGCCCCGCGCCGACCTGGACGGGTGGGCCACCTCGCACCTGCGCACGGTCCTGGACTGCGCTGCGGAGCTCCCCTTCGACGAGGCCCTCGCCGTGGCCGACTCCGCCCTCCGCCACGGCGACCTGACCCGCGACGACCTGCTGGGCGCGCTGCGGCCGGACACCCCGGCCCCCGTCCGTCAGGTCCTGGAGCACGCGAGCGACCTCGCCGCCAACCCCTTCGAGTCCGTGCTGCGCGCCATCCTCATCGAGGCCGGCATCCCCGTGGTCCCGCAGTGGGCCACGACCATCGCCGGAGTGACCTACCACCCCGACCTGGCCGACCCCTTCTCCGCGCTGGCCATCGAGGCCAACTCGTGGGCCCACCACGCCGGCAAGGCCGAGCACGACGCCGACTGCACGCGCTACAACGCCCTGGTCACCGGTGGCTGGACGGTGCTGCGCTTCACGTGGGAGCAGGTGATGTTCGCCCCGCACGAGGTGGTGGCCACCGTGCGAGCCGCACTCACGCTCCCCGTCGCCGCGTGAGTGGGGCCCGTCGGAGACGCGCGCCGGGCGCACCGCCGGCGTGTCGCGATCGGCGTACGGCGTGGCGCGGGGGCTCGCGGGGGGAAGCGGCCCTCAGGCCAGGCCGAGCAGCTCCCGGCACTGGCCGGGCGTCATCGGCGTACGTTGCGCGATCCGCCCGAGGTCGACCGCGCGCTCGACGAGCTGGGCGTTGGACTCGACCGGCACGCCGCGGCTGATCGTCAGCACGTCCTCCATGCCGACTCGCAGGTGGCCGCCCATCGACAGCGACGCCATCGCGACGGAGAGGGTGGAGCGGCCGATGCCGGTGGCCGACCACGACGTCACCTCCGGCGGGAGCGCGGCCACGCCGGCGACCAGCGCCGGGGCGGTGCCGGGCATGCCGCCGGGGACGCCCATCACGAAGTCGACGTGCACCTTGCCGCCGGCCGGGGCGCCGAACTGCCGGATGAGCCGGCCGAGGGCGTGCACCTGGCCGAGGTCGAACAGCTCGAACTCCGGCGCCACGCCGCGCTCGAGCGCGAGCTGATAGAGGTCCTTGACGAAGGGCCACGGGTTGAGGAAGACGTCGTCGCCGAAGTTGGTGGTGCCCATCGTGAGCGAGCAGGAGTCGGGCTCCGCGTCGAGCACCTTGAGCCGCTCGTCGAGCGGGTCGTGCACCGAGCCGCCGGTGGAGAGCTGCACCACGAGCGAGGAGGCGTCGCGCACGGCGGCCACCCACTCGCGCAGCAGGCCCTGGTCGAGGGTCGGCGCGTGGGCGTCGTCGCGGACGTGGAGGTGGATCATCGCCGCGCCTGCCGCCTCGCACTCCGCGGCGGTGCGGGCGATCTCCTCGGGGGTGGTGGGCAGCTGCGGGCAGTCGGCCTTGGCGGTCTCGGCGCCGGTGGGGGCGACGGTGATCAGCAGTGCGTCAGCGGGAAGTGCGGGCATGGCGGCATCCTTGCACCATGCGTGCGGTCATCCAGAGGGTCCTCTCCGCCAGCGTCACCGTCGACGGCGAGGTGGTCGGGCACATCGACGGACCCGGCCTGCTGGTCTATCTCGGCGTCACCCACGACGACGACCAGGCCCAGGTCGCGTGGACGGCCCGCAAGATCTGGGACCTGCGCCTGCTGCGTGACGAGCAGAGCGCCAGCGACGTCGCCGCGCCGGTGCTGGTGGTCAGCCAGTTCACGCTCTACGGCGAGGCCCGCAAGGGCCGCCGGCCCACCTGGCAGGCCGCGGCGCCCGGCCCGGTCAGCGAGCCGCTCTACGACGCCGTGTGCGCCGAGCTCGAGCGGCTCGGCGCGCACGTCGAGCGCGGCCGCTTCGGCGCCGACATGCGGGTGGCGAGCGTCAACGACGGCCCGATCACCCTGGTGCTGGACTCGCCCTAGCTCGGGCCGGTCTCCCACACCCTCGCCCAGTCGACCTCCATGCTCTCGGGCAGCTTGCCGTTGAAGCGGGGCAGCTCATAGTCGGAGGAGAGCAGGCTCAGGATGAGGAACTCCTCGCGTCCCGAGGTCTCCCCCTCGAGCCGCTGGGTGACCTGCCCGTCGATGCGGAAGACGTACTCGTCGGGCGTCCACTCGACGGAGAACACGTGGTATTCCTTCGACCAGTCGTCACCGAGGTCCTCGACGTCGGGCAGCCAGCCACCGACGGTCTGCTTCTTGCCCTCCTCGTCGAGGAAGTAGGTGAAGCTCGTCAGGCCGCCCTCGGGGTGGTCGTCGCCGAAGTACTCCATGATGTCGATCTCGGCGCCGCCCTTCTTGGCGCCACCCGGGGCCTGTCCGCCGGCCGACTGCATCCAGAAGGCGGCGTGCTGCCCGCGCGCGGACTGCGTCCGGATCCGCGCCGCGGCATAGCCGTAGGTGAAGCCATAGGTGCCCTCGGTGCCGACGTGGCCGTTGAGCCGGAAGGGGAACTTCTTGCGGCGGCCGGGGAGCTGGCACTCGCCCATCTCGGGGTCCTCGAGCACGCTCAGCGTGAGCACGCCGTCGCCGACCTCGGCGCCGCTGGGGTCGGCCTCCGAGCACGTGCGTACGCCGATGTGGCCCTGGGTGCGGCTGGCCCAGGCGCTGCCGGGCTCGTCGACCGAGTCCTCGTCGAAGTCATCGGTGAAGCTCGCCTCGGGGACGTCGTCGGTGGAGGTCTCGGCACCGATCGCGTCGCCGTCGTCGACCACCACGTGCAGCTGCCCGGGCGTGCGGGTGGTGAGGGCGACCACGCCGTCGGCGTCGGTCTCGGCCTCCGAGACCGACTCCCACCCGTCGCCGTCCTTGGCGAAGAGGGTGACGCCGGTGCCTTCCTCCACGTCGTCCACGCTCACGTCGACGACCCACGCGGCGTCGTCGGCGCTCTCGACGTCCTCACCATTGGCGGCGAGCTGCGGGAGCACCCGCGCGTGGACGGCGTCGCTCTCGTCGTACGACGGGAGGCCGGCGCCGCCGGCAGACGAGCAGGCGGCGAGCGAACCGGCGAGGACAAGGGACAGGGCGAGGGAGGACAACCGCATGCATGCAGTTTGGCGAGAGATGAGGGAGCGTCCTAATCGTCCCTGCGATCCCACCGACGCCCCCGACGCCCCCGACGCCGGCGGCAGGCGCGACGCTTCAGCGATGGAAGTGCGCGGTGTGAGGGCACACACGTCCGTACTTGAGCCGACAGCGACTTCGGCGCCACCACCGGCGCGAGAAATGGTCCACGACGAGGACACACCCGCGCCCAGTCGACCTCCATGCTCTCGGGCAGCTTGCCGTTGAAGCGGGGCAGCTCGTAGTCGGAGCGAGAGCAGGCTCAGGATGAGGAACTCTCGCTGTCCCGAAGTCTCGCCCTCGAGCCGCTGCGGTGACCTGACCGTCGATGCGGAAGACGTACTCGTCGGGGGTCCACTCGACGGAGAACACGTGGTACTTCGCTCGACCAGTCGTCGCCGAGGTCCTCGACGGTCGGGCAGCCAGCCGCCGACGGTCTGCTTCTTGCCCTCCTCGTCGAGGAAGTAGGTGAAGCTGGTCAGGCCGCCCTCGGGGTGGTCGTCGCCGAAGTACTCCATGACGTCGATCTCCGCGCCGCCCTTCTTGGCCGCCGACCGGCCGACTGGCCCGCCAGCGCCTGCATCCAGAAGGCCGCGTGCTGGCCGCGCGCCGACTGCGTCCTGATCCGCGCCGCGGCGAACCCGTAGGTGAAGTTGTACGACGCCTCCGTGCCGACGTGGCCGTTGAGCC
>CAVSCW010000030.1:0-70655 GCA_963726515.1 uncultured Actinomycetota bacterium
GGTGGCGGGGTGCGGGGCGGGGTCAATCTCGTTCGGGTGGGTCGAGCGCGCTGGTGCCGGTGGTGTCGCGTTGGTAGTGGTGGCCGTGGGGGCTGGTCCACTCGAAGACCCCGGGCGACGTCATGCGGTAGGTCCAGGCCGAATGTGTCTTGAGGCGGTGGTGGAACCGGCAGAGCGCGGCCAGGTTGGCTGTGCTGGTGGGTCCGGGTTGGGGTCTGCCGTCGGTGTCGGCGTGGTGGTCGTAGGCGGTGATGTGGTCGATGTCGCAGGCTCGGGCGGGGCGGGTGCACCAGGGGAAGACGCAGGTGCGGTCGCGGAGAATGATGTGGTCGCGGATCCGGTCGGGGATGGCGTACCCGGTCGCGGCGAGCGGCGTGTTGAGGTCGATGACGGGCTTGATGGTGATCTTGGTCCGGGTGTCGGCGCACCAGGAGCGGACCTGGTCGAGGAGGATCAGGCGTTGGCCTTCCTCCAGCCGTCCGGTGGGCCCGAACACGGTCTGTCCGGGCGCGGTGGCGTCACCCTCGGTCCACGCGGTGAAGTGGGCGTGGAGGACGACCTCGCGTGCCACCGGCAGCCCGTCCCGCACCGGGTCCTGGGCTGGGGCCGGGGTGCCGGTGTGGCCGTGGGTGAAGAGTTCGAGGGCGGTCTGGGTGCGGGCGAGGTCGCCGAGCGCGGCGGCGCGTCGGGCGTTGAGGGAGTCGGTGGAGCCGATGGCCTTGAGGGTGGCGGCGCCGTGGGTGATGGCGCGGTCGAGGTCGAGGGCGTCGGCGAGGTCGAGGTCGGCCTCGAGGTGCAGGGTCCCGGCGTAGTGGACGTCGTCCTTGTTGATCGTGACGTGGCGGGGGTCGACGTGGAGGTAGCCGTCCTCGGGGTCCGCCGCCGGGTCGGGGGCGGCGAGCTCGAAGCGTCTGATGGTCTCCGCGACGAGCCGCTCGAGCTGGGTGGGTCCGATCTTGCCGGCGACGGCGGCGACCTGGGCGTCGACCCACCCGGCTGCCTCGAGGGTGAGGGCCGGGGACGCGTGGATGGTGGCCTCGGCCACCGTCCGGGCCCGCCAGGCGGGGACCCGTCCGGACTGGACCTGGGCCCAGAGTCGGGGGAGGCGGTGGCGCAGCTCGAGGGCGTGACCGATGAGGCGTCTTCGCCGAGGTCGTCGAGATCCCGAGGGCGGTGCCGAGCTCGGCGACGCAGAACTCCGCCACGGTGGGGCAGCCGGGCCCGGCGATGGGTTCGTCGTGTTCGAGGCCGATGCCGCGGCCGCTGGTGAAGGTCGCGGCGAGGTGGATCGACTCGGGCGGGTGGAGGTCGGCCCAGCGGGCGGCGAGGGTGAGTTGTCGGGCGGCGGCAGCGTCCTCGGCTACCCGGGCCGTCTTGATCGAGGCGAGCAGCCCGGCGGGGCCGAGGTCGTCGTCGACCCCTGCTCCCACTCCTGGCGCTGCTTCGCGTGTGTCGATCATGTGTTCGAGTATAGGTGTTGGATCCGACAGTGGTCCATTGACGGAGGGTTGCAATCTCGTTCGGGTGGGTCGAGCGCGCTGGTGCCGGTGGTGTCGCGTCGGTAGTGGTGGCCGTGGGGGCTGGTCCACTCGAAGACCCCGGGCGACGTCATGCGGTAGGTCCAGGCCGAGTGGGTCTTGAGGCGGTGGTGGAACCGGCAGAGCGCGGCGAGGTTGGCTGTGCTGGTGGGTCCGGGTTGGGGTCTGCGGTCGGTGTCGGCGTGGTGGTCGTAGGCGGTGATGTGGTCGATGTCGCAGCCCCGGGCGGGGCGGGTGCACCAGGGGAAGACGCAGGTGCGGTCGCGGAGAATGATGTGGTCGCGGATCCGGTCGGGGATGGCGTACCCGGCCGCGGCGAGCGGCGTGTTGAGGTCGATGACGGGCTTGATGGTGATCTTGGTCCGGGAGTCGGCGCACCAGGAGCGGAGCTGGTCGAGGAGGATCAGGCGTTGGCCTTCCTCGAGGCGTCCGGTGGGCCCGAACACGGTCTGTCCGGGCGCGGTGGCGTCACCTTCGGTCTGCGCGGTGAAGTGGGCGTGGAGGACGACCTCGCGTGCCCGGGACCTGTCTCCGCGGTGTCCGGGTGCGGCCCGCTCGCGGGTGCCGCACCCGGCCTCTCGGTCAGGAGGTCGAGGGCGGTCTGGGTGCGGGCGAGGTCGCCGAGCGCGGCGGCGCGGCGGGCGTTGAGGGAGTCGGTGGAGCCGATGGCCTTGAGGGTGGCGGCGCCGTGGGTGATGGCGCGGTCGAGGTCGAGGGCGTCGGCGAGGTCGAGGTCGGCCTCGAGGTGCAGGGTGCCGGCGTAGTGGACGTCGTCCTTGTTGATCGTGACGTGGCGGGGGTCGACGTGGAGGTAGCCGTCCTCGGGGTCCGCCGCCGGGTCGGGGGCGGCGAGCTCGAAGCGTCTGATGGTCTCCGCGACGAGCCGCTCGAGCTGGGTGGGTCCGATCTTGCCGGCGACGGCGGCGACCTGGGCGTCGACCCACCCGGCTGCCTCAAGCGTGAGGGCCGGGGTGGTGTGGATGGTGGCTTCGGCGACGCGTCCGGGCGCGCCAGGCGGGGACCCGGCCGGACTGGACCTGGGCCCAGAGTCGGGGGAGGCGGTGGCGCAGCTCGAGGGCGTGACCGATGAGGCGTTTCGCCGAGGTCGTGGAGATGCCCAGGGTGGTGCCGAGCTCGGCGACGCAGAACTCCGCCACGGTGGGGCAGCCTTGCCCGGCGATGGGTTCGTCGTGTTCGAGGCCGATGCCGCGGCCGCTGGTGAAGGTCGCGGCCGAGGTGGATCGACTCGGGCGGGTGGAGGTCGGCCCACCGGGCGGCGAGCCTCAGCAGTCGGCGGCGGCACGGTCCTCGGTGGCCTTGCGGTCGCGCGACGAGAGCGAGGAGGCCGGCGGGGCCGAGGTCGTCGTCGACCCCTGCTCCCACTCCTGGCTCTGCTTCGCGTGTGTCGATCATGTGTTCGAGTATAGGTGTTGGGTCCGACAGTGGTCCATTGACGGAGGGTTGAGGAACGGTCAAGATCTGGCCGATCGGATCGGGGGGTTTCGTGACGTTGGCTGCGGGCTGACGAAGGATGCCTGACATGCTGGCGCCGTGATCCCCAGCCCCCGCCGTACGGCGATGCTCCTGGTTGGTTGTGTCGTGCTCGGGACGGGGGTGGCGATGCTGCTGACCGCGGACCTGGGCTCGGACGGCTACTCCACCTTCGTCAACGGACTCGCTCTCTCGTCGGGGATGAGGTTCTGGATCGCCAACCTGATCGTCGGCGTGAGCCTGGTGGCGATGGCCGCGCTCCGGCACGTGCGTCCGGGGGTGGGCACGGTCGTACAGGTGGTGCTGGTCGGCGTGGTCGTCTCGGTGGCGCTCGACCTGCTCGCCACCCCCGACCACCTTCTCTGGCGTGGCGTGTTGCTGGCCGGGGCGTTCCCGGTCCTCGCCGTCGGGATCGCGCTCTACCTCGGCAGCCACACCGGAGCGGGGCCCGCGGAGGCTGCGGCTCTGGCCTGGGACCCGCCGGTGGCCTTCAGGTGGAGCTACAGCCTGGTCCAGGGTGGGGGAGCGCTCGGTGGCTGGTTGATGGGCGCGACCGTCGGCGTCGGCACCCTCGCGGTGATCTTCCTCCTCGGCCCTGCGGTGGACCTGGCCGCCCGGATGATGAGGGTCGATCTCCACCAAGCGACGGATCCGGTGCGCGAGGATGCTGCCTAGTCTGGCCACATGCTGATCGCCGAAGAGCTCTTCATGTTGCTGCGTCGCGACGACGGGAAGCCCGCGAGCATGTCGGCGCAGCGCGGCTACGGTCTCGCCGCGGCCGTCGTCACCGACCTCGTGCTCGCCGAGCGGATCACCCTCAGCGACCACAAGGATCCGCGAGTGACGGTGCTCCGAGCGGGGGACGTCGGCCACCCGGCGCTGGATGCCGCGATGCGCCGGCTGGTGCAGCGCGACGGCAAGAAGCTCTCGTCGCTGGTGACCGACCGCAAGCTCGCCGTCGAGGCCGAAGTGGCCGCCTCGCTGGCCGCCGCGGGCGTGATCGCGATCGAGGAGAAGCGTGCGCTCGGCCTGGTGCCGGCCAAGTACCCCGTGCTCGACCCCGAGCCCGAGCGGCGCACGCGCGAGCAGCTCCGCGTGGTGCTCGCCGGCGGCACGCCCCGCCCCGAGGACGCGACCCTGCTGGCGATCCTCCAGGGCCTGGGCGTCGCCACCAAGGTGCTCAAGGAGGAGGCGGGGACGCTCGGTCGCCGTGACCTCAAGCGGCGCATCGAGGAGGTCTCGACCGAGGTCAGTGCCGGCGAGGCGGTCGCCAAGGCGGTGGCGGCGATGAACACCGCGATCATGACCGCCGCGATCCTCCCCGCGATCGCCGCAGGCGGCAGCACCGGCTGACTCCTCAGCCCGACGCGGGCCGGTCCGTCAGCACCCGGACCGCGAGGTCGGTGGTGAAGTCGTTGTCGAGGAACCCGACCACCTTCGTGACCCGGTCCAGGTCGAGCGGAAGCAGCCCGCGCGAGCCCGGGACATCAGGAGTGAGTCCGAGGTCGAGGTCGTCCTGGCCCGACATCATCTGCACGTTGAAGTCGTAGCGCTCGCGCGCACCGTCCGCGCGCAGGCGCCGTACGACGGTCGCGCCGAGGCGGCGGCCACCCGACTCGGTGGCCCAGTCGTCGAGGGCCTCGGCGAGCGCGCGCCCGTCGTTGTGGTCGACGTCGGACCAGGCGGCGGACATCGAGCCGGCCACGTCGAGCAGGATCGCGGCCGTCTTCTCACCGATGCCCTGGACGCCTGGCAGGTTGTCGCTGGAGTCGCCCCGCAGCGCGGCGAAGGCGAGGTAGTTGGCGGCGCGGACGCCGTACATGTTGAACAGGCGCGCCGGGTTGAGCATCGGGGAGCCGTGGATGCCGCCGTCGATCAGCCGGAGGACCTGGGTGTGCCCGCTGATGTGCGCGAAGGCGTCCCGGTCGGAGGTGATGATCACGCAGTTCCAGCCGTTCGCCGTGGCCCAGGTCGCGCCCGAGGCGTTGACGTCGTCGGCCTCCAGGCCGGGCGGGGTCAAGGTGGCCAGGCCGAGGGCGTCGAGCAGGGCGCCGGCCCGGTCGAGCTGGTCGACGAGGTCGTCGTCCTTCTCCGCGCGACCGGCCTTGTAGTCGGGGTAGGCGTCGCGACGCACGGACGCGGTCCGGTCGTCGAGGCCGAAGAGCACCGCGTCCGGCCCGATGGTGTCGATCGACTCGAGGATCTGGCGCAGCATCCCGTGCAGCGCCCAGATCGGCCGCCCGGCCCGGTCGCGCAGGCCGGTGTGGGCGCGCGCATGGTGGTTGCGGTGCAGCAGTGAAGGGGCGTCGACCACGAGCAGGAGCCTGCGGTGTCGCGTGTCGGTCTGGGTCATGGCGATCGGCGCCAGCCTAGACGGGGCGCTCAGGCGCCCAGACCGTCGAGGTAGCCGGCGAAGCCGTCGGGTGCCCGCGCCACGCGGCGGCCCGAGGTCGCCACCGGGATCTCGCCCGAGGCGATCCAGTGGACACCGGCCTGCCGCATCGCGGTGACGAGCTCGACGTCCTCGTGGCTGGGGATCGGTGCGAACCCGCCGACCAGCTCGTAGGCCTCCTGGCTGAAGCCGAGGTTGGCCCCGTGGATGTGCGCGTGGCCGTCGTCCGCGCTGTGGCGCTCCCGCCACAGGGCGAGCTCCTCGCGGGTGAGGTCGTCGGGCCGGGGCGTGACGGTTCCCACGACGAGGCCGTGCCCGTCGCCCGCCATCCGCACCTGGGCGAGCAGCCAGTGGCGGGGGACGACGCTGTCGCCGTCGGTGTTGGCGAGCCACAGCGGCCGCGCTCCCGATGCGGCGGCCCATCCGGCGGCGGCCGCCACGCCGTGCGCGCGGGCGATTCCGACGTTCCTGGCCTGGATCACGACGGGCGAGACCCCGCAGCGTCCTGACACGACGTGCGCCGAACGGTCGCGGCACGCGTCGAGCACCACGAACACGCGCGTGCGGATCTCGGGGTGCTCGGCGCCGAGGACGTGCACGGCGTCGGCGACGGAGTCGAGGCAGGCCGGCAGCAGCGCCTCCTCGTCCCGGGCGGGGATCACGATGCCGACCGCGGCGGGGGCGCTCACGACCACCGCTCCAGCACGTGGAGGAGGAAGTCGGGCTCGCGGTGGTCGACGAGGACCGCGGCACCCGTCGCCAGGAACGCCTCGTGCACGGCGGGTCCGGCGAGGGGCCACCCGACGGGCTGGTGCCGCCAGTGGCACAGCAGCAGGTGCCCGTCGTCGGTGAGCGCCTCGCGGGTGCGCGCCACGACCTCGTCCAGCTGCCGCGGGCTCAGGAAGTAGCCGACCTCGGAGATGGACACCAGGTCGAAGCGGCCCGCCGGCCACTCGTCCGGGACCCGTGCCTGTCGTACGTCGACGTGGTCGATCCCGGCCGTACGCCGACGGGCCAGCTCGATCGCGGTCCGGCTGCTGTCCACTGCCAGGAGGGCGTCACACCGCCCGGCCAGGTCGACGGCCAGCTCGCCCACCGAGCAGCCGACCTCGAGGGCCCGACCGTAGTGCTCGAGCGGCAGGCTCGCCAGGGTGAGGGCCCGCTTGCGGCGCTCGTAGGAGGAGTCCACCCGCCACGGGTCGGGTCGCTCGCGATGGACCTGGTCGAGCGCGTCGTCCTCCACCTCCCGGTCGGAGGAGAAGAAGACCTCGTCGCGGTCGAAGTGCGCCAGCAGGTCCTCGTCGAGCAGCACCTCGTCGCCGGCACGGTCGGAGAGCGGGCGGACCTGGCTGGCGTGGGCCGCTATCGCCGCGCGCTTGGTGGTGCGGGCCGGCGCGTCGAGGGGGAGACGTGAGGCCCGCCCCCACGGGACGTCGTCCTGGCTGCCCCAGTGCCAGAGCCAGACGGGGTACTCCAGCAGCTGCGCGTCGGTGCGCACCCCGGCGATCGCGGCGGCCTGCCCCACCGCCTCGTGGTCGGGGTGGCCGTCCTGGCGCCACGGTGCACAGAGCAGCACGTCCGCGCCGCCGGTCCCGATCGTCTCGACCAGGGCGGCCACCACCTCCGGGACGTGCGCCGCCACGTCGCCGTCGGGCACATCGAGGCACCGCAGGGTCGCGTCGGGGGCGAGCACGGAGATCGCCTCTCGCAGCTCGGCGCGACGGACCTCCGCCAGCCGCTGCGGGGGGTGCGTGGGGGAGTGCGGATGGGATCCCTCCCCGGCCGTGGCCGTGACGATCTCGACCTGCCACCCGGCGAGCGCGGCGGCTCGGATCAGCCCGCCGGCTCCGAGCGTCTCGTCGTCGGGATGGGCGCCGGCCACCACGAGCCGCCGGCGCGACGTCGGCAGGGACAACGCGGCAAGCCCGTGCGAGGCCAGCGCCGACGTCCACTCCGCGGCACGTGTGCCCGGGCGGTCGTGGCGGAAGTCGGGCGCGGTCACCACGCCGTCGCGTCGCGACTCACGACGTCCTCGCCCAGCGACGCCTGGTCGCGCTCGGCGTGCCACTGGCGCAGGTAGAGCTCGAGGTCGGCGACGCGTCGAGCGTGCTCCTCCTCGGTCGCCAGCGGCCCGGGTCCGAGGCCGTGGGCGGCTCGGCGCAGCACGTCCTCTGCCGCCGTCGCGACGACCTCGCGCACCCGGAGCGCCGCGCGCCACCCGGCGGCGCCGGACAGCACCCCGGCGTCGACGGCGTACGACGCCTGCTCGAGCGCGCAGCGGGCCGCGTGCAGCTGCGCGTCGACGGCACCCAGGTGCATCAACGCCACCTGGTCCGGCGGGCGGCTCGCGGCACCGGCCAGCAGCCGCCGCGCGACACCGACGGCACCGCCGAACCACACGGCCGCCACCCCGATGCCGCCCCACGCGAAGCCGGGGCGCTCGAGGTACCACCCCGGCGCGCCCACCGCGGTGGCGGGCACGTCCGCGAAGTCCACCGGTCCCGAGTCGACCGCAGAGAGACCGCGCGCCACCCACGTGCCGGGCACGGCGGCCACCCCGTCCTGGGTCAGGTCGACGGCGAACAGCTGGCGCTCCTCACCCACGCGGGCGCTGACCAGGCCGCGGTCCAGCACCGCGGCCAGCGAGCACCAGTGCTTGCGCCCGCGCAGCACGTACGACGCCCCGCAGGGCTCGGCACGCAACGGCTCGCCGGGTCCCTCGGCGGCGAAGACGCCCCAGGCCCCCGGATCGACACCGACGCCCGCCTGCTCGAGGATCGCGAGCGCGTCGAGGTGCGGCTCCAGCGTCCGGGCCACGGTCAGGTCGGTCGCCGCGACGCTCGCCAGCGCCGACCAGAGGTGGGTCGTGCGACCGGCGCCGGGCGTGGGGAGGTCGGGGCCGACGACCTGGGCGAGCTTCAAGGCGGCGGGCACGTCGCCCGCCGCCTCCCGGGTGCTGGCGACCAGCTCGGCGAGATCGCTCTGCTCGGCGTCGGTGCGCCCTCCGAGCAGCACGGGCCGGTGCTCACGCACGGACGTCGCGCTCCCAGTGCCGCAGCCCGGCGCACCGGGCGAGGAAGGTCGCTGCGTCGTCGGCGGACGCCAGCGGGACGAATCCGTCGTCGGGCTCCACCCCTGCGGCGGCGAGCAGCGCGCCGGCCTCGGTCCCGAGACCGACGAACTTGTGGTGGGCGAAGGCGTCGCTCACGAAGTCCTGCGCGCTGGCCCGGCCGGCGAGGTCGCTGGCGCCGTCGGCGGACGGCAGCAGGGCCACCGCGTCGAAGAGCACCGAGGGCCCGCCGTCGATCGCGTGGTCGGGGGTCAGGGTCCCACCGCCCTTGAGCTTGACCGGGCCGATCGCCGGAGCGACGTACTCCACCACCGCGCCGGCGTCCTCGCACGCCGAGGCGAGTGCGGCGACGAGGGCCTTGTCGCTGCCGTGGGTGACCAACACACCGAGCTTGCGGCCCGCGAACGAGTCCGGACCGTTGAGCAGGATGCTCAGCGCGGGCGACTCGGCCAGGTCGGTGCGCGTGGGCATCGCGGCCTCGGCCGCGTCGGGCAGCGGCATCGCGAGCTTGTCGGCCACCGCCTGGGCCAGGTCGTCGTGGACGTTGCGGAGGTTCGCCAGCATCCGGGTGCGGATCCTCGGGTCCTCGACCTTGGCGAGCTCGAAGGAGAAGGCGTCGACGATGTGGCTGCGCTCCACCTCGGTCTGGCTGAGGAAGAACTGCCGGGCCTGGCTGTAGTGGTCGGCGAAGGACTCCGCCCGCAGCCGGCGGGCCGGACCCGCCTCCTGGCGCATCACGCTCCGGTAGCCCTGGACGAGGTCGGCGCGCGGTCCACGGTCGTCACCGGTGAGCGAGTTGGGCTCGTAGTTGCCCCGGCCAGCCTGCGGCGCCGTCTGCATGTGGCCGTCGCGCTGGAAGTGCATGACGGGGCAGCGCGGGGCATTCACGGGGAGCTGGTTGAAGTTGGGGCTTCCGAGGCGCTTGAGCTGGGTGTCGAGGTAGGAGAAGTTGCGCCCCTGCAGCAGGGGGTCGTTGGTGAAGTCGATGCCCGGCACCACGTTCTGCGTGCAGAAGGCGACCTGCTCGGTCTCGGCGAACACGTTGTCGACCACGCGGTCGAGGGTGAGCCGGGCGATCACCCGCACCGGCAGCACCTCCTCCGGGATCAGCTTGGTCGCGTCGAGCACGTCGAAGTCGAACGCGTCGGCGAAGGCCTCGTCGAAGACCTGCACGCCGAGGTCCCACTGCGGGAGGTCGCCGGACTCGATGGCGGCGTAGAGGTCGCGCCGGTGGAAGTCGGGGTCGGCGCCGTTGATCTTCAGCGCCTCGTTCCACACCACTGACTGCAGGCCCTGGCGGGGCTTCCAGTGGAACTTCACGAACGTGTCGTCGCCGTCCGCGTTGACGAAGCGGTAGGTGTGGACCCCGAAGCCCTCCATGAAGCGGAACGAGCGCGGGATCGCGCGGTCGCTCATCGCCCACACCAGCATGTGGGTGGACTCGGGCATCAGCGACACGAAGTCCCAGAACGTGTCGTGCGCCGAGGCCGCCTGCGGCCAGCCACGGTCCTGCTCCTCCTTGACCGCGTGGACGAGGTCGGGAAACTTCATCGCGTCCTGGATGAAGAAGACCGGGATGTTGTTGCCGACGAGGTCCCAGTTGCCCTCCTCGGTGTACATCTTCACCGCGAAGCCGCGCACGTCGCGGGCGAGGTCGGGGGAGCCCAGGTTGCCGGCCACCGTGGAGAACCGGACGAAGGCCTCGGTCTTCTTGCCCTTGCGCTGGAACGGCGCCGCGCGCGTGAGGTCGGGGATGGCGTCGAGGCACTCGAGCGTGCCGTGGGCTCCGTAGCCCCGGGCGTGGACGACCCGCTCCGGGATGCGTTCGTGGTCGAAGTGGAAGATCTTGTCGCGCAGCGCGAAGTCCTCCAGCAGCGTCGGACCCCGCTCGCCGACCTTCAACGAGTTCTGGCCGTCGCCCATCGGCACCCCGGTCGACGTCGTCATCCGCTCGCCACGCTTGACCCCCTGGTGGAGCTCGTCGCCGGCCCCGCGCTGGTCCGGAGTGGTCGTGCTGGGTCGCGGCTTCGACATGGCTCTCCCAAGAGTGGTGGGGCGCTGGAGTGCGCCCGGACTCCGACGCTAGGTGCGGCGAGCGAGACCGGTCACACCCCATGGGCTGTCAGTACTCTCGGGAACGTCTGGCCCACCGCCCTTCGGAGGAGACGCCTTGATCTTCATCACCGCCAAGTTCCCGGTCCGCCCCGAGCACGCAGAGGCCTGGCCCGCGATCTCGCGCGCTTTCACCGAGGCCACGCGCGCCGAGGAGGGATGCCTGTGGTTCGACTGGTCGCGCAGCCTCGACGACCCGAGCGAGTACGTCCTGGTCGAGGCGTTCCGTGACGACGCGGCCGGCGCTGCGCACGTGGGCTCCGAGCACTTCCGGCAGGCCACGAAGGAGCTCCCGGCCTACCTGGCTGCCACCCCGAGGATCGTCAGCCAGTCGGTCGACCAGTCGGACTGGTCCGAGCTGGGCGAGCTCGCGGTCGACTGAGCGGGCTCACGCCCCGAAGTCGGCCTGCATCCGCTCGAGCGTGGTGGCGATGTTGCGCTGCTGGAACTGGTGGAAGAGGTGCCCGCGCGTCACGACCTTGTCGAAGACGGCCGCGACGGCGTCGGGCCACCGGCGGTCATCGGTCCAGGTCTCGGTGATGCGGGTGCCGTCGGCCACGGGCTCGAAGGTGTAGGTCCAGGTGGCGATCCGGCTGCCGACCCGCGGGTTGCCCAGCCCGATCTGCCGGACCTGGAAGGCGAACTCGCGGCCCGGGGAGGCCGCCGTCACCACGCAGCGCGTGGACCAGCGGGCCGGGCCACGCCTGTTGGCGCCGACGAACGTGTCCCCGACCGACAGTGGTGAGCCGGGCGACGGCACGTCTCCCGCGATGTTCTCGGGGCTCCACCGCGGCATCTGCGACGGGTCGGCGACCTGCGCGTAGACCACCTCCGGCGTCGCGGACACGACGGTGCTGTCGCTGACTGTCATCGGGCGCGTCATGGCGCCACCCTACGGAGGCGGGTTCCGGGTGCCCCGGGACCGAGGTCCCGGGCGCCGGGACCAATGCCTCTGCCCGCGTCCGGTCGTCGGCGAGAGGCTGGAGGCATGACAACGACACCGAACATCCTGGTCGCGTACGACGGCTCTGCCGACGCCAAGCGCGCCCTGCAGTGGGCCGCCACCGAGTCCCTCCGCACCGATGCGCCGGTGCACGTCCTCGCAGTGAACGAGATCCTGCCGCGGACCTGGGGCGGCGTCGGCGGAAGGGTCGTGGTGACCGAGGGCTACGTTCTGGACTCCTCGACCCTGCTGGAGGACGCGGTGAAGATCCTGGCCGACGAGGGAGTCGCGCATGCGACCACCGAGCAACGCACCGGACCCGTCGTGGACGAGGTGTTGAAGGCGGCGGAGTTCGCCTCCATCCTCGTGATCGGCAGCCAGGGGCACGGTCCGGCCGCGGAGGCGTTCATCGGCTCGGTGAGCCAGCACGTCGCCCGCCACGCGACCTGTCCGGTCGTGGTCGTGCGCGAGCCCCGCGACAGCCATTCCCGGCGCATCGTCGTCGGCATCGACGGGTCGCGGTCGAGCGCTGCGGCACTCGAGTACGCCTGCCGGCGGGCCGAGAGCACGGGCGAGTCGGTGGTGGCCATCCACGGCTGGCACGTCCGGGCGCCGTCCACGGATGTCTGGAGCAGCGAGGCGCGCAACGTGGAGGTGGGTGAGAGCGAGCGCCTGCTCGCCGAGAGCGTTGCGGGCGTCCGCGAGGACCACCCCGACGTACACGTGGAGCAGGAGGTCGTGCTGGTCAACCCGGAGCGGTGCCTGGTCGACGCGTCCGCCGGCGCCTCGCTCGTGGTCGTCGGCTCGCGCGGGCTCGGCTACTTCAGCGGCCTGTTGCTCGGGTCGGTCAGCCAGGCGGTCCTGCACCGTGCCACCTGCCCGGTCGTCGTCGTGCGGTGACCGCCCCCGGTCGTCCGGCTCAGGGGCGCAGCAGGATCTTGCCGCGCCGACCCGGAGCCTGGTTGGCCCGCGACGCCGCGGCGATGTCCTCGAGCGCGTAGACCCGCTCGACCGGCAGGGTCAGCGCGCCCGCGCCGATGCCGGTGACGAGCTCACCCATCAGCCGGGAGCGCTTCTCCGGTGACATGGCCGGGAACACCTTGCTGCCCCAGAAGCCCTTGATCACGACCTGTTTGAAGATCACGTCGCCCGACCCGATCTCCAGTGTCGGGGAGGCCATCGCGCCGAAGACCACGAGCACGCCGCCCTCGGCGAGCAGGGAGACCACCTCACCCGCGGCTGTCCCGCCGACGGAGTCGACGCCCGCGACGATCGGGGCGTCGCCCACGATCTCGCTCACCCGGTCGCGCCATCCGTCGTCGTCGGTCGCGACGACCTGCTCGATGCCCTGCTCACGGAGCTCGTCGACGCCCTCGGCACGGCGGACGAGTCCGAGGACGTGGACGCCCCGCGCCTCGCAGAGCTGGGAGAGGAGACGTCCGACCGCACCGTTGGCGGCGTTCTGCACGATCCAGTCGCCCTCGGACACCTCCAGGAAGTCGAGCAGCGCGATGGCGCTGAACGGCATCGACACCAGCTGGGCGGCGACCTCGTCGCCGATCGTGTCGGGCACCGGCACGAGGCCCGCAGCAGGCGCGACGATCAGCTCGGCCCAGGCGCCGAAGGAGCCTCCGGTAGCGACCCGCTGCCCGACCGCGAGCCCCTCGACGCCCTCGCCGAGCGCCTCGACGACCCCGACCGCCTCGGTGCCCGCGCGCGCCGGCATCTCGGGCTTGAAGCCATAGCTTCCCCGCACCGTCCACAGGTCGTGGTTGTGGATCGGGGAGAGCACGACGCGGACGAGTGCCTGGCCCGGCCCGGGCTCGGGGTCGGGAAGCTCCTGCACCGAGAGGACCTCGGCCGGGTCACCGAAGCTGGGCTGGACGAGTGCACGCATGGGGGGCCTTCCGTCGGCGGATGTGCTGCACCGGCCAGTCAAACACCGTGGTCCACACCCCCGGGGTGGTGGGGCCACCTGCGCGGGGCGGGGCAGACTGGTGGCATGTCCCCGGAGTCCAAGGTGTGCCAGTCGTGCGGGCGAGCCATCGAGTGGCGCAAGAAGTGGGAGCGTGACTGGGACTCGGTGCGTCACTGCTCGAGCGCCTGTCGCAAGCGCGGGGTCACGGTCGTCGACCGACAGCTGGAGTCGGCCATCACCGAGCTGCTCGCCCAGCGCGCGGCGGCGGCCACCATCTGCCCCTCGGACGCGGCCCGCCTGGTCGCCGGCACCGAGGGCACGGCGTGGCGTCACCTGATGGAGCCGGCGCGGCGTGCGGCCCGTCGCCTCGTCGCCCGCGGCGAGGTGGTGATCACCCAGGGTGGTCGCCCGGTCGACCCATCGACCGCCAAGGGGCCGATCCGGATCCGCGCACGCTGACGGCGTACGTCACGTCACCAGGCGCAGGGCGAGCTGGGGACAGGCGCGCACCGCGGCCCGCGCGTCAGCGAGCAGGTCGTCGGTGACGGGACCGGTGACGAGGGGATATCCCCACGGATCGAGCTCGACGATCTCGGGCAGCAGCTCGTGGCACAGCCCTCGTGCGGTGCACGCCGGCCAGTCGACGCGCAGTCTGGCCGTCATGCGGTGCCCACCAGGTCCAGGGTGCGACAACCGCCCTCCAGGTGGAGGGCGACCTCCTGGTGGAGGACCGCCAGCGCGGAGCGCACCAGCCGCACCGTGCCGTCGGGGTGCGCGCACGCACCGCGGCGTTCGACGAGGTCCGACAGCTCCGCGACCCGCGCCGCAGTGTCGCGCCCGTAGGTCACCGCGCGGAGCTCCCGGGCGAGCGCGGGAAGGCCGTTGAAGCACGGCCCGCACCTGCCGGCCGACTGCCCGGCGAGGTAGTCGACCACCGCGCTGGTGAAGGTCAGCGGACACGTCGTGGGTCCCGGGACGTGCACCACGCCGGCTCCGAGGGGGATCCCGGCCGCGAGCATCCCGGTCGGCGAGACGTGCAGCCCGGCCAGCGTCTCCCACCGTGTCCAGGTGCCGTGGAAGCCTCCGACCAGGACCTCGGCCTGTGCGGGGAGCGGGCGCAGCACCTGGGTCCAGGGAGTGCCGAAGGCGACCTCGTGGACCTCGGGCGGGGCGCCCGGCCTGCTGAGCGTCAGCAAGGTGGTCCCGGGCTCGATCGGGGTCCCGAGGCGCCGGTAGGCAGAGGCTCCGCCGAGCACCAGGAGGCCGACCTGCGCCCAGGTCTCCGCGTTGGACAACAGGGTGGGACGTCCTCCGTGACCGGAGACCGACTCAGGCGTCCAGGCCGTGACCGGCAGGTTGGGCCGACCGGACATCAGCTCGATGACCGCGCGCGCCTGACCGGCCACGAAGCGTCCTGCCGCGGTGTGGAGACGGAAGGTGACCGGGTCGCTGCGCTCGGCCACGGCCTCGCTCATGCTCCAGGCCGTCTCACCACGTTCGCCCGGCAGCACGACGTGGACCTCGCGGGCGCGCAGCGCCCGCGCCGTGGCGACCGCTCCGTCCAGGACGAGGTGCGGGCGGGCGAGCGCGAGGGCGCTGTCCTTGGCGCTGGCGGGCTCGCCCTCGGCGAGGTTGACCACCACGACCGGGCGCCTGCGTCGGGCTGCTCCGGCGAGCTTGGTGGCGAAGGGGAACGAGGCCCCGCCCCGCCCGCGCACGCCGGCTCGACCGACGAGATCCATCAAGATGTCGAGCTCGACGTGGGGCAGGGGTCCGTAGCGCTCCCGGTGCGCTGCCAGGGCGGCGCCGACATCGAGCCCGGCGAGGAGGGCCGGCCCGGGAAGCACGTGCACGTGATGGGGGACGGGCACCGGTGAGGGTGCTGCCGAGGTGGCGATCATGAGGACCTCTCCCACGCGGCGGGGCGCTCCGACCGCAGTGTGTGGGTCACCCGTACGGCGAGCGCCAGCAGCACGGCGACCACGCACGCCACCGCGGGCAGGACGGCCAGACCTCCCGGGTCGCTGAGGTCGGTGCCGATGCCCACCGAGTGCGTGGCGGCCGCGAGCCAGGCGAGCCAGGAGAGCAGGTGGACCAGGCGCCAGACGCGATGGTCGAGCCGGGAGCGCAGCAGGCTCGTGATCGTCACGGCTGCCAACAGGTCGAGGGAGAGCGTCCCCAGGCCCAGCCAGAGGGGCTCGTAGGTGGCACCCACCGGCACCACCGCCTGCCACCAGCGGATGTCGACGTACTCGTCGACGACGGCTGTGCCCACGTGGGCCAGCAGCATCAGCATCGAGAGCAAGGCGATGTTGCGGTGCATCGCCTGGGTGACGAAGCGGGGCAGGCCCTTGCCGGGACGACCGCCCATCGACAGCACCCCGAGCACCACGCTGGCGGTGAGCAGGACCAGCAGCACGACACCGGTGGCCCGGTTGAGGTACCAGAACAGAGGGCCGTCGCTCATGCCGCGTCCTCCTGCTCCGGCCATGCGCCGGTGGTCCGGACCTCGCCGTCCGCCCCCACCAGCCGAGCCGTGACGCCGCGCGACTCCAGCCAGTCCGGGGCCTGGTGCCCCAGCACCACGGCAGCCGTGGTGGCGGCGTTGGCCGCTGCGCAGGTCGGACCAGTGGCAGTCACGGTGCGCCACACCTCGGCCGCAGGCTGGCCGGTGCGGGGATCCAGGAGGTGGTGGCGCCGCACCCCGCCCCGGGTCCAGCGCCGGACCTGCGTGCTGGACGTGGCGAGGCCCCCGCGGTCGAGGGTGATCACGGTGGCGGCGTCCTCACCCGGGCGCTCGCTGATCGCGATCGGCCAGGCGAGCGAGTCGGGGCCGGCGATCCGGACGTCACCTCCCACGCTGATGATCGCGGGCGTCCCCAGCTCCTGCTCGTACGCCTCGGCGACGAGGTCCGCCGCCCACGCCTTGCCGGTCGCGCCGAGGTCGAGCGAGGTCGTGTCGGGGATCCTGATCCGGCCCGTTGGGTCGAGGTCGATCAGCTCCCACGCGCGGGGACCGGGAGGCTCGGTCTCGACGACCGGGCCGGCGACGTCCACCAGGGCGTCGAAGTCGCGGTCGTAGCCGAGCTGGACCAGGTGCCGGCCCAGGAGCGGGTGCACGAGGCCGTCGGTCCCACGCGCTGCATCCACCGCCACAGCGACCGCGGCGACCAGCAACGGGTCGACCGCGACCCAGCGCCCCGGGTGGGCGTTGACCCGCGACAGGTCCGAGTCCGCCCGGAACCGGCTGCACACCTCGTCGACGTCCCGGAGGACCTGCTCGGCCAGCTGCCGAGCGAGGTCCAGCTCGCAGGGGTCTCGCACGGCCACGAACGTGGTCGTGCCGAGCGCCCGGAACGTCGCCGAGGTGGCAGCCATCCTCACGACCCGCTCGTGGGGGTGGGCGGGGGTGGGGGCGGTGGGGGCGGCGGAGGCGTCGCGGTCGGCTGGCTCGGTGCCTGGGTCTGTGCCGGGCTCGGTGCCTGGGCCTGCGAGCTCGTGGCGGCGGGAGCGCTCGGGGTGGCGACGGTGCCTCCGGGGCCCACGGTGGCGGGGCTGGCGGCGGTGACGTAGCGCGTGGAGACGCGGGTGCGCACCGGACGTTGTCGTAGGACCGTGCGAGGCGTGCGCGTGGCAGGCTGGTCGCCGTAGCGCGCCAGCCACGCGGCGTACTCCTCGCTCGCCTGCGCATCCTGCTCGGCCTGCCGGGCGGCCTCGCTGCCGGCGTGGTCGTGAGCCGCGGCACCGGCCACCCATCCGGTCGCGGAGATGGCGCCGGCGGTCACAGCGGCCGTGGTGGTCCACACCGCCAGGCGGTAGCGGTCCCGGGTGGCTGACGTATAGGTCATGCCCCATGGTGGAGCCGCGGTCGGCAAGGGAGTCTCATCCGGCTGTTAACTCCACGTCATGGTCGTGCTTGATGCGGACTTGAGGTTCTCGCGAGACGCGGATAGCACGGTGGGCCGCACGATCGGTCCATGAAGATCATCACTGCCGGCGTCACGTCGGCCATGCTCGCCGCCGGGGTCGCCGGCTCCGTCGCTGCCTACCGCACCCAGGCCGCCTCCGCCGACGTCACCCGTCCGGCGGCCGAGGTGACATCCGGGGACTCGGCGGGCCGGACCCCCCGCACGGCCGGTGACCCGGATCCGTCGCCCGTGCGCTGGGCACCCTGCCCCGCGGGGAGCACCCTCGAGGAGGGGACGTGCGTGACCGAGGTGGTCCACACCGTCGTGCTCGCGCCGGCGTCGCCGACCACTGCCGCCCTCACCACCCCTCAGGCGGCCGCCGCCTCGCAGGCCGGCGACGACTCCGACCAGGCAGACGCCGAGACGAAGGCCGACCCCCGCGGGGACGACGACGGCGATGACAGCGACGAGAGCGACGACCACGGGGACGACGACCACGGGGACGACGACCACGAGGACGACGACCACGAGGACGACGACCACGAGGACGACGACCACGAGGACGACGACCACGAGGACGACGACGAGGACTGAGGTGACCGCCTCAGGGGGCGGTGAGCGGCAGGCGCACGGTCACGAGGGTCCCACCCCTGGTGCCGGTGCCGAGCCTCAGGCTGCCACCGCACCCCTGCGCCGTCCGCAGCGCGATGTCGAGGCCGAGGCCGGTGCTCCCCGGCCGCCGGACGTCGCCCGAGGCCGCGTCCGGCTGGAGCCCCGGACCGTCGTCGGAGACCGTGAGCACGGCGTCGCCGTGGTCGGCGGCGAGTCCGATGTGCAGGTCCACCCCTTCCTGGGTGTGGGCGAAGACGTTGTCGACCAGGACGTCGAGCAGGTCGGCGAGGTCCTGGCTCGCGAGCGGCACGCGCAGCTCGTCCGGGGGGAGGGTGGCGCCCATGGTGCGGCCCTGGTCCTCGGCCAGCGGTCGCCAGAACTCCACGCGTTCGCCGACCGTGGACCGGGCGTCGCACTCCGGCGAGAGGTCGGCACGTACGGGACGCCGCGCCTCCCTGACGATCGCATCGATCGAGCGCTGGAGCACCCCGATGTGTGTCTGCAGGCGCTGGGCCAGCTCCGGCTCGGCGATCGCCTCCGCGTCCAGGCGGAGCGCCGTCACCGGCGTGCGGAGGCGGTGGGAGAGGTCGCCCACCGCTGCGCGCTCGGTCGCCAACAGCTCGGTGATCCGCTCCGCGAGCCGGTTGAGCGCCTGGGCCAGCTCCTGGGTCTCGACCGGGCCCACGAGCTCCGCGCGCGCACCGAGGTCTCCTTCGCGCAGGCGGTGGGCGGTCTGCGAGACCGCTCGCAGCGGCGCGCTGACCCGCCGCCCGAGCTGCCAGGCGATGGCCACCGCGAAGGCGAGGAGCATTCCGCCCGTGGCGATGATGCCGGTCCACGCCCGCGTCACGCCGCGCCGCAGGTCGGCAGGGCTCACCTGGGACCGGACGACGGCCGTCCCGCTCCGGACGATGACGGGCAGCAGCACCCGGCCGCCCTGGTCGTCCACGACGGTGAACGCCTCGCCCTCACGAGCTCGGCGGACCTCGGGGTCCGCCGCCAGGTCAGCACCTCCCCCCAGCTGGCGTCCGTCGGCGGTCAGGACGCCGGTCATGGGTGTGCCGCGGCTGTCGATCCCCTCGACGAGCTCGGCCAGCTGGTCGTCGTCGCGCACACCGGCGACGAGGATCGCGACGTTGCGCGCCTCCTGGTCGGCGGCCGCCATGGCGCGGTCCTGGGCCAGGGTCTGGACCAGGAGGCACAACGGGATGATGAAGGCGACGACCACGGCCGACGTCGTCGCGACCACCAGCAATGAGATCCTGCGGCGCATCACTCGTCCCCGGCGTCGGGGTCGACGAGTCGCACGCCGACCCCTCGTACGCTGAGGAGGTGACGCGGCTGGGCCGCCGACTCGCCGAGCTTGCGCCGCAGCCACGACAGGTGCACGTCGACGGTCCGGTCCGAACCGCCGTAGGACTGCTGCCACACCTCCGACAACAGCTCGCGCTTCGTCACCACCTGCCCGTGACGCGAGGCGAGCAGGGCCAAGATGTCGAACTCCTTGCGCGACAGCTCCAGCACCCGACCGTCCAGGGTGGCCGTCCGGGTGCCCTCGTCGACCATCAGCCCGCCCACCCGCGTGACCGAGGCCGTCAGGTCGCGGCCGCCCCGGCGCAGGACGGCGCGGATGCGCGCTGCCACGTGATCGGTGCCGAAGGGCTTGACGACGTAGTCGTCGGCGCCGCTGTCCAGAGCACGCACCATCGTGGGGTCGTCGTCCTGGGCGGTGATGACGATCAGCGGGACGTCGGTCGCCGCGCGGATCATCGCGATCAGGGTCAGGCCGTCCACGTCGGGCAGCCCCAGGTCGAGCAGGACCACCTGTGGGTGCTCCTGCAGGATGTGCTCGAGTCCGGCCAGCCCGGTGCCGACCATGGCCACGGCGTGTCCACGCTCGCGCAGACCCCGAGCGATCGCCGAGCGGATCGCGTCGTCGTCCTCCACCACGAGGATGCTGGTCATGCCCGAACCGTAGACCCCAGCGGCGCAGGGCGTGCTGGAAGGATGGCCCCATGAGCCGACCACGGATCCTCGGCGCAGTGCTCGTGTGGCTGGTCGTCGTGGCCAGCGTCTCGGCGCTGGTGTGGGTGGTGATCTCCCGCGCCGGCGGCGACCTCGTCGCCTCCGACCAACCGCTCATGACGACGGGCGAGGGGACAGCTCCGCGGACGACGGCCACCCGCCCCTCGCGCACGCCGACGCGCACCCAGTCCAGCACGCCCTCGAGCACGCCCTCGAGCACGCCCTCGAGCACGCCATCGAGCGAGGCGTCCGCGACGTCGTCGCCGACGGTCGCCGAGAGCTCGCCGACGGAGCAGCCGTCGACCCTCACCACCGGTGCGCGCCGGACGTGGCAGGGGCAGGCGGGCTCGGTCGTGGCCGCCTGTGGCGCGACGGGGATCCGGCTCGTGTCGGCCCAGCCGGCCGACGGTTTCCGTGCGGAGGTGCACGACGAGGACGACCGGCTGGAGGTCGAGTTCGAGGGCACGGATGACCGCAGCGACGTCCACGTCGTGGTGGTGGCGACCTGCGAGGGCGGGGAGCCGACCTTCGCCGCCCGGAGCGAGAACGACTGAGTCCGGAGTGGGTGCCCGCGTCAGCCCTCGTCGAAGAGCTGGCCCTCCGCCTCTGCGGACGTGACCTCGAGCCGCAGCGCCAGCACCTTCTCGGGCGCCACCCCCAGGCGCGCCAGGATTGCCTGCACCTGCGGTCGCACCCAGCTGTAGGACTCCACCGCCACGCGACCGGCCTCGTCCGCGACGCGGATCCAGACGACCGGATCACCGGCGCGGTCGGGCAGCCAGTGCGCCTCCAGCACGCCGGCCGGTCCGAGGGAGGCGACGATCGGCAGCATCGCCGCGTCCGCGGCGTTCCGCAGCGCGTCGTTCACCCCGGGGCGCCCGGGCGGCGGGCTGCCGCAGGCAGGCCCGTCGCCGGCGCTGCGGGCGCGGCGGCCGGGTCCTCAGGCAGCTGGGCCACCTGCTCACGGCACCAGGGTGAGACGTCGCGGGTGCCGTCGAGGACGCCGGACCGGAACGACCGCCAGGGCTCCCACACCGCTTCGGCCACCTCGTCGGGGTCGGGCTGCACGGACCCCACAGCCTCGGCGACGAAGACCGGGCACATCTCGTTCTCCACCACGCCGTCCATCTCGGCGCGGTAGCGGAACGCCGGCAGGAGCAGCCGCAGGTCGACCAGGTCGACGCCCAGCTCCTGGCGCACGCGGCGGCGTACGGCGTCCGGGAGGTCCTCACCCGGACCCGGGTGGCCGCAGCACCCGTTGGTCCACACGCCGGGCCAGGTCAGCTTGTGCAGGGCGCGTCGCGTGACCAGGACGTTGCCGTCGCCGTCGAACAGGTAGCACGAGAACGCGAGGTGGAGCGGGGTGTCGCCGTGGTGCACCGCATGCTTCTCAGTGGTGCCGATGGCGTGCCCGTCCTCGTCGAGCAGGACCACGGACTCGGTGGGGGCGGGAGCGGGGGCAGGTACGGCTGAGGTCATGCGGACACCTCGATCGGTCGGGCGAGCTGGTTGACGGCCGCGCTGAAGACCCACGGTGCCCGGCGCGCGGCGGGCACGAGCAGGCGGCGTACTGGGGCGTGCTGAGTCGCACGCAGGAGCATGCGGGTGAGCAGCTCGTGGCGGAAGGCGAGTCGGCGCGCCTGCCGGTCGTAGTCCTCGGGCCGGTCCGCGGCGAGGCACGTGACGGCGGCGCGGGCCTGGGCGAGACCCAGTGCGATCCCCTCACCGGTGAGGGCGTCGACGTAGCCGCCCGCGTCGCCGGCGAGCAGCACCCGCCCCGAGGCCCGGGCGCGCGCCTGCTGGCGCAGGGGACCGGCGCCCATCACCCGCGTGCGGGGACCCGTGAGTCGCTCGCGCAGCAGCGGGAAGTCGTCGAGCACCTCATCGAAGCCGGCGCCGCGATCGACGAGCACCGCGACCCCGACGAGGTCGTCGGCCACCGGCGTGACATAGGCCTCCGCACGCGCGGACCAGTGCACCTCGACGTGGGACGTCCACGGCTCCTGGGCGACGTGGCAGCGCAGGCCGAAGCGCCGGCGTCCGGCGGCCGGCGCGTCGAGGCCGAGCAGGCGCCGGACGGGGGAGTGCAGGCCGTCGGCCGCGACGAGGTAGCGCGCCGGCTCCCCGTCCACCAGCACGTGGTCGCCCGCGTCGCGGACGTCCTCGACGGGTCGTGCCTCGACCGGGACCTCCGCCTCGCTCAGGCGCTCGGCCAGCGCGTGGTGCAGCGCGGTGCGACGGACACCCCGGCCGGGGCCGGCGCGGAAGGTGGCGGTGGCACCCTCGGCAGAGCTGCCGTCGAGGTAGCGGATGCCGGTGAGCTCACGACCGGACGGGTGGACCCCGAGCGCCGCGAGCTCGGCCACGGCGCCGGGCATGAGCCCCTCGCCGCAGGCCTTGTCGATCGGCCCGGTGCGGGGCTCCCGCAGCACGACGTCCAGCCCGAGCCGGCGCCCGTGCAGGGCCACGGCCATCCCGACCGGCCCACCACCGGCGACGACCAGGTCACGCACGGGAGGCCTCGTGAGGGGCGTCAGCGCCCGTCCGCGGGGTCGGCGGCAGCGTCGCGAGGGCGGCGTCCTCGGCACGGATCCGGACCGCGAGCAGCCCGGCGTTGAGCACCGTGAAGACGGCCGCCGTGATCCAGGCGGCGTGGACGAGCGGCAGGGCGAAGCCCTCGACCACCACCGCGACGTAGTTGGGGTGGCGCAGCAGCCGGTAGGGGCCGGATCGCACCGGGGACAGGCCCGGCACGATGATGACCCGCGTGTTCCATCGGCGGCCGAGGCTGGCGATGCACCACCACCGCAGGGCCTGGGAGGCGACGACGAGGGCGAGCATCGACCACGCCAGGAGCGACGGGACGTCCGGCCGGCGGACCCAGGCCTCGACCAGGGCGCCCACGAGCAGGCCGGTGTGCAGGACGACCATGAAGGGGAAGTGGCCCTGCCCGCTCTCGATGCCGCCGCGCTCCTTGCTCCAGGCGGCGTTGCGCACCGAGACGACGAGCTCGGCGACGCGCTCGAGTCCGACCAGCCCCACCAGGACCGTGAACGCGACCAGGGTGGTCACGACGCGGCCCTCAGCAGCACCAGCTCCGAGCAGAACCCGGGACCCATCGCGAGCAGGACCCCGTAGGTGCCGGGAGCCGGCGGACGCTCGCGCAGAGTGTCCTCCAGGACGTGGAGGACCGAGACGGACGACAGGTTGCCGACCCGGGCCAACGAGTCCCAGGTCAGCTGCACCGCCTCCCGGGGCACCTCGAGCGAGCTCTCGAGGGCCTCGATCACCTTGGGGCCACCGGGGTGGCAGACCCACCACCCGATGTCGGCACGGGTCAGCCCGTGGTCGGCCAGGAAGAGGTCGACGTCCCCGCGCAGGTGGCGCTCGACGAGGGCGGGCACGGCGGCGTCGAGCACGATCCGCAGACCGCTCGCGGCGACGTCGAAGCCCATCGTGCGCTCACTGTCCGGGTAGAGCCGGCTGCGCGAGTCCAGCACCTCGACCGGTCCGGACCGGACTGCGTCGCCGACCGCGACGACCGCGGAGGCGCCGTCGCCGAACAGACCGCTCGCCACCAGGTTGGGCACGGACACGTCGTCGCGCTGCAGCGTCAGCGAGCACAGCTCGACGGCGACGAGGACGGCGGTGTGGTCGGGGTGGCCGAGCAGGTAGTCGTGCACCCGGGCGATCCCGGCGGCGCCGGCCACGCACCCCAGCCCCACGAGGGGCATCCGGCGTACGTCCTCGCGCAGGCCGACCTGGGCCGCGATGCGCGCGTCGAGCGAGGGAACGGCGAGCCCGGTGACCGTCGCCGTCACCACCAGGTCGACGTCGGTGGGCGTCAGGTCGGCCGCCTTGAGGGCGTCCACGAGAGCCCGCGACCCGAGCTCGACGGCGTGCTCGATGAAGAGGTCGTTGGAGTGGCCGAAGTCGCCCAGCCGGGCGTACTCCTCCAACGGCAGGACGGTGTGCCGCCGCTCCACGCCCGCGTTGGCGTGGAAGCGCCGCAGCAGGGCGCGGTCGAGGCTGCCCTGTGCGATCACCTCGGCGAAGGCATCGGTGATCTCGGCCTGCGGGTAGGAGTGCGCGGGCAGGGCCCCACGCGCGGAGAGGATTCTCATGTCGCTTACCTCGGGTTTCTCGGGGTCAGGGGGGACGGGTGCCGGGGTCTGGTCAGGGCGCCGACGAGGCCGCCTGCGAGCCGGGCGTCGATGCGTCCGTCCCCCAGGCCGATCTCGACGAGCGTGTCGAACACGTGCCGGTCGCGGCCGGCGGCACGGATGCCGGCGTCGACGATGCGGGGCGACTGCGCGAGCCGCGATGCCAGCCAGGTGTGGCGCAGGTGCTGCCCGAGCAGCCCGCGCACCCCGCGGCGGTGCCGGGCGCCGGCCTCCGCGGGCCGACCCGAGGCCACGCAGCGCGCGGCGGTGCGTCCCGCCGCGAGGCCGGTGGCCACGGCGTAGTAGATCCCTTCGCCCGTCATCGGGTTGACCAGGCCGGCCGCGTCGCCGGCCAGCAGCACGGCGCCGTCGGGCTGGTCCCACCGCCAGCTGCTGAGCGGAAGGTGGTGACCCCTCCAGTCGCGTCCGTCGCGGGCCGCCCCGGGGATGAGCTCCTCGAGCTGGTCGAGCAGCAGCCGGCGGCTGGGAGCGGGCAGGCCGTCGCCGTCGCCGGGCAGCAGCTCGCCGTAGCCGACGTTGGCCAGACCGTCCCCGCGGTCGAACGCCCAGGCGTACGACGGCTGGCGGCGGTCGCCGTAGCGGATCACCTGCCGCCCCTCGAGCTCTGGCGTGGTCGGGGCATACCCGCGGATCGCGATCGCTCGTGGCTCGCGGCGCTTCCCCAGCAGGGACGTGCGGACGAGCGAGTGCGCACCGTCGGCGCCGACGACCACGCCTGCCGTCAGGTCGCCCGAGACCACCGGTGCACCCGGGCCGGTCGACAGGGACGACGCCCGGTGCCGGCGCAGGACCGCACCGGCGGCCACGGCCCGCTCGACGAGCCGGGCGTCGAAGACCGTGCGGGGGACCACGCGCACCTCCCGACGCATCGGGCCGGACACCTCGACGTCGCCGTGGGACAGCGAGAGGTGCCGCAGCGGCCTCCAGTCGTCGATGACGTCAGCGGCCCCGACCTCCGCCAGCGCGTCCAGGACGTGCGGGGCGATCCCGTCGCCGCACGACTTGTCGCGCGGGAAGTCGCTGCGGTCGAGGAGGAGCACGCGCAGGCCGGGCTCCTCGGCCAGCGCACCGAGGGCGGCGCAGGCACCAGCCGGTCCGGCTCCGACCACCACCAGGTCCCAGGGTTGCGGAGCTGCGCGCATCGAGGTCACCGGACCACCACCAGGAGCACGGCGTCGACGAGCGCGATGCCGACGGCTGCCACGAAGGGACGCCGTCCGCCACCGGTGACCACGACGAGCGCCAGGCCCGTCACGACGGCACCGGCGACGACCACGACGACCGGGGGAGGCGCGGCACCGACGAGGACGGCCGCAGTGGCAGCCACGAGCACGACGGCGGCGACGGGTGCGAGGCGGCGAGGCCCGAGGGTGTGGGGGAGCCCGTGCACGCCGGTGGCCGCGTCGTCGTCGAGGTCGGGAAGCACGTTGAGCAGGTGCGCGCCCACGCCGAGCAGCGCGGCGCCCACGGGCCACCACCACGGCGGCGCCTGGCCGCCGGCCAGCGCGACGAAGGCCGTGAGGCCGCCGAACGCGAGGGCGTACGGCAGCCACGACCAGAGCGTCGACTTCAGGCCCAGGTTGTAGGCCCAGGCCGCGGCGACGCAGCCGAGGTGGACGACACCGGCGAGCACACCGCACGCCAGGGACAGCAGGACGCACGCCACGACCGCGACCGCGCAGGAGGCGCGCACCACGGACACCGGCACCTCGCCGTTGGCGACGGGCTTGTCCGTGCGGCCCGCGCGCCGGTCGCGCTCGAGGTCGATCAGGTCGTTGCTCCAGCCGACGGAGAGCTGACCGGTCAGGACAGCTGCGACGACGAGCGCACCGCGACCCGCCCCCAGCTCCTGGGCCACGGCGAGCAGGCCCGCCAGCACGGTGACCGCGAGGGCCGGCCCGAGGTGGGCCGCGCCGACGAGGCCGCGCAGCGCGGGGCCCACGCCGGTGCGGCGGCCGTGCGACAGCTCGGTGCTCACGTGGCCTCCTCGGTGGGGCCCCGGACGGCCCCGTCGTGGCGACGGTACCCACGTGGGCGCGCGGCAACGGCTGACGAGGTCGCCGCGCGGGCCACCAGCGCTCCAGCGAAGGGCGCGACCGTGCGTGTTCCTCGGCCGGCTGCCCGGTGACGGGCGTCGATCTCGCCCGTCATCGTCTGCTCCTGCGCCGGTCGAGACGGGTGAGCAGTGCCTGGGTGCGGAACCGGTTGTAGCGCTGGATGAGGATGAAGGGGAGGTTGACGAGCACGCCGTAGGCGACCAGCAGGGCGGAGGCGAGCGGCGGGTTCCACAGCAGGAACAGCGGTGCGCAGGCCATCGCCCACCAGTGGCCCAGCTCCGCCCGCCGGGTCTCCCTGACGAAGAGCGTCAGTCCCGCCTCGTCGTACGACGGCAGCTCGCGCTTGCTGACGCCCCCGGCGAACAACGCGCCGGCTTCGGGCAGCCGGTCCTTCCAGCGGTGGATCCGCAGCCGGTCGCGGTACCACCGGCCGTCGGCCTCGAAGCGCCGCGCACGCAGCAGCCGGCCCTCGCGCGCGAGCCACTCGTCGTGCAGGCGGTGCGCGGCGTAGCCGGTGCCGGCGTGGAGGACTCCCCACGCCACGATGTCCACGAGGACGGTCAGCCACTGCGGCATCACCAGCCGGAGCATCAGACCACCTCCCGGGCGGATTCCCCGCCGCGCAGGTCGACCGTGCGTCCGCGCCACTGCACGGAGCGGCGCACGGCGGTGAGCGTCGCCGAGCGGGCGAAGAGGAGGTCGAAGGCGAGCAGCGGGACCGGGAAGAGCGCCCACGTCCACCACCGGAAGGAGCCGGTCCGGTGCAGGATCGTCCGCAGCTGCCAGGCGAAGCCGACCCACGCGAGCGCCATCAGCAGGGGTGAGCCGATGACGAGCGAGCCTCCCCAGCCGGTCAGCGCCGCGAGGAGTGAGACCAGGGCCCCGACGGCGACGGCGTGGTGGGCGCTGATCCAGAGCACCGCGGCGAGCGTGGCGCGTGGCGCAGCAGCCGCGGCACCCGAGGCGACGTTCTTGGTCCAGCCGGAGACCAGCTGGGCCAGTCCGCCGGGATAGCTGCGCATCGACACCGCGTCGCCGCCGGCCGCGCACCGCACGGGCAGTCCCACGCGGTCGTAGGCCCCGGCGAGCCGGACGTCGTCGAGGATCTCACCGCGCACGGCCGCGTGGCCGCCGGCCGCCTCGTAGTCGGTGCGGGAGGTCAGCAGACAGGGCCCGAACGCCATCGGTGGTCCCACCGGGCGTCGGGTGAAGGCGCCGCTGGCGAGGAGGGCCACGACGTTGAAGTAGGCGGACAGCTGCTCGTAGGGGCGCACGACGCGGTGGAACGGCTGGACCGAGACCAGCCCGCCGTGCTCCCCGTGGAGCTCGAGGAGGCCGGCCATCGCGTCCGGGGCCAGCACCGTGTCGGCGTCGAGGAAGAGCAGGAGGTCGCCGGTGGTGGCGCGCGCCCCGGTGTGGCACGCCCACGCCTTGCCGGTCCAGCCCGCCGGTGGCGTCCCCGCGGGCACGACCCGGGCGCCGGCAGCGAGGGCGACCGCGGCCGTGGAGTCGCGGGAACCGTCGTCCACCACCACGACCTCGGTGACCGGGACGGTGAGGTCTCCGACCGAGGCCAGCAGCGCCGGGAGCGAGTCCTCCTCGTCGCGTGCCGGAATGACGACCGAGATCGACGGCCTCGCGGACCGCGCTCGGCCCTGCGGGAGCGTGCGCAGGTCCCGGAGCAGCCAGACGGGGCACGCAGCGGCCGTCAGCAGGAGGACGGCGAGGAGCACGTCGGGGAGCAGGTCAGCCACGTCGCTCGCCCCGCGACCGGGTGAGGACCAGGGGCATGCCGCCTCGCGGGTGCACCGCCACCAGTGCCTGCGGCTCGGGACGGACCCCGCCCCGGGGCACGTCGACCCGGTGCTCGGCGAGGAGCCGGTCCAGCACGACGGCCATCTCGCCCAGCGCGAAGTCACGGCCGATGCACAGCCGGGGGCCCTGCCCGAACGGCACGTAGCCCGAGCGTGCCGCCCCGGCGTCGAGGAAGCGCTCGGGACGGAACGCCAGGGGGTCCGGCCAGCAGTCCGCACGGCGGTGCACCAGCCAGGGGCTGATGATCGCCAGGGTGCCGGCCGGCACCTCCACCCCGCCGACGACGTCGGGGGCGTGGGAGCGCCGGGAGATCGCCCACGCGGGCGGGTAGAGGCGCAGGGCCTCGTCGATGACCGCACGGGTCCACGGGATCCGCTCGCGGTGGTCGAGCAGGGTCACCGGTCCGGGGAGGCCGGCCAGCTCGTCGCGCAGTCGCTGCTGCGCCTCCGGGTGCTCCGCCAGCAGCATGAGGGTCCAGGTCAGCGCGCCGGCGACGGTCTCGTGGCCGGCGATGACCATCGTGACCAGCTCGTCGCGCACCTGGGCGTCGTCGAGCCCGCTGGCGAGAAGCAGGCCGAGGAGGTCGTCGCCGTACGCGGTGTCCGAGGCTCCGCGGTCGCGGCTGCGCCGCTCGGAGACCAGCTGGGAGGTGATGGTGTCGAGCCGGCGCCGCGTCACCCGGAGCCGGACGTTGGTCGGCGTCGGCGCCCACTCGGCCGTCGGCAGGACCGACCGGCCGAGCCGGACCACGAGCTCGGCCGCGTCACTGGTCGCGTCGAGGAGCTGCTGGGCGTGCCCGGAGAGGTCGGCGGAGAAGAGCGCGCGGCCCACCGCGTCCAGGCCCACACGGTGGGTGAGGGTGGTGACGTCGATCGTCCGTCCGGCCCCGGGCGCCAGGTCGCCGAGTGCACCCGCGATCGCCGCGTCGGCCGCCGCGCGGACCTGGTCGCTGACCGACACCAGTCGCTGGTGGTGGAACGCCGGAGCGGCCAGCCGCCGGTGCTCGATCCAGCTCGGCTCGGCCGAGGCCAGCAGGCCCTGCCCGGTCACCCGCGCCAGAGCGCCGTACTGCACGGTCTGCTTGCCCCAGGTGCGTGCGGAGGTCTGGAGGATGTGGCGGACGTCGTCGGGATCGTTGACGAGAAGCGCCGGAGGGCCGGGCACCGGGAAGGCGACGAGGTCGCCGTACTGCTCGGCGACCCGCACCAGGAAGGAGAGGGGGTCGCGTCGCACCGAGCGGAAGGCACGAGCCATGTCGAGCGAGGTGGGTCCCGGCACGCCGAGGTCCGTGGGCTGCATGGCCTGCAGCCGGGTCGCGACGCTCATGGTGCGCTCACGTCCGCCCCGCGCCGGCGACCCAGCCACGTCCACGCGACGCAGGACGTCAGCACGAGGCCGAAGCCGAACAGCAGGTCCTCGACCGGGGCGAAGAGGATGCGCCACTGGCCGAGGAGCTCCACCCGGTCGTTGCCCAGGATCGCTCCGGGGTCGTACTGCACGATCCGCCGCCCGGTGAGCCAGCCGTTGGTGAGGAGCTGGAAGAACACGATGATGGCGTACGCCGACCACCAGTCGCGGGTGCCGGTCAGCCGGGTGCGGGCCACCCAGCGGTCGATCACGACCGCCGCCACCACGGCGACGACGGCGAGGGTCGAGTAGGTCATCGGACGTCACCCCGGCGTCCGTGGCGTGCCACCTTCACGGCCTCGAAGGTGAGCACCGAGACCAGGGGGATCACCACGAAGAAGCCGATCTCCTCCAGCGGGAGGCCGCCGACCCGCCACGGCAGGGTCTGCGCCTCGTCGAACCACCAGTGTCCCGTGTGGGTGGCGTAGAGGTCCCACAGCACGAAGGGCGTCCCGGCCAGGGCGATGGTCAGCAGGAGCCGGCGCGGTTGCCGCAGGACCGAGAGGCCGAAGGCCGGGACGAGGGGGAGGGTCCCGGCCAGGCAGAACGCGAGCATGGCGACGTACGCCCAGTGGGGAAGGCTCATCCGCTCACCGGGAGCGCGGATCGGTCACCACTCAACCGCTTGAGGACCAGCTCGGCGCTGATGAGGCACATCGGCAGCCCCACCCCCGGAACCGTGCTGGCGCCGGCGTAGAGCAGCCCCTCCACGGTGGACGACACGTTGCCCGGGCGCAGGAACGCGCTCTGGCGCAGCGTGTGCTCCAGGCCGAGGGCACCGCCCTGCCAGGCGTTGTAGCGGGTGGCGAAGTCGCCGGGGCCGATCGTCTGCCGGACCCGGATCCGGCCGCGCAGGTCGGGGATCCGCGCCCACGCGGCCACCTGGTCGATGGCCGCGTCGGCCGCGCGCTCCACCTGCTCCGAACCCTGGCCGTCGGCGCCGCCCTCGCCGATGGCCGGGTCGGCCGGCACCGGCACCAGCACGAAGAGGTTCTCGCAGCCGTCGGGCGCCACGCTGGGGTCGGTCTCCGACGGCTTGCAGACATAGATCGACGCCGGATCGGGCACCCGGGCGTCGGCGCCGAAGATGTCACCGAAGTTGGCCGCCCAGTCGGCGGTGAAGAACAGCGAGTGGTGGGGCAGCTCCGGCAGGTGCCCCTCGACGCCGAGCAGGGCCAGCACGGCGCCGGGGCCGGGCGTGCGGGACCGCCAGGCCTTCTCCGGGTGCGTCTGGAGCGCCGGCTCGAGCAGCTCGGTCTCGAGGTGGTGCAGGTCGGCGGCGCCGACCACCACGTCCGCCGCGACGGTGCGCAGGCCGTCGTCCGTCTCGACCTCGACGCCGCTCACGCGGGGCAGGCGCCCCGACGCGTGCTCCTCGGTCAGGATCCGGACGACCCGCGAACCGGTGTGCAGGCGCGCCCCGTGCCGCTCGGCCAGCGCAGCGATGACCTCGATGAGCCGGGTGAAGCCCCCCTGCGGGTAGAGCACGCGGTCGCCGAGGTCGAGTCGGCTCATCAGGTGGTACATGCTGGGTGCGCGGCTGGGAGACGAGCCGAGGAACACCGCGGGGTAGCCCAGGACCTGTCGGATCCGGTTGTCGGTGAACCGTGCCGCGACGTGGCTCTCCAGGGAGCGTGTCAGGAGCCGGCCGAGGGCAGGGGTCCGGCGTACGACGTCCGGGTGCAGGAACGCGGAGGCGGAGTCGAAGTTGCTGTAGAGGAAGCGACGCAGCGCGACGTCGTAGGTCTCCTCCGCAGAGGCGAGGTAGCGGTCGAAGCCGGCGCCGGCGCCGGGCTCGATCGATTCGAAGACGGCGCGGTTGTGGGCGCGGTCGGGCCGCAGGTCCACGGGCTCGTCGTGGCCCTCGAAGAACACCCGATAGCTCGGGTCGAGCGTGATGAGATCGAGCTCCGCCTCCGCGGAGGTGCCGAGCAGGGCGAAGAAGTGCTCGAACACCTCGGGCATGAGGTACCAGGAGGCCCCGGTGTCGAAACGGAACCCGTCCCGCTCGACGCTGCCGACACGACCCCCGAGGTCCTCGTTCTTCTCGAGCAGGTCGACGCTGTGGCCGCGCGAGGCCAGGAGGGCCGCGGTGGCCAGGCCCGCGATGCCGCCCCCCACGACGACCACCCGGCGGGGGCCGCTGTCCGCGGGGGTGGTGCGACGGCCGAGGCGGTCGAGGATCCCGGCTCTCACGAGCGGCCCCCGGTGATCGCGCCGGCCGCGATCCGCAGCTTGACGGACCGGGGGACCCGGACGCGGGCGCGCCGGATCTCCGCGGCCGGGGTCTGCCGGAGCCGGGAGGACAGCTCGGCGAAGGTCGCGTGCGCGGCCGCGACGGCCCGACGGCTGCTCGCGGGCAGATCGGGCACCACGGCGGCCGCGACCGCCAGGTCGGCGTCGATGTCGTCGAGGATGCGGTCACGGTCAGCATCGCAGATGCGGTCGGGGTCCAGGCCGGGGAAGTAGCAACGGTGCAGGAGGTCGTGGTCCTCGGCCAGGTCGCGGAGGAAGTTGAGCTTCTGGAACGCGGCCCCGAGGCGTCGCGCGCCGGGGGCGAGCGCGTCGTAGGTCTCGGACCGCTGGGCCGGCCCGTCCGGTGCGGCGAGGAAGGCGCGCAGGCACATCAGCCCGACCACCTCGGCGGAGCCGTGGACATAGCGGTCGAAGCTCGCGCGGTCGTGGTCGGTGGTGTCGAGATCCATCCGCATGGAGGCGAAGAAGGGGGCCACGATGTCGTCGGTGATGCCCACCCCCACCGCCGTGCGCGCGAAGGCGTGCACCACGAGGTTGCCGCTGTAGCCGGCTTCCATCGCGTGCCGGACGTCCTCATGCAGCCAGGTGAGCATCCGCTCGCGTGGCTCACGCCCCAGCGCCGGGTCGGGGTTGTCGACGATCTCGTCGGCGACGCGGACCAGGGCGTAGACGTTGCGGACCTGCGTCCGCACCGGCTCGGCCAGGAGGCGTGAGGCCAGTCCGAACGAGCTGGAGTACTCGCGGATGACGAGGGCCGAGCTGCCCTCCGAGACGAAGTCGTAGAGGCTGCGCGGGGAGGAGCGGCGCACGAAGAGGTTCATGCCGCGACCTCGCGGCCGTCGACGAGTACGGACCGCTGCGCAGCCAGGCTGGAGAGCAGGTCGTCGGGGATGCCGAGCTCGTCGACCACCCAGCGGGCCGCGAGGAGGTGTTCGTCGGAAAGCTGCTCGACGAAGTGGCGCGAGCCCGAGACGGTGAGGAGACGCCGCACCTCGGACAGCTCCTCGGCGTCGAGGTCGCGACCGACGAACCCCGAGATCTGCGGCCACTCGGGTGTGGACCGGGCATGCACGAGCAGCGGAGTCTGCTTGCGGGTGCGCAGGTCGCTGGTCGCGCTCTTCCCCGAGCGCCCGGGGTCACCGAACACGCCGATCAGGTCGTCGACCAGCTGGAAGGCGACGCCCAGGGCCCGACCGGCCTGTCCGAGCCGTCCGATCGTGGCGTCGTCGGCGCCGGCCAGGACGGCCCCGGCCTGCAACGGCAGGGCGAACGAGTAGGCGCTGGTCTTCTGCTCCTCCATCGCCAGGCTCTCGCGCAGGGACGCCGGGGACAGGGTCATCGCCAGGCGTACGTCGGAAAGCTCGCCCGAGGCGGTGGTGTGCAGCGCGGCGTCGAAGAGATCGAGCAGGTGGTGCGTCACGTCGGTGGCGGCGCCGCAGGTGGCCACGGCCCGGATCGCTGCTGCCAGCGCGAGGTCGCCCGCGAGGATGGCGGCGGTGCGTCCGTAGGCAGCCGCCGCCTCGGCAGCGGCTCCGTCGTCGCGTGCGGCCTCCCCGAACGTGCCGCCGACGTTGAGCCGGCCGCGTCGCAGGTCGTCGCCGTCGATCACGTCGTCGTGGATGATGAACGCCGTGTGCAGCAGCTCGACGGCTGCGCCGACCTGGGCCGCCGCCACCGGGGAGGTGCCGTCGAGGGCGTCGTGGGCCGCGACGAGCAGCGCCGGACGGAAGCGCTTGCCTCCGTCGCACGCACAGGCGAGGGCATCCCAGAGCCGGGCGTGCTCGGGGTCGGTCGCCTCCGCCCGCTCGCGGCCGCGCTGGAGCAGTCGCGCCAGTGCCTCATCAGTCGTGACAGAGGTCATCGGTCCTCCCAGGTTCCTGTTGTCGCGAGCTAATCTATGCAAGACTTCCAACTAAATCTAGGCATGGTGAGGAGTTTGTCGCGATGGAGCCGGTGTCGAGCAGTCCTCTGACCATAGGGGACCTGGCCTCGCGCACAGGCGTGCCCGTCGCCACCATCCGCAGCTGGGAGTCGCGCTACGGGTTTCCCAGGCCCACCCGGGAGGCCGGACGCCACCGCCGGTATGCCGAGGGTGACGTGGCCGCGGTGCTGGAGGTCCTGCGCCACCGCAGCGGAGGACTGGGGCTCGGTGCGGCGGTGCGCCGGGTCGCGGCGGGGGCGCCGGCGCGGCCCCGGTCGGTCTTCGCCGAGATCCGCCGTCGGCATCCCGAGCTCGCGGCGCAGGTCCTCTCCAAGAGCACGCTCGCGGGCCTCAGCCGCGCGATCGAGGACGAGTGCTGTGCCCGGGCGGCCGACCCGCTGCTGTTCGGTGGCTTCCAGCGCGAGCACTTCCTGCGTCGCTCGCAGACGCGCTGGGCGGAGCTGGCCCGGACGGCCCGGGGTGCGGTGGCTTTCGCCCGTCTCACCGATGCGGCGCCCACGCGAACCGGCGCGGTGATCGAGGTCGCGCTGCCGGAGGACGCGCCCCTGGCGCGCGAGTGGTTCGTGATCTGCGACGCGCCCGACCTGCCGGCGTGCCTGGTCGCCGTCGAGCTCCCGAGCACCCGGCAGCACAGCGACGCCACGCGTCCCTTCGAGACCCTCTGGTCGGTCGACCCGTCGGTGGTCCGCGACGCCAGCCGGGTGGCGGCGGGGTTGGCGCAGGAGTACCGGCCCGACCTGGGAGGCAGCGTGTTCGCTGCGCTGTCCGACGACGTCCCTCCCGCATCGGGCGACCTGCGTCGTGCCTCCGAGCTCTTCGACCGGATGCTGGGATACCTCGAGCCGCGGCGCTGAGAGGTGGACCCGGCGCGAGCTGCCTCGCGCCGGGTCACCGGGTGACTCGTGGCGGATCGTCACAGGTCCAGGGGACGCAGCACCAGTGTGATGCCGTGGGCGATCTGGACGTTGCCGCGGTTGATGTCCAACGCGAACGGGTTCACCAAGGGGTCGAAGTCGTCTGCGTCCTGGTCGCGCAGCTGGATGAGCGGCCACCGTCGACTGATCACCCGGACCCCGATCGTCGACCCGAGTGCCGTCGTGAGCTGGGCGCCGTTGGCGCGGGCCGCGTCCCGCGAGCCGATCGCCGAGCCGGGGACGACGTGGTAGAGCAGCACGCTCTCGACCGTGTCGAGCCCGAGTCCTGCGACGGCAGCGAAGACGTCAGCCTCACTGCGCACCCAGCGACCGGTCAGGTCCTTGACGAGGACCTGGAACGCACGATCGTTGGGGATGAACGCGGTGAGCGGCACCGTGCCGTCGGTCAGCAGCCGGACCGGGCTGTTGGCGTCGGTGTCGGCGGCGATCACCGCGAGCACGGCCTCGGTGACGATGTCGTAGTCGTACCAGTCCCGGTCGAACTGGTTGCCGTCCGCAGTGAGCACGGCGGCCAGGCTCCTCGTGCCGGCCTGCTCGCCGGCGGCGGCGGCTGGGCCGGCGGCGGTCGTCGCGACCAGGCTCAGGGGCACAGCAAGGGTGAGTGCAAGGCGGTGGATCATGCGCATGGATCTGTCCCTCCTCGATGGACCACGAGGTGTGGTCACCGTCTTCTCCTGCGACGGGAGGGCGCCGGATGCAGGTGCGGTGATTTTTCTTCGGTCAGCTCCCGCCGGCCGGGAGAGCCTCCAGCATCAGGTCGGGGTTGTCCCGCGCGGTGACCATGGCGCGCCACTGGTCCACGAAGAGCGCCAGGCGGGTGCCGTCGCTGCGCTCGAGCACCTCGACGCCGCGCATCCCGGCCAGGGCCGCGGCACCGGCGGCGTCGGTGCGGCGGGCGACCTGGTAGTCCAGTCTCGACAACCGGATGGGGGAGTTGAACTCGTTGGTCATCCGGTCCTCGACCACCTCGAACTGCATCGGGCCGACGGCCGCGAGGACAGGGTTCTGGTCTCCGCGCAGGTCGGAGCGCAGCACCTGCACCACGCCCTCCTGGTCGAGCTGCTCGATCCCGCGACGGAACTGCTTGTAGCGGCCGATGTCGCCGGCGCTGGCGGTCACGAAGTGCTCGGGCGCGAAGCTGGGGACGGGCGGGTACTCGATGGAGTCACCGACGTACACCGTGTCGCCGACCCGGAGGGACTGGGCGTTGACGAAGCCGATGATGTCGCCCGGCTCGGCCGTCTCGACCGACTGGGTGTCGCGACCGAAGACCGACTGGGCGAACTTCGTCGCGAAGGGGCGCCCCGTCGAGGCGTGGGTGACGACCATGCCGCGCTCGAACGCCCCTGACACGACCCGCGCATAGGCGAGGCGGTCACGGTGGGCGTTGTTCATCCCCGACTGCACCTTGAAGACGAAGGCGCTGAAGTCGTCCTCCACCTTGCGCACGGAGCCGTCGACGCCCGCGGTCGGGCTGGGGTCGGGGGCGATGTCGAGGAGCAGGTCGAGCAGCTGCGCGACGCCGAAGTTCTGCAGCGCCGAGGCGAACATGACGGGCGTGGTCTCGCCCGCCAGGAAGCGGTCCTGGTCGTGGTCGGCCTCGTCGAGGGTGAGCAGCTCGTGCTCCTCCACCGCGTCGGCCCACAGGTGGGCGTCGGCCTCCTCGACCTCCTCGGCTGCCATCCGGCGCTCGGGCGCCCGGGTCGCGCCGCCGGCCGTGCGGGTGTACTTCACGAACTCGCCCGTGCGTCGGTCCAGCACGCCACGGAAGTCACCCGCCTCGCCGACCGGCCAGGTCAGGGGCGTGGGCCGCAGCTTGATCTTCTGCTGGATCAGGTCCATCAGCTCGAGCGCCGAGAGGCCGGGACGGTCCCACTTGTTGATGACCGTCATCACCGGGATGCCGCGCAGCGCGCAGACCTTGAACAGCTTGAGGGTCTGCGGCTCGAGCCCCTTGCCCGCGTCGACCAGCATCACCGCGGAGTCGACGGCCGACAGCACGCGGTAGGTGTCCTCGGAGAAGTCGCTGTGGCCGGGGGTGTCGACGAGGTTGATCACGTGGTCGCGGTAGACGAACTGCAGCGCGGCGGAGGTGATCGAGATGCCGCGAGCCTTCTCCATCGCCATCCAGTCCGAGACCGTGGCACGTCGGTCGCCCTTGCCGTGGACGGCGCCGGCCTCGGTGATCACGCGTGCGTGCAGCGCAAGAGCCTCCGTGAGGGTCGACTTGCCGGCGTCGGGGTGGCTGATGACGGCGAACGTACGGCGGGGGCGGGTGTCGGGCACCGATCGAATCTACCCGTGGATGCGCCGGAGACTCACTTCGTCGGCGGGACCCGGCCGCCGCACGAGCCGGCGGGTGGCCCTGTCGGGCCGATGACCCGCCGGGTCGTGGCGGCGCCCACCACGCGACCACCCCAGATGAGTGTTCGGTGACAGCCAGATGACAAGTGGGTCACTTAGGCCGTCGCCTCGCGGATCGGACGCACATTGGGGTCCGGATCGGTCGGCGATTCTGGCGGAGGTGTGTGGCATGCAGAAGTCGTGGCGCAACGTGGGGCTCACGTGGATCGCGTTGGTCCTGGCGGGATCGTTCCTGTCGATCCTGCAGCTGGAGGCGGCCGATGCCGCGCCCAGCAACACGCTGACCGTGCAGGCGGTCAGCGCCCGCACCGAGCCCCGGGCCTTCGGTGGCGCCGGCGTGACGGTCGGTGATCCGATCACCGACTTCGAGTTCCTGGTCAACGCCGACAACACCGGCGACACGTCCCCGCACCAGGCGACGGGTGTCTGCTCCCCGTCGTACGTGCCGCCCCCGGGCGAGCCCGGCTACCCGGAGTCGTGCCCCTGGACCTCGGTCAACTCGGCTGCTGACGCCTCGCCGATCGTCGCCCAGGGCAACCAGGCGACCCTCGCCGGTGGGCTGAACCTCCCCGATGGCCGCTACCTGATCTCGATGCGGGCCGACGGCTACAAGCTCGGCGGCGCGCACTTCACCATGCCGTTCGACGGTGCCGTCCAGGTCGAGCTCCAGCCCCAGCCGCTCCCGGACTCGACCGTCCGGGGGCAGGTCTTCGAAGACATGGCACCCACCAACGGGGCCTACGACAACGGCGACCAGCCGATCGAGGGCTGGATGGGCCACCTCAACGACCTCCTGGGCGAGGTCACCACCGACGTCTACGGCAACCCGCTGTGCACGACCTACGTCGGTGAGGACCCGGTGACCTACGAGATCCCGGCCAGCGCCCTCGACGGCGAGATGCTGCCCGTGGTCGACGTCAAGGGTGGCGAGTGCCGCAGCGACGCCGACGGCGTGGTGACGTTCCCCCACATGGGCACCAACCGCTACACCCAGTTCGTCACTCCGCCCGACGGCGAGCAGTGGATCCAGACCACCACCCTCGAGGGCAACCACGACTGGGACACCTGGGTGATGGAGGGGTCCACCGGCTACGACACCGAGTTCGCCCTCGCGGGCGAGGCGGTTCCCACCCCGCTCTTCGGTTTTGCCAAGCCCACCAAGAACGGCCAGCCGCTCGACGCCTCCGCCGGGGGTGCGATCGGCGGACGCGTGATGCGGGTACTGCACTACGTTCCTCCCAAGGGCGGCATCTACGACCTCTACAACGGCTACACCGGCTCCAAGGTGGACCGGCCGATCAAGGACGCCTGGCTCTCGCTCAACGACCTGCAGAACGGCGACCAGGCCGTGTGGGTCGGCCAGGCGGACACCGACGGTCGCTTCGACATCAGCGGCGTTCCCGCGGGTGACTACATGCTGACCTGGTGGGACGAGGCGCAGAACCACCTGATCGCCCTCCAGAACGTGACGGTCGGGGCCAACGAGAGCGTCCAGCTCGGGATGGTGCCGCTGAGCGGGTGGTGGACCGAGTACTCCGGCTACGTCTTCAACGACAAGAACCGCAACGGCGTGCGCAACGCGGGCGAGAACGGCATCTCCGGCTTCACGCTGACCATGCGCAAGCGGGACAACTCCCTCATGGACCGCGGCCAGACGACCGCCGTCACCGACGCCAACGGGTTCTACAGCTTCGAGGCCGCCTACCCGCTGGGTGAGTTCGGCTTCACGGTCATGGAGGCCTACAGCGACTCCTTCTTCACGACCGGCGTCACCTACCAGGCCGACAACCAGAACGAGCCCACCACGGTCAAGGGCGCCGGCGTCGACGTCAGCACCCTCAACATCATCGGCCTCGGCGGCACCTTCGACTGGGGTGTCCACTCCTACGACGCCAGCGGCACCAACGGCGTCGACCCGCAGAACGGCGGCATCGTCGGCTCGATCAGCTATGACACGACGCGCAACGAGTTCGACCCGCAGTACGCCGCAGCGGAGGACTGGCAGCCCGGCGTCCCGGACGTCCCGGTGAAGCTCTACGCAACGGTCAACTGCGGCACCAACCCCGGCACCCCCTGCGACCTTGCCGGTGACTATGAGCTGACGGCGGACGGCGCCTACGCGAAGGGCGCCCTGCTGAACAGCTACCTGTCGGAGAACTGGGAGAAGCCCACTGGGTGCACGGCCCGCGACCTCGACGGCGTCCCGCTCGTGCACGGCGTCGACGAGGACCACCTCGCCCTCCACCAGGAAGGCGACGGCACCTGCATCCCGGCCTTCTCCCAGAGCATCCAGTTCGGCACCTACTCCACCGATGTCGGCAGCCCGGACGCCAACTTCGGGGCCGCTGTCAACGGCAACTACGGCTTCGGTGACGGTTGCTTCAACGGCACGCTCGACGACAGCGACCCGGCGAACCCGGTGTGCGTCGGTGGCGACTTCACCGCACTCGGCTCCGCGGACTACCTCGTCGCGCTGGAGATCCCCGAGGACGGCTTCGGAACGCCGAACTACAAGGTCACCGGCGAGGAGGACATCAACGTCGCCAACGGCAACCAGATCGTGCCCCAGGTGCCGCCACCGCCGTGCGCGGGCGCTCTGCACACGGTCGACGTGGCTGATGACGGCACCGACGGCTACGGCCCCGTGTCCGGTGACGGTGAGAGCGTTCCGCTCGGCGTGACCGTCCCGGCCTCGACCCCGGTCACCAACGCACCACTGGTCGACATGGGCGGCACGCCGTTCGAAGGCAGCCCGGAGCCCACCTGCGGGACCAAGCTGGTCCGGCTCAACAACGGCAAGTCGATCGTCCCGATGTTCCAGATCTTCACCGACGTCCCGGTGCCCAGCCGGTTGCGCGGCCTGATCATCGACGACATCAACTTCTCCGCCAACCCCCAGCACACCGCCTACGGTGAGAAGCTCCCGGCCGCGTTCCTGCCGATCGGGATCTACGACTTCAGCAACCGGTTGGTCACCACGGTCGAGTCCGACTTCAACGGCTTCTACGACGTGTTGTTGCCCTCGACCGACCACATCAGCTGCCCGACGCCGGCCGGCGTGTGTGCCGGGATGTATCGCTTCGTGGGCAACGACCCGGGCATCCCGGGCCGTCTGAACCCCAACTTCAACCCGCACTACCGCACGATCGGGACCGAGTTCGAGGCCCTTCCGGGCGTCGTCATCCCGACCGACCTCGCCCCGACCCAGGTCGGCGTCAGCATCGAGCGACCCGGCAGCGGCCAGCCGATCCCGGTGACCTGCCCGATCGACCCGGTGGCACCCCAGCTGCTCGCCGTGGATCGCCCCTTCGTCAGGACGGGTCAGCGCTCGATCACCATCCAGGGAACGGGCTTCGGTGCCTCCCAGGGCGCCGGCGCGGTGACGTTGAACGGCACCAACCTGCCGGTCGGCTCGTGGAACAACACCCAGATCACCGTGACGGTTCCCAACAACACGCCGGTCGGTCCGCGGCAGCTGAGCATCCGCGGCAGCAACGGGCTGACCACCGTCAACGGGCTCACGATCCACGTGCTCGGTGGGTCCTACAACCCGGTGGTGCGCGAGGTCGGTCCGGGCCGGACCTACGCGACCATCCAGGCTGCGCTGGACGCGTCGCTGGCCAGCAACCCCGACGACCTCGTCGTGGTCTACCCCAACACCGCCACGCAGCAGAACCCACGCGGCGCCTACTACGAGAACGTGATCATGGCGTCGCCGGTGAAGCTGCAGGGCGTGGGCGCCGGAGGATTCCGCGGCTCGGAGTTCGTGCCGGGCACCATCCTCGACGCCGGTGCGTTCGGCGGCGACACGCAGCTCGCCGCTGACTGGTACACCAAGCTGGGAACGCTGACCTGGGACGGCAACCAGGAGGTCAACGACGGCGAGGGCATCTACCTGTTGGCCTCGCAGAACAGCGGCAACCAGCCCGGCCGGGCCCGTCAGTTCGGCAGCCAGTTCCCCGCGACGATCGACGGCTTCGACCTGCGGGGCGGCAACCAGCAGGGATTCCCGGGCAACATCAGCGAGATCCTCGGTGGCGGACCCACCGGGTTGCCACCCAACATCCAGACCCAGGGTGGCGCGATCTTCGCCAACTCCTACGTCCGCAACCTCCGGATCACCAACAACGTCGTCCAGAGCAACGGTGGCGCCTACGGCACGATCCGGATCGGCACCCCGGACCTCCCGGGCAACCAGGCTGACCAGAACAACGAGAACTCCGTCATCGCGAACAACCGGATCATCGCCAACGCCGGCAGCAACCTGGCGGGCGCGGTCGGGCTGTTCGGCGGGTCGGACAACTACGAGGTCGCCGACAACGACATCTGCGGCAACTTCTCGCTCGAGTACGGCGCCGGGATCAGTGTCTACGGTCGCAGCCCCAACGGGCGGATCCACGACAACCGGATCTACTACAACAACTCCAACGACGAGGGGGCCGGCATCATGGTCGCCGGCGCTCTCCCGGCCAACCCGAACGACGTCTCCCCGGGCACCGGGCGCGTGGACATCTACGCCAACCAGATCCAGGCCAACCTGGCCAACGACGACGGCGGCGGCATCCGGTTCCTGATGGCAGGAACCGACCAGATGAACGTCTACAACAACTTCATCGTCAACAACGTGTCGACCCACGAGGGCGGGGGCATCAGCCTCAACGACGCCACCAACGTGCGGATCCGTCACAACACGATCATGAAGAACCTCACCACGGCGACCGCGGTGACCTCCAACGGTCAACCGGCCCCGGCCGGCCTGTCGACCTCGGCCAACAGTGCCCAGCTGCAGGCGACCCTCACGGGCCCCAACCCACCCACCTACAGCCGACCGGTGCTGTTCAACAACATCTTCTGGGACAACCGGGCCGGCACCCGCGCCGGCGGCACGGTGACGGGCATCGGGCTGGCCGGCGACGCCACCCCGGTCGAGCACTGGGACCTCGGGATGTTCGCAGACGCCCAGGTGCTGGCCCCGGTCAACTCGATCGTCCAGCAGAACCCGGCTGAGCACCCCTACACCACATCCACCACCAACAGCGCGGCCAACCCGCAGGTCATCTCGACCTACGACGTGTCGGTCTCGTTCGCGGCCTGGCGGCAGAACCCCGCCTTCGTCGACGCCACCCTGGTGGCGTTGGAGGCGCCCGGCAACCTGCTCGGCAACTACCACCTGAGCCAGTGCCCGCAGGGCCCCGCCTGCAACCGTGGTGCGGCCAACGTGAGCGGAGTGGCGGCACCCACGACCGACATCGACGGGGACTCTCGTCCGCTGATGGGTGGCTACGACGCCGGCGCCGACGAGTACAACCCGGTCGGGGGTCCCCCCGGCGGAGGCGGTCCCGGTGGTCCCGGCGGCGGTGGTCCCGGCGGTCCCGGCGCGGCTCCGGTCGTACCCGCGCGGCTGATGTTCCTCACCGGCCAGATCAGCGCGAACCTCGTCCCGCAGTCCGGCTCGACGATCAACCCCACGCTCACCAAGGCGCTGGCGAGGGCACGGCGTGGGTTGTCCAGGAAGGCTCGCGTCGACGGCTTCTCGCTCAGGAACGGACGTTCGTTCTACGTGTCGTTCGCCACGAACACGCGGGTCAAGGGAGTCGGCGCCGTGCAGGACGAGGACGTCGCGTTCTTCAACGGTCGCCGCTGGTCGATGCGCTTCAACGCCACCGCGGCCGGACTCCGGAAGAACGGCGCCGACATCGACGCACTGCACGTGATGGGCAAGAACATCTACTTCTCCATCCAGGGCAACACGAAGGTGCCGCGGGTGCGGGGCAAGGCTGACGACGCCGATGTCTATCGCTGGAACGGCAAGCGGTTCAGCCGGGTCTGGGACGCCAGCAAGAACGGTGTTCCGCGGTCGGCGAACGTCGACGGTCTCCACCGCAGCAGCGACACCCGGTGGTTCCTCTCCTTCGACTCCCAGACGTCCCTCAGCGGCGTGGGCGAGGTCGAGGCCGGGGACGTGGTCTTCCGAGCTCCCGGCTCGTGGTCCCTCTATTACGACGGCTCGCAGTAATGCCGACGAACTCTGCGAAGGAACAGGTGACTGCAATGAACGCTTCGTCGCACGGGGCCTCGGCACAACCGGACCGGATCGGGCCCAGCCTGAGTGGGCCGTTGATGAGCCGTCGTGGGCTCTTCCGCAGCGCAGGAGGGGTCGCTGCCCTCGGCGGCGTCGCCTGGGCGGGCAAGTACCTCCAGCCGGAGGCCTACTCCCTGGTCGAGTTCCCCGATCCGGACCTCTACCTGGGCGGTACGGACGGCTGGATGTACCTGCCCAGGACACCGGCGATCGCGCCCTTCCACCCCGACGTGCTGGCGCCGGGCCTGTTGACGACCTACATCTTCGGGTGGCGCAACGTCACCGGGATGACGGACGTCCAGAAGCTGGGGCAGAAGAACAAGGCCCAGCACAGCGCACCGCTGTTCTGGGTCGACCAGTACAACCCGGCCAGCCCGCGTGACTTCCGGGTGCAGATCACCAACCTGGGCCTCGAGCTGCGGCCGGACCTGTTCGACGCCCACACCCTGCACTGGCACGGCTTCCGCAACGTCATCCCGTTCTTCGACGGCGAGCCGTCGGGGTCGGTCTCGGTGCCGAGCGGGCGCAACTTCACCTACGTCTACCGCCCCCGTGAACCAGGCACCTACATGTACCACTGCCACGTCGAGGACGTGGAGCACGTGCAGATGGGCATGACCGGCCTGGTGTTCGTCCGACCGATCCAGGACGGGCAGAACTTCGGTGGCTACTCCAAGTTCATGTACAACGACGGTGACGGCTCGACCGGCTTCGACCGCGAGTTCTCCATGTTCCTCTCCGAGGTCTGGGCGGAGGCGCACTGGGCCGACGCCCACATCCAGCTGCCCGAGTGGAGCGACTACCGCGCCGACTTCAGCATGCTCAACGGTCGGGTCTACCCCGACACGATCGCGCCCAACGGATCGATCGATCCCTTCAACCCGATCTACGACGCCTCGGGAGACCTGATCCCTCCACCTGGCCGTCCCGAGCTGCAGTACCAGCCGCTGTCGTCGTTGGTGAACTGCAACTCCGGCGAACGAGTGGCGCTGCGATTCGCCAACCTGGGCTTCCGCGAGGTGGCGATGACGCTGGGCGGACTCCGGATGCGGGTGCATGGTCGCGACGCCACCCACCTGCGGGGTCGCGACGGCACCGACGTCTCCTACGAGACCGAGACCCTCAACATCGGGCCGGGCGAGAGCTACGACGTCATCTTCACGGCGCCGGCCCACTCCGGCACCGGGGACTACGACACCTACCTGATCTACAACCGTGCCTACCAACGCGCGAACAACCTGGCGGGAGGCGGATTCGGTGGCGCCGCCACCGAGATCCGTGTCTATCCGTCCGGGGTCGCCGCCCAGCAGTACCCGAATGACTGGGGGATCTGAGATGAACCGCTCCGGCGGCGCTCTTGCGCTGACTCTCGACACTCGCCACAAGGTGCTGGCCATGGCCTGCTGCTTGTTGCTCGCCCTCGCCCTGGCCGTGAATGTGCAGGTGCAGCGCGCGGACTCCGCGCCACCCCCCAACGTCGGCATCGTGTGCACCGACGGCTCCGGCGGGGTCGCCGGGCAGCCGGTCTTCAACCTGACGACCCGCACCGGCTACATCAGTCTCCCCGACGGCAACACCGCCTTCATGTGGGGCTACTCCAGCGGTTTCGACGGGTTCCAGCACCCCGGACCCGTGCTGTGTGTCAACGAGGGGGACACCGTCACGGTGATCCTGCACAACACCCTCCCGGAGCGGACGTCCATCGCCTTCCCGGGACAGGACGCCGTCCAGGCCGACGGAGTCCCCGCAGCGCCCGAGACCAACGGCTCCGGCCGGGTCACGTCGCTGACCACGTCCGCGGCAGCCGCCGGCGGCACCGTCACCTACAGCTTCGTCGCCGACCGCGCCGGCACGTTCCTCTACCAGTCGGGCACCGACCCCGAGACGCAGATCCGGATGGGGCTCTTCGGCGCGCTGATCGTGCGCCCCGCCGCGGGCGCTGACCACGTGTACGACCGGGCAGACAGCCAGTTCACCCCGACCGAGGAGTTCATGGTGCTGCTGTCGGAGATCGACCCCTACCAGCACCAGGCGGTCGAAGCCGGCAAGACCTTCAACATGAACAACTACCACCCACGCTACTGGCTGATCAACGGCCGCGGCTTCCCCGACAGCATCGCCGACAACGGCGCTGACTGGCTGCCCACGCAGCCCTATGGGGCGCTGGCGCAGGTCCACGAGTTCAACAACACCGACCATCCGCAGCCCGGCCTCGCCCGCTACCTCAACGTGGGCACCGAGGACTACCCGTTCCACCCGCACGGCAACAACGGACGAGTGATCGGTCGCGACGGCAACCCGCTCGAGGGCACGGGCGGTGAGGATCTGTCGTTCGAGAAGTTCTCGATCAACATCGGGCCCGGGCAGACCTGGGACGTGCTGTTCAAGTGGTACGACGCGGAGGACTACGACCCGGTCGGCAACCCGGTCCCCGTGACCGTGCCCGGCCTGGCCAACTCGGTGATCGGCACCTTCTACAGCGGCAGCCCCTACCTGGGCAAGCAGGAGACGCTCCCTGCAGGGACGCCGACCCTCAACCAGTGCGGCGAGTTCTACATCATCTCGCACAACCACGCACTGCATCAGATCACTTCATGGGGAACGAACATGACCGGACCCATCACGTACATGCGGATCGATCCGCCCCAACCCAACAACTGCGGATGAGGGGATGACGACGATGCCTACCATCCATGGGACTCGCCCGGACGTCTCGATGCGGGCTGCACTTCGGGCGACGAAGCGACGGGTCCTGGCCGCCGTGTCCGGACTCGGACTGGCGCTGCTGGTGCCGCTGGCCGGTCCGGCCTCCCCGGCCGCTGCCGCGACCGTCGCGGTCGACCTGTATGTCGTCGCAGGAAGCACCACGCTCCCGGGCGGTCAGGTGGTCCCTGTGCTCGGCTACTCCACCACCAACGCGGCGGTGGACCGGCCGGGTGGGCCGGTGATCGTCGCGACACAGGACGACACGGTCGAGGTCACGGTGCACAACGAGCTGTCGACGGCGACGGCGCTGCTCTTCCAAGGCCAGCAGATGCCTCCCGACCTCACCGGGATCGCCCCCGGTGCCACGAAGACCTACAGCTTCGTGGCCGACCAGGCGGGCACCTTCCTCTATGAGTCGGGCCTGGTCCCCAACACGCAGTACCAGACCGCCATGGGTCTGCACGGCGCCCTGGTGGTCCGTCCGGCCACTGCCGGGCGGGCCTATGCCGACGCAGCGACCGCGTTCGACACCGAGGCCGTCCTCGTGATGAGCGAGATCGACCCGGCGCTCAACAACGCGAGCAACCCGACGACGTTCGACATGCGCAAGTTCGCGCCGCGCTACACCATGCTCAACGGACTGGCCTACCCCGACACCGCGGCGATCACCGCCGCCGGGGGCGACACCGTGCTCCTGCGCTACGTCAACGCCGGGATCCAGTATCACTCGATGGGCGTCCTCGGGACCACGCAGACCGTGATCGGTCTGGACGGCAGCGCCCTGGGCCACCCGGTGCGCTACGCCGCGGAGACCATCGGCCCCGGCCAGACCGCCGACGCGCTGGTCATCGCCCCGGCCGCTACGGTTGGGGACCAGGCGCTGTCGGTCTTCGACGCGAGCATGTCGTTGCACAACAGCAACACGGCTGGCCTGGGTGGTATGTACACCTCGATCAAGACGGTCGGCACCGGCCCCGGGGCCGACGCCACCGGTCCGGTGACGAGTGGGGCCGCGCACGACGGAACCACCCTGTCCGCCAGCGTCGACGACAGCGCACGCGGCAACAGCTTCGTTGCCGCGGCGGAGTACTTCGTCGACGCGATCGGCGCCCCGGGCTCCGGGACGGCACTGAGCGGTGCGTTCGGCAGCCCCACGGAGGCGGTGAGCGGCCCGCTCGCGATCGGTCCGGGCAACCACGTCGTCTACGTGCGTGGGCAGGACGCCGCCGGCAACTGGGGCGGTCTCACCTCGGTCCTGCTGACCGGTGCCGACGTGGGCGGTCCCAGCACGCTCTCTCCAGGACTCGCGCCGCGCGTCACCAACCACAGCTCACCCGACGTGGCCGTCTCCGCGACCGGTGACGACTCGGCGTCCGGCAACTCGGCCGTGGCCGCAGCGGAGTACTTCATCGACACGCAGGGTGCCGACGGCTCCGGTGTGGCGATGACCGTCAACACCGCCTCGCCGGTCGCGAGCCTCGACGGAGTGATCCCCGGCGCGACGGTCAACGGGCTCTCCGAGGGCGACCACCCGATCTGGATCCACAGCCAGGACTCCCAGGGCAACTGGGGCGCACCGGTGACGGTCAACCTGACGGTGGACATCACCGGCCCGGACAGCATCGGGCATCACGGTGAACCCCTCGCCGAACAACGGCACCGTGAAGTTCAACTCCACCATCAACGGTGTGCGGGTGGGAGCCCAGACGCTGAGCGACCCGATCTCGGGATCGGTGAACAGCACCATCAAGCGGGCGGAGATGTTCATCGACTCGGTCGGCGCCGACGGCTCCGGCATCCCGATGATCGCCAGCGACGGCCTGTTCAACGGAGCGAGCGAGGGCGGCTACGCCGACATCCCGTTGTCCACGGTCAAGCAGATGACCAACGGGTCGCACACCATCTATGTGCACGCCAAGGACTCCGCCGGCAACTGGGGCCCCACCGGCACCGGGACCCTGGTGGTCGACAAGACGCCGCCGAGCCTGACCAGCGTCTCGGTCTCGCCCACCCCCAGCGGTGGTGCGGTGGCCCTCACGCTGACGGGCACGGTGACCGACACCCAGAGCGCCCCGACGGCGAGTCGAGTGGTTCATCGGGAACAACGACCCGGGCCCCGGCCAGGGCCAGCGGGTGACCGGTCTCAGCGTGACCGGCACCGGCCCCTACACGGTGACCGGACAGATGGACGTCTCCCAGCTGACCAACGGCCTCAAGCAGGGTCGGTTCCGGGTCCGCGACGCCGCGGGCAACTGGAGCGCGGTGCGTCAGGCGAACTTCCGGATCACCGGAGCCCTCCTGATCGCCACCCTCGGCGACGCGGCTCCACCGGACCTGGTGGGTCTGGGGGCGTCGCTGCCCCAGGGGGCCACGGTGGACGCCTTCTGGCTGCGCGGCTCGACCTCCTACGTCTCGTTCGGCGGCAGCGCCAAGCTCAAGAAGGCCGGCACGGTGCAGGACGAGGACGTCGTGAAGTTCGCCAAGGGTCGCTGGCGGACCTGGTTCGACGGCTCCCGCTACGGTCTGACCAAGGGCGGGCACGACCTCGACGCGATCCAGGTGGTCGGAAAGAAGCTGTACTTCTCGACCAAGGGGTCCGTGTCCATCCGAGGAGTCAAGGGTCGCGGCGATGACGCCGACATCTACCTCTGGAAGGGCCGCGGCATCACGCGGGTCTGGGACGCGAGTCGGCACGGACTCGGGAAGTCGGCTGACGTCGACGCGATCGCCCAGGGTGCGGGTGGCGAGATGTACGTCTCGTTCACCAGGTCCACCCGGGTTCCCGGGCTCGGCAAGGTCTCCCGTGACGCGACCTTGCGAGTGGTCGGCACGTCCTGGTCACTCGAGCGGGAAGGGCGGTGAGCCCCCGATGACCGCGGTCATGGAGCCGCCCGCGCCGGCGGCACCACCAGCCGTCCGCCCTCTGCGGAGGCGGCGGTGGGTGGCGCTCGTCGCACTCGTCGTCGCGGTGGCGGTCGGCCTCAGCTGGTGGAGCTCGAGCACCGAGGACGTTCGAGCGGGGACGGCACTCGTCACCACGGACGGGCTGGCGGCCGAGTACGGCATCGACGTCGACCTGATCGCCGTCACTGCTGCCGGAGGGCTGGTGGAGTTCCGCTACCAGGTGGTCGACCCCGACAAGGCGACTCGCATCCTGCACGAGACCGAGCTGTCGCCGATCCTGGTGGCGGAGGATTCGGGCCAGACGCTGATCATGTCCTCGCCCCCGCACAAGCATGGCGCCGAGCTGCGACTGGGCGGCACCTACTTCTTCCTGCTCGCCAACTCAGGCAACGCACTCCACCGGGGGACGCAGGTCACGTTGGTGATGGGCGACGTCCGGGTGGAGCACCTGACGGTTCGGGGGTAGGCCGTGTCCCGGACGCCGCACTGGCCGCGGGTGCTGGCCGCGCTGGCGGTGGTGGTGGTCCTGCTGACGTCGGCACCGGCGCAGGCGCACTCGGAAACGGTCCGCTCCGACCCGCCCAACGGGGGCATGGTCGAGGTGGGGCGCACGAGCCTCACGCTGTGGTTCGACGAACCGATCGGTGCCGCCGCCAGCACCATCGAGCTGCGCACCCTCGACGGTCTCCCGGTCGAGTCCTCCATCGACATCAGCAACGGTGATCTCAGCGCCGTCGTCGAGACAGCGCCACTGGCGCACGGTTCCTACGTGCTTGACTGGCATGCGCTCTCGCTGGTCGATGGACACGCCTCGTCCGGCACGATCGTGTTCGGTGCCGGTCTGCGGCCGGACGTCGTCGCCGCCGAGGGCGCGGGGCCGCCGTCGGCGATCCTGCTCGCCCTCCGCTGGGCCGACCTGACCGCCGTGCTGGTTGCCATCGGTGCCTTGACGATCGCCGGGCGAGTGATGGCGACGGCCGGCGCCGGCCTCGGCGCAGCGGGCGATCGGATCCGACGTGCGGGTGTGGTCGCGGTGGCCTGTGCGGCATACGCCGGCGTGGTCACACCGTTCCTGCGCACCAGGACGAGCGGCGCCGACGGCACCGCGTGGCTCAACCAGACCTGGCTGACGCTGACGGGGACGAGCTGGGGCTGGCTCTGGCTCGCGCGGGAGCTTGCGCTGCTGGTGGCTCTGGTGGCGATGCTGCGCTGGCGCCGTGACGGACTTCCGCAAGCGGCGCGACTTGCCTTCGCTGCCCTGGCGGGAGCCGTTGTCGTGGAGTCGTTGGGCGGTCACGCCGCGTCGCTCCCGGTGGGGTCGAGGGTCGCAGCCCTGGTCGGTGCGGCGCACGTGCTCGCCGCCGGTGTCTGGGTGGGTGGGCTGATCGTGCTCGTCCTGATCGTCGCGCCCCTCGCTCGACGAGACGTGGTCGTGGCCCGCAACCGGCTGGCTCTGGGGCGCGCCTTCAGCCCCCTGGCCGCCGTCTCGACCCTGGTGCTGATCGCGACCGGCGTCTACCAGGCCGGCCAGCACGTCCCCGACCTCAGCTCGTTGAGCTCGACGATCTATGGCGCGGCGGTGGCGGCCAAGGTGGCGTTGCTCGGGTTGGCTCTGCTCCTCGCTGCGGTCAACACCGTCCTGGTGGACTCCGCTCTCCTGGACCGGCTGCTCCCCGCGCGTCCTCGGGTCCTGCTGGCGAGCGCGGCGCCGGCGGATCGGAGCAGGGTGTTCGCCGGCACGCTCGTGGCCGAAGGAGTGGTGCTGACGATCGCAGTCGTCGCGGCGGCCGTGCTCACCTCGGTCCCGACAGCCCGCGAGGTGTCGGTCGCCACCCAGCGGGTCGCTCCTCAGTCCTCGAACATCGACGGGCTCTTCTTGACCTTCGAGTCGGTCGCCGAGGGAAGTGACGGTCATCGGCGGCTGATCCTCCGGCTGCGGTCGACCATCCAGCCCGAGCCGGCGCCGGTCACCGGAGTCGACGTTCGGGTCACCGGTCCGGGAGGACGCACGGAGCTGGTCCGGCTCACCGAGGTCGAGCAGGGACGCTATGAAGGCGCCACTGACGTCGAGCCGTCGGCGACTGGGAAGGCTTCGTCGCGGTCCATCGGATGGGCATCGTCGACTCGGTGATGGCGACGAGGTGGACGGTCCGCTCCGCGGCGGTCGAGTTCTCGACCCCGATGCGCACGCTCACCATGCTGGTCGCCGGGCTTCTGCTGGCCCTGCTGATCGGTCTCGTCCTGATCCTTCGGCGTCGACGGTTGCCCTACGTCGACGTCGACATGGAGCACACCAGACACGAGCGGAGCCTTCTGTGACCAGAAGCCCGTCGTGGAGCATGGCGATCGTTCTCGCCGTGCTCACGGTGTGCTGCTCACCGGTGCCGGGGTGGGCCACGGCCTACCCCCCATGGGCCGCGGCCCCCCCGGCACCCCCTGTCGATTCGCTGAGCCAGCCGGCGCAACGCTTGCCGGTGATGCGGACGGTGATGGTCACCGCTCGTGGCACCCCCGACCTCTCCGTCGGCCGGGACCAGGGCAGGCGCGCCCGGTTGGCGGCCGTTCGCAGCGAGCTGAAGGCGAACGCGAGCTCGTCCCAGCAGGGGCTGTTGTCGGAGATCGAGAGGTGGCGCCGCGCCGACGAGGTCCGGTCCGCGACACAGCTGTGGATCTCCAACGGCATCCGGCTCACGGCCACCCCGCGAGTGATCGCGGAGATCGCCGCCCGGGCCGACGTGGTCTCGGTCCGGTCCGACCAGATCGACCTGGTCCCGGACCTGGCGCCCGCCTCCGCGAACCAGGCCAAGATCAACGCGCCCTCGGTGTGGGCCGACGGCCACACCGGGCAGGGGGCGGTGGTGGCTGTCCTGGACAGTGGCGTCGACGTGTCCCACCCCGACCTGGATCGGCGTTCCGTGGTGGCGCCAACGGCTGGTTCGACCCCTACGGACAGCGCACGTCGCCGATGGACCTCGGCGGGCACGGCACTGCCGTGGCCGGCGTGATCGTGGGCGGAGACGGCGGCGGACAGACCCTGGGTACCGCCCCCGGTGCGCAATGGATCGCTGCCCGGGTCTTCGACGACGCCGGCGGCTCCACCATCAGCGCCGTCCACCAGGCCTTCCAGTGGGCTCTCGACCCCGACGGCGACCCCGGGACTGCCGATGCTCCCGACGTCGTCAACGCGTCGTGGTCGATCGGTGCCGCTCCAGGGTGTGACCTGGCCTTCCAGCCCGACATCCAGGCCCTGCGCGCGGCCGGGATCCTCACGGTCACCGCGGCGGGCAACTTCGGGCCGGGCACGTCAAGCTCCGTGAGCCCCGGCAACTACCCGGAGTCGCTGTCGGTGGGAGCGGTCGACACAGCCTCGGTGATCGCTCCGTCGAGCGGGCGGGGCCCCACGTCCTGCGGCGGCCGGACCCGACCCTTTCCGGACGTCGTCGCGCCGGGCGTCGACATCGCCACGACCGACCGGTTCGGTTTGTTCCAGACCGCATCCGGGACGTCCGTGGCGACTCCGCACGTGACCGGACTGGCGGCGCTGCTGCGATCGGGGCAACGCTCGCTCACCGTCGCAGCAGCTCGAGCAGGCCATCGTCGGCACCGCCCACGACCTCGGTCCGGCAGGCGTCGACGACATCTACGGCGCAGGCTGGTGGACGCTGCGGCGGCCTACGCGTGGGTGACCCCGGCACCGAGCTTTGCAGTCTCGGTCACTCCGGCCACCGCGACGGTCCGCGCCGGTGAGGCCGCCACCTTCAGCGTGAGGGTCATGGCCTACGACGGCTTCGTCGCTGACGTCGGACTCTCGACAGCCGACCTGTCGTCCACCGTGGCGACGTCATCCTTCGCTCCGAGTGTCGTCACGGGCGGTGCAGGAACGAGCCTGCTCACTGTGACCGCCGATGCCGCTGCCCAGGGAAGCCACCCCTTCACCATCGTGGCCACCAGCGGCTCGACGACCCAGCACTTCGCGGTGGGGCTGGCGGTGAGTGCGACGACCCCGACACCGACGCCGACCCCGACCCCGACGCCGACGCCCACCGCGACGCCGACCCCGACCCCGGCCCCGGCCCCGACTCCGGCCCCGACTCCGGCTCCCGCCCCCTCGTCACCCGCACCCTCGCCGACGCAGTCCGCGTCGCCCTCGCCGGGACACCGGCTGCTGTTGTCCACCCGGAGTGGCCGGGTGCCGGGCACCAGCGGTCGCGACGAGGTCTACTCGTGGACTGGATCGACCTACTCCCGCGTCGCCGACCTGCGCGCATGGGGGCTGCCCGCCTCGGCATCCATCGACGGCCTCGACTGGGTCGGCGACCGGCACATCTATCTCTCGTTCGCCGATCGGCTGACTCGCGTGCCAGGTGTGGGACGGGTAGGTGACGAAGATGTCGTCCGCTTCGACGGCCAACGATGGAGGCTGTGGTTCGACGGGAGTCGGCATGGGCTCAAGCGTCCGGGTGCAGACCTCGATGCGATCAGCGTCGCAGGTAGGACGTTGTTCTTCTCGACCCACGGATCGGTGCGGATCTCAGGAGTCCGTGGCCGACCCGACGATGCGGACATCTACCGCTGGCGACGTGGAGGGTTCTCCCGCGTGTTCGACGCGAGTGCGGCGGGATTGGCCGAGAAGGCGGACGTCGACGGGTTGACCAGGCGTGGACCCGATCGCTCCTATCTGTCATTCGCCAGTGAACGCACCCGTCTTCCCCGAATGGGGACCGTGCGGGACGAAGACATCGTGCTGTTCCGCACCGGGCGTGGGTGGTCGGCCTACTTCGACGGCTCGCGGCACGGACTGGGAGGTGCGAACAACCTCGACGTCGACGCGTTCGACCTTCCGGGTGGTGCCTAGCCACCAACAGCAGGACGAGGTGCCCTGTGGCCTCGGGGTCCCCGTCGACTCGAGACCTTCGCCTCTGCCGGCGGGTCGAGCGCCCGTGGAGCATGGCCCCATGGACAGCATCGGCAGCCAGACCGTCGTCGTCGGTGTCGACGGCTCCACGACCAGCGACGCGGCCCTCGAGTGGGCGGTCGCGGACGCCTCGGCGAGGGGCCTCTCCTTGCACGTGGTCAGCGCGGGGGTCTACCACGGCGAGGGCCCGAAGGCCGTCCACAGCGACGCCGCTGTCGAGGCGCAGGTCGCGCGTGAGGCCCTCGCCGCGGCCGACGCCCGGGTGGCAGCTGCGACGGCGAGGGCCCTGGTCGCGGCGCCCGGCCTCCTCGTCACCAGCGAGAGCAGCCTCGACCGAGCCGCCGACATCCTCGTGGCGCTGTCAGCGCGAGCCCACGCCATCGTCGTGGGGCGCAGCGGACACGGCCCCGTGGTGGGGGCCGTGCTCGGCTCCGTGGCGTCGCGGGTCGTGACCCATGCGCTGTGTCCCGTGGTGGTCGTGCAGGAGCCGGGCCTCGCGGGCACGGGGGAGGGCGGGGTGGCGGTCGGCGTCGACGGATCGGCGCACTCCGAGCTCGCCCTGGCCCATGCCTTCGACCAGGCATCGGCGCGGGGCGTGGGCCTCCACGTGATCCATGCGTGGTGGACCAGGGCGACCGCCGGCCGGACACCCGCCACCCGGGCCGACCAGGTCGCCCAGGAGAGGCTCACGCTCTCCGAGGCCATGGTCGGGTGGGCCGAGACCTATCCCGATGTCGAGGTCCGCGTGAGCATGCCGATCGGTCCGGCCGTGCTGGCGATCACCGAGGCTGCCCACGAGGCCGAGCTGCTCGTCGTGGGCAGCCGCGGGCGGGGCAGCGTCCGCGGCCTGCTGCTCGGCTCGGTCAGCCGCGGAGTCCTCAAGCACGCCCCCTGCACGGTGGTCGTCGTTCGCGAGCGGGATCCCGACCATGGGCGCATGGCGAAGCTCGGCGCAGCGGTGCACTCGCGGCGCACCGGACGTTGAGGGGGCCCGAGCCCACCCCGCAACGCCCGCGGCCAGCTGATGGCCGGCTGCTGCTCACGCCTCCGCGGAGCCCATCTCGAAGACCAGGCGTGCCGGCACCTGGCCGCTCAGGACCTCCTCGAAGCACGCGTTGACGTCATCGAGGCGCCGGGTCTCCGTGACGACCCTGGTCAGCCCGCGGGCGTGGAGGTCGAAGCAGACAGCGAGATCGTTGCGGGTGCCGACCAGCGACCCGATGACCGAGATGCCCTTGAGGACGGTCTCGAAGACGGGCAGCTCGAGCCGGTTGTCCGCGGGCAGGCCGACCAGGACGAGGCGGCCGTTGGGGTTCAGTGCGGCGTGCGCTGCGCGCATCGCGGCAGGCGACGGCACCGTCACCACCGCGATGTCGGCGCCGCCCAGGGCCTCGATCTCGGCCTGCTGGTCCCCGCGGGCGTCGATCACGTGGTCGGCCCCGAGGTCCTTGGCCAGCTGGAGCTTCTCGTCGTGGACGTCCACGGCGATCGTGCGGGCGCCGAAGATGCGGGCGTACTGCAGGGCCAGGTGGCCGAGCCCCCCGATGCCGACGATCATCACGGTGTCGCCGGGCTGGGGCCTGGCCACCTTGAGCGCCTTGTACGTCGTCACGCCTGCACAGGTCAGGGGCGCGGCATCGATGGCGGAGACCTCGTCCGGGACGGGCACGACGTGGGAGGCCCAGGCCACGGCGTACTCGGCGTAGCTGCCGTCCATGGTGTAGCCCATGTAGGACGGGCTGGTGCAGTAGGTCTCCCAGCCGTCGACGCAGTAGCGGCAGTGCCCGCAGGCGTGCCCGAGCCACGGCAGGGCCACCCGCTGACCCAGCGCGACGGGGAGGTCGCCGTCGCCGAGGGACTCGATGATGCCCACGCCTTCATGACCGGGGACGAGCAGGTCCTTCGGCTTGACGGGCCACTCACCTCGCGCGGCATGGATGTCGGTGTGGCACAGCCCGCAGGTCTCGATGCGGACCAGCACCTGGCCCGGTCCGGGGCTGGGGACGGGCAGGTCCCGGATCTCCAGCGGTGCCCCGAGCGTGGGGACGACGGCAGCCTTCATGATTGCTCCTGGTGAGGGGTGTGGTGCCGACTGGGTGGACGGCAGGGGTCGTGGAGGTCCGCATGAGCGATCCCTCGTTCGCGTCCAGCGTCTCGCTGTCGTCCGCTGCAGGGCAGGGCCGAAGGGCCGCCAGATGGTGGGACCAACGGACCCCGGTCGGGCCGGACCAGCGCCTGGCCGGTGGGCCGCGCCCTCAGCTCAGCGTCCTCCGGCGACCGGCGAGCCACAGCGCCACCGCGATGCCCAGGAACCCGGGCCCGACCCACCACACCCAGGGGTCGCGATCTCTCCATGCGCCTGCGCCCCGGTCGGAGCTGTGGCCGTCGCTCGCGCTCGTGGTGGGGGAGTCGGTGGCGACCGAGGTCTGCCCGGACGGTGCCTCGACGGTCCCTGTCGCCGACGGCTCGCCGACCACGAACTCCACCCGACCCGTGACGGGGTGTCCGTCGCGCGACACAGCTTTGACCGCCATGAGGTAGGTGCCGTCCGCACCCGATCCGATCTCCTGCGTCACGGTCGATCCGTCGACCCTCGGCTCGCCGACCGCCAGGGCGCTGCCGTCCGGGGCTGTCACCACCACGTAGGCAGTCGGGTCCATCGGCTCGCTGAACTCGAAGTCGACCTGGTCGGGCAGGGCGTCGAGGACAGCTCCCTGCTCGGGGCTCGAGCCCACCATGGACGCATGGGCGTATGCCGGCGCGGAGCTGACCAGAGGCAGTCCGAGCAGTGCGAGCACCGCCGTGGTGAGAACGCGTGCAGCGGTGCCGCCACGGCGACGTCGGCATCCGTTCACGTCAGGAGGCTCTCGGCGACGAACGCACCCTCGGGTGCTCCGGGGGGAACCGCGTAGACCGCTGATCCGATGGTCGTGACCCACTCGTTGAGCCGGTCTGCCTCGGCCAGTCGACGCTGGATCGGCACGAACTGCGCGTCGACGTCCGCCGCGAAGGCGACGAACACCAGGCCGCTGTCCTCGCCCGTACGCCGGCTCGTGTCGGCGACCGTGTAGTTGTACGCCCTGCGGAGGATCTGCTCGCGGGGGTCCTCGCTGCGGGCGCGGGCGACGTGGCTGGCGGGATCGATGACCGGGAGGCCCACGGTGTCGGTGGCGAGCAGGTCCGGCACGTCGTTCTCGGTCGTTCCTGTCAGCGGAGCCCCGTTGTCGAGGCGTCGGCCGACCGCTGCTTCGCGTCCGGACCGATCGACCTTGTCCCAGGTCTCCATCTCGGCGCGGATGCGCCGCACGACCATGAAGGTCCCGCCGGTCATCCCCGGCTCGGGCGACCACAGCAGACCGGCGAAGTCGGGATCCGCCTCAGCGGGGTTGACGGTCCCGTCGACCTGCCCCATGACGTTGCGCATGGTCGTGCCCTCGGAGACTGTCCCTGCGGCGTAGCGGTAACCGTCCTGCACCCAGCGGAGCCGGGCGAAGGCGTGAGCGTCCTTGAGGATCATCCGCCGCGCGTGGGCAACGGTCAGGGGATCGTCCGCGCAGATCTGCACGGCGACGTCGGTCTGCCCCCAGGCCGGGTCGAGGCGGTCGGTGCGGAAGGCCGGCAGCTCCTCCATGGCGGGGCCTGCCGCGCCCACCAGCTCGTTCATCACCCGCGGACCGAAGCCGAAGGTCACCGTGAGGCTGGCGGGATGGGACGCGAGCTCGGGCTCGGTGTCGGCGAGGGCGGACAGGCCCCGGCTCAGCCGGGCAGCGTCGTCACTGAGGAGGCGCATCATCCGTGCCAGAGAGGCCCGGTCGACGTCCGGTCGCAGGTCGAGGCCGAGCAGGGACAGGTGGGCCTGGGGTGGGGTCGCCACACCTGCCTGGTGCGGGCCGTGGAAGCCGACGGTGCGCCCGCCCAGGGGCGGCGCGGCCGTGCCGGAGGCGGCACTCGCGGTGCCGCCCGCAGCAGGCGTCGTGGCTGGGAGCGCCGCCGCCGCGGCGGTCCACCCGGCGCCGATGCCCCCGAAGGCGGCGGCGCCGGAGTGGAGCACCTGTCGGCGACCCCACCTGCGCGGGGTCGCGGGCATCAGTTGCCCTCGGTCGACTCGTCGTCGGAGCCCATGTCGGACATGTCGTCGTCCTGGTACTCCTCGTCCGCTCCGGTGAAGTCCTTCACCGTCGCCTCGACGTCGGTCGTGCTGCCGTCGTCGAAGGTGAGGGTGATGGTGACGACCTCACCGGGCTGCACGGGTCGCAGCAGGTCCATGATCATCAGGTGGTCGCCCCCCGGGGCCAGCTCGTGCTCGCCACCGGCGGGGACGACGAAGCCGCCGTCCTTCGCCTGCATGGCCATGCCGCCGTCGTTGTTCTGCACGGTCTCGTGCAGCTCCATCACGTCGGTGACGTCGGCTGCGGCGGAGACGATCGTGACGTCGATGTCGCCGGAGTTGACGAGGGTGCCGAAGGCAGCGGTCATCCCGTCCTCGGCCGACTTGACCCAGGGGTCCGTCATGGTCAGGGACTCCGCCTCGGTCGCGGTGGAAGCGACGTCGGACGTGCTGGACGCGCTCGAGGGGTCGGACCCGGAGGTGACCTCCGACGCCTCGGAGCCGCAGGCGCCGAGGGCGGTGGCGAGCGCCAGGGCGCCGAGAAGCAGGGTGGTGCGGTGGGTGCGCATGTGTCTTCCTTGGATGTCGTGGGGCCGCAGCGCGCGTGTCGTACGAGGACGACAGGACGTGCCGGGGCAACGGTGGTGAGGGTGCCGTCCCCGCGCGCTGCGGAACGGCGCGACTGACCGCAGGCCAAGGCGCGAGACCCGCAAGGGGTCGCGGAGGGGGCGGTCAGCTCAGTGCTGCGAGCGGTGGACCACGACGGGTGTGGGGGCGCGCCTGCCACGGCGACCGGGGTCCCACCGGGCAGGGGGCCGGCGTGGTGAGGCCGCGGGGTCGGGTCTCGAGCACAGCCAGGGCCGGGACCACGGCCACGATGCGACGAGCAGCCAGCGCGATGATCGTCCACAGCGCGGACTCACCGCGGGCCAGCCACAGGCCGAGCAGCGCAGCGACCGCGACATGCGCCACCATCATCGGTCCGTGCCCGACGACGTGCGACATCGTCTGCTCCACCGGCAGCGACCACGGCGAGGTGCCGGCCATCTGCAGGTGGGCGTCGTGCCCGGGACCCGTGACGGTGTGCCCGGCTGCGGAGGTGAGGACCAGGTGCACGCCGGCTTGGCCGACGGCCAGCATCAGCACGAGCCGCAGGCTCGAGGCCGGCCGCAGGAGCAGCAGCGCCGACAGGGCGACCATCACGACCACCAGGGTCGTCAGCGTCGCCGCGCCGGGAAGAATCCCACCAGCACCGACGTGACCGACGGTGCCGAGCGCCGAGGCCAGCACGCCGAGGATGAACGCGCGCGACCACAGCAGCCACGAGTTCATGCGCCCACCCACGAGTTCATCGTCTCACGCGCGGTGGCCGCGCCCGCCGGACGTACGCGTCGGGATGCCCGGGTCGGCCACGCCGTCGTAGCGACCGTCCGGTGTGACGATCGTGCCGGCCTGCCCGGCCATGATCGCCCCGACGTCCTCGAGCCGGCCGATCGCGGCCATGCCGCCGGTGACCTCGACGAAGCGGCACACGGCCTCGACCTTCGGACCCATCGAGCCGGGCGCGAACTCCTCGCGGCGTAGCGCCACCGCCGATGCCCGCAGGATGGGCTCGGCGCGGTCGGTGTCGAAGTCGTGCATCACGTGGGGCACGTCGGTCAGCACCAGGAGCACGTCGGCGTCGAGGGCCTCGGCGAGGACGGAGGTGGTGAGGTCCTTGTCGACGACGGCCTCCACGCCCTCCAGCAGGCCCTGCTCGTTGCGGATCACCGGCACGCCCCCGCCACCGGCGCAGACCACGATCGCGCCGCTCTCCAGCAGGAGCCGGATCAACCGGGTCTCGATCACCCGCTGGGGCGTCGGCGAACCCACGACCCGCCGCCACGAGGCACCGTCGGGCTTGACCGTCCAGCCCCGCTCCGCAGCGATCCGGTGGGCCTGCTCCTCGTCATAGATCTCGCCGACGAACTTCGACGGGTCCGCGAATGCCGGGTCGCCGGCCTCGACCAGGGTCTGGTTGATGATCGCGGCGACCTGGCGGCGGGGGAGTGCGTTCTGCATCGACTGGAGCAGCCAGTAGCCGATCATCCCCTGTGTCTGGGCGCCGAGCACGTCGAAGGGGTAGGGCGTGGTCAGGTGCGGGTCGGAGGCGCTCTGCAGCGCCAGCACTCCTACCTGCGGACCGTTGCCGTGGGTGATCACCAGCTCGTGCTCCGCGGCCAGTGGTGCCAGAGCAGCCACGGCGATGGCCACGTTGCGCTCCTGCACGTCGGCGTCGGGCTTCTGGCCGCGACGCAGCAGCGCGTTGCCGCCGAGTGCCACGACGATCCTCACGTCATCCTGCCAACGTGGCCACGAGCACGGCCTTGATCGTGTGCATCCGGTTCTCGGCCTGGTCGAAGACGATCGAGTGCGGGGACTCGAACACCTCGTCGGTGACCTCGAGCGCCGCCATCCCGGTCGCCTGGTAGAGGTCCTCGCCGACCTTGGTGTGCCGGTCGTGGAAGCCGGGGAGGCAGTGCATGAACTTGACGTGCGGGTTCCCGGTGAGCGCGAGGAGGTCGGTGTTCACCTGGTAGGGCTTGAGCAGGTTGATCCTCTCCGCCCACACCGCCTTGGGCTCGCCCATCGAGACCCAGACGTCGGTGTAGACGAAGTCCACACCCCGCACGCCCTCTGCCACGTCCTCGGTATGGGTGAGGCGCGCACCTGTGTCGGCCGCGATGGCCCGGGCGTGGTCGAGCACCTCGTCGTGGTTCCACAGCTCCTTCGGCGCCACGATCCGCACGTCCATGCCCATCAGCGCCCCCGCGACGAGCAGCGAGTTGCCGACGTTGTTGCGGGCGTCACCGACATAGGCGAAGGCGACGTCGGAGTCGTTCTTCCGGGAGTGCTCGCGCATCGTCAGCATGTCGCACAGGCTCTGGGTCGGGTGCCACTCGTCGGTGAGGCCGTTCCAGACCGGGACGCCGGCGTGGCTCACCAGGGTCTCGACGTTGTGCTGCGCCGAGCCGCGGTACTGGATGCCGTCGTACATCCGCCCCAGGACGCGGGCGGTGTCCTCCATCGACTCCTTGTGACCGATCTGCGACCCGCTCGGGTCGAGGTAGGTGACGCAGGCGCCCTGGTCGAACGCCGCGACCTCGAAGGCACACCGGGTGCGCGTGGAGGTCTTCTCGAAGATCAGCGCGATGTTCTTGCGGATGAGCCGCGGCTGCTCGGAGCCGGCGTACTTGGAGCGCTTGAGCTCGGCGGCGAGGTCGAGCAGGAAGCGCCATTCCTTCTGGCTGAAGTCGATCTCCTTGACGAAGCTGCGGTTGCGCAGGTTGAAGGCCATGTCAGATCCCGTCTCGCTCGATGGGGCAGGTCATGCAACGCGGGCCGCCACGACCACGACCCAGCTCGCTGCCCTGGATGGTGACGACCTCGATGCCGTTCTTGCGCAGGTGCGTGTTGGTGGTGACGTTGCGCTCGTAGGCGACGACGACGCCGGGGCTGACGGCCAGCACGTTGCAGCCGTCGTCCCACTGCTCGCGCTCGGCGGACTTGACGTCCTGGGTGGCGGTGAGCACGTTGATGCTGTCCAGGCCCAAGGCGGCGGCGATGGCCGTGTGCATGTCCTCGGCCGCGTGCGTGGTGACCTTCAGCTCCTTCTCGGCGTCACCGGGCTCGATCGTGTACGACGGCAGGTCGCCGAGCCCGGAGTACTGGGTGAAGGTGTCCTCGTCGACCATCGTCATCACCGTGTCGAGGTGCATGAATGCACGCTTCGTCGGAAGCGCGAGCGCCACGATCGTGGTGACCTTTCCGCCGGCGAACAGCTTCTGGGCGAGCCGCTCCACGCCCTGGGGAGTGGTGCGCTCGCTCATGCCGATCAGCACGGCACCGCGGCCGAGCACCAGCATGTCGCCGCCCTCGGCGGTGGCCCTGCCGTTGATCTGCCCTTCGGACCAGACGTGGAAGTCGGCCTCGGCGAAGTGCGGGTGCCATCTGTAGATCGCCTCGTAGTGGATGGTCTCGCGCACCCGCGCCTTCATCCGCATCGAGTTGATCGCGACGCCGTCATAGATCCACGCCGAGGTGTCACGGGTGAACAGGTGGTTGGGCAGCGGCGGGAGGAACAGGTCGTCGAGGTCGAGCGCAGAGATGACGACGGAGGGCGGCTGCTCGATGTGTTCGAGGAGCTCCCGCTTGGTCATCCCGCCGACCAGGTAGGTCACGAGCGTCTCGTCGTCCATGGCGGCGAAGGCGTGGTGGAGCGGGTCGGTGGCCATCGGGCCGTAGACCCGCTCGTCGAACGAGGCGTCGAGGATGTGCGTGCGGGCCTCCGGTATCGCCACGGTCTCGCGGAGCAGGTCGTCGAACAGGTGCACCCGCACGTCCAGGTCGCGCAGCGCCTCGGCAAAGGCATCGTGCTCCTGCTTGGCGCGCTTGACCCACAGCACGTCGTCGAAGAGGTAGGAATCCTTGTTCGTCGGCGTCAGCCGCTTCAGCTCCAGGTCCGGTCGGTGCACGATCGCCTGCCGGAGGGTGCCCACCTCCGAGTCCACGTGCAAGGCCATGTCGTCTCCGCAGCGCTCGTGACAGGGCACTCGGCCGCGCACCTGTCCTCAGGCCGTCAGCCTGCGCCGTCCGGACCGGCGGAGCGAGGGCCGAATGGCCGTCGGATCCGGGACCTTCGCCAGCGTCGCCGAGCGGGCTCGGCTGCTTTGCTCAGGTCGGAACACCCGGCACCAGCGGAGGACGAGACCATGGCCAGCAAGACGCACGCCGCACCGCCTGCCGACTCCGGCAAGAAGGAGCGCCGTTTCACCTTCCCGAGCGCGTTCACCGTCCTGGCGGTGGTGACGTTCGGTGTCTGGCTGCTGGCTTTCGTGGTGCCGACCGGCGCCTACCAGGTCAGCGAGGAGACCGGCGGCCCGATCCCGGGCAGCTATGGGACCGTCGACGCCGGACTGTCGTTCGGCGACCGGCTCATGGAGCTGTTCCTCTCCCCGATCAACGGCCTCTACGGCATCAAGGCCTCTGACGGCGGCTTCATCGGCCCCTACGAGACCGGTGAGCTCTTCGGTGCCGCCGGCGTCTTCTTGTTCGTCATCGCGATCGGCATCTTCATCACCATGTCGATGCGCACCGGCGCCATCGACAACGGCATCGCCCGCGTCGCCCAGCGCTACGGCTCCCGGGGCGCGGTGCTGATCGTGATCTTGATGGTGCTGTTCTCCCTCGGCGGCACCACGGAGGGAATGGCCGAGGAGACCCTCGGGTTCTACGCCCTGGTCGTCCCCCTGATGCTGAGCCTGGGCTACGACCGGATGGTCGCGGCCGCCACCATCCTGGTGGGCGCCGGCATCGGTGTGCTGGCCTCGACGGTCAACCCGTTCGCCACAGGCGTGGCCTCCGACGCGGCGGGCATCTCCATCGGCGACGGCATCGGTCTCCGTGCGCTCATGTACCTCGTCCTGGTGCCCATCGGGGTGCTCTACGTGCTCCGCTACGCCAGGCGGGTGCGCAAGGATCCGCGCTCGTCCCTGACCAGGCCGCAGCCCGACGACGCGGAGGTCGCCGAGCGCGGAGTCGGACACGTGCCGGACATGACCGTCCGTCAGAAGGCAGTGATCGCAGTGGTGGCGCTCACCTTCACGTTCATGATCTTCGCGATCGTCCCGTGGGCACAGGTGGTCAACGGGCCCAACGCCGACAGCTACGCCTGGCAGCTCGACTGGTACTTCCCGGAGCTGGCCGCCCTCTTCATCGTGATGTCGATCGTGGTCGGCATCATCGGCGGACTGGGCGAGAAGGGCCTCACCGACGCCCTCGTCCGAGGTGCCGGAGACTTCATCGGCGTCGGCCTGATCATCGTCCTCGCCCGTGGCGTGACGGTGATCATGAACAACTCCCAGATCACCGACACCGTCCTGCACTCGATGGAGAACGCGGTGGACAACACGTCGTCCGGCATCTTCGGTGCGCTGATGTTCCTGATCAACGTGCCCCTGGCGTTCCTGGTCCCCTCGACCTCAGGTCACGCGGCGCTGGCCATGCCGATCCTCGCGCCGCTGGCAGACTTCGCGAACGTGCCGCGCGCGCTCGTGGTCACGGCCTTCCAGTCCGCCTCGGGCGTGGTCAACCTGATCACTCCGACCTCCGCGGTCGTGATGGGCGGCCTGGCCCTGGCCAAGGTGCGCTACGACGAGTACCTGCGCTTCGTGTTGCCGCTGGTCGTGTTCCTGCTGGTGGCGTGCACCGTCATCCTCGCTGGCGCAGCCGTCCTCTCATAGCGGCCGGCGTGGACGTCGGGCTGCCCGGCGCGCCCGCAGCGCGCTGAGGATGCTGGCGAGGTCGACGACCTCCTGGGTGAGGGCTCCGGCGATCGCCGGGATGAAGCCGAATGCTGCGATCCCCATCAGCACCAGGCTCAGACCGATGCCGAGCCAGATGCTCTGCAGCGCCACGCTCATGGTGCGGTGACCGATGGCGACCGCATCGCCGATCTTGGCCAGGTCGTCGGTCATCACCACGATGTCGGCGGACTCGCTGGCAGCGGTGGCTCCTCGCGCACCCATGGCCACCCCCACATCGGCGGCGGCCAGCACCGGGGCGTCGTTCACACCGTCGCCGACCATCATCACGGGCCGGTTCGGATGGCCCGTGACGGCAAGCACCTTGTCCTCGGGCGAGCACTCGGCGCGCACGTCCTCGATGCCGATCTCGGCGGCGAGGTGGTCTGCCGTGGCCCGGGCATCACCGGTGAGGATCATCACGTCGCTCACCCCGAGGGCGGCGAGTCGCTGCAGCGTCGGGACGGCGTCCGCGCGCAGCTCGTCTCGCATCACCAGTGCGCCGGCGTGGACCCCGTCCACCGCCACGTAGACGGCGAGCTCCCCGCTGCGCAGGGTGACCTGCGGGAACGGACCCGTCGCACGCGACACGAAGCTGTGCTTCCCGACCAGCACCACGCCGGACGCCAACGATGCGCGGACCCCGTTGGTGGCCTGCTCCTCGGCGTCGGTGGCCGGTTCCAGCTCGTGGCCCCGGTCGGTGGCTGCCTCGATGACGGAGCGGGCCAGGACGTGGGTGGAGTACTGCTCGGCCGAGGCAGCCAGCCGCAGGACCTCCTCCTCGCCGAAGGGCGCCACCGCCTGCACGCGGGCGAGGGCGGGCTTGCCGTAGGTCAGCGTCCCGGTCTTGTCGAAGGCGACCGCCCGCACCCGCGCCAGGCTCTCGAGGACAGCGCCGCCCCGGATGATGATGCCGTCGCGCGAGGCGCGTCCCATCCCGGCGAGGAAGGCGACGGGCGGTGCGATCAGGAGTGGACAGGGAGTGGCCAGCACCATGACCTCGGCGAACCTGGTGGCGCTGCCCGAGAGCCACCAGGCGACGCCGGCAAGGAGGAACGCGACAGCCGTGAACGGCACCGCGAACCGGTCGGCCACGCGCACGACGGGAGCCTTGCGCTCCTGGGCCTCCGAGACCAGGACGACGATCCGCTGGTACTGGCTGTCCTCGGCGCGGACGAGGGCGGTGATCTCGATCGCGGTGCCGCCGTTGACGGACCCGCTGAGCACCCGGTCGCCGCGGTGGCGGGTGACGGGCAGGCTCTCCCCGGTCAACGAGGACTCGTCCAGTGTCACCTCCTCGGCGTCCAGCTCCGCATCGACCGGGATCACCTCGGCGGGCCGGACCAGCAGCCTGTCGCCGGGCTGGACCTCCTCGACGGACACGTCCTCGAAGTCGCCGGTCCCGGAGAGCCAGCGATGCGCCAGATGAGGGGCGCGCTCGAGCAGCGCCCGGAGCTCGCGTCCGGCCCGGTCCGTGGCGTAGTTCTCCAGCGCCTCACCGCCGGTGAGCATGAGCACGATCACCAGCGCGGCGACGTACTCACCCACCGCGACCGTGCTCACGATCGCGGTGACGGCCAGCACGTCGACGCCCCAGCTGCCGCGCAGGAGCGCACGGACCATGCCGACGCCCCGCTGGGCTCCGACCCCGAGGGCGAAGCCACTGCCGAGCCACTGCGCGGTCCGGTCCTGGCCGCCCAGCACCAGTCCCAGGACGAGGAGCAGCGCGAGCACGGCGGTGGCGGTCCAGGCGTACGTCGTGACGCTCCCGCGCGCGGGACGTGCGGGAGCGACAGGGACAACGGTCTTCTGGTCCACGGGTCCTCCTTGTCGCGCAGTATGTCGCGGCCGCCTCCCACGTGCGGGGCGAGTGACCAGCCGCGAAGGGGTCGTTGGTCCCTGTCCGGCAGATCCAGTGGCTGCAACCATGGTCTCCTGAGCAGTCCACGCGGGCGCAGACGGCGCGCGCGTGGCTCGAGCTGGATGACGAGGATGCGCGGTGATCACCGAGGCAGTGCTGTCCGAGGGCAGCCGCGCATTCATCGTGCCGCTGCTGCCCACGGACCGCGAAGCACTGCGCGACGGCTTCGAGCACCTGTCCGCGCAGTCACGCAACAGTCGGTTCCTGGCCGGCGTGCCGCACCTGACCGATGCGATGCTCGACCACCTCGTCGACGAGGTCGACGGCGCCGACCACGTGGCGCTGGCGCTCGTCGTGCTCGACGACGACCACGTCGGCACGCCTGTGGGGGTGGCCCGGATGATCCGGTACGCCGAGCGGCCGACCGAGGCAGACATCGCGGTCACGGTCCTCGACGACTGGCACGGGCGTGGCGTCGCCACTGCCCTCCTTGCCGAGCTCGTTCGCGAGCGCCCCGTGGGTGTGACCCGGATCGTCACCGCGGTGGCCGCTGCCAATGCCGCGTCCCTGGCGATGCTGCGCCGGCTCGGGGAGACCACCACCACGCCCGCGGGCCTCAACCGGGTCGACGTCGTCGTCGACCTCGGCCCACCAGACCCTGCAACGACGGAGACCCATGACGCACGACAAGCTGGAGACCAGCCACCCCCTGCAACCGAACCAGGTCACCTCCGTGGCCCGGATGTTCTACGACCGGGTCGAAGCGTCGCCCCACGCCGAGGCGTACCGCTTTCCCGCACCCGAGGAGGGCTGGGAGTCGGTGACCTGGACGGAGACGGGGACGACCGTTCGAACCCTGGCTGCGGGCCTGTTGGCCCTCGGGATCCACCCTGAGGACCGCGTCGCGATCGCCAGCAGCACCCGCATCGAGTGGATCTACGCCGACCTCGCCGTCACCTGCTCAGGAGCGGCGACCACGACGGTCTACCCGAGCACCAGCGCAGCCGACGTCGGGCTGATCCTGGCCGACAGCGGCAGCCGGATCGCGTTCGCCGAGGACGACGCCCAGGTCGCCAAGCTGCGCGGCCTGCGCAACGACCTGCCCGACCTCCGGCACGTGATCACCTTCGACGGCACGGCCGACGGTGAGTGGGTGCTGTCCCTGGAGGACCTGCGCGCGCGTGGCGAGCAGCACCTCAGCGAGCACCCGACCGCGGTCGACGACGTGGTCGAGGCCATCCGGCCCGACCACCTGGCCACCTTGATCTACACCTCCGGGACGACCGGCAGGCCCAAGGGAGTGGAGCTCCCGCACAGTTGCTGGACCTACATCGCCGCAAGTGCGGAGGGGCTCGACTTCCTCTCGCCGGACGACCTGCAGTACCTCTGGCTCCCGCTGTCCCACTCGTTCGGCAAGATGCTGGAGACGGTCCAGCTTCAGGTCGGCTTCGCCACCGCGGTCGACGGGCGGATGGACCGGATCGTGGCCAACCTCGCCGAGGTGCGACCGACCTTCATGGCCGGTCCGCCGCGCATCTTCGAGAAGGTGCACGGCAAGATCGTGCAGACCGTCGAGGAGGAGGCCGGGATCCGTCGGGTCCTGTTCGGCTGGGCCTTCCGCGTCGGGGCGCAGGTCGCCGCGGCCCAGCTGGAGGGGCGCCGCCCCGGACCGCTGGTCCGCGCCCAGCACGTGGTGGCAGATCGGCTGGTGCTGTCGAAGATCCGTGCCCGGCTTGGGCGGCCGGATCCGCTTCATGATCTCCGGAAGTGCGGCGCTGTCAGCCGACGTCGCGGCGTGGTTCCACTCTGCCGGGATGCTGATCCTCGAGGGCTACGGCCTGACCGAGACCAGCGCAGGGGCCTGCCTGGTCCGTGTCGACGACCCGGTGTTCGGCCGGGTGGGACCACCGATCACCGGCACCGAGGTACGGATCGCGGCCGATGGGGAGATCATGCTGCGCGGCCCCAGCGTGATGCGTGGCTACCACGGACTCCCCGAGGCGACCGCCGAGGTCCTCGACGCCGAGGGCTGGCTGTCCACGGGTGACGTCGGCGAGATCGACGCTCGGGGCCGGGTGCGGATCACGGACCGCAAGAAGGACCTGATCAAGACCTCGGGCGGCAAGTACATCGCGCCCCAGAGCATCGAGATCCTCTTCAAGGCCGAGTGCCCGTTGGCGAGCCAGATGGTGGTGCACGCCGAGGGCCGCAACTACGCGACCGCGCTGGTCACCCTGGACCCGGATGCGGTGGCGCAGTGGGCCGCGGCCAAGGACCTGGCCGAGACCGACTACGCCGTCCTGACGGCGGACTCGGACATCCGGGACTACGTGAAGGAGTGCATCGAGCGGGTCAACGGAAGGCTCAACCGCTGGGAGACGATCAAGGACTTCCGGATCCTCGACCGCGACCTGACGGTCGAGCACGACGAGCTCACCCCGAGCATGAAGGTCCGGCGCAAGGTCGTCGAGGCCACCTACGGGGCGGTCCTGGACTCGATGTACTCCTGACCCGCTCCAGCCTTCAGACGTGTCGTACGACGACCCGGCCGCGGTCGAGGTCCCACCGCTGGTCCAGCCGGACGTTCTCCAGCAGGCGGCGGTCGTGGGAGACGAGCAGGAGTGCACCGTCGTACGACGCGAGGGCCTGCTCCAGCTGCTGGATGGCCGGCAGGTCGAGGTGGTTGGTGGGCTCGTCGAGGACGAGCAGGTTGACCCCACGCGCCTGCAGCAGGGCCATGGCCGCGCGGGTGCGCTCGCCCGGGGAGAGGCGGCCGACCGCGCTCGTGACCTGGTCTGCCTTGAGGCCGAACTTGGCCAGGAGCGTGCGCACCTCTGCCTGCGTCATCTCGGGCACGAGGGCCTCGAGGGCATCCCCGAGCGGCAGGTCGTCGGCCAGGCCGGTGCGGGCCTGGTCGATCACGCCCACCGCGACGGAGGCACCCAGCGAGGCCGAGCCGGCGTCAGGGGCGGTGTGCCCCAGGAGCAGGCGCAGGAGCGTGCTCTTGCCGGCACCGTTGGCACCCGTGATGCCGATCCGGTCGCCGGCGTCGACCTGCACGGAGACCGGGCCGAGCTGGAAGTCGCCGAGCCGGACGGTCGCCTCGTTGAGGGTGGCGACCACTCCGCTCGAGCGGGGTGCTGCGGCGATGTCGAACTGCAGCGCCCACTCCTTGCGCGGCTCCTCGACCTCCTCGAGCCGCGCGATCCGCGACTCCATCTGGCGCACCTTCTGGGCCTGCTTCTCCGAGGACTCGGTGGCTGCCTTGCGGCGGATCTTGTCGTTGTCGGGGCTCTTGCGCATCGCGTTTCGCACGCCCTGGGAGCTCCACTCGCGCTGCGTGCGCGCGCGCTGCACCAGGTCGGCGCGGTTCCCGGCGTACTGCTCGTAGGCCTCCCGCGCATGCCGGCGGGCGATCGCGCGCTCCTCCAGGAACGCGTCGTAGCCACCGTCGTAGACCGTGACCTGGCCCTGGGCCTGGTCGAGCTCGACGATCCGGGTGACGCACCGAGCCAGGAACTCCCGGTCGTGCGAGACCAGCACGACCCCGCCGCGCAGGCCCCGCACGAATGCCTCCAGCCGCTCCAGGCCGTCGAGGTCGAGGTCGTTGGTCGGCTCGTCGAGCAGCACGATGTCGAAGCGGCTCAGCAGGAGCGCCGCCAGCGCCACCCGCGCCGCCTGGCCGCCGGACAGTGCCGTCATCAGCGCGTCGTGGCCCACGTCGAGACCCAGGTCGGCCAACACCGGAGCGATGCGGTCCTCGAGATCGGCTGCACCACTCGCCAGCCACCGGTCGAGCGCGACCGCGTAGATGTCGTCGACGCCTTCCGCACCCGAGTCGAGCGCTGCGGCGGCCGACTCCATCGCGGCGGTGGCGTCGGCGGCACCCGTGCGCCGGGCGAGGTAGTGCGCGACCGTCTCGCCCGGCACGCGCTCGTGCTCCTGGGGGACCAGGCCCACGAAGGCGTCGCGCGGCGCGCAGCCCACCGAGCCGGCCATCGGTGGCACCTCTGCGCCGAGCAGCGACAGCAGCGTCGACTTGCCGGCCCCGTTGGCACCGACGACGCCGATCACGTCACCGGGGGCGACGGTGAGGTCCAGTCCTTCGAACAGCACCCGGTGACCGTGGCCGCCGGACAGGTCCTTCGCGACGAGGGTGGCGCTCACGCGGGGGAGCCTAGCGCCGGTGGTCCCGGAGCCGGCCTGGGTGGGTGGCGGCCGCGCACCCGGGTGGCGGCGATGTGATCCCGACCACAGTCGAGTTCTTGCGATCGGCGGACACAGCCGCGAAACGAGACCGACATGTGGCCGCACTACGTTCGCCGCAGTGCCGCGGAGGGCGGCGTACGTCTGAGGAGCATCTGTGAGCGCGAACCCGGTCCGCCTGTCTGCCATCACCGCCGTCGAGGCCTTCGTGCCCCCGCCGATCACGTTCGACCCCGGCGAGGAGCCCGGGGAGATCTTCGGTGCCAACGTCTTCAGCCTGACGGTGATGCAGAAGCGGCTGCCCAAGGCCGTCTACAAGTCGGTGCTCTCGACCATCGAGAAGTCCACCCCGCTCGACCCCGACGTCGCGGACGCCATCGCCTCGGCGATGAAGGACTGGGCCCTGGAGAAGGGCGCGACCCACTACGCGCACGTCTTCTACCCGCTGACCGGCCTCACCGCGGAGAAGCACGACAGCTTCCTCGACCCGGTCGGCGACGGCACTGCGTTCGCGTCCTTCTCCGGCAAGACCCTCGTCCAGGGCGAGCCTGACGCGTCGTCGT
>CAVSCW010000031.1:0-21299 GCA_963726515.1 uncultured Actinomycetota bacterium
CGCCCACCCGACGGTGCTGGGACGGATGGAGGCGCTGACCGGCACGCACCTGACGGCGCACGCCTTCGACCTGTGCGACTACGACAAGACCGAGCACCTCTTCGCCGCCGAGGGCTTCGACGCCGTCATCCACTTCGCGGGCTACAAGGCGGTCGGTGAGAGCGTGGCCAAGCCGCTCGACTACTACGAGAACAACCTCGGCTCGACCTTCTCGCTGGTCCGCGCGATGCAGAAGCACGACGTCGACAAGCTCGTCTTCTCCTCCAGCGCCACCGTCTACGGCACCGACCAGGCCGGCGCCACCGAGGACCGGCGGACCTTCGCGACCAACCCCTACGGCTGGACCAAGGTGATGCAGGAGCAGATCCTGCGCGACGTCGCCGAGGCCGCTCCGCAGATGCGTTTCGCCCTGCTCCGCTACTTCAACCCGGTGGGCGCGCACGAGTCCGGGACGATCGGCGAGAACCCGTCCGGCATCCCCAACAACCTGATGCCCTTCATCGCCCAGGTGGCCGTCGGCCAGCGCGAGAGGCTGTCGGTCTTCGGCGACGACTACGACACCGTCGACGGGACCGGCGTGCGCGACTACATCCATGTCGAGGACCTGGCCGCCGGCCACATCGCCGCGCTCGAGGCGCTGACCACGACCACCGAGAGCGTGCACACCTGGAACCTGGGCTCGGGGCACGGCACCAGCGTGCTCGAGCTCCTGCACGCCTTCGAGCGCGCGGTCGGCCGCGAGCTCCCCTACGAGGTGGTGGCGCGCCGTCCCGGTGACGTGGCGACGTCCTATGCCGACGCGTCCAAGGCCAACGCCGAGCTCGGCTGGAGCACGCAGAAGTCGGTCGACGACATGTGCGTCGACACGTGGCGCTGGCAGTCACAGAACCCGCAGGGGTTCGCCGGGTGATGCGGCGGCTGGTCGTCGTCCTGCTGGCAGCCGTGGTCGTGGGGCCGCCGGCCGCGGCCGGCGCTGCGCTGCCCGAGGGCCGCCAGGCCGGTCACGAGACCGTGCTTCGCCCGTCCTCGACCGCCAAGCCGCAGCCGTTGGCCGGGCGCACCGTCGTGATCGACCCCGGCCACCAGCTCGGCAACCACAACTTCCCCGCCCGGATCAACCGTCAGGTGCCGGCGGGCGGCTTCACCAAGGCGTGCAACACGACCGGCACCGCCACCAACCGCGGCTTCCCGGAGGCGACCTTCGCCTGGCAGGTGTCGCGCCTCGTCGCCGCGCGGCTCCGCAGGCTCGGGGCGACGGTGCGCCTCACCCGGCACAGCAACCGCCAGGACCGGTGGGGGCCGTGCGTCGACGTCCGCGGTCGGGCGGGCAACCGGACGGGCGCCGACCTCAAGCTCTCGATCCACGCGGACGGCTCCTATGCCGCGGGCGCGCGCGGCTTCCACGTGATCGCGCCCGCCGACCGGGCGCCGTGGACCGACGACATCTTCCGCCCGTCGCGGCGACTCGCAGCCTCGGTGAAGTCGGGACTGCAGTCGTCGGGCTTCGTGGTCGCCAACTACATCGCCGGCGGCGACGGCCTCGACGTCCGCTCCGACCTCGCCACCCTCAACCTCTCCGACGTCCCCACCGTGATGGTGGAGCTGGGCAACATGCGCAGCGCGGCCGAGGCGCGGGTGATGACGTCGCGCGCGGGCCGGGTGCGCTACTCGCGCGGGCTCGTCTCCGGGGTGCGACGCTTCCTGCGCTGACACCCTGCAGGCAGTTGGGGTCGCGGCTGCCCGTGCTGAGCGTGTGGAGCTTCGACCTGCGGCCCAACTGCCTTCATGGTGCGCAGGGCGGCCTGTGGAGAGGGCCAGCGCGGGGGCGCGTGGAGATGTCAGGGTCGGCGCATGGACCCGGTCGAGGCGCTGCGCGAGCTGGGCGGCGTCGCGCCGTTCGGGGAGCTCATCGCGCTGACGACCCGGTCACAGATCCGGGCGGCGCTCCAGGACGGCCGGCTCCACAAGCCCCGGCACAACCGCTACTGCCTGGCCGATGCTGGTGCGACCCGGCGTGCCGTCGCGCTCACCGGTGGAGTCGCGTCGCACCTCAGTGCCGCGCAGGAGTTCGGGTGGAAGCTCAAGCACGACCCGCTCAAGCCCTGCATCACCCTGCCGCGCAGTGCCCGCAAGCCGCGGGGCTCCTTCGAGCTGCACTGGGCCGACCTCTCCGAGCGCGAGACGCGGCGCAACGTGACGTCGCGGACCCGCACCGTGATCGACTGCGCCCGGGCCTACGAGCATGACGTCGCGCTCTGCGTGGCCGACTCGGCCCTGCGGGAGGGCATCGTGGACCGGGACGACCTGCTCCTCGCGGCGGCGCGCAGTCCTCGCACCGGGAGGGCGAAGGCCCTGCGGGTCGCCGCAGAGGCGTCGCCCCTGCGCGCGAATCCCTTCGAGACCTGTCTCCACGCGATCGCGTCCTCGGTGCCGGGGGTCAGCGTCGTGCCGCAGGGAGCCGTCCCGGGCGTCGGCTTCGTCGACCTCCTCGATCGGGTCCTGGGGATCGTCATCGAGGCGGAGTCGCTCGAGCACCACTGGACCAAGGCGGGCCTCCAGCGAGACGTCGACCGCTACACCAAGGCCGCCCGGCTCGGCCTGGTGGTGCTGAGGTTCACCTGGACCGAGGTCATGTTCTCGCCGGACGAGGTCGCCGCCGCCATCGCTGAGGTGGTCCGGTGGCGCACCGTGCAGGCAGTTGGGCGCCACGCCCTCGCCGCCTGAGCGTGTCACGGGCGTGCGGGTCGTCGAACTGCCTTCATGGTGTCTCAGCGGACGTCGAGCTCGGCGAGCCCGCGCAGCACGACCCGGAGGTGGGCGACCTCGTGGGTGCGGACGAGGTGGGTGCCGCCGAGCGCGGCGATGACGCCGTAGAAGCCTTCGGCCTTGCGGAACTCGTCGCCGAAGATGTCGTAGGTGTGGGGCACCGCGTTGCAGACCGGCACACCCAGCGGTCGCAACCGGAAGCCCTGCGCGAGGACGCGGGCCTGGTGGCGCGCGCGGGTGGGCGGGTCGACGAGGTTGCCGTAGTAGAAGCCCATGCCCGGGTCGATGACGAGCTTGTCCACGCCGAGCCTGCGGGCGTCGGCGATGCGCGGGGCGAAGTGGTCGAGCAGCACCGGGATCGGGTCGGCGTCGGGCGGGACGTCGGCGATCTCGCGGACGTTGGCGGTCTCGCCGAAGCACATCACCACCGCGGCGTCATACTCCGCGGCGAGCTCGAGCATCTCCTCCTCGTGCTCGCGACCGGTCATGTTGAGGATCCGGGCGCCCGCGTCGAGCGCCACCCGGACCACGGCGGGCTCATAGGTCTCGATGGAGACGACGGCCTCGGCGGCGAGTCCCTTCACGGCCGGCAGCAGGGTGGCGATCTGGTCGTCCGCGGTGACCCGCGCGGCCCGGGCGTTGCTCGACTCGGCGCCGAGGTCGATGATCGCGGCCCCCTGCGCCGCCTGGATCCGGCCCATCCGCACGGCGTCGGAGGGGCTGGTCGCGACGCTCTCGCGGTAGGTCGAGTCACGCGAGAGGTTGACGCACCCCATGAGCGTCACCGCCCCGTCGCCGATGCTGACCTGCCCGCGCGGACCGTCCAGGACCACCGGCGCGACGGGGCTGTCCCACGAGTCGCCGTGGAGGTCCTGGAGGGCTGCCAGATCCGCAAGGGTGATCACGCGAACCAGCGTAGGGGGGAGGATGAAGCGCGTGAGCGAACCACTTGAGCTGCTGCGCCTGGCCGACCTCTCCGACGACGAGCTCACCCGGGCCTACGCCCCGCAGCGCGAGCCGTGGCTGCGGGTGAACTTCGTGAGCACCGCCGACGGTGCCGCCCAGGGCTCCGACGGCCTCAGCAAGAGCATCAACAACGAGGCCGACAAACGGGTGTTCGACGCGCTGCGGGCCCAGGCCGACTGCCTCGTGGTCGGCGCCGGGACGCTGCGCACGGAGGGGTACGACGTGCCGAGGCTGCCGCTCGTGGTCGTCAGTCGCTCGGCCGACCTGCCGCCGACGCTGCGCGACGCGCCGCCGGGCCGGATCCTGATGGCGACCGTGGCATCGGCAGACGGGCTCTCCGACGTGCGGGACCGGCTCGGTGAGGACCAGGTGCTGGTCCTCGGCGACGACGAGGTCGACCTGGTCGAGCTCAAGCGGCAGCTGGCGGAGCGGGGCTGGGTGGACCAGCTGTGCGAGGGCGGTCCGTCGCTCTTCGCCGACCTGCTCGCGGCCGGCGTCGTCGACGAGCTGTGCTGGACGGTCGTGCCGCGCCTGGCCGGTGGCGATGCCGTACGCATCGCGGCGGGCGCGGAGGTCGACGTCGCGCTGCGTCCCGCCCTGCTGCTCGAGCAGGACGGGACGTTGCTGGGTCGCTGGCTGGTGGTGCGGGGCTAGGAATCGAGGGCGGCCACGAGCGCCTTGGAGAACGCCGGGATGTCGTCGGGGTTGCGGCTGGTGATGAGGTTGCCGTCGACGGAGACCTCCTCGTCGACCCACTCGCCACCGCCGTTGCGGATGTCGGTCTGCAGGCTCGGCCAGCTGGTGAGCCGCCGGCCCCGGACGCGGTCGGCCTCGACCAGGGTCCAGGGGGCGTGGCAGATCGCGGCGACGGGCTTGCCCGAGTCGAGGAAGTCGCGGATGAAGGCGACGGACGTCTCGTCGGTGCGCAGCGCGTCGGGGTTGGCCACCCCGCCGGGCAGGACGAGCGCGTCGTAGTCGGCGACCGCCACGTCCTGGATGCGGCGGTCGACGCGCTGGGTGCTGGACCTGTCGAGGTGCTGGAAGAGCTGGACCTCGCCCTCGTCGAGGGACAGGAGCTCGGCGGTGTGGCCGGCGTCGACCACGGCCTGCCACGGCTCGGTGAGCTCGACCTCCTCGACACCTTCGGAAGCGGTCAGGAATGCGATGCGCTTGGACATGTCTCCACAGTTGCTCGCCCGAAGGGGTTGGACAACCCACGCAGGGGTGATCCGGCCACGCAGGGGTGATCCGGCGTTCGCTAGCGTCAGCGCCATGAGCGACGTCGACCTGACCTCCCTGACCATCGCCGTCCTCGGCGGCACCGGGCCGCAGGGTCGCGGGCTCGCCCGGCGGTTCGCCGGGGCCGGCCTGGACGTCGTACTCGGATCGCGGAACGCGGAGCGCGCCGTGGCCGCCGCTGCCGCGCTCGCCGGCGTCGGTCGGGTGCGGGGCGCCAGCAACGCCGAGGCCGCCGCCGCCGGCGACATCGTGCTGGTCGTGGTGCCGTGGGACGGGCACGCCGAGCTGCTCCGGTCACTGAGCGACGAGCTGGCCGGGAAGGTCGTCGTGGACTGCGTGAACCCGCTCGGCTTCGACAAGCAGGGCGCCTTCGCGCTGGCCGTCGAGGAGGGCTCGGCGACCCAGCAGGCCGCTGCGATCCTCACCGGCTCGCGGGTGGTCGGGGCCTTCCACAACGTCAGCGCCGTCCTCCTCGAGGACCCGGCGGTCGAGCGGATCGAGACCGACGTGCTGGTCCTCGGCGACGACCGTGAGGCCACCGACCTCGTCCAGTCACTGGCCGACGTGGTGCCGGGGATGCGTGGGCTCTACGGCGGGCGGCTGCGCAACGCGCACCAGGTCGAGGCGTTCACCGCGAACCTGATCTCGGTCAACCGGCGCTACAAGGCGCATGCCGGGGTGCGGGTCACTGACGTGTGAGCGTGGGGGCTGCGTTGCGTTGGTTTCCCCGGGTACCCGGGGAAACTGGAGCCTCACCCCCGAAGTTTCGGGGTGGAGGCTCCAGTTTGGGGCGTGAAGCCCGCCTCGCTCGACCTCAAGCGATGGTCTTCGTCCGGGAGTCGAGGATGCGTCGGATGCGACCGGCGAGCAGCTGGGGCGCCTCGAGCTGGGCCCACGTGATGCGGATGCAGACCCATCCGGTCAGCTGGCAGATGCGCTCTTCCCGATGCTTCTCCCGCATCAGGAACTGATCGAGCGACTCACCCTCGCGTCGATAGCGCTCGTACTTGACCTTGCCGTCGAACTCCAGGAAGACCCCCTGTGCGATCCACGCGAAGTCGACCCGCGCGAACTCCTGTCCCCACTCATCCAGGATCACCACCTGGGGTTGGGGCTTGGGCAGCCCCTGGGCATAGAAGCAGTACGCCGTGCGCGACTCGGCCACCGATTCGTGTCGTGGATCCGCCAGCCGGAGGACGACGGTCGTGCGCAGGCTGTTGGGCCACCACCGCGTGCGGTGCGCGAACTGTCGTACGCCGCTCATGGTGGTCAGCCCTGCATGGAGGAGGCCGTCGACGGTGACGAGCGCCGACTCGACGGTGGAGATCGTGGTCATCTCGACGGCACAGCGGGTCGCGAGGGAAACGGGAACGCCGTTGACCTGCTTCACGTGGTAGGTCGGCATGGTCCCGGCGTGTTGCACCCGGTCGCACTCCTTGCGCCCGGCCCGGCCGTCCGTGCGGGTGGTGTGCACCTTGGTGAGGTCGTGGCCCCAGACAGGAGCCCCTTGCTCGATCGCTGACGACACATGGGTGAGGACGGTTGCGGGGTGCGCGCGGGCCAGGACGGCACGCGCGAGGACCCGGTGCCGGTCGGCCGCGCTGAGCGACCCCCACAGAGTGGCGTCGCAGTAGCTGCCGTGCCTGACGCGGTGCAGCTCGCCGGTCTTGACCATGGTGCGGATCTGCCGGTCGGTGTATCCCGCCGCGAGAAGGTCTCGCCGCAGCACCACGACGTCGGTGAGATCGATGAGTTGGTCTGCCATGTGACGGCGCCTGCCCGTCGGCGTACGTCCTCAATCCCGCGACCTCGGGCCTGTGGACAACCGAGCCCTGCGTGCCGCAGGGGCCCGGGCAGGGTTCCATATCCAAACTGGAGCCTTGCCCCCGAAGTTTCGGGGTGGAGGCTCCAGTTTCCCCGGGTACCCGGGGATCGCAACCCGGGGATCGCAACCCGGGGATCGCAACCCCCGCCCCGGCCAGCTCAGCCGATCGCGCCTGCGTTGTCCTTCGCCAGCGAGCGGGAGATGACCATCCGCTGGATCTGGTTGGTGCCCTCGAAGATCTGCATCACCTTCGCCTCGCGCATGTAGCGCTCGACGGGGAAGTCGCGGGTGTAGCCGTAGCCGCCGAGGACCTGCACGGCGTCGGTGGTGACCTTCATGGCGTTGTCGGTCGCGACGAGCTTGGCGACCGAGGCCTCCCGGGAGAACGGCAGGCCGGCGTCCTTGAGCCGCGCGGCGTGCAGCATCGTGGCGCGCGCCGAGATGACCGCCGCCTCCATGTCGGCGAGCACGAAGGCGAGGCCCTGGTGGTCGATGATCCTGCTGCCGAAGGTCTCGCGCTCGCGGGCATAGGCCACCGCGGAGTCCAGGGCTCCCTGGGCCAGGCCGACGGCGACGGCGGCGATCCCGAGGCGCCCGGCGTCGAGGCCGGCGAGGGCGATCCGCAGGCCCTCGCCCTCCGCGCCGAGGAGGCGGGAGGCGTCGACCCGGACGTTGTCGAAGCGCATCGTCGCGGTGGCCGAGCCGGTCAGGCCCATCTTGCGCTCCGGCGGGTCGGCGACGAGACCCTCCGCCGAGGCGGGCACGAGGAAGCAGGAGATCCCGTTGCGGTCGTCGGAGGTCCGCGCCATCACCTTGTAGAAGTCGGCGTGGCCGCCGTGGGTGGTCCAGGCCTTGGCGCCGTTGAGGACATAGGAGTCGCCGTCGCGGCGCGCGGTCGTGCGCATCGCGGCGGGGTCGGAGCCCGCGTGCGCCTCGGAGAGGCAGTACGCCCCCAGCAGGTCGCCGCTCAGCATCCCGGGGAGCCACTCGGCGCGCTGCTCGTCGGTGCCGTAGTAGGCGAGGCCGAAGCAGGAGAGCGCGTGCACGGAGACGCCGACACCGACGGAGGCCCAGACGCTGCCGATCTCCTCGAGGACCTGGAGGTAGACCTCGTAGGGCTGCTCGCCGCCACCGAACTCCTCCGGGTAGGGCAGCGACAGCAGGCCGGCCTGGCCGAGCAGGGCGAAGACGTCGCGCGGGAACGTCTCGGTGGCCTCCGCCTCCGCCGAGCGGGGGGCGAGCTCCTTGGCCGCGATCTCACGGGTCAGCGCGAGCAGGTCGCGGGCCTCGTCGGTGGGCAGGTGTCGGCGGGCGGTCATGCCGCGCACGTTACCGCCGTCACCCTCGCGCTCGAGCGCGGCGTCGGGGCGCGGGGGCGGGGCCGGGGAGGGTTCCATATCCAAACTGGAGCCTCGCCCCCGAAGTTTCGGGGTGGAGGCTCCAGTTTCCCCGGATATCCGGGGATCGCAACCGAGGGGCGGATTCAGGCGGGCGGCCGCACCAGCAACTGCCCGGCCATCAGGTCCATCGCCTCGCCCACGAGCTCGGCCGCCCCGGGATGGTCCCCCCACAGCGCCGTCGCGGTCGCCACCAGCTCCGCGGTGGTGCGGGGGGAGTCGAGCGCCAGCCAGAGGACCACGCCCAGGCCGGCCAGCACGTGGACCCGGTCGCCCACCATCAGCACCAGCTCGTCGTCGTACTCCTCGGCGTCCGTCCACGGCGCACGCGACCAGGCGCCGGGCGCGGGCTCCCCCGCGGCGGCGGCGGTGAAGGGGTGGTGGGTGTGCCCGTCGGGTTCGCGGGGCTCGCGGTCGAGGAGGCCGACCACCTCGTCGAGGCGGTCGGCGATGTCGGAGTACTCCAGACCCCACGCGCCGCCACAGGCGTCGATGGCGGTGGCGAGCCGGTGGATGGGCTGGTCGACCTGGGTGAGGGAGGAGGTCTGCTCGACGATCTCCACGATCGCGCGGGCGGCCGGCACGGGGACCAGGCCGGCGTCGCCCTGGCCCCGGCGCAGCAGCACGATCCGGTGGAGGTGGGAGGTCGCCGGCGGGTGCCGCAGGTCCAGGTCGTCGGGGGAGAGGGACTGCTTGTGGTGCGCCGCGTCGCCGTCGGCGATGATCGACAGCGGCTTCGAGTGGGCGTGGACCAGCAGCTCCTCGTCGAGGGAGACGGTCTCGTCGGTGAGGTAGCCGAGCCGTCGCGCCAGCAGCGAGATCGCGGTGGTCTTGCCCGAACCCGAGGGACCGATCACCGCGAGCGCGCGGCCCTGCTCGTCGGCCACGGCGCCCGCGTGCAGGTTGATCCGGTGACCCGCGGTGGCGTCGAGGGCAGCGAGGGTGACGCGGGTCGTGAGGGCGTAGTCGTGCCCCGCATGGTCGAGGTCGGCGTCCACCGAAACGGGGTCGGGGCCGAGGTCGAGGATCGTGGTGGGCTCCCGGTCGGTGAGCGCGCGACTCCACTGGTGGCGCAGCCGATCGGCGGTGCTGCCGGAGGCCCGGATGCCGATCGGCACGCCGAGCACCTCCACCACGACCTCCGGCGTCCCTCCCTCGCTCCCCACGCCGACCACTCTAGGGTGGCGTCGTGGGCTGGCTGCGCGATCGTCGTGTCCTGGCCGCCCTCGGCGCGGCGTACGTCGTCGTGCTCGCCGTGCTGGTCGTCGGCCCGTGGGGCTGGACGCTCAACCGCATGACCGTCGCCCTCTACGTCCGGTTCCGCTATGACTGGCCCATCGCTCCCGACTGGGCCCTTCCGGAGCACTACGGGCTGCTGCTCAACGTCGTGCTCTTCGTGCCGCTGGCCGCACTCCTGGCGCTCGTCACCGGGCGGGCCTGGTGGTGGGTGACGGCCGTCGCGGCGCTGGGATCGGCCGTGATCGAGCTGACCCAGTGGGCGTGGCTCGCGCGGGAGGGTGGCTGGCCGGACGTCGTCGCCAACACGCTGGGCGCCCTCATCGGCGCCGGCGCGGTCAGTCTTCTCGCACGACGCGGATCGCGACGAGCTGGTCGATCAGGGTCTCCACGTCGTCGGTGACCTCGGCCTCGGTCGCGCCCGACATCGCGGCCGCCGCCGCGATGAGCTGCTCCATCGTGCCGCCCTCGGCCAGGGCCAGCCACACCACGCACCCGGACCCCTCGAGCAGGATGGGCGGCCCGCCCGGGACCCGGGTGAGGTAGGCGGTGGGCTCGTCGCCGCCGTCGAGCTCCTCCTGGCTGACCCACGCGACGTCGTCGGCGATGCGGTAGCGATGGATCATGCCTTCTTCACCCGCTTGGACAGCTCCTCGGCGGCCTTGCGCAGCCGCTGTCCCTGGCGCGCGCGGACGTCCTCACGAGTGGGGGGCCTGCCGAGCTCCATCTGGAGGTGGTCGCGGTTGACCCGCATCGCGGAGGTGACCAGCCCGGCCTTGGCCCGTGCGGACGGCGCCGCGGTCAGGCGCGCCCGCCACTCGTCGAGGCGGCTGCCGCCCTCGGCGAAGTGGCGCCACAGGGCGTACGTCGGGTGGTCGCGGTGCAGGTCGAGCTCGCCGATGCCGGCGGCGAGGGCGACGACGGCGTCGAGCTCGGCGGCCAGCGCGCGCACCTCGGCCTGCTCGGCCGGCTCCGCGGCGGTCCAGGCGTGGGCGACGTCGGTGCTCCCGCCCGAGCGCGCCGCGTGCAGCACCAGGATCAGCCGTTGCGCCACCCGGTTGGGCACGGGGCAGTCCCAGTGGGCGATGGAGCGTTGCAGCGCGCCGCGGGAGAGCACGTCGAAGCCCTGCTCGGCATCGACGCCGACGCCCGGCCAGCTGACGTGCACGTCCACCCAGCCCCAGTCGTCGTGCCACCAGTTGGCGGCGTGGGCGAAGACCGACCCCGTCGCGAAGTCGGTGCGCTTCTCCCACCCGATCGACTCGAGCGCCGCGATCATCCGGTGCAGGTGGCTCGGTCGCAGCAGCACGTCGACGTCGCCGGACTGGCGACCCTCGGCCCGCAGGCCGGGCAGCACGGCGGGCCCCTTGAGGTGCAGCAGGTCGATGTTGCGCTCCTCGGCCAGCTTCTGGACCACGGCATGGGCGAGGTGCACCCGCGCAGCGATGGGCGCTGTCGGGACGCCGGCCTCCTCGGTCATGGGGTCCATCGTGCCAGCGTGTCGGCAGTTACGGTCACCGGCCGCGGAACACGCCCTAGACTCGCGACATGACCTTCGGGGACTTCGTACGGCTGAGCCGCGCCTACGTGTGGGTGCTGATCGGCTGCACGATCCTCGGCGCGCTGCTGATGATGGCCAAGACGACCCGGGAGCCGGTGCTCTACTCCGCCACCGCGTCGGGCCTCGTCCGCGTCGGCAACGCGACGACGGCGGGTGAGGAGCAGGGCAACGCCCAGCTCGCCGAGGACAAGGCGGGCCTCTATGCCTTCCTCGTGTCGAAGACGCCGGTGGCCGAGCAGGTCGTGCAGGACCTCGGCCTCGACGTCCCGCCCGGCGCGATCGCCGGCCGGTTCTCGGCGTCGGTCGACGCCACCGTCAACGCCCTCACCGTCACCGCGATCGGCAGCACGCCCGAGGAGGCGCGCGACCTCGCCAACGCGGTCGTGGACGCGGTCGTGGTCGTGGCCCAGGAGATCGAGTCCGGTCAGAGCAACCCCAAGCAGACCGCGCTGACGCGGATCGTCCCGCTCGAGGAGGCGCAGCTGCCCGGGGCGCCGTTCACGCCCGACTACCGCGGCGCGGCCATGAAGGGCGCGATCGGCGGACTGGGACTGGCGTACGCCGTCCTCATCGCCCGCCGCCTCATCGACCGCCGGATCAGGAACCCCAAGCACGTCGAGGAGGCCACCGGCGCCTCGGTCCTGGGCATCATCCCCAAGGACGATGCGCTGGGGCACGTCCACCGCGGGGTCCGGGGCGACCTCGGCCGGGCAGCGGAGTCGTTCCGGCAGCTGCGCACCAACCTCCGCTTCGTCGACGTCGACAACGAGCCCCGCAAGATCGTGGTGACGTCGGCGCTCGCGGGCGAGGGCAAGTCCACGGTCTCGGCCAACATCGCGCGGCTGGTCGCCCAGGCCGGCACCCCCGTCCTGCTGATCGACGCCGACCTGCGGCGTCCGATGATCGCGACGACCTTCGAGATCGACGGCACTGTCGGCCTCACCCAGGCGCTGGCCGGTGACGTGGAGATCCGCGACGTCATCGTCGAGACGGGCATCCCCCACCTGAGCGTGCTGCCGTCGGGGCGCATCCCGCCCAACCCGAGCGAGCTGCTGGGCTCGCTGCGGATGAAGCAGTTCGTGGACGAACTCGCCCACGACTACCTCGTGATCCTCGACGCGCCGCCGCTGCTGCCGGTCACCGACGCCGGGCTGCTCACGGCCTTCTGCGACGGCGCGCTGCTGGTCCAGGCGGCCGGCAAGACCCAGATCGATCAGAGCCAGAGCTGCCGCCGGATCCTCGACCAGGTCGGCGGCCGGCTCCTGGGCGTCGTGCTCAACAAGGCGCCGATGAAGGGCGCCGCGGCCATCGCCTACGGCGGCGCCTACGGAAGCTACGGCGGCTACGGCGGCTACGCGGGCGACTACGCCAGCCGCGACGAGGACGCCACCGCCGGCAAGCGCCGCGGCCGCAAGGGCACCAAGGCCGAGAAGGCCGACAAGGCCGACAGGGCGGAGACGGCCGACAAGGCCGAGCGGGTCGAGGCGGCCGAGAAGGCGGAGAGAGCCGAGCAGGCCGTCACGGCGGAGAAGGTCGAGAAGGCCTGACCTGCGCGTTGCTCGGGCAGCGGGATCAGTACGCCCCGCGGCTGGCCAGCACGGCGCTGACCGTGCGCGCCAGGATCAGCAGGTCCTGGATCATCGACCAGTTGTCGACGTAGTAGAGGTCGAGGCGCACCGTGTCCTCCCACGACAGGTCGGACCTGCCGGAGACCTGCCAGAGGCCGGTCATCCCGGGCAGCACGTTGAGGCGGCGCAGCATGTCGTCCTCGTAGAGCTCGACCTCGGCCGGCAGCGGCGGGCGTGGGCCGACGAGGCTCATCTCGCCGCGGACGACGTTCCACAGCTGGGGCAGCTCGTCGAGGGAGAAGCGGCGGATGATCCGGCCGGGTCGGGTCACCCGCGGGTCGTCCTGGCTCTTGAAGAGCACGTGGTCGCGGGCCTCGAGCTCGGCGAGACGTTCCTCGGCGTCGACCGACATCGAGCGCAGCTTGAGGCAGGTGAACTCGGCACCCTCCCGGCCCACGCGGGTCTGCCGGAACAGGGCCGGTCCGCCGTCGTGGCGCCTGACCCAGACCATCAGCCCGAGGAGCACGGGCCAGATCAGGGCCAGGATCGTCAGCGCGCCGACGAGGTCGAAGGCCCGCTTGGCGTCGTTGGTCGCGAGCTGCGAGCGCGAGCGCCCCAGGTGCATCAGCGGCAGTCCGGCCACCGGGCGGATCCGCACGCGCTCGCTGGAGACGTCGGTGACGTTGGGCGCCACGATGATCTGCACGGCAGCGTGGTCCTCGAGGTCCCAGGCGAGGCGCCGCAGCTGGGTCGAGGAGGTCACTGCGCCGGCGGTGAAGAAGACGACGTCGGGCGCGTGCTCGTCGACGACGGCGCGCACCTCGTCGATCATCCCGAGGACCGGTATCCCGCTGGAGGTCTGCTCGAGGCCGGCGTAGTCACGCGGCACCAGGCAGCCGATCACGTGGTAGCCGAGCCACCTCTCGCGGGCGAGCACGGTGTGGATCTCGGTGATGTAGCCCGGGGTGCCGACCAGGAGCACCTTCTCGTTGAAGTGCCCGGCGACCCGGAGGCGCTGGATGACCCGACGGGAGAGCAGCCGCCCGATCACCAGCAGGAGCACGCCGATCGGGAACAGCAGGATGAAGAAGCCGCGCGAGAGCGGGAACTGCATGAGGAAGGCCATCGTCGCGACCAGTGCGCCGGTGAAGAACGAGGCGTTGACGACCAGCTTGAACTCCTCCGTGCCGGCGCCGAAGACGTGGCGCTCGTAGGCACCGAAGAAGGCCAGCATCACCATCCAGGTGCCCAGGAAGAAGCCACTGGCCAGGACCGTGTTCTGGAGGATGTCGCCGGCCGTGTCGAAGATCGACAGGGAGACGCGGAACCGGATGGCGAGCACGGTGGCAAGCGCGATCATGACGAGGTCGAGCACGCCGACCAGCCAGGGCAGGAGCTTCACGCCGTCGGGTCGCACGTCAGGTCGACCTTCCTGCGTCCAGCACGATCGAACGGATCCTCTCGATGAAGCGGCCCTCGCCGAACTCCTCGGCGCGCGCCCGCAGTCTGTCACCGTCCCACGCATGGGTGTCGGAAGCGGCCAGCGCGGCCGCGATGTCCTCGGGCGTGGGCCGGTCGAAGAACACACCGGTCTCGCCCTCGACGACCGTCTCGAGGAAGCCGCCGCCGCGCAGCGCCACGGCCGGCACCCCGAAGGCGGCTGCCTCGAGCGGCGCCAGGCCGAAGTCCTCGTGGCTCGCGGCGACGAGCACGCCCGCCTCGCCGTACACCGCGCGCAGCTGGGCGTCGCTGAGCCCACCGAGGAGACGTACGTTGTCGGGCAGGGTCGCGCGCAGCCGCGCCTCCTCCGGGCCGCGGCCGACGACGACCAGGCGCCGGTCGGTGCCCCGGACGGCCTCGATCACGGTGTCGACGTTCTTGTAGGGGAGCAGCCGGGACACGACGAGGGCGTAGCCGGGTGCCCAGCCGTCCAGCTCGGGGATGGCCTCGCGCGGAGCGGCGGCGTCCATCCCGTGCGGGGGCGGCAGCAGCTCGGCGTCGCGGCCGTACGTCGTGGCGATCCGCTTCTGCACGACGCGACTGTTGGCGAGGTAGACGTCGACCTCGTCGGCCTGGCGGCGGTCCCACCGCTTGAGGAAGGGTCGCAGGGCGAGCACGGGAGGACCGAGGGGGGAGCGCCACGCGGTGCCGCCGAGGTATTCGTCGGTCTGGTAGAGCCAGCGCGCGGGGTTGTGGCAGTAGACGACCGTGCGACCGGAGGTGTCGAAGCCGTGGGCCCACCCGCTGCTGGAGGCGATGACGACGTCGGCGTCGATCCTCATCCGCGAGGCGGCCGAGGCCAGCAGGGGCAGGGCCAGGCGGTGGTCGCGCCGCAGCGCGCCGACCCGGTTGAGCGGGGAGGTCCGGACGTCGGCGCCGGCGAACTCGGGGTAGGTCGCGTCGGGGTCGTAGAGGGTGGTGTGGACCGCGGCCTCGGGGAAGGCCTTCATGAGGGTGAGCACGACGCGCTCGGCGCCGCCGCGCTGGGTGAGGTAGTCGTGGGCGATGGCCACCGTGGGTCGGCTCATCGCCTCTCCAGCTCCTCGAGCAGTCGCTGCACCCGGAGTCGACCGGCCCGCGGGGAGTACTCCTCCTCCCAGCGCAGGCGCGCACGATCGGTCACGGCGCGCACCTCCTCCGCAGTGGCTGCGAGGGCGTGCTCGATCACCCGGGCGAGGTCGTCGGCGTCGCCCGCCCGCGCGACCCAGGGGTGGTCGGGGCCGGCGACCTCGGGCAGGGCGCCGGCATCGGAGATGACGAAGGGGACGCCGGCCGCCATGGCCTCGGCGACGACGAGGCCGAAGGGCTCCGCCCACACGCTCGGGAAGACCACCACGTCGTGCGCGACGGAACAGCTCGTCCGGCGGGACGTGACCGAGACGGACCGCGCGCTGACCGAGCTCCGAGATCGCCGCGTCGACCGTGGCCACGGACTCACGCGCCACATAACGCGTGTCGCCGGCCAGGAGCAGTCGTGACTCGGCACCGATGCGTCCCATGGCCCGCGCCAGGACGTCGACGCCCTTGTCGGTCGACAGTCGTCCGAGATAGCCGACGTCCTGGGTCCGCTCGGCCTGGAGGTTCTCCTGCCGGGGCAGCTCGGTCGTCCAGTTGGCGTGTGCCCGGCTGCCGGGGATCCGTGCCGACGCATCCGCGGACGGCACCAGGGTCGCGCGCGTGCCACGGCGGGCGAGATCGGCGGCGATGCGCTGCGCGCGGCTGCGGGGCTCCTGGTGCAGGTGCACGATCCGGTCCGGGCGACCGGTCGTCGCGAACGCCGGCACCAGCCCGTGGCACCACAGCACCCCGCGGCGTTCGGCGCGGTCCCAGGCCCGCAACCGGCGCACGTAGTCGCGACGACCGTCGGCACGGATGGCGACCACGTCGGCGCCCAGCGCGGAGGCGGCGTCGAGGACCTCGGACGGGGAGTCCGGCGCCACGACCGTCACCGGACGGCCGAGCGACAGCAGTGCCTCGGCGTGCCGCAGCAGCATCTGCTCGCCCCCGCCGAGATCGGGGTTGTTGGCGGCGAGGTGGATCCGCTCACCCATCGGGTGGTCCGTCCGGTGGGGCGTGCAGGGCTCGACCCAGACCGAGCGCGACCGCCACGGCCATCGGGGTGTCGAGCAGCACCTCGCCCAGCGTGACCCCCATGACCGCGACCCCGATGATGGCGGCCTGCGCGCCGGCCGCGGCCAGGTCGCCCCGCCTGGCCTGCTGGGTGAGCCGCAGGAAGGTGAAGACCATGAGCCCGAGCACCAGGAGCAGGGCGGGCCAGCCGCCCTCCTGGCGGGTGGCGAGATAGCTGTTGTGGAAGAAGAACTCGAGGTCGCGGATGTTGACCGTGCCGGTGCCCGGGCCGTGGCCGAACCAGGGTGCGTCGGCCAGCTGCACCCGCTCCTGGGCGATGATCCGGTCGCGGAGCTTGTCGCTGCCGGAGCGGTCGGAGAAGGGGCCGAAGGTGGTCAGGCTCTTGGGGATGTTGCCGACGATCCACACCAGGCCCGCCGCCATGGCGGCACCGCCCGCGGTGCCGAGGCGTCGTCCGAGCAGCACCCAGACCAGCACGAAGGCACCCGCCAGCAGCCCGGTGCGCGAATAGCTGAGCACCAGGCCGGCGACGATGGGCACCGCGACTGCCAGGCGCACCTTCCAGCGCTCGTCGCAGAAGAAGATCGCCAGCGTCCCCAGGACGGCGATGAAGTAGGCGCCGGCGTTGGGGTCCGCGAGATAGCCGGTGAGGCGCCCGGAATAGGCGCTGCCGCCGATCCCGACGACGCCCAGTCCGATGACCGCGATGAGCCCCGTCGCCAGTCCCGCGCCCACCGACCGCGGCGAGAGCCGTCCGGTGCCACCCGCCCAGACCAGGCCGGCCAGGATCGCGACGTGGCCCACCCGCCGGGTCCAGTCGATGTGGTTGGCCATTCCCGAGAAGACGAGCAGCGCGAGCAGGGCGCCGAGCAGGATGACAGCCGGGCTGGGAAGCCGGGCACCGCCGCGGGCCGGCCGAATGAGGCACAGCCCTACGAGGGCGGCCATCGCGAACTCGTTGAGCGGATAGCCCGAGACCTCGAGCGACCGGAAGGGCAGGACCGCCATCAGCGCGAAGTCGGTGATCCGGATCTCGCGGTCCGCCTCGTCGGCCCGGTCGATCGTCTGGTCCGGCAGCACCCAGGGGGAGTCGATCCGGCTCACGGCAGTCCCCGCACAGCGGCGTACGTCTCAGCGATCCGGCCGCACATGTCGTCCACGCTCGGCCAATCGTGCAGCCCGGGGCGTGCTGCCGGGTCGAGGCCCTGGGCGGCCAGGGCCGCCGCCACCGCGCTCGGGTCGTTTGCCTCGACCAGGGAGCCGGAGGGGAGGATCTCCGGGTTGCCCCCGACGTCGCTGGCGACGACGCCCATCCCGCGACCGGCAGCGTCGAGCAGTGCGTAGGAGCAGTTCTCCCAGACCGACAGCATGGCGAGCACGTCGTGCTCGGCCATCGCCTGCTCGGGGTCGACGAAGCCGGGCAGGGTGACCAGGTCGCCGAGCCCGAGGCGTTCGACCTGCGCGCGCAGGCGGGCCTCCTCCGGTCCGGTGCCGGCGAGGGTGAGTCGTGCCTCGGGGTGGGTGCGGTGCAGCTCGGCGAAGCCGTCGATGAGGGCGGGGAGACGCTTCTCGGGAGAGAGTCGCGCGAGCGACAGGACCCGCAGGCCTGCCGTGGGGGCGACCGCGACGGGGTCGACCCCGTTGGGGATGACCACGACCTCGCGACGCGGGTGCCACTTCCCGGCCATCGCATCGGCGGTGGCCCGGCTCACCGCGATGGCGGCATCGAAGCGGCGCAGCCGCGCCGTGTGCGCCAGCGCCATCGCCCGCGCCTTGGCGGTGGACCGGTGGTAGACGACGTCGTCGCGAGCGATGCCGTGCTCGGTGGTGACCAGCCGCGGCCCGCGTCCCACCGCGAGGGCGGCGACGATGTCGGCGTACGACAGGTGGCTGTGCACGACCGCGGGGCGGAGGCTGCGCACGGTGTGGCGCAGGCTCGACACCGACGCCTTCACCCCGTGGTCGGGGCCGAACGGTTGCTCGAGGACGGCTGCGCCCGCGGCCTTGAGCTCTCGCGGCAGGTCGCCCGGCGGCGTCAGGAAGACCAGCCGCCAGCCGGGCACCCCGGCCCGCGCCACGTCGAGGACGTGACGGGCCACCCCGGCCAGGTCGCTCACCGGCACCACCCACAGGGCGGTGGGTGGGCTCAGAACCATTGCTCCAACCGCTCCAGGGCGATCCAGAAGCCTTCGCCGTCGTTGACGTGGCCCTGCCAGATCTCGGGGATGAAGCTCACCCCGGGTGACGTCACGTCGAGCTGCTTGGCGAGCATCGCCCAGTCGATCTCGCCGTCGCCGACCTGGACGCCCTCGCCGTCGACGCCGGTCGCGTCGACGAGGTGCAGGTGCTCGGTGTGGGGAGCCAGCAGGTCGGTCGCGTCGGCGAAGGACATGCCGAGGTAGTTGGCCGAGAGCTTGGAGTGGGACACGTCGAAGCACAGGCGGCGGTCGTAGCGCTCGGCGAACCCGGCGGTGTCGCGCGGGTCGACGAAGAGGTTGCAGTAGAGCTGGCCGCCCATGTACCACGGGTAGGGCGGCAGGGTCTGCGCGCAGAGGCGCACGCCGGTGTCGTCGATGCGGGCCAGACCGGCGGCGACGCGCGCATACATCTCCTCGCGCTCGGCCGGGGCGACGAAGGCGTCCGTGGTGAAGCCGCCGAGGCTGGCGACGATCACCGGCCCCTCGGCGTCCGCCTTGGCGTCGGCTCCGCGGGTGAAGTGCTGCTGCATCTCGCGGGTGGTGTCGACGACGCGCTGGAGCTCGCGGATCGACCGCTCCCAGTGCGCGTCGTCCGCGGACGCGAGGTTGAGCAGGAAGTCGCCGGCGAAGAGGTCGGGGGAGTGCGTGGTGAAGCCCATCGGCAGGCCGTCGGGATAGGGCGCGAACACCTCGGCGACCGGGAGGTCGAGGTCCTTGTAGGAGAAGTGGAACTCGAGGAAGTCGGGAGTCGTGTCCCGCGTCATCGCCTCGATGTCGTGGTAGCGCGTCGCGAGGCCCCACGGGCGGCGGAAGTCGTACGCCCGACCGCGCGGGGCCGCGTCACCCAGGTCGGTGGCATAGAAGAAGTCGCCGGCCTCCAGGGCGCGGGTCGTCGTGCGGCCCACGAGCTTGTCGTAGGCGTTGGGCTGGAGCCCGCGGCCGGGGCTCTTGATGTCGATGTCGGCGGCCGTGAGGACGTCGCCGACCTCGATCCGCCGGGTCGCGACGAGCGACTTGGCGAGGTTGACGCGGTTCATCATCTCGCCGGTGGAGACCGCGCGAGGGGCGGCGGTGCCGAGGGCCTCCTCGACCTCGCGCACCCGCTGCACCATCTCCTTGAACTCGCCGGGCAGGAGGCTGACCTTGTGGTCGTTGCCCTCGAGGCCGCGGTCGACGGTGAAGTGCTTCTCGATGATCCGGGCGCCGAGGGCGACGGCCGCGACGGCGACGTGGAAGCCCCGCTCGTGACCGGAGTAGCCCACGGGTGCCTGGGTGAGCTCGGCGAGCCGGGTGAGGTAGGCGAGGTTGACGTCCTTGAAGGGCGCCGGGTAGGTCGACTGGCAGTGCAGGAAGGCGTGCGCCACACCGGTGCTGCGGACCAGGTCGACGGTCTCGCGGATCTCGCCCTCGGTGGACATGCCGGTGGAGATGACCATGGGCGTGCCGCTGGCGGCCATGTGCCGCAGCAGCGAGTGGTTGGTCATGTCGGCGGAGGCGACCTTGAGCGACGGCACGCCGTAGTCGACGAGGCGGTCGACGCTGACCGGGTCCCACGCGGTGCACATGACGTCGACACCGACGTCGCGGCAGTGGTCGAAGACCTCGAAGAGCTGGTCGGCCTCGAGGTTGTACTTGGCGAGCAGGTCGAGGGTGTACTGCGGGCCGAGGTCCTCGCCGCCGGACCCGGAGGCCCCCTGGCGATAGAGCGACTCCATGTCGCGGAGCTGGAACTTCACGATGTCGGCGCCGGACTCGACGGACAGGTCGACGAGCTGCTTGGCCAGCGACGCGTCGCCCTGGTGGTTGATGCCGATCTCGGAGATCAGGAGCGTCGGGGCGTCGGGTCCGACGACGTGGCGGCCGATGCGGAGCTCGTCGGCGCGGTTGATCGCGACCGCGACGAGGTGGCCGCGCTCGTCGACGAGCGCCACGTGGTCGATGCCCGACCCGAAGGCGTGGGAGATCTCGGCGGGGCTGCTGCCGATCGGCAGGCTGCGGGGCCAGGTGTTGGCGGCCTCGATCGCCGCCACGTCGACACTGAGGCTGGTGGCGCTGCTGACCCACCGGCGGAAGTCGCCGTCGGACAGCACGCCGTCGAGGTGGCCGTGCGAGTCGACCAGGAAGATCACGCGGGCCTTGTTGGCGGTGATCTTCTCGAGCGCGCGCAGGACCGGGTCGCCCGAGTAGACGACGTACGGCGTGAGGTCACGCTCGATGATCAAGGCGGGGGCCTTCCGTGGGTGTACGTACCGGGACAACCGTAGCCAGCGGAAGGCCCTCGCGTGCCACTTTGTCAACGTGGCGTCAAGAACCGCTCCGCGAGCGCGACGTCCAGGTCGGTGTCGATGTCGATGCCCTCGTCCTCGGCCATCACGAAGAGTCCGATGGTGCCGCCGAGGCGGTTGTCGTGCTGCTCGTAGATCTCGGTGCGGGTGACGTAGAGCGAGCCGGTCTCGCGGTAGCGCCGCGCCGCGTCGGTCAGGTCCTGGCGTCGGGGCCGCGCTGCGACGTCGTACGCCGCCGTGGGCGGGTCGCCGGCCTGCCAGATGAACGGCGGCTGCTCGACGACGCCCACCATCGAGTCGACGCCGGTGGCGGCGAACTCGGCGAGGGCCCGGGCGAGCGTGCCGTCGCGGCGGACGGGCGAGGTCGCCTGGAGCAGCATCACGGCCTCGGGGCGGCCGCGCTCGGCGTGACCTGCTCGATGGCGTGGCGGACGACGGGCTCGGTCGGGGTGGTGTCCTGCGCCAGCTCGGCCGGGCGCAACCACGGGACCCGGGCACCGGCCGCCCGCGCGACCTCAGCGATCTCCTCGTCGTCGGTGGAGACCAGGACGTCGAGATCGGGCACGGCGAGGGCCTGCTCGATCGTCCAGGCGATGAGGGGCTTGCCGCCGACGTCGAGCAGGTTCTTGCGCGGGACGCCCTTGGAGCCGCCGCGGGCCGGGATCAC
>CAVSCW010000032.1:0-37264 GCA_963726515.1 uncultured Actinomycetota bacterium
TGCCGCTGAGCTCGCTGCTGGAGTCGGGGATCCGGGTCCGCTCAGCGGAGCAGTAGCCGCTCGGCCAACGCGTTCGCCGCCGCGCCGGCCAGGTGGCCCAGCTGCCGGGGGCCGTCGACCTCGCCCTGGTGGGCGCCGCCGAGCATCACCGCCGACAGCGGCATCAGCGCCTCCGCGGCCTCCCGGACGGCCGGGATGTCCTCGAGCGTCGGCACGGCAAGCACGACCGCGGCCGGGGCGACCAACCGCACGGTGCCCACCCATGCCTCCAACGGCAGGTCCGCACCGAGGTACGTCACGGCCACCCCGCGCGAGCGCAGCACGAGGGCGAAGGCCAGCACGCCGAGCTCGTGCCGCGAACCGCGCGCCAACCCCACCAGCACTCGTTGCCCCCTGCGAACGGCCGTGGGCATCGACTGGAACTCGTGCGCCAGGCGGCAGTGCACGGCGGAGGTCACGAAGTGCTCACCGGCGACCGACACCTCGCCGCACTGCCAGCCCCTGCCCAGGCCCACGAGCGACGGCATCAGCCACTCGTCGACCACCGCGGCCATGTCGTGGTCGGCGAACGCGGCGGCCAGCAGCAGCTCGAGGCGCGGGACGTCGAAGTCCACCGCACACCGCATGAGCGCCTCGATCCACGCATCACCCGCAGCGGCGACGGGCTCGCCCGGGCGGGGCAGCTGCGACTCCGCGCCCGCCGCGTCGCCCACGACGTGCTCCGCGGCGGTCTGGGGCGACCAGCCCGCGTCCACCAGGCTGCGCATCACGCTGAGCCGGCGTACGGCCTCGTCGTCGTAGAGGCGGTAGTTGCCCGGGGACCGCTGCGGGCTCACCACCCGGTAGCGCTGCTCCCACTTGCGCAGGGTGCCGCTGGGCACGCCGATGAGCTGCGCGGCGCGACCGACGGTGTACATCAACCCACAGTAGATCGCCGGTGACGGCGGGTCTGCACCCCTGAGGGCCGCCCGGTGGTTCAAGAGCTTGCAGTGCACGAACCTGAGGCTTCCTCCACACCGCGCCCGCCCGCAGGATGACCACCATGACCTCTCTCGGGCGGACCTTCGCGGCCGCGGCCAGCACCCTCCTCCTCTCCGGCACCCTGCTGGGGTTCTCCGCCGGATCGGCCCACGCCGACTCGACCTGGAGCGGCACCCTCACCTCGGGCATCGCCTCGATCCCGGTCGGCACCGAGAACCGGACCGGCTACTCCCGCGACCTGTTCAAGCACTGGGTCGACGCCGACGGAGACGGGTGCGACACCCGCGCGGAGGTGCTGATCGCGGAGGCCGACACCGCCCCCGCCGTGGGCTCCGGCTGCAGCATCAGCGGCGGGCGCTGGTACTCCTACTACGAGGGCGGCTACCAGACCTCGGCGTCGGCGCTCGACATCGACCACATGGTCGCGCTCGCGGAGGCATGGGACTCCGGCGCCGGAGGCTGGTCGGCATCGAGGCGCGAGGCCTTCGCCAACGACCTCGGCGACAGCCGTTCGCTGGTAGGTGTCACTGCGTCGCTCAACCGGTCCAAGGGCGACCGGGACGTCGCCGAGTGGCTCCCGCCGATCAACCGGTGCCGCTACGTCAAGGACTGGGTGGCCACGAAGATCCGGTGGAGCCTCACCGCCGACAGTGCCGAGGTCGGCGCGCTCGAGGACGTGGCGGGCGGCTGCACGAACTCGGCGATCACCGTCACCGTGGTGTCCTGAGGACCGTGAGTGAGCCCGGGTGGACGGGCTTGGGCAGGATGAGGGCCGTGGAGAGCGTGGAGATCGCCCGTGCCGAGACCGAGCGCGGCGACGTGGTGCTGCGACGTCGTACGTCCGAGACGGCGGCCGACGTCGTCGAGCTGAGGGTCAACGGCGTCTTCGTGATGGACACCGCGGAGACCACCAGCGAGATCGAGCTGGCCGCGCAGGCGCTCGACCTGGTCGACGACCCGGCCGCGGTGCTGATCGGCGGGCTCGGGCTCGGGTTCACCCTGCAGCGGGTGCTCGCCGACACCCGCGTGCAGCGCGCGGTGGTCGTCGAGATCGAGGAGCCGCTGATCGACTGGATGCGCAACGGGACCGTGCCGCACGGACCCGGCGTCCTCGCCGACGCCCGCGCGACCGTGGTCAACGCCGACATCGCGATGGCCGTCGCGGAGGCGCGGTCGTCGTACGACCTGGTGCTGCTCGACGTCGACAACGGCCCGGGCTACCTGGTCCACGAGGCCAACGAGGCGGTCTACCAGACCCAGTTCCTGCACCGGTGCCGTCAGGTGCTCGCTCCCGGCGGGGTGCTGGTCATCTGGTCGGCGAACGCCGCGCCCGACCTGCTCGCGGCGATGCGCGAGGTCTTCGGTCACGCGGAGGAGCAGGCCCACGACGTCCTGCTGCAGGAGCGCCCCGAGCACTACTTCCTCTACCTCGCGCGCGCGGCCTGAGGGCCGTCAGCGCAAGAACGCCTCGAGCACCGGCCCGGCGGTCCGGGACCCGGACACCCCGGTCCCGACGAAGACCGCCACGGCCAGGTCGCCCCGGGTCGCGATCATCCAGGCGTGCGTGGCCAGGTTGCCCGCTGCGTCCGGCTCCCCGTACTCCGCGGTGCCGGTCTTGGCGCCGATCTCACCAGGCACGTCGAGCAGGAACCGCCCCGACCCGGTGGTGACCACGGCCCGCATCAGGCGCCGCAGCGTGCGCGTCTCCGAGCCCCTCAGCGGCGCGGTTACCGGCGCCTGAGTGACCTCGTGCCCGGGCACCAGGACCGGCAGCACGGCGCGACCGGACGAGACCGACGCCGCGACGGTGGCCATGGCGAAGGGGCTGGCCAGGACGGTGCCCTGGCCGATCATGTCGGCCGCGGCGCCGGTCTCCGTGCGGGGCGGCGGCACCTGGCCGAAGTAGACCGGGAAGCCGAGGTCGTGGTCGGTGCCCAGCCCGAGGGCCTGGGCGGCAGCGGCGAGGTCGCCCGGCTGCAGGCGGTCGGCGTTGCCGATGAAGGCGGTGTTGCAGGACTGCGCGACGGCCTGGGCGAGGGGGATGTCGCCGATCGAGGAGGCTGGGTAGTCGTCGTAGTTCTTGAAGGAGCGCCCGTCCACGACCGTCGTCGCCGGGCAGGAGACGACGTCGTCGACCTCCAGCCCGCTGCGCAGCAGGGCCAGTGCGGAGACGACCTTGAAGGTCGAGCCCGGTGCGTACTGACCGGTGTTCGCCAGGTCCGCCCCGGCAGCGCCTGCGCCGTTGGCGGTCGCGAGGACCGCACCGTCCGAGGGCCGGATCGCGACGAGCGCGCTGGCCGGCGCGTCGGCACCGAGGGCGGCCAGTGCCCGCTCGGCACGCTGCTGGAGGTCGGCGTCGATCGTGGTGACCAGGTCGGCACCGTCGGTCGGGGCGATCTCGAAGAGCGTGCGCAGCTGTTCGTCGGCGTCGCGGGCGATGATCGCGGTCCCGTTGGTCCCGCCGAGCTGCTCGTCGTAGCGTGCCTGCAGGCCGGAGAGACCGACCTCGTCGCCGGCCACGATGCGACCTCCGGACGCCTCCACCAGCTCGGCTGTCGCAGGGCCGACGCGGCCGAGCAGGGCTGCGGCGAACTCCCGCGTCGGAGCCAGGGGCAGCGTGTCGCGCACCGCGAGCGCGCCGGCGACCTTCCGGAAGGCCGGCAGCACGTCGAGGGCGTCGTCCTCGCGCAGCACCAGCGCCTCGACGAAGGCCGCGGTGCCCATCGCCTCCGCGCGCTCGACGTACGACGCCGCGTCCACGCCGAGGACGCGGGCGATACGACGCGCACTGCGCGCCACCTGCGGCCCGTCGACCTTGGTCTTGTCCAGCCCGTAGCGCAGCACCGGGCGCTCGGTCACCAGCACCGCACCGCCGTCGCCGGTGATGTCACCCCGCTGCGGCGTCAGCGTGCGCAGCCCGAGCGTGTCGCCCTCGGCGAGGCCCGGCACGAGCGCGTCGGGGGTCCAGTCGACCTGCCATCCCGACTCCCCCGCGGCGAGCGACACCGTGGACTCGTAGTCCCAGGAGGCGGCCTCCACCTCCCAGCGCCAGGCGAGGGTCGCGCTCGCCGACGTGTCGTCGTCCTCGGGCCGCTCGAGCCCGGACACCTGCACCGCGACCGGCACCTCGTCGAGCGGCGCGACGAGCTCGTCGAAGGCGGCCCGGTCGGCCTCATCGGTCAGTGGCACGTTGCCCAGGGAGTGCTCGGACAGCGCAGCGGCGAGGTCGTCGGCAAGGTCGGAGGCCGGATCGGTGTCATCGCCACCGGGCACCGAGCAGGCCGAACCGACCCCCACGAGCACGGCGGCGATCCCGAGAAGCATTGATCGCATGGACCCATCTTCACAGCGCAACGCGTCGACATCGGACACGCCGCCCGCCTCGCGTGTCTCCTGGAGGGGCGACGAGGCCGAGGCTGCGCCGGGGTGGACCGGCGCATGCACCCCGGACGTGCGGGTACGGTCGAGGGCGTGAGCGAGACACGCACCGAGCACGACTCGATGGGCGAGGTCGAGGTGCCTCGCGACGCACTCTGGCGGGCGCAGACCCAGCGGGCGGTCGACAACTTCCCGATCAGTGGCCTGACGCTCCAGCCCCGCCACATCCAGGCGCTGGCGCACGTCAAGGCGGCCGCGGCGACTGCCAACGCGGCGCTGGGTGTCGTCACCCACGAGCAGGGGCAGGCGATCGTCGCCGCGGCCGACGCGATCGTCGCCGGCAGGCACGACGGGGAGTTCCCGCTCGACGTCTTCCAGACCGGTTCCGGCACCAGCTCCAACATGAACGCCAACGAGGTGATCGCGACGCTGGCGAAGCAGGCCGGCGTCGACGTCCACCCCAACGACGACGTCAACGCCTCGCAGAGCAGCAACGACACCTTCCCGACCAGCATCCACGTGGCCGCGACGCTCGCCGTGGTCGACGACCTCGTCCCCGCGCTGGACCGGCTGGCAACGGCGTTCGAGGCCAAGGCGGTCGAGTTCGCCGACACCGTCAAGTCCGGGCGTACGCACCTGATGGACGCGACGCCCGTGACGCTGGGTCAGGAGATGGGGGCGTACGCCGCCACGCTGCGCCTCGGCGTCGAGAGGCTCGAGGCGGCACTGCCGCGGGTCCGCGAGCTGCCGCTGGGCGGCACCGCCGTCGGCACCGGCATCAACACCCCCGCCGCCTTCGCCGAGCGGGCCATCGCCGCGCTGTCCGAGCGGACCGGGCAACCCTTCAGCGAGGCTCGGAACCACTTCGAGGCGCAGGGCACCCGAGACTCCCTCGTCGAGCTCTCCGGGGTGCTGCGCACCATCGCCGTCGGTCTCACCAAGATCTGCAACGACCTGCGCTGGATGTCGTCCGGCCCGACGACCGGCCTCGCCGAGATCCACCTGCCCGACCTCCAGCCGGGATCGAGCATCATGCCCGGCAAGGTCAACCCGGTGCTGCCCGAGGCGACGCTGATGGTCTGCGCCCGCGTCGTCGGCAACGACGCGACCATCGCCTGGGCGGGCGCGTCCGGCAGCTTCGAGCTCAACGTGATGATGCCGGTGATGGCGCACGCCCTGCTGGAGTCGGTCCACGTGCTCTCCACCTCGACCGTGCTGCTCGCCGAGCGCTGCGTGGACGGGATCACTGCCGACGCCGAGCGGATGCGCCGCTATGCCGAGTCCTCCCCCTCGGTCGTCACCCCGCTCAACGCCCACGTCGGCTACGAGGAGGCGGCGAAGATCGCGAAGCAGGCCCTGGCCGAGGGCGCCACGATCCGCGAGACCGTGATCGCGATGGGCTACGTCGAGCGCGGCGACCTCACCGAGGAGCAGCTCGACGCCGCCCTCGACGTGGACTCGATGACCCGCTCATGAGCGACCTCACCGACCCTGAGCACGTGCGGACGCAGTACGTGACCGAGGACAGGCTCGAGACCCGCCGCTCGGTGTGGCACCCCACCGACGATGGTCGTGACCCCTCCCACGAGGCGTTCAAGGCGATCGACCGGGCGATGACCGGCGACGCCGACGTGCTCGAGGTGGGTTGCGGCACCGGCGTGATGGCGGAGCGGATCAATGCGCTGCCGGGCGTCACGGTGATCGCGATCGACGTCTCCGAGCGCTTCGTCGAGCTGGCCGCGGCCCGTGGCATCGATGCCCGCCAGGGCGACATCTGCTACCTGCCGTTCGCTGACGACTCCTTCGACGTCGTCTTCGCCGGTTGGATGCTCTACCACGTGCGAGACGTCGAGCGGGCCGTCAACGAGGTCCGCCGGGTCCTGCGACCCGGCGGCACGTTCGTCGCGGTCACCAACGGCGACGACAGCCTGGCCGACCTGCTCCGCGAGGCGGGCGCACGGCCCTCGGCCAAGAGCTTCTCCAGCGAGAACGGCGAGTTCACGCTCCTGCGCAGGTTCAACGACGTCCGCCGCCAGGACCTGGAGACACGCGCGTTCTTCCCCGACCACGCCAGCGCCCAGGCCTACCTGGACACCCACGACGAGGGTCTGGTGCTCCCGCGCTTCGAGGGACCGCGGACCTACGCCGGTCACGTCACGGTCTTCGAGGCGCGCTGAGCATTGCGGTCGCGGATCGTCCGGTGAGCGTCCTACCGTCGGTCGCATGAGCGACCTGACCGCATCGGAGACGACGTACGAGATCCGACCCCTGACACCCGAGACGTGGCCGGCGTTCGACGCGCTCGTCGTCCGGCACAACGGCATCTTCAGCGGATGCTGGTGCATCGCCTTCCATCCCGACGGTCCCGAGCGCGGCCAGGGCTATGAGGGCAACCGTGCCCTCAAGTGCTCCTTGGTCGAGCAGGGCGCCGCCCATGCCGCGCTGGTGTTCGACGGCGAGGAGGCGATCGCGTGGGCGGAGTTCGGATCCCCCACCGAGCTGCCCAGCATCCATCACCGCAAGCAGTACGACGCGGAGAAGGAGGCCGACCCGGACTGGCGGATCACCTGTGTCTTCATCGACCGCCGTCACCGCCGGCGCGGCGTCTCCGAGGTCGCCATCCGGGGGGCGCTCGCCCTCATCGCCGCGGCCGGCGGCGGGACGGTCGAGAGCTATCCCCACGACCTCACCGAGCAGACGAAGAAGATGTCCTCGTCCTTCCTCTACAACGGCACCCGGCGGCTCTACGAGCGCCTCGGCTTCACCTACGTCCGCCCCAAGGGACTCAAGAACTGCGTGATGAGCATCGAGGTGCCGCCCGCGAGGTGAGCGAGGACGTGTGCCGACCTCCTCGACGATCTATCAGCAGCTGGAGCCGTCGAGCTCCTGGACGCGAGGGCCGAACACCCTCACCAGGCGCCACTCCGAGCGCCCGTAGACACGCTCCAGCGAGCGCGCGTAGCCGGGCTGCTGGGCCTCATCGTCACTCAGCGCCACGAAGTCCTCGACGGCGCCGGTGGACCGGTGCACCACGTACCAGCCGGTGAACAGGTTCTGCTCCACCGCGACGAGCTCTCGTGGCGTCGGCGAGGAGGACTCCCCGCCGGATCCAGGACGCGACGCCTGGATCGGGATCACGACTGCGGCGGCCGTGGCGAACGTTGCGGGACTCATGAAGAGACAACGAGACATTCGCCCACCGGGTTACCACCTGGACTAGCCCACGCTCCCCAGCGCTTCCAGCCTCCGCGGAAGCACCGAGGTCTCGCTGGATGCTGGGCCATGCGATGTTGGCAATGGTGTCGTCGGAAACGAGCCCCATGCGAGGTAGCCAGATGACTTCGTCCAGCGCTTGACCAGATACCCCCTGGGGGTATCATGGACGAGATCAGCGCACCCCTACGGGGTACCTGTTCCACGTCGAGGCATCTTCCAACCGAAAGCCGATCCGATGAGCCACCAGCACCCCCACCCAGCACCCAGCGACCACGTGCAGCACGCCGATCCCGCCAGCCACCGAGCCCACGCCGTCGCTCAGGACGGTCATGCAGGGCACGACATGGGCGGGGTGAACAAGATGGCTCTGTCCGCCACGCTGCACTGCCTCACCGGCTGCGCCATCGGCGAGATCGCCGGCCTCATGATCGGCACCGCTATCGGCCTCAGCACCGGCTGGACCATCGTGCTCGCCGTCAGCCTCGCGTTCCTGTTCGGTTACACCCTGTCGACATTCCCGCTCGTCAAGACCGGGCTCGGCGTCGGCGCCGCCCTGTCTGTCGTGTTCGCCGCCGACACCCTCTCCATCGCCACCATGGAGGTCGTGGACAACGCCGTGATGGCTGTCATCCCGGGTGCGATGGAGGCCGGACTCGTGAACTGGGTGTTCTGGGTGTCGATGATGATCGCCCTCACCGCTGCCTTCGCCGCGGCCTACCCGGTCAACCGATACCTGCTCGCACGCGGCAAGGGCCACGCCTTGACCCACGGATACCACGGCGCGACCGGGCCGGTCACCGGCGCGCGCCGCTACATCCCTGGCCTCTCCTCCACCACGCTCGCGGCGGTCATCGTCGCGTTCATGGTCGGCGGTCTCGTGGTGTCCGTCGCCGCGGAGATGGGGACCGAGGAGCCGGAGCAGACCGGTCACGCGCTGACCCTTCGCTGACACCCAGTCGTCCCGCACGAACTCCTGCCGGCCGTCAGATGCGCGATCCAGTGGCCAGATCGGTGACATCCGAGTGGCCAGTCACAGTCAGTACCAGCCGTTGCCCGACTTGAAGCTCCACGCGCTGCACGGGGTGCCGTAGGTGTCCTGGATGTACTCCAGCCCCCACCGGATCTGCGACTCGGCGGACGTCATGTAGTCGGCCGGCAGGTCGTGCAGCTGGGTGAGCGCCTGCGGGATGCCGTACGCCGACGAGCTCGGGTTGTCCGCGTCGACGCGCCACCCGGACTCGCTCACGTAGAGCGAGTCGAGGCAGGAGAACTGGTCCGAGGAGAATCCATAGAGCGGGAGCAGGGCACGGGCGATGTCGCGGGGGTCGCCCTCGGAGAGCGTCTGCGACTTCGTCACCGCCGAGCCGCCTGACATGGACAGCGCGGCGGCCTTCGTCGCCGACGTCCGCCGCGAGGAGCGTGAGGCGACCGGGCGCTGGGTGCGCTGCTCGAGCTCGGCGGCGTCGAGGGTGGAGACCGGCGTGCTGGGCGTGGCGGTGGCGGCGACGTCCGCCGCGGCCGGGACGAGCGCAGGATCGCTCGAGACCAGGCCACCGGTGACGCTCGCTCCGGTCACGGCCGCCGCCAGCCCGCTCAGGGCGATGCCGGTGCGCAGGGCGCGGCGCGGCGCACGCACGGCCTTGTGCTTGCCGGGGGCGCGGTGCGTGGGGACGTACTTGGCGGAGTGGGGCACAGGGGGACTCACGGGTTGACGACGGGGGGCGATCGGCACGTAGGGCGGTCGGGAGGCGTTCTTCAGGGGGTGTCCCGGGCCTGACCTCGGGGAAAGGTCACGAATCGATCACGACCCACCATGCATGAGGTGTCTGGGGCGTGCAAACCGAACGCCACAATTGCCCAGGTCTCTTGCGTCACACGAGGCTCGTAGGTCCCACGAGCCCCATCTGTCTCGGTCGGAGTCCCCGCTTACGTGCGAAGTTTCGCGCGACTGGGCCGTTGCAACGGCCCAGCCGCGCGGGAGTCCCCGCCTGAGCGGGGACTCCTGCACGGGACGACGGACGGCGACAGCGGCCCCTCAGAGCGTCACGTCCTCCAGCATCTCGGTCACGAGCGCCGCGATCGGGGAACGCTCCGAGCGGGTCAGCGTGATGTGCGCGAAGAGCGGGTGGCCCTTGAGCTTCTCGACCACGGCGACGATGCCGTCGTGGCGTCCGACGCGGAGGTTGTCGCGCTGGGCGACGTCGTGGGTGAGGACCACCTTGGAGTTGGCGCCGATGCGCGAGAGGACCGTCAGCAGCACGTTGCGCTCCAGCGACTGGGCCTCGTCGACGATGACGAAGGCGTCGTGCAGGGACCGGCCGCGGATGTGGGTCAGCGGCATCACCTCCAGCATGCCGCGGTCCATCACCTCGTCGATCACGTCCTTGCCGGTGAGCGCGCCGAGCGTGTCGAAGACGGCCTGGGCCCAGGGCGACATCTTCTCGTTCTCCGAGCCGGGCAGATAGCCGAGCTCCTGGCCGCCGACGGCGAAGAGCGGCCGGAAGACGACCACCTTCTTGTGCTGGCGCCGCTCCATCACCGCCTCGAGCCCCGCGCAGAGCGCCATCGCCGACTTGCCGGTGCCGGCACGGCCGCCGAGCGAGACGATGCCGACCTCGGGGTCGAGGAGCATCTCGAGGGCCACCCGCTGCTCGGCGGAGCGTCCGTGGACGCCGAAGGCGTCGCGGTCACCGCGGACGAGGTGGACCCGCTTGTCGGCGCCCACCCGGCCCAGCGCCGTGCCGCGCTCCGAGAGCAGGACGAGGCCGTTGTGGCAGGGCAGGTCGCGGGCGACGGCGAGGTCGATGACGCCGTCCTCGTAGAGCTCGTCGAGGTCGGCGGCCGGCACCTCCAGCTCGGTCATCCCGGTGTAGCCGGAGTCGCTGATCGCCTCGGCGCGGTACTCCTGGGCGTCGAGGCCGACGGCGGACGCCTTGATGCGCAGCGGCAGGTCCTTGGAGACGAGCGTGACCCGGTGCCCCTCGTTGGCCAGGTTGTGCGCGACCGCCAGGATCCGGGTGTCGTTGTCCCCGAGCCGGAAGCCCGAGGGCAGGGACTGCGGGTCGGTGTGGTTGAGCTCGACCCGCAGGCTGCCGCCCTCCGTGCCGATCGAGACCGGCTCGTCGAGGCGTCCGTGCACGACCCGCAGGTCGTCGAGCGAACGCAGCGCTGCGCGGGCGAAGTAGCCCAGCTCGGGGTGGTTGCGCTTGCCCTCCAGCTCGGTGATCACCACGACGGGCAGCACGACTTCGTGCTCGGCGAAGCGCAACAGCGCGCCAGGATCGGCGAGCAGCACGCTGGTGTCGAGGACGTACGTCCTGCAGGCGCGGGCGGTGGAGGACTCTGCGGAGCTGGGCGATGAGGTCTTGCTGGCCACGACTAACCCCTTGCTGCGGGTCGGCGCGCGCACTCCTCGCCCGGCCCGATGTCATTCAACGGACCGGAGAGCTCCCATCTGAGTGCTCAAGGACTGCCTCCCGGTTCAGCAGGCTTCCCCACCTGCTGATGTGCGCGAAATTACGCCCGGTCGGGACACGATCGGTGCCGACACGCCCGAACGTGGGGTGAGCAGAAGGTAACGATTCGTCAGCCGCCGAAGCGGCGCTCGCGGGCGGCGTAGGCCCGGATCGCGCGCAGGAAGTCGACCCGACGGAAGTCGGGCCACAGCGCCTCGCAGAAGTAGAACTCCGAGTTCGCCGACTGCCACAGCAAGAAGCCGCCCAGCCGCTGCTCGCCCGAGGTGCGGATCACCAGGTCGGGGTCGGGCTGGCCCTTGGTGTAGAGGTGCTCGGCGATGTGCTCGACGTCGATCAGGTCGGCGAGCTCCTCCAAGGAGGTGCCGCGGGCGGCGTGGTCGGCGAGCAGCGCGCGTACGGCGTCAGCGATCTCGCGACGCCCGCCGTAGCCGATCGCCACGTTGACCAGCAGCCCGTCGATGTCGCGGGTGGCCTCCTCGGCCGCCTTGAGCCGCTCGGCGGTTCCGGTGGGCAGCAGGTCCAGGGCACCGACCGGGTGGATCCGCCAGCGCCCCGCCTCGGCGAGGGACTCGACGGCCCCCTCGATGATCGTCAGCAGCCCGGTGAGCTGCTCGGGCGGACGGTTGGTGAGGTTGTCGCTCGACAGCAGCCACAGGGTGACCACCTCGACCCCGACCTCCTCGCACCAGCCGAGCAGCGGGCGGATGTTGTCGGCCCCCGCCTGGTAGCCCTCGGCGGTGTTGAGGCCGACGGCCTTGGCCCAGCGCCGGTTGCCGTCGAGCATCACGCCGACGTGCTGGGGGATCTGGTCGGAGGGCAGGAACTTCCGCACGCGGGACTCGTAGGCCGGGTAGAGCACCCGTCGCACTGCGTCCTTCAGCCTGACCACCTGCCGATGGTAACCGCCGTGTGAGGCAGCACTCTGCCGCGAAGACTGCGCGCCTCACCCGGACACCGGTAGATTTCGCCGCATGGAGACCTGCGCATGACGTCGCGTGACCGCGTCGAGCACGCGGTGGAGCGGGCCGAGCATGCGGTGGAGCGTGCCAGCGAGCTGATGTCGGACAAGCTGGCCGAGGTCAAGCCCCACCTGCGCGGCTGGCTGCACGCCGGCACCGCGCCGGTCGCGCTCGTCGCGGGCATCGTCCTGGTGGCCCTCTCCCCCACCGCCTCGACCCGGGTGGGGTCCGCCGCCTTCGCGTTCTCCGCGCTGCTCGTCTTCACGGTCTCGGCGATCTATCACCGCGGCACGTGGTCGCCACGCACCTGGGCGTTCTTGCGCCGCTTCGACCACGCCAACATCTTCGTCCTCATCGCCGGCACCTACACGCCGTACGCCCTGCTCTTCCTCGACGGCACCGCTCGTACGACGCTGCTGCTGGTCGTGTGGGGTGCGGCCATTGCAGGCGTCGTCTTTCGGGTCTTCTGGACCGACGCGCCGCGCTGGCTCTACACGCCGATGTACCTCGCGCTCGGCTGGGCGGCGGTCTTCTTCATCCCGCAGTTCGTCGAGGGCGCCGACCGCTTCAGCAGTGGCATCGCCATCGCGACCCTGGTGCTGGTCGCGGCAGGCGGCCTGCTCTACACCGTCGGTGGCGTGATCTACGGCCTCAAGCGGCCCAACCCCTCCCCGCGCTGGTTCGGGTTCCACGAGGTCTTCCACTCCCTTACCGTGCTGGCGTTCGCAGCGCACTACGTCGGCATCTCGCTGGCGACGTACTCGTTGCGCTGAGCGCCCGAGCCGGCTACACCGCCCGGCGCAGGCCCGGTGAGCCTGGTCACGTCGGGAAACCTTTGCGGCCCCCGACTCGTCGTAGAGGGGAACCCCGTCCCCCACCGTGATCTGTGATGACTGACTTCGACTCCGAGACCGACCGCCCGCCCTTCCTCGACCTCAGCCTCCCCCAGTTGGTCGCCGGCGCGACCGCCGCCGCGACGTCCGCCATCCTGATCGGCCGGATGGGCCTGCTCGGCACCGTGCTCGGCGCAGCCTCCGCCAGCATCGTCTCCGCCGTCGTGACCGCCGGACTGGTGGGCGGGTGGCACCGGGTGCGCACCGTGCCCAGCAGGTTCCCGCGCAACCTCCGCGGCCTGGTCGTGACCGCGGCGGCGCTGGGCCTGGTCGTCGTCGCCTTCCAGACCGGCGTCGGGCTGCTCTCCGAGGGCCTGCCGCCGGAAGCCTTCGCCGCACGGTTGCTGGACCGGATCGACGTCAGCGGAGGCTGATCACCGCGAAGGTGACCAGGGCCGAAGCCACGACCAGCCCCGCCAGCGCCCACGCCACGAGCGGCGCGCGGCGGGCCAGTCGCTCGAGCGCGAGGTAGGTGGCAGTGATCACCGCCAGTCCCACGGTGACGTGGAGCAGCACCGCGAGCATCACCCCGGCGATCGCGCCGGCCCTTCGCAGCCGACCCCACAGCAGGCTCAGGGCGAGCGGGAGCACGATCGCTCCGGACAGCCCGCCCGCCACCTCGACCCAGAAGGGTCGCTCGCCCATCCACGGGACGCCGACCGCGCCGGGCCACGATTGGTCGATGAGGTCGGCGGTCGAGCTGTAGCCGAGGTAGAGGATCGTCGCGATCGTGACGCCCGCCGCGATCCGGTAGGACCAGTGCCGCGCCGGCGACCACGGCACCTCGCGCCCCACGAAGATCGTCGCGACCGTCACCGCGGTCCACACGATCCAGCGCCGGATGACGCCCGTGCCCGTGTCGGCCATCGCGTCGCGGAAGATCCGGTCGGCCGCCACCCGGTCGATCACGTGCCCGTCGGTGGAGACGTACGACGCCTGATCCGTCGGACCGGACACGAGCGCGTCGTGGAGCAGGGCGGCGGGCAGGTGCGCGCCGGTCTTGGGCACCAGCCAGGTGAACAGGGCCGGGACCGACGTGAGGTCGGTGCGAAAATCGGGGCCCGCGGGCACGAGCAGCTCGCCGAGGTGCCGGTCGAGGTAGGCCAGACGACGCTCGAGGGAGAAGGTCTCGACGCCTTCGTCGGCATGTCGCTCCAGCACGATGCGGGGGTCGGCGCCGGGGTCCGGTGGCTCGCCGGGGTGGCCGTCGCGCGGGAGCGTCCCGCCGTCGTAGAACCGGCGCGGCTGCTGCTCCACCTGGCCGCCCAGCCCTCCGTCACGCTCCCGGGTCCGCATGCCTCCAGTGTGACCCTGCCGACCGACACCTGTCAGCGCCCGCTTCTGTAGTCCACGGTCAGCACAGCTCGGCCACGTCGGTGACCGGGGCGGCGCACACGTGGTGACGACAGACGTACGCCGCGGGCTTCCCGTCGACCGCGTCGCGTCCCGTCAGGAGGGCGAGGTCGTCGCGCGGGCCGTCGGCGACCACCACCACGGCACCGGGCAGCGCGTACGCCGTCCGGGCCAGAGCGTCGCGCTCGGGACCGGCCGGCCCGACGACGGCCACCTCACGCGGGCCGTCGAGCATCGCCTCGGCTGCGGCCAGGGACCAGCCGGCGAACCGGGGTGCCTGCCGCGCCAGCACGCCGGCCGTGGCCAGCGTCTCCTCCGCTGCGGTCCGGTAGGCGGGCTCTCCGGTGAGCGCGGTGAAGGCGACGAGCGCGTGCACGGTGCTCGACAGTCCGCCGGGCGAGGCGTTGTCGGACGGATCGCGAGGGCGGGCCACGAGCGCTTCGGCGTCGGATGCGGTGTCGAAGAAGCCTCCGTCCTCGGCCCGGAAACGCGCGAGCGCGTCGTCCAGGAGTGTTCGGGCATGGTCGATCCAGGTGACCTCGAGGGTGGCCGCAGCCAGGTCGACGAAGGCGGCGGCGACGCAGCCGAGGTCCTCGAGCACCCCGGCGGGGGTGCCGACGACGCCGTCGCGCGAGACCCGGCGCAGGCCTCCCTCGAGGAGGTGCACGTCGACGAGCAACCGGCCAGCAGCCACCGCAGCCTCGAGGTACGACCGGTCGCCGAGCCGTTGCCACGTGGCGACCAGACCGCTGATCGCGAGACCGTTCCAGGACGCCACCACCTTGTCGTCGCGGGACGGGCGCACCCGCGGCGCCCGGGCCGCGAACAGGAGCGCCCGCGCCCGGGCCCACCGCTCGGGGTCGTCGGGTGCGTGACGCAACTGCAGGGTCGAGCTGCCGTGCTCGAAGGTGCCCGCGTCGGTGACCGACAGCAGCTCGGCCGCCCACTCCCCGTCGGCCTGACCGAGCACCTCGACCAGCTCGGCCGGTGTCCACGCGTAGAACTTCCCCTCGACGCCCTCGCTGTCCGCGTCGAGGGCGCTGGCGAAGCCGCCCTCGGCGGTGCCGAGCTCGCGGACGAGGAAGTCGGCCGTCTCCCGGGCGACCCGGTCCCCCAGCGGCGTCCCGAGGCGGGCGTAGAGGGCCAGCAGCTGGCCGTTGTCGTAGAGCATCTTCTCGAAGTGCGGCACCACCCAGCCAGGGTCGACGGCATAGCGGGCGAACCCGCCTCCGAGCTGGTCGTAGATGCCTCCCCCGGCCATCGCCGCGACGGTCCGCGCGAGCATGTGCGCGGCCTGCCGGGAGGTCTCGTCGTCGCCCTCGCGGGCGACCCGTCGGCGCAGCAGCTCGAGCACCATCGACGGCGGGAACTTGGGCGCGTTGCCGAAACCGCCCGCAGCCGGGTCGAAGTCCTCGCCCAGCTTCGTGACCGCGGCGTCGATCTCCGCGGCGCCGATCGGTGCGGACGGCAACGTGGCGGGAGCCTGGAGGTGCGCGCGCAGCTGCGCGGCCTGCTGGCGTACGCCCTCGGCCCGGTCGCGCCACGCCTCGGTCAGCGCATCGAGCACCTGCCGGAAGGACGCCTGGCCGTGCCGCGGCTCGTCCGGGAAGTAGGTCCCGGCGAACCACGGGTTGGCGTCGTGGTCGAGCACGACCGTCATCGGCCAGCCGCCGTGGCCGGTCATCGCGGTGGTCGCCTGCATGTAGATCGCGTCGACGTCGGGACGCTCCTCGCGGTCGACCTTGATGTTGACGAAGTGCTCGTTCATCTGCGTCGCGGTCACCTCGTCCTCGAAGGACTCGTGCGCCATCACGTGGCACCAGTGGCAGGCGGCGTAACCGACACTGAGCAGCACCGGTACGCCACGACGGCGCGCCTCGTCAAAGGCGCCGGGCCCCCACTCCCACCAGTCGACCGGGTTGTCGGCGTGCTGGAGGAGATAGGGGCTCGTTGCCGAGGCGAGACGGTTGGTCATGTCCATGACTCCTGACGAGTGGCAGGCGAGTGATGCACGCAGCGGATATCTGATGGAGTCAGCTGGACTCTCCTCCTCCAGCCTAGGGAGGGCTCGGAGGTGAACACCGTGCCGAGCACCGAGAAGCAGTCGAGCCCGGTCGACTCGACCAAGGTCTCGAGGTCGGCCACCCGCCGCTCCAGCCCGAAGTCGGCGACCTCCCAGTCCGAGAGGCCGAAGCCGCGCCCGTCGTAGCGGACCACGGTTGCGACGCCACCGAGGGTCAGGCAAACCGCGCAGTGTGGTGTGGGGTGAGCGCTCTTCTCTCCTGCCGCTCCGAACACGTCCTCCCGGACGCGAGAAGGACGAACGAGTGCTGAGCCAGCGAGCCAACTGAGACCAGATCGTTGTTCCAGATCCGCTTCTGCACCCCCGACGGTCCGCTGAGCGGGTTAGGTTCGAAGGACTCAGCACGACCCGACCGTGCCCACGCGGCGCCCGGCGCGCTCAGACGCGCCCGGCGCTGGCTCGGGACATTCCGGGTAACGCAGCAAAAAAACCGAAGGATGAGTTGATGCGGAAACGACGAAACCAATTCCTCGCAACGACGGCCGCCCTGGCCCTCGCGGCCGGACTCGCCGCCTGTGGAGGCGATGACGGGGGCGGAAGCGCCTCGACCAGTGGGGACCCGCTCGACGGGGTCTCGCTGACGATCGGGTCGAAGGACTTCACCGAGAACATCCTGCTCGGGGAGATGCTCGCCCAGGCCACCGAGGCCGCCGGTGCGAGCGTCGACAACCAGGTCAACCTCGGAGGGACGTCGGTCAACCGCGACGCCCTGATGAGCGGCGACATCGACGTCTACCCGGAGTACAACGGCACCGGCTGGACCGTTCACCTCGGCAACGAGGACCCGAGCCAGGACCCGCAGGAGCTGTTCGACGTGACGTCGACGGCCGACCTGGAGCAGAACGACATCAAGTGGATCGGCACCTCGCCGTTCAACGACACCTACGGCTTCGCCGCCTTCGGCGACCTCGCCGAGCAGGAGGGCGGTTTCGACTTCCAGTCGATGGCCGACTACCTGAAGGCCAACCCCGACGCGACAGTGTGCATGGAGACCGAGTTCCCGGACCGTCCCGACGGGCTGGTGCTGTTCGAGAACGCCACCGGCTACGAGCTGCCGAGGAGCCAGACCAAGATCCTCGACACCGGCTTGATCTACACCGAGACCGCCAAGGGCGCCTGCGACTTCGGTGAGGTGTTCACCACCGACGGCCGGATCCTGGCCCTCAACCTCGAGCTGGTCGACGACCCGGGCGTGATGATCCTCTACAACGTCTCCTTCACGATGCAGAACGACGTCTACGACGAGCACGCCGACGTCTACGACGACCTCGTGGACTCGATCCTCGAGGGCCTCGACGAGGAGAAGATGGCCGAGCTCAACGGCAAGGTCGACGTCGACGGCCAGCAGGCCTCGCGGGTGGCCGAGGAGTACCTCAAGGAGATCGGGCTGCTCTGAGCCCTGATTGCCAGCGACGCCGCCAGGTCCGTGGACCTGGCGGCGTCGTCATGCTCAGAGCCCGCGGGGGTGGAGGTAGCGCTCCGCCACCGCGCCGAGCCAGTCGAAGCTGAGCGCCACGAGCGCCACCAGCCAGGCGCCCACGATCAGCACCGGGTCCTGGTTGAGCTTCAGACCGGAGCTGATGGTGATGCCGAGCCCACCGCCACCGATGAGGAAGGCGAGGGTGGCCATGCCGATGTTGAGGATCATCGCGGTGCGCACGCCGGCGACGATGACGGGCACGGCCAGCGGCAGCTCGATCCTGGCCAGGACGCCGACCCGGGTCATGCCCATCCCGCGGGCGGCCTCGATCACGCTGCGGTCGACACCGTCGAGCCCGACCATGGTGTTGCGCAGCACCGGCAGCAGCGCGAAGAGCGCCAACGCCCAGATCACGGTCCACCTGCCCTGGCCCATCATGGACAGGAAGATCACGAGCAGGCCGTACGCCGGCACCGCCTGGCCGGAGTTGGCCACGGTGATGATCACCGGGCTGATCCGGCGCAGCCTCTGTCGGGTGAGCATGATGCCGAGCGGCACGGCGACCAGGATCACGATCACCGTCGACCACGCGGCGATCTCGAGGTGCTCGACCATCTGCGGACGCAGCTTGTCGCTCCAGCTGATCGCGGAGCGCTGCTGCCGGTTGGCGTTGGGCAGGTCCAGGCTCCGGACGTAGAGGTAGAGCAGCAGCGCAAGTCCGGCGATCAACAACGGTGCGAGCCACAGCGTCGTGGTCCGCATCAGCCTGGCCACCTGGCCGCCGCTGGGACCTGCCCCGGGCTGGTTCTCGTCCTCCGGCGCGTCCGGAATCTTCCGGGTGCGCTCCATGGCGGTGCCGTAGGTGACGTCGCTCACGCGTTCATCGCCTCCAGCTCCTCGTAGTGCAGCTGGGCCTCGCGCTGGGCCCGACGGATCGCTGCGGACATCGCCGGCATCTCCACGCAGCCCTCGAAACGGCCCTGCGCGTCGACCACGACGCTGCATCCGCTGGCACTCTGGACCATCAGCTCGAGCGCCTGGAACAGCGAGTTTTCGGACTGCAGCATGTCGCCGAGCGCCTCGCCACGCTCCTCCAGCGGCCCCGAGCCCTCGGTGAGGTGACGTTCGTTCACCCACCGGAGGGGGCGGCCCTCCCCGTCGAGCAGGACCAGCCACTCGGCGCCGGCGTCGCTGAGCCGCGCGATCGCGGCCTGGGGGGGCTCGTCCACGCTCGTCGTGGGGTACTCGCTGGCGGCCAGCGAGCTGACCTTCAGGAAGTTGAGGCCCTTGATGGTCGACCCGGTCCCGATGAAGTCGTCGACGAAGTCGTCCACGGGGTAGGCCAGGATGCGCTCGGGGGTGTCGATCTGTCGGATCTGGCTGCGCTCGCCCAGGATCGCGATCCGATCACCCATCTTGATCGCCTCGTCGATGTCGTGGGTGACGAAGACGATCGTCTTGCGCAGCTGCCCCTGCAGCCTGAGGAACTCGTTCTGCAGCCGGTCGCGGGTGATCGGGTCGATCGCCCCGAACGGCTCGTCCATCAGCATGATGTCGGGATCGGCCCCCAGCGCCCGGGCGACGCCGACGCGCTGCGCCTGCCCACCGGAGAGCTCCTTGGGGTAGCGGTCGCGGTACTGATCGGGGTCGAGGCCGACCGTGGTCATGAGCTCCTCGACGCGCTCGTTGGTGCGCTGCTTGTCCCAGCCGAGCATCTTGGGCACCGTGGCGATGTTCTCGGCAATGGTGTGGTGGGGGAACAGTCCGATCTGCTGGATGACGTAGCCGATCCGTCGTCGCAGCTTGTCGGGGTTGGCGTCGGTGACGTCCTCCCCATCGAGCATGATCCGGCCGCTGGTGGGCTCGATCATCCGGTTGATCAGCCGCAGGGTCGTGCTCTTGCCGCACCCAGAGGGGCCGACGAGGACGAGGATCTCGCCCTCCTGCACGTCGAGGGTGAGGCTCTCGACTGCGGGGATGGCCGTGCCGGGGTAGGTCTTGCCGACCCGGTCCAGGTGGATCTTGGCCTCGGAGCTCATGAGTTCCTCTCGTCGTCCGGGGATGGTCCCCGGGAAGGTCAGATGCGCAGGCCGCGCGAGGTGGTGAGGCGCTGCACGACGGCGAGCACCGAGTCGAGCAGGAGACCCAGCAGCACGATGAAGACGACACCGGTCCACACCGCGTTCTCGGCATTGGGGAGACCGAGACGGGTCAGCCCGGACTGGATGAAGGACCCCAGGCCGTCGCCACCGACGAGCACGGCGATGGCAGCGATGCCCACGGTCAACAGCGTGGAGATCCGGACTCCCGCCATGATCACCGGCCAGGCCAGCGGGATGCGGACCCGCAGCAGCTGCTGGGTGGAGCTCATCCCCATGCCCTTGGCCGACTCCACGACGGCGGGACTCACCGCGTCGAGCCCAGTGACCGTGTTGCGCAGGATCGGCAGGATCGCGTAGAGGAAGAGCGCCAGCATGGCGGGCGGGTTCCCGATGCCGAGCAAGGGGATGAACAACGCGAAGAGGGCCAGTGACGGGATGGTCAAGAAGATGCCGGCGATGGAGAGGGCGATGGCCCGCGCCACCGGCCGACGGTGGATCGCGACGCCGAGGAGGACCGAGAACACCGTCGCCAAGACCACGACGATCAGCACGATCCTCGCGTGCGCGAGCGTCTCCTCCAAGACGAAATCGAGATTGTCTCGGACGTACGAGAACCAGCTGCTCAGTGCTTCCACGCGTGCCTTCCGTCGGTGCTCCTGCGCTCCACCCTAGCCATGTGGTCGCTCCAGGGGCCGACCTCAGCCCTTGGTGGAGCCCAGCGTCAGCCCGGAGACGAACTGCTTCTGCAGCGCGAAGAAGACGACCAGCACCGGCAGCGCCACGATGATCGATCCGGCCGCGACGAGGTTGGTGTCGGTGAAGAACTGGCCGCGCAGGTTGTTGAGCGCCGATGTCACCGGCAGCTTGTTGCCCTGCTGGATCAGCACGGTCGCCCAGAAGAACTCGTTGTAGACCCAGGTGACCTGCAACGTGGCGAGCGCAGCCAGCGCGGGACGTACGAGCGGCATGGTGAGCTGCCAGTACTGCCGCCACACGCTCGCCCCGTCGAGCTCGGCCGACTCGTAGATCTCGTAGGGCAGCGTCTTCATGTAGTTGCTGAGCACGAAGGTGCAGAAGCCGAGCTGGAAGGCCGTGTTGACCAGGATGAGCGCCCAGAAGCTGTTGAGCATCGACCCGGAGTCGCTCATGAAGTAGGGCAGCGGGACCTCGCGGAACATCCGGAAGACCGGGATCAGCAGGGCCTGGGGCGGCAGCAGGTTGGCGGCCAGGAAGACGCCGAGCAGCGCCAGGTTGAAGCGATAGCTGAAGCGGGCGAGCACGAAGGCCACCATCGAGGAGAGCCACAGCGTCAGGACGACCGCCGGAATGGTGATCAGCATCGAGTTCTTCAGGTGCAGCCCGAAGTTGCCCTGCGACCAGGCCTGCTCGTAGTTGGCGGTCGTCCACCCACCGAAGGAGAGATAGCCGTTGGTCTGGGTGTAGTTGTAGTCCCGGAACGAGTTGGCGAGCGCCCAGATGAGCGGGAAGAGCCACGCGAGCGCCAGCAGCGCGATGATCACGGTGGCCACCTTCCCGCGACGCTGGCTGAGCACGCCCCCCTCCTTGCGGGCCGGGGGCGCGGCCTTCGGTGCCACAGGTGGTGCGGCGACCGGCGTCTCGTACGTCATCGGGAGCGCTCCTCGCGGAAGACGGTGCGGAGGTAGATGGTGATGAAGATCGAGGAGATCAGCATCATGATGACGGCGAGCGCCGAGCCGAAGCCGTAGCGCGTCGCCTCGCCGACGACGTTCTGGGCCACGAGCGCGCCGATGACCTCGAGTCCGTTGCGACCCTTGTTGATCACCCAGACCAGGTCGAAGGCACGCAGCGACTCGATCACCACGATGACGACCACGACCAGGTTGATCGGGCGCATGACCGGGAAGATCACGTGGAAGAAGGTCTTCACCTCGCCGGCACCGTCGACCGCCGCCGCCTCGCGCAGGCTGGCATCGACACCCTTGAGCCCGGCCAAGTAGATGAGCATCACGTAGCCGGTGTGCCGCCACGCCGTGGCGACGAGCACGGCCCACAAGTTGACGTCGGGGTCGCCGTACCAGTCCACCTGGGTGTTGAAGACCTGGTTGATCAGGCCCTGGTCCCGGGAGTAGAAGAGCTGCCAGATGAAGCCGATCAGCGCGAGCGAAAGCACGACCGGCATGTAGAACGCCGTCTGGTAGACCCGGCTGCCCTTCATCTCCCGGTCGAGCACGACGGCGAGCAACATGCCGAGGGTCGTGGGGAAGATGACCAGGAAGCCGAGCCAGATCAGGTTGTGCTGGACCGCGGGCCAGAACGCCGGGTAGATGGTGACGATGTCCCGGTAGTTCTGGGTCCCGACCCACTCGATGGTGCTGAGGTCGCCGAAGCCGTTCCAGCGGCCGAAGGACAGCACCACCGACAGCAGCGCCGGCACCCACACCAGCAGGACCACGAGGACGAGTGGGATCGCCACCATCGTGATGACGGTGGCCCGGTCCCGCGCGGGCAGCTTCTTCTCCCGGCCCTGGGCGGGTGCGTCGGCCTGCACGGGCCGGGGCGACTCATCGATGTCTGACATGTCTCAGCCCATGATCGAGTTGGCTTGCTCCTGGATGCTGGTCGTGATCTTGTCGATGTCGTCGGGGTTCTTCAAGAACGCCTGGATCGACGGGACCATCACCGTGTTGGCGAAGTCCGCGTTGGTGTCGCGGTCCATGAACTGCGCGATGTTGGCAGCCGCGCCGACGACCTCGACCGACTTCTTCTGCAGGTCGGTGTAGGTGCTGGTGCTGGCGCCGGAGTTGGCAGCGATGAAGGGGGCGTCTGCGCCCTCGTTCGCGGCGTCGGCGGCAGCAGCACTGCCGAGCCACTTGACCATCTCCTTGGCGGCGTCCTGGTTCTTGCCGGCCGCTGCGACGCAGAAGCCGTCGATCGGGGCGTCCAGGGCGTCGGCGCCGATGGTGGAGTCGAGCGCCGGGAAGGTGAAGAAGTCCAGGTCGTCGGCGACGTCCGCGATGGCGTCGACCACGAACGTGCCGAGCAGGTACATCCCCGACTCGCCCTTGCCCATCGAGGTCGCGGCCTCCTGCCAGGTGCGCCCCAGCGGGTCGGCCTGGTGGTAGGGCAGCAGGTCCTTCCAGGTCTCGAAGACCAGCTTGACCTCGTCGCCGTCCCACGCCTCGTCGCCCGCCATCAGGCTCATGTGGAAGTCGAAGCCGTTGAGGCGCATGTTGAGGATGTCGAAGGTGCCCATCGCCGGCCACCCGTCCTTGTCGCCGAAGGCGAACGGGGTGATGTTCTTGCCCTGCATGTCGTCCATCAGGGCGAACAGGTCGTCGCTGCTCTCCGGCGCGGTCCAGCCGTTCTTCTCGAAGACCGACTTCTTGTAGAAGACCGCCCACGGGTAGTAGCTGACAGGCACGAAGTACTGCTTGCCGTCGGGGGCCGTGGACGCCTGCTTGAAGGAGTCGTTGAGCCCGTCGATGGGCCACTGGTCGCTGAGGTCGGTGATCAGTCCAGCCTCGGCGAACTGGGCCATCCGGAAACCGGCGAACCAGGTGAAGACGTCGTCGGGGGTGCCCTGCAGGTAGGTGTTGATGCTCTCCTGGAAGGTGTTGTGGTCCACCGCGTTGAGCGCGACCTTCGTGTCGGTCTCCGCGGTGTAGGCCTCGGCGACGGCCGCGAGGCGGTCATAGGCCGGCCCGGATCCCTTGGCCTCGTTGATGCCGAACTTCACGGTCGCGCTGGAGCCGGTGGCGGGCCCCGAGTCGCCGCCGCAGGCGGCCAGCAGGCTGGCCCCGCCCACGGCGAGACCACTGAGCCCGATGCCCCGGAGGACGGAGCGACGCGTCGCCTCCATCGTGACCATGGTGGAGCGGGGGATGGCGCTGGAACGGGAACGGGACACGGGGGCCTCCAAGAGACAAAACCAAACAGGGAAGGGCCAGCATGTGATGCCGGACACATCCCCGTCAACCCTCAGATGCCCGTAGTTCGCACCAGATCGAACATTTCTCAACTCTTTTCCCCGCCAAGGCGTTGACTTCCACGTGTGAGGGTGACCACAGTTGCGCCATGCCGAGTTCCCTGCCCACGCTGGCCTTCGGTGGCGACTACAACCCCGAGCAGTGGCCGACCGCCACCCATGCCGAGGACCGCGACCTCATGGGTCGGGCGGGGGTGGACCTGGTCACCCTCGGCGTCTTCTCGTGGGCCTGGCTCCAACCGACACCCGACACGTGGGACTTCGCCTGGCTCGACGACCAGATGGATGCCCTCCACGCCGCGGGCATCCGGGTGGACCTCGCCACCGCCACCGCCTCGCCGCCGCCGTGGCTGACCCACCAGCACCCCGAGATGCTGCCCGTGACCCACGACGGCCGCACGCTCTCACCCGGCGCGCGTCAGGCCTTCTGCCCGAGCTCGCCCGTCTACCGCGAGCACGCGCTGGCCCTGTGCACCGCGCTCGCCGAGCGCTACCACGACCACCCGGCGCTGGCGCTGTGGCACGTCTCCAACGAGCTGGGGTGCCACAACGCCCGCTGCTACTGCGACGTGAGCGCCGCGGCCTTCCGCACCTGGCTGCGCGCGCGCTACGACGACGACGTGGCACGTCTCAACGACGCGTGGGCGACCGCGTTCTGGTCCCAGCGCTACGACGACTTCGAGCAGGTCCTCCCACCGCGTGCGGCTCCCGCACACGCCAACCCCACCCAGCAGCTGGACTTCCTCCGGTTCTCCTCCGACCAGCTCCTCGACAACTTCATCGTCGAGCGCGACGTCCTGCACCGGATCTCCCCCGGGGTGCCGGTGACGACCAACTTCATGGTGATGCGCCAGACCATCGAGATGGACTACCTGCGCTGGGGCCGCGAGCTGGACGTGGTGTCAAACGACCACTACCTGATCGCGGCGGAGGCCGACGGCCACCGCGAGCTGGCGTTCAGTGCCGACCTCACCCGCGGCACCGCCGGAGGCCGGCCGTGGCTGCTGATGGAGCACTCCACCAGCGCAGTCAACTGGCAGCCGCGCAACCGGGCCAAGGCTCCCGGGGAGATGATCCGCAACAGCCTGGCCCACGTCGCGCACGGCGCGGACGCCGTGCTGTTCTTCCAGTGGCGGGCCTCGCGGGCGGGCGCGGAGAAGTTCCACTCCGGCCTGCTCCCCCACGCCGGCACCGACACCCGCCAGTGGCGCGAGGTGGTCGAGCTGTCGGGCGTCCTCGACGCCGTCGAGGAGGCGGCCGGGAGCACGGCGCGCAACGAGGCCGCGATCCTGTTCGACTACGAGGCCTGGTGGGCCTGCGAGCTCGACTCCCACCCGAGCGTCGACGTGCGCTACCGCGACCGGGCCGAGGCCTTCCACCGCGCGCTGTCGGCCCAGGGCGTGGGCGTCGACGTCGTCCATCCGAGCGCCGACCTGTCGTCGTACCGCCTCGTCGTGGTGCCGACCCTCTACCTCGTGAGCGACCAGGCGGTGGCCTCGCTGACCGCGGCGGCCGAGGCCGGCGCGACGGTCGTGGTGACCTATTTCAGCGGCATCGTCGACGAGCACGACCACATCCGCCTCGGTGGCTATCCCGGCGCGTTCCGTGACCTCCTCGGCGTGCGGACGACGGAGTTCCTGCCCCTGCTGGAGGGCCAGCAGGTGCGGGTCGAGGGGCTCGGCGACACACCGGGCACCGCCGACACCTGGACGGAGGACCTCGAGCTGGCCGGCGCCGAGGCCGTCGCGTCGTACGCCGACGGGCCGGCCGCACGGCTCCCGGCCGTCACCCGGCGAGAGGTCGGGTCCGGGAGCGCGTGGTACGTCGCGACCCGGCTCGACGACGCCGGCACCGACCGGCTCGTGGAACGGCTCGTCGTCGAGTCCGGCGTGGAGCAGCTCCCCGGAGCCACCCACCTCGTGGAGGTCACCCGCCGGGCGGGCGACGACGCGAGCTGGTTGTTCGTCATCAACCACGGCGACGAGGACGCCGAGGTCGCGGCGCACGGGGTCGAGCTGGTCAGCGGGCGTGAGGTCACGGGTGACCTGGTCGTCGCCGCCGGTGGAGTCGCCGTGGTCCGCGAGAGCCTCGACTCGGCCCGGACGACCTGATGCTCGCGGCGCAGCGTCGGGGACGCATCCTCGCCGAGCTCGGACGCGACGGCACCGTGCGCGTCACCGACCTGGTCGACCTGCTGGGCGTGTCCGACATGACCGTCCGGCGCGACCTGGTGGCGCTCCACCGCGACGGCCTGCTCGAGAAGGTCCACGGCGGGGCCCTCGCCGTGGCCGAGCCGTCCTCCTCGGAGCCCGGCTTCGCGGCGAAGTCCGTGCAGCGGCGCCGCGAGAAGGAGGCCATCGCCGCCGCCGCGGCCGAGCTGGTGCACCCCGGCATGGCCATCGCCATCTCGGCCGGCACCACGACCCACGCGCTGACCGAGCACCTGGCCCACATCCCCGACCTCACCGTCGTGACCAACTCCGTCTGGGTGGCCGACGTGCTCCACCGCACCGGTGAGGCCACCACGTCGGTGCTGCTGACCGGCGGCCTCCGCACGCCGTCCGACGCGCTGGTGGGACCGGTCGCGGTGTCCTCGTTGCGCAGCCTTCACGTCGACGCGTTCTTCATGGGCGTGCACGGCATGGACGTCCGGGCCGGCTTCAGCACGCCCAACCTGCTGGAGTCGGAGACCAACCGCGCCATGATCGAGCGCTCGCGGCGGCTCATCGTCTGCGTCGACTCCAGCAAGTGGGGTGTCGTGGGCCTCAGCAGCATGGCCGGGCTCTCGGAGGCCGCGGTGCTGGTGACCGACTCCGGCCTCTCGGCGCACGCCAGCGGCGCACTGGCCGACCACGTCGGCGAGCTGGTCGTCGTCGACCCCGTGGACGACGAGGCCGGCGACGAGCTCGGCGAGGCAGAGGACGCATGACGGTGATCCACCTGAGCCGGGCCGGTGTGAGCCTGGTCGTGGGGCGCGACGATGCGGGGATCCCCGCCGTCCTGCACTGGGGCGCAGCGCTCGGCGAGCTCGACGACGCCGCCCTGGCCGGGCTCCTGGCGGCCCGGCGGCCGGGCGTCTCGCGCTCGTCGTACGACGTCTCGCGCACCACGGGCCTCGTCCCCGACGGCACGCGTGGCTTCTCCGGCACCCCGGCTCTCGAGGGCCAGCGGATCGGCGGCAGCGCCGCCGCTGCGACACCGAGCCTGGTCGACTGGGAGGTCGGCCTCGTCGACGCCCGGCTGACCTGCACCTCGACCGACGCCGAGGCCGGCTGGGAGGTGGCCGTCGAGCTCACCCTCGACGACGGCGGCCTGCTCCACTCCCGCACCTCGGTCACCAACGTCGCCGAGGGCGACCTCCACCTGGCCACGGTCCTCACCGCGCTCCCGGTCGCGGCCCACGCGAGCGAGCTGCTCGACCTCACCGGACGCTGGTGCAAGGAGCGCTCACCCCAGCGGCACCCGTGGGTGCAGGGCACCCACCGACGCGACGCCCGTCACGGGCGCACCGGCCACGACGCCACCCTCCTCCTGGTCTCCGGCACCCCCGGCTTCACCTTCGGCACCGGCGAGGTCTGGGCCGTGCACACGGCGTGGAGCGGCAACCACACGACGTACGCCGAGCGCACACCCGAGGGCGACTGCCTGCTCGGCGGCGGCGAGCTGCTCGCCCCGGGTGAGGTGGTGCTCGCCCCGGGCGAGGCCTACCACTCCCCCTGGCTCCTCGGCTCGTGGTCCCCCGCAGGCCTCGATCCGCTGAGCCACCGCTTCCACGCCCACCTGCGGGCCATCACCCCCCGAGCGCGGACCGAGCGCCCGGTCATCGCCAACACCTGGGAGGCGGTCTACTTCGACCAGTCGCTCGAGCGGCTGACCGCACTCGCCGACGTGGCCGCGTCGGTCGGGGTGGAGCGCTTCGTCCTCGATGACGGATGGTTCCTCGGCCGGCGCGACGACACCGCCGGGCTCGGCGACTGGGCGGTCGACCCCACCGTCTGGCCCGAGGGGCTCGGCCCGCTGGTCGACCACGTCACCGGGCGCGGGATGGAGTTCGGCCTGTGGGTCGAGCCGGAGATGGTCAACCTCGACTCCGAGGTGGCCCGCACCCACCCCGAGCGGGTCCTGCGCGGGCGCACGAGCGTGCCGCCGCAGTGGCGCCAGCAGCAGGTGCTCGACCTGCAGGACGACGGGGCCTACGCCGACGTGCGCGACGCGCTGCTGGCGCTGCTCGACGACCTCGAGATCGCCTACCTCAAGTGGGACCACAACCGTGACCTGACCGACGTCACCCACGGTGGCCGCCCGGCGGTGCACGGCCAGGCCCTGGCGGTGTACCGCCTGCTGGACGAGCTCCGCGCGGCCCACCCCCACCTGGAGATCGAGTCGTGCGCCTCCGGCGGCGGACGCGTCGACGCCGAGGTGCTGACCCGCACCGACCGGATCTGGCCGAGCGACACCATCGACCCGCTCGAGCGCCAGCACCTCCAGCGGTGGACGTCCCTCCTGGTCCCGCCGGAGCTGATGGGCTCCCACGTGGGCGGGCCGACGTCGCACACCACCGGCCGCACGCACTCCCTGCGCTACCGGGCGGCCACCGCGCTGCTGCACTCCTTCGGCATCGAGTGGGACATGACGCGCCTCGACGAGGCCGGTCTCGCCGAGCTGGGGTGGTGGATCGACCTGCACAAGCAGGCTCGACCTCTGATCGGCACCGGCACGCTGGTGCACCCTGACCACCCGGATCCGGCCGTGCTCGTGACCGGCGTCGTGGCCGCCGACCGCTCGGAGGCGTGGTACGTCGTGGCCACCGTCGCGGCGACCGCGACCCAGCACCCCGCCGCGCTGCGCCTCACCGGCCTCGACCCCGACCGGCTCTACGGGCTGGTCGAGGAGCTGCCCCCCGGACCGGGTGGCGCAGACCTGTCGGGCTCGTGGGCGGCGTCGGGCGCCGTGCTCCCCGGCCGGGTCCTGGCCAGGGCTGGGGTGGCGCTGCCGGTGCTCGCCCCGGAGGAGGCCCGGGTCCTGCACCTCGTCCGGGTCTCGTGACCTGTGGTCCAGACCGCAGCGGGGACGCCGTTGTCAGCCGGGCACGAGCGGAGGACGGTGGTCGGGAGGTGGTGAGCGCGCCGTGGCGGTATTCGCGGACGGCAAGATCGAGGCGTACGTCGGCCCGACGGAGCTCGGGGCGGCCGACGACCTCGAGTCGGTGATCACCGACTTCATCGCCGGCGCCCGTTCGACGCTGAGCGTCGCGGTGCAGGAGCTCGACAGCCCCGTCATCGCGCAGGCGCTGCTGGACGCGAGCTGGCGCGGCGTGCGGGTCGAGCTCTTCCTCGAGCAGGACTACCTGCGATCCCCGCTCGTCGGCAACCCGCCGAAGCCACCCGCCCCACACCCGGGCGAGACACCGGCCGAGGCACTGCACCGGGTGCAGTGGCTCGACGACGACACCGAGCTCGCCGAGAACCGGCGCATCCTCGCGGCCCTGTTGCGTTCCGACGTCCAGGTGCGCGGCGACTACAACCCCAAGATCTTCCACCAGAAGTTCGTGCTGCGCGACTACGACGGCCGCGCCGCCCCCACGTCGGCCCTGCTGTCCGGGTCGGCCAACTTCACCCTCACCGACACCCACCGCAACCTCAACCACGTCTTCGTCTTCCGCAACGCCTACGTCTGCCGCCAGTACGCCACCGAGGTCGAGCAGCTGCGTGCCGGCTCGTTCGGGCGGCAGCGGCACGGCGACGTGCCCAAGGTCTACGACCTGGCCGGCGTCCCGGTGAAGGTGCTCTTCGCACCGGACCACACCCCTGAGCTCGAGATCGTCAAGCAGATGCTGAAGGGCAGCGAGGAGATCGTCTTCGCCATCTTCACCTTCGCCGGCTCCTCGGCGATCGACGACGCGATGCTCGCCCTGGCCCGCGGTGGCATGAAGCTGCGTGGCGTCCTCGACCGCACCCAGGCCGCCCACGACTGGGCCGCCCCCGCCTGGCTCGTGCACGACAACATCGAGCTGTTCGTGCCGCGCCGCTCCGGGGTCTTCGCGGACCTGCGCAAGGTGCACCACAAGGTGATGGTCATCGACGAGCAGGTCGTCGTCGCCGGCAGCTTCAACTACACCGCGCCCGCCAACGAGTTCAACGACGAGAACATCTTCGTCGTCGGCTCGGTCCACGCCGAGGTGGAGGGCATCGACGTGGCCCCGAACCCGTGCCGCGCCATCGCCGGGCACATGAAGGCGGAGATCGAACGGATCATCGCGGGCAGCGAGCCCTGGGTCCCCGGATCGCGGCCGCCGTAGGCTGGCTGTCATGGACGCACGCGCCTGGGACCAGCGCTACGCCGCCAGCGAGCTCGTGTGGTCGCGCGAGCCCAACCAGCTCGTGGCCGCGGAGCTCGCCGACCTGCCACCCGGCACCGCCGTCGACCTCGCCGCGGGCGAGGGTCGCAACGCCATCTGGCTGGCCTCGCTCGGCTGGTCCGCCACGGCGGTCGACTTCTCGCAGGTGGCGCTGGACAAGGGAGCGCGACTGGCCGCGGACCTGGACCTCACCTGGGTCTGCGCCGACGCCACGAGGTGGCAGCCACCCATGCCCGTGGACCTGGTGGTGATCGCCTACTTCCAGGTGTCCGCCGAGGACCGTCGCCGTGCGGTCCGCAGCGCGGCGACGATGCTGCGTCCCGGCGGCACGCTGCTGCTGGTCGCGCACGACACCACCAACCTCACCGACGGCACGGGTGGGCCGCAGGACCCGGCAGTGCTGATGAGCGCCGACGACGTGCTGGCGGACCTCGACGGGATCGAGGTCGAGGTGCTGCGCGCGGAGCGGGTGGCGCGCGAGGTCAGCTCGGCCGACGAGCACGGCGGTCAGGAGCGGCGTACGGCCTGGGACTGCGTGGTGCGGGTGGTCCGGCGCTGATCAGCGCGTCTCGGAGTCGTCGGACTCGGAGTGGTCGGACTCGGCGTCCGTCGACGAGGCGGTGCGGTCGACCGGCTCGTCGCCGTAGACGCCGGCATCCTTGGCCGCCTGGGCCTTGCGCAGCTGCTTGACCAGGCTGAAGCCGATGATGACCACGGCGATGATCATGAAGATCCACAGGGCGAACCCCAGCGGTCCGGCCTTGACGTCGGTGGGCTCCGGCGTCGGGTCCTCGAGGAAGATGATCAGCAGGTCGAGCATGGCTCCATTGTCGCAGGCGGACCTCAGGGCGCGGGAGTCGGGATGCCGGCGAAGAGGTCGTCCTCCGGGCGGGTGCTCTCGACCGTGGACTCGACGAGCTCGTAGTCCTCGGTCGGCCACGTCTTCTGCTGGATCTCGCGGGGGATGGCGAACCACATGCCGTCGGGGTCGATCTGCGTCGCGTGCGCCAGCAGGGCCTGGTCGCGCACCCCGAAGAAGTCGCCGCAGGGGACCCGCGTGGTGATCCGGTCGTCCCAGTCGGCCTCGCGCTCCCACGTCTCCAGGCGCTCGGCGTAGGGCGACTCGAGGTCGTGCGCGAGCATCGCCTCGTGCAGGGCGTTGGTCTTCGCCCAGCTCCAGCCGTGGTGGTAGTAGAGCTTCATCGGCTGCCACGGCTCCCCCGCCTCGGGGAACCGGTCGGGGTCGCCCGCCGCGGCGTAGGCGGCGACGGAGACCTCGTGGCAGCGGATGTGGTCGGGGTGCGGATAGCCGCCGCGCTCGTCGTACGTCGTCATCACGTGCGGGCGGAAGTGACGGATCAGCCGCACCAGGCGCTCGGTCGACTCCTCCAGCGGGACCGCGGCGAAACAGCCGTCCGGCAGCGGCGGCTTGGGGTCGCCCTCGGGCCAGCCGGAGTCGACGAAGCCGAGCCAGTCCTGGCGGATGCCGAGGATGTCGCGGGCCCGGTGCATCTCCTCGCGCCGGATCTCGGAGATGTTCTCCCAGACCTCGGGACGGTCCATCTTGGCGTTGAGCACCGACCCGCGCTCCCCGCCCGTGCAGGTGACGACGTGGACGTCGACGCCCTCGGCGACGTACTTGGCCGTGGAGGCCGCACCCTTGCTCGACTCGTCGTCGGGGTGGGCGTGGACGTGCATGAGTCGATACCCGGCGCGGGGGCGGTCTGGTGCGGGCCGGTCGGCGGAGGGCTGGGCCATGGCCCGAGTCTAGGAGCAGCGGCTTAGGCTTTCCGACGTGACCACCGACCTCGCCGACCGGTACGGCGCCAACGCGCGGTGGCGTCGACCGCTGACCATCGGCGTCGCCGTCCTGCTGGCCGCGATCGGCCTCACCTGGCTGGGGTGGACGGCGTGGTTCCACAGCACGCCGGCTGCCTCCTCCGACCTGGTCACCTTCGAGGTCACCAGCGACCACGAGACGCAGGCGCGGCTCGACGTGGTGCTCGGCGACGGGGTGGAGGCCACCTGCCGGCTGCGCGCCTTCGCCGAGGACCACACCACCGTCGGCGAGCTCGCCTTCACCCCCGTCGAGGGCACCAACGAGGTGGTGATCCGCACCGAGCGGCGGGCCACGACAGTGGAGAAGCTCGGCTGCACGGCCCCCGGTCAGCCTCGCCCGCGGTGACCCGGTCCCGGCCCGGTCCCGAAGCGTTCGACCTGCGCTTTTCAGCGGGGCTTGCTAGCCTGTGACCCTGCCCGTCCGGCAGCGCTGGCCCACGTCTGCTGCCGCGCTGACTCTGACCGGACGGAAGAGAAGATCCACCGACCAGATGCGGTCGCGCTGAGGCACATCCCCAGCATGACCGCATCCAGCACCACGCGAAGCAGGAGTACCGACATGACCGACCAGGGCACCATCTGGCTGACCCAGGAGGCCTACGACAAGCTGCAGGCCGAGCTCGACGACCTCAAGGGGCCCAGGCGCCAGGAGATCATCGAGAAGATCGCCGCGGCGCGCGACGAGGGCGACCTGAAGGAGAACAGCGGCTACCACGCCGCGAAGGACGACCAGGGCAAGCAGGAGGCCCGCGTCCGACAGCTCGAGGACATGCTCCGCCGCGCCGAGGTCGGTGAGACGCCGGCCAACGACGGTGTCGTCGAGCCGGGCATGGTCGTCACGGTCGACTTCGGCGACGGCGACACCGAGAAGTTCCTCCTCGGCGCCCGGGAGAACCTCACCGAGGGCGACGACCTCGACGTCTACTCGCCCCAGTCGGCGATGGGTGCCGCGATCAACGGCAAGTCCAGGGGCGACAAGGTGACCTACACGACGCCCAACGGCAAGGACCTCAGCGTCACGATCGTCGACGCGGAGCCCTACTCGTCCTGAGCGCCCCCAGCGCCCCCGCTGCTCCTGGGCGGTGGTCCAGCCACATTCCGACGCTTCGGAGTGTGGGTGGGCCACCGCCCTTCGGCATGTCGGGGCCCACGCGCTCGGCGATGGTCGTTCAGATGGTCGGTCAGTCGGCGACCCGGTAGCCGTGCTCGCGCAGCCGCTGCATCAGGTGCTCGGCGTGCGCGTCGCCCCGGGTCTCGAGCTGGATCCGCACCTCGACCTCGTTGAGCGTCAGCGACGGGGAGATCCGCTCGTGCGCGACCTCGAGCACGTTGGCGCCCTCGGCGCCCACCTCGGCCAGCAGCGAGGCCAGCCCGCCGGGCAGGTCGGGGATGCAGACGCGGAGGTAGAGATAACGCCCGGCGGCGGCGAGGCCGTGCCGGATCACCTTGCTCAGCAGCAGGGGATCGATGTTGCCACCGGACAGGACCGCGACGGCGGGTGTCTCGAAGCCGGTCGGGTTGTCCAGGAGCGCGGCGACCGCGGCTGCCCCGGCCGGTTCGACGACCTGCTTGGCCCGCTCGATCAGCGCCAGCAGAGCCCGCGACAACGACTCCTCCGAGACCGTCACGATCTCGTCGACGTGGTCGCGCACAGCGGCGAAGGTGATGTCGCCCGGGCGACCGACCGCGATCCCGTCGGCCATCGTGCTCATCGACTCCAGCGGCACCGGCTCCCCCGCCGCGAGCGAGCCGGGATAGGCGGCGGCCCCCTCGGCCTGCACCCCCACCACGCGTACGTCGGGGCGCAGCGCCTTGATCGCGATCGCCACCCCGGCCAGCAGCCCGCCACCGCCGGTCGGCACCAGCACCGTGCGCACGTCCGGTGCCTGCTCGAGGACCTCCAGGCCCAGCGTCCCCTGTCCCGCGACGATGTCGACGTGGTCGAAGGGGTGGATGAGCACGGCCCCGGTCTCCTCGGCGAACGCGCGCGCCGCGACCATCGCGTCCTCGAGGTAGCGGCCGTGGAACACGACGTCGGCGCCGTAGCCACGGGTGGCCTTCTCCTTGGGGATCGGCGCACCCTCGGGCATGAAGACGGTCGAGGCGATGCCCAGCGTCGCGGCCGCCAGGGCCACCCCCTGCGCGTGGTTGCCGGCGGACGCGGCGACCACGCCGCGGGCGCGCTCCTCCGGGCTGAGCCGGGAGATGCGGACGAAGGCACCGCGCGACTTGAACGAGCCGGTCCGCTGGAGGTTCTCGCACTTCAGCGACACCGGCCCACCGACCAGCGCGGAGAGCCAGCGGGACTCCTCCATCGGGGTCGTGACCGTCACGTCGTCCAGCAGCTCGCGCGCGGCCAGGATGTCGGCCACGGTCACCTGTTCGGTCATGACTCGCCCTTCTGGTGCGGTGCGTCGGAGTGGTCGGGGTGGTTGTCGCGCTCGGCCGACCCCGCGATCGGGCTGTCCTGGGGCGGGACCTCGTCAGGCGGGATGCCGTCGGTGGCCAGGTCGTCCAGGAGGGCGTCCTCGGCGTCGTCGCCCACGTCGGTGTAGGTGGCCAGGTGCTGGGCCACCGCGTTGCCCGCTGCCGCGAGGGGTACGGCGATCAGCGCGCCTGCGACGCCGGCGACCAGGACGCCGCAGCCGATCGCGACGATCACCCCGAGCGGGTGCAAGGACACGAAGCGGCCCATGAGGAAGGGCTGCAGGACGTGGCCCTCGATCTGCTGCACCAGGATCACGCCGCCGAGCATGAGGAGAGCGGTCCACGGCCCCTGGTCCACGAGCGCCACGAGGACCGCCACCGAGCCGGCGATCGTGGCCCCGATCATCGGCACGAAGGCGCCGAGGAACACCAGCACGCCGATCGCGACCACGAAGGGCACGCCGAGGAAGTAGGCGACGAGCATGATGCCGATCGCATCGGCCAGCGCCACCAGGACGGTGGCCCGCACGAACTGGGTGAGCGAGACCCAGGCGACCCGACCGGAGGCGTCGACGCGCTCGCGGGCCGCACGAGGCGCGAGGCGGACCATCCAGGCCCAGATGCGGTCGCCGTCGGCGAGGAAGAAGTACGTGGAGAACAGCACGATGAAGAAGCCGGCGACCAGGTGGCCGACCGCGGTGCCGACCTCGGTGAGGCTGGTGAGCACGCCGTCGGCACCGGTGCTGTCGGTGATCGCCCCCTGGACGTCGGTGATGTAGCCGTCGAGCTGGGAGTCGGAGACGCCGAGGGGTCCGGTGCGCAGCCAGTCGCGGACCTGGCCCAGACCGGCGACGACGGAGTCGGCGAGGTCGGTGGCGCCCTGGGCGACCTGCTGGCCCACGAAGGTCAGCAGCAGCGCGACGGTGCCGAGACCGAGCACCATCACCACACCGGTGGCGGCTCCGCGCGGCAGTCCGATCCTGCGCAGGCCGTGGACCACCGGGATGGCGAGTGCGGAACCGAGGAGGGCGATCGCCAGGGGCAGGGTGATCACCGCGAAGAACCGCAGCGTCCACAGCAGCCCGAGGGCCGCGACGACGATGACGATGAGGCGCCAGGACCAGGCAGCGGCGAGGTCGAGGCCCCACGGCACCTGGGCGCGGCTGAAGTTGGACGGTCCCGTGGTGAAGGCCGGCTCGGCGCGCCGCTCCGCGCGCAGCTGCGCCCACTGCGCGAGGAACCGCTCGGTCAGCCGGTCGTCGACCTCGCTGCGCCCCAGCGGAGCGAAGCCGAGAGGCGGGAAGATGCGCCGCCGTCCCGACTCGTCGGTGACGTCGTCGGGTCCGGGCGCCTGCTCGTTCACGTCGACCACGCTACCGATCCTCCGCCGTCCCGAGTCGGCGCACCAGACGGTGTGCCGTGACGGGATGGGTCTCGGCCAGGAGACCGGCCGCGGCCAGCACGTAGTCGCGGTCGACGACCACCCTGGGCGCGCGGGGCAGCTGCCAACCGCCCTCGAAGGCGTCCCCCGTCGCCGGCAGCAGCACGCGACGTACGGCGTCCGGGCCGCCGTGGCGCAGCACGCCGCCGGACCCGACCATCAGGTCGACCTCACGGAGGTCCTTGCCGCTGCGCTCGACGACGCGTCCTTCGGGGCTGACGACGACCTTGCTGCGACCGGCGTGCCGCTCGAGGGCGATCCGCACCGCGGCGGCGGCGATGTCGAGGTCGGCCTCACGCTCGGCGTCGGAGTCGGGCAGGAGGTCGGGGTGTGCGCGGCGACGGTCCGCGGCGTCGGCGAGGTCCGCCCGACCGGCCGCCTCGACCGTCGAGATCGCCGACCAGCGCATGCCGAGGTCGCCCTCGACGGTGCGGGTCACGGGCGTCACACCGACCACCTCGCGGGACAGGCCATGCCCGTCGATGGACGCCGTCTCCGGGTCCAGCTCGACGACACTGTGCACGTCGGTGGTGGCGCCGCCGACGTCGACGACGACGACGTCACCGGCGCCGGGATGTCCCTCGTCGAGGCCGCGGGACAGCAGCTCCACGCCCGTGAGCACCACGTCGGGCGTGGCGCCGCGCACGAGGTCGGTGAAGGTCCGCCCGCGGGCGTCGGTGCGGCTGCTGAGGTGCTTGCCGCCGATCACGTGGCTGAGGAAGATCTCGCGGATCGCGCGCCGGGCGCTGTCGGGGGCGAGCACCCCGATCCGCGGCACGACGTTGTCCGCCACCACGTGGGGGGTCCGTGACTCCGTGAGGAGGGCGGCGACGTGCGGCTGCGACTCGACGTTGCCGGCGACGACGACCGGGCCCGGCCAGGGCGTACGTGCCAGGAAGTCCGCATCGCCCTCCAGCACCTCCGCGTTGCCCCCGTCGGTGCCGCCGACCAGGAGCACGACGTCGGGCTCGGCTGCGCGGAGCTCCGTGAGCTTGGTGTCGTCGAGGCCTCCGGAGAGCACCAGCACGACCTTGCCGCCGCTGGAGAGGGCGACGCGGCGGCCTGCCTCGGCCGTGACCAGCTCCTCGTTGCCCACGACCGCGATCCGCAGGCCTCCACCGGCACTGGAGCAGGCGAGCACCTCGGCGTCGAGAGCACGACCGTCCTGCTCGCCGAGCGCGGCCAGGCAGGCGTCATAGCCGTCGAGGACGTCGCCGTCGCCCCGGCTGTCAGGCAGCGTGGTCGGGTGGTCGGCACCGGCGAGCAGGTCGCCGGTCTCGACGTCGACCAGGACAGCCTTGGTGAAGGTCGAGCCGAAGTCGACGCAGACGACGGCGCGGTCGCGTAACAGGGCGCGGCGCGCCTTCCTCA
>CAVSCW010000033.1:0-12099 GCA_963726515.1 uncultured Actinomycetota bacterium
GGGGCGCGCTTGATACACCCTCGAAGGGGGTGTGCACTTGCTGTGGATAACTACCGTGGAGGTGTGGGCGAAGCCCCGTCCCTCTGTGAATGAGCTGGGGATAACTACAGCGGTGTAATACTAGATGTAGTGGTAACCGTACGTCGCGACCACAAGACTTGGCAAGCGAAGCCGCGAGTTCGGCAGAGGAAATTCTGGTCCTCGGTAAAACCGCAGGTCAGTGCACTGCCCCAGCTCCCGGCGCGGCGTGTCGAGGCCGCCAACTGGCCCAATCGGCTGTCCCACTCAGGTCACATCCGCCACAATGTCCCCGTGTCCACGGGGAAGCGAGCAGGGTCGCGCAGGAGCGCCCCGCCGACCCGGAACCTCAACAGGGCCGCGCTGGTCCTCGGCGCGGGGATCACGCTCTGTGTCATCGCCTGGGGCTACCTCGTCTATGCGGCCATCGACTTCGGTACGGCGGCGCGCGGGAGCACCGGCAGCTCGGCCTGGGCCTTCATGGGTATGGCCTGCCTCGGCGCGATCGCCTGCCTGTTCGTGGGGCTGCTGCTCCTCGCCCGGCTGATGCGCACGCTGGGCGTCACCGAGGACCCGGACGCTCCGCCGGCTGCCCCGCGGCCGGTCGGTGGCAAGCGCGCCGCGCGCTGATCCCGGGGGGGTCGCGTGCCGCCACCCTCACCCGCCTTCCCCCTCCCCCTCCCCCTCCCCTCCCCCGGGATAGTCCCCATCAACGGGGTTGCCCTGAAGCACTCGGAGCAACCCATTTGATGGGGACTATCTGCGAGTGGGTGGGGCGGCGGTGGAGCGCTGTCGGCTTGGGAGCGCTGTCGTCAGCGCAGTACGAGCTGCGGGAGGGCCTCGACGACCTCGAGGTCCTGAGTCGCACCGGGGACCCAGAGGGTCGACGGGATGGCCTCGGGCGGACCACCGTCGACGGTGAAGCTGGCATCCCCGTACTGCGTGTCCACGCTGACCACGACCTTCTCGGTCTGGTCATAGACGTGCGAGACGTCGAGCTCGGGGTAGGGAGCACCGGGGCTGGTAGTCGTGAGGGAGGAGCCGTCGCCGAAGTTCCAGCGGTACGCGATGGGGCGGGCGCTGACGACGACGTCCGATCTGCAACAGCCTGACCGGGATGTCGGTGCCTCGGTGTTCGTCGTGTAGAAGTTCGTCTCCAGGTTGACCAGCGTCTTCCCGTTGGGCGGCTGGACGACGAAGTCGGACGCGGCCAGTCGAGAGTCTCGAATGCCTTCGAGCACCAGGATCCTGATCGGTGGAGGATCGTCGACCGCGTCCGCCTCGCCGGCGTCAGGCAGGCGGTGCCGACATTCTCGCCGTCTCTGAAGAGGGTGTAGCGGGTGCCGGGAACACGCGGCCGCGGTCGTGCACTCCTGCGGATTGAAGCAGGCGCCCTCGGGAGTGCGGCCGTCGTCCTTGCAGATCTGGCTGACACGATCCAGATGGCGGTGGGCGACTCGCCTGTCTGCGCAGTCTGAGGCTCTCGCCGTAGTACGTCGCAGCACTCCTCGGACGCTGTACAGGTCCGCTACTTCGTACGACCTTGCTGGCACCTTCGGCGCTCGGCTGCCGATAGGCCATCAGACCGCAGGAAGCACATGGCAAGGCGACCAGTGCTAGCGCACGCATGGAGACGCTCACGACGCAACCATCGCGTCAGTCGCGCGACGACCCAAGGAATCCGCATCGGCGTTCAGACGGAACCGATAGACAAGGGCGCCACCAGGGAACTTCTCTCCTGGCCCGATCGCGCTCTCTTTGATACTGGTAGGCGCTCGAAACCGACCCGGACGTCGAGGATCTGGCGAGCCTTTCGGCCCGACCGATCTGTGATCCCACGTGATGGTCCATCCGTCCCATCTTGACGAAGCCGCCTGCTTCGTACAGCACTCGACACTCGTCTGCGCTACCTGCTTGCAGGCCTTGCACTTGCCAGAAAGCTCGAGGTACTGCAGCAGTCTCGCCCGTGTTCTGCATTTCCGCTCGACCTCGCAGCCCACCGCCGGATGAACTCCTCCGCACTCTCCGCCTCCTCCGTCGCCGACTCACTTGCCGTCGGACTCGGCGAGGAGGTCGTGGGCTCGGGGAGCTTCGGCGTGGGCTCCGGCTCGTCGGAGCACCCGGCCAGGAGCAGGGGGACGACGAGAGTCAGCGAGAGGGTGCGGCGTACATGCATGAAGGTGCCTTCCGAGAACAACGTCAGCACCGCGAAAACTACCCACTGAAGACGGGGTCCAACCATCCTTGCCCAGATCTGTGGAGAACTCGCCGCCCAGGGCCGACCACCGTGCCGAAGCCTCCGCCGAACATCGTGGAGCTTCCGGGTCAATATTCAGCACCGGAACTCCACGATCATGTTGCGATCCCCGGGTACCCGGGGATCGCAACGCCGCGGCGACACGACAGACCTCGGCCCCCCAAAATGCGCCGAGGGGCGGGCCACCAGGCCCGCCCCTCAGCTTCCCCTTGGTTCCACCAGCCGGGGTCGAAGCGGCTGATGGAGGCCTCACACGTCAGTCGGAGGCGACTGGAACGCGGAGCTTCTGGCCGGCCTGGAGGCCGGCGGTCTCGAGCGCGTTGAGCCGCTCGATCTGGGTCATCACCGAGCGGACGTCACCGTCGGCCGCGAGCTCGCTGGCGATCCCCCACAGGGTGTCGCCGGGCGTGACCTGGACGATCTCGGTCGGGACCTGCTCACCGGCGGCGTCCGTGCCGACGGCTCCGCCGGCGAGGGCGAAGGCGACCGCGAGGACCAGGAGCAGCGAGGTCAGGAAGACCACGAGCCGGCCGCGTCGGGTCAGCCGGACGCCGGAGCGCAGCTGGACGGGTGCGGAGGTGAAGACGGGGGCAAGGCTGAGGGTGCTCATGGTGGCCTCCTGGGGAAGATCAGCCGGTCGAAGCGGTCAAGCGAATGTCTAGTCGGAGCCACCGACAGTGGGAGTGGAGACCGCGTCGGTGTCGATCAGACGTTCGATCGAACAGGTGTACGACGTTAGAGCACGTGTTCGAACAGGTCAAGCACCCAGCCGAACGAATGTTCGAGAGGCCGCCGAGGCCCGGCGGGGCCCGCACGTGGGGTCGACCGCGACACGCGGGGTTCGAACACGTGTTTGATCCGGGCCGGTCCGGAGGGCTACGGTGAGGTTCACCACCTCGCCACCTCGATCCGAGGCCGAACCTGCCAGGGGTGGCAACCGCGTCGGGAGGACCCAGCATGGCCACGTCAGGCAAGAAGTCGGACGACAAGAACGTCATCGAGATGCCCGACGGTCCCCCGGACGCGACGGGCCTGACGCCACGCCAGCAGCGCGTGCTGGCCACGATCAAGGACTCGATCGAGACCAAGGGCTACCCGCCCAGCATGCGCGAGATCGGCCACGCCGTCGGCCTCACCTCCTCCTCCAGCGTGGCCCACCAGCTGCGCGTGCTCGAGGGCAAGGGCTTCCTCAAGCGCGACCCCAACCGGCCCCGCGCCCTCGAGGTCTTCCTGCCCGAGGTGATGGCGGCCCGCCGCTCGATCTCCCACGGCGAGGAGTCGAGCGTCGACGAGACCGGCATCGGCGACATCTCCCCGACCGCGGTCAACATCCCGCTCGTCGGCCGGATCGCCGCCGGTGGCCCGATCCTCGCCGAGGAGCAGGTCACCGACGTGTTCCCGCTGCCCAAGCAGCTCGTCGGCGACGGCACGCTCTTCCTGCTCGAGGTCTCCGGCGACTCGATGGTCGACGCGGCCATCTGCAACGGCGACTACGTCGTGATCCGCCAGGAGCAGACCGCCAGCAACGGGCAGGTCGTCGCCGCGCTGATCGACGGCGAGGCCACCGTCAAGACGTTCCAGCGCAAGGACGGCCACGTCTGGCTGCTCCCCCACAACGACGCCTACGACCCCATCCCCGGCGACAACGCCACGATCCTCGGTGTCGTCACCGCGGTGCTGCGCAGCCTCTGAGGATTCGTGACGGTCGCTGCGCGACCTCCTCAACCAACGGTGGGGAAAGATGGCTGGCATGAGTGACATCAAGCAGTCATACGACTACGTCATCGTCGGAGGTGGGGTCGCCGCCGCGAGCGCGGTCTCGGGCATCCGCTCGCAGGACGGCGGCGGCACGATCGCGGTCCTGGGCTCCGAGCCCGACAAGCCGGTCTACCGGCCGGCCCTGTCGAAGGACCTGTGGCTCAAGGACGACGCCACGGTGGAGGGGAACTCCCTCGCCGGCGACCTCGACGACGACGACCACGTCGACCTCGTCGTCGACACGACCGTGACCGCGATCGCCCCTGACGCGCACGCCGTACGCCTCGCCGACGGCAGCAGCGTCGGCTACGGCAAGCTGCTGCTGGCCACCGGCGCCGAGCCCCGCACGCTCGGCCTCGATCCCGGTCCGCGGGTCGTCTACTACCGCACCACCGCCGACTACCAGCGCCTGCGCGCGCTCGTCGGACCCGACAGCCACGTCGTCGTCGTGGGTGGTGGCTACATCGGCTCGGAGATCACCTCCGCGCTCGTGCAGAACGACATCGCCGTCACCCTCGTCCTCGACCTCGAGGACGTGCAGGAGCAGATGTTCCCCCGCGCCCTGGCCGCCAGCCTCACCAAGGCGTTCGAGGACCGCGGCGTCACCGTCGTGCACGGCACGGTCGCCGGCGGCGAGGACACCGGCGACGGGGTGCGGGTGCGCCTCGACGACGGCACCGACATCGTCGCCGACGCCGCGGTGATCGGGGTCGGCGTGCTGCCGCGCACCGGCCTCGCGGAGGCGGCCGGCCTCGACGTCGACAACGGCATCGTGGTCGACGACCACCTGCGCACCAGCGCCACCGACGTGTACGCCGCGGGTGACGTCGCGGCCTACCCCGACGCGCTCCTCGGGCGCCGCCGCGTCGAGCACGTCGACCATGCCGAGAAGTCCGGCGAGCTGGCCGGTCGGGTGATGGCGGGCGCCGACGACACCTACTCCTACACCCCCTTCTTCTGGTCCGACATCCTCGATGCCGGCTATGAGGCGATCGGCGAGACGAGCAGCAGGCTCGACATGGTCGAGGACTGGAAGGACGGCCAGATCGGCACCGGCGTCGTCTACTACCTCAAGGCCGGGGAGGTCCGGGGCGTGGTGCTGTGGAACGTGTGGGACAGCGTCGACCGGGCGCGTGAGCTGATCGCCGAGACCGTGAAGGAGCCGGTCTCCGACCCGGAGTCCTTGCGAGGTCGGATTCCCTTCGGCTGAGGGGTCTCGTGACGGGCGCCAGGGCGCCCTCCTCGACCAGCGATGGAGCCTCGCCGGTGTAGCCTCGCCGGGATGCCCAACAGCGCCTCCACTCCCAACCCGCAGATGTTTCGCACGCGCCTGGGCAACCGGCGGCGCCTGACGCCGGACGGCCAGGACGTGCTCGAGCACCTGGCCGCCGTGGCCGAGGGTGCGCACTGGATCAGCCCGCTGGCGTACAACCTGACCATCAGCCACAGCCACCGGTTCGTCTGGTACCGCGTGGCCAAGGTCGCGACGCGCACGATCCGCCACCACTTCGAGAACCACCACGTGGCGCTCGACGTCGACCACGCGATGCGGGTGCGCTATCCGCTGGCGGCGTTCGGCGACTACTTCACCTTCGGCTTCGTCCGCGACCCGCTGGACCGGTTCGTCTCGGCGTGGCACGACAAGGTGGTCAACGCCAACTACTACGCCTTCGACGAGCCCACCCACCAGCGCATGCAACGGGTCGAGGAGTTCGCGCTCTGGGCGGCCGAGCAGGACCTGTCCGCCGTGCCGGGCACCGACCAGCACATCACCCTGCAGAGCCGGATGATCGACCTCAACCGGGTCGACTTCGTGGGCCGGCTCGAGACCTTCGACCGCGACTTCGCCGAGGTGTGCGAGCGGGCCGGAGCCCCGGCCGTTCCGGCGGCTCCGCAGAACCAGACCGCGCCCCGCGGGCGCGACCGGCAGGTGTCCGACGAGCTGCGCGACCTGGTGGGGCGGATGTATCGCCGCGACTACCAGCTGTTCGGCTACGGCGCCTGAGTCATCGCGACTCACCCAGGCGGCTCAGCGCGGAGCGCACCAGGGCCGGGTCGGTCGTCGACCACATCGGCGGCAGCGAGGCCTTGAGGAAGCGGCCGTAGCGGGCGGTCTCCAGCCGCGGGTCGAGCACAGCCACGACGCCCCGGTCGGTCGTCGTCCGGATCAGCCGGCCCGCCCCCTGGGCCAGCAGCAGCGCCGCGTGGGTGGCGGAGACCTCCATGAAACCGTTGCCGCCGCTGGCGTCGGCCGCCTTCGCGCGCGCCGACATCAACGGGTCGTCGGGACGCGGGAACGGGATCCGGTCGATGATCACCAGCTGGCAGGTCTCACCGGGCACGTCGAGGCCCTGCCACAGCGAGAGCGTGCCGAACAGGCAGGTGTGCGGGTCCTCGACGAACTGCTTGGCCAGCTCGGGAAGCTGTGCGTCGCCCTGCGCGAGGGTGGTGAGGTGCGGAAGCCGGGCTCGTACGGCCTCGGCCGCCGTCTCCGCGGCCCGGCGCGAGGAGAACAGGCCCAGCGTGCGGCCCTCGAGGGCGTCCACGAGCTCGCAGATCTCGTCGAGCTGGGCCTGGCCGAGGCCGTCGCGGCCGGGCTGGGGCAGGTGGCGGGCGACATAGAGGATGGACTGCTGGCCGTAGTCGAAGGGCGAGCCGACGTCGAGGCCCTTCCACGGCAGCGCCGTCTCGGCGTCGGGGCTGGCGATCATCGAGCCCAGGCGCTCGGTGGGCTTGAGGCCCAGCGTGGTCGCCACCGCGCCGAAGTCGCCGCCGAGCATCAAGGTGGCGCTGGTGAACACGACGGTCTTGTCGGTGAGCAGCTTGTCGCGCATCGGCCCCCACACCTGGAGAGGAGCGACGTGGAGCCGGGCCGGGAAGCGGTCGCGCGCCTCGCCGAGCCACAGCACGTCGGCCTGCGAGCCGGCGGCCATCCGCTCGGCGTTGACGAAGACCTCCTGCACCATGCCCTTGGCCTGGGTGCGACCGGCGTCGCCCTCCGCCTCGCCGCCGGACTCGCGGGGGAAGGCCGACAGGCACGCGCGCGCAGCGTCGCGGACCAGGACGAGCGCGTCGGCGAGCTGGGTGGAGACCTGGTCGATCCGCCCCGCGGGGATCGTCTCGAACGCCTCGGCCAGCTGGGCGGCGGCGTCCTCGAGGTCGCCGGCCGGGTCACCGTCGGCGCTGTCGGTCCAGCGGATCGAACGACGGGCGGCGCGCTCGATGTCGCCCGCGCCGAGCTCGTCGGTGGCGGCCTGGGTGACCCGCGCGGTGAGCTCGTGGGCCTCGTCGATCACCACGGTGTCGTAGTCGGGGATCATCGGCACGTCCTCGATCGCGTCGATCGCGAGGAGGGAGTGGTTGGTGACGATCAGGTGGCTGCGCTGGGCCTTCTCCTTGGCCAGCTCGGCGAAGCACTCCGCACCGAAGGGGCACTTGCTCGCACCGAGGCACTCGCGGTGGTTGACCGAGACCTGACGCCACTCGCGGTCGGTGTGGCGCGGGGCGTTGTCACGCTCGCCGCTGGCGCCCTGCTCGGACTCCTCCTCCGCCCACGCGCGCAGCTCGAGCACCTTCTCGGCCATCGAGCCCGTCGGCACGTCGACCAGGGCGCCCTGCTCGTCGGGGACGCCGGCGCGGATCCGGTGGAGGCAGGCATAGTTGGAGCGGCCCTTGAGCACGGCGTACGACGTGTCGACGCCACGCACGCCCTTGACCGCCTCGACCAGGCGGGGCAGGTCGCGCTCGACGAGCTGGTGCTGGAGCGCGAGGGTCGCGGTGGCGACGACGACGCGCTTGTCGTGGAGCATCGCAGGGACGAGGTAGCCCAGCGACTTGCCGGTGCCGGTGCCGGCCTGGACGAGCAGGTGGCGCCCCTCCCGCATGGCCTCGGCGACCTCGTCGGCCATCTGGACCTGGCCGTCGCGCGTCTCCCCACCGAGGGCGTTGACCGCCTGCGCCAGCACCTCCGAGACGGGGGTGGCGACGGACGTGCCGACGGGAGCGTCGGCGGCTGCGGTCTCGGGCACCAGAGAACCCTACGGGCCGACCCCGACACCGCGGCGTACGCCATCCACAACGGGCCGTCCAGCGAGGAGCAGGCCGGTCAGGTCAGTGCTTCTTGCGGCCGATCTGTCGCTCGATGCGGCTCTCGGGCTGCCCCAGCACCTTGGCCATGATCTTGACCCGGTAGCGGTAGGCGACCACAGCCACGGCGATGATCAGCAGGATCCACAACATGCCTCGACCCTACGCCCACCCCGGTGACCGGGTGGGGACGTGTGGGGCAGACCCCTCAGACGACCGCGCCGGAGTCCTCGGGAGCCCGGACGACCTTCTCCTTCTTGACCCGGCTCATCGGCCACTTCTCCTGGAAGTAGGTGAGCATCGGCGTGGCGGTGAAGACCGAGGAGTACGTGCCGACGATCAGGCCGATCAGCAGGGCGATGGCGAAGTCGCGCAGCGAGTCGCCGCCGAGGACGGCGAGCGCCCCGAGGATGAACATCGAGCCGAGACCGGTGTTGACCGTGCGGGGCACCGTCTCGACGGCGGCCGTGTTGGCCATCGCCGTGAACTCCTCGTCGGGTCGGGAGCCGTGCCAGCGCTCGCGGACGCGGTCGAAGACGACGACGGTGTCGTTGACGGACAGACCCACGATGGTCATCGCGGCGGCCAGGAAGATGCCGTCGATCGGCTTCTCCAGCCAGGCGAAGATGCCCACGACCAGGATGACGTCGTGCGCCATGGCCAGCACCGCGGCGACACCGAAGGTCCACTTGAAGCGGAACGCGAGATAGAGCAGCTGCGCCAGGAAGGCGACACCGAAGGCGATCAGCGCGTTGTTGCGCAGCTCCTTGCCGAGCGAGGCGCCGATGCGCTGGTCGTCGATCTTGCTGACGTCGCCCCCGCCGTTGTCGGACAGCGACTGCTCGATGCGCTGCTCCTCCTCGTTGGAGATGTCGCCGGTGCGGACGGTGAAGTCGGCGGTGTCGGCGGTCTGCACGACTGCCTCCGGGAAGCCGGCATCCGCCACGGCCGCGCGGGCGTCGTCGATGCTCATGGCCTGGCTCACCGAGTAGTCGAGCTGGCGACCGCCGGTGAACTCGACGCCGAGATTGAGCCCCTGGGTCACGATCCCGGTGACGGCGAAGACGAGCGCCACGCCCGAGACCGCGAGCCACCGGAGACGGTTCTTCATGATGTCGGGTGCGGTCCTGTCGAGCCAGGCGCGCACCTTGCCGACGTTGCCGAGGCCGCTGATGGCCGGACGGTCGGCGACGGGCTTGTTGGCCACGGCGAGGTCGCTCAGCACCCGCGCGATGATCAAGGCGGAGATCATGGAGGCGATGACACCGATGGACAGGGTGACACCGAAGCCCTTGATCGGCCCGGAGCCGAGGAAGAACAGGAGCGCGGCCGCGAGCAGGGTGGTGACGTTGGAGTCGATGATCGCGCTCCACGCCTTGTTGAAGCCCACGGCGAGCGCGCGCCGCAGCCCCGCGGACGGGTAGGCGGCGTACTCCTCCCGCGCGCGTTCGAAGACGAGGACGTTGGCGTCGATGGCCATGCCGATCGCCAGCACGAATCCGGCCAGGCCGGGCAGAGTCAGCGTCGACCCGAGGCCGACGAGCATCGCGTAGGCGAGCAACGCGTAGGAGCCGAGGGCGATCGTCGCCATCAGGCCGACGAGGCGGTAGACCACGACGATGAACAGGCCGGTGAGGATCAGGCCGATGATGCCGGCCTCGACGGAGGCGGCGATCGCCGCGGCGCCGAGCGAGGGGCCGACGAGGCGGTCGGAGATGGCCTTCAGCTCGAGGGGGAGCGAGCCGCCCTCGATGAGCGCGGCCAGGTCCTTGGCGTCGGCGGTCGTGAAGTTGCCGGTGATGTCGGTCGCGCCGCCGCGGATGCCGACGTCGCAGCCGACCCCGGTGTTGACCTCGGGCGAGGAGATGATCTCGCCGTCGAGCACGATGGCGATGCGCCGCTTGGGGTCGCCGGTGGGGTTGCAGGCGGCCTTGCCGGTGATGTCGGCCCAGGTGCCGCCGCCCTTGCCGTTGAAGTCGATCGCGACGACCCACTCGACGCTCTGGTCACGCTGCACCGCGGTGGCGCCGCTGATCTCCTCACCCTGGATGACCGTGGGGCCCACCTCGAGGGTGTCGCCCTGGTCGGAGGGCAGGACCTGGTTGTCCTTCTTGCCCGGCTCCGCGCCGGCTTCGGCGGTCGCCAGCACCTCGTGGATGGTCAGCTTGGCGGTCTGGCCGATCTTGTCCTCGGCCTCCTGCGCCTCCTCGTCGCTGGCGACGCCGGGCAGCTCGACGAGGATCCTGTCCTCACCCTGGCGCACCAGGGTGGACTCGGCGACGCCGAGCGCGTCCACGCGCCCGCGCAGCACCTGGAGGGTCTTGTCGACGTTCTCAGCGGTGGCGGGGGTCGCCTCGGTGCCTTCGGCCTGGAAGACGAACTGGGCACCGCCCTTGAGGTCGAGGCCGAGGTTGGGCTTGACGTTGATCGCCAACGCCGCGCACCCGGCCAGCAGGCCGAGCACGAGGAAGAAGCGGATCCAGACACCACGTGACATGCGCGACATACTCCCCTACCGACATCGATCGCCCGAATCCGGGCGCCGACTGCCCAACGCACGACCAGCGCGGTTGGTTCCGCCGCTTCCGGACCACCCGCCAAGGCGCGCGGAGTCAGGCGGAGGGCCGGCCACGGCCAGAGCTCAGCGGGCGTACGCCGACAGCTCGCCGGCCAGGTCGGCGTTGGCCCGACCGACCACGAGGGTGCCGTCGCCGGTGTGCTCCATGGAGCCGATCTCGGCCTCCTGATGGATCCGGTTGACCAGGTCACCGCGCTCGTAGGGCAGCAGCACGTCGAACTCGACCTGCGGTCGCGGCAGCTCCGACTCGATCGTCGCCAACGCCGCCTCGATGCCCTCGCCGGTCCGGGCGCTCACCACCACGCTGTGCGGCTCGCGCGCCCGCAGCCGGCTGATCACGAGCGGGTCGGCGGCGTCGGCCTTGTTGATCACGATGATCTCGGGGACCTTGGTGGCGCCGATCTCCGCGAGCACCTCGCGCACCGCGGCGATCTGCCCCTCGGGGTCGGGGTGCGAGCCGTCGACCACGTGCAGCAGCAGGTCGGAGTCGGCGACCTCCTCCAACGTCGAGCGGAACGCCTCGACCAGGCCGTGCGGGAGGTGGCGGACGAACCCCACCGTGTCCGACATGGTGTAGATGCGGCCGTCGCTGGTCGTCGTACGACGCGTGGTGGGGTCGAGGGTCGCGAAGAGCGAGTCCTCCACCAGCACTCCGGCATCGGTGAGCCGGTTGAGCAGCGAGGACTTGCCGGCGTTGGTGTAGCCGGCGATCGCGACGCTGGGGATGTGGTTGCGCCGCCGCGACTGGCGCTGGACGTCGCGGGTGCCACGCAGCTCCTTGAGCTCGCGGCGCAGCTTGGCGATGCGGGTGTTGATCCGGCGGCGGTCGGTCTCGATCTTGGTCTCACCGGGGCCGCGGCCACCGATGCCCTCACCGCCGGCCGCGCGGCCGCCGGCCTGGCGCGACAGGTTGCCGCCCCAGCCGCGCAGGCGCTGCTTCATGTACTGCAGCTGGGCCAGCTCGACCTGCGCCTGGCCCTCCTTGCTCTTGGCGTGCTGGGCGAAGATGTCGAGGATCAGCGCCGTCCGGTCGACGACCTTGACCTTGATCTTGTCCTCGAGGTTGCGCAGCTGGCTGGGCGCGAGCTCGCCGTCGCAGATGACGGTGTCGGCGCCGGTGGCCTGCACGATCTCGCGGATCGCGTCGACCTTGCCGCGACCGATGTAGGTCGCCGGGTCGGGCGAGTGCCGGCGCTGGAAGATCGCCTCGAGCACCTCGGAACCGGCCGTCTCGGCGAGCAGCGCGAGCTCGGCCATGGAGTTCTCGGCGTCGGTGACGGTGCCGCCGGTCCACACGCCGACCAGCACGACCTTCTCCAGCCGCAGCTGGCGGTACTCGACCTCGGTGATGTCCTCGAGCTCGGTGCGCAGGCTGGCGACGCGGCGCAGGGCGTGCCGCTCG
>CAVSCW010000034.1:0-24912 GCA_963726515.1 uncultured Actinomycetota bacterium
TCGGCTGCCTCGTCCTCGGCTGCTTCGGCGCCCTCGTCCTCGGCTGCCTCGGTGGCGTCGTCCTCAGCGGTCTCGGCTGCGTCCTCGGGGGCGTCCTGCGGGGTCACCTCGTCGAGGGGCTCGACCTGGTCCTCGACCTGGTCCACGTCATTGCTGTCCGACACGTCTCACTCCGTACGTCGTTGCTGGGGGTCCGGTCACGAGGACCGGGGCCGGTTTCACCCGGCGGGGTCAGTGCAGGGGATGCACTGCGCCGTCGTCTACTGGGCGTTGTTGCCGGCGAAGACCTCGAAGACCAGCTTTCCGAAAGCCAGGTCGAGCACCGTGACCAGTGCCATCACCACGAGGACGAAGACCAACACCACGAAGAAGTAGGTGATCAGCTGCTGCTGGGTGGGCCAGACCACCTTGCGGAGCTCCGCCACCACCTGGCGCAGGAACGTGACGGGGCTGGTGCGCCCACGGTCGTCGCCGCGCGAGTCACGCCGGTCCTGAACCGCGTTGCCGTCGGCCACGTTCTCCACCTTCTCGTCGTTGCTGTGCAGTGATCCTCGCAGGGCACGAGGGACTTGAACCCCCAACCTTCGGTTTTGGAGACCGATGCTCTGCCAGTTGAGCTAGTGCCCTCCGATGGTCCTCGTCCAGCTCCGCGTGGTGCACCTCTCGGGGCATGGCGAAGCATGTGGCGAAACCACCAATCGAGAAGCATACGGGGCGGTTCCACCGCCGTCGAACCGAGGCATCGAACCGGCGCCCGAGGGCCTCAGCCCGCCCCCTACGATGCGACGCATGGTGGGCAGACGGCTTCGGGACGTGTCCGCGTTGCCCAAGGCACACCTGCACCTCCACTTCACCGGCTCCATGCGCCACGGGACCCTCCTCGAGCTGGCCGAGCGCGACGGCATCGCCCTGCCAGATTCGCTCGTCGAGGACTGGCCGCCGCAGCTCAGCGCTGCCGACGAGAAGGGGTGGTTCCGCTTCCAACGCCTCTACGACGTCGCTCGCTCGGTGCTGCGCACACCCGACGACGTACGACGACTCGTGCTGGAGGCGGCCGAGGACGACGTCCGAGACGGCGGCCGCTGGCTGGAGATCCAGGTGGATCCCAGCGGCTACGCCGCGCGGTTCGGCGGGATCACCGACTTCACCGACCTCGTGCTCGACTGCGTCCGCGACGCATCGGAGCGCACCGGACTCGGGATGGCGGTCGTGATCGCCGCCAACCGCACCCGGCATCCCCTCGACGCCCGTACGCTGGCCCGACTCGCGGCCCAGTACGCCGGACGCGGGGTGGTCGGCTTCGGGCTCTCCAACGACGAGCGGCGCGGCCGCACGGAGGACTTCCGCAGCGCCTTCCGCATCGCCGAGCGCGCCGACCTGCTGCTGGTCCCGCACGGCGGGGAGCTGCGCGGCTCCGACCACGTCCGCGAGTGCCTCGACAGCCTCGGGGCGCAGCGGCTCGGGCACGGCGTGCGCAGCGTCGAGGACCCAGCGCTGCTCGAGCGCATCGTGGCCGCCGGCGTGGCGCTCGAGGTGTGCCCGGTCTCCAACGTCTCGCTCGGCGTCTACTCCGACCTCACCTCGGTGCCCCTCCCCCAGCTGCTGGCCGCCGGCGCGACGGTGGCGCTGGGTGCGGACGACCCGCTGCTGTTCGGGTCCCGCCTCGCCGGGCAGTACGCCACCATGCGCGCCGCCCACGACCTCGACGACGCGACCCTGGCCCGGCTGGCCGGGATGTCCTTCGACGCCTCCCGGGCACCGAGCGACGTGGTGGCGGCCGCCCGACGCGACATCGCCGCCTGGCTGGCCTGACCCGCCCCGGGTCAGAGCGCGCAGCCGACCGTCACGGGCTCGTTGACCAGTGACACGCCGAACGCGTCGCGCACGCCGTCACGCACCTCGCGTGCGAGCGTGAGCAGCTCCTCGGTGGTGGCGCCGCCACGGTTGGTGAGCGCCAGCGTGTGCTTGGTCGACAGGCCGACCCGGTCGCCGGCCGTCGGACTCCTCCAGCCCTTGCCGTATCCGGCGTGCTCGATCAGCCAGGCGGCGCTCGTCTTCCACGTGCCGTCGGGCTGCTCCCAGCGAGGAGCGCCCTCGGGCAGGCTCGCCGCCTGCTCGGGATCCAGGAAGGGGTTGGTGAAGAACGACCCCGCGCTCCACGTGTCGTGGTCGTCCGGGTCCAGGACCATCCCCTTGCCCCGCCGCAGATCCAGCACGGCGGCCCGGACGTCGGCGAGTGGGGCCCGCTCGCCCTCTCGCACTCCGAGGGTGCGCGCCAGCTCGCCGTAGCGGACGGGGGCGGCGTAGGAGCCCTGGCGGAACTGGAAGGTGACGTCGAGGACGACGTGGCGTCCCGGGTCCGCCTTGAACCGGCTGTCGCGGTAGCCGAACCCGCACTCCGACGCGGCGAAGGTGCGTACGCCGCGCAGGACCCGGTCCCAGACCCGGATCCGGGCGACGGTCTGGGATACCTCCTGGCCGTAGGCGCCGACGTTCTGGATCGGGGTCGCCCCGACGGAGCCCGGGATGCCGGACAGCGCCTCGATCCCCACCCAGCCTCGCTCGACCGCCTCGGCCACCACGGCGTCCCACGACTCGCCGGCGGCGATCGTCACGGTCGCTCCCGAGCAGGAGGGGTCGCCCGAGGAGTCGACGTCCGCCGTGATGCCGCGGGTGGCGACCTCGACGACCGTGCCCGGGAAGCCGGCGTCCGCGACCACCAGGTTGGAGCCCCCCGCCAGCACGAGGACCGGGATGCTGGCCGCGTCGGCGTCGGCCACGGCGGCGATCAGCTCGGCCTCAGTGGTGGCTCGCACCCACTCGCGACCGGGGCCACCCAGGCGCAGGGTGGTGTGGTCGCGCAGGTCAGGCACGGACGGTGGCTTCGCGGACGACCGCCTTCGGCATGCCGAGCACCTTCTGGCCGCCGCAGGTGACCTCCAGCGCCAGCGTCACCAGGCCGTCGGCCACCGCCTTGACCGTGCCACCGACGACGACCTCCGCCCCGCCCTCGGCGGGCACGACGACGGGGCTGGTGAACTTCGCCCCGATGTCGACGACCTCGGCGGACCCGGTCCACTCCGCGACGGCGCGTCCGACCAGGGCCAGCGTGTACATCCCGTGGGCGATCACCCCGGGCAGGCCGACGCTGAGCGCGACCTCCTCGTCCTGGTGGATCGGGTTGTGGTCGCCGCTCGCCTCGGCGTAGGCGACCAGGTCGGCCCGCGTGACGGTGAAGGTCCGCGGCGCCAGGACGTCGCCGGCGCTCAACGTGGTGCTCATGCCGCGCCTCCCTGGGCTGAGGAGTGCACGAGCGTGGCCTTGCCGGTGCAGACCACGGCGCCGGTGGCGTCGGTGATCTCGCTGCTCGTGGCGATGATGTCCGCGCCGCCGATCTGGCGCACCCCGGTGACGGTCAGGGTGGCGCTGAGCTCGTCCCCGGCCGCGAGCGGGCGGGCGTAGGCGAAGCGCTGCTCACCGTGGACGATGCGGTGCAGGTCGATCTCCTCGGAGTCGAGGAAGGCCTGCATGGCGTCGAAGGCCAGCACGATCGGGAAGGTCGGCGGAACTGCGTCGCCGGGATGGCCGACCGCGGCAGCGAACGCGCTGACCCGCTCGGCGGTGATGGTCAGGGGTGCCGGCGCGGGGAACTCGCGCCCCACCAGGGAGGGGTCGACGGGCATGGCTCGACCCTAGGGGTTGGCGCAGCCACCCTCAAACGCCGCTCCACGCACAGCGACCCGTCCGAGGACTCGGACGGGTCGGTTGCGACGCTGTGAAGAGCGTCAGCGGGTCTCGCGGTGCGCGGTGTGCGCGCGGCAACGCGGGCAGAACTTCTTGAGCTCGATCCGGTCGGGATCGTTGCGACGGTTCTTCTTGGTGATGTAGTTGCGCTCCTTGCACTCCGTGCACGCGAGCGTGATCTTGGGGCGAACGTCAGAGCTCTTGCTGGCCATGGGAGATCCTAGGGTTTGCGGGTGGTGCGGAGTGAGGCTGTGCTGAGACTGGTGGTAGCGGGGGCGGGACTCGAACCCGCGACACCACGATTATGAGCCGTGTGCTCTAACCACCTGAGCTACCCCGCCGCGGAGGTCGGTTCACCCCGGGGGGAGATCCGTCCAGAGCCCCTTTACGGAATCGAACCGTAGACCTTCTCCTTACCATGGAGACGCTCTGCCGACTGAGCTAAAGGGGCAACGACGGAGAACGATACACACGGCCACGATGGATGAGAAATCGGCTCCGGACGCCCCTCTTCGGGCCCTTCCGAGCGCCTGTCACACTGCCTCTGGCGCCTCCTGGATGCGGGGCCATCCGACAGCCTCCTCGAGCTCGTAGGCCAGGCCCAGGAGGCGGGCCTCGCGGCCCGCTCCGGCCCCCAGCATCATGCCCTGAGGCATCCCGTTCGCGGTGGTCGCCAGGGGCAGCGACACGGCCGGCTCGCCGGTCGCGTTCTGCAACGGCGTGAAGGCCACCCAGTCCATCAGCCGGCTCATGATCTCGTCGTAGTCCTGGTCCGGACGCAGGTGCCCGACGCGGGGCGTCTCGGTGGCCAGGGTCGGCGTGAGGGTGACGTCGTACGTCGCGCGGTGTCGGGCCGCGAGCCGCTGCGAGCCGCGCAGCACCGCGATCGAGAACGGCTGCTTGTGCAGGTTGCGGGCCGCGTGCCTGGCCAGCCCGAGGGTGAGGTTGTCGAGCCTGGTCGCATCGAAGGTCTCCCCGAAGTCCTTGCGCCCGCGCCGCGAGATGGCGAGCGCGAGGATCGACCAGAAGCGCACGAAGTGGATCGGGAAGCTCGCCGGGACCGGGTTGTCGATCTCCTCGACCTGGTGGCCGAGCGACTCCAGCAGCGCCGCGGTCCGGAGCGTCAGCTCACGGACCTCGGGGCTGCAGTCACGCCCGATCCCCTGCGTCACCACCGCGATCCGCAGACGCGCCCGGCTCGGGCGGGTGATGTCTCCGACGGGGGCCAGGAGCGGGTTGCGCCACACCTTCTCGGCCTCGCGGTAGAAGGCGGCAGTGTCGCGCACGCTGCGGGTCAGCACGCCGTCGGACACGATCCGCACCGGCATGTCGCGCATCATCTTGTCCTGCGCCAGCCGTCCACGGGTGGGCTTCAGCCCGACCAGTCCGTTGACCGCCGCCGGGATCCGGATCGAGCCACCGCCGTCGTTGGCATGGGCGATCGGCACCGCCCCGGCCGCCACCAGGGCCGCCGACCCGGCCGACGAGGCGCCGGCGTAGTGGTCGGTGCTCCAGGGGGAGCGGACCGGCCCCAGCCGCACGTGGTCGGCCGCACCGGAGAAGCCGAACTCCGAGAGCTGGGTCTTGCCGAGCGGGATCAGTCCGGTGGCGAGGTACATCCGGGCGAAGTCGCCGTCCGCCAGCTGGGGGACGGCGGTGAACGCATCCGTTCCGTGCTGGGTGGGCATGCCGGCCACGTCGACGTTGTCCTTGACAAAGGTCGGGACGCCGGCGAACCAGCCACCACGCGGGTGCCGCGCCTCCTCCCGCGCGCGGTCGTAGGCGGCGTACGCCACGGCGCCGAGGGCGGCGTCGACGCGCTCGGTGCGCGCGATGGACGCCTCGACGACCTCCGGCACCGACACCTCTCCCGCCCGGAGCGCGCCCACCAGGCCGGTGGCGTCGAGATCGGTCAGGGCATCGTCGGCGGTGAAGGCGTGCACGCGGGTCATGGCGAGGACGCTAGTGGGCGACGCCCCGTCGATGACACCCCTCGAGGTGGTCGTCGACCAGCCCGATGGCCTCCATCAACGCATACATCGTGGTCGGACCGACGTGGGCGAACCCGGCCTTCTTGAGGGCCCTGGAGAGCGCGAGCGACTCGGGCGACGCGGTCGGCACGTCCGCGCTGCTGCGAGGTGGCGGACCCGGCTCGGGACGGAAGGACCAGATGAAGGCCTCCAACCCGCCCTCATCGCGCAGCGCGCGCGTCGCGCGGGCGTTGGCGATCGCCGCCTCGACCTTGCGGCGGTTGCGCACGATGCCGGCGTCGGCCATCAGCCGCTCGACGTCGGCGTCGTCGTACGCCGCAACGGTGTCGGCGTCGAAGCCGGCGAAGGCGGTGCGGAAGTTCTCCCGCTTGTTGAGGATGGTCAGCCAGGAGAGTCCGGACTGGAAGGCCTCGAGCGTGAGCCGCTCGAGGTGGGCGGCCTCGCCGACGACGCGCATCCCCCACTCGGTGTCGTGGTAGGCGCGGTTGACCGGGTCGCCGGCACCCCAGGGGCACCGCGCCACGCCGTCGTCGCCGACCACCGCTCCCGAGGGCACCGGGGTCAGTGCCTGAGCTTGAGCCGGACGTGGGGCATCTCCGGCGCGGGGATCGGTGGCAGGTCGAGGTCGACCACGCCGTAACGGCCCTCGACCTGCGACCCGTCGACGATCTGGGCCTGCCACTCCTCGCGGCACCCGACGATCTCCTCGTGGGTGCGCCCGACGAAGTTCCACCACATGACGATCGCCTCACCGAACGGGACGCCGCCGAGGACGAGCAGGCGGCTCTCCTCGTGCGCGGTGATGGTCAGGGTCCTGCGACCGGGCGAGGCGTAGGCCAGGTCGCTGGGCTTCAGCTCCGTGCCGTCGACCTCGATCACACCGACGTCCAGCAGGAGCCCGTGCTCGAAGCTCTCCTCGACCTCGATCTCGAGCCTCTTGCCGGTCGCGAGCATCAGCTCGGCGCCGAGGAGGGGCGTGTGGGTGCGCACCGGAGAGCTGGCGCCGAGCAGGGAGCCGAGGAAGACGCGGGCCTCCCACCCCGGACCGCGCACCGGCCGCGGGGTGAAGTGCTCGAAGCCGGGATCGGTGTCGCGACTGCCCTCGGGCAGCGCGATCCAGAGCTGCGCGCCGTGCAGGACCGCGGTCCCGGGCATGGAGACCTCGGAGTGGCTGATCCCCCGGCCGGCGGTCATCAGGTTCAGCTCACCGGGGCGCACCACGGCGCGGTGGCCTGCCGAGTCGCGGTGCTCGATCTCTCCGGCGAAGAGCCAGCTGGCCGTCTGCAGGCCGGTGTGCGGGTGGGGCGCGACGGCCATCCCCCCGGTCTCGACCACCTCGTCGGGGCCGTAGTGGTCGACGAAGCACCAGGCGCCGATCAGCGAGCGGTGGCGTTGCGGGAGCGTGCGTCGAACGCGCATGGCCCGGGGCCCACCCAGCGGGACCTCGCGCGAGGTGAGCACGTCGATGTGCGTGGTCATCGCTGGCCACCGTACCCGTCCGCGGCAACGGATGGGGGCGATGGATCAGACCCGCGACTCCGGTCGGGGTCGGTCGGCCTCCGGGGTCGAGCGCACCCCCTCAGCTCAGGTGGTGCGGCTGGTCATCGCGGTGCGATCCGGGGCCCTGGTCCTCGGAGCCGTGCGAGGAGCCCGCCTCCTGGCCCTGTTCCCCGGGACGGTCCAGTCGCACCACGATGGACTTGTAGACCGGCTGGTTGCTCTTCTCCGCCGTGGAGTCCAGCGGGACCAGCGGATTGGCCTCGGGGTAGTAGGCCGCCACGCATCCGCGCGGCTGGTCGTAGGGGACGACCCGGAAGGACCGGGCCGTGCGCTCGACGCCGTCGCGCCACTCGCTGACCAGGTCGATGACGTCACCCTCGGCATACCCCAGGTCACGCAGGTCGTCGGGGTTGACGAAGACGACCCGCCGGCCGCCCTTGACCCCGCGGTAGCGGTCGTCGAGGCCGTAGATCGTGGTGTTGAACTGGTCGTGCGAGCGCATCGTCTGCAGCAGGAAGCGCCCCCGCGGCACGTCGAGCACCTCGAGCGGCGTCGACGTGAGGACCGCCCGGCCGCTCGGCGTCTCGAAGACCCGGTGGTCGCGGGGCGGGTGCGGCAGCACGAAGCCGCCGGGCTCGTCGACCTTCTCCTCGTACGACGCACAGCCGGGGACGACGCGAGCGATCCGGCGGCGGATCTCGGTGTAGTCGTCGCGGAAGGCCGCCCACGGGACCGGCGAGTCCGCACCGAGGGTGGCCAGGGCGAGGGAGCAGACGATGTCGACCTCGGAGCGCAGGTGCTCCGAGGGCGGGTCGAGGGGACCGCGGGAGGCGTGCACGGCCGACATCGAGTCCTCGACGGTCACCCGCTGCGCCCGACCACCGGTGAGGTCCTTCTCGCTGCGACCCAGGGCGGGCAGGATCAGCGCCTCGCCACCGTGCACGACGTGCGAGCGGTTGAGCTTGGTGGACACGTGCACCGTCAGTGCGGCGTTGCGCATCGCGGCCTCGGTGGCCTCGGTGTCGGGGGCGGCGCCCACGAAGTTGCCGCCCATGCCCATGAACACCCGGATCTCGCCGTCGCGCAGCGCCTGGATGGAGCCGACGGTGTCGAACCCGTGCTCGCGGGGCGGCTCGAAGCCGAACTCGTCGCGGATCGCGTCGAGGAACCCGTCGGGCACGCGCTCCCAGATGCCCATCGTCCGGTCGCCCTGGACGTTGGAGTGGCCCCGCACCGGGCACACGCCGGCACCGGGCTTGCCGATGTTGCCCTGCAGCAGGGCGACGTTGACGATCTCCTTGATGGTGCCCACGGCGTTGTGGTGCTGGGTGATGCCCATCGCCCAGCAGGTGATCGTGGCGGGCGACTCCGCGACCATCCGGGCCGCGACGGTGATCTGCTCGCGGGTGAGGCCGGTCGAGGCCTCGACCTTGGTCCAGTCGAGGTCGGCGACGTGGGCGGCGTAGGCGTCGAAGCCGGTCGTGTGCTCGTCGAGGAAGTCGTGGTCGAGCGCATCCCACTCGACCAGGAGCGCACCGACCGCCTGGAAGAACGCGAGGTCGCCGTTGAGGCGGATCGGCAGGTGCAGGTCGGCCAGCGCGGTCCCGACGGTGAGGCCCTTGGCGTTCTGCGGGTTCTTGAAGCGGACCAGGCCCGCCTCCTGCAGCGGGTTGATCGCGATGATCCGGGCACCGCGGGACTTCGCCTCCTCCAGCGCGGAGAGCATCCGTGGGTGGTTGGTGCCGGGGTTCTGCCCGACGATGAGGAGGAGCTTGGCCCGGTGGATGTCCTCGAGGCTCACCGAGCCCTTCCCGATGCCGATCGTGTCCACGAGCGCGGAACCGGAGGACTCGTGGCACATGTTGGAGCAGTCGGGGAGGTTGTTGGTCCCGAAGGCACGCGCGAAGAGCTGGTAGACGAACGCCGCCTCGTTGGAGGTCTTGCCCGAGGTGTAGAAGGTCGCCTGGTCGGGGTGGTCGAGACGGCGCAGGTGCCCGGCCATGGTCGCGAAGGCGTCGTCCCACGAGATCGGCGTGTAGTGGGTGGCGCCCGGACGCAGGACCATCGGCTCGGTGATGCGGCCCTGCTTGCCGAGCCAGAACTCGGTGCGCGCGGAGAGGTCCGCCACGGAGTGCGACGCGAAGAACTCGCGGTCGAGCAGCTGGCGGGTCGCCTCCTCGGCGACGGCCTTGGCCCCGTTCTCGCAGAACTCGGCCGCGTGCCGGTGCCCGGGTGCCGGATCGGGCCAGGCACATCCCTGGCAGTCGAAGCCGTCGACCTGGTTGAGCCGGGTCAGCGTGGACGCGGTGCGGCGTACGCCCATCTGCCCGATGGCTCGCCGCATCGCGACCGCGACGGCCGTGACACCGGCGGCGGCGTGCGCCGTCGACTCGACCTCGACCTCCTCCTCGTCGATGTCGCGGGTGGGCACCTGCCGGGCCTCCCTGCGGAGTCGGGCGGGCACGTCTCGCAGCTGGGAGAGGAGTGTCACGGTCCCATCCTGCCCCGCCGGTGGTGTGCGGCACACCGCCCGCAAGGGTCCGGTCCGGCGGCAGCCCCGAGCACGCACAGTGCGGAATAGCCGACGTCCGGTGCGGGTTGGCCCCCCGTGTCCTCCCTCTTCGAGCCTCTGACCCTCGGCGCCGTCCGCGCCGACAACCGCGTCCTCATGGCGCCGCTGACCCGGATGCGCGCCACGGTCCCCGGCGACGTGCCCAACGCGCTGATGAGCGAGTACTACGTGCAGCGCGCGAGTGCCGGGCTGCTGATCTCGGAGGGCACGCAGGTGAGTCCGGAGGGCAAGGGCTACATGGACACCCCCGGCATCTACAGCGACGAGCAGGTGGCCGGCTGGCGCGAGGTCACCGACGCCGTGCACGAGGCGGGCGGGTTGATCGCCGCCCAGCTGTGGCACGTCGGCCGGGTCTCCCACGAGTCCTTCCACGACGGCGAGCCGCCGGTGTCGGCCAGCGCCCTGCCCTACCGCAACCGCACCACTGTGCGCGGCGAGGACGGCCGTCCGACGCGGGTGGGCTGCCCGACTCCGCGAGCCCTCGAGCTCGACGAGATCCCCCGCCTCCTCGAGGACTTCCGCCGCGCCACCGTCAATGCGCGCGAGGCGGGCTTCGACCTGGTCGAGATCCACGGCGCCCACGGCTACCTGTTGCACCAGTTCCTCGCCGCCGATGCCAACCGGCGCACGGACGCCTACGGCGGCTCGCTCGCCCACCGCGCCCGGCTGATGCTCGAGGTGACCGACGCCGTCATCGGCGCCTGGTCCTCGGACCGGGTCGCCGTCCGGATCTCCCCGATCGGCGCGTTCAACGGCACCGAGGACCCCGAGGGCCGCGACGCGGGGCTGTTCGTCGCGGGCGAGCTCGGCCGTCGCGAGCTGGCCTTCCTGCACCTCTCCGAGCCCGACTGGGCCGGCGGCCCGGTGCTCGACGACGACTACCGACGCGCCCTGCGTGCGGCCCACCCCGGTCCGATCGTCGGCGCCGGCAACTACGACCTCGAGAAGGCGACGCGTCTTCTGGAGGCGGGCCTCATCGACGCGGCCGCCTTCGGTCGGTCGTTCATCGCCAACCCGGACCTGCCGCGACGCCTGGTCGAGGGGCTGCCGCTCAACCCGCAGCGACCGGAGTCGTTCTACGGCGGCGACGCCGTGGGCTACACCGACTACCCGGCGTACGCCTGAGCGGTTAATGCGTCGTGCCGGACCGGCACGGACGCCTAGGCTCGCCCACGACATGCAGGACTTCCCACCCCGGATCGCGACGTTCTTCTCCGGTTCAGACGACGCACCCACGCCGGCTCCCGACACCCGGACGCCTGCGGCGTTCCTGAGGTGGATGCTGCGGCAGCAGTGGCAGGTCATCGCACTGTCGACCCTCGCCTGCCTGCTGTGGCTGACGCCCCTGACCTTCGGCCCCTACATCTTCGGACGAGCCGTCGACGAGGGGATCCTCGCCGGCTCGCGGAGCGCCCTGCTGGGGTGGGTCGGCGTGATGCTCGCGGTGGTCGTGGTCGGCGGGGTCTTCGGCGTCGTCTTCCACACGCTGGTCGTGCGCAGCTGGCTGATCAGCCTCTACGGCACGACGCAGATGGTCACCCGCAAGATCGCCCAGATGGGCCACGTGCTGCCGAGGCGCTCACCCACGGGCGAGGTCCTCAGCGTGGCGTCGAGCGACTCCGACGAGTTCGGGGCGCTGACCGAGATCCTGGCCCGTTCGGTGGCGCAGCTCGTCTCCTACCTCACCGTCGCGGCGATCGTGCTGTCCATGTCCTGGCAGCTGGGCGTGGTGGTGCTGGTCGCTGCCCCGGTCCTCCTCGGGGCCGCGCTCCCGCTGCTGCGACCACTGCACCGGCGCCAGCAGGTCGAGCGCAGCCGCAACTCCGAGCTCACCTCGATGGCCACCGACATCGTGGCCGGGCTGCGCATCCTGCGCGGCATCGGAGGCGAGGACACGTTCGGCCGCAACTACGCCGACCAGTCGCAGCGGGCGCGCCGGGCCGGCGTCTCCTCGGGGATCTGGCAGGCGGCCGTCGAGGCGGTCGGCGTGCTGTTCTCCGGTGTCTTCCTCGTGACCCTCGTCTGGCTCGGCACCCGCCAGGTCGACGCGGGCGAGCTGAGCGTCGGCCAGCTGGTGAGCTTCCTGGGCTACGGCCTCTTCATGGTCGGCCCGATCCGGACCTTCTTCGAGCTGGCCCAGAAGTCCACCCGCGCGCTGGTCAGCGCGCGACGGGCGATCGCCATCTTCGAGCAGCGCCCGCCGTGGCGCGAGCCCGGCGACCCGCAACAGCTCGACGGGCGGCGCGGGATCGTCGACGACCTCAGCGGCTTCACCGCCCACCCGGGCGAGCTCACGGTCGTCGTGAGCGCCGTGCCCGAGCAGAGCGCGGCCCTGGCCGACCGCCTCGGGCGCTACCTCCCGCCCGACACCGACCCGGTGGGCGAGGACGACGGCGACGGCCTCAAGGGCCGGGCGGCCCGCCGCGCCCGCGCCGACCGGGAGCGCCGCCGCGCGCGCATCGCCGCCCGCGACGAGGAGGCTGCCACGCGGGAGTGGGGCGTACGCCTGGGCGACGTCGACCTGTCCGCGGCGCTCCTCGACGACGTACGCCGCCAGGTGCTGGTCAGCGACACCGGCAGCAGCCTCTTCGCGGGGACGCTCCAGGACGCCATCGACCCGCACGGGAGGCTGACCCGGGAGCAGGCCGAGACCGCGTTGCGCGTGGCCAGTGCCGAGGACGTCTACGACGCCCTGCCGGAGGGGTGGCAGGGCCAGCTCGACGAGCGCGGCCGGGGCCTGTCCGGCGGTCAGCGGCAGCGGGTGGTGCTGGCTCGCGCCCTCGCCGCCGATGCGCCGATCCTGGTGCTCGTCGAGCCGACCTCCGCGGTCGACGCCCACACCGAGGCCCGCATCGCCGAGCGGGTGAGCGAGCTCCGCCGGGGGCGCACGACCGTGGTCTGCACGGTCTCGCCCCTGTGGCTGCACCACGCCGACCGCGTCGTGCTGCTGCGCGACGGGCAGGTCGTCGCCGAGGGTGGGCACGCCGAGCTGCTCGTGCACGACGCCGCCTACCGCGAGGTCGTGATCCGCGCGATGGACGACGCCGACGAGGAGGTCTCGCCGTGACCGACCTTCTCGCCACCTCCCCCGACACCTGGCGCGACCGCACCCTCGACCAGCCGGCCGTCCCCCCGGAGCTCGTTCCGCCCACGGACGCCACGCCCCGCGAGCGCACGCGCGCCTTCTGGGAGCGCCACGACCTCCGTAGACAGCGCGCCGAGGACGTCTACACCGCCTCCCGCAACCCCGTGCGCGGCTGGCCGGTCGCGGGCAACCGCGAGGTGCTGGCCTTCTTCCGCGACCTGGTGTCGCGTCGCCGCACGGCGTTCGCGGCACTCGTCGTGCTCAACGCGCTCGCCGCCGCGGCCGGCCTCGTCGTGCCGCGGCTGCTCGGCGAGCTCGTGAACACGACCGTGGAGGGCACCGGACGCTCGCTCGGCCAGCTGGCCCTGGTCATCATCGCGGTGGTGCTGGCGCAGGCCGGGTTCACCTTCCTCGCCCAGCGCACGTCCACGCTGTTCGGCCAGGACCTGCTGGCGACCGCCCGCGAGTTCATCGTCCGCACGATCCTGCGACTGCCGCTCGGAAAGGTCGAGAGCGCCAGCACCGGCGACCTCGTCACCCGCGTCACCCGCGACGTCGGGACGATGAGCCGCTCGGTGCAGTTCGGCGTGCCGATGGCGATCATCTCGCTGCTGACGGTGGTGCTGTCGATCGTCGCCATGCTGCTCAACTCGGTGGTGCTCGCCGTCCCTGCGCTCCTCACGTTCGCCACCTCGAGCTGGGCGGTGCGCACCTATCTCCGGCGCGCCCCCAAGGGCTACATCACCGAGGGCGCCACCTACTCGCGCATCAACACCACCCTCACCGAGACCGTCGAGGGCGCCCGGACCCTCGAGTCGCTGGGCCTCTCCGGCGTGCGGGTCCGCGCCGGTGACGCCGACATCGAGGTGTCCGCGCAGGCCGAGCGCTACACGATGTCGCTGCGCAACATCCTCTTCGCGGCCCTCAACTTCGCCTTCCAGACGCCGCGCGTCATCACCCTGCTGGTCGGGGCCTATGCCTACTCGCGCGGGTGGGTCGACCTCGGCCAGATCACCGCGGCCGTGCTGTACGTCGAGGCGCTGGGCGAGCCGCTCGACCGCCTCATCAGCGAGATCGACCGGCTGCAGGTCGGCGCTGCGTCCACGAGCCGGCTCCTCGGGATCGCCGAGGTCCGGCCGGACCGCACCCCCGGCGACCGGCTCCCCGACGGCATCGACCTCGTCGGGGAGGATCTCCGCTTCGCCTACCGCGAGGGCCACGACGTCCTGCACGGCGTCGACCTCCGGCTCGGCCCCGGCGAGCGCCTGGCCATCGTGGGACCCAGCGGGTCCGGCAAGTCGACGCTGGGTCGGCTGCTGTCCGGCATCAACCGGCCGCGGACGGGCTCGGCGAGCGTCGGCGGCGTCGAGCTGGTCGACCTGCCGCTGGAGGTGCTGCGCACCGAGGTCGCCCTCGTCACCCAGGAGCACCACGTCTTCATCGGGTCGGTGCGCGACAACATCGTGCTGGCGCGCGAGGGCTCCGACGACGATGCGGTCCGCGAGGCGCTGAGCGCGGTCGGCTCGTTGCTCTGGGTCGAGCGCCTGCCGCAGGGCCTGGACACGATGATCGGCTCCGGTCGCTACGCCCTCACACCGGCGCAGGCCCAGCAGGTCGCACTGGCCCGGCTGATCATCGCCGACCCGCACACGCTGGTCCTCGACGAGGCCACCTCCCTCATCGACCCGCGGACCGCGCGGACGCTGGAGGGGTCGATGAACAACCTGCTGGCGGGTCGCACCGTCGTCGCGATCGCCCACCGCCTCCACACCGCCCACGACGCCGACCGGATCGCGGTCGTCATCGACGGGCGCATCGTGGAGCTCGGCAGCCACCACGAGCTCGTCGACCTCGACGGGGAGTACGCCGCCCTCTGGCGCGCCTGGACGTCGTGAACCGGACCTGGTGGGCCGCGCTCAGGCGCGGCGGCCGGCGACCCGGTGCCACTGCCAGAACCCCCACCCGAGGACCACGCAGACCGCCGCGGCGACGGCGAAGCCGAGCACCGAGCGACCGGCGTACGGCGCGACGACGGCCGCGGTGGTCGCGTTGAACACCAGCGTCACGAAGGTCGACGCCGACATCACCGCGCCGCGGCGGCCCGGCAGCAGGTCGAGCATCAGCATCTGGATGTTGGGGAAGGCCAGCCCGTTGCCGAACGCCACGCACGAGATGCCGACCACGGCCCACGGCAGCACCTCGCCGGCGGGGGTGAGGGCGACGACGACGCCGATCGCGGCACCGGCCGTGCTGACGGCATAACCGAGGGTGACGAGCTGCGAGCTGGTGACGGTCCGGCCGAAGCGGCCGCTGGCCAGCGACCCCACGACCATGGCACCGATCATCGGCACGAACAGCTTCCAGAAGTCGAGCTCTCCCTCGCCGAGCAGGTCGACGACGAAGATCGAGGCACCGCCGATGTAGAGGAACTGCGCGCCGAAGACGAACGTCGCAGCCCACGTCATCCGGTGGAAGGCGGGGACCCGCACCACCTCCGCGAGACCGCGGAAGATCTCACCGACGCGCAGCGGTACGCGGCGCTCGGGCGGGTGGCTCTCGGGCAGCAGCGCGACCGAGACGATGGCGAGGAGCAGGGCCAGTGCCGCCATGAACCAGAACACCGTCTGCCACGGGCCGACCTGGATCAGCAGCCCGCCCACGATCGGCGCGATCGCGGGCCCCACCCCGAAGATCACCGCGACCTGGCTCATCATCCGCTGGGCCTTCGGGCCGTCGAAGAGGTCGCGGATGACGGTGCGGCTGACGATCGTGGAGCCGCCCGCGGCCAGGCCCTGCGCGATGCGGCCCACGAGCAACCACTCGAGGGTCGGCGCGAACGCACACGCCGCCGATGCGACGGCGTACACCAGCAGCGAGCCCATGATGACCGGCTTGCGCCCGATGGCGTCGGACAGCGGGCCGTGGAACAGGCTCATCGAGGCGAACGCGAGCATGTAGGCGGTCACCACGAGCTGGAGCTCACCCGACGAGACCTCGAGCTCCTCGCCCATCTCGGCGAACGCCGGGAACGGGGTGTCGATGCTGAACGGCCCGATCATCGAGAGCATCGCCAGCACGAGCGGGATGAGCGCGACCATCCGCGGAGTCAGCCGGGGCGCGTCCGTCCTCTCCCCCACCGCCATGGCGCTCATCCCACCACCCGGTCACGACTTCGCCTGCATCGCCCGAGCGCCCGGAGGCTCGCCGGGTCAGCTGTTGCTGAAGACCGCCGGCCCGCCGTCGTCGTCGTCCGCGTCGGGTCCACGGCCCGCCCAGGTCCAGGCGTACGCCGGGTCCTCGACCGCGAGCCCACCCTCGCCCAGCTCGAGCGGGGCGAAGGTGTCGACCATGACGGCCGACTCCTCGAAGTAGTCGACGCCCAGGCTCGCCTCGATCGCGCTGGGCTGCGGGCCGTGCGCGTGGCCGCCCGGGTGCAGGCTGATCGAGCCGATGCCGATGCCCGACCCCTTGCGCGCCTCGTAGTCGCCGCCGACGTAGAACATGACCTCGTCGGAGTCGACGTTGGAGTGGTAGTAGGGCACCGGGATGGCGAGGTCGTGGTAGTCGACCTTGCGGGGCAGGAAGTTGCAGATCACGAAGTTCCACCCCTCGAAGACCTGGTGCACCGGCGGCGGCTGGTGGACCTTGCCGGTGATCGGCATGTAGTCCTCGACGTTGAACGTGTAGGGATAGAGGCACCCGTCCCAGCCCACCACGTCGAACGGGTGGGTGGCGTAGGTCAGCCGCGTGCCGACGATCCCGGCGCTCGTGCGGTGCTTGACCAGGACCTCGACGTCGGTGCCCTCGATCTCGAAGGTCTCGCCGGGGCCGTGGAGGTCGCGCTCGCAGAACGGCGCGTGCTCGAGGAACTGCCCGAAGCGCGAGAGGTAGCGCTTGGGCGGGTGGATGTGGCTGTTGGCCTCGATGGCGTAGAGCCGGGAGGGCTCGGCGGGGACCCAGCGGTGGTCGGTCGCACGCGGGATCACGACGTAGTCGCCGGCGCGGTAGCCCACCACCCCGAAGACCGTCTCCACGGTGCCCGAGCCGGACTCGACGTAGACACACTCGTCGCCGATGGCGTTGCGGTAGAGCGGCGACGCCTCGGTGCCGGTGACGACGTAGCCGATACGCACGTCGTTGTTGCCGAGGACCATCCGGCGGCCCTCGACCGGGCACTCACCGGTCTCGAGGTCGTGCAGCTTGAGGTGGCGCGGCTTGAGCGGGTGGTTGGGGCTGCGCGACTGGTCGCGCAGGTCCCAGACCTGGCTGTCGGTGATCGCGCTCGGCACACCGCGGTGGTAGAGCAACGAGGAGTCCGAGGAGAAGCCCTCCTCCCCCATCAGCTCCTCGCGGAAGAGGTGTCCGTCGTCGTCGCGCAGCTGGGTGTGGCGCTGGCGGGGCAGTCGGCCGAGTGCACGGTAGTGGGCCATCCGCCCGCTCCAATCATCCGATTATCGGACGCAAGTGTCCGCTATCTGGTGGTTAGAGTAGCCCCGTGGCTCCCCCTCCTGCATCCCCTGATCCCACCCCCTGGCCCGATCGGTGGCGCGCCCTCGTCGATGACGCCGCGATCTTCCCGCCCGGCAACGCCGATCTGTCCCGGGCGCTGCAGGTCTTCGCCGAGCGCGGCGCCGAGTGGTACGCCGACTTCGTCGGGTCCTTCGTCGTCACCGACACCCAGCTCGGCTCCGTGCCCCCCGGGCTGCCGGTCTCCGCCGTCCTGACCACCGGGGCCGGTGCGGTCGAGGGCGTCGCCGCCCTGGCCGCCCGCAAGGACCTCGAGGTGGTCGGGCTCGAGGTCGCGGTGCGCGATCCGGACGACCCCGTCGGCAACGTACGCCGTATCGACGCGGCCGCCCGGGCAGGCCGAGGTCGAGGTCCCGGTCTTCATCGAGATCCCCGGTCCGGCCACGGGCGCGTGGCTCGCCGCCGCCGACGAGGTGGCCGCCTGCGGGCACCGGCTCAAGCTCCGCCTCGGTCACGTCGACCACGACCTGGTCCCCGACTCGGCCACGGTCGCTGCGTGGATCGACGCGGCCCTCGACCGGGAGACCGCGTTCAAGTGCACTGCCGGCCTGCACCGCGCCGTACGCCACGACCCCGAGGGCGGCGGCGCGCACGGCTTCCTCAACGTCCTGGTCGCCACCCAGGTGCTGTGGGACGGGGGCTCCGTCGCCGACGCGATCGAGATCCTGGAGCAGCGCGACGGCACCGCCCTGGCCTCCGGCGACACCTCCTCGGCCCGCCGCTGGTTCACCTCGTTCGGCTCCTGCTCGGTGACCGAACCCCTCGACGACCTGATCGCCCTGGGACTCATCTCCCCCGGCAGTGCGGAGCACGCATGACCACCCCCGACCACCGGACCGCACCGACCTGGGTCCCCGGCGCCGCCGGCTCCGGCTTCGACATCGACCACCTCCCCTTCGGCGTGGTCGCCCGCTCCGGGGAGCACCCGCGCGTCGCGGTCCGCATCGGCGACCACGTGCTCGACCTGAGCGTCGTGGCCGCCGCCGACATGCTGGACACGCACGCACTGTTCGACCGGGCCTCGCTCAACGACTTCATGGCGGCCGGGCCGAAGGTGTGGGCCTCCACCCGCGCCTGGATCACCGGTCTCCTGACCGACCGGACCGAGCGCGACCTCGTCGAGCCGGCGCTGGCCCCGGTGGACTCGGTCACCCTGCTGATGCCGTTCACCGTCGGCGACTACGTCGACTTCTACGCCTCCGAGCACCACGCGTCCAACGTCGGGCGGATGTTCAGACCCGACCAGGAGCCGCTGCTGCCCAACTGGAAGAACCTCCCCGTCGGCTACCACGGCCGCTCGGGAACGGTGGTGGTCTCCGGCACCGACGTGGTGCGCCCGTGCGGGCAGCGCAAGGCGCCCAGCGACGACCTGCCGACCTACGGCCCATCGGCGCGCCTCGACATCGAGGCCGAGCTGGGCTTCGTCGTGGGCGTCGGGTCGGCGATGGGCGATCGCGTGGCCACGGCCGACTTCGCGCGGCACACGTTCGGCGTGGTGGGGCTCAACGACTGGTCGGCACGCGACATCCAGGCCTGGGAGTACGTCCCGCTCGGCCCCTTCCTCGGCAAGTCCTTCGCCACCTCGATCAGCGCCTGGGTCACCCCGCTCGCCGCGCTCGAGGCGGCCTGGACCGAGCTGCCCGGGCAGGACGACCCGGAGGTGCTCGACTACCTGCGGGTCGACGGTCCTGCCGGGCTCGACATCGAGATCGAGGTGGTGCTCGACGGCGAGGTGATCGCCCGGCCGCCCTACCGCACCATGTACTGGTCGCCGGCCCAGATGCTGGCCCACACCACGGTCAACGGCGCCAGCGTCCGCACCGGGGACCTCTGGGGATCGGGCACCGTCTCGGGCCCCGACGCCGGACCAGCGCGGCTCGCTGCTGGAGCTGAGCTGGGGCGGCAAGGAGCCGTTCACCGTCGCCGGTCGCGAGCGCACGTTCCTCGAGGACGGTGACGAGGTGACGCTGCGCTACTCCGCACCCGGCACGGCCGGCGGGCGCATCTCGCTCGGCGAGGTCACCGGGCGGGTCCTGCCGGCTCGCTGACGGGAGCGTGTGGCTCCCATCCGGGTCCTAGTCTGGGCGCGTGAAGGCCTCGTCCACGACCTCCCGGTCCAACTCCTAGGACTCCCTGTGCGACTGCTGCTCATGCGCCACGGCCAGACCCATGCCAACGTCTCGGGCGAGCTCGACACCGCCGACCCCGGTCTCGAGCTCACCACCCTGGGTCACGCCCAGGCCGCGGCAGCGGCGCGGGCGCTGGGCCCGGAGAGCCTTGACGCGATCTACGTCTCCAGCCGGGTGCGCACCCACCAGACGGCCGCCCCGACCTCGCAGCAGCGGGCCCTGGACCCGGCCCAGCTCGGAGGACTGGAGGAGATCCAGGCCGGCGACTTCGAGATGCGCAACGACCACGACGCCGTCCACGGCTACATCTCGACCGTCGCGACCTGGCTCGAGGGCAGGATCGACGTCCGGATGCCCGGAGCCGAGACCGGTGAGGAGTTCCTGCACCGCTACGACGCAGCCGTCCACCGCATCGTGGAGGCCGGGCACTCCTCGGCCCTGATCGTGAGCCACGGCGCCGCCCTGCGCACCTGGACCTCGTCGCGGATGCTCCCCTCGCCCGTCGCACCCCCGGTCACGACGCCTCTGCACAACACCGCCCTCATCGTGCTCGAGGGCGATCCGTACGACGGCTGGCGACTGGTCTCCTGGCAGGGCGAGCCGGTCGGTGGAGCGTTCCTGGACGACGAGGCGGCCCTCGACCCGACGGGCGATCTCGACTCCGACGGGGACGGCGAGATCGGCTGACCGCTCCTCGCCCGCCCGGCTGACCGCCGCCCGAGGCCATCCTGGGGCCGAGCTGGGGCCGAGCTGGGGCCGAGCTGGGGCCGAGCTGGGGCCGAGATGGATTTCCACTCCTGCGAGTGGAAGTCCATCCGGTCCTGAGCGTGAAGGGCCGGATCGGGCCGTGAACTTCCACTCGCTCGAGTGGAAATCCATCCGGGGGCGGGGCGGGGGCTGCGCGGGAGGTCGGGTCGCGGGGCGGGTCAGACGCCCTCGGTCCCGATCCCGGGGTGCACGAAGGCGTGACCGGCCCTCATCTGCTCGACCGATCCGGGGTGGACGCGGTCGAGGTGGGCCAGCCCGCGCCGTCGGTAGCGCAGGGTCTGCCAGATGCCGAGAGTCCAGAAGAGGTACTGCACCGCGAGCGCGAGCTTGAAGTCACCGAGCGTGTAGGCGTCCATCCCGCCGGGGTTCGAGAGGTCCAGCACGATCCCGATCAGTGCCATGGTGAGGAGCGAGGCGGTGAAGCCGCCGACGTTGACCAGCCCGTTGGCCCGGCCGATCGCGTGCGCGGGAGTGAAGGAGCGAGCCAGGTCGAACCCCACCATCGACGCCGGGCCACCACTGGCGGTGGCGAAGGCCATCACGACCACCAGCCACACGGGCGCCACGCCCGGCCACACCAGCACCGCGGTCCACGGCACCACCATCGCGATGACGACGCCGACCACGATCCACGAGCGGTAGTAGGGCAGCCGCGCCACCAGCCGTGCGAGGACGAGGCCGCTGGCCACCGCCCAGGCGGTCATCGCCATCAGGAGCGTGCTCGCGGCGGCCGGGGTCCACCCGAGTCCCTGGACCAGGAACGGATATCCCCACAGCAGCGCGAACACGGTGACGGAGAACTGCGAGGCGAAGTGGGACCACATGCCCAGCCGGGTGCCGGGGTTGCCCCAGACCGTGCGCACCGACTGGGCGAGCGCACGCAGCTTGATCGCCACCACGTCGTCGCGGCGGTAGGGCGAGTCCTTCACCACGACGAGCACTGCGACCAGCAGGACCACGCCCAGGCTCGAGGTCAGCGCGAAGGCGCGGGTCCAGCCGAGCGCGTGCAGGAGGTACGACAGCGGGCCGGCCGCGGCGATCGCGCCGAGCTGCCCCGTCAGGCCGGTCACCTGGGTGACCATCGGGCCCTGCCGCACGAGGAACCACGCGGTGACGAGGCGGATGACGCTGACGAACACCATCGCGTCACCGGCACCCACCACGGCCCGGGACGCGACCGCGCCCGCGAACGAGGCGGAGAAGGCGAAGCCGAGCTGGCCGGCCGTCAGCAGCACGAGTCCGCACACCAGCATCACGCGGGACCCGAAGCGGTCGAGCAGCACCCCGACGGGCACCTGCATGCCGGCGTACACGACGAGCTGCAGGACGGTGAACGTCGCCAGGCTGGTGGCACTGATGTCGTAGCGCTCGGCCGCGATGATCCCGGCCACCCCCAGCGAGCTGCGGTGGAAGACGGCCAGGACGTAGACCGCGAGCGCGACGAGCCAGATCACCCACGCACGTCGTTTGCCGATGTCGTGGATCTGTTCGGCACTCACTCCCTGCGAGCTCCGGAGCCGCCGAGGGCGGTGGTGAGCTCGGCGCGGTCTGGCGGGTCCGCACCGGGACGCGAGACGGTGACAGCGGCGCCGACCGCGGCGGTCGCCACGAGTTCGAGCACGTCACGGTCGGTGAGCGCGCGCAGGGCGTCTGCGCCACCGGCGCCGCTGATCCCGAGCGCGAGCAGGGTGTCGATCAGCACCCCACTGAAGGTGTCGCCGGCGCCGACCGTGTCGGCGACCACGACGGGCACTCCGGGCACCTCCAGGGTGGTGCCGTCGGGGCGTACGGCGACGGCCCCGTCACCGCCGCGGGTCACGACCACCAGGCCCGGGCCCTGCGTGGCCCACCGGGCGGCGGTCTCGACCGGCGAGTGGTCGGGACGGAGCCACTCCAGGTCCTCGTCACTGACCTTGACGATGTCGGAGAGCCCGACCAGCTCCTCGACCCGGGCGACCGCGGCCGCCCGGTCGGGGGTGAGAACGGGACGCGCGTTGGGGTCGAGCGAGACCAGGGCCTGCCCATGGTGCCTGCGGACCGCCTCCAGGACGACGTCGGCGCCCGGCTCGAGGACCGTCGCGATCGAGCCGACGTGGAGGACGTCGCACTGCTCGTCCGGCACCTCGCCGAGATCCCAGGCGAGGTCGAAATCGTAGGTCGCGGCACCCGTCGCGTCGAGGGTGACGGCCGCGCTCGACGTGCGTCCGCTGCCCGGCTGCTGCGCGAGCACCTGCACGCGGCTCGCCTCGAGCCAGGCGCGCACCAGCCGCCCGCGCGCGTCCTCGCCCAGCACGGTCACCAGGCGCACGTCGCGGCCGAGCCTGCCCAGCGTGATGGCGACGTTGGCCGGGCTGCCGCCGGGGAGGTCCTGAGGGTTGCCGTCGCCGTCCGGCACGACGTCGACGAGGGCCTCGCCGACGACGAGGACCCGTGATTGTGCGTCCGTCATGGCCCCCATCATGCCGGAGTTCACGTCAGTGCTCCCGAGGCCACCGCGCGAGCGAGACCCGGCGCCAAGGGCAGTCGCGGCAGGAGGGTGGCCTGGACGGCGTGGTAGAGATCCGGCTTTCCCGGCCACACGGACGCCTGGGGTCGGTTGGCCGGGTCGAGCTCGTGGTGCCACGAGCCCCGCTCGAGATCGCGCAGGTGCTCGACCGCGTAGCCCCACCACGTGGCGTACTGCTGGGCATAGCCGGGCTCCCCCGTGCGTCGGTGCAGTGCCGCCGAGGCAGCGATCGCCTCGGCCACCACCCAGTGCATCCGCTGCCGCACGACCGGGACACCGTCCCAGTCGGTGGTGTAGACGAAGCCGGGGGCGCCGTCGACGTGCCACCCGTCGGCGACGGCCCGCTCGAAGAGGAGGCGGGAGGTGTCGAGCAGTCCGCCCGGTGCGGCGTCACCCAGGGCGGCCTCGACGTGGAGCAGCAGCCGCGACCACTCGAGGCCGTGCCCGACGGTCGCGCCGAACGGCTTGAACGGGTCGTCGGGACGGTCCCGGTTGAGCTCGAGGTCGACGCTCCAGTCCGGGCCGAAGTGCTCGGGGAGCCGGCCGTCGTACGCCGTCGCGAGCCCGACCACCAGCTCGGCGATCCGGGCGGCGCGCCGGTGCCAGACGGCCTCTCCCGTCACGTCGCCCACGGCGAGCATCGCCTCGACCGAGTGCATGGCCGCGTTGAGCCCTCGGTAGGGCGCGGGTGCGGTCCACGCGCGGTCCCACTCGTCGACGACCAGTCCCGGGGCCTCGTCCCAGAAGTGCTCCTCGAAGACCCGGGTCGCCTCGGCGAGGAGGTCGTCCGCTCCGGGCAGCCCGGCCACGACGGCGCTCGAGCCGGCGAGCATCACGAAGGCGTGGTCGTAGCAGGACTTGTCGGTGGCGACGGGGACCGCAGCCGCGTCGACCGCGCTGAACCAGCCCCCGCGGTCCGCGTCGTGCAGGGTGGTCCGGAGGCCGTCGAGCGCCGCGGTGGCGATCGGCGTGCACCCCTCGACGCCGAGCAGGGCGCCGAGGGCGTAGACGTGCACGGTGCGGCTGGTGATCCAGGTGTGGACCGGGCGGTCGAGGTCGGGCGCTCCGGCGTCGTCGAGCCAGGCGGCACCGCCGGCGGGATGGACGATCCTGCGGCCGAAGCCCAGGAGGCGCCGACACTCCGCGTCCAGCCAGTCGTCACTGGGTCCGGCCGGCATCGAGGGGAAGAGCTCGCTCACCCGGGAAGTCACGCAGAATCCTGCGCGCCGGTCAAGAAAAGGCCACTCCCGGATCCGCTGGGCGGATCCGGGAGCGTGGTGTGGCAGGTAGAGGATTCGAACCTCTGTAGGCGTTGCCGGCTGATTTACAGTCAGCTCCCTTTGGCCGCTCGGGCAACCTGCCGGGCCGTGCGGAACAATAGCAAGGCACGGACACCGCTACGAATCGCCGGGGCACCCCGGCAGGAGGCACATCAATGGCTGACTCGAGCTTCGACATCGTGAGCAAGTTGGACCGCCAGGAGGTCGACAACGCCCTGAGCCAGGCGGCCCGCGAGATCGCCACGCGCTTCGACTTCAAGGGCACGGGCGCGTCGATCGAGTGGAAGGGCGAGAAGGCGATCGAGATCACCGCGTCGGCCGATGACCGCGCCAGCGCCGTGCTCAGCGTCTTCCAGGACAAGCTCATCAAGCGTGACCAGAGCCTGAAGATCCTCGACACCTCCGAGCCGCGCCAGTCCGGTCAGGTCTCCAAGATCGACATCGCGCTCAAGGAGGGCATCACCTCCGAGGACGCGAAGAAGATCTCGAAGCTGATCCGCGACGAGGGCCCCAAGGGCGTCAAGGCCCAGGTGCAGGGTGAGGAGCTGCGGGTCTCGTCGAAGAAGCGCGACGACCTGCAGGCGGTGCAGCAGCTGGTGAAGTCGCAGGACTACGACTTCGCGGTGCAGTTCACCAACTACCGCTGATTCACGCTCACACACCAGCCAGAGTCCGCACAGAGTCCGCAGAACCGGCGGCGGTCACCATGAGGTTGGCCGCTGCCGCCCTGGTGCGGTCTTCCGCCTTCGGCCAGAGGTGGCTGTAGACGTTCAGCGTGATCGATGCCGAGGAGTGCCCCAGGGCGTGCTG
>CAVSCW010000035.1:0-11393 GCA_963726515.1 uncultured Actinomycetota bacterium
CCCCGCGCCGTGCGCAACGGAGCCGGACCGGTCGCGCGCACGTTCGGCGCGATCGGACGCGGCATCGCCGCGGTGTGGCTGGGCATCGCCCACGCCCTCGGTGCGCTGGCGCGCTCGGTCGGTCGGTCGGCACGCGACCTCGACCCCGAGCACCGCCGCGACGGCGTCGGGCTCTTCATCATCGGTGTGGCCCTGGTGGTCGCCGCCGCCGTCTGGTGGCAGCTGCCCGGGGGAGTCATGGAGTTCGCCCGCTCGGTGACCTCCGGTGCGGTCGGCAAGGTCGGCTGGCTGGTCCCGCTGTTCCTGGTCTACGCCGGCTGGCGGACCCTGCGTGACCCCGAGCGCAACGGCCCGGCCGGGCGCCAGGTGATCGGGTGGACCGCCTTCGCCCTCGGCCTGCTCGGCATCGTGCACATCGCCAACGGCAACCCGCAGCCCGTCCTCGGCGACGCCAGCAACCTCCAGGAGGCCGGGGGAGCGGTCGGCTACGTCACCTCGAGCCTGCTGCTCGACCTCATGCAGACGTCGTACGTCGTGGTGCCGCTGCTGGTGCTGCTGGCGAGCTTCGGCATCCTCATCATCACCGCCACGCCCGTCTACCAGATCCCGGTCCGGCTGGCCGCGCTGCGCGACAAGGCCCTGGGCCGCACGCCTGCCGACGGCACCGGCGAGGCCGAGGCGGCCGAGCCCACCCGCCCGGTCCGCACCCGCCGCTCGATGCTGGACGAGGAGATCGACCCCGATCTCGGCGACCCGGCCTACGACAGCCCGGTGCTGTCCGAGCGCGAGCTCAAGAAGCGGCGCAAGAAGAAGGCCGAGGCGGAGCCCGTCGAGGACTTCGGCATCGACCTGTTCGCCGACGCGCCCACCGAGGTCACCCCGGCGGTCACGACCGCCGACGCGGAAACCGGATCCACCGAGCCGCCGCCGCACACCCCGCTGCCGCAGCGAGTCGAGCAGCTCGCGCTGTCCGGCGACATCACCTACTCGCTGCCCGGCAACGCCGTCCTCAAGCCCGGATCGGTCCACAAGGCCCGCTCCAAGGCCAGCGACGCCGTCGTCGAGCGGCTGATGCAGGTGATGGACGAGTTCGGCATCGACGCGACGGTCACCGGCTACACGCGTGGCCCGACGGTCACCCGCTACGAGGTCGAGCTGGGTCCGGCGGTCAAGGTGGAGAAGGTCACGGCGCTGTCGAAGAACATCGCCTACGCCGTGGCGTCGGCCGACGTTCGGATCCTCAGCCCGATCCCCGGCAAGTCCGCGATCGGCATCGAGATCCCCAACCTGGACAAGGAGATCGTCTCCCTCGGCGACGTGCTCCGCTCCACCACGGCCCGCTCGGACCACCACCCGATGGTGGCCGGGCTCGGCAAGGACGTCGAGGGCGGCTTCGTGGTGGCCAACATGGCGAAGATGCCGCACCTGCTCGTCGCCGGCGCAACCGGCTCGGGCAAGTCGTCGTTCATCAACTCGCTGATCACCTCGATCCTGATGCGGTCCACGCCCGACGAGGTGCGGATGATCATGATCGACCCCAAGCGGGTCGAGCTGAACGCCTACGAGGGCGTGCCGCACCTGATCACCCCGATCATCACCAACCCCAAGAAGGCCGCCGAGGCACTGGCGTGGGTCGTGCGCGAGATGGACATGCGCTACGACGACCTGGCCAACTTCGGCTTCCGCCACATCGACGACTTCAACAAGGCGGTGCGGGCCGGCAAGGTCGAGGTCCCGGCGGGCAGCGAGCGCACGATCACGCCGTACCCCTACCTCCTCGTCATCGTCGACGAGCTCGCCGACCTGATGATGGTCTCGCCGCGCGACGTCGAGGACTCGGTGGTGCGCATCACCCAGCTGGCCCGCGCGGCCGGCATCCACCTGGTCCTCGCCACCCAGCGTCCCTCCGTCGACGTCGTCACCGGTCTGATCAAGGCCAACGTCCCGTCGCGGCTCGCCTTCGCCACCAGCTCGCTCGGTGACAGCCGGGTCATCCTCGACCAACCGGGCGCGGAGAAGCTCGTGGGCCAGGGAGACGGGCTCTTCCTGCCGATGGGCGCCAGCAAGCCGGTGCGCGTCCAGGGGTCGTGGGTGACCGAGGCCGAGATCCACCAGGTCGTCAAGCACTGCAAGGACCAGCTCGAGCCGACCTACGTCGAGGACGTCACGGCCCCGGCCGCGGCCAAGCGCGACCTCGACGACGACATCGGCGACGACATGGAGCTCGTGGTCCAGGCCATCGAGCTCGTCGTCTCCACCCAGTTCGGCTCGACGTCGATGCTGCAGCGCAAGCTGCGGGTCGGCTTCGCCAAGGCCGGGCGCCTGATGGACATCATGGAGAGTCGCGGGGTGGTGGGTCCCAGCGAGGGGTCCAAGGCCCGCGACGTCCTGGTGAAGCCCGACGAGCTTGATTCCGTGATCGCGACGTTGGAGGGGGGAGTCTGATGGGCGCCAGGTTGGACGAGGCCGTGCAGGAGCACGAGTACGACGACATCGAGGGGGAGCACGGCGAGGTCCTCGGCCTCACCACCGACGTCCTCCCCACCCACCTGGAGGTCCGCCGCCATGCCGGCGTCGCCGCAGGCGTCGGCCTGACCGCCTCGGCGGTCGCCATCGCCTACCTCGCCCGCGCCACGCAGACCGGCTCCGCGCTGGACTGGGCCTTCGTCGTCGCGATGGGGCTGCTCGGCATCTACTGGCTGGTCGGCCTGGTCGACGCCCGCACTCCGCTGCTCGTCGCCGACGCACAGGGGATCCGGATCCGCCTCGGCCGCACCTGGCGCGGACTGCCGTGGACCGCGGTCCACCACGTCGAGCACACCCCGCGCCGAGGCCTGCTCCGCGACGGACGCCTGGTCGTGGTCCCGCACAACCTCGAGCTGATCGAGGCCGAGCTCACCGGCGCCGGCAAGCGCCACGTGAGCTTCTCCCGGCTGCTCCACGGCGCCCCGTTCGCGGTCCCGCTCGGCCTCTCGACGCGCGTCGTCGGCGCCGGCGACGACCTCACGGAGGCGCTGGGCCGCGTGGCTCGCGACCCCAGCCAGGTCGTCGAGATCGAGCAGGCGGTTCCGATCACCCCGGACGCCGGCGAGGACGCTGAGGCTGCCGAGGCCCTCGAGCCCGAGGTGGAGGAGGGCCCTCCCGTCGAGGGCATCGTGGCCAGCCCGACGCCGGTCGCACTGCGCGAGTCCACCTCGGCCCGCCGGTCGGAGGTCACCCGCGACATCGACCCGTCTGACGACGATGACCAGCCCGAGGGCCGAGAGCTGCACCGCCCCGGCCGGGTCAGCCTGGTCGAGGAGACCCAGTCGTGGGGCGAGCGGGTCCGCGCCATCGCCCGTCCCGGTGAGCCGGTCGAGCCGCTGGTGCTCGACGACTTCGAGGTGGAGCCCGCGGAGGACCCGGTCATCGGGCCCGAGCTGGCCGCGGCCCGCACCCGGTTGGGCCTCACCGTGGACCAGCTCGCCGAGCGCACCCGCATCCGTCCCCACGTCATCGAGGCCGTCGAGGTCGACGACTTCGAGCCGTGCGGTGGCGACTTCTACGCCCGCGGCCACCTGCGCACGCTGGCCCGGGTGCTCGGCATCGACGTCGCACCGCTGCTGGCGTCGTACGCCGAGCGCTACGCCCACGCTCCGATCAACCCACGCCGCGTCTTCGAGGCGGAGCTGGCCACCGGCGCCAGCGGCTCCATCCGCGGCACCCGCGGTGGACCCAACTGGTCCGTCCTCGTCGCCGTCGTGATGGCGCTGGTGCTCTGCTGGTCGATCGCACGGCTGGTGATGGACACCCCGCCGGAGCTGCGCGGTGCCACGCCCATCCTCAACGGCTCCGGCGGCCCCCAGGGCGCCGGCAACGCGCCACTGGCCGACCCGGTGGCGGTCGTGGTGACGGCCGCGTCGGGTGGTGCCCGGGTCGTCGTCCGCGACGGCGCCGGCAAGGAAGTGTTCAAGGGCAACCTCGCCGTGGGGGAGACCCGCGAGGTCCAGGCGTCTCCGCCGGTGCGCGTGCAGTCCACCGACGGCGCCGTGACGGTCTCGCTGGCGGGCGGCGCGGCCCGTGCGGTGGGTGAGCCCGGCGTCGCCGGCCAGGGGACGTACGTCGTCAACTGAGGCGCACCGGCGGCCTAGCCTGATCGCATGCGACGCTTCGACGAGGAGGACCTCACCGGCGCAGAGTTCCGCGAGTGCGACCTGAGCAGGGCACGGATGGTCGGCGTGGTCATGCAGGACGCCGAGATCGACGGGCTGGTCACCCACCTGGTGGTCAACGGGGTGGAGGTGATGGCGTATGTCGAGGCACAGCTCGATCTCCGTCACCCGGTGCGGCTGCTGATCCGCTCCGACCAGCCGGCCGACCTGCTGGAGGGGTGGCAACAGCTGCGGGACGACTGGGCGACGACCATCGAGCGAGTCCGGTCGATGCCAGAGGGGAGCGAACACCGCGGTGTCGACGGTGAGTGGTCGGTGGTCGAGACCCTGCGTCACCTGGTCTTCGTGCACGACTCGTGGTTCCGTCGCTGCGTGCTCGGGCTCACCGAGACGTTCACGGCCATCGGCCTGGGGCCACCGCTCGTCATGGACCAGGAGGAGAACGGGCTCGACCCGACCGCCCGACCGAGCCTCGACGAGGTGCTCGCCGTACGACGCCGCCATGCGTCGGAGATCGAGACATGGCTGGCCGAGGTCACGCGCGATCAGCTCGTCCGGACCGCGCGTGTGCCCGACGACGACAGGTGGCCCCCGTATGCCCACGGGCGGACCGTGCGGCAATGCCTCGCCACCGTGCTCAACGAGGAATGGGCCCACCACGGGTTCTGCACGCGTGACCTGGACAGGCTGTCCGTCCGGAGCGGAGGTCCTAGCCGTCGCGGTACGCCTTGAGCCCGTGAGACCCGCGGGCCATGTCCAACCCGAGGATGCAGAGCATCTCCGTCCGGTCCGCGAGGTAGTCGAGTCGAACACGTTCGTCGCCCGATGCGGCGTGGTACGCCGCGTATGCGTCCGAGACCACGCAGAGGTGGCATGCCTGGCGCTGACCCGAGGGGTGGCACGCCCCGGACGTGCCTGTGACCCCGCTATCCGTGGATCGCGGGGTGTGGGGCGGGTGTCAATGTCGCTGGGGTGGATCGAGCGCGGTGGTGCCGGTGGTGTCGCGTTGGACGTGGTGACCGTGGGGGCTGGTCCAGACGAACACCCCGGACGTGGTCATCCGGTAGGTCCAGGCGGAGTGGGTCTTGAGCCTGTGGTGGAAGCGGCACAAAGCCGCGAGGTTGCGGGTGTCGGTGGGACCGGGCTGGGGTCGGCCCTCGGCGTCAGCCTCATGGTCGAACTCGACGACATGATCCACGTCGCAGCTCCTGGCCGGGCGCGAGCACCACGGGAACACGCAGGTGCCGTCGCGGAGAACGATCTGTTCGCGGATCCGGTCCGGGATCGCATAGCCCGACGCGGCGAGCGGGATGTGGAGGTCGATGACGGGCTTGATCGTGATCTTCGTGCGGGAGCCGGCGCACCAGGAGCGGATCTGGTCGAGCAAGACCAGGCGCTGGCCCTCCTCGAGGCGTCCGGTCCGCCCGAACACGGTCGTCTGGCCGTCGGTGGTGGCGGTGAAGTGGGCGTGGAGCACGACCTCGCGTGCAGTGACCTGTCTCCGGGTGTCCGGGTCCGGCCCGCTGGCGCGGTCCGAGCCCGGCCTCCCGGTCAGGAGGTCGAGCGCGGTCTGGGTGCGGGCCAGTTCGCCCAGCGCCTGGGCGCGTCGGGCGTTGAGGGACAGGTCGGACCCGAGTGCTTTCTGTGTTGCTGCTCCGTGGGCGAGGGCCCGGTCCAGGTCGAGGGCGTCGGCGAGGTCGAGGTCGGCCTCGACGTGCAGGGTGCCGGCGTAGTGGACATCGTCCTTGTTCACCGTCACGTGGCGCGGATCGACGGCGAGGTAGCCGTCCTCCGGGTCCGCCGTGGGGTCGGGCGCGGCGAGCCCGAACCGCTTGATGGTCTCGGCGACGAGGCGGTCGAGCTGCGCGGGGCCGATCCTCGCGGCGACGGCGGCGACCTGGGCGTCGACCCATGCGGCGGCCTCGAGGGTGAGGGCTGGGGTGGTGTGGATCGTGGTCTCGGCGACCAGGCGGGCCCGCCAGGCGGGGACCCGGCCGGTCTGGACCTGGGCCCACAACCGCGGGAGGCGGTGGCGCAGCTCGAGCGCGTGGCCCATCAGCTTCTTCGCGGAGGTCGACGAGATGCCCAGTGCGGTGCCGAGCTCGGCGACGCAGAACTCTGCGACCGTCGGGCAGCCCTGGCCGGCGATGGGCTCTTCGTGCTCGCACCCCGCAGTGGTGAACGACGCGGCGGTGTGGATCGACTCGGGTGGGTGGAGGTCGGCCCACCGGGCGGCGAGGGTCAGTTGTCGGGCGGCTGCGGCATCCTCGGTGGCGCGGGCGGCGGTGATCGAGGTGAGCAGGGCGGTGGGGCTGAGGTCGCCATCGACCTCGGCTTCCGCTGCCGGCCCTGCTTGTCGTGTCTCGATCATGTGTTCGAGTATAGGTGGCTGGTCCGACAACCATCCATCCACGTGGCATGGAGAAAGGATCAAGATCCCCCGGGGTGCAGCACGTGGGGTGAGGGTCCTCACCGCACCGACGTTGCGGGTCCGGGCACCGCGACCCGGCATACTCACGGTGCGATGACCACGACTGAGACAGAGAACACGACCGTTGAGCCTGCCGCCCCGCTGCAGGTCGCCGTGGTGACCCTCGGCTGTGCCCGCAACGAGGTCGACTCCGAGGAGCTGGCCGGGCGGCTCGAGGCCGGCGGCTTCGTGCTCGTCGCGGACCCCGAGGACGCCGACACGGTCGTGGTCAACACGTGTGGCTTCGTCGAGGCTGCCAAGAAGGACTCCGTCGACACCCTGCTGGAGGCCGCGGACCTCAAGGCCTCCGCCGGTCACGGCGGGCGCGCCCAGGCCGTCGTCGCCGTCGGTTGCCTCGCGGAGAGGTATGGCAAGGACCTCGCCGACTCGCTGCCCGAGGCCGACGCGGTCCTCGGCTTCGACGACTACCCCGACATCGCAGCCAAGCTGCGCTCGATCGTCGCGGGGGAGGCCCACCACGCCCACACGCCGTCCGACCGCCGGCGCCTCCTCCCGATCTCCCCGGTCGACCGCGACGCCTCGACGATCTCGATCCCCGGCCACCAGGCAGACGTCACGCCGCCGGCGGACCTCGCCGAGATCGGTGCCGGCGCGCCCGCCACGGGACCCCGCGCCGTACGCCGTCGTCTCGACGCCGGGCCGATGGCCCCGCTCAAGCTGGCCAGCGGCTGCGACCGACGCTGCACGTTCTGCGCGATCCCGAGCTTCCGCGGCTCCTTCGTCAGTCGCCGCCCCAACGATGTCGTCAGCGAGGCGCGCTGGCTCGCGACCGAGGGCGTCAAGGAGCTGTTCCTCGTCAGCGAGAACTCCACCTCCTATGGCAAGGACCTCGGCGACCTGCGTCTCCTCGAGACGCTGTTGCCCGAGCTGGCGGGCATCGACGGCGTCGAGCGGGTGCGCGTCTCCTACCTCCAGCCCGCCGAGACCCGCCCGGGCCTGATCGAGGCGATCGCCTCCACGCCTGGCGTCGTGCCCTACTTCGACCTGTCCTTCCAGCACGCGAGCGCGACGGTGCTGCGCCGGATGCGCCGCTTCGGTGACCCCGAGAGCTTCCTCGGGCTCCTCGAGCAGATCCGGACGCTGGCCCCGCTGGCCGGCGTACGGTCCAACGTGATCGTCGGCTTCCCCGGCGAGACCGACGAGGACCTGCAGGAGCTCTGCGACTTCCTCGAGGCCGCGCGCATGGACGTGACCGGCGTCTTCGGCTACTCCGACGAGGACGGCACCGAGGCGGCCGGCTTCGCCGAGGGCATCAAGCTGGACGAGGACGAGATCCGCGCGCGCACCGAGCACGTGACGGCCCTCGTCGAGGAGCTCAACGCCCAGCGGGCCGAGGAGCGCATCGGCGAGGAGGTCGTGGTCCTCGTCGAGACCATCGACGAGGACGGGACCGTGGGGCGTGCCGCCCACCAGGGTCCCGAGGTGGACGGTACGACGCTGCTCGACGACGTCACCGACGCGCGCATCGGCGACCTGGTGAGCGCGTCCGTCACCGGCACCGACGGCGTCGACCTGATCGCGCGAGTGAAGGGAGCCACCCCATGAGCAACGACCCGACGAGCCCCGAGCAGCACCAGGTCTCCAACTTCAACATCGCCAACGTGCTCACCGTGCTGCGCATTGCCATGGTGCCGCTCTTCGGCTGGGCACTGCTGCACGACGGCGGGGACTCGGCGACGTGGCGGTGGGTGGCGTTCGCCCTGTTCGCGGTCGCGATGATCACCGACAAGATCGACGGCGACCTCGCCCGCAAGCACAACCTCGTCACCGACTTCGGCAAGATCGCCGATCCGATCGCCGACAAGGCGATGACCGGCATGGCCTTCATCGGCCTCTCGATCGTCGGCGACATCTGGTGGTGGGTGACGATCGTGGTGCTGGTCCGCGAGTGGAGCGTGACCCTGCTGAGGTTGTCGATCCTCAAGGACGTCGTGATCGCCGCAGCCCAGAGCGGCAAGGTCAAGACGGTGCTCCAGGCCCTCGCCCTGGCCGCGCTGATCACTCCGCTTCCTCACGGCAACGCCCACGGGGGTGCCTTCGACTTCTGGCCCGGACCGCTGGGGGAGGGCCTCTTCTACCTCGCCCAGGTGCTGCTCGCAGGTGCCGTCGTGATGACGCTGTGGTCGGGCTGGGAGTTCTTCCGTGACGTGTGGAAGCAGCGGGGCTCGCGGGGCGTGTGAGGCGTCTGGTGAGAGTTCACGAAATCGGCAGTGAACTTTCGTCAACACTCGTACGAGATGGTTGAGGCGCCCGTCACATTTGGTGGGCTTTCTGGGTGAGGATGCGTCGGTCAGCATCGTCCGAGCCCCCGGAGTACACATGCGCACACCTGCGCTCACATCGTCGCGTCGCATCGCGGCAGGAGTCGGTCTGGCCGTCTTGGCCGCCGGTCTCACCCCCATCGCAGCATCCGCCAACCCTGCAGGCACCGGCCTCGTCATCAGCGAGGTGTACGGAGGGGGTGGCAACGACAGGCGCGACCTACACCAACGACTTCATCGAGCTCTACAACCCGACTGCGAGTGCCATCTCCGTCGCGGGCTGGTCAGTGCAGTAGCGCTCGGCAGCTGGCACCGCGGCCGCCACGTTGAGCGTCACGCCGCTGAGCGGATCGGTTCCTGCGGGCGGGCACTACCTCGTGCAGAAGGCTCGCGGCGCGGGTGGGACCACGCCGCTGCCGACTCCGGACGCGACGGGCACCATCGCGATGGGTGGCTCCAACGGCACGGTCATGCTGGTGAACGGAACAACTGCGATCACCCTCGGGACCGGGAATCTTCGCCGGCAACGCGGCCGTCGTTGACATGGTCGGGGTACGGCGCAGCCGACGTCCTATGAAGGTGCCGTATGGCTCGGCGCTGACCAACACGACCTCGGCGACGCGCAACGCCGCCGGCGATGGACACTGACAGCAACGCTGCAACGACTTCGCGGAGGCGCTGCCCGACCCGCAGAACTCCGGCCCCGTGGCCCCGACGGCCCTCGAGGCCACCTCCCCGGGTGACAAGTCCGGCCAGGTCGGATCGGCGATCACGCCCTTCACCCTCGCCGCGACCGGCGGCACGTCGCCCTACACCTGGACGGCCACCGGCCTGCCGGGCGGCTGTCACCGTCGCCGGCAACGGCGACGTGTCCGGCACTCCGACCGCGGCCGGCGACTTCAGCGTCGTCGCGACTGCCACCGACTCGGCGACGCCGACCGCTGCGACCGACGAAGTGGACTTCAACTTCACGGTCACGGCAGCTGCCTCGCTCATCCCGATCGCCGACATCCAGGGCACCGGTGCGACCACTCCGCTCCTCGGTCAGAACGTCAAGACCCAGGGCGTCGTCACCGCAGCGTTCCCGACCGGCGGCCTCAACGGCTTCTACATCCAGACCCCGGGCAACGACACTGCCGACGCCTCCGACGCGATCTTCGTCTACGGCGGCACGAGCGGCTTCGCCTCCTACCCGGAGGTCGGCGACTCCGTCGAGGTGACGGGTGAGGCAGCCGAGTTCTCCGGCCAGACCCAGATCGTCTCCAACAACGCCGGCGTCACGCCGATCACCCCCTCGCTCGGCGATGTGACCCCGAAGACCGTGGTCCCCGGCACCGACTGCGCCCTGCCCGGCACGGCGTGCCTGGCAGGCACCGAGCTCAACGCCGTCCGTGAGGTCGCCGAGAGCGAGCTCTTCCAGCCCACCGCCCCGTGGACCGCCACCGACGTCTACGACGGCAGCCCGTTCTACCAGGGCACCAGCAACTCCAGCTCCTTCCGTGGAGAGATCGGCGTCGCCGCTCAGAGTGACATGCCCCTGGTCTCCCCGACCGAGGTGATCGACGCCCAGGAGACCGCCCTGGTGGCCGAGCGCACGAAGTACAACAACGCTCACCGCATCGTCATGGACGACGGGTCGAGCATGACCTACTCCACGAGCCAGAACAGCAGCGAGCCGTTCCCGTGGTTCACCGCGAACCACACGGTGCGCGTCGGTGCTGAGATCACGTTCCCGAAGCCGGTCGTCTTCACCGAGGGCTTCAGCACGTGGCGGATCCTGCCCCAGTCCCAGATCGTCGGTGCGCCCACGGGCAAGATCAATGTCGAGCAGACGCGTCCCGCCGCCCCCCAGAACGTGGGTGGCGACGTCAAGCTGGCGACCTTCAACGTGCTCAACTTCTTCCCCACCACTGGTGTGGAATTCGTGTCCTCGAGCCTTGGCACCTGCAGCTACTACAACGATCGCGCCGGCGACCCGGTCACCGTCAACTCCTGCAACCCCAACGGTCCCCGTGGGGCCGCCAATGACGTCAACCTGGTCCGTCAGCACGACAAGATCGTCGCGGCCATCAACACCGCCGACGCCGACATCGTCTCCTTGGAGGAGCTCGAGAACTCGGTGAAGTTCGGCAAGGACCGCGACTTCGCGATCAACGCGCTCGTCACGGCCCTCAACGCCGACGCCGGCGCGGGCACGTGGGCCGCCGTCCCGTCGCCGGCGACCCTGCCTGCGACCTCGGAGCAGGACGTCATCCGCAACGGCTTCATCTACCAGCCCGCCAACGTGGCGCTGGTCGGCGAGTCGGTCGTGCTCAGCGACGAGTCGTCCACGGGTGGGGCGTTCGAGGACGCCCGCGAGCCGGTCGCCCAGGCGTTCAAGCAGGTCGGCACTGCCGACGCCGACGCGTTCGCCGTCATCGTGAACCACTTCAAGTCCAAGGGCTCGGGCAACGCGGACCCCTACGGCCAGGGCAACGCCACCGACCAGCG
>CAVSCW010000036.1:0-42467 GCA_963726515.1 uncultured Actinomycetota bacterium
GAGTTCGACGGTGTCGAGGTCGGGACCTTCCCGGTCAACAGCGCCGCCAACGCCGCGGGCGACGCCAACAGCAACGACGAGGCGGGTCGGGCGACAGTGTCGTTCCGTGTCCCGAACGTCGACGCGGGCGGCACCTACGACGTCGTCATCACCGGTGCCACCACCGGCACCGAGGTGACGGTTCCCGTCAAGGTCCAGGCGCCCACCAAGGTCGAGACGACGGTCACCGCATCGGTGTCGCCGGCCTCGATCGAGGCCAACTCCGGCACCGCGACCATCGCCGTCGAGGTCAGCGGGGACGGTGGCACACCCACCGGCACGGTCGCCGCTCTCATCGGGGACAGGGTCGTCGGCGGCGGCGAGCTGGTGAACGGCAAGGTCGACGTGCTCGTCGGTCCGTTCGCCAACGCCGGCACCAAGACGATCAGCGTGCACTACTACGGCGACGCGGCGAACCTGCCGTCGGAGACCTCGGTCCCGCTCACCGTCACTGCGGCCCCGGCCGTGGAGAAGGTGACGCCGACACTGGGGGCGACCATCTCGCCTGAGAAGATCGAGGCCGGCGACGAGGAAGCCACGGTCTCGGTGACGGTCTCCAAGACCGGCGGCGTCCCCAGCGGTGCCGTACTGGCCCTGATCGATGGTGAGGTCGTGGGTGCCGCCGAGCTGGTGGGCGGAAAGGCCACCCTGACGGTGGGCCCGTTCGACACAGCCGGAAACAGGGAGATCACCGTGAGCTACTTCGGTGACGCCTCGACGAAGGCTGGTTCGACCACCGTCAAGCTCAAGGTGAAGAAGGCCAAGCCGAGCATCAAGGTCCGTGGTCTGCGCTACTTCGAGGCAGGAACGCGGGTCAAGCACACCGTGGTCGTCGGCGACACCGACGTGGCGGTCACTGGCAAGCTCCGGGTCGTCATCAAGGCCAAGGGCAAGGTGAAGTTCCGCAAGAAGATGGTCATCAACGTGCGCAACGGCGTCGAGACGATCAGGCTTCCCAAGCTACGCAAGCCTGGCCGCTACACGATGACGTACACCTTCCTGGGCAGCGACCTCGCCAAGAAGACCACGAACACGATCCTGTTGAGGGTGAGCCGCTGACCCTGGGGCACACCACGACGGCCCGGCCATCCCTGACGGGGTGGCCGGGCCGTCGGCATGAGTGAGGCGGCGCATGCTGGCCGGCTCGGCGGTCGATGCCGGGTTAGGGTGACTCGTCTCACATGTCCACCCACCGAAAGGCCACGTCGTGTCAGCATCACGATCCGGTCGCAAGGTCGTTCTTGCCACCGCCGTCACAGGGCTGCTCGCTGCTCCGCTCGCCGTGATCACCACGGCAGCGCCGGCCAGCGCCGCCCCCACCACGATCCAGATCCTCGGGACCAACGACTTCCACGGCCGCCTCGTGTCGGAGGGGACGTCGGCGACCTCGGTCGCCGGTGCTGCCCAGTTCGCCGGTGCGATCGAGCAGTACCGCACGGACCCGACTGTCGGCGGCACCGTCTTCGCGGCCGCGGGCGACCTCGTCGGCGCCTCGACCTTCGAGTCCTTCATCCAGCAGGACAAGCCGACCCTCGACGCGATGAACGCGATGGGCCTGGAGGTCTCCGCCGCGGGCAACCACGAGTTCGACGCCGGCTACAGCGACCTGGCCAACCGGATCATGAAGCCGTACGACGTCACCACCAATCCCGTTGGGGGTGCGGAGTGGCAGTACCTCGCCGCCAACGTCCGCAAGAAGTCCGACAACAGCTACGCGCTGCCGGACGTCGCAGCCTCCCCGGGCACCTCCGACGGCGCCACCTGGATGACCACGGTCAACGGGGTGGACGTGGGCTTCGTGGGCGCGGTCACCGAGGACCTCCCGTCCCTGGTGTCTCCGTCCGGCATCGCCGACCTCAAGGTGACCTCCATCGTCACTGAGGTCAAGACCGGTGCCGCTGCGCTGAAGAGCGCCGGCGCCGACGTCGTCGTGATGCTCGTGCACGAGGGCTCGGCGACCTCCAACTGCAGCGGTGTCTCCGACGACAGCGTCTTCGGCAAGATCGTGAAGGGCGTCGGAACGGACGTCAACGCGATCATCTCCGGACACACGCACCTGGCTTACAACTGCACCGTCAGCGGTGTGCCGGTGGTCTCCGCCGGTCAGTACGGCACCAACTTCAACGTGCTCAAGTTCACGGTCGACCCCGCTATCGACCCGGCGCCGGTCTCCGTGGCGTCCCAATCGATCGTCGCGGCGAACAGCGTCGCGCTGACGGCCCAGAGCGCGATCGACAAGAAGGCCGAGGTCAAGACCATCGTGGACGCGGCCGTCGCGCAGTCCGACGTGCTCGGCGCCAAGGTGTTGGGCAAGATCGCCGGGCCCTTCAACCGTGCCAAGCTCGCCGACGGCACCACGGAGAACCGCGGTGGCGAGTCCACTCTCGGCAACCTCGTCGCCCAGGTCCAGCGGTGGGCCACGTCGACCCCCGAGGCAGGGGCTGCGCAGATCGCCTTCATGAACCCGGGCGGTCTCCGCCAGGACATGGTCGGCAACCCGGGTGGCTACCCGGCCAACTTGACCTACAAGCAGGCGGCCGTGGTCCAGCCCTTCGCCAACACGCTGGTCAACATGAAGCTGACCGGTGCCCAGATCAAGACGGTGCTCGAGCAGCAGTGGCAGACCAACCCCGGCGGTGCCACTCCGAGCCGCCCGTTCCTGCGTCTCGGTGTCTCGGACGGCTTCTTCGCCACCTACGACCCCACGGGGGCCGAGGGCGACCGGGTCCGGAGCATGTGGCTCAACGGCAAGGCGATCGAGCCGGCGACCGCCTACTCGGTGACCGTCAACTCGTTCCTGGCCAGCGGCGGTGACAACTTCCGCGAGTTCGCCCAGGGCACCGCCAAGCGCGACACCGGGAAGATCGACCTGCAGGCGATGGTCGACTACATGGCCACCAAGGCCGGCTCCACGCCGCTCGCGGTCAACAAGGAGCAGCGTCAGGTCGGGGTCACCTGGCCGGCCGGAGCCCCGCGCTTCTACCGCATCGGCCAGGACGTGGATCTCAGCCTCTCGTCGCTGGCGATGACCTCTCCGGCGGACGTGCGCGACGCGCTGCTCAACATCAAGGTCGGCGACCGGACGCTCAACCCCACACCCGTCGACAACACGATCGGCACGACGCCGTTCGACGAGAGCGGCAAGAGCGCGGTGTCGGTCAAGCTCAAGGGCAAGACCAGGACCGGCAAGCAGCTGCTGACCTTCACCGGTCCCACCACCGGCACGACGTTCTCGCTGCCGATCGACGTCCGCAAGGCGAAGGGCATCGTCAAGGCCCGCACCAAGCCCGAGCGCATCGTCAGGGGCAAGACCCGCACGCGCGTGAAGATCAAGGCGTCCGCCTTCGGCATCTCCAAGGTCACTGGCAAGGTGACGGTCAAGGCCGGCGGCAAGAAGTACACCGTCAAGCTCAAGAAGGGCAAGGCGTTCGTGCGCCTCGACCGCTTCAAGAAGGCGGGCAAGAAGCGGATCGTGGTGATCTTCCAGGGCAACCGCAAGATCCGCGGCACCCGCGAGTTCGTCAAGATCAAGGTGCACCGCAACTGATCCACCGCACCTGCAGCAGGCCCGGAGGCCCGGTCATCGTCCGCGATGGCCGGGCCTCCGGCGCGTCAGACCAGCCTCAGCGCAGGGCCAGCGCCGCCTGCACCAGCGCGAGGTGGCTGAAGGCCTGGGGGAAGTTGCCGACCATCCGCGCGTGCTCCGGGTCGTACTCCTCCGACAGCAGGCCCACGTCGTTGGCCAGCCCGCAGAGCCGGTCGAGCAGCGCCTCGGCTTCCTCGCGCCGGCCCGCGCCCGCCAGCGCGGAGACAAGCCAGAACGAGCACGCCAGGAACGGGTGCTCGTCGCCGGAGAGCCCGTCCACGCCCGACTGGGTGCGGTAGCGCAGCAGCATTCCGTCCCGCATCAGGTCGGCCGTCACCGCCTCGATCGTGCCGAGCACGCGGGGGTCGTCGCCGGGAAGGAAGCCGACCAGCGGGATCGTCAGCAGCGAGGCATCCACCTCGGTGGTGTCGTAGTGCTGGGTGAAGGTGCCGCGCGCGGTGTCGAAGCCCTTCTCGAGGATCTCCTCGCGCACCTGGTCGCGGACCTCTCGCCAGCGCTCCACCGATCCCGACAGGTCGTGCGCCTCGACGGCACGGATGGCGCGGTCGAAGGCGACCCACACCATGACGCGCGAGTGGGTGAAGTGGCGTTGTGGTCCCCGGATCTCCCACAGTCCGTTGTCCGGCTCGTCCCAGTGCTCGGCGAGGTCGTCGACCAGCGCGCGTTGCAGCGCCCACGAGTTCGGCGTCTCGTGGAGGCCGGCCTGACGGGCGAGCTCGAGGGCGATCATCACCTCCCCGAGCACGTCGTTCTGGCGCTGGCACACGGCTCCGTTGCCGATGCGGACCGGTCGGCTGTCGGCATAGCCGGGCAGGTGCGGCAGCTCGCGCTCGGGCAGCTGCCGGCCGCCGTCGATGGCGTACATGATCTGCAGGTCCGCCGGGTCGCCGGCGACAGCCCGCAGCAGCCACCCGCGCCACTCGAGGGCCTCGTCGTCATACCCGGCGCCGAGCAGCGACTCGAGCGTGAGCGCGGCGTCGCGCAACCAGCAGTAGCGATAGTCCCAGTTGCGCTCGCCGCCGAAGTCCTCCGGCAGGGAGGTGGTCGGTGCGGCCACGATGCCGCCCGTCTCCTCGTGGGTCATCAGCAGGAGGGTCAGCAGGCTTCGACGCACCATGTCCGCGTGCGGCACGTCCTTCGGCGAGCGCTCGGACCACGCACGCTGCGCCTGGACGGTCGCGTCGATCCGCCCGTCGAAGCCCAGCGGCTCGGGCACCTCTCGCCACGAACGGACCCAGGTCATCGAGAAGGTGACCTCGTCGCCGGCAGCCATGTCGAACTCGTGGCTGTGGTGCCCCTTGTGCCCGTGGGGGAGCCGTGGACCGCGGAGCACGATCTTGTCGGGGCCGGCCACCGCGACCACGACCTCGTCGCCGTGGGACTGCTCGCGGCTGACCCACGGGCGGACCTGGCCGTAGTCGGTGCGCACGACCCAGTCGTGCCGGATCCGCACGGTGCCGCGGGTGCAGGTGAGGCGGCGTACGACGTCGGCGCGGCCGTCGCCGGTCGGCATCACGTCCAGCAGCACCACCTCACCGTCGGCGGTCGTGAACGTCGTCTCCAGCAGCGCGGTGCCGTCGACGTAGCGGCGGCTCGTGTGCTCCACCTCGTCGGCCGGGGTGAGCAGCCAGCGCCCGTTGTCCTCGGTGCCGAGCAATGCCGCGAAGCAGGCGGGGCTGTCGAAGCGGGGGAGGCACAGCCAGTCGATCGAACCGTCCCTCCCCACGAGGGCAGCCGTGCCGCGATCGCCGATGAGGGCGTAGTCCTCGATGGGGAGTGCCATGCGGCTAGTCTCGCCGACGTGACCAACGACCCGGGGCAGGCGCCCGCGCGGAAGGTGCTCGAGTCGCTCGCGCGCCGTGGCGAGACCCTGGCCACGGCCGAGTCGTTGACCGGTGGCCTGCTGGCGGCGCGGCTCACGGACGTGCCGGGCGCCTCGCGCAGCTTCGTGGGGGGCGTGGTGTCCTACGCGACGCGCGTCAAGATGTCCGCGCTGGACGTCCCGGTCGAGCTCGTCGAGGAGCACGGCGTGATCTCCGAGGAGTGCGCCGTCGCAATGGCGCAGGGGGTCCTCGCCCGCATGGGCTCGACCTGGGGTGTGGCGACGACGGGCGTCGCCGGACCGGACCCGCAGGAGGGGTTCCCCGTGGGGACCGTGTGGCTGGCCGTGGCCGGCCCACACCGGGTCGAGGCGCGCGAGCTGGCGCTGCAGGGGGACCGGACGGCCATCCGGCACGCGACGTGCGACGCTGCGCTGTCGGTGCTGGGCGGCATCCTCGACGTGACGCACGGCACCCAGGGTGGGGAAGTGGACGTCCTCGCCCGGGAAGAAGGATCCCTCGGGTAGCGTTGGCCCTGACGACCTCCACTCCGCCCAGAGCAAGGACCTCGCGCATGGTGCTCTTCCGACGACTGCTCGGTGAAGTGCTCCGCGGTGCCCGGATGCAGCGGGGGATGACCCTGCGCGAGCTCTCGGCAGAGGCGCGGGTGAGCCTGGGCTACATCTCGGAGATCGAGCGTGGCCAGAAGGAAGCGTCCTCCGAGCTCCTGGCCTCGCTGTGCCAGGCGATGGACCTGCCGCTGTCGGAGGTGCTGCGCGACGTCGCCGACGCGGTGGCGCTCGAGGAGATCTCGATCGGCATCGCGGCGAGCACGCAGATCACGGTCGCGCGCCCCACCGGCGACGTGGTCGCCTCCGCCGCCTGAGCCCGGGCTAGACCGCCTGGCAGCTCGGGCACCAGTACGCCGCCCGCTCGCGGCCCGGCTCGCCGAGCATGTCGACCAGGATCGGCGTCTCGCAGCGTCGGCACAGCGACTTGTCCCGGCGGTAGACCCACATCCGCTCACGCGGTCGCAGGTCACCGGTGGTCGACTGGATCGCCCGCTCCTTGTTGGCCTCCAGCATCAGCCGGGCCCGGTTGACCAGGCGTGGCAGGTCCGGCACCCGGGACACCTCCGTGGCGGGATGGATGCCGCTGGTGAAGCAGAGCTCGGCCATGTACATGTTGCCGATGCCTGCGAGGTTGCGCTGGTCGAGGAGCGCCTGGCCGATCGGGCGCGCGGGCTCGTTGAGCAACCGGGACAGCGCGTGGTCGGGATCCCAGTCGGGTCCGAGGAGGTCCGGGCCGAGGTGGGCGGTCAGGGCGGCCTCCTCCTGCCGGGGGACCACCTCGACGATCCCCAGGGAGAATCCGACTGCCGTGCGGCCCTCGATGCCGAGCACCACCCGGACCTGGGTGCTGGGGCGGCGCCACTTGTCACCGGCGGCGTAGATGTGCCACGACCCCTCCATCTTGAGGTGGGTGTGGAGCGTCCAGGCGCGGTCGTGGTCGATGCGGGTGAGCAGATGCTTGCCGCGCGAGAGCGTGCGCACCACCGTGGCGCCCGTGAGGTCGACCGTCGCGAAGGCGGGCACCCGGAAGTCGCTGACGGTCAGTCGGTGCCCGGTGAGGGCGCGGTCGAGCGCGTGTGCGGCTCGGTAGACGGTGTCACCCTCAGGCACGCAGCCTCAGCCCCTTCGGTGTTGCGATGAAGCCGGCAGCTGACAACGCCTGCCGGATCGGAGTGTCCCCGCCGCCCCCGATGAGCGGCTGTCCGTCCACCTTCTCGACGGTGAGCCGCCCCAGTGCACCACGTCTGGCCGCATCGGCGAGCGCCGACATGGCCGGAGTGAGCACGTCCTGGTCCTCGGTCCACGTCAGGAGGGTGCGTCCGCCGCGCTCGACGTAGACCGTCAGGGACCCGTCGACGACCACGACGAGGGCGCCGGCCTTGCGTCCGGGGCGGTGCCCCGCGCGCTGGCTGTCGAGGGGGTCGGGCCAGGGCAGCGCGGCGCCGAAGGCGTTGGCGGGGTCGGTGGCAGCCAGCGCCACGACAACGGGCTTGCCGCCCGTGGCGCTCTCGGGCTCGGAGAAGGTGCGGAGCCGGTCGATGGCACCGGCAGTGCCGAACTGCGCAGCTCCGAGGCCGTCGATGAAGTAGCCCCGACGGCAGCGGCCGGAGTCCTCGAAGGCGCTGAGCACCTTGTAGACGCCGGCGAAGCCACCGACGACCCGCTCGCTCATCACGGCACCTCGGGTGACGACCCCGTGCCGCTCGAGCAGGTGCTCGGCGCGTGCCTTGGCCCGACGGGTGGGGTCGGTGTCGCGCTCGGGGAGGACGGCCCAGCGGCCTGCGGTCTCCGGCGGCCCGACCCGCGCCGGCATCCGGCCCATGCGGGGCGGCGTACGACGGCTGCGGTGCGAAGGGGTGCCGCTGCGGACGAGGGCGCGCAACGGCGTGAGGGTGTCGTTGGTGACCAGGCCGCGCCACACCAGCTCCCACAGCGCGGCGGAGAGCTCGGCATCGCTGGTCGAGCCGACCCGCTCGGCGAGCTGGCGGAAGAACCACGCGCCGCCGGGATCGAGGGCGTCGAGCACGGCCCGCTGCACGCCGGTCGGCTCGTCGGACTCGACCTCGGGGAGGGTGAGGTGGGCCTGGTCGGTGAGGTGGAGGCTGACCCACCCGTCGCTGCCCGGCAGGGGTGCGTGGCCGGTCCAGATGACCTCACCGGAGGCGGTGAGCTCGTCGAGCATCGAGGGCTCGTAGTCGCGGACACGGGCCGCCAGCACCAGCGGCTCGAGCGCACTGGCCGGGACCGGGCAGCCGGCGAGCTGGTCGATGGCGGCGACCACGCCGTCCACGCCCCGCAACGGTCCGCCGATGCGCTGCCAGGCCGGGAGGAAGCGGGCCACGGCGTCCTGGGTGACCGGCTCGATCTCCTGGCGCAGCCGGGCGAGCGAGCGCCGACGCAGCTTGCGGAGCACCTCGGCGTCGCACCACTCGCTGCCCGAGCCCGAGGGGCGGAACTCGCCGTCGAGCACCCGTCCGCGGTGCGCGAGCCGCTGCAGGGTCTGGCGGGCGACGGCCTCGCCGAGACCGAGCCGGGTGGCGACCTCGGCGGTGGTGAAGGGGCCGTGGCTGCGGGCGTAGCGGGAGACCAGGTCGCCGAGCGGGTCCTCGGGGAGCTCGAGGAAGGCGTCGGGGGTGCCGACCGGGACGGGTACGCCGAGGCCGTCGCGCAGCCGCCCGATGTCCTCGATCGCGGTCCAGCGGTCCTCGCCGGCCATGCGGACCCGGCCGACGCGGCGCTCGAGCACGCTCAGCCAGCCCTCGACGTCGGCGCCCTCGATCGCGCGCGCGCGGATCTCGGCGGTGGTCTGGGGTCCGAGGAGGCGCAGCAGGTCGGCGACGGCCTCGGCGTTGCGGGCGCGTCGGTCGGGGGCGAGCCACTGGAGCTCCGCCTCGACCTCGGCGAGCACCTCGGGGTCGAGGAGCTCACGCAGCTCGGCGCGACCGAGCAGCTCGGCGAGCAGCCCCTGGTCGAGGGACAGGGCGGCGGCGCGCCGCTCGGCGATGGGGGAGTCGCCCTCATAGACGAACTGGGCGACGTAGCCGAAGAGCAGGCTGCGGGCGAACGGGCTGGGGGAGGTGGTGGCGACGTCGACGACCGAGACCTCGCGGCGGTGCACCCGACCGAGCAGCGTGACGAGCGCGGGCAGGTCGTAGACGTCCTGGAGGCACTCGCGCACGGCCTCCAGCACGATCGGGAACGACGGGTATTGAGAGGCGACCTGCAACAGCTGAGCGCTGCGCTGGCGCTGCTGCCACAGCGGGCTGCGGCGGCCGGGGTCACGACGCGGCAGGAGGAGGGCGCGAGCCGCGCACTCGCGGAAGCGGCTGGCGAAGAGCGCCGACCCCCCGACCTCCTGGGTGACGATCTGCTCGATCTCCTCCGGCTCGAAGACGATGACCTCGCCCGTCGGCGGCTCGGCGTCGGTGTCGGGGATCCGGATCACGATGCCGTCGTCGGAAGCCACCGCCTGGCCGTCGACGTCGAAGCGCTCGCGCAGCCGGGCGTTGATCGCCAGCGCCCACGGCGCGTGGACCGGGGTGCCGTAGGGGGAGTGGACGACCAGGCGCCAGTCGCCGAGCTCGTCGCGGAAGCGCTCCACCACGATCTGGGTGTCGTGCGGCACGACCTGGGTCGCCTCGCGCTGCTCGGCGAGATAGGTGACGAGGTTGGTCGCGGCGTTGACGTCGAGGCCGCGCTCGCGCACCGCGGCGATGGCCTTGGCGGTGGGCTGGGCGGCGAGCTCGCGCGTGAACGCGCCCACCGCGGCCCCCAGCTCGGCGGGACGACCGAGGGAGTCGCCCTTCCAGAACGGCAGTCGTCCGGGGATGCCGGGTGCCGGCGTGACCAGCACCCGGTCGTGGGTGATGTCCTCGATCCGCCAGCTGGTCGCACCGAGGGCGAAGACGTCGCCGACACGCGACTCATAGACCATCTCCTCGTCGAGCTCACCCACCCGGCTCGCCTTCTCGCCCACCAGGAACACCCCGAACAGGCCCCGGTCGGGGATCGTGCCGCCACTGGTCACGGCGAGACGCTGCGCGCCGGGCCGGCCGCTGAGGGTGCCGGTGACCCGGTCCCACACGATGCGCGGGCGCAGCTCGGCGAACTCGTCGCTGGGGTAGCGACCGCTCAGCAGGTCGAGGGTGGCGTCGAAGGCGGTGCGGGGGAGCTGGGAGTACGACGCTGCGCGGGCCATGAGGGCATACATCTCCTCGACGTCCCACTCGTCCATCGCCAGCATGGCGACGACCTGCTGGGCGAGCACGTCGAGCGGGTTGGCCGGGATCGAGAGCTTCTCGATGGCTCCGCTGCGCATCCGCTCCACGGAGACCGCGGTCTGGGCGAGGTCGCCGCGGTGCTTGGGGAACAGCACGCCCCGGCTGACCTCACCGACCTGGTGGCCGGCCCGACCGACACGCTGCAGCGCGCTGGCGACGCTGGGCGGCGACTCGATCTGGACGACCAGGTCGACCGCGCCCATGTCGATGCCGAGCTCGAGGCTGCTGGTGGCGACGACGCAGGGGAGCCGACCGCGCTTGAGGTCGTCCTCGATGATCGCCCGCTGCTCCTTGGAGACCGAGCCGTGGTGGGCCTTGGCGATGATCGTGCCTGCGCCGCTGCTCTGCCCGGACTGGGCCATCACCTGCGCGGGTGGTGCGGAGGCGGTCGACTCCTCCACCTGACCCGCCCGGTCCGTGGCGATCTCGTTGAGCCGAGCAGTGAGCCGCTCGGCCAGTCGTCGCGAGTTGGCGAAGACGATCGTCGAGCGGTGCTGCTCGACGAGGTCGACGACGTGCTCCTCCACATGGGGCCAGATGCTGGTGGCCCGGCCGGGGTCCTGGGACTCCTCGTCGTACTCACCGGGCATGGTCATGTCCTCGACCGGCACGACGACCTCGAGGTCCCACTCCTTGGTGCTGGGCGGGGAGACGATCTCCACGGGTTGGGTGCCGCCGAGGAAGCGCGCCACCTCGTCGAGGGGACGCACGGTGGCGCTGAGGCCGATCCGCTGGGCGGGCCGGTCCAGCAGGCTGTCGAGTCGCTCGAGGCTGATGCCGAGGTGGGCGCCGCGCTTGGTGCCGGCGACCGCGTGGACCTCGTCGAGGATGATCGTGTCGACGCTGCGCAGCGTCTCGCGCGCCTGGCTGGTCAGCATCAGGAACAGCGACTCCGGGGTCGTGATCAAGATGTCCGGCGGCGTCGTGCCGAGCTTGCGCCGCTCGGCCGGGCTGGTGTCGCCCGATCGCAGGCCGACGGTCACCTCGGGCACCGTCTCCTGGAGTCGCTCGGCGGTGTTGCGGATGCCGGTCAGCGGAGCGCGGAGGTTGCGCTCGACGTCGACGCCGAGCGCCTTCAGCGGGGAGATGTAGAGGACCCGGGTGCGCCTCGACTTGTCCTTCGGTGGCTCGGTGCTCATCAAGCGGTCGATCGCGTGCAGGAAGGCGCTCAGCGTCTTGCCGCTGCCGGTGGGAGCGACGACGAGGGCATGCCTGCCCTCGGCGATGCTCGACCAGGCTCCCTCCTGCGCCGGCGTGGGCTCGGCGAACGACGCCTCGAACCACGCGCGGGTGGCCGCGCTGAAGCGGTCGAGGGCGGTCATGCCGCTCAGTCTGTCACCGCGGTCCGACACCGTCCCCGCCCTTGAGGCTGGGCTGACCTCCCGCACCGATCGTCTGCACGAGGGGGTAGACCTCGAAATTGGGCAACTCCACACGCCATCGCCATCCGCGCCGGATGTGTCGGGCAGGGTCGGTCCATGACGGTGGTGACAGTCGACGAGCGGGCCGCAGTGATCTGCGTGCTCACCGATGCGGCTGATGCCTTCGCGGCTCGTGCCCACCAACAGGAGGAGTGCCGTGATCGGGCGCGACCGGGGACCGCGGTCCACCACATGCACGCGCACTCGGCGACCCTCTGGCACCAGGCCGCTCACAGCCTCCGGGCCCGGATCGGCGAGCTGGAGCTCGAGTAGGCGGGGATGACGTGCGTGTGCTGTGCGCCACGACGGCCAACGACGGTCACTTCGGGCCGCTCAAGCCTTTCGCCCGTGCTCTTGCGGGGGCGGGCCACGAGGTGCGGGTGGCCGCTCCCGCGTCGTACGCCGGTGCGGTGGCTGCGGCAGGGTTCACCCACGTTCCGTGCGCCGACGCGCCGCCAGAGCTCATCGGCCCCGTCATGGACAGATTGCCGACCATGGCGTTCGACGAGGCTGACGACGTGGTCCTTCGTGAGGTGTTCGCCCGGATCGACGCGCAGGCGGCCCTGCCCGCGCTGATCGCGAGTGTCGAGCGTTGGCGCCCCGATCTGGTGCTGCGTGAGTCTGCCGAGCTGGCGTCGCTCGCTGCCGCGGTGCGCGCCGGGGTGCCCCATGTGCACGTGTGCATCGGCATGCACGAGGTGGTGTCGCGATTCGCGGAGGCCATCGTCGAGCCGCTGGACGAGCTGGGTCGGTTGGCCGGCCTGACGGCGGGTCGGCTGGGGTCCGCGCTCGACTCCGAGGTGATCGTGAGCCTGGTGCCCGAGGTGCTCGACCGGGTGCGCGGTCAGGCGGGCGTCGGGGCGCGACGACTTCCTGCGCTTCCACGAGCCGTCGCCGCCCGCCACCGGCCAGCTCCTTCCCGAGTGGGGCGACCCGCAGGCCCCACTGGTCTACGTCACGTTCGGATCGGTCACCGGATCGCTGCCGAGCTTCGCGGGCGTCTTCGGCGAGGCGCTGGATGCGCTTGCCGACGTCGAGGCGCGGGTCCTGATGACGGTGGGGCGCAAGGTCGACCCCGCCGTCCTCGGGCCCTTGCCTGCGAACGCCAGGGTGGAGCAGTGGTTCCCCCAGGACGTCGTGCTCGAGCACGCGGCCGTGATGCTGGGCCACGGCGGATTCGGCACGACCATGGGGGCGTTGCGCGCCGGGGTACCCCAGGTGGTCGTGCCGCTCTTCTCCTTCGACCAGGTGCTCAACGGCGATCACGTCGCGGCCGTCGGCGCCGGCATCACCGTCGATGCGGGGCCGGCGTCGGTCGGGCCAGCCGCAGCACAGGTCCCACGACTTCTCGACGATCGCGCCTATGCCGCGGCGGCGGGCCGTGTCGCAGCGGCGATCGACGACCTCCCGCCGGCGTCTGACGCCGTTCCCGTGCTCGTACGTCTCGCCGGTTGAGGACTGCCACCGGTCGCCACGAGTGACAAATGTCAGCGCGACCGGTGACACGCCGCACTACCCGGGGCACCATCGCGGCGGTTGGCTGGTCGCATGCACAGCGACACCGAGCCCGCCATCGAGGTCCACGACCTGCACCGGGTCTACGGCAGCGGCAGCAGTGCCTTCGAGGCCGTGGGCGGGGTCGACCTCCGTGTCGAGCCCGGCACCATCCACTCCCTGCTGGGAGTCAACGGGGCCGGCAAGACCTCCCTGCTCGAGGTCATCGAAGGCCTCGCCACCCCGTCCGCCGGCACGGTGCGGGTGCTGGGTCTCGACCCGATCACCCACCGCGCGGAGGTACGCCGCCGGGTCGGGGTCCTGCTGCAGCGCAGCGGCTTCTCGGGCGACCTCACGGTGCGCGAGACCCTCACCATGTGGGCCGCCACGGTGACGGATGCGCGCCCGGTGGACGAGTCGCTCGAGCTGCTCGACCTGGGCGGGCGCGGCGCGGTGCGCATGCGAGCGCTGTCCGGGGGTGAGCAGCGCCGTGTCGACCTGGCCTGCACCCTCACCGGTCGGCCTGAGGTGCTGATGCTCGACGAGCCGACCACCGGCCTCGACCCGGAGAGCCGGCACCGCGTGTGGGACCTCGTCCGCGGCCTGCGCGACGACGGCGTCGCGGTCCTCGTCACCACCCACTACCTCGAGGAGGCGGAGGCGCTCGCCGACCGGATCTCCATCATGCGGTCCGGGCGCATCGTCGTGTCGGGCACCCTCGAGGAGGTCGTCGCGGGCCAGCCCTCCGTCATCTCCTTCCGGACACCTGACCGGGAGATGCCGCTCCTCGGCGCCGCCAGGACGAGGCGCGTGGCCGGACACACCGTCGTGGAGACCGACGAGCTCCAGCGCACGCTCACCACGATGCTCGCCTGGGCCGAGCGGCACGACGTTCGCCTCGACGACCTCGCCGCACGCGCCGCCTCGCTCGAGTCGGTCTTCCTCGACCTCGCCGAGGGTCGCGAGGCGACCACGGACCCGGACACCCACCCTGCAACGGAGATGGCCCGATGACTGCTCGTGTGCTCGGACTCGCCCACGCCAACGCGCTGTTGATGCAGCGCAACCTGGTGACCGTCGTCTATGCGGTCGCCGTCCCCCTCCTGCCCCTCGGCCTGCTGGCCACCACCTCCGAGAGGACCGGCCCGGCCGCCGCTGTCCCGACGGGTCTGGTCCTGCTGCTGGCCCTGCTGTTCCCGGTCTACTACAACCTGCTCTCCATGTTCGTGACGCGTCGCGACGAGCTGGTGCTGAAGCGACTGCGCTCCGGTGAGTCGACCGACGCCGAGATCATCGTCTCGATGGCCCTGCCCGGCGCAGCCATCGTCCTCGTCGTGGCCGGCATCGCGGCGACCGTCCTCGCGGCGCTGGGCTTCGGTCTGCCCACGAACCCGCTCCTGCTCGCGCTCGGACTGGTGCTGAGCTGTGTCACGTTCGCCGCGCTGGCCCTCTGGACCGCGGCGTGGACGCGGAACGCCGAAGCGGCTCAGCTGACCAGCGCTCCCGTCCTGCTGCTCGCGATGGTCGGCAGCATGCGCGCCGCCTTTCCCGCGGGGGCCCAGCAGTGGGTCGACCTGCTCCCGGGAGCCGCCCTGGAGGATCTCGTCCGGGTGGCGTGGTTCGGACTCGAGCCCGGCATCCTCGGCACGGACGCCGTCTCGTGGTCGGCCACCTGGGGAGAGGCCGTGCCGGCCCTCGGCGTCCTGCTCGGCTGGACGGTCATCGGCGCGCTCCTGGCACGTCGGGCCATGACCTGGGAGCCGCGTGGCTGACAGGATGGACGAGTGGTGACGTGGGGCTGGTGGCAACGGCGTACGCAGGTCGAGCGCGTCGTCGCCTACACGCTGAGCTCCGTCTACGCCCTCTACTGGTTCCTCCTGCTGCTCACGCTCGTGAACGTCGTCGCGACGATCACCGCGCCCCTCACGGCCACACTCACCGCGATCGTCACCCTCCTCCTGGGGCTCGCCGGCACGTTCGTGCTCCGTGATGCGATCCGCTTGCATCCCGACAGGGGACCGCTCCCGTGGCGGTCCCTCGCGTGGTTGGCCGGACTCGTGGTCGTCGCCACGTCGCTGGCCCTGATGCTCCCCGGCGACCCCCGTGCCGGCGCCTCGCTGATCATCGTCGGTGCCCTTGCGTGGGGAGCCGGCGCCCTGCTCGACCCGCGGGTGCGCAACGCGGTCCTGGCCGCGTCGGCCGTCATCACCGGCGTCCTCGGCCACCACCTGGTCTTCGCGGTCTTCGGACTGGGAGCCGCCGCGTTCCTGGTCTTCGCGGTGCAGAGCTCCCTGTGGCTGATGGGGGTGGTCACCTCGCTGGAGCGAGCCCGGGACAGCGAGGCGGCACTGGCCGTGGCCCGTGAGCGGCTGCGCTTCAGCCAGGACGTCCACGACGTGATGGGCCGCCGGCTCTCGACGATCGCGGTCCAGGCGGAGCTCGCTGCCACCCTCGCCGCTCGCGGCGACGCACGGGCCACCGACCAGGTGCTCGAGATCCGGTCCACCGCCCACGAGGCGCTCCGGGAGGCGCGCGAGCTCGCCCGGGGCTATCGCCCGCTGGACCTCGCGGCGGAGGTCGACGGCGCCGTGTCCCTGCTCGCCTCGGCCGGCATCACCGCCCAGGCGAGGGTGGCCGACGTACCTCCCCAGCGCCACGAGAGCGTCGCCCGCGTGATCCGCGAGGTCGTCACCAACGTGCTGCGCCACTCACGAGCCGCGGAGGTCGAGCTGACCTACGCCGGGGACCGGCTCGTCGTCAGCAACGACGGGCTCGTGGCCGATCAGCCGACGGACGGCGACGGCAGTGGGCTCACGACGCTGGCCGATCACCTGGCTGAGCACGGCGCTCGGCTGACGTCCGGCATCGAGGGCGAGCGCTTCGTCGTCCGCGTCGACTTCGCGCCCGCTGTCACCGTGGCCGCGCCATGATCCGCGTCCTGCTGGCCGACGACGAGCACCTGATCCGGGTGGCGCTCGCGCAGATGCTCGACCTCGAGGACGACATCGAGGTGGTCGGCCAGGCCTCCACCGGACCGGACGCCGTCGCCCATGCCCTCGCGCTGCGACCCGACGTCGCCGTGCTCGATCTCCAGATGCCCGAGCTCGACGGGATCGCTGCCGCCGTCCGGATCGCCGAGGCCCTGCCCTCGTGCGGCTGCCTGATCGTCACCAGCCACGGCCGCCCCGGGCTGCTCAAGCGGGCCCTCTCGAGCGGCGTCCGAGGCTTCCTCCCCAAGACCGCCAGCGCCCACACGCTCGCCGCTGCCGTCCGCGCCGTCGCAGCCGGCGGCCGCTACGTCGACCCGGGCCTTGCTGCCGAAGCCATGGCGCTCGGTGACTCTCCCCTCACCGCCCGTGAGACCGCTGTTCTCGAGGCCGCCTCCGACGGGGCCCCCGTCGAGGAGATCGCCCGTCGCACCCACCTCGCTGCTGGCACCGTGCGCAACTACCTGTCGAGCGCCGCTGCCAAGCTCACCGCTGCCAACCGCCACGAAGCCGTCAACGTCGCAAGACGGATGGGCTGGATCTGACCGCCCTGCCGACCGAGCCGCTCAGCTCCGGTCGGCCCCGGGGTCGTCCAGCACGTCGCGCCAGGAGTGCTGCGGCTCGAATCCGACGAGCTCGCGTGCCTTGTCGATCGCATAGAACGTCTCGTCACGCCCCATCTCGCGCCGCACCTCCACCCCGTCGTAGAAGCGGTCCTGGATCTCCTGGGTCGTCGCGGCGACGGACATGTCCGCGTTGGCGACGTTGAAGACCTCGTAGCCCAGCCCGTCGGTCTCCAGGCACTGCTGCACCATCTGGCCCAGGTCGCGGACGTCGATGTAGGCGAACACGTTGCGGCGCCGCAACGACGGGTCGGTGAGGAAGGCAGGGAACATCTCGGCGTACTCGTGCGGCTCGATGACGTTGTTGATCCGCAGGCCGTAGATGTCCGCACCGGTGCGCGCGTGGAACGACCGCGCGGTCACCTCGTTGGCGACCTTCGACATCGCGTAGGAGTCCTCGGGCACCGTCGGGTGGTCCTCGTCGACCGGCACATAGAGCGGGCGCCGCTCGCCCTGGGCGAAGCAGATCCCGTAGGTCGTCTCCGAGGAGGCGAAGATCACCTTGCGCACGCCCAGCCGGGTCGCGGCCTCGAGCACGTTGTAGGTGCTCAGCACGTTCGCCGCGTACGTCGCCGCGTCCGACGTCAGCAAGATGGCCGGCACCGCGGCGAAGTGCACCACCGCGTCGTACGTCGGCTTCTCGGGCAGGTCGAGCTCGTCGAAGGTCGCCAGCCCGGCGAGCGCCGAGTAGACCTCGCCGGCGTCGGTGAGGTCGACGCGGAGGTCGGCGATCGATGGGTGCCTCAGCGGGACGAGGTCGGCGTTGGTGACCTGATGACCCTGCTCGGCGAGGTAGGGGGCGACGTGCCTTCCGGCCTTGCCGCTGCCGCCGGTGAAGAAGATGCGCATGCGTCCTTCTTACCCGGTCGGCGCGGATCGCATTCACCCACCTCAGCTCGAGGGAGGCACGACGGGCACGACCACCTCGTTGTGCCTCATGAACCACGGCGTCCACGGCGGGTCGAAGCGCGCGAACCGCGGTGCTCCGGTCGCCTCGATCCCCGCCTTCCTCAGGGCATCGAGGAGGCGTCGTGCGTGCTCCTCGTAGCGTCCGCGGGACCAGCGTCCAGAGAACCTCAGGGCAGCCGCCGTGTGCGCGGGGACGCTGCGCAGGCGGACATCGGGATGGGTGGGCTCGGGAGCGCGCTGGAGGTCGACGTCAGACGGCAGCACGAAGCTCACGACGTAGCTCCCGGCCGTCTCCTCCTCTGCCTGGATCACCGGCGCCGTCATGGCGAGCTTCTCGGCAGCGGTGTTGCGCCCGCCGATGTACCTCACCAGCCGCATGAACGACGTGTTGCCGACTCCTTCGAACGATCCGGTCACCCGGGTCTCGGCCACCACGTGTTCGGCGTACCGCCGGATCTCGAAGTCGGGGTGGACCTGGACGACGTCGTAGCGCTGGTGCTCGGTCATGGCCTCACTCTCGTCCGGCCGGAGGGGCGCCGGTAGTGCCGGAGGTCCCTGGGGCCGGCAGCCACGGTCGGGGGATCCCCGCGCACAAGGGCGTGCGCCGCCCGGGTTGGCGCCTCCGCGCAGGATGGACGCATGAAGTCAGCGACCCTCGCCCTCGCCGGACTCGTCGCCGCGTTCACCGCTGCGTGCTCCGGCGACACCGCCTCCTCCGGTGCCCTGGGCCCGGCCACGAGCCAGGGCGACCGGGCCTGGCCCTTCGCGGTCGAGGAGGTCGACACGTTCGACGAGCCCTGGGCGATGGCGTTCCTGCCCGGGGGTGACCTGCTGGTCACCGAGCGCTCCGGCACCCTGCACCTGCGCGACGGCGACAGCGGTGAGCGGGTCGAGGTCGACGGCACTCCGGAAGTGGTCGACGCCGGCCAGGGCGGGCTCGGCGACGTGCTGCCGGGGCCGACCTACGCCGATGACGGGCTCGTCTACCTGAGCTGGGCCGAGCGGGGTGACGGGGGAGTCGGCGCCGCGGTGGGCCGGGCCCGCCTCGACACCAGCGGCGACCGGCCGCGCCTGGAGGACCTCGAGGTGATCTGGCGACAGACGCCCAAGACGGACGGCGAGGGCCACTTCGGCCACCGGTTGGCGTTCTCGCCCGACGGGGAGCACCTGTTCGTGTCCTCCGGCGACCGGCAGCTCAAGACTCCGGCCCAGGACACGAGCAACACGTTGGGCTCGATCGTGCGACTGACGCTCGACGGCGAGGCTGCTCCCGGCAACCCGCTGGCGACCGAGGGCGGTGCCGCCGCGGAGATCTGGAGCTGGGGCCACCGCAACCCGCTGGGCCTGGAGTTCGCCCCCGACGGCACCCTCTGGTCCTCGGAGATGGGCCCTGAAGGCGGCGACGAGCTCAACCTGGTGGTGGCCGGCTCCAACTACGGATGGCCCGAGGTGTCCGACGGCAGCGACTACGGAGGTGGGGAGATCCCCGACCACGAGGAGGGCGACGGGTACGCCGCTCCCGTCCGGTCGTGGGTTCCGAGCATCTCCCCGGGGAGCCTGATGGTCTACCGCGGCGACCTGTTCGACGACTGGCGGGGCGACGCGTTCCTCGGTGCCCTCTCGGGCGAAGCGCTGGTGCGGGTCGACCTCGAGGGCGAGAGCGCCGGCGACGCCGAGGTCTTCGACCTGGGTGAGCGGATCCGTGCGGTCGAGGAGGGGCCCGACGGGGCGATCTGGTTGCTGGAGGACGAGGGCGCCGGACGCCTGCTGCGCCTCACCCCGTCGTAGCCCGGCGCCCGCTGTCGCCGCGCGGCATCAGCGCAAGTGCCGACGTGTGAGGTCAGGCGGCATCCAAGAAGGCGTGGACGCGAGCCAGAGCCTCCGTCCGGCTCTGCACGTCGAGGCGCAGGAAGACGTTCTCGAGGTGCTTGCGCACCGTCGCGTCCGAGAGCCCGAGAGTGCGGGCGATCTGCGAGTTGCTGGCTCCCGTGGCCACCTGGCGCAGCACCTCCCACTGCCGTGGTGTCAGGTTCGGCTGCCCGCGCAGCTCTCGGTCGCGGCGGGTGTGGAGCTCGGCCAGGTGCGGGCGCACGAGCGCGAGCATCGCCTTCTCGCGTTCGGAGAAGTCCGGCTTGCCCTCGTCGCGCCAGAGCAGCAGTCGTCGGTCGGTGCCGGCGAGCGGCGTCATCGGCACCAGGATCTCGTCCCTGATCCCCGCTGCGGCGTAGAGCGAGCCGAACGGTCCGTTGGCGAAGGCCCGGGTGCGCGAGGTCTCCGCATGATGGAGCAGCGTGGAGTGGTCGCCGGTGCGCACGGGGCCGGCGCAGCCGTCCTCCTCCCAGAACTGCTGCCAGAACAACACCATCCACTCGTCGGTCATGCCGACGCAGTCCTCGCGTTCCACACCGTTCTCGGTCACGACCATCGCCTGCACCCGCTGATCGGCGACGTCCATCAGCTGGAAGGTGATGTCGTCGCACGGGATGAGCTCACGCAGGCCGGTGAGGACGTCGGCGTAGAAGATGTCGTCGTCGGCGGCGGCCGGCTCGCACCGGTCGAACACCGCGAGCAGGGCGCGGATGTCGGTGTCGGTGATCACCCAGTTGTCGCTCACTGCACTACCTCCGTCGGGTGCGTCCCACCAACGTACGCCGAGCGGGCCGTGCGGGGACATACGCGTTTTCCCGTACGCCGATCCACTACCGGCGGACGTCGCATTCCGTCACGGAGGCGACAGGCGCACCGTCGAGGCATGACCACATCAACGAAGCACCACCGTCCCGCACCCAGCAAGGCAGTCGCCGTCCTCGCCATCGTCAGCGCTCTGTCGGCCGGCGCCACCAGCGCCGCGCATGCCGTTCCCGACCGCCTCCACGACGCACCAGCCGTCGTCGACGGCAGCCTCGATCCGCCGAACCGGTCCGTCGAGCGTCCCTGCTTCCTCACCCGGCCCACCTGGAACGAAGCCATCGACGGACCCGTTCCCCGGTGTCTCACCCACCTCTCGTGACAGCTCGCACAGGGTCGGTGCGCATCAGGACCCGGTCTCCCACACCCGCACCCAGTCGACGTACATGTGCTGCGGGAGCCGGCGCTCCTTGATCTTCGGGATCTCGTAGTCCGCGGCGATCAGGCTGAGGATCGGGAACTGCCGCACGTCGGAGATGGTGCCGCGCATCCGGCGCGTCTCCGAGCCGTCGATGCGGAAGATCACCGCGCGCGGCGTCCACTCCACCGAGAACACGTGGTAGTTCTTCGACCAGCCGTCTCGCTGGTGGTCGAGGAACGACGAGGAGTGCGGGATCCACCCGCCCTTCGAGACCCGGCGCTTCCCGTCGTAGCGGTGCATGAAGGTGGCCAGTCCGCCTTGCGGATGGTGGTCGCCGAAGTACTCGACTATGTCGATCTCGCTGCCCACGGCACCGGGATACATGCCGTCGACCGGTTGCAGCCAGAAGGCGCCGTGCTGGCCGCGCAACCGCTGGAACTTCACGCGCGCTGCCGCCACGCCATACCTGAAGGAGAAGGCGCCCTGGGTGCCGATGTGGCCGCTGAGGCGGTAGGCGTACTTCCTCGGGGTCGCGTCGCGGCCGCGGACCTTGCACCGGGTCGTGGCTCCGGGGTCCTTGATGACGCTGAGCCGCACCGCGCCACCACTGACCCGCACCGCACTCGGGTCGCCCTTGGAGCACGTACGCCGGCTGGAGCTCCAGTGCTCGCGGCCACGGTGGTTCCACACCGGATCGAGCTCGGAGCCGGAGAAGTCGTCGGTGAAGGTCGGGTCGAGCCAGCGCGCCGTGCTGACGGGAGCGCTCTTCAGGGTCCGGAGACCGCGGGTCGCGCTCGCCTTCACGCGGTACGTCACGGGGTGGCCGCCCTCGGACACGACCGCGGCGAACTGGGCGCGGCCGCGCCGGCCCTGCCGGGACGTGGCGACCGCCTCCCAGGAGGTGCCGCGCCGGGCCTGGAGCAGGACCCGGCGGCCGGGCCGCACCGGCCGGATGGTCGCGGTGAGGGCTGCCCTCGCCTGGTCCGGACCGGCGACCTGCCCGCCGGGCTGGACGATCTGGGGGAGTGCCTCCAGCCGGACCCGTTGGGAGGGTGTGGTCCGCACCGAGACGCTCGTGGCCGCCACGTCCCCTGAGCCGGTGGCGGAGCCGGGGTCCGCGGGGACCAGCAGTGATGCGGGAGCGAGCAGCGCGAGGGCGCCGCACATGAGCAGGCGTCGAGCAGACATGGGTGGCCTTGCGTTCGGGGCGGCGCGACGAGGCGCTCCGACCAGTGGTGACTGAGTCCTTGCTGGCTGGGACGCCGCTGCCGTCGGTTTAGTTGTCCCGCTCGGAGCTCAGCTCGGCCCGCCGTCTCAGGACAGCCCGCTCTCCCTCGTTGCTGGTGCGCTCGGACGCGGCAGCGAATGCCTCAGCCGCCTGGGCGTGCAGTCCGGCCCTCTCGAGGAGATCTCCACGAACGCTCGGGACCAGCGGGGAGTCTCCCAGCGCGCCCTCGTCCATCGCCGCAAGCACCGCGAGGCCCGCGTCCGGGCCGTACGCCCGCCCGTGGGCGACCGCCCGGTTCACCTCGACGACCGGGCCCGGCGCTGCCTCGGCCAGGACGTCGTACAGGGTTGCGATCCGGCGCCAGTCCGTGTCCTCGGGCCTCCCGGCGCGGCCGTGCTGGGCGGCGATCGAGGCTTGGAGGAAGTACTTCCCGACCGGAGTCCCACGCGATGCGAGCTCCTCGGCCCTCTGCAGGGCGGCCAGGCCGCGCCGGATCATCAGCCGGTCCCACCGCGTCCGGTCCTGGGCCTCCAGAAGGACGGGCGAGCCGTTCTCGTCGAGCCGCGCACCGATGCGTGACCCCTGGATCTCCAGGAGCGCCTGCAGCCCGAGCACCTCGGGCTCGTCGGGGGCGAGCACCGTCAGCATGCGGGCGAGTCGCGTGGCCTCGTCCGCGAGGTCGGGGCGCATCCAGTCGTCGCCGGCGGTGGCCGTGTAACCCTCGTTGAAGATCAGGTAGATCACGGCCATCACGTCGTCGAGACGCGCGGTGCGCTCCGACCCCGCGGGCAGCTCGAACTCGGCGTGGGCCTCGGCCAGGGTCTTCTTGGCCCGCGAGATGCGCTGACCCATGGTGGATTCGCTGGTGAGGAAGCCGCGGGCGATCTCGGCGGTGGTGAGACCGCCGACCAGGCGCAGCGTCAGCGCCGCACGCGACTCCGGGGTGAGGGAGGGGTGGCAGGACAAGAAGACGAGGCGCAGGACGTCGTCCTCGATGTGGTCGACCTGGTCGTCGAGGTCGGGCATCTCCGCCTCCTCTCGGTGTGCACCCTCGAGCTGCGCGACCTTGTGGCGCAGGTTGTCGGCGCGCCGGAAGTGGTCGATGCCGCGCCGCTTCGCCGTGGTCATCAACCACGCCGTCGGGTTGTCCGGCACGCCGGTGACGGGCCACTGCTCCAGCGCGGCCACCAGCGCGTCCTGCGCCAGGTCTGCGGCGAGCTCCACGTCCCGGGTCATCCGGGTGAGGGCGCCGACGAGGCGGGCCGAGTCGGCCCGCCACGCGGCATGGACGGCCTCGGTCGGGTCGTCCCCACTGGTCCCTGCCGGCACGTGGCCAGCGTAGTGACGTCGGATCAGTCGCCGGACTCCCCGGGACCCTCGGAGACCTGGCGCAGGGTCGCGACGACCGTGACCTCGGGCCAGTGCTTGGCGTGCAGGGCGGCGAACTCCTCCTGGTCGGCCACGGCCTGCTCGACGGTGTCGTACTGCAGGAGCGACCACCCGCCGACGATCTCCTTGGCCTCCGCGTAGGGCCCGTCGACCCGGCTGACCTCGCCGTCGCGGACGACGAAGTTGACGGCGTCCTCGGTCCCGTAGAGCCCGCCGCCGTCGAGGAACACGCCGCTGGCGGCCCGCTCGCCGATGTAGACGTCCATCGCCTCGAAGAGCGACTGCGGCGGCATGCCGATGTTCTCTTCCATCCTGACGAATCCCATGAAACGCGGCATGTTGATCACTCCTGTTGGTTGCCGGTGAGCTGCTTGTCGTACGTACGTCGAACGGTGAGCGGGCTCTTCGACATGGACCCTAGGAGTTTCTTCGACCGGTTCTCAGAGCTGGGTGCGGCGCGGCCTCACGGAGGTGATCGAATGGATCACCGCGTCGCGACGGGCGGCACGGACCTCGTCGAGCTTCGCCCGGCATGCGCTGCACCTGGCGCTGTCGTCGCAGCAGCCGGCGTCGCGCACCTCGGCCTCGAGCTGATCGGCATGCGCACTGCGTCCCACGGTGGTGTTCGTCATCTGTCCCTCCCCAGGGTGATGGCTCCGAGTCTGGCGTGCTGCTCGGCCCGCGGCATCCGCAGTTTTACTGATCTCTCGTGTCGCTGGCGGCGGCGACGACGCTGTCGTCGGCCGGCATCAGGAACCAGAGCACGGGATAGATGAGCAGCTGGCTGCCCGGCACGACCATCAGCAGCACCACGAACAGCAGCCGCGAGATCCACGGGGTGAGGCCGAGGCGACGACCGATCCCGGCGCAGACGCCGCCGAGGATGCCGGTGTCGCTGGACCGCACGAGGCCCTGGCGGGCGAAGGCGGAGCGGATGTCGTCCATGGTGTTCCTCCGATTGTTCGACTGGTGGCTCCAGCCTCCTCCACCCGGCTCGGGTCCGCCATCGGGATCAGCCCCGGTCCGACCCTGAGCCCCGGGAGGGGGCCCTCAGGTGCGTCGTGCTCGCGCAGCGTCTCCGGGGAATCCGAACTCCGTGAACACCCCGGGGCTGAAACCCACGTGGTCCGGCGGCCGGGAGGCGAGGCCGGGCAGCCCCACCGAGGCCATCAGCCCGTCGTCGAGCGCCAGCACCTCGGCGTCGTGGACCGGCCAGGCCTCGTGCGTGTTGGGGACGTACAGCGTCCGGCCCCACCAGCGGACGTGGAGCCCCCACCGGGCGCTGAGGAAGTGGTCGAGCTCGGTGCTCTCACGGGGGGCGCCGGCACGGATCGCGATGCGGCTCGACGCCCGCGCGCCCGGTGTGCGGAGGCGGGCGTCATAGGTGTGCACGTCGCCGCTCCTGCGGTGGCGCATCCGCGCCCATCGGTAGGGCAGCCCGAACGCCCCGCGGGCGCCGAGCACCACAGGTGCCCGATCGGTGTCGAGGCTGAGGAAGACGATGCCGCGGCGGCCGGTCTCGTCGACGGAGTAGAGCCGGACGTTGGTCTCGAGGAACGACCCGAGCCACGGCACCCCCGGGCCGCGGGCGACCCCGGCGTCGACCATCCGGAAGGGGATCAAACCGACGTAGGTGACCCCGTCGAGGGTGTCGGGCCGGACGCCGGGCGGCATCCGGTGCGCGACCTCGGCCGGATCCACGGCCCAGTGGAGGAAGGTCAGGTCGCGCCAGCTCTGGGTCATCATCACCCGACCGGTGAGGGCCGGAGCCACCGGTGACACAGGCTCGACAACACGGTCGTCCACCCCTCCAGCGTAGACAGTCGGTGGAAGTCGGAGACTCAGGGCGACCCGGTCGGGTCCGGGCGCCCTTCCCCTTCGACGAGAACCCGGCCGCCCTCGACGCGGAGGACGCGGTCGGCCACGGCGGTGGCCTCCTGCGGATCCTCGGTGGCATAGAGGGTGGTGACGCCGAAGGCCCGCTGCGCGGAGACCAGCCGGTCGCGCAGGTCCTGGCGTACGCCCGGCTCGAGGTTGGCGAGCGGCTCGTCCATCAACAGCACCCCGGGCCGGCGGGCCAGGGATCGCGCCAGCGCCACCCGCATCCGGTCGCTGGCGGACAGGGAGGAGGCGGGGCGCTTCTCCAGGTCGTCGAGACCGAGCAGCCGGATCACCTCGTCGAGGTCCCCCTCAGCATCGCCGGGCGACCTGGTGGCCCGCAACGGTGACGCGATGTTGTCGCGCACGCTGAGGTGCGGATAGATGGCGTAGTTCTGGAAGAGCATCACGACCTCTGCGGTGTCGCCTGCGCCGTCCTGGTCGCCGACCGTGATCTGTCCGCGGTCAGGGACCTCGAGCCCACCGGCCAGCCTCAGCAGCGTGGTCTTGCCGGCGCCGGGCGGTCCGACGAAGGCGACCGACTCGCCGTCGGCGATGTCCAGGTCGACCGAGGTCACCGCGGGGTCAGCGGCACCCGCGAAGTGTCGGGTCACGTCCTGGAAGCGGATCTGAGCCATGCCTGTCGTCCCCCTCGGCCGAGATCAGGTCACCGTGCCGGCCCCCATGATCGTGGGACCCGCGACGGTTCCGGTGTGGCGTGCAGCCGCAGCATACCCAGGATTGGATCGTTACAAGCCGGACACGTGCGCGAAAGCAGACCGTCGCACGACGTCCCTACCGTCGTGGCGTGGACGACCTGACGTCCGCCACTGTCCGGGGGGACGGCACCATGGACCACAGCGACATCCTGCAGCTCGACCGACATGTGCCGAGCACGCGTCGCGCGGCTTCGGCGCAGCACTACTCACCGCTCCTGATCGTGCTCACCCTGCTCGCCACGGCGGGGGTCCTGCTGTATGCGACCTTCCTGCTCGACCCGAGCAACCGGGGCGACCTGGTGCCGTGGCTGATCGTGGTGCTGGCCGAGGGCGTGCTCGTCATCCACACCCTCCTGGCCATGTGGACCGTGCTCTCGGGCACCAAGGACCCGCGCTCGTTCGCCTACTGGACTGCCAAGGACGCGCTGTTGGCCCGCGACGGCGCCCAACCGGCCTCGCGGTGGCGGTTGCGTCTCGGTGGGCGCCGTCCGACCGTGGAGGTCTTCGTGACGGTCTACGGCGAGCCGGCCGAGACGGTGCGCCGCACGGTCACCGCGGCGATGGAGATCCGTGGCGAGCACCGCACCTGGATCCTGGACGACGGGCGCTCCGACGAGATCAAGGCACTCGCCGACGAGCTCGGCTGCCACTACCTGCGTCGGCTCAGCAACACCGGGGCGAAGGCCGGCAACGTCAACCACGCCCTGTCGATCGCCAAGGGTGACTTCTTCTGCATCTTCGACGCCGACTTCGTGCCGCACCCGGAGTTCATCGAGCACACCTTGCCGTTCTTCACCGACGAGACGGTCGCCTTCGTCCAGACACCCCAGACGTACGGCAACCTGGTCAACCTCGTCTCACGCGGTGCCGGCTACATGCAGACGATGTTCTATCGCTTCGTACAGCCCGGGCGGAACCACTTCAACGCCGCGTTCTGCGTCGGCACCAACGTGATGTTCCGGCGCAGTGCCGTGCACGAGATCGGCGGCATCTGCGTGGACTCCAAGTCCGAGGACGTCTGGACGTCCTTGCTGCTCCACGAGCGGGGCTGGCGCAGCATCTACCTCGCCAAGTCACTGGCCGTGGGGGATGCTCCCGAGACGATCGGGGCCTACAGCCAGCAGCAGCTCCGCTGGGCCACCGGCGGCTTCGAGATCTGGTTCCGCGCCAATCCCTTCTCGCGGCGGCGCCACCTCACTCCGGACCAGCGCATCATGTATGCGATCACGGCGACCCACTACCTGACGGGCATCGCTCCCGGAGCCCTGCTGTTCGTCCCACCGCTGGAGATCTACCTCGACCTGCACCCGGTCAACCTGTCCGTCGGTGTCGGCCAGTGGCTGATGATGTATGCCGGGTTCTACGTCCTGCAGGTGCTGCTCGCCTTCTTCAGCGTGGGCAGCTTCCGCTGGGAGGTGCTGATGCTCGCCGCGGTCTCCTACCCGATCTATGTCAAGGCGCTCGTCAACGCCTTCATCGGGCGGGAGCAGAAGTGGCACGTCACCGGGAGCACGACGCGGCCCGCATCGCCGTTCAACTTCATGGTGCCGCAGGTCCTGACGTTCGCCTTCCTGGCCCTGACCGGCGCGGTCGGGGTCTGGCAGAACGTGGTGACCGGGAGCTTCACGCTCGGGACCGCATGGTGCGTGACGAACGCCCTCGTGCTCGGCGCCTTCATGGTCGTCGCACTCGGTGAGTCGCGGCGCAGCGGACGTCCGGCGCGCTCGGCCCACCGGTCGGCGCCTGTGGGCGGTCTCGTGGACCTGCCGTCGCCCGTCTCTCTCCCGGCCCCACGACGACCGGCCGGGCAGGTCGCCCGGCACGTGCAGGGACGGATCCTCGACCAGCACGTGGATGCAGCGATCGACGGAGGCCCGTCATGACATGGCGCAACCGGCTCCGGATGTGGGGCGGCCTGGTCCTGGTGGTCGCTGTGGTCGTCGCGCTCACCCTCGTCGTCAACCAGCGCTCCCGCCAGGCCTTCAGCAGCAACGCCCAGGTGGCCGCGGACCGGTCCACGGTCGGCTCGGAGTACGGGGGAGTGGTGGTGGAGCAGTACGTCGAGGCGGGTGACGACGTCGAGGTGGGCCAGAAGCTCTTCACGATCTCGTCCCTGGACCTGCAGCGAGACCTGTCCAACGGCCTCGAGCCGGTCGCGACCAGCTCCTACCTGATCGACGGCGCGCGCGGGCGGGTCACCTTCCTGGCGCGCATGGCCGGTTCCCTCACCGACCTGAAGGCCGAGCAGGGCACCTTCCTCTTCGGGGGAGACATGGCCACGATCACCGCGGGGGGCACGCAGTTCGTCACCGCGCAGTTCCGCCTCACGCCCGACGAGTACGGGCGGATCCGCATCGGTGGCACGGCCCGCGTCGAGCTGCCGACGCGCACCCGGATGTCGGCGACGGTGTCGGACGTCTCGGTGGAGACCTCCGAAGGAGTGGCGGTCACCACGGTCGAGCTGTCGGTACCGCGCCTGAGGTCGGAGAGCCTCAGCTCGCTGAACCAGCCGGGCAGCCCGGTGTCGGTCACCCTGACCCTCGCCGACTCCGGGGTCCTGGCCGGCCCCACGGACAGCCTGATGGACTTCCTGCACCGCGTGGGGGTGCGGTGAGCGGCCGCGGAGCCCTCCACCTCGCCCTCGTCCTCGGGCTCCTCCTGGCGGTGAGTGCGTGTCGCGACGGGGGAGGACGTACGCCGCTCGCCGGCGCGGATGCCGCGCAGCAGGACGCCGCCCCCGCCCCGTCCGTGCTTCCGGCCGGGGTCGTCGCACCGCTCGTGGAGGCACTGCCGCAGCGCACGACGGCACCCATGCCCGCGACCCGGCTGGCCGCCGGCCTCACGCCGCCCACGAATCGCTGGTTCTCGGGCATCGTCTTCGGTGACCAGCCGCAGCCCGTCTTCCCGCTGCCGCTCGCCTTCACCCTGGGGACGACCGGCTTCGGGTTCGGACTGCCCGAGGTGGTCACCACGGCCGACAACGTCGTGGGCAGCCACCCTGAGGACATCAGTGTCCGGGTCGACGAGGCAGTCGAGCAGGTCGTCACGGCATACGACGACGCGTCCGTCACGCTCAGCAGCCGCGACGACGCGGGCGACGAGATCGGTCGCACGGTGCTCGCGCGGGGATCACCCTTCGTCAGTCACGTGGCCGGTCGGCCGGAGCGGTTGACGACGTCGGTGCGATGGGCCCCCCAGGACGGCGCCTGGAGCGCGGTCACTCCGGCCGGCACCTACGGCCTGGTCGTCCGCGGCGGCACCGTGGACGGTGACGCGATCGAGCTCGGCAAGGACGGCAGCGCGACCTTCTTCCCGGTCCCGGAGGGCCAGACAGCATCGGGGCTGGCCGGGTTCGGCACGCCGATCTCCGGCACGTCCACCACCTACGCCGTCGACGACGACGACGTATCGACCTCCCTGTCCTACGGCACCGCGGAGACCGCGTTCGTCGTCATGCCGGCCCAGCTCGCCGGCCTGTCCGACGACGTCACCTGCGACCTGGGCACCTTCGCCAGCGTCTACGGCGAGCTGCCCCTGTGCCGCGGGTCGTCGCTGACCTGGTCGGTGCCGCGCCACCGGGCCACGGCCGGGCTCGACCTCTCGGGCCTCGAGCCGGCGGAGCGCGCCGAGCTGGCCCGCCAGGTGGAGGTCGACGTGGCCCGGTCCCCGGAGGCCCCCGAGGACACCTACTTCGGGGGCAAGTGGCTCTACCGGCAGGCGCAGCTCCTCGACATCGCCTCGCAGGTCGGGGCGGCGGAGGCCGAGGCGGCGGCGCTCGGGACCCTCACGCGGACCTTCGAGCGGTGGGCGGACCCGGCAGGCTGCGAGGAGCGGTCGGCGCAGTGCTTCGTCTACGACCCGGAGTGGCGAGGTGTCGTCGGGATGGCTCCGGCGTTCGGCTCCGAGGAGTTCAACGACCACCACTTCCACTACGGCTACTTCCTCTACGCCGCGGGGGTCCTGGCCACGCACGACCCGTCGGTGGTCGACAACCTGCGACCGGTCCTGGACCTGCTGGCAGCAGACATCGCCGGCGGCTCGGACACCGGCATGACGCCGCGGCTGCGGGTGTACGACGTCTACGCGGGTCACTCGTGGGCCTCGGGCACCGCCCCCTTCGCCGACGGCAACAACCAGGAGTCGAGCTCGGAGGCGGTCAGCGCGTGGGCGGGGTTGTCCCTCTGGGCGGACGCCACCGGTGACGCCGACCTCGCCACGCAGGCGGCGTGGTTGCTCTCGTCCGAGGCCGCCACTGCCCGCGCCTACTGGACGGAGCCGGACGTCCCGGCCGGCTTCGCGCACCAGGTGTTCGGGATCAACTGGGGCGGCAAGCGTGACTACGCGACCTGGTTCTCGCCCGAGCCGTCGGCGATCCTGGGCATCCAGCTGCTCCCGATGAGCCCGTCGGCCGACTACCTCGCCGGTGACCCGGATCGGATCCGGGCCGCAGTGGCGGAGGTCGACGGGTTCGACGGTCCGTTGGCCGACTACGTCCTGCTCTACTCCGCCCTCGCCGGCCCGCGTGAGGCCGAGGCTGCACTGGACCTGGCACGGGCACGGCCTCGCGACGAGATCGACGACGGCCTCAGCCGCAGCTACCTGATGGGTTTCACGATGTCGAGACGTTGAGCGCAACCGCCGAGCGCGAGAGCAGGCGGAGGCTCAGAAGACCGTCCAGTCGGAGAAGGTGGTGAAGGCGTCCAGCGCGGCCAGCCCGGCGGCCGAGCTGCCCGAGGGTCCCAGCGCAGGACTCCACACGCAGGCCACGCCGCGGTCGGGGATGACCGCGAGGATGCCGCCTCCCACGCCGCTCTTGGCCGGCAGCCCGACCCGGAACGCGAACTCGCCGGCGGAGTCATAGGTCCCGCAGGTCAGCATCACCGCGTTCACCCGCTTGGTCTGCCGAGCGCTCAACAGTCGCGTGGTGTCGGACAGGACTCCGTCACTGGCCAGGAACAGTCCGGCGAGCGCCAGCTCGCGGCACGTCATCGAGAGCGCGCACTGGGCGACGTACTCGGCGATGACGTCGTCGACCGAGCACTGCAGGTTGCCATAGCTGGCCAGCAGGTGCGCGAGCGCCGAGTTGCGGTGACCCGCCTCGAGCTCCGAGCGCGCGACCTCGGGGTCGCTGGAGACGTCGGCGCGGCCGCACTCGCGGCGCACCAGGTCGCGGAGGGCCCCGGACGCGTCGCCGGTGAGCGAGTGCAGCGCATCGGTGACGACCAACGCCCCGGCGTTGATGAACGGGTTGCGCGGACGCCCCGCCTCCTGGTCGAGCTGGAGCAGCGAGTTGAACGGGTTGCCCGAGGGTTCGCGCGAGACCCGCTGCCAGATGTCCTCGCCCCCGGCGGCGATGACGAGGGCGAGTGTGAAGACCTTGCTGATGCTCTGCACCGAGAAGCGCACGTCCGCGTCGCCGACGACGTGCACCTGGCCGTCGCAGGAGGCGATCGCCATGCCGAACTGGTGCGGATCGACCGCGGCCAGGCTGGGGATGTACTCCGCGGGCCGACCGCGACCCACCTCGGGCGCGGCGGCTTCCTGGGCGCTCCGCAGGGCATCCTCGATCTGCACGTCGCCATCCTTGCGCAGGCGTCGCGGCCGGCGGGGTCCGGCCCTCCACAGGAGGCGAGCAGCCGGTTTGGGGACCCCACCGGCGGGGCAACTGAGCCGTACGCCACGGCAGCCCCCTCGGCCCAGGAGACGCAGATGTATGGAGACACCGGAGTCATCCGCCGCCTGGCCACGCAGATGAGCGATCAGGGCACCCAGATCCGCAGCGACGCCGACCAGCTGGTCACGTCATCCCAGCTGGTCGTGTGGCAGGGGAGGGCCGCGCAGGCGATGCGTGAGCGGATGGCTGAGCGGGCGGTGGCCCTCCGCGCGACGGCCGACGAGCACGACGACGCCGCACAGGCCCTGCGTCACCACGCCGACGAGGTCGACCGGCTCAAGGACCTCATCCGCGAGATCGCCCAGCGTGTCCGGGGGCTCATCGAAGGCGCCAGGTCGCGCCTCGCCGACCTGGCAAGCAGGGCCATCGATCTCCTCAAGAGGGTGACCCCCGACCCCGTCGACGAGATGCTCAGCGCCTTCCAGCCCCCGCCCGAGGGCCACAAGGACTGGCTCGACGTGCCCGATCAGCTGCCGGGAGGCCGACGATGATCCAGGTCCTCCTGGACGCGCGGGGCCACGAGGTCGAGCAGCGCCGGGTCACGCCTCGACGGGTGCGGCTGTCCCACGCGGCCATCGACCGCGTGGCCGAGCTCGCCGACGTGCCGTCGCCGGCCGCCCAGATGGTCGCCTCGACCGGCTCCCTCGACAGCCTCGTCGACCGGCTGGGCGCGGGTCGCACGGCTGCCGGCGACCGCGCATGGGCGTCTGAGACCGGGAGCGAGCTCCACGACGTCCTCGTCGCCGCGGGCCTCGTCGAGCACGGCCGGCCCACCGAGGAGGGTCGCGCGGTGCTCACTGTGTGGCACGCGCCCGGACTGGCGGTGGAGCTGGAGATGCTGGTCGCGCGGCGGCGCGGCAAGGTCCGGGTCCGCAGCTGGCACCGCAACCTCGACCACTGGGTCGTGTGTCTGTCCACCGCCGACGGCCTCACCTTCGAGCTGTCGTGGCTCTCCGCCGACGACTGGTGGCTCGAGCTCGGGCGCGCCGCCCACGTCGACACCGCCACGCTCGTCGCCAGCACCTACGCCGACCCGCTCCCCGACCTGATCGAGACGCCCTGGGACCTCCTCCTCGCCACCGGCGAGGCCGTCCAGCGCCGCCGCTTCGAGCTCCTCGACCAGATGGCGTCCGACTACTCCGCGATGACACTGGCCGGAGGATCGCTCGACTCGCTGGAGACCGCCGACGACACCGACGTACGCCGCTGGCACGAGCAGCTCGAGAGCTCGTCGCGCGGCCGGCTGCACGCCGCGGTCATGGGGCGCAGCGAACGGGGCCGACCCGGGGTCGGGATCGTCGAGTGGGTGCTGTTCCACGACGGGTGGCGAGCGCTGACCCCCTTCACGCGCGACGGCTGGAACATGGTGCGGATCGAGCGCAGGAGCCCTGTCGACCTGCCCCGCGAGCTGGCGGCCCGGGCCGCGGAGGTGACCTCGTGACCAGCGGCACCCTGCCCCCGATCGAGTCGGTCTCCGGCGGCTCCCACGGCGTCCGGGCCGGCTACGAGCAGATGCTGGCGCTGGCCGAGCGCTACGAGCGCCAGGCCGGCGACTTCGTCGAGATGGCCGGCATCGGGGCCCGGATCATGGCCAACGGCGAGCTGCTGGAGTCGGCGATCCTCTCGCCCGGATCCTTCGCCGACGCAGAGCTCCAGGTCCTCGACGCCACCACCGGGACGCACGGGCTGACGGTGCGAGCCATCGGGATCGAGGCGGACGCGCTCGGCGTACGAGCCGTGGTGGCGGCCTTCGATGCCGGCGACTCGCTGTCCAGGCACGCCATGGAGATGCTCGACAACGCGCTCGGCCGGCTGCTCCTCGCCTCCCTGCCGGTCGCGCTGCCGGCGCTGCTCGCTGCGGGTGGGATCAGCTGCGCCTCCTACTCGACGCTCTCACCGCAGGAGCAGGAGGCACTCCAGGCGCAGCTCGCCGACGACCTCGGCCGGCTGCTCCACGACCATCCTGAGCTGGCGCAGCACCTGATCAACTCCGGGGGAGGGCTCCTCCAGTCGCTCGTGCCGGGGCTCGGGCTGCTCGACCCGGGCGACGGACCGATCGACCGGGCCACGACCAACGACGCGGCCCGGCTGCTGGCGCTCCTGCTCGGCAACGACACGGACCTCGACGTGACCGGCCTTCCCGACTTCACCGGCGGTGCAGGAGCCAACCGACCGGGCAACCTCGAGCAGCTCATGCAGCAGCTGTCTGCCACCAACGATCTCGATGCGTCCAGCGACGATGCCGACCTGCACGGTGCCGTCCAGATCCAGCAGGTCGGTGAGAAGCCCCACGAACGCTACATCGTCTACCTCCCCGGCACCGACGACATGAGTCCCGTGCCCCAGTCCGGCGACCTGGCTCGTGACATGGAGGCCAACTACCAGCTCATCGGCGGCCTCGAGAGCGCCTACGGGCGAGGCATCGAGCAGGCCATGGTCGCTGCCGGGCTGAGCGGCAAGGACGTCATGCTGGTCGGTCATTCCCAGGGCGGGATGGTCTCCACGTCCCTGGCAGCCGACCCCGACTTCAACCGGCAGTTCAACGTCCAGCACGTGGTGACGGCCGGCTCGCCCACCGCCCAGGTCGCGCACCTCCCGCACAGCACGCAGGCCATCCACCTCGAGAACCGCGGTGATGCCGTGCCGCTGCTCGACGGGGAGGACAACCCCGACCAGCCCAACCGCATCACCGTGAAGTTCGACGAGGGCAGCAGCGACATCGGCGACAACCACGGCCTGGACCACTACGCCAACGGCGCCGCGGCGGCCGATGCGTCGAGCAACGACTCGATCCGGGGCGAGATCGACCGGATGCGCGCCGACGGCTATCTCGGCAGCGGACCGTCGGGACCCGTGCAGACCTACGTGATCACCCGGTGACTGGTCGTTCTGGCAGGGTGGCGCGCATGAGGTGGAGCTTCGGGGTCCTCGTCATGTGCCTGGCCATGAACCTCGCCGCATGCAGCAACCCCGTGGACAGGGCGCCGAGCTCGGCGAAGATCCCCACGGGGTGCGGGGACTGTGAGGCGGAGATCGCCGCGCTGGTCCTCACCCTCGAGAGGACGTCGGGTGTCACGGCGGTGACCAGCACCCGGCGCACGACGAGGGCGGTGCCTCAGGCATATCTGAGGATCGGGCTGGCGCTCGCGGGGGAGGACGTCGTCACGACGGACATCCGACGGACCCTCGACGCCGTGGCAGAGGCAGGGTGGCACTCCGGCATCACGCCGCTCGACGTCCTGAGCATCGACCTCAACCTCGCCAACGGCTACCGGGAGTCGGACCACTACCAGTTCGGAGCCGACCGCGACACCTACGCCGAGCGGTGGGGCGAACGCCCGGCCGGTTCGGAGTGGAGTCCTGTGCCGGACGACCGGTCCGATGCCGACGGATGCGAGCGCGACGGCTGTGAGGACCTGATGCGCGACATCGCGCGTGAGGCGTCCGCGCTGCCGGGCGTCGAGGCGGTGCTGGAGGCGCAGTACGTCTCGTCGTCACCGACGAATGCCACCTCGGCAGACGTTGCGGTCCGCACCGACGGCACGGACGTGAGCGAGGCGGTGGCGGAGATCGTGTGGCGGTCCCGGGTCGCTCCGATCAAGCTCATCGACGTGACAGCGGTGGTGCCGGACGGGGGGTTCCCGGAGTCGAGGACGTTCCAGATCGATCCCGACCACGGTCAGGACCACGACCGCCTCGCGCAGCAGTGGGGCCCCAGGCCGGTGGGCGAGTGATGGTGACCGAGATGGCCGGGCCTGATCTAGGGTCAGGCACCGTGACGGAATCCATGATCTCGGCCCGGGGACTGCGCAAGTCCTTCGGGGACTTCGAAGCAGTGAAGGGCATCGACGTCGAGGTGCGCAAGGGCGAGGCCTTCGGCTTCCTCGGCCCCAACGGCGCCGGCAAGTCCAGCACCATGCGGATGATCGCCTCGGTGAGCCCGGTGACCTCGGGCGAGCTGCGGATCCTCGGCATGGACCCGGCCACCGACGGCCCGGCCATCCGCGGACGCCTGGGCGTCTGCCCCCAGGAGGACACGCTCGACAACGAGCTCAACGTCTTCGACAACCTCTACATCTACGGCCGCTACTTCGGCATCGACCGCGCCACCTGCCGTCAGCGCGCCCACGAGCTCCTCGAGTTCGCCCAGATCACCGAGAAGGCCAGGTCCAAGGTCGAGGACCTCTCCGGCGGGATGAAGCGTCGCCTCACCATCGCCCGCAGCCTGATCAACAATCCCGAGGTGCTGCTGCTCGACGAGCCGACCACCGGCCTCGATCCTCAGGCGCGCCACGTCCTGTGGGACCAGCTGTTCCGTCTCAAGCAGGCCGGCGTGACCCTGGTCATCACCACCCACTACATGGACGAGGCCGAGCAGCTCTGCGACCGGCTCGTGGTGATGGACAAGGGCCTGATCGCCGCCGAGGGCTCGCCGCGTGAGCTCATCGATGCCCACTCGACCCGTGAGGTGGCCGAGCTGCGCTTCGGCGTCGGGGAGCACGACGCCCTGGCCGAGAAGGTCGCCGACCTCGGCGAGCGCGTCGAGGTGCTGCCCGACCGGCTGCTCGTCTACAGCGACCACGGCGAGGAGGTCGTCACCGCGGTGCTGGAGCGCGGGTTGCACCCGATCGCCACGCTCGTACGCCGTTCCACCCTGGAGGACGTCTTCCTCCGCCTCACCGGACGGAGCCTGGCGGACTGATGGCCACCGACACGACACCGGCGACCGCCGGCCCCACCAGCCGGAGTGCCGGTGCGCTCTCGGTCCGCGAGGGCGTGGCCCGGCAGTACGACTACTGGCTGACCGTCTACAAGCGCACCTGGCGCGGGGGAGTGGTCAACTCGTTCGCGACCCCGTTGTTCTACGTCGTCGCGATGGGCGTCCTGCTCGGCGGGTTCATCGAGGCCGACCCCGATCGGCTCGAGGGCGCCACGTCCTACCTCGCGTTCGTCGTGCCGGGGCTGGTCGCGGCGCACGCGATGACCCTGGCGGTCAGCGAGACGACGTACCCCGTCATGGGCGCCATCAAGTGGCACAAGACCTTCTTCGCCCAGCTCGCCACGCCGCTCGCGGTGCGCGACCTGGTCAACGCGTACCTGTGCTTCGTGCTCTTCCGCGTCGCTTCGGCGTGCGCGGTCTTCATGCTCGTGCTGACACCCTTCGGAGTCTTCGCCACGTGGTGGGGGCCGATCCTGGCCTGGCTCTCGCAGGTGCTGGTCGGGATGGCCTTCGCGACGCTGGTCTTCGGCTACTCCGCACGGCTCAGGTCCGAGGAGGGCTTCGGCCTGCTGTTCCGGCTCGGCGTGCTGCCGCTGACCCTCTTCTCGGGCGCGTTCTTCCCGGTCACCAACCTCGGCCCGGTGCTCGAGTGGGTCGCGCGCCTCACCCCGCTGTGGCACGGGGTCTCGCTGTCGCGGATGTTCTGCCTGGACACCGTCGACTGGACGCTCGTGCTGGTGCACGTCGTCGTCCTCGGTGCCCTCTGCGGCCTGGGGTGGCGTTGGGCCGTCACCGGCCTCGACAAGCGGCTGGAGGTCTGACGTGTCCCTCGTGGCCCAGATTCCCGCACCTCCGACGGCATACGCCGCCGCCCGACTGCTCGTGCTGCGCAACTTCATCGTCTACAAGTCGGCCTGGAAGCTGTTCCTCACCGGCTTCCTCGAGCCCCTCCTCTACCTCTTCTCGATCGGCATCGGCGTCGGTCAGCTGATCGACACCTTCGAGTTCCACGGCGAGGCGATCGGCTACGCCGCCTTCGTGGCACCGGCGATGCTCGCCACCTCGGCCTTCAACGGCGCGCTGCTCGACTCGACCTTCAACGTGTTCTTCAAGCTCAAGTACGAGAAGCTCTACGACCAGATGCTCGCCACCCCGCTCACCACCGGCGACATCGCCCGCGGAGAGATCACGTGGGGTCTGCTGCGCGGCTCGGTCTACTCGGCCGCCTTCCTCGTGGTCATGCTCGCGATGGGCCTGATCGACTCGTGGTGGGCGCTGCTCGCGCTGCCCGCGGCCGTCCTGATCGCCTTCGCCTTCTCGGCCGTCTGCATGGCGCTGACGACCTGGATGAAGAGCTGGCAGGACTTCGACAAGATCACGCTGGCCCAGATGCCACTGTTCTTGTTCTCGGCGACGTTCTTCCCGATCGAGGCCTTCGGCGACGGCCTGCTGCGGTGGATCGTGGAGGCCACCCCGCTCTACCGCGGCGTCGTGCTGTGCCGCGAGCTCACCACCGGCTTCGTCACGTGGGAGTCGGCCGTGTCGGTCGTCTACCTGGTCGTGATGGGCCTGATCGGGCTGGTCGTCGTGCGCCGCCGGCTCGACAAGCTGCTGCTGACCTGAGGGCTCGGAGGGCGTGGCGGCCCTGGACCGGCCAGCGGGTGCACCGGGTTCCGACCGGTGGTCGCTGACCCGGTCAGGACCACCTCTGGCGAGAGACCTGCCTGCGTCGTAGGTTGCCGGGCATGGACTCAGGCACGGACTCAGGTATGGACGCAGGCACGAACTCCTACGCCCGGGGCGTGAGCACTCCGGCGCTGCTGGAGGAGACGATCGGCGCCAACCTCGCGCGCACCGTGGCGTCGTACGCCGACCGCGACGCGCTCGTCGAGTGTGCCAGCGGTCGTCGCTGGACGTGGGCCGAGCTCGACCGCGACGTCGATGCCCTCGCGCGCGGCCTGATCGGCGCCGGGATCCGGGCGGGGGACCGGGTCGGCATCTGGGGACCGAACAGCGCCGAGTGGACGATCGTGCAGCTCGCGACCGCACGGGTGGGCGCCGTCCTGGTCAACGTGAACCCGTCCTACCGCACCCACGAGTTCTCCTACGTCGTCAACCAGAGCGGCATGAAGCTGCTGGTGAGCGCGACGTCGTTCAGGACGAGCGACTACCGCGGCATGATCGAGGAGACGGCCGCGCAGAACACGTCCCTGGAGCGGGTGGTCCACCTCGACGACGAGACGAGCTGGGCCGGGTTGCTGGCTGACGGTGAGGGCGTCACCCCCGACGACCTGCGGGAGCGCTCGGCGTCCTTGCAGCCGGATGATCCGATCAACATCCAGTACACCTCGGGCACCACCGGATTCCCCAAGGGCGCCACCCTGAGTCACCGCAACATCCTCAACAACGGCTACCTCGTCGGCGAGACGTGCGCCTACACGGAGGAGGATCGGGTCTGCATCCCGGTGCCGTTCTACCACTGCTTCGGGATGGTGATGGGCAACCTCGCGTGCACCAGCCACGGCGCCACCATGGTCATCCCGGCACCGGGCTTCGACCCCGGGCTGACCTTGCGCGCGGTCTCCGACGAGAGGTGCACGTCGCTGTACGGCGTGCCCACGATGTTCATCGCGGAGTGGGCGCTGCCGGACCTGTCGTCGTACGACCTGACGAGCGTCCGCACGGGCATCATGGCCGGCTCGCCGTGTCCGGAGGAGATGATGAAGAAGCTCATCGACAGCGGCATCGAGGAGATGACCATCGCCTACGGCATGACCGAGACGTCGCCGGTCTCGACCCAGACGCGCACCGACGACTCGCTCGAGCGCAAGGTCGGCACCGTCGGGCGGGTGGGCCCGCACCTCGAGGTCAAGATCGTCGACCCGGTGTCCGGTGAGACGCTGCCGCGCGGCGAGGCGGGGGAGTTCTGCACCCGCGGCTACTCGGTGATGCTCGGCTACTGGCCCCTGCACGATCCGGAGGGCGAGGACAAGACGCGCGAGGCGATCGACGCCGACGGCTGGATGCACACCGGGGACCTCGGCGTGATGGACGACGACGGCTACCTGCGGATCACCGGCCGGATCAAGGACATGGTCATCCGCGGCGGGGAGAACATCTATCCGCGCGAGATCGAGGAGTTCCTCTACACCCACCCCGACATCGAGGACGTGCAGGTCGTCGGCGTCCCCGACGCGAAGTACGGCGAGGAGCTGTGCGCGTGGCTGCGGATGCGCTCCGGGACCGTCCCCCTGGACGCCGACGGTGTGCGCGCCTTCGCCTCTGGCAGGCTCGCGCACTACAAGATCCCGCGCTACGTCATGGTGGTCGAGGAGTTCCCGATGACCGTGACGGGCAAGGTGCGCAAGGTCGAGATGCGCGAGGTCTCCACGCGCGACCTCGGCCTGGCCTGATCGGAGGCCGACCGGCTCAGTCCAGCACTCGCTGCAGCCAGGTCACGTCGATCCACCGGTCGAACTTGTGCCCGACCTGCGTCATGGTGCCGACCTCCACGAAGCCGCAGGCCCGGTGCAGGGCCAGGCTGCCGGGGTTGGGGAGGGCGACGGCGGCCACCACGAGGTGCACCCCGTCGGCGAGCAGACGGCCCAGCAGGTCGTCGTACAGTGCCCGGCCGGTGCCGCGCCCCTGGTGGCCGGGAGCGACGTAGACCGTGCTCTCCCGGGTGTGCAGGTAGGCCGGCTTGGGCCGGAACGGCGCCGAGGTGGCATAGCCGGCCACCTCGCCCTCGTGCTCGGCGACGAGGAAGTGCTCGCCAGATCCGTCTGCTGCCAGGCGCTCCTCCCAGAGCTGCATCGCCCGCGGCTCGAGGTCGAAGGTGGCGTGTCCCTCGCGGGCCTCGCGTCCGTAGATCCCGGCCACTGCGGGCAGGTCGGCGGGAAGTGCACGACGGATGTCCATTCCCCGCATTGTCCTCCGTCGTGGGGCTGGTTGGATGTCGGGCATGAGCTCTGCACCCGAGGGAACCGTGCCCGACACCAAGGACTGGACCTGGGTCCTGGACCGTCCCTGCCCGGACTGCGGCTTCGACTCCTCGGCCCAGTCGCTGGCCGACCTGCCGGGGATCTTCCACGAGACCGCCCGGACGTGGTCCGGCGTGCTCTCGGGCGCCGACGTGGCCGTCCGGCCGCAGCCCGGTGTGTGGTCGCCGCTGGAGTACGCCTGCCACGTCCGCGACGTGCACGAGCTCTTCGCCCAGCGGGTGCGACTGATGCTCGACGAGGACGAGCCCACCTTCGCCAACTGGGACCAGGACGCGACCGCGATCGAGCGCGACTACGGCAGCCAGGACGCCGCCACGGTGGCAGTCCAGCTGGTCGAGGCGGCCGGGACGGTCGCGGGCGTGTACGCCACGGTCACCGACGACATGCGTGGCCGGCGTGGCCTGAGATCCAACGGCGACGAGTTCACCGTCGAGACGCTCGGGAGCTATCACCTCCACGACGTCGTCCACCACCTGCACGACGTGGGGGCCGGATGAGGCACACCGAGTTCTGGGCCCGCCTCGACCACGCGTTGGGACGCGCCTACTCGCGTTCCTGGGCCGAGCTGACCGTCGTGCGCGACCTCGACGGCCGCACCACGCGGGAGGCGCTGGACGCGGGTGTCCCGCCCAAGCAGGTGTGGGCCGCGGTGTGGCGTCAGCTCGAGCTCCCGGACACCGAGAAGTGAGCCTCCGCGCGCCCGCAGACGTCGACCTCGAGGCGGCCCAGCGCCACACCGTCCGCACCCTGGTGGTCTCCCAGGCCATCGGCGCGGTGGGCGTCACGATCGGGGTGGCGACGGCATCGCTGCTGGCTCGCGACATCTCCGGGAGCGAGACACTGGCCGGGCTGGCGCAGACCTTCCAGGTGCTCGGCACGGCTGCGGCGGCGTACGCCCTGGCCCGGGTGATGCGTCGGAGGGGCCGCCGCGTCGGCATCGTCATGGGCTACCTCATGGGCGCCACCGGAGCGATGCTCGCCGTGGTCGCCGGCGTGGTCGACTCGATGCTCGTGCTGCTCACCGGCGCGCTGCTGCTGGGTGCCACGACGGCGGTCAACAGCGCGTCGCGCTATGCCGCGGCCGACCTCGCCACCGAGGAGCACCGCGCACGCGCGCTGTCGGTCGTGGTGTGGGCCACGACGATCGGCGCGGTCGCCGGCCCCAACCTCACCGGAGTCGGCGGCGCGACCGCCCGGTCGCTGGGCATCCCCGAGCTGACGGGCGGATTCGCGATCGGCTCGGTCGTGCTCGTCGTGGCGGCCGGATGGGTCTGGCTGCGTCTGCGTCCCGACCCCCTGCTGCTCGCCCAGCAGACCGCCGGGATCACACCGAGCACCGGTCCGGAGACCCGCGGCCGATCGTGGGGTCGCTTCGTCACCGTCGTCCGAGACGTGCCGGCGGTCGGGGCCGCGGTCGTGGCGATGGCGTGCGCCCATGCCGCGATGGTGACCGTGATGATCATGACGCCGCTCCACATGGAGCACGGCGGTGCGCACCTGGAGGTCATCGGGTTCGTCATCTCGATCCATGTGCTGGGCATGTTCGCCTTCTCGCCGCTCGTCGGATGGGCCGCCGACCGGTTCGGGCGCAGCTCCGTCCTGGTGACCGGGGGACTCGTGCTGCTCGTGTCGCTCGCCCTGTGCGGGCTCTCGCCGGAGGGGTCGTCGTGGCAGATCTTCGCCGGCCTCTTCCTGCTGGGCCTGGGGTGGTCGTGCGCCACGGTGGCCGCCTCGACGGTGATCGCCGACCGCACTCCGATCGCGGCCCGCACCGACGTGCAGGGCACCTCCGACATGGCCATGGCGCTCACCGCGGCGGGCGGAGGCGCGCTGGCCGGAGTGATCGTGGGAGTGCTGGGCTATCCAGCTCTTGCGGCCTTCGCGGCGCTGCTGGCCGGGACCGTCGTGGTCGCGGGACGACTGACGCGACCGTCCGCCTGAGACTTCTCCGACCCGGTCGCGACACGCCGTGCCCGGACCTGCCGTCGAACACCTGTTCGGGCTAGGGTCTGTCCACAGGTACGACGACGGGCGAGGTTCTCCACAGCAGATGAGGG
>CAVSCW010000037.1:0-26395 GCA_963726515.1 uncultured Actinomycetota bacterium
CACGCTTCTACCGCGTTGAGGGCAGCTGCGCTCGCCCGACCATGTCGCTTGAACTCACCGTGGAGTGGCCGGGGACCAGGTGGGTGTCGAAGACGATCGACGCTCAGGTCCCCTGGCTACGGCATGCCCACACGGTGACCACCCCGCTCGTCTGCGCAGTCGCGCACCGGTCAGAGATCGGCGAGGACCGCCTGGGCGGCGTTGTGCCCGCCCAGCCCGGAGACCGCGCCGCCCCGGCGCGCACCCGAGCCGCAGAGCAGCACGGCGTCGTGCTCGGTCTGCACGCCCCACTGCTGGGCGGGAGTGTCGAGGCGGGCCCGGTTGGACGCCCAGGGCCACTCGAGGTCGCCGTGGAAGATGTGGCCGCCGGGCATCGCGAGGTCCCGCTCGATGTCCTGGGGGATCTTCGCCTCGATGCACGGCTGGCCGTCGGCGTCGGTGGCGAGGCAGTCCGCGATCGGCTCGGCGAGCACCGCGTCGAGCGAGGCCAGGGCGCGCTGGACGGCCACGTCGCGCGCGGACGGGTCGGCGTCGAAGATCCCGGCGGGGGTGTGCAGGCCGAAGTAGGTCAGCGTGTGGGCCGAGCCCGCCCGGTCGCCCAGGATGGAGGGATCGCTGAGGCTGTGGCAGTAGACCTCGCCCGGCATCGGGTCGGGCACCGAGCCGCCGGCAGCAGCGGCGTACGCCTGCTCGAGCTGGGTGTAGTCCTCGGCGAGGTGGAGGGTGCCCGCGAAGGCGACGGCAGGGTCGGCGCCGGACCTGAGTGCCGGCAGCCGGTCGAGCAGGAAGTTGATCTTGAGCTGCGAGCCGGCCGGCTTGTGCTCGGTGTCCTCGCCCTCGCCGAGCAGGATCCGCAGCACCCACGGAGCCACGCCGGCCAGGACGCGCTTCGCGGTGACCGAGTGCTCGCCGGTGCTGTCGTGCCACGAGACCTCGGCGCCGTCGGTGCCGGGGGCGATGGCGCTGACGCCTGCCCCGGTGAGGATCTCGGCACCCGCGTCGACCGCAGCCTTCGCGAGGGCGTCGGTGACCGCTCCCATGCCGCCGATCGGCACCCGCCACTCACCGTCGCCGTTGCCGATGAGGTGGTAGAGGAAGCAGCGGTTCTGGATGAGCGAGGGGTCGTCCATGGACGCGAAGGTCCCGATCAGGGCGTCGGTGGCGACCACGCCGCGCACGGTGTCGTCGGTGAAGCGCGACCTGATCGAGTGGCCGAGGGGCTGCGCCACGACGTCGTTCCAGATCCGCTCGTCGGCGAGCGCCCGGAGGTCCCGCTCGAGGGGGAGGGGCTGCATGAGGGTGGGGGCGACGACCTCGGCGAGCCGGCCGACCTCGGCGTAGAAGTCCTGCCAGGCGGCGTACTCCTCGTCACCGCCCGTCAGCTCGCGGAACGAGGCGCGGGTCGCCTCGGCCTCCGGCCGCTCGACCAGCAGGCCGCCTGAGCGCTCGCCCCGCGTCCAGGGGGTGTACGACGCCGTGGTGCGCGAGGCGAGGCGGACGTCGAGGCCCAGGTCGGCCATCAGCTGCTCCGGCATCAGGCTGACCAGGTAGGAGTAGCGCGAGAGCCGGGCCGGCTGCCCGGCGAACGGCTCGATCGACACGGCGGCGCCGCCGGTGTGGCCCAGGCGCTCGAGCACGAGGACCGAGAGGCCGGCCCGGGCGAGGTAGGCGGCACTGACCAGGGCGTTGTGGCCGCCGCCGACCACGACGACGTCATAGCTGCTCTTCCCGGAATTCACCGGCCCAACGTAGACCCTCAGCCCGTGAACGCGTCGTTGGGCACGATCACCGCCCGGCCCGTGACCCGGCCGTGGGCCAGGTCGTCGTAGGCGGCCACCGCCTCCTCGAGCGGGTAGATCGTGGTCACGGCGTGCAGCAGGCCCCGGCTGGCGAGGTCGAGGACTGCGACGAGCTCGCGCCGGTTGCCCCAGTAGGTGGTCTGGACGCTGACCTCGTAGGGGATACCGAAGAAGGAGACGGGCAGCGTGCCGCCGGCGATCCCGACGATGGTGATGTCACCCATCTGTCGCACGCACGCGGCCGACGTGGCCAGCGTCTCGTCGGAGCCGACGAAGTCCAGCACCACGTCGGCACCCCGCCCCCCGGTCGCCTCCCGGATGCGGGTCGCCGTGTCCGGGCCCGGGTCCAGCACGAGATCGGCGCCGAGCTCGGTGGCGGTGGCGCGGGCACTCTCGCGTCCGTCGACGGCGATGATCCGGGCCGCGGTGATGGCCTTGAGCACCTGGACCCCGAGGTGGCCGAGCCCGCCCACGCCGATCACGACCGCGGTGCTGTCGGGAGGCAGCTTGTCCAGTGAGCGGCGTACGGCGTGGTAGGGGGTGAGCGCGGCATCGGTGAGCGGTGCCGCATCCACGAGGTCGAGGCCGTCGGGGATCGGCACCAGGTGGCGTGCGGACGGCACGAGCAGGAAGTCCGCCATGCCGCCATCGAGGCCGAGTCCGCCGCCACCGCCCGGCACCGGAGCGAGGTCGGGACGCTCGCAACAGGTCTCCAGCCCCTCGATGCAGCGCTCGCACGTGCCGCAGCCCCAGGCGCCCACGACCGCCACCGCATCGCCGACCGTTAGCCCGGTCACGCCGTCGCCGAGGGTGTGGATCCAGCCGGCGTTCTCGTGACCGAGCGTGAACGGCGGGTCCCAGGGGACCGCGCCTGCCTCGAACTCGTGCATCAGGTGCAGATCGGAGTGGCACGCCCCGGACGCCCCCACCTGCACCAACACCTCACCCGGTCCCGGCTCGGGCACCGGGACGTCCTCGAGCACCGGCTCGCTCTTCCACTCCATCAACCGCAGCGCACGCATGGCGACCTCCTTGGGTTCACCTCCATCCTTCTCCGTTGGGCGCCGCCGGAGCAGGGCCCTTTGCCGCCCCCTGACAGGCCCAAGGGCCCTTCGTCCGGGCGGGAGGTCGGCGGAGAGTGGAGGTGCCGGACCAGTCGCGCCGGACCAGTCAAGGAGGACGTCATGACCGAAGTGCCCACCACCAACGGACCCCCGATCGTCGTCGGGGTCGGCCCCGAGGAGCTCGACTCGGCGCTGGAGTTCGCCGTCGAGGAGGCCCTGCGCGTCGGCTGCGGGCTGCACCTCGTCCACGCCGTGCACGCGATGGCCGTGGGACCCGAGACGATGCTGTTGACCTCGGTGGATGTCGACGCCTGGGGGCGCGAGGTCCTCACACTTGCGGCCAAGCGCGCCGACGAGCTCGTGGACGGGGCGGTGCCGGTGACGCACGAGCTCCGGCGGGGCACGCCGGTGCACGAGCTGGTGCAGGTGGGCCGGACCGCCCGGATGGTCGTCCTCGAGCACCGCCACCTCTCCCGCCTGGCCCGCATCGTCAACCGCACCGTGGCCGGCGGAGTCGCAGCACGCCTGCCGGTCCCCGTCGTGGCGGTGCCCAGCGGCTGGACCCGTCCCACGGCGGACCCGGTCGTCGTGGCCGCAGTCGACGTCCCCGAGCGCTCGGCGGAGGTTCTCGCCGCCGCCGTCGCCGAGGCTCGCGCGCGGGGTGCCGCCCTCCGGGTGGTGCACGCGTGGGCTCTGCCCGTGCACGAGGGGATGGTCGTCGACGCGCACGAGCACCAGCGGTGGACCGAGCGCTCACGTGCCGAGGTGCGCGCCGCCCTCGACGACCTGGGCGACACCGCCGTGGCGCTCGAGGCGGAGGTGGTGGTCCACCCCGGCCGGGCGATCGAGGCGATCCTCGAGGCCGCGCAGGGCGCCCAGCTGCTGGTGATCGGTCGGCACGACCCGCTGCTCCCGATCGGCTCGCACATCGGCCCGGTGGCTCGCGCGGTGCTGCGCGAGGCGACGTGCCCCGTGCTGCTCGCCAGCCCGCGTACCCATCCGGCGGCCTACCACGCCTGAGGAGCAGGGCCCCGTGCGAGCAGGGCTCAGTGCGCGGGAAGCGAGCCGCTGAGCCGCTCGTGGCGCTCGGCGCTGGCAGGGTTGAGGCCGATGATCTCGACGGTCTTGCCCTTGCGCGCGTACTTGGTCGTGATGGCGTCGAGCGAGGCCACCGTCGAGGCGTCCCACACGTGGGAGGCCGAGAGGTCGATGACGACGTGGTCGGGGTCGTCGGCGTACTCGAACTGGGTGTAGAGGTCGTTGCTGGAGGCGAAGAACAGCTCACCGGTGACCCGGTAGACCGCCGACGAGGTGCCGTCGCGGTTGTCGACGAGCTCACGGTGGGTCTCGGTGAGGTGCGCGACCCGACGCGCGAAGAGGGTCATGGCGACCAGGACCCCGACGCCGACCCCGATGGCGAGGTTGTGGCTGGACACCGTGACGACGACCGTGGAGGCCATCACGAAGGTCTCGGACTTGGGCATCCGGCGCAGGGTCGCGGGCCGGACGGAGTGCCAGTCGAAGGTGCCGACGGCGACCATGATCATCACCGCGACCAGCGCGGCCATCGGGATGACGGCCACGACGTCGCCGAAGCCGACGACCAGGATGAGCAGGAAGACGCCGGCGAGGAACGTGGAGATGCGGGTGCGGGCACCGGAGGCCTTGACGTTGATCATCGTCTGACCGATCATCGCGCAGCCGCCCATGCCGCCGAAGAACCCGGTGATGATGTTGGCGCCGCCCTGGCCCCACGCCTCGCGGGTCTTCGCCGAGTGGGTGTCGGTGATGTCGTCGACGAGCTTCGCCGTGAGCAGCGACTCGAGCAGCCCGACGAGGGCCATGGCCAGCGCGAACGGAGCGATGATCCGGAGGGTCTCCAGGGTCCACGGCACGTCCGGGAAGAAGAGTGCGGGAAGGCTGTCGGGGAGCTCGCCCTCGTCGCCGACGTTGGGGACGGTGAGCGCGGCCAGGACAGTGAACGCAGTGAGGGCCACGATCGCGACCAGCGGCGCGGGAACGACCTTGGTGATCCGGGGGAGGCCGACCATGACGGCCAGGCCGACCGCGATCATCGGATAGACGAGGAACGGCACGTCGACCATGTAGGGCACCTGGGCCAGGAAGATCAAGATCGCCAGTGCGTTGACGAAGCCCACCATGACCGAGCGTGGGATGAAGCGCATCAACCTCGCGACCCCGCCGAGGCCCAGGGCCACCTGGAGGACGCCGCCGAGCAGGACGGTGGCGATCAGGTAGTCGTACCCGTAGTCGCGCATGACGGGCGCGATGACCAGCGCGATGGCGCCGGTCGCGGCCGAGATCATCGCCGGCCGGCCGCCCAGGAAGGCGATGGAGACCGCCATCGTGAAGGACGCGAAGAGGCCGATCCGGGGGTCGACCCCCGCGATGATCGAGAAGGAGATCGCCTCGGGGATCAGCGCGAGCGCCACCACGAGCCCGGCCAGCACCTCGGTGCGCAGCATCCTCGGAGAGCGCAGGGCGTTGCGGACGGTGGGCTCGAGGACGGGGCGGGAGGTGGTGGAGTCAGGCGGGGGCACGGGGAGGAACTCTAACCTCACGTAAGGGTAGAGTTTGAATCCGTACGACGACGAAAGGGGCCGTGGGTGGACGGCAACGCCGAGCCCGGGGCACCGATGCACATCGGTGAGGTGGCCGGGCGCACCGACCTCTCGCTGCGCAGCCTGCGCCACTGGGAGGAGGTCGGCCTGCTGCCCCCTTCGGGGCGTTCCGAGGGCGGCTTCCGGCTCTACACGGACGCCGACGTGGAGAAGATCCTCGTCATCCGGCGCATGAAGCCCCTCGGGTTCAGCCTGGACCAGATGCGGGCCGTCATGCGTGACCTGGAGGCGCTCGAGTCCCCGGGCGCCACGGCGGCGGACCGCGTCGCCGTACGCAGACGGCTGGACGCGATCCGCGCCGAGGCGCACGAGCGCCGGGCGGCACTCGTGCGCCAGCTGGACATGGCCGACGAGTTCATCGCCCTCATCGACGCCCAGGCCGGCTGAGCCGGAGGGTCAGCGGCCGAACAGCTTGGACAGGAAGCCGCCGCCGGTGCCGGCCGCGGCCTTCTCGGCCGGGGAGTGCTGGCCGTTGCACCAGTCACGGGCGGGGACGCCGGCCTTGACCTGGCCGATGTGCTGGCCGCAGCCGGCCCAGGTGGTCTTGCCGCAGGTCTTGCATCGGACTGCTCGGCACATGGTGGGTGCTCCGTTCTGTGTGGGGTGGAGGGTGTGGTGTGTGGGTGGAGGTGTGGTGGCTCAGCCGTGCGAGAAGGTGATCGTCGGCAGCACCCGGGTCAGCCAGCGCGGTGTCCACCAGGCTGCCCGACCGGTGAGCCGGAGCATCACCGGCAGCAGCACGAGGCGGACGAGGAAGGCGTCGAGCAGCACGGCGACGCCGAGCACGATGCCCATCTCCTTGGGTGGCAGCGGTCCGGACAGCGCGAAGGTGAAGAACACCGCGACCATCACCGCGCCGGCGGCGAAGATCACCCTGCCGGAGTGGGCCAGCGAGCCGACCATCGCCTCCTTCGGGTCACCGGAGCGCTCGTAGTGCTCCTTGGCGGAGGCGAGCAGGAACACCGTGTAGTCCATGGCGATGGCGAAGATCATCGCGAAGAAGAACACCGGCGCCCAGGCGTCGAGGAAGCCCTGCGGCTCGAAGCCCAGCAGTCCCGCCCCGTGCCCGTCCTGGAAGACCAGCCGGGCGACGCCGAAGGCCGCGGCCGTCGACAGCAGGCTGGCCAGCGTGCCGAGGAGCGAGATCAACGGGGCCTGGAGGGCGATGAGCAGGAGCAGGAAGCCCAGTGCCAGCACGACACCGATGACGAGCGGGGTGGATTCGTCGAGCTGGGACTTGAGGTCGATGTTCTCCACGGCGGCCCCCCCGACGAGGGCGGAGGCGGGCAGGTCCGAGCGCAGTCGCTCGACGGTGTCCACCAGCTCCGGGTCGGACGGGTCCACGGTCGGCACCGCCTGGATCAGGACGAGGTCGGTGTCGTCGGTCGCGGGCTGGGCGGGCATCGCCCCCGCGATGCCTGAGTCGTCGCCCAGCACCCGGGTCACGGCGTCGGCGTCGGCACGGTCGGTGATCACCTGCAGGGTGCCGGGTGCACCGTCACCGAAGGCGTCCTTGACCTGGTCGTAGCCGACCCGGGCGCTGGCCTCCTCGGGCAGCACCTGGATCGAGGGCATCGCCGTCTTCAACCCGAGGATCGGCGCGGCCAGGACCAGCAGGACGACCAGCGACGCCAGCCCGAAGGCGACCGGTCGACGCCAGAGCCGCTCGCCCCAGGCCGCGAACCTCGCCGAGCGGTGCTCACCGGTGTGGACCCACTTGAGAGCGAACTTGTTGATCCGGTGGTCGAGCCCGAACAGCACCAGCGGGAGCAGGGTCAGCGTCGCCGCGAGGACGAAGACGACCGCCAGCATGATGCCGCCCGCCATCGAACGGAACGACGGTGACGGCACGATCATGACGGCCGACAGGGAGACGAGCACGGTGATGCCGGAGAGGAGGACCGCCTTGCCGGCGGTGTCCATGGTCTCGGCGATGGCCTGGCGTGGTGTCTCGTGGTGCCCCATCCGGGCAGCCCGGAAACGCACGACGAGGAACAGCGCGTAGTCGATCCCCAGCGCCAGGGCGAACATCATCGCGAAGTTCATCGCCCAGATCGAGACCGGCACGAGCTCGTTGATGAGCACGAGCGATCCGGCCGAGGCGACCAGTCCGGCCAGGGTCAGGATGAGGGGGAGGCCGGCGGCCACGAGGGCGCCGAACGCGAGCACGAGGATGGCCAGCGTCACCGGCCAGGAGATCATCTCCGACTTCAGCATCGCCTCGAGGTTGGCCTCGTTGAAGTCCGACCAGAGCAGCGACGCACCGGTCGGGTTGACCTCGATGCCGTCACCGGAGAGGGCCTCGAGCTCGCCCTTGAGGTCGTCGGCGACCCGGACCATCTCGTTGGGGTCGGCTCCTGCGCCGGCCAGGATCACGGCAGTCTCGCCGTCCTGGCTGAGGCTGGCGCCCGGCTGCGGGGCGATCACCTCGGCGATGCGGGGCTCGCCCTCGAGCAGGGCGGTGGCCTCGGCGAGCACCTCCGCCCCGGGACCCTCGGTCACCGGGCCGTCGGTGCTGTGCACGACGACCTGGATCGCCGAGCTGGCGTTGCCGCCGAAGCTCTCGGTGGCGAGCTCGCGCACGGCGACGGACTCCGAGCCGTCGGCCTGCCAGCCGGCACCGGAGAGGTTGGCCTCGACCTTCGGTGCAAAGGCGCCGAGGCCGACGACGAGGAGGAGCCACACACCGGCGGTCAGACGGCGGTGGTGGGTGACCCACACGCCGAGTCGACCGAGCGGACCGGGGCGATAGCCGAGGCCGTCGGGGTCGGGGTCGCGGTGGGGTGCGGGCGGGGAAGCGTGGCGGCGGGTGGCCGTCGACGTCATGGAAGAGCTCTCTTTTCGGAAGACGTGGTGAAGGTGGGCAGAACGGGGGTCAGACGAGTGCGGGCAGCGCCTGCACGGCGGTGTAGCCCGCGACCACCAGGACGAGCCCGGTGAAGGCTGCGGAGAGCCGGCGGGTGTCGATGCTCTTGGCGACACGGACGCCGACCACCGCTGCGGCAGCAGCCGCGACGGTGAGGGCGATGACGAGCCCCCAGTCCGGCGCGACGCCGGAGCCGGCGCGGACGACGAGGGCGGCGGCACTGGTCACGGTGATCACGACCAGTGAGGTGCCGACCGCGAACTGCATCGGCAGGCTCATCGCGACCAGCAGCGCGGGCACGACGAGGAAGCCGCCCCCGACGCCCAGGAATCCGGTCAACAGGCCGACGGCCGTGGCGGTGACGAGCACCTTGAGGGCACGCGGGCACTGGCAGGCGAACGTGGGGCTGAAGGTGAAGATCGGGTCGTCGAGCTCCGGGCTCCGCGCCTCGGGCGCGTCGGGGGCGGAGCGCTTGCCGCGCCACTGGCGTACGGCGAGCAGCACGCCGACGGCCAGCATCAGCACCGCGAACGCGCCGAGCAGCACCGGCTCCGAGACCGCCGTCGAGGCGCGGGCTCCGACCACGGCGCCACCGATGGCGACGACGCCGAAGGAGATGCCGCGAGCCAGCAGCACGTTGCCCGCGGCGTATGCCGTGACCGCACCGACCAGGGAGGTCGTGCCCACCACCACCAGCGACCCGGTGGTGGCCTGGGCCGGGCTCTGCTCGAGGGCATAGACCAGCACCGGGACGGCGAGGATCGACCCGCCGCCGCCGAGCGCGCCCAGGCTGAGCCCGATGAACGCGCCGGCGACGAGGGCCAGGACGAGGCTCACGCCTCGGGCCCGACCAGGTGGAGGCCGGCCTTCTCGGCGTTGTCGAAGGAGTCGTCGATGGCGACCAGCGAGCGTCCGGCGGCGTCCAGCATGGAGGCGGCGACGGAAGCGCGATAGCCACCGGCACAGTGCACCCACACCTCACCCGCGGGCACCTCGGCCAGTGATCCCCACAGCTCGTGGAGCGGGATGTTGACGGCACCGTCGATGCGGGCCAGCTCGTGCTCGTCGGCGCGCCGCACGTCCAGGACGACCACCTCGCGGTGGTGGCGCACCTGGGTCAGGTCGGCGAACGTCGCCGTCGGGAACGAGCTCAGCTCGCGGTCGCTCCAGTCCGCCGGGGTCCCGGTCGCGTGCGCTGCCGGGCGGTCGATGCCGATGCGGACCAGCTCGCGCTGCGCCTCGGTGACCTCCTCGGCGCTCGCTCCGAGCAGCGTGATCGGAGTGCCCCACGCGACCAGCCAGCCGAGGTAGGTCGCGAAGCCGCCGTCCAGGCCGAAGTTGAGCGTGCCGGGCGCGTGCCCGGCGGCGAACGCGGTGCGGCTGCGCAGGTCCACGACCCACTCGCCGGCTTCGATGCGCCGACGCAGCTCGTCCGCGTCGGCGACCGACGGGAGGGAGAGGTCGGGCTCGGAGGGGCCGGCCGCGTTGGCCGGAGCCATGTGCGCGTAGTAGGCGGGCCAGGGGCCCAGGCCGGCGAGCAGCTCCTCGACGTACGTCTCCTCGTCCTGCGTCAGCACAGGGTTCTGCTGCTTCTCCTGCCCGATGGTCGACGAGGTCGACTCGGACTGGGTGGCGGAGCAGAAGGAGCCGAACCCGTGCGTGGGGTAGACCTCGGCGTCGTCGGGCAGCAACGTGGCCAGCCGGTGGGCCGAGGCGTGTTGGTGGTGGACCAGGTCGTGGGTGTGATCCGACCCGAGCAGGTCCGGGCGCCCGGTGGCGCCGTACAGCAGCGACCCCCCGGAGAACACGCCGACGGCGTGGTCGAGCCCCTCGCCGGTGTCGGTCAGGGCATAGGAGAGGTGCGTGAACGTGTGGCCGGGGGTGGCGAGCGCAGTGACGCGCATCCGGTCCCCGACCTCGACGACCTGTCCGTCCGCGACGGGGGTGCGGGAGAAGGACACCTCGTCCTCGCCGTTGACGAGGTAGTGCGCACCGGTGCGCTCCGCGAGGGCGAGACCGCCGGTGAGGTAGTCGTTGTGGATGTGGGTCTCGAAGACGTGGGTGAGGCGTACGCCCTGCTCCTCGAGCTGCGTGAGGACCCGGTCGATGTCGCGCTGCGGGTCGACCACGAAGGCGACCTCGCCGTCGTGCACGAGGTAGGTGCGGTCGCCGAGCGTCGGCGTCTCGATCGGGATGACGGTGAGCGACGACATCACAGACCCACCTCCACGGCACGGCCGGAGCTGATCCAGGCTCGAGTGCCTCCGGAGACCGAGGCGGCGTCGAACCCTGCAGCGACCAGGAGGTCGGTCATCGCCTTGGAGCGGTTGCCCGAGGCGCAGATCACGTGGACCCGCGAGGTGCGGTCGATCTCGTCGAGTCGCGAGGAGAGCTGGCCCATCGGAACCAGGGTGGCACCCGGCACGTGCGCCTCGGCGTACTCGGCCCGCTCGCGGACGTCGATGGTCGTTCCGGACGCGCGCTCGGTGGCGTAGTCCTCGAGTGAGATCTCGAGTGTCTGGTGAGTCATGTCTGTCCTCTCCATGTGGGTGGTCGAGCAGTCCTGAAATACCCTAGGGGGTATGCATGTCGATGGCAAAACGACACCCCCGGGGGTATCTTGTGACCTGAGGTAGGAGACCCCTTCCCGAGACTCAGAAAGGACCGCCTGATGACCAGCTTCACCCTGACCACCACGCTGGCCCAGCCCTACGACGAGGCAGTCGAGGCCGTGCGCAGCGCCCTGGGCGACCAGGGATTCGGCATCCTGACCGAGATCGACCTCAAGGCCACCTTGAAGGAGAAGCTCGGCGTCGACGTCGAGCCGCAGGTCATCCTGGGCGCCTGCCGCCCCGCACTGGCCCACGAGGCGCTGGGCATCGACCCGTCGATCGCCGCCGTCCTGCCGTGCAACGTGGTCGTCCGCGCCGTGGACGAGAGCACGACGATCGTCGAGGCGTTCGATCCCGACGCGATGATGGGGCTCGCCGACAACGACGCGTTGGACGGCGTGGCGGCGGACGCCCAGCAGCGGCTCACCGCCGCGCTTGCGGCCCTCGGGGCACCGAGTAAGTCCGAAGGAGCGAGCTGATGGAGCTCGATCCCAACGACATGGCCCCCGTCATCAACCGCATCAAGCGTGCCCAGGGGCAGCTCGCCGGAGTGCTGCGGCTGCTGGAGGAGGGACGCGAGTGCGAGGACGTGGTCATGCAGCTCGCGGCCGTGTCCAAGGCGCTGGACCGGGCCGGCTTCGCGATCGTCGCGAACGGGCTGCAGCAGTGCCTCGTGGCAGGCGACGGCATCGACGGCGTGGACGTGAAGAAGATGGAGAAGCTGTTCCTCTCCCTGGCCTGAGGGCTGACTAGGGTCAGTCGGGTGAGCAAGACGCTGAGGCAACGGATCGACCGTCGCCTCGGCGACCCCGTCTGGTGGAACGACGTCCTCCAGCTCGCCAAGACCGTGCTCGCGGCCGTGACCGCGTGGGTCATCGCCTCGAGCGTGCTCGATCTGCCGCAACCGTTCCTGGCCCCCTGGGCCGCACTGCTGGTGGTGCACGCGACGGTCTACCGCACCTTCTCCAAGGGCGCCCAGCAGGTCGCCGCCACGGTGGTCGCCGTGCTGCTCGCGACCGGGGTGGGGGAGGCGCTGGGCCTCACCACCGGATCCATCGCGCTGCTCCTGGTCGTCGCCCTCGTGCTCGGCACCGTTCCGTGGCTGGGGGTCGAGGCCACGACCATCGCGACCACGGGTCTTGTGGTCCTGACCACGGGGTTCGAGAGCGACGTCCTGCTCATCTCGCGGCTCATCGACACCGGGATCGGCGTCGCAGTCGGGCTGCTCGTCAACGTGATCGTGTGGCCCCCGCTGCGTCGTCGTACCGCTGCCGAGGCGATGGACCGCATCGACAACGGCATCGGCCTGCTCCTCGTCGACATCGCCGGCGGGCTGGGCGAGGGTTGCCAGGAAGCGGATGTCACGGGGTGGGTCGAGCGCAGCCGTGGCCTCGACGGCGAGATCGACCACGCATGGGCTCTGGTGCGGCAGGTGCAGGAGAGCGCGCGGATGAATCCACGCCGGTCCGCGCGGCAGGTGAAGGACCCGAAGCAGTGGCGCGACCTGCTGCAACGCATGGAGCAGGCGGTCGCCGAGACGCGCAGCCTCGCCCGCACGCTCGGCGGTCAGCAGGCACATCGGGAGACGTGGGGAGCCGCGTTCGCCGACCCCTGGCTCGAGATGCTCGGCGATGCCGGTCGCGCCACCAGCGAGGCCGACCCTGCCGCGCTGGTCGACGTCCGTCGTCGCCTCGACGCCTTCACCGAGGACCTGCGGGTCACTGAACGCTCGCCGGAGTGGCCGGTCTACGGAGCCCTGATCATCAACCTGCGCAACATCGTCGACGCGATGGACGTGGTCGCGGCGGCCAACCCGATCGGCGGCAACCGCTTGCCAGTGCGGATTCCCTCGCGTCGCGGCACCTCGACCGCCGGCTGAGCCTGAGACGGATCGAGCCCCCGACCGCGAGGTCGGGGGCTCGATCTGCTTGGGGTGAGTAACGGGACTTGAACCCGCGACATCCGCCACCACAAGGCGGCGCTCTACCAGCTGAGCTATACCCACCATGTCTGCTCGCGCTCACGCGAGGACGACGAGAAGTGTAGGGCAATCAGTCTGCGGACCCAGAATCCGGGTGGGCATCCGGGTGGGCATCCGGGTGGGCGTCCGGACCGAGCCCGGTCAGCTGGCCGCCGTGCCGGGCGGCGATCTCCTTGGCCTGCGTGCTGTCCGGCCCGGGCTGCGACACGAAGACGGCCTCGCGGTAGTAGCGCAGCTCCTCGATGCTCTCCTGGATGTCGGCGAGGGCACGGTGGTTGCCGCGCTTGGTCGGGGCCGCGAAGTAGGCGCGAGGGAACCAACGCCGCGAGAGCTCCTTGATCGAGGAGACGTCGACGATCCGGTAGTGCAGGAACGACTCGAGGGCCTGCATGTCGCGCGCCAGGAACGCACGGTCGGTGGCCACCGTGTTGCCGGCGAGCGGCGGCCGGCTGCCGTCGGGGCAGTGCTCCTTGATGTAGGTGAGCACCTGGTCCTCGGCGTCGGCGAGCGTGGTGCCGTCCGCGAGCTCCTCGAGCAGGCCGGACTTCTCGTGCATGCTGCGCACGAAGTCGATCATCTGGTCGAGGGCCTCCTGGGAGGGCTTGATGATCACGTCGACGCCCTCGCCGAGGACGTTCAGCTCGAAGTCCGTGACCAGCGCCGCCACCTCGATCAACGCGTCCGCGCCGAGGTCGAGTCCGGTCATCTCGCAGTCGATCCACACCAGTCTGTCGTTCACGAGCGGTCACCCTACCCACCCGCGTGCCGGCGCCCTCTCAGGCTCGATTCAGGCTCACCTCCTAACCTTCATGGTGTGAAGGACTGGTTCGGGCTCGTCGCGCGTCTCGTGACAGGCGGCGTGTGGGTCGTGGCGGGCGCCCTCAAGCTGCCCCACCCCGCCGACAGCGTCCGTGCGGTGCGGGCCTACGACCTCCTGCCGGAGGCGGTCGTCCCCACGATCGGGCACGTGCTGCCCGCGCTGGAGGTCGTGATCGGCCTGCTGCTCCTGGCAGGCCTCCTCACCCGCCCGGCCGCCGTCGTCTCGGCCCTTCTCTTCGTGGCGTTCATCGTCGGCATCTCCGCTGCCTGGGCGAGGGGCCTGCAGATCGACTGCGGCTGCTTCGGCGGCGGAGGCTTCGACGAGAACGCCGCTGACAAGTACCCCTGGGAGATCGCACGGGACCTGGGCCTGCTGGCGCTGTCGGCGTGGCTGGTCCTGCGACCTGCGTCGAGGTGGGCGCTCGACCCACTGCTCTGGGGCAGCACCGCGCTTCCGGGCCCCGATCCAGACGTTGACTCCACCGAGAGGAACCACGATGTCCAAGAACACGCCTGAGCGCCGCGAGGCTCGTCGAGAGCGCGCCGCGCAGGCCCTGCGGGAGAAGCGAGCGGCCGAGCGCCGACGCCGGCTGGTCACGATCGGCAGTGTCGTCGCCGCCGTGGTCGTCATCATCGGTGGCCTCGCCTGGTGGCAGAGCGCGAGCGACACCACAGGCGACACCCCCGACAGCGTGCCGTCCGTCGCCTCGGCCGACGCGTCCGGCGACGGCGTACCGGCGTCGCTCGAGGGCTACGGCATCTTCGTCGGCCAGGAGGACGCTCCCGTGACCGTCACGGTCTATGAGGACCTCCAGTGCCCGGCGTGCGCCAACCTCGAGGCGCAGGTGGGCGAGCCGCTTGCTGCTGCTGTCGACTCCGGGGATGTCCGCCTGGAGTACCGGATGATCTCCTTCCTGGACCGCTTCTCCACCAACGAGTACTCCTCGCGCGCCCTCAATGCCGCGCTCGTGGTGCTCGACACCTCCGGCATCGAGGCGTTCCGCGCCTTCCACGACGACCTCTTCGCCGACCAGCCCGACGAGGGCGGTGCCGGCTACGAGGACGACGAGCTGATCCAGCGGGCCGTCGAGGCGGGGGCCACCGAGGCCGAGATCCGGCAGCCGATCGAGGACAAGATCTATGACCAGTGGATCCAGAACGCCACCGACCAGATGTCGCAGGACGGCTACAACAGCACACCGACGATCCTCATCGACGGCGAGCCGGCGGAGCCCCAGGACCTCGTGGCACTCCTGCAGTGACTCTGGAATCTGGCCCACGGCGTCGTTGCTGACACACTGCGCGGCGTGAGCCTCCACCACTTCATCGCCGGCCTGCCCAAGGCCGAGCTGCACGTCCACCACGTCGGGTCGGCGTCGCCGCGGATCGTCTCCGAGCTCGCGGCGCGCCACCCCGACGCTGGCGTTCCCTCCGACCTGGAGCGGCTCCGGGAGTTCTTCACCTTCCGCGACTTCGCCCACTTCATCGAGGTCTATCTCGCCGTCGTCGACCTGATCCGCACCCCCGAGGACGTCCGGCTGCTGACCTACGAGGTGGCCCGCGAGATGGCGCAGGGCCAGAACCTCCGCTACGCCGAGCTCACCTGCACGCCGTACACGTCCGTGCTCCGCGGCATCCCCATCGAGGCCTACACCGAGGCGATCGAGGACGCGCGGGTGGCGGCCGAGCGCGACTTCGGGCTGGTGCTGCAGTGGATCTACGACATCCCGGGGGAGTCCGGGATCCCGGCCGCCGACGCCACGCTGGAGTACGCCCTGCAGCACCGCACCGACGCGCTGGTCGGCTTCGGGCTGGGCGGTCCGGAGATCGGGGTGCCGCGCGCGCAGTTCCAGGAGCACTTCGACCGGGCTCGCGCCGCCGGTCTCCGCTCGGTGCCGCACGCCGGTGAGACCACCGGGCCCGAGACCGTCTGGGACTCGCTGCGACTGCTGGGCGCCGAGCGGATCGGTCACGGCGTCTCGGCGGCGCAGGACCCCGAGCTGCTGGCGCACCTCGCCGACACCGGGGTCGTCCTGGAGGTCTGCCCGACCTCCAACATCGCCACCCGCGCGGTCGAGCGGATCGAGGAGCACCCGTTGCGGACGTTCGTCGAGGCCGGCGTCACCGTGACGATCAACTCCGACGACCCGCCGATGTTCGCCACCACGCTGAACCACGACTACGAGGTCGCGGCCGGCCTCCTCGACCTCGACGAGCGGGGTGTGGCCGACCTGGCTCGCGCGGCGGTCGCCGCGTCGTACGCGCCCGACGCGGTCAAGGCACGCGTCGAGGCCGAGATCGAGGCGTACGCCGCGCAACCGCGCTGACCCTGCCGGGAGAAGTGTTCGGCCCCGCAACCTCATACGTGGCGGGGCCTGCGCTCATCCTGACGCGGCACCGCCCCGCGATCAGGGAGGCGGCCTCGCGTGTCGCGCGGTTGGGCAGTGGGAAGGTGCCCCCGGCAGGACTCGAACCTGCAACCAACGGATTAGAAGGCCGTTGCGCTATCCATTGCGCCACGGGGGCCGGGCAGCGGCCAGTATTCCAGCGGGACGGGACGGATGATGATCCGGCTGGCCGGGCGACCGGATGATCACACGTCCCGGCGGCTCACGCGGGGACGGGCTCGAGCTCCTCGCGCCACGCGCCACGCCCGCGCGGAGCGTCGTACGCCGACTGGTCGAGGATGCCCTCGCGCTTGGCCACGAGCGTCGGCACGAGCGCCTGGCCGGTGACGTTGACCGCAGTGCGCCCCATGTCGAGGATCGGGTCGATCGCGAGCAGCAGGCCGACTCCCTCCAGGGGCAGGCCGAGGGTCGACAGCGTCAGCGTGAGCATGACGGTCGCGCCGGTCACGCCGGCCGTGGCGGCCGAGCCGATGACGGAGACGAACGCGATCAGGACGTAGTCGGTGATCGAGAGGTCGAGGCCGAAGAACTGCGCGACGAAGATCGCCGAGATCGCAGGGTAGATCGAGGCGCAGCCGTCCATCTTGGTGGTCGCGCCGAGCGGCACGGCGAAGGAGGCGTAGGAGCGCGGCACGCCCAGGTTGCTCTCGGTGACGCTCTGGGTGACCGGCATCGTGCCCACCGAGGAGCGCGAGACGAAGCCCAGGGTGATGGCGGGCCAGGCTCCGGTGAAGAACTGCCGCACCGACAGGCCGTTGAGGCGCAGCAGGGCGGGGTAGACGCCGAGCAGCACCAGGAGCAGTCCGGCGTAGATCGCCAGGGTGAAGGTCCCCAGCGAGCCGAGCGCGTCCCAGCCATAGCTGGCGACCGCGTTGCCCAGCAGCCCGACCGTGGCGATCGGGGCGAGCAGGATGATCCACCACAGCACCTTCTGCACGACGGCGAGCGCCGAGCGGACGAAGGTGAGGAAGGGGTCGGCGGCCTCGCCGACCTTGAGCGTGGCGATGCCGGTGGCGATTGCGACGACGAGGATCTGCAGCACGTTGAACGACATCGACACGCTGCCGTCGTCGCCGGCCGAGCCCTCCAGGCCGAGCACGTTGGCGGGGACCAGACCGGTCAGGAAGTCGAGCCAGGAGCCGGTCGTCGACGGTGCCGAGGCAGCCTCAGCGGTGACGCCGGCGTGGTCTCCGGGCTGGATGAGCAGGCCGAGCGTGATGCCGATGCCGACCGCGATGAGGGCGGTGATGGCGAACCAGGCCAGCGTCTTCCACGCGAGCCGCGCCGCGCCGGTGACGTCGCGAAGGTTGGCGATCGAGGCCACGATCGCGAGGAAGACGAGCGGCGGGACCACGGCTCGCAGCAACGTGACGAACGTGCCGCCGATCGTGCTCAGGGTCTCGGTGAGCCAGTTGGGGTCGACCTCGCCGGTGGCGGCGTCGACGCCGTCCGCGCCGATGCTGCGGGCCACCAGCCCGAGGACCACGCCGAGGACGAGCCCGATGAGGACCTGGACGCCGAACGAGGGGAGGCGGAAGCGGGTGGGCTTCGACGTCTCCGTGACAGAAGTGCTCATGCTGTGAGATGACCTTTCTAGCGCGCACGGCGGCACAACGAGTGCGTCGGCGCGGGGGAGAGCGGGGTGTCAGGGGCGGGGCGAGTGGCCCGGACACAGGGCGCTCTGCGTGCGCGCGAGGTCGACGGCACGACGCTGCGTCAGCAGGTCTCCGGCAGTCGGGGGGATCCGGGGGGCGGGCACGACAGGCCCAACCGGTATGACCCACCACGGATTCCGTGTTTCGACTCACATGTCAGGCATGGCCTGACTAGGGTGCGCCGCATGACACCGCGCCCTGTCACGCGGCTCCTGGCCGCCCTCGTCCCTGCCCTTCTGCTGTTCCCCGCCGCCGGGCACGCCGAGAAGGTGGTGACCGAGGACGCTGTCGGTGACGTGCAGTCTCTGGACTTCGTCTACGACGAGCACTTCGTGCCCGCTCCGGACAACACTGCCGCCGACATCACCAGGACGGTGGTGGCGTACGGCCGGACCCGCCTGGCCCTCTCGGTCCACATCCGCGACGTGATCACCACCGCCTACCTCGACACGCAGGTCCGCATCCGGACGCCCGACCACAACTTCACCCTCCGGGTGCTGCATCTTCCTGGCCGCCGGGCACTGGTGGAGCTGCAGGTGGCGCGTGGGAACCCCGTCACGTGCCGTGGTCTGCGCGCACACTTCGACGGCGGTGCGGACGTGGTGTCGGCGTCCTTGCCGGCAGACTGCATCGGCGCACCGCCGTGGGTACGGGTGGGGGTCGCTGCGAAAGGTCTCGATGAGCTGCCCAGCGTCACCGACGAGCCGGTGATCTTCCTCGACGACGGTCACCGCGACATCCTCCGGGAGAACAGCATCGCCAAGGGACCACGGATCCACCGCGGCTGACCTCACCGGGTCAGCAGCACCAGCACCTCGTAGTGCGTGGTGTGCGGGAACATGTCGAGCACCCGCGCCTCGAGCGGCCGCAGCGATGGCATCAGCGCCAGGTCGCGGGCGAGCGACTCGGCATTGCACGAGGAATAGACGACGTGGCTCACGCCGGACGACTCGAGCCAGCGCGCCAGCTCGGGGCCGATGCCCCGCCGTGGTGGGTTGACCACGACCAGGTCGGGTGCCGAGTCGGCACCCAGGGCGTACGCCGTCGCGTCGGCAGCGACGAACGTCGCGGCCACCCCCAGCTCGGCTGCCGTCGTCCGCGCGGCAGCGATGGCGTCGGCCGACACCTCGACTCCCACGACCTCGCGCCCCGGCCCGGCGAGGTGCAGGGCGAAGCCGCCGACCCCGCAGTAGAGGTCCCACACGGTCCGCACGTCCGTCAGCGCGTCGACCCACGTGCGCGCCTGCTCGTAGAGCGCCTCCGCCACGAAGGTGTTGGTCTGGAAGAACGACCGCGGCCCGAGCCGTAGCGTCACCCCGGTCGCGAGTCGCATCGGCAGCGTCGAGGCATCGGTCAGCACGATCTCGCGCTCGCCCTCCAGCACCGCCTTGTGGTCCGGCTGCACGTTGATGGTCGCCACCCGCAGCGCCGGCACGGCCTCTCGCAGCGCCGGCAGGCGCGAGCGCACCCGGGCCTCCAGGGCCGTCGAGCGCATCACCAGCCGCAGCATCAGCTGGCCGTCGGGCGACTCGGTGAGCAGGACGTGCTTGAGCTCGCCGCTGCGCGTCGCCACGTCGTACGGCGTCAGGCCGGCGTCACGGATCCAGGCGGCGATGCTGCCCAGGGCCGACGTCAGGCCGGGGGAGTGCAGGCCGCAGTCACGCAGGTCGACCCCGGCGAGATCCCGGTCCAGGATTCCCAGGGTCGGTGCGTCCACGCTCCCGCCGACCACCATCTTGGCCTTGTTGCGGAAGCCCGCCTCGGCGCCCGCGACAGTCGGCAGCCACGCGGGAGAGGGGACCAGCGATCGCGCGTGCGTCTCCTTGTCGGAGAGCTGCCGGGCCCGCGGGACCTCGAGCAGACTGCACGAGCGACACCGGAACGCGTCGTAGTGGTGGCACTCCACTAGCGGCGCATCCCACCCATCCACTCCTCCACGTCGCCCGACGTGCGGGGCAGCGAGGCCGAGAGGTTGGTGTGGCCGTCGGCCGTGACGAGGATGTCGTCCTCGATGCGGATCCCGATGCCGCGCAGCTCCTCGGGGACGAGCAGGTCGTCCTCCTGGAAGTAGAGCCCGGGCTCGACGGTGAGGACCATGCCCTCAGCGAGGTCACCCTTGGGATAGATGTCGACCGAGGTGCGACCACAGTCGTGCACGTCCATGCCGAGCATGTGTGAGGTGCCGTGGAGGGTCCAGCGGGCGTAGAGCTTGGACTCCGGGTCGAGCGCCTCCTCGGCCGAGACCGGCAGCAGTCCCAGGTCGGACAGGCCGTGGGCGAGGACCTCCATCGCGGCGTGGTGGGCGGCGAGGAACGCGACGCCCGGCCGCACGGCCTCGATGCCCTTCTGCTGGGCGGTGAACACCAGGTCGTAGAGGTCGCGCTGGAGCGGGGTGAAGGTGCCGTCGACCGGGAGCGTGCGCGTCACGTCGGCGGTGTAGAGGTTGGTGCCCTCGACGCCCATGTCGAGCAGCACCAGCTTGCCCGGCTCGATCGACCCGGTGTTGTCGATCCAGTGGAGCGTGGTGGCGTGCGAGCCGCCGGCGCAGATCGAGTCGTAGCCGATGTCGTTGCCCATCGCGCGGGCGCGGCGGAAGAAGGTGCCCTCGATCCACCGCTCGCCGAACTCCAGCACCCGGTCCCACTCGCGCACCGAGTCCTCGAAGCCGAGGGCGGTGATGTCGCAGGCCTCCTGGAGCTCGCCGACCTCCCACTCGTCCTTGACCAGGCGCAGCTCGTCGGCGACCCGGCCCAGGTCCGCGTCCGTGGTGATGTCACGCGTCTTGCGGTCGTCGTCGAAGGACGGCAGGTCCTTGACGTGGCGGACCTCGATGCCGAGCGAGTCGGAGATCTCCTGCGCCGATGGGCGACGTCCCGCCCACAGCTCGCCGTACTGGCGGTCGCGGAAGAACTCGTCGGTGTCGCGCTCGGAGCGCGGTCGGGCGTAGAGCACCGACTCGCCGTCCTCCACCACCAGCACCGCGTCCGAGGTCTGGTTGCCGGTGAAGTAGGTGTGGGCGGTGTCGGGGCGGAAGCGGTAGTCGGTGTCGTTCGCGCGCACCTTGTAGGTGCCCGCCGGCAGGACGAGCCGCTCGCCGGGGAACGCCTCGGCCAGCTTCGCGCGCCGGGCGGCGGCCCAGTCGGCGATGGGGTGGCGCGGCAGGTCCAGGTCGCGGTTGCCCCAGCCCTCGCGCATGAAGGCGGCATAGGCGGCGGGCACGGCCGGATCGTGCGACTCGGTCCTGGGCTCGGCAGCGTTGTCGTCGGAGTTCTCGGCAATCGTCTCGCTCACGCGGTCACTGTACGACGAACGCATGGCGCGGGCGGGTGCGGACCTCCCGCCCGTAGGGGTGCGCCACGCAGGCGGGAGCACACGGCTCGGTTAGGGTCGGGCCATGCATCGGGGCCGCCGCGACAGTGTCGCCTTCACCGTCGTCGTGGGCATCCTCGTCCTCCTCGGTGGCCTCGCCATGGCCCTGGTCGTCGCGCTGTCCGGGGCTCCCGGCTCCCTCGCCCTCGCGGCCGTGCTGGCGGCAGTGCCGGTCGGCCCGCTGGTCGGTTGCTTCATGTGGCTGGACCGCTACGAGCCCGAACCGCGCAACCTGCTGGTCGCGGGGCTCCTGTGGGGCGCCTTCGTCGCCACCGCCGCCGCCCTGGTCTTCCAGGGCATCGGGCTGGCAGGCGGCGCCAGTGAGCGTGACAGCCTCGCCGTGATCGCGCCGATCACCGAGGAGGCGACCAAGGGTGCCTTCCTCCTGCTGCTCCTGTGGTGGCGGCGCCACGAGCTCGACGGCGTGCTCGACGGCATCGTCTATGCCGGCATGGTCGGCATCGGCTTCGCCTACACCGAGAACATCCTCTACCTCGCTGCCGCCTACGACGGCACGGACGGGCTCGGACCGGGCGGCACCACGGCGCTCACCGGCACCTTCATCCTCCGCTGCCTGATCAGCCCGTTCGCGCACCCCTTCTTCACCGTCTTCATGGGCATCGGCGTCGGACTCGCGATCGCGTCGCGGCGCATGGCGGTGCGGCTGCTGGCCCCGCTCGTGGGCTTCGCCGTCGCGGCGCTGTTGCACGGGCTGTGGAACTCCTCGACCCTCTCGGGCACCGGCCACTTCTTCGTCGTCTACGGCACCCTCATGTTCCCGGTGTTCGTGGGCGTCGTGGCGTTCGCCGTCTACCGCCGACGCTCCGAGCGCCCCTTGCTGGCCGCGGCGCTGCAGGACGCCGCGGATCGCGGTCTGCTGCCCGCGACCGACATCCCGTGGCTGGTGGACCTGCGCGCCCGTCGCCATGCGCGCCGCTGGGCGCGCGAGCAGGGCGGGACGCAGGCCGAGCGAGGCATGCGCGAGTACCAGTCGGCGGCCGTGGAGCTCGGCTACCTGCACCACCGCTACCTTCGGGGGACCGCGCCCGAGGACTTCGGGGTCCGCGGACAGGAGCACGTCGAAGAGCTGCGCAGGATCCGCCCCTACATCTCCTTCCCCGGACAGGTGGTACCCACCCGATGAGCGAGAACACCGCGATGGTCACCGCGCTGGTGCGGCTGCGTGGTGCGCTCCAGGAGGCGAGGCTGCCGCTCGAGCTGCCCGGTGCCGAGGAGCAGCGCGCCGCGCGCACCGAGATGGTCGACCAGCTCGAGGACTACGTCATCCCACGCCTGATGACCCTCGACGCGCCGCTGCTCGCGGTCGTCGGCGGCTCGACCGGCGCCGGCAAGTCGACGCTGGTCAACTCGCTCGTCGGCACCCGGGTCACCGTCCCCGGCGTGCTCCGGCCGACCACGCGCTCGCCCGTCCTGGTGCACCACCCCGACGACGCGAAGTGGTTCGGCCAGGACCGTCTCCTTCCCGAGCTCGAGCGCGTCGCCCGGCAGACCGACGACCCCGAGGCCCTCCAGCTGGTGGCCTCGCCGGCGATGACGCCCGGCCTGGCGATCCTCGACGCTCCCGACATCGACTCGGTGGAGGAACGCAACCGGATCCTCGCCGCCCAGCTGCTCGCCGCCGCCGACCTGTGGCTCTTCGTCACCTCGGCCGCGCGGTACGCCGACCAGGTGCCGTGGGACTTCCTCCGCAAGGCCGCGGAGCGCTCGGCTGCGGTGGCGATCGTGCTGGACCGCACGCCCGCCGACGCGATCGAGACGATCTCCACGCACCTGGCACGGATGCTGGCCAGCCGTGGGCTGAAGGACTCCCCGCTCTTCACCGTGGTGGAGGGTGAGGTGTCCGAGTCCGGGATGCTGCCCGCGTCGGCCGTCGCCGACATCCGGCAGTGGCTCCAGGCCCTCGCCGACGACCAGGACGCGCGAGGCGCGGTCGTGCAGCAGACCCTGGACGGGGCGGTGCGCACGCTGGCTCGTCGTACGCACTCCGTGGCGGACGCCACGACCGAGCAGACCGATGCCGTGCGCCGCCTGCGCGAGGACGCGAACGATGCCTACGACCGGGCCGTCGTCCAGATCGCGGAGGCCTCCGCCGACGGCACGCTGCTGCGCGGTGAGGTGCTGGCCCGCTGGCAGGAGTTCGTCGGCACCGGCGAGCTGCTCAGGTCGCTGGAGACGAAGGTCGGCTGGCTGCGCGACCGGGTCGTCAACGCCGTCAAGGGCAAGCCCCAGCAGGCCGAGCGCGTCACCGTCGCCGTCGAGTCGGGTCTCGAGACCCTCGTCCTGGAGCACGCCGAGGCGGCAGCCGAGCGGGCCGAGGCGTCGTGGCGCGGGACCGCCGCCGGGCAGGTGCTGCTGCGCGATGCGGGGGAGGACCTGGGTCGCGCCTCGCGAGACTTCCGGCGCCGCACCGAGCGGGCGGTGCGCGACTGGCAGTCCGACGTGCTCGAGATGGTCCGCACCGAGGGAGCCGACAAGCGCTCCACGGCACGCTTCCTCGCCTTCGGGGTCAACGGCCTGTCCGTGGCGCTGATGGTGGTCGTCTTCGCCCACACCGCCGGGGTCACCGGTGCCGAGGCCGGCATCGCCGGCGGGTCCGCGGTGCTGGGGCAGAAGCTGCTGGAGGCCGTCTTCGGGGACCAGGCGGTGCGGTCCCTCGCCGAACGCGCCCGCCGTCAGCTCGAGGCGTCGGTCAGCGACCTCCTCGACACCGAGCGGCGTCGCTACACCGACCTGCTCGACAGCCTCGAGATCTCACCCGAGTCCCCCGAGCGGCTCCGGTCAGCGGCCCGCAAGGTCGACGACCTGCGCTATGCCGCGACGCACACCCGCGCGGGTTCGGACAGTGGTGTCACCGCCCCCTAGGGTTGGGGGTCGTACCCCTCCACCCACGACCGTGAGGCAGTCATGACGTCCTTGCTCGAAGGGGCCAAGAAGCTGGTCACCAGGAGCTCTGACATCGGCGCCCGCGTCGAAGGACTCGAGCGCGCCGCGGCGGCCGCCCGCGGCCGGGTCGACGACGACATCGCGGACCGGGCCTCGGAGGTCGCGGCCCGCGCGGCCGGACGGCTCAAGCTGTCGGCCGACCACACCGTGGTCGCGATCGCCGGTGCGACCGGCTCCGGCAAGTCCTCCACCTTCAACGCCCTGAGCGGGCTCGAGCTCGCGGCGGTCGGCGTCCGTCGTCCCACGACGTCCTGGGCCACCGCCTGCGTCTGGGGCAAGGAGGGCGCCGAGGAGCTGCTCGAGTGGCTGGGCATCCCCGCGCGCCACCAGGTGACCCGCGACTCGATGCTGTCCCAGGCCGACGAGGACGCCGAGATGCGTGGGGTCGTGCTGCTCGACCTCCCCGACCACGACTCCACCGAGGTCTCCCACCACCTCGAGGTCGACCGGCTGGTGCAGCTGGCCGACATGCTCGTGTGGGTCCTCGACCCGCAGAAGTACGCCGACGCCGCGATCCACGACCGCTTCCTCAAGCCGCTGGCCGGGCACAGCGACGTGATGCTGGTGGTGCTCAACCACATCGACACGGTTCCCGAGGCACGACGCGCGAGCATGCTCGACGACGTACGCCGCCTGCTCGACGCCGACGGCCTCACCGGTGTGCCGGTGCTGGCGGTCAGTGCCCGGCACGGCTGGGGCGTCGGCGAGCTGCGCGCCGAGATCGCGAAGCGCGTCGCGCGGAAGAAGGTCACCCGCGCCCGCCTCGAGGCCGATGTGAGGTCGGCCGCCGAGCGACTGCAGGACGCGGTCGGCACCGGCAAGGCGCCGACCCTGTCGGCGGAGCGCATCGCGGCCCTGGACGACGCCTTCGCCGACGCCGCCGGCGTCCCGACCGTCGTCAAGGCGGTGGCCGACTCGACGCGACTGCGTGCCAACCGCGCGACCGGCTGGCCGGTCACCGCGTGGTTCTCCCGGCTCAAGCCCGATCCGCTCAAGCGCCTGCACCTCGACCTGGGGGCGTCCGGCAAGGAGCTCACCGGTGCCTCCCGCACCTCGGTGCCGCAGGCGACGGGGGTGCAGCGCGCGCGGGTCGACACCGAGGTCCGGGCCCTGGCCGACCAGGTGGGCGAACCGATGGCGCCCTCGTGGGCCCACGCCGTGCGCGCAGCCTCGGTCTCCCGCCTGCCCGACCTCAACGACCGGCTCGACCGGGCGGTGGCCGGCACCGACCTCGGCGCCGACCGGATCCCTGTCTGGGCGGGGATGGTGCGCGCCCTCCAGTACGTCCTCATCGTCTCCGCGCTGGTGGGAGCCGGCTGGCTCGCGCTGCTGGCCTTCGGGTCCTACGCCCGGCTGCCCGAGCCGCCGACCCCCGAGGTGGGTGCCTTCCCGCTCCCGACCCTGCTGCTGCTCGGGGGGATCGGGCTTGGCCTGCTCCTGGCCCTGGTCTGCCGCTGGCTGGTCTCGATGACGGCGAGGTCGCGGGCGCGGACGGCCGACCGGCGCCTGCGCGAGGCGATCTCGGAGGTGTCCGCGACCATGGTGGTCGAGCCCATCCGCGCCGAGCTGGTGTCCTACGCCGAGGTCCGCGACGGGCTCACCGCAGCCCTGCGCTGAGCGACTTCCCTGGTCGGAGCTGGTCGGAGCCGGGCCACCGGCCGTCCACAGCCGGGCCGGATCGGGGGTCGTCCACAGCCGTACCGCGTCCGGTCCGCCGGTGTCGGTCGTGCTGTCGACCCTTGGGTGATCGCGACGGAACGACCGCCGCCGACACCAGGAGGACCGCTCGATGAACGACACCCAGATCACCCTGACCGGCTGGATCGGTGGCGACATCACGCTGCGCGAGGTCGGCGAGGGACGCCACGTCGCCTCGTTCCGGATGGCCTGCACCCCCACCCGCCTCCGCGACGGCGAGTGGGTCAAGGGCACCACGTCGTGGCACACCGTGAAGGTGTGGAACCGGCTGGCCCGCCACGTCGCCGCCTCCCTCAGCAGCGGCGATCCCGTCGTGGTCCACGGCCGTCTCGTCGCCGACGTGTGGGAGCGCGAGGGCAGGCCGCAGACCTCCTGGGAGGTGGTGGCCACGGCCGTCGGGCACGACCTGTCCCACGGCACGACGCGCTTCACCAGGCCCGCGGCCGTCGAGGAGGCGGCTCCGGAGGTGCGGGCCGCCTGAGACGCGTGGCCCTCAGGTCGGTCCCGGGGCAGGCACG
>CAVSCW010000038.1:0-29587 GCA_963726515.1 uncultured Actinomycetota bacterium
GGCGCCTACGAGGGCACCGTCGACGAGGCCGAGGACCGGCTCGACGGGCAGCTCTGGGCCTGAGCGCTCAGCGCTCCCACGGCAGCGGCCACGGGTTGAACGAGCATCCGCCGGTCCCCTTGGACTGCTGCATCATGACCGGGGCCGGTCCCGACCCCGGACACCCGACGTGCCCGCGACCGAGCCAGTGACCCGTCTCGTGGTTGACCACGAGGTGGCGGTAGTCGCGCAGGCTCCGGCGTGCGGCGTTCCAGGCAGGGGACGCGTGCTTCCAGCGCTCCTGGTTGATGATCACGTAGCGACCGACGCGGCACGACCACGTCGACGAGCAGGTCGAGGAGAACGAGGGCACGAGCCGCGCCTCGGAGAGCACCAGCGTGAAGTGGCCACCGCGCGGCACCCGTCGGAACTGGACACCTCCGGCCCGCCAGCCGCGCGGGTCATCGTAGGTCTCCTGCGCCAGCCGGGCGAACTCCCGCACGCTGGTGGTGATCCGACCCCGGGTCGTCACCGAGTAGGTCACGCGGCGGCGCACGGGAGTGGCGTAGTCGACGCGGCGGGTGCGAGCGGAGTCGGCGGTGGTCCACGCGTGTCCAGCGGCCCGGACCCGCACCCGGACGCTGATCCGTGCGCCGACGTCGGCCGCGGTGAGGCGGTAGCGCCGCTCCTTCGCCCCGCGGATGGGCTCTCCGTCGCGCAGCCACCGGTAGCGGGTCTCCTCCCGCTGCGGCGTCCAGCGACCGGGGAAGGCCCGGAGCGCCCGTCCCTGGCGCGCGGTGCCCTCGACCGCGGGCCGCTGGGTGGCGACCAGCCCGGGCAGCGCCTGGGCCGCAGTCGGGGCAGCGACGGCGGGATGTCCGGGCGCCACGAGCAGGGCCAGCGCCGTGACGAGTCCGGTGAGGAAGCGGATCACGCCCGCGATCCTAGCCATCATCGGGCTCGACGTCGGCCTCAGCCGACCGAGGGTTCGGCCGTGAGCCGGAGGTCCATCCGAATGTCGAACTCGCTTCCCGGGACGGCCGGCAGGTCCAGCAGGTCGAGCGCCAGGTTGGCGACCATGCCGTTGCGGACCGGCGGGCGACGCGTGGCGTAGCCGGTGCGACGGGCGCGGGGGTTCTTGTAGGTCGCGTTGATGGCGTAGAGGTCGACGCCGCGGTCCACCCCGGCGCCACGGGCCATGAAGACGATCCGGTAGTTGTCGAGCAGGCGGGGGGCGGTGTGGGTCGGGCCGTGCCCGCCGTGGTCGCTGGTGAGGAGGATCGTCGTGCCGGCCCGACGCTGGGGGTCGGCGTTGACGGCCTTGACGACGCGGCCGACGAGCGCGTCGGTCCGTCGCACCGCGCGCAGGTAGGGCTTCGACATCCAGCCGTGAGCATGGCCGGCGTTGTCGGGCAGCGACAGGTGCAGGAAGCGGAAGTCACGGTCCTCGGCGAGGTCGGCGACGAGCTGGTCGACGAGCGCGGAGTTGTCGAGGTCGATCGTGGCGCGGTCGATCGCGTCGGGCCACGACCTCGGCCAGAGGCTGAACTTCGTCTTCGCGGCGAAGAGCGCGGTGGAGCCACCGGCCTCGGCCACCACGGAGAAGACCGAGGCGACGTCGTGGCCCGCAGCCTCCTGCACCGTGCTCGGCGTGGGGCGGTCGTCGTTCCAGGTGACGCCGTGCCCGCCCTTGGAGGCGTTGACCCTGCGTCCGGTGACCATGCCGGTGTGGTTGGGCAGGGTGACGGTCATCTCGCGCTCGGTGCGGGCGTTCGTGGTCGAGGCGCCGGCACGCATGAAGCGGTGGAGGTGGGGCAGCCCCTTCCTGCCCAGCCGGCGCACCGCGGCGACGCTCATCCCGTCGACGGAGATGGCGAGCACGGAGTCGGCCTCGGCCGCCTGCGCCACCCGACGCTCGGCACACGGGGACGGCAGCTGCGCGGGAGCCGGGGCCGGAGCCAGGACCACGCTCGCGGAGGCGATCAGGCACGCGAGCAGGGTGGCGACGGACGCGGTCAGGGGAGATCGACGGAACACCGGACGACGATAACCCGGGGGACGGGATGTGACCGGGCCGACGCCCCCGCAGGCGTGACCCGCGACCGTCCGACCGCCTAGCCTGCTCTCTGTGCCGACCCCCCTGCCGCGGATGACCCCCGACGCCCCGATCGGCATCTTCGACTCCGGGTTCGGCGGCCTCACTGTGGCGCGCTCGGTCATCGACCAGCTTCCGCACGAGTCGGTGGTCTACCTCGGCGACACGGCCCGCCAGCCCTACGGGCAGAAGCCGATCGGCGAGGTCAGGGAGTATGCGCTCGAGTGTCTCGACCACCTCTACGACCAGGGCGTCAAGGCGCTCGTGATCGCGTGCAACTCCGCCAGCGCGGCCATGCTGCGCGATGCGCGTGAGCGCTACGACGTGCCCGTCGTCGAGGTGATCCTGCCGGCCGCCCGCCGTGCTGCCGCCGCCACCCGCAACCAGCGCGTCGGCGTCATCTGCACCCGCGCGACGGCCAGCTCCATGGCGTACGACGACGCGTTCGCCGCCGCACCCCACCTCGACCTGCACATCCGGGCCTGCCCGGACTTCGTCGACTTCGTGGAGCAGGGAGTCACCGGCGGTGACGAGCTGCTCGCCGCCGCCCACGCCTACCTCGACCCGCTGGCCGCGGCCGGCGTCGACACCCTCATCCTGGGCTGCACCCACTACCCGCTGCTGACCGGCGTGATCTCCTACGTCATGGGCGACGGGGTCACCCTCGTCAGCTCCGCGGAGGAGTGCGCCAAGGACGTCTACAAGATGCTCGCCAGCACCGGGCTGATGCGCGAGGGCGGTGAGCCGGACTACTCGTTCTCGACCACGGGCAGCCCGGAGGACTTCGCGACCATCGGGCGCCGCTTCCTCGGCACCGAGCTGCTCAGCGCCACCCAGTTCGCCGGGGGGCGCGCGTGAGGCTCACCATCGTCGGCTGCTCCGGCTCCTACCCCGGCCCCGAGTCCGCCGCGAGCTGCTACCTCCTCGAGGCAGACCATGACGGGCGCACCTGGCGGATCCTGCTCGACCTCGGCAACGGCGCGCTCGGCCAGCTCCACCGCTACGCCGACCCGCTGGGCATCGATGCAGTGTTCGTCAGCCACCTGCACGCCGACCACTGCCTCGACCTCTGCGGCTACTACGTCATGCGCAAGTACCACCCCACCGGCCCGCAGCCGCGGATCCCGGTGTGGGGTCCGCGGGGCACCGCCGAGCGGATGGCCCGCGCCTACGACCTGCCCGCCAACCCCGGGATGACCGAGGAGTTCGACTTCCTCGAGCACGGTGCACCCGTCGAGCTCGGGCCCTTCCGGGTGGAGGCGCGCGAGGTCGTGCACCCGGTGACGGCCTTCGCCCTCAAGGTCACCGCCGACGGTCGCAGCCTCGTCTACTCCGGTGACACCGGACCGTGCCCGGCCCTCGACGACATCGCGGCCGGTGCCCACCTGCTCCTCGCCGAGGCGTCCTTCCGGACCGGGGACGACAATCCGCCCGACCTGCACCTGACCGGCGCCGACTGCGGACGTACGGCGTCGCAGGCCGGCGTGGAGCGGCTGGTGCTGACCCACGTCCCGCCGTGGCACGACGCGGCCGACGCCGAGGCCGAGGCCCGCGCCGAGTGGTCGGGGCGGGTCGCGCTGGCCCGCGCAGGAGCGACCTACGAGGTCTGAGGGATCGAGCGGCAACTAGGGTCGTGCCATGACTTCCGCACCCCGCGCCACGACTCGAGAAGACGGCCGCGCCGACGACGAGCTCCGCCCGATCACGATCACCCGCAACTGGCTCGACCACGCGGCCGGGTCCGTGCTGATCGAGTTCGGCGGGACCAAGGTGCTGTGCGCCGCATCGGCCTCGGAGGGCGTGCCGCGCTGGCGCAAGGGCTCGGGACTGGGCTGGGTGACGGCCGAGTACGCGATGCTCCCAGCCGCCACCAACACCCGCTCCGACCGCGAGTCCGTCAAGGGCCGCATCGGCGGCCGCACCCACGAGATCTCCCGGCTGATCGGACGCTCGCTGCGTGCGGTCATCGACTACGAGGCGCTCGGCGAGAACACGATCGTGCTGGACTGTGACGTGCTCCAGGCCGACGGCGGCACCCGCACCGCGGCGATCACCGGGGCCTACGTCGCCCTCGCCGACGCCGTGGCGCACCTGCGGGCCAGCGGCGCCCTCACCGGCGAACCGCTGACGGGCTCGGTGGCCGCGATCAGCGTCGGGATCATCGACGGCGCGCCGCGCCTCGACCTGCCCTACGTCGAGGACGTGCGCGCCGAGACCGACATGAACGTCGTGATGACCGGCGACGGCACCTTCGTCGAGGTGCAGGGCACCGCCGAGGGCGCGGCCTTCGACCGCGCCGAGCTCGACGCCCTGCTCGACCTGGCCGGGAAGGGCTGCGCCGACCTGACCCGTCTCCAGCACGAGGCGCTGGCGAGGTGACCCGGATCTTCCTGGCCTCGGCCAACGCCAAGAAGATCCTCGAGATGCAACGGATCCTGGCCGAGCACGCGGGGGACGTCGACGTCCTCGGGATCGGCGACATCGAGGGATACGCCGAGCCGGTCGAGGACGAGCCGACCTTCGCGGGCAACGCGCTGCTGAAGGCACGGGCCGGCGTCGCGGCCACGGGACTGCCGTCGGTCGCCGACGACAGCGGCCTGTGCGTCGACGCCCTGAACGGCATGCCGGGAGTGCTGTCGGCGAGGTGGTCGGGCACCTCGGTGGCTGTCGAAGGAGGACGGGACGCCCGCAACAACGAGCTGCTGCTCGACCAGCTCCACGACGTGCCCGACGAGCGCCGTGGCGCGCACTTCGCCTGCGCCGTGGCCTGGGTGCTGCCCGACGGACGCGAGCGGGTCGTCGAGGGCCGCATGGACGGCCGGATCATCCGCGAGGCGCGGGGGAGCGGCGGCTTCGGCTACGACGTGGTGTTCGTGCCCGTGGAGCACGACGCGGAGGGGCTCACCTCCGCCGAGCTGGGGCCGGGCGAGAAGGACCGCATCTCCCACCGCGGCCGCGCGCTGCGCCAGCTCGCGCCGTACGTCGCCGCCGACCTGGCCTCACGTTGAGGCAGCCTCGCGCTGCCTGACCCGGCGCGAGACCCACATGCCCCAGAGGGCCGCGAAGACGAACATGATCAGCGAGTAGACGGCCGCCGGCACGGAGATCTCGACCTCGTCGAGCACCTCGACCGCCACGAAGATCGCCAGCGTCGCGTTGTGCACGCCGACCTCCATGGAGGAGGCGATGGCCTGCGGGCCGCTGACGCCGAAGGCCTTCGGCACGACGTAGCCCACGACGAGGCTGATCGCGCAGAAGAGCGCGGCGATCAGCCCGACGTCGGCGAGGTAGTCGCCGACGTTCTCGATCTGGTCGAGCAGGATCGCGACGACCAGGGTCGCGAGGATCACCGCCGACCCGATCCGCACGGGCTTGTCCATGCGTCGCGCGAAGTCGGTGGCCCGCGAGTTGACCAGCATCCCGATCCCGACGGGCACCAGGATCAGCGCGAACACCTTGACGATCTCGACCAGCGGCATCGTCACGTCGTCCTGGCGGTCGTAGTAGGCGATGGCGAGACCGGTGATCAGCGGCAGCGTGACGACCGCGATGACGGTGTTGATGGCGGTCAGGGTGATGTTGAGCGCGACGTCGCCGTGGAAGAGGTGGCTGAAGAGGTTGGCCGTCGTGCCGCCCGGAGATGCGGCCAGCAGCAGCATCCCGATGCCCAGGAGCGCGGGCAGGTCGAACAGCACGACCAGGCCGAAGCAGACCGCGGGCAGCAGGACGACCTGGCAGGCGAGCGCCACCGCGACGGCCCGCGGGGTGCGGCCGACGCGCCTGAAGTCCGCGATCGTGAGATCGAGTCCCAGCCCGAACATGATGATCGCGAGCGCGAGGGGCAGCCCGACGGTGGTCAGCGCGGAGTCCATGCGCGGACTCTAGGGGTGAGACGGCTCATGCGCGACGAACTCGCGCGAGCTGCGTGCCGAAGGCGGGAGTCGAACCCGCACGCCCTGGGGCACACGGACCTAAACCGTGCGTGTCTGCCTGTTCCACCACTCCGGCCGGAGATGCTCAGTCCAACCCTAGGTCCCGTCGCAGCTTCGCCACGTGCCCGGTGGCCTTGACGTTGTACTGGGCGAGCTCGAGGTTGCCGGCCTCGTCGATCACGAAGGTGGAGCGGATGACTCCCTCGACCTCCTTGCCGTACAGCTTCTTCGTGCCGAAGGCGCCGTACGCGTGGTGCACGGCCAGGTCCTCGTCGGAGAGCAGGGTGAGGGTCAGGGAGTCGCGCTCGCGGAAGGCCGCCAGCTTGGCCGGCTTGTCCTTCGACACGCCGAGCACCTCGTAGCCCGCGCCGCGCAGCGAGTCCAGCGACTCGGTGAAGTCGCACGCCTGCTTCGTGCAGCCCGACGTCATCGCGGCCGGGTAGAAGTAGAGGATCACCTTCTTCCCGCGCAGGTCCGCGAGCGTGACCTGCTCCCCGGTGTCGCTGGCGAGGGTGAAGGCGGGGGCGGCATCGCCGGGGGCGAGGTGGACGGACATCGGAGCTCCTGCGCGCGTGCTTGATGGGTGAGGGTGGTTGTTGCAAGCAGTTTGCAATAAGGTGGACCAGGTGCCGACGCGGTATCGGGGGATCCGCGTCGGCCACCAGACATCCAACCAGTCGCACCCAGATCCGGAGCAGACGTGCACGTCCCAGACGGCTTCCTCGACGTACCCACCTCGGTGGCGACGGGCGCCGTGGCGGCAGCCGGGATCGCGATCGCCCTGCGCGGTGCCCGCCGCGAGCTCGACGACCGCACCGCGCCGATGGCGGGCCTGGTCGCGACCTTCGTCTTCGCCGGCCAGATGATCAACTTCCCGGTCGGCGCCGGCACCAGCGGGCACCTGCTCGGCGGTGCGCTCGCCGCGGTCCTGGTCGGGCCCTGGTCGGCGGTCCTCTGCCTCAGCGTGGTGCTGCTCGTGCAGGGGCTGCTCATCGCAGACGGGGGCATCACCGCCCTCGGCACCAACATCACCCTCATGGCACTGGTCGGCGTCGGCGTCGGCTGGCTGGTCTTCGTGGCCGCACGCCGGGTGCTGCCGCGGCGCACGGGCTGGGTCGCGCCGGCCGCGGCGGTCGCCGCCTTCGTCAGCGTTCCGGCCGCTGCCGCGGTGTTCGCCGGGCTCTTCGCTGCCGGCGGCGTCGCCCCGGTCGACCCCGGCAAGGTCCTCGTGGCCATGGTCGGCTGGCACCTGGTCATCGGCATCGGCGAGGCGGTCGTCACCGGGCTGGTGGTGGCCAGCGTGATGGCGACCCGGCCCGACCTGGTCCACGGTGCGCGAGCGATGATCGTCGGTCGGGAGCTCGAGATCCGGGAGGTGGTCGCGCGATGAGGCAGCGCACCTTCCTCGCCGTGGGCCTCCTGCTGTGCCTGCTGGTCGCCGGGGTCGGCAGCTACTACGCCAGCAGCCACCCCGACGGGCTCGAGCACGTCGCCGCCAGCACCGGGTTCGGTGACACGGCCGAGGACTCCGCGGTCGCCGACAGCCCGCTCGCCGACTACCAGGTCAGGGGAGTCGAGCAGGACCGGCTCAGCGGCGGCCTCGCCGGGCTGCTCGGTGTGGCGATCATGGCGCTGCTGTCGAGTGCGCTGTTCTGGGGGATCCGCCGCCGACGCGGCGACGCGGACAGCAGGAGCTGATGGGCGCCGGGCACGGTCACCGGCTGTTCTTCCACGGCCACAGCGCGGTCCACCGCGCGCCGGCCCACCTCAAGCTGCTGGCGCTGGTCGGCTTCATGCTGGTCGTGGTCGCCACCCCGCGGTCCTGGCACGCGGCGTACGTCGTGGAGGCGGTCGTCCTGCTCGCGGTGGTCGCACTGTCGGGGGTCCCGCCGACCTACCTGGCGCCGCGGATGGTGATCGAGCTCCCGTTCGCGCTCTTCGCCGTGCTGGTGCCCTTCATCTCCCACGGTCCGCGCACCGAGGTGCTCGGTGTCACCGTCTCCGAGCCCGGGCTGCAGGCGGGCATCGCCTTGCTGGTCAAGGGGACGATGGGAGTGCTGGCGTCGCTTACCCTGGCCGCGACGACCGAGCCGCAGGACATGCTGCGCGGCCTCCAACGGCTGCGGATGCCGGACCTGATCGTGCAGATCATGGGCTTCATGATCCGCTACCTCGACGTCGTCACCGCCGAGCTGACCCGGATGATGACCGCCCTGCGCTCGCGCGGGTGCGACCCGCGATCGCCGCGCCACTGGCCGGTGCTGGCGCGCTCGCTGGGGGCACTGTTCATCCGGTCCTACGAGCGCGGCGAGCGGGTGCACCTGGCCATGCTGTCGCGCGGCTACGACGGCAGGCTGCCCCGGACCGAGGAGACACGATGACCACGCCGGTGCTCGACGTCCGCGGGCTCGCCTTCGCCTACCCCGACGGCCACCAGGCGCTCTTCGGCGTCGATCTCCACGTCCACGAGGGCGAACGCGTCGCCCTGCTGGGGCCCAACGGTGCCGGCAAGACCACCCTCGTCCTGCACCTCAACGGCATCCTCAGCGCCGCGTCCGGCGGGCACGGGCGCGGGAGCGTCTCCGTGAGCGGCCTGCCCGTCGCCAAGGAGCACTTCAAGGAGATCCGCCGCCGGGTCGGCATCGTCTTCCAGGACCCCGACGACCAGCTGTTCCTCGGGACCGTGCGCCAGGACGTCGCGTTCGGACCGGCCAACCTCGGCCTCAAGGGCGCCGAGCTCGACCGACGGGTGATGCTCGCACTGGACCAGGTCGGCATGGCCGACTTCGCGGACCGGCCGCCGCACCACCTGTCGTACGGTCAGCGCCGTCGCGTCGCGGTCGCCACCGTGCTGGCGATGGAACCGCAGATCCTGGTGCTCGACGAGCCCTCGTCCAACCTCGATCCCGCCTCGCGACGCGAGCTCGCCGACATCCTGCGCGGCCTGGACGTCACGGTGCTGATGGTGACCCACGACCTCCCCTACGCACTCGAGCTGTGCCCGCGCAGCATCGTGCTCAGCGAGGGAGTCGTGGTGGCGGACCGGCCGACCCTCGACGTGCTCACCGACGACGCCCTGATGGCCGCGCACCGGCTGGAGCTGCCGTGGGGCTTCGACCCGCGACGCATTGATAGCCTGCCCGGGTGACCCAGGACATGAGCGCGCTCGAGCGCGACATCGAGGAGACGCGCCAGCGCCTCGCCTCGACCATCGACCAGCTCGCCCACCGCGCCCACCCCAAGACCATCGTCGGGCGCCAGGTGACGACCGTGAAGTCGCACTTCGTCGACCTCGAGTCCGGTGCCCCGCGCACCGACAACATCCTCAAGGCGGCCGGAGCCGTCGTCGGGGTCGTCGCCTTCTTCGTCATCGTCCGCCGGGTCGCCCGCTGAGCACCCCCTCGAGCGGCATGGCTGCGGCCGGGGGCAGTGACCCCACCAGGACTGCCCCGATCAAGATGCTGCACGACCGTCTCCTCGTCGAGGTCGACCAGGAGGCGGGCGAACGTCGCTCGAGCGGCGGCATCGTCATCCCCGCGACCGCGGCGATGGGTGCGCGTCGGCTCGCCTGGTCACGGGTGATCGCCGTCGGGCCGCATGCGCGGGCGGTCGAGGTGGGCGACCGGGTGCTGTTCGACCCCGAGGACAAGGCCGAGGTCGAGGTGCAGGGCGAGGTCTACGTCGTCATGCGCGAGCGCGACGTCCACGCCGTCGCCGCCGAGCGCCTCGAAGCCGGCTCGACCGGGCTCTACCTGTGACCACGCCCGGGCGGGCCGGCTGATGGCCTACCTCGTGAAGCAGTCGCACCGCGCGCCTGCCGTGACCGCGCCGGTCCCGGTCGACGACTCGCTGCCCCGCGCGTGCGTGATCGGGGCCGGCTCCTCGGGCATCGCAGCAGCCAAGCAGCTCTACCTCGCCGGCATCGGCTTCGACTGCTTCGAGCAGGGCCACGACGTCGGCGGCAACTGGGTCTTCGGCAACTCCAACGGCCGGTCGGCCTGCTACGACACCCTCGAGATCAACACGTCCTGCCCGCGGATGGCGTTCTCCGACTTCCCGATGCCGCCCGACTACCCGGCCTATGCCCGCCACGACCAGGTCCACGCCTACTTCGAGCACTACGTCGACCACTTCGGGTTCCGCCACACCATCACCTTCGACACGACCGTCGAGGAGGTCTCGCGAGCCGACGACGGCCGGTGGGACGTGCGGGTCAGTGGGCCGGGCGGCGCCGAGACCCGGACCTACGACGCCGTGCTGGTCGCCAACGGCCACCACTGGGACGCGCGCTGGCCCGACCCGCCCTATCCAGGCGAGTTCTCCGGCGAGCAGATCCACGCCCACGACTACCGCTCCCGCGAGCAGCTCGAGGGCCGTGACGTGGTCATCGTGGGCGCGGGCAACTCCGCCATGGACATCGCGGTCGAGGCCTCCGTCCACGCGCGTACGACGACGTGGTCGGTGCGGCGGACCGAGTGGGTGCTGCGCAAGTTCTTCCTCGGCAAGCCCTCCGACCAGGTGGCGCTGCCGGGCTGGCTGCCGTGGTGGGTCACGGCCGCACGGCTGTGGATCGGCGCGACCGCCGCCGGCAGCATGACGAAGTACGGCCTGCCCGCGCCCTCCCACAGGCCCGGGCAGTCGCACCCGGTGCAGTCGGAGCGGATCCGCGAGCGGCTCGCGGCCGGGGCGATCACGGCACGGCCGGGCATCGAGCGGCTCGACGGCGATCGGGTCGTGTTCGTCGACGGGACCAGTGCGCCGGCGGACCTCATCGTGTGGGCCACCGGCTACCGCGTCAGCTTCCCCTTCTTCAGTCCCGACCTGGTGTCGGTGCAGGACAACGACCTCCCGCTGTGGAAGCGCGTCGTGCACCCCGACCTGCCGGGGCTCTACGTCCTCGGCCTGCTGCAGCCGATCGGTGCGACCATGCCGCTCGCCGAGGCGCAGTCCGCCTGGATCGCCGAGACCCTCGCCGGCGCCTACGTCCCCCCGTCCGCCTCCGTGGTCCGACGCCAGATGGCCGCCGACCACGAGCGCGACACCCAGCAGTTCTATGCCTCGCCCCGCCACACGATGGAGGTCGACTTCGACCACTACCTGTGGGACCTCGGGCGCGAGCGAAAGGCAGGCCGAGCCCGTGCTTCGTCGTAGATTCGCAGGTCTCGCCCTGCGCGCCGTCCGGTGGAAGACCGAGGGGGAGGTGCCCGAGCGCGGGGTGCTCGTCGGTGCCCCGCACACGTCCAACTGGGACTGGGTGCTGACCATGCTGCTGGCGTGGCGCTACGGCATCACCATCAAGCTGCTGGTCAAGCAGGAGCTCTTCGTCGGTCCGCTGGGCTGGCTGCTGCGCAGGACCGGTGCAGTGAAGCTGGACCGCAAGAACCCGGCAGCCACGATCAAGCAGCTGCTCGCCGAGTCCGAGGGCGACGACCCGTGGCTGATCGGCATCGCTGCCGAGGGCACCCGCTCGCGCGGGGAGTACTGGAAGTCCGGCTTCTACCGGATCGCCCAGCAGACAGGCCTGCCCATCACGCTGGCCTTCCTGGACGCGCCCTCGCGCACCGTCGGCTGGGGCCCCACGTTCCACCCGACCGGCGACGTCACCGCCGACATGGACGTGCTGCGCGGCTTCTACGCCGACAAGACCGGCTTCAAGCCGGAGAACTTCACCCCGCCCCGGCTGCGCGAGGAGGGTTGAGCCCAGCCCTCCGAAGGGGTGGGGACGACTCGCCGCGGGTCGCCGGGATGGCTACGTTGGGCAGCCAACCGAAGGGAGCACGTCCATGATGTTCTTGCTGTGGATCCTCGCCGTCATCCTCGTGGTGTCGGGCATCGTCTCGCTCATCCGGGGCCAGATGCTGTGGGGCGTCGTCCTCATCATCGTCGGCCTCGCGGTCGGCCCGGGTGGCTACAGCATCTTCAAGTAGCCGCTCGACGTAGTACGCAACGAAGACGAAGGGCCGGTCCGTGAGGACCGGCCCTTCGTCTTCTTCTGTACGCCATCAGGGACTTGAACCCCGAACCCGCTGATTAAGAGTCAGCTGCTCTGCCAATTGAGCTAATGGCGCATGCGGTGAAGCAAGAAGAACATTACCCCGTCCCCGCCAGCAGGCGAAATCGAGATCCTCCTGCCGGAGGGTCGCCGACCGCCCGCGCCTTGACTGCATCTGCGGAGAACGTTGATCGAACATGTGTTTGTTAAGTGCTTGCGACCGGGTAGAGTAGGTCGCACGTTCCGAGATTATCGGGCCACCAGGACAAGTCACCAGTGCGCTATCCCGAGTCGGGGGGACGAGTTGCGAGGGTGACGTAATAGTCCGGCTGGCCGGGCCTCCAGGAGCGACGACCGTTAGGTGTCACGCGTAGGTGCGTGGCGTACGCCGTCGTCGGAAGGAGGCCCAGGATGACCCAGACTCAGCACCCGATCGTTGTCGTGGCCTCCGAGCTCCGGGCGCTGCTGAAGGGGGTGGCGGGGGCGAACCCGACGTTCCTGACCACCGCGGAGAAGGCGACCGCGCTGGTCGAGCTGGTCCGTGCCGAGTCCCAGCTGGCGGAGCTGCGGTTGCGGATCCTGGCCGATGCCGGCGACCTGGCCGACGCCACGGCCGCGAAGGACGCGGCCGGGTGGTTGGCGCACGAGACCCGGACCCGGTTCACCGACGCCCGCGCCGACCTCGCCCTCGCCGCGGCGTTGGATCACGAGCGTCCCGTCCTGGCCGCGGGGATGCGCGACGGTGACGTGACGCTCGCGCAGGCCCACGTCATCCAGCGTGCCCTCACCGCCCTCCCCGGATCGGTGGATGCTGCGACGGTCGCGCTGGCCGAGGCCCACCTGGTGGCGTATGCCGGGGAGTTCGGGCCCAAGGAGCTCGGCCGCCTCGGCCGCCGGATCCTCGACGTCGTCGCCCCCGAGATCGCCGAGCAGGCCGAGGCCGACCGGCTCGCCGACCTCGAGAAGAACGCCGCCGAACGGACCCGGCTCACGATGCGCCGCCAGGGCGACGGCACCACCCGGATCTCCGGCCTCGTGCCCGACGCCATCGGCACCCGCCTCGCGACGTACCTCGAAGCCTTCGCCAACCCCCGCCAGCAGGCCGGCTCGGGAAACTCCGCCGCTCATGCAGCCGACCCGGTGGCCCGACTGCCCTACCCCCGACGCCTCGGACAGGCGCTGTGCCAGTTCCTCGAGGCCGTCGACCCCACCCGGCTGCCGGTCCACGGCGGGGACGCGACCACCGTGATCGTCACCATCCCCTTGGCCTCCCTCCAAGCACAGCTCGGTGCCGCGGACCTCCTCGGCGCCGGCCTCGTGCCCGGCGACGACCTCACCGGCGACCGGATCACCGCCGCCCAGGCCCGCCGGCTCGCGTGCACCGCGAAGATCCTCCCCGCCGTCCTCGGCGGCGACAGCCTCCCGATCGATCTCGGCCGCGCGAAGCGGTTGTTCAGTCCGGCCCAGCGCAAGGCGTTGCTGATCCGCGACCAGACGTGTCGGGCTGAGGGCTGCGACACCCCCGGCACCTGGTGCGACGCCCACCACACCGACCCCTGGCACACCGGCGGACCCACCGACCTCGCCAACGCCGTCCTCCTGTGCCAGCACCACCACCACCGCGTCCACGACACCAGCTACCGCACCGACCGCCTCCCCAACGGCGACCTCAGGTTCCACCGACGCAGATAGGCCGGCGGTCACGGCCAGCTGCCTCGCTTGGAAATCACCATGGCGGTCGCCGAGGTAGGGGTGTCCGCGACGCAACTCTCATCTGGGTGTGTCCCTACTGGCGACCGCGTCTACCGGATCTGGCGAGGAGCGGACGTCTTTGCTCATCCGTCAGAGTGCGGCATATCGACGTACCCGGCCCCGCCGAGCCACGTCACGGAGTCGAAGCCCTCCTCGCGTAGGAGCGAGCGAAACGCTGCGACCGCGTCCATGTGGGACCTCTTCACGTCCCCTTGGCCGACATCTTGGCCTTGGAGCGTGAATCGCAGCAGGGATGCTTCCCCCGGGTGTGTCCGTGTACGTCCGAGCGGTGACTTCAAGCCCGCTAGTGGCCCGCAAGGTGAGGAGGTCGTACTCGTACCTCCACGCGACCATCCCGGACGCGTCTGGTTCGTCTTGGTCGATGTGGTGCGACCTGCTGATCAGTTCTGCGTGCACCTGTCCACAGTAGGCATCGACGTCTGGATCTGCCGCCGTGAGTGCTTGCACTCTAGGTCCACAACGGCATGAAGGAACCAGCTAGAAAGTGGACTGCAGTGCCGCCACGGCGGCCGGCGGACCTGGCAGTGCCCGCAGTTCGTCGGCGACGTCGGCGCACCGGGCCCGCATTGCGCCATCAGAGAGGATCGCGCGAGCGTGTGCCCCGACCTTCTCTGGTGTGGCGGTGAGCGCCGAGAGCCTGGCGGCCAAGCCGAGTTCCTCTGCGCGCATCGCATTGTGCGGCTGATCTGCGCCCAACGGCAGGAGCACGGAGGGAAGCCCATGGGAGAGCGCCGCCATCAGGCTGCCCGAGCCACCATGCGATACGACCAGGTCGACTCCTGGTAGGACATCACCCTGTGGCAGGAACCGTTCTACCCGCACGTGCGACGGTTGCGGTCCGAGGTCAGTGGGGTCGATCCCTTGCCCGACGGTGGCCACGACGTCCGCGCCGATATCGGCAAGCCCGGTCAGGAGGCGATCGAACAGATCGCCCGACGCACTGTTGAAGATCGTGCCGAGTGTGACGTAGATGCTCGGCCGGCCAGTGCGCAGAGTCTCTCTCGAGGTGGCGACCGACCTGTAGTGGATGGGCTTCAGTGACAACGGCGACTCCGGACTCCGGAAGGACGGCGCTGCATCGGACAGTGTCAGCCCTGAGGTGAGCCGGGTCAGCTCGGGATCCGGCGGCAGTCCGTGCTCGGCGCGTATGGCGTCGAGGCGCGGGGCAACCAGCTCCGGTCGGACCAGCAGCCCAGCAGCCAGCACAAGATGGGTTGCGACAGGTACGTCAAGAAGCTCGGCAGCGATCGTCGTACCCAGGTCGGTCTCGTCGCGGAGCGTCAGATCGGGCCTGAACCTGCGGATGACGTCCGGCACGGCTAGTGCCATGCGTCGTGCGCCCCGGTCGGCGAAGTTTTCGACGAACTCGAGCTCGGTCGCTCGAGCGTCCATCACCTCGAGCGGCTTGCGGTCCCGGTGGGCCGCCGTCTGGTCGTGGTGCGGCCGTGGGCTGGTCGCGAAGGCGGTGAAGCCAGCTTCCTCGATCCGCGGGACCAGGCCGCCAGATCCAGCGATCGCCACGTCATGCCCGGCCTCTCGCACCGCGCGGGCCAACGGAAGAAGAGGAGCCAAGTGGCCGAGGCCGCCGACGAACGTGACGAGAAGGCGCATGGTGTTGCCAACCTAGCGGGGCTGGCGACCCGCCCCGAAGCTACTGCAGGGCACGAAGGTCGACTGCCGCGACGATCCGAGGGTCGCAGACTGATGCCACGCATAAGCACGCTTCTACCGCGTTGAGGGCAGCTGCGCTCGCCCGACCATGTCGCTTGAACTCACCGTGGAGTGGCCGGGGACCAGGTGGGTGTCGAAGACGATCGACGCTCAGGTCCCCTGGCTACGGCATGCCCACACGGTGACCACCCCGCTCGTCTGCGCAGTCGCGCACCGGTCAGAGATCGGCGAGGACTGCCTGGGCGGCGTTGTGCCCGCCCAGCCCGGAGACCGCGCCGCCCCGGCGCGCACCCGAGCCGCAGAGCAGCACGGCGTCGTGCTCGGTCTGCACGCCCCACTGCTGGGCGGGAGTGTCGAGGCGCGCCCGGTTGGAGGCCCAGGGCCACTCCAGGTCGCCGTGGAAGATGTGGCCGCCGGGCATCGCGAGGTCCCGCTCGATGTCCTGGGGGATCTTCGCCTCGATGCACGGCTGGCCGTCGGCGTCGGTGGCGAGGCAGTCCGCGATCGGCTCGGCGAGCACCGCGTCGAGCGAGGCCAGGGCGCGCTGGACGGCCACGTCGCGCGCGGACGGGTCGGCGTCGAAGATCCCGGCGGGGGTGTGCAGGCCGAAGTAGGTCAGCGTGTGGGCCGAGCCCGCCCGGTCGCCCAGGATGGAGGGATCGCTGAGGCTGTGGCAGTAGACCTCGCCCGGCATCGGGTCGGGCACCGAGCCGCCGGCAGCAGCGGCGTACGCCTGCTCGAGCTGGGTGTAGTCCTCGGCGAGGTGGAGGGTGCCCGCGAAGGCGACGGCAGGGTCGGCGCCGGACCTGAGCGCCGGCAGCCGGTCGAGCAGGAAGTTGATCTTGAGCTGCGAGCCGGCCGGCTTGTGCTCGGTGTCCTCGCCCTCGCCGAGCAGGATCCGCAGCACCCACGGAGCCACGCCGGCCAGGACGCGCTTCGCGGTGACCGAGTGCTCGCCGGTGCTGTCGTGCCACGAGACCTCGGCGCCGTCGGTGCCGGGGGCGATGGCGCTGACGCCTGCCCCGGTGAGGATCTCGGCACCCGCGTCGACCGCAGCCTTCGCGAGGGCGTCGGTGACCGCTCCCATGCCGCCGATCGGCACCCGCCACTCACCGTCGCCGTTGCCGATGAGGTGGTAGAGGAAGCAGCGGTTCTGGATGAGCGAGGGGTCGTCCATGGACGCGAAGGTCCCGATCAGGGCGTCGGTGGCGACCACGCCGCGCACGGTGTCGTCGGTGAAGCGCGACCTGATCGAGTGGCCGAGGGGCTGCGCCACGACGTCGTTCCAAATCCGCTCGTCGGCGAGCGCCCGTAGGTCCCGCTCGAGGGGGAGGGGCTGCATGAGGGTGGGGGCGACGACCTCGGCGAGCCGGCCGACCTCGGCGTAGAAGTCCTGCCAGGCGGCGTACTCCTCGTCACCGCCCGTCAGCTCGCGGAACGAGGCGCGGGTCGCCTCGGCCTCCGGCCGCTCGACCAGCAGGCCGCCTGAGCGCTCGCCCCGCGTCCAGGGGGTGTACGACGCCGTGGTGCGCGAGGCGAGGCGGACGTCGAGGCCCAGGTCGGCCATCAGCTGCTCCGGCATCAGGCTGACCAGGTAGGAGTAGCGCGAGAGCCGGGCCGGCTGCCCGGCGAACGGCTCGATCGACACGGCGGCGCCGCCGGTGTGGCCCAGGCGCTCGAGCACGAGGACCGAGAGGCCGGCCCGGGCGAGGTAGGCGGCACTGACCAGGGCGTTGTGGCCGCCGCCGACCACGACGACGTCATAGCTGCTCTTCCCGGAATTCACCGGCCCAACGTAGACCCTCAGCCCGTGAACGCGTCGTTGGGCACGATCACCGCCCGGCCCGTGACCCGGCCGTGGGCCAGGTCGTCGTAGGCGGCCACCGCCTCCTCGAGCGGGTAGATCGTGGTCACGGCGTGCAGCAGGCCCCGGCTGGCGAGGTCGAGGACTGCGACGAGCTCGCGCCGGTTGCCCCAGTAGGTGGTCTGGACGCTGACCTCGTAGGGGATACCGAAGAAGGAGACGGGCAGCGTGCCGCCGGCGATCCCGACGATGGTGATGTCACCCATCTGTCGCACGCACGCGGCCGACGTGGCCAGCGTCTCGTCGGAGCCGACGAAGTCCAGCACCACGTCGGCACCCCGCCCCCCGGTCGCCTCCCGGATGCGGGTCGCCGTGTCCGGGCCCGGGTCCAGCACGAGATCGGCGCCGAGCTCGGTGGCGGTGGCGCGGGCACTCTCGCGTCCGTCGACGGCGATGATCCGGGCCGCGGTGATGGCCTTGAGCACCTGGACCCCGAGGTGGCCGAGCCCGCCCACGCCGATCACGACCGCGGTGCTGTCGGGAGGCAGCTTGTCCAGTGAGCGGCGTACGGCGTGGTAGGGGGTGAGCGCGGCATCGGTGAGCGGTGCCGCATCCACGAGGTCGAGGCCGTCGGGGATCGGCACCAGGTGGCGTGCGGACGGCACGAGCAGGAAGTCCGCCATGCCGCCATCGAGGCCGAGACCGCCGCCACCGCCCGGCACCGGAGCGAGGTCGGGACGCTCGCAGTAGGTCTCCAGCCCGTCCAGGCAGCGCTCGCACGTGCCGCAGCCCCAGGCGCCCACGACCGCCACCGCATCGCCGACCGTTAGCCCGGTCACTCCGTCGCCGAGGGTGTGGACCCAGCCGGCGTTCTCGTGGCCGAGCGTGAACGGCGGGTCCCAGGGGACCCCGCCTGCCTCGAACTCGTGCATCAGGTGCAGATCGGAGTGGCACGCCCCGGACGCCCCCACCTGCACCAACACCTCACCCGGTCCCGGCTCGGGCACCGGGACGTCCTCGAGCACCGGCTCGCTCTTCCACTCCATCAACCGCAGCGCACGCATGGCGACCTCCTTGGGTTCACCTCCATCCTTCTCCGTTGGGCGCCGCCGGAGCAGGGCCCTTTGCCGCCCCCTGACAGGCCCAAGGGCCCTTCGTCCGGGCGGGAGGTCGGCGGAGAGTGGAGGTGCCGGACCAGTCGCGCCGGACCAGTCAAGGAGGACGTCATGACCGAAGTGCCCACCACCAACGGACCCCCGATCGTCGTCGGGGTCGGCCCCGAGGAGCTCGACTCGGCGCTGGAGTTCGCCGTCGAGGAGGCCCTGCGCGTCGGCTGCGGGCTGCACCTCGTCCACGCCGTGCACGCGATGGCCGTGGGACCCGAGACGATGCTGTTGACCTCGGTGGATGTCGACGCCTGGGGGCGCGAGGTCCTCACACTTGCGGCCAAGCGCGCCGACGAGCTCGTGGACGGGGCGGTGCCGGTGACGCACGAGCTCCGGCGGGGCACGCCGGTGCACGAGCTGGTGCAGGTGGGCCGGACCGCCCGGATGGTCGTCCTCGAGCACCGCCACCTCTCCCGCCTGGCCCGCATCGTCAACCGCACCGTGGCCGGCGGAGTCGCAGCACGCCTGCCGGTCCCCGTCGTGGCGGTGCCCAGCGGCTGGACCCGTCCCACGGCGGACCCGGTCGTCGTGGCCGCAGTCGACGTCCCCGAGCGCTCGGCGGAGGTTCTCGCCGCCGCCGTCGCCGAGGCTCGCGCGCGGGGTGCCGCCCTCCGGGTGGTGCACGCGTGGGCCCTGCCCGTGCACGAGGGGATGGTCGTCGACGCGCACGAGCACCAGCGGTGGACCGAGCGCTCACGTGCCGAGGTGCGCGCCGCCCTCGACGACCTGGGCGACACCGCCGTGGCGCTCGAGGCGGAGGTGGTGGTCCACCCCGGCCGGGCGATCGAGGCGATCCTCGAGGCCGCGCAGGGCGCCCAGCTGCTGGTGATCGGTCGGCACGACCCGCTGCTCCCGATCGGCTCGCACATCGGCCCGGTGGCTCGCGCGGTGCTGCGCGAGGCGACGTGCCCCGTGCTGCTCGCCAGCCCGCGTACCCATCCGGCGGCCTACCACGCCTGAGGAGCAGGGCCCCGTGCGAGCAGGGCTCAGTGCGCGGGAAGCGAGCCGCTGAGCCGCTCGTGGCGCTCGGCGCTGGCAGGGTTGAGGCCGATGATCTCGACGGTCTTGCCCTTGCGCGCGTACTTGGTCGTGATGGCGTCGAGCGAGGCCACCGTCGAGGCGTCCCACACGTGGGAGGCCGAGAGGTCGATGACGACGTGGTCGGGGTCGTCGGCGTACTCGAACTGGGTGTAGAGGTCGTTGCTGGAGGCGAAGAACAGCTCACCGGTGACCCGGTAGACCGCCGACGAGGTGCCGTCGCGGTTGTCGACGAGCTCACGGTGGGTCTCGGTGAGGTGCGCGACCCGACGCGCGAAGAGGGTCATGGCGACCAGGACCCCGACGCCGACCCCGATGGCGAGGTTGTGGCTGGACACCGTGACGACGACCGTGGAGGCCATCACGAAGGTCTCGGACTTGGGCATCCGGCGCAGGGTCGCGGGCCGGACGGAGTGCCAGTCGAAGGTGCCGACGGCGACCATGATCATCACCGCGACCAGCGCGGCCATCGGGATGACGGCCACGACGTCGCCGAAGCCGACGACCAGGATGAGCAGGAAGACGCCGGCGAGGAACGTGGAGATGCGGGTGCGGGCACCGGAGGCCTTGACGTTGATCATCGTCTGACCGATCATCGCGCAGCCGCCCATGCCGCCGAAGAACCCGGTGATGATGTTGGCGCCGCCCTGGCCCCACGCCTCGCGGGTCTTCGCCGAGTGGGTGTCGGTGATGTCGTCGACGAGCTTCGCCGTGAGCAGCGACTCGAGCAGCCCGACGAGGGCCATGGCCAGCGCGAACGGAGCGATGATCCGGAGGGTCTCCAGGGTCCACGGCACGTCCGGGAAGAAGAGTGCGGGAAGGCTGTCGGGGAGCTCGCCCTCGTCGCCGACGTTGGGGACGGTGAGCGCGGCCAGGACAGTGAACGCAGTGAGGGCCACGATCGCGACCAGCGGCGCGGGAACGACCTTGGTGATCCGGGGGAGGCCGACCATGACGGCCAGGCCGACCGCGATCATCGGATAGACGAGGAACGGCACGTCGACCATGTAGGGCACCTGGGCCAGGAAGATCAAGATCGCCAGTGCGTTGACGAAGCCCACCATGACCGAGCGTGGGATGAAGCGCATCAACCTCGCGACCCCGCCGAGGCCCAGGGCCACCTGGAGGACGCCGCCGAGCAGGACGGTGGCGATCAGGTAGTCGTACCCGTAGTCGCGCATGACGGGCGCGATGACCAGCGCGATGGCGCCGGTCGCGGCCGAGATCATCGCCGGCCGGCCGCCCAGGAAGGCGATGGAGACCGCCATCGTGAAGGACGCGAAGAGGCCGATCCGGGGGTCGACCCCCGCGATGATCGAGAAGGAGATCGCCTCGGGGATCAGCGCGAGCGCCACCACGAGCCCGGCCAGCACCTCGGTGCGCAGCATCCTCGGAGAGCGCAGGGCGTTGCGGACGGTGGGCTCGAGGACGGGGCGGGAGGTGGTGGAGTCAGGCGGGGGCACGGGGAGGAACTCTAACCTCACGTAAGGGTAGAGTTTGAATCCGTACGACGACGAAAGGGGCCGTGGGTGGACGGCAACGCCGAGCCCGGGGCACCGATGCACATCGGTGAGGTGGCCGGGCGCACCGACCTCTCGCTGCGCAGCCTGCGCCACTGGGAGGAGGTCGGCCTGCTGCCCCCTTCGGGGCGTTCCGAGGGCGGCTTCCGGCTCTACACGGACGCCGACGTGGAGAAGATCCTCGTCATCCGGCGCATGAAGCCCCTCGGGTTCAGCCTGGACCAGATGCGGGCCGTCATGCGCGACCTGGAGGCGCTCGAGTCCCCGGGCGCCACGGCGGCGGACCGCGTCGCCGTACGCAGACGGCTGGACGCGATCCGCGCCGAGGCGCACGAGCGCCGGGCGGCACTCGTGCGCCAGCTGGACATGGCCGACGAGTTCATCGCCCTCATCGACGCCCAGGCCGGCTGAGCCGGAGGGTCAGCGGCCGAACAGCTTGGACAGGAAGCCGCCGCCGGTGCCGGCCGCGGCCTTCTCGGCCGGGGAGTGCTGGCCGTTGCACCAGTCACGGGCGGGGACGCCGGCCTTGACCTGGCCGATGTGCTGGCCGCAGCCGGCCCAGGTGGTCTTGCCGCAGGTCTTGCATCGGACTGCTCGGCACATGGTGGGTGCTCCGTTCTGTGTGGGGTGGAGGGTGTGGTGTGTGGGTGGAGGTGTGGTGGCTCAGCCGTGCGAGAAGGTGATCGTCGGCAGCACCCGGGTCAGCCAGCGCGGTGTCCACCAGGCTGCCCGACCGGTGAGCCGGAGCATCACCGGCAGCAGCACGAGGCGGACGAGGAAGGCGTCGAGCAGCACGGCGACGCCGAGCACGATGCCCATCTCCTTGGGTGGCAGCGGTCCGGACAGCGCGAAGGTGAAGAACACCGCGACCATCACCGCGCCGGCGGCGAAGATCACCCTGCCGGAGTGGGCCAGCGAGCCGACCATCGCCTCCTTCGGGTCACCGGAGCGCTCGTAGTGCTCCTTGGCGGAGGCGAGCAGGAACACCGTGTAGTCCATGGCGATGGCGAAGATCATCGCGAAGAAGAACACCGGCGCCCAGGCGTCGAGGAAGCCCTGCGGCTCGAAGCCCAGCAGTCCCGCCCCGTGCCCGTCCTGGAAGACCAGCCGGGCGACGCCGAAGGCCGCGGCCGTCGACAGCAGGCTGGCCAGCGTGCCGAGGAGCGAGATCAAGGGGGCCTGGAGGGCGATGAGCAGGAGCAGGAAGCCCAGTGCCAGCACGACACCGATGACGAGCGGGGTGGATTCGTCGAGCTGGGACTTGAGGTCGATGTTCTCCACCGCGGCCCCCCCGACGAGGGCGGAGGCGGGCAGGTCCGAGCGCAGTCGCTCGACGGTGTCCACCAGCTCCGGGTCGGACGGGTCCACGGTCGGCACCGCCTGGATCAGGACGAGGTCGGTGTCGTCGGTCGCGGGCTGGGCGGGCATCGCCCCCGCGATGCCCGAGTCGTCTCCCAGGACCCGGGTCACGGCGTCGGCGTCGGCACGGTCGGTGATCACCTGCAGGGTGCCGGGTGCACCGTCACCGAAGGCGTCCTTGACCTGGTCGTAGCCGACCCGGGCGCTGGCCTCCTCGGGCAGCACCTGGATCGAGGGCATCGCCGTCTTCAAGCCGAGGATCGGCGCGGCCAGGACCAGCAGGACGACCAGCGACGCCAGCCCGAAGGCGACCGGTCGACGCCAGAGCCGCTCGCCCCAGGCCGCGAACCTCGCCGAGCGGTGCTCACCGGTGTGGACCCACTTGAGAGCGAACTTGTTGATCCGGTGGTCGAGCCCGAACAGCACCAGCGGGAGCAGGGTCAGCGTCGCCGCGAGGACGAAGACGACCGCCAGCATGATGCCGCCCGCCATCGAGCGGAACGACGGTGACGGCACGATCATGACGGCCGACAGGGAGACGAGCACGGTGATGCCGGAGAGGAGGACCGCCTTGCCGGCGGTGTCCATGGTCTCGGCGATGGCCTGGCGTGGTGTCTCGTGGTGCCCCATCCGGGCAGCCCGGAAACGCACGACGAGGAACAGCGCGTAGTCGATCCCCAGCGCCAGGGCGAACATCATCGCGAAGTTCATCGCCCAGATCGAGACCGGCACGAGCTCGTTGATGAGCACGAGCGATCCGGCCGAGGCGACCAGTCCGGCCAGGGTCAGGATGAGGGGGAGGCCGGCGGCCACGAGGGCGCCGAACGCGAGCACGAGGATGGCCAGCGTCACCGGCCAGGAGATCATCTCCGACTTCAGCATCGCCTCGAGGTTGGCCTCGTTGAAGTCCGACCAGAGCAGCGACGCACCGGTCGGGTTGACCTCGATGCCGTCACCGGAGAGCGCCTCGAGCTCGCCCTTGAGGTCGTCGGCGACCCGGACCATCTCGTTGGGGTCGGCTCCTGCGCCGGCCAGGATCACGGCAGTCTCGCCGTCCTGGCTGAGGCTGGCGCCCGGCTGCGGGGCGATCACCTCGGCGATGCGGGGCTCGCCCTCGAGCAGGGCGGTGGCCTCGGCGAGCACCTCCGCCCCGGGACCCTCGGTCACCGGGCCGTCGGTGCTGTGCACGACGACCTGGATCGCCGAGCTGGCGTTGCCGCCGAAGCTCTCGGTGGCGAGCTCGCGCACGGCGACGGACTCCGAGCCGTCGGCCTGCCAGCCGGCACCGGAGAGGTTGGCCTCGACCTTCGGTGCAAAGGCGCCGAGGCCGACGACGAGGAGGAGCCACACACCGGCGGTCAGACGGCGGTGGTGGGTGACCCACACGCCGAGTCGACCGAGCGGACCGGGGCGATAGCCGAGGCCGTCGGGGTCGGGGTCGCGGTGGGGTGCGGGCGGGGAAGCGTGGCGGCGGGTGGCCGTCGACGTCATGGAAGAGCTCTCTTTTCGGAAGACGTGGTGAAGGTGGGCAGAACGGGGGTCAGACGAGTGCGGGCAGCGCCTGCACGGCGGTGTAGCCCGCGACCACCAGGACGAGCCCGGTGAAGGCTGCGGAGAGCCGGCGGGTGTCGATGCTCTTGGCGACACGGACGCCGACCACCGCTGCGGCAGCAGCCGCGACGGTGAGGGCGATGACGAGCCCCCAGTCCGGCGCGACGCCGGAGCCGGCGCGGACGACGAGGGCGGCGGCACTGGTCACGGTGATCACGACCAGTGAGGTGCCGACCGCGAACTGCATCGGCAGGCTCATCGCGACCAGCAGCGCGGGCACGACGAGGAAGCCGCCCCCGACGCCCAGGAATCCGGTCAACAGGCCGACGGCCGTGGCGGTGACGAGCACCTTGAGGGCACGCGGGCACTGGCAGGCGAACGTGGGGCTGAAGGTGAAGATCGGGTCGTCGAGCTCCGGGCTCCGCGCCTCGGGCGCGTCGGGGGCGGAGCGCTTGCCGCGCCACTGGCGTACGGCGAGCAGCACGCCGACGGCCAGCATCAGCACCGCGAACGCGCCGAGCAGCACCGGCTCCGAGACCGCCGTCGAGGCGCGGGCTCCGACCACGGCGCCACCGATGGCGACGACGCCGAAGGAGATGCCGCGAGCCAGCAGCACGTTGCCCGCGGCGTATGCCGTGACCGCACCGACCAGGGAGGTCGTGCCCACCACCACCAGCGACCCGGTGGTGGCCTGGGCCGGGCTCTGCTCGAGGGCATAGACCAGCACCGGGACGGCGAGGATCGACCCGCCGCCGCCGAGCGCGCCCAGGCTGAGCCCGATGAGCGCGCCGGCGACGAGGGCCAGGACGAGGCTCACGCCTCGGGCCCGACCAGGTGGAGGCCGGCCTTCTCGGCGTTGTCGAAGGAGTCGTCGATGGCGACCAGCGAGCGTCCGGCGGCGTCCAGCATGGAGGCGGCGACGGAAGCGCGATAGCCACCGGCACAGTGCACCCACACCTCACCCGCGGGCACCTCGGCCAGTGATCCCCACAGCTCGTGGAGCGGGATGTTGACGGCACCGTCGATGCGGGCCAGCTCGTGCTCGTCGGCGCGCCGCACGTCCAGGACGACCACCTCGCGGTGGTGGCGCACCTGGGTCAGGTCGGCGAACGTCGCCGTCGGGAACGAGCTCAGCTCGCGGTCGCTCCAGTCCGCCGGGGTCCCGGTCGCGTGCGCTGCCGGGCGGTCGATGCCGATGCGGACCAGCTCGCGCTGCGCCTCGGTGACCTCCTCGGCGCTCGCTCCGAGCAGCGTGATCGGAGTGCCCCACGCGACCAGCCAGCCGAGGTAGGTCGCGAAGCCGCCGTCCAGGCCGAAGTTGAGCGTGCCGGGCGCGTGCCCGGCGGCGAACGCGGTGCGGCTGCGCAGGTCCACGACCCACTCGCCGGCTTCGATGCGCCGACGCAGCTCGTCCGCGTCGGCGACCGACGGGAGGGAGAGGTCGGGCTCGGAGGGGCCGGCCGCGTTGGCCGGAGCCATGTGCGCGTAGTAGGCGGGCCAGGGGCCCAGGCCGGCGAGCAGCTCCTCGACGTACGTCTCCTCGTCCTGCGTCAGCACGGGGTTCTGCTGCTTCTCCTGCCCGATGGTCGACGAGGTCGACTCGGACTGGGTGGCGGAGCAGAAGGAGCCGAACCCGTGCGTGGGGTAGACCTCGGCGTCGTCGGGCAGCAACGTGGCCAGCCGGTGGGCCGAGGCGTGTTGGTGGTGGACCAGGTCGTGGGTGTGATCCGACCCGAGCAGGTCCGGGCGCCCGGTGGCGCCGTACAGCAGCGACCCCCCGGAGAACACGCCGACGGCGTGGTCGAGCCCCTCGCCGGTGTCGGTCAGGGCATAGGAGAGGTGCGTGAACGTGTGGCCGGGGGTGGCGAGCGCAGTGACGCGCATCCGGTCCCCGACCTCGACGACCTGTCCGTCCGCGACGGGGGTGCGGGAGAAGGACACCTCGTCCTCGCCGTTGACGAGGTAGTGCGCACCGGTGCGCTCCGCGAGGGCGAGACCGCCGGTGAGGTAGTCGTTGTGGATGTGGGTCTCGAAGACGTGGGTGAGGCGTACGCCCTGCTCCTCGAGCTGCGTGAGGACCCGGTCGATGTCGCGCTGCGGGTCGACCACGAAGGCGACCTCGCCGTCGTGCACGAGGTAGGTGCGGTCGCCGAGCGTCGGCGTCTCGATCGGGATGACGGTGAGCGACGACATCACAGACCCACCTCCACGGCACGGCCGGAGCTGATCCAGGCTCGAGTGCCTCCGGAGACCGAGGCGGCGTCGAACCCTGCAGCGACCAGGAGGTCGGTCATCGCCTTGGAGCGGTTGCCCGAGGCGCAGATCACGTGGACCCGCGAGGTGCGGTCGATCTCGTCGAGTCGCGAGGAGAGCTGGCCCATCGGAACCAGGGTGGCACCCGGCACGTGCGCCTCGGCGTACTCGGCCCGCTCGCGGACGTCGATGGTCGTTCCGGACGCGCGCTCGGTGGCGTAGTCCTCGAGTGAGATCTCGAGTGTCTGGTGAGTCATGTCTGTCCTCTCCATGTGGGTGGTCGAGCAGTCCTGAAATACCCTAGGGGGTATGCATGTCGATGGCAAAACGACACCCCCGGGGGTATCTTGTGACCTGAGGTAGGAGACCCCTTCCCGAGACTCAGAAAGGACCGCCTGATGACCAGCTTCACCCTGACCACCACGCTGGCCCAGCCCTACGACGAGGCAGTCGAGGCCGTGCGCAGCGCCCTGGGCGACCAGGGATTCGGCATCCTGACCGAGATCGACCTCAAGGCCACCTTGAAGGAGAAGCTCGGCGTCGACGTCGAGCCGCAGGTCATCCTGGGCGCCTGCCGCCCCGCACTGGCCCACGAGGCGCTGGGCATCGACCCGTCGATCGCCGCCGTCCTGCCGTGCAACGTGGTCGTCCGCGCCGTGGACGAGAGCACGACGATCGTCGAGGCGTTCGATCCCGACGCGATGATGGGGCTCGCCGACAACGACGCGTTGGACGGCGTGGCGGCGGACGCCCAGCAGCGGCTCACCGCCGCGCTTGCGGCCCTCGGGGCACCGAGTAAGTCCGAAGGAGCGAGCTGATGGAGCTCGATCCCAACGACATGGCCCCCGTCATCAACCGCATCAAGCGTGCCCAGGGGCAGCTCGCCGGAGTGCTGCGGCTGCTGGAGGAGGGACGCGAGTGCGAGGACGTGGTCATGCAGCTCGCGGCCGTGTCCAAGGCGCTGGACCGGGCCGGCTTCGCGATCGTCGCGAACGGGCTGCAGCAGTGCCTCGTGGCAGGCGACGGCATCGACGGCGTGGACGTGAAGAAGATGGAGAAGCTGTTCCTCTCCCTGGCCTGAGGGCTGACTAGGGTCAGTCGGGTGAGCAAGACGCTGAGGCAACGGATCGACCGTCGCCTCGGCGACCCCGTCTGGTGGAACGACGTCCTCCAGCTCGCCAAGACCGTGCTCGCGGCCGTGACCGCGTGGGTCATCGCCTCGAGCGTGCTCGATCTGCCGCAACCGTTCCTGGCCCCCTGGGCCGCACTGCTGGTGGTGCACGCGACGGTCTACCGCACCTTCTCCAAGGGCGCCCAGCAGGTCGCCGCCACGGTGGTCGCCGTGCTGCTCGCGACCGGGGTGGGGGAGGCGCTGGGCCTCACCACCGGATCCATCGCGCTGCTCCTGGTCGTCGCCCTCGTGCTCGGCACCGTTCCGTGGCTGGGGGTCGAGGCCACGACCATCGCGACCACCGGTCTTGTGGTCCTGACCACGGGGTTCGAGAGCGACGTCCTGCTCATCTCGCGGCTCATCGACACCGGGATCGGCGTCGCAGTCGGGCTGCTCGTCAACGTGATCGTGTGGCCCCCGCTGCGTCGTCGTACCGCTGCCGAGGCGATGGACCGCATTGACAACGGCATCGGCCTGCTCCTCGTCGACATCGCCGGCGGGCTGGGCGAGGGTTGCCAGGAAGCGGATGTCACGGGGTGGGTCGAGCGCAGCCGTGGCCTCGACGGCGAGATCGACCACGCATGGGCTCTGGTGCGGCAGGTGCAGGAGAGCGCGCGGATGAATCCACGCCGGTCCGCGCGGCAGGTGAAGGACCCGAAGCAGTGGCGCGACCTGCTGCAACGCATGGAGCAGGCGGTCGCCGAGACGCGCAGCCTCGCCCGCACGCTCGGCGGTCAGCAGGCACATCGGGAGACGTGGGGAGCCGCGTTCGCCGACCCCTGGCTCGAGATGCTCGGCGATGCCGGTCGCGCCACCAGCGAGGCCGACCCTGCCGCGCTGGTCGACGTCCGTCGTCGCCTCGACGCCTTCACCGAGGACCTGCGGGTCACTGAACGCTCGCCGGAGTGGCCGGTCTACGGAGCCCTGATCATCAACCTGCGCAACATCGTCGACGCGATGGACGTGGTCGCGGCGGCCAACCCGATCGGCGGCAACCGCTTGCCAGTGCGGATTCCCTCGCGTCGCGGCACCTCGACCGCCGGCTGAGCCTGACACGGATCGAGCCCCCGACCGCGAGGTCGGGGGCTCGATCTGCTTGGGGTGAGTAACGGGACTTGAACCCGCGACATCCGCCACCACAAGGCGGCGCTCTACCAGCTGAGCTATACCCACCATGTCTGCTCGCGCTCACGCGAGGACGACGAGAAGTGTAGGGCAATCAGTCTGCGGACCCAGAATCCGGGTGGGCATCCGGGTGGGCATCCGGGTGGGCGTCCGGACCGAGCCCGGTCAGCTGGCCGCCGTGCCGGGCGGCGATCTCCTTGGCCTGCGTGCTGTCCGGCCCGGGCTGCGACACGAAGACGGCCTCGCGGTAGTAGCGCAGCTCCTCGATGCTCTCCTGGATGTCGGCGAGGGCACGGTGGTTGCCGCGCTTGGTCGGGGCCGCGAAGTAGGCGCGAGGGAACCAACGCCGCGAGAGCTCCTTGATCGAGGAGACGTCGACGATCCGGTAGTGCAGGAACGACTCGAGGGCCTGCATGTCGCGCGCCAGGAACGCACGGTCGGTGGCCACCGTGTTGCCGGCGAGCGGCGGCCGGCTGCCGTCGGGGCAGTGCTCCTTGATGTAGGTGAGCACCTGGTCCTCGGCGTCGGCGAGCGTCGTGCCGTCCGCGAGCTCCTCGAGCAGGCCGGACTTCTCGTGCATGCTGCGCACGAAGTCGATCATCTGGTCGAGGGCCTCCTGGGAGGGCTTGATGATCACGTCGACGCCCTCGCCGAGGACGTTCAGCTCGAAGTCCGTGACCAGCGCCGCCACCTCGATCAACGCGTCCGCGCCGAGGTCGAGTCCGGTCATCTCGCAGTCGATCCACACCAGTCTGTCGTTCACGAGCGGTCACCCTACCCACCCGCGTGCCGGCGCCCTCTCAGGCTCGATTCAGGCTCACCTCCTAACCTTCATGGTGTGAAGGACTGGTTCGGGCTCGTCGCGCGTCTCGTGACAGGCGGCGTGTGGGTCGTGGCGGGCGCCCTCAAGCTGCCCCACCCCGCCGACAGCGTCCGTGCGGTGCGGGCCTACGACCTCCTGCCGGAGGCGGTCGTCCCCACGATCGGGCACGTGCTGCCCGCGCTGGAGGTCGTGATCGGCCTGCTGCTCCTGGCGGGCCTCCTCACCCGCCCGGCCGCCGTCGTCTCGGCCCTTCTCTTCGTGGCGTTCATCGTCGGCATCTCCGCTGCCTGGGCGAGGGGCCTGCAGATCGACTGCGGCTGCTTCGGCGGCGGAGG
>CAVSCW010000039.1:0-21397 GCA_963726515.1 uncultured Actinomycetota bacterium
GGTGGGTGAGGGAACGACGTGTGGAGACAGGCACGCGGTCCAGAGTAAAGGACGAGGTGGGACTGGTGGGAATATTGGGATCAGCGAGCGTGGCCGCGCGGTGCCCGCTCACTCGGCGGCCCCTCACTAGGCTGCCCAGCGTGTCCGCCGAGCTGAGTGCCCCGCCCCCGGGCCCGGCGTGGAACACCTTCCACGCCGGGGACAACCTCGACGTGCTGCCCCGCCTCGCGCCGGGCTCGGTGGACGTGGTCTACACCGATCCGCCCTACAACACCGGCAACGACTTCGCCTATGCCGACCGCTTCCGCGACGGCTCGCACGCCGATCCCTACGCCGGCCGGCACGCGGCCTGGACGGCCATGATGCGTCCGCGGCTGGAGGCCGTGCGCGAGGTGTTGGCCCCGCACGGCGCCGTCTTCGTCAGCATCGACGACAACGAGGCCGCGCACCTGCGCCTGCTGATGGACGAGGTGTTCGGCGAGGCCAACTTCCTCGCCCAGATCGTGGTCAACCTCAACCCCAAGGGCCGCCAGCTCGGACGGGGGTTCGCCACCAGCCACGAGTACGTCCTGGCCTACGCGCGCCACCTGCCGTCCTGCGCGGTCGACGGCAGCACGACGGAGTCCGTGGACGAGGCCGACTTCCCGCTCAGCACCGAGGACGGACGCCGGTTCCGCTACCTGCCGCTGCGCAACACCAACAAGAAGTTCAACCCGCTCACTGCGCCGACCCTGCACTTCGCGCTCCACGGCGACCCGGTGACGGGGCGCGTCGCCACCACCGAGTTCAGCGGCAGCCGGCCGATCACGCCGGTGTTCGGCGATGCCCGCCCCGCGGTGTGGCGGTGGTCGCGCCCGCGCGTCGACGAGCGGCCCGACGACCTGGAGTGCCGGGTGATCCGCGGACGCACGGGCGAGCGTGCCGACATCTTCCAGCGCGACTGGCTGCTGCGCGAGGGCGGTCGCCGCAAGAAGCTGCGCACCATCTGGCTGGCCGAGGAGATCGGCTCGACCGACACCGCCGTCGCCGAGCTCAAGGCGCTCGTGGGGCACGTCTTCGAGTCACCGAAGCCGACCGGCCTGGTGCGCCGGATCCTCGAGACCCTGCCCAGCGACGTCGTCGTGCTCGATCCGTTCGCGGGGAGCGGCACCACCGGGCACGCCGTCGCGCTGGCCAACGTCGCCGACGGCGGCACCCGGCGCTGCCTCAGCATCAACTCCACCGAGCCCACCCGCGAGGGGTCCAACGCGCAGCTGGCCGGGCTCGCCACCGTCGCCGACATCACCCGCGCCCGGCTCGGCGCCGTCGCCGAGCGGGTGGGTGGTGGGCTCGAGCTCAGCTGACCCCGGCCGCCCGCTCGAGCGCCTTCAGCTCGTCGTCGAGGTACTGGAGCAGGATCTGCAGGCGAGGAACCGTCCGGCGGCAGCCGGTCAGCCCGAAGCACATCTTGCCGTCGTAGGACGTGCAGGTGATGTTGAGCGCCATCCCGTTGATCGGGATCGACAGGGGATAGGTGCCGGTCAGCTTGGCGCCGTTCCAGTAGTGAGTGGTGCGCGGGCCTGGCACGTTGCTCACGATCAGGTTGTACGGCGGGCGCACGATGCCCTGCATCCGGAAGATCGGTCCGAGGATCGCCGGCGCCTGGCCCAGCGCGCTCATCGCGAGGATCTGCGGAGGGGTCATCGCGGAGAGGCCCTCCTTGCCGTTCTTCATGGAGCCGTGGATCGCCGCGAGTCGCTGGCCCGGGTCGGTGAGGTGCGTGCCGAGCTGCACCATGACGGAGCCGACCGCGTTGCCGCCGTCGGAGGTGGCGAGCTGCGACTGCTTGGCGTTGAGGCCGACCGGGACCATGGAGACGAGGGTGGTGTCGGGCAGCGCGTCGAGCTCGAGGAGGTAGGTGCGCATCGCACCGCTCACCATCGCCAGCACCACGTCGTTGATCGTGGTGCCGGTCGCCTTGCCCACGCTGCGCAGGCGCTCGACCGGCCAGTCCTGCGCGGCGAAGCGGCGCGAGCCGGTGATGCTCTGGTTGAGGATGGTGCGGGGGGCGTAGAGCGAGAGTGCCGAGGTCTCGTTGCGCACGCTCTTGTTGAGGGTGCGGATCAGCGCACCGGGCATCCCGGCGGCCTCGGACGCGAGCGCGAGCGCCGTACGCACGGTCGCCGCGGAGACGTCGGCGAGCGAGGCTCCCTGGTCCTCGCGCACCTGCTCGCGCGGCGGACGGGGCCGCATCGCCCACGGGGCAGGCATGTTGCGCTCGTCGGGGTCGGTGGAGAGCACGCTGGCGAGCAGACGCATCGCCGAGACGCCGTCGACGAGGGCGTGGTGGGTCTTGGTGTACATCGCGACCCGGCCGTCGCGCAGGCCCTCGATGACGTGGGCCTCCCACAGGGGGCGTTCCCAGGCCAGGCGGGTGCTGTGCAGCCGGGAGCACAGCTCGAGGAGCTCGCGGACGCGCCCCGGCTTGGGCAGGGCGCTGTGCCGCACGTGGTGCTCGATGTCGAACTGCTCGTCGGGCTGCCACACCAGCTGGCCCGCCGTACGCGCGGAACGGTGCGGGTGCTTGAGGAAGAGCGGGGCGATCTCCTCGACGTCGCGCATCTGCTGATACATCTCGCGGACGTAGTTGCGCCCGGCGCCTTCAGGCTTCTCGAAGAGCTGCAGACCGCCGACGTGCATCGGCATGTTGCGGTTCTCCGCCAGCAAGAAGCCGGTCGCGGTCGGGTCGATCGGATCCACCACTGGTCCTCCTCTGCCCCCGGGAGGAGGGCGTCCGGGCATCCTCCCTCCCGCTGGCGAGTGCCACAAGGGACGCGGCCGGCGTCTCAGGTCTGCGACGACCCGATGGCCAGGGAGTGGTCGAGCTCGGCCACCAGGGCGTCGACCACGGCGACCAGGTCGCCGCCCGACTCGCGCGCGACCGCTCGCTGGCGCTGGTAGGACGCCCCGCGACGTGGGATGTCGGCGACGGTGCGCAGCTCGGCCTCGCAGTCGAGCCTCCTGGCGACCGGGGTCAGGCGCTCCAGCAGGTCGTCGAGGTCCTCGGTGACCAGCCGCTCACGGTTGCGGTCGTCGAGGATGATGATCGCGTCCAGGCCGTAGCGCGCGGCGCGCCACTTGTTCTCCTGGACCTGCCACGGCGGCAGCGTCGGCAGCGTCTCGCCCGCGGCGAGCCGGGTGTCGAGGTCCACCACGAGGCAGTGGACGAGCGCGGTGACGGCGGCGACCTCACCGATGTCCGACATGCCGTCGCAGACGCGGTTCTCGAGGGTGCCGAGGTGCGGCGCCGGCCGGATGTCCCAGCGCACGTCCGACATCGACTCGATGATCCCGGTCGTCGTCTGGTCGCCGATGCACTTCTCGAACTCGGCCCACGTGTCGAAGGTGAACGGCAGTCCCGCGGTCGGCAGCTGCTGGAACATCAGCGACCTGTTGGAGGCGTAGCCGGTGTCCTGGCCGGCCCAGATGGGTGAGCTGGCCGACAGGGCGAGGAGATGGGGGTACGTCGTCAGCATCGACCCCAGCACCGGCATCACCCGGTCCCGCTCGGGCATCCCGACGTGCACGTGCACGCCCCAGATCAGCATCTGCCGGCCCCACCACTGGGTGCGGTTGATGAGCTCGGCGTAGCGGTGGCCCTCGGTGAGCTGCTGGTCGGACCAGTCGGCGAACGGGTGCGAGCCGGCACCCAGCAGGTCCACGCCGAGCTCCCGTGCGGCCGGCGCGACGACCGCGAGGGTCTCGCGCAGGTCGTGCACGGCCTCGCCCACGGTCGGGCAGATGCCGGTGACCACCTCGACGGTGTTGCGCAGCAGCTCCTTGTGCAGCCGGGCGGGCTCGTCGAGCCGCCCGCCGGCCAGCTCGTGGACCTCGGAAGCGACGCTGACGAGGTCGCGGCTGACCCGGTCCACGAGGGCGAACTCCCATTCCACGCCGAGCGTCGGCTCGGCTGATGCGTGGAAGTCGATGCGCATGCGCTCACTCTAGGGAGCGCGGTCCCCGCGGGGTTCACCCCTGCGACAGGTGGACGGGCCGACGGGTGCGAGCATGGCCGCGTGGACCAGCGTGACGGGCTCTCACCTGAGGAGAGCGAGGAGAAGGAGGCCGCAGCCGAGCGGGCCCGCGAGATCCATCTGACCATGGACCTGTGCCTGCGGATCGGCGAGATGCTGCTGTCGTCCGGCGCCGGCGCGGCCGACGTGACGGCGACGATGCGCTCCGTGGCCGACCACCTCGGGCTGCGCCAGGCCGAGATCGACGTGACCTTCACGGCCCTGTCGATGAGCTTCCAGCGCTCCGCGGACGACGTACCGATGCTGATGATGCGCCACGTCCAGCAGCGCGACATCGACTATGAGGACCTGACCGCGGTCGACCACCTCGTGAAGGACGTCCTCACCGACCAGGCCGACCTCTTCCTCGCCCGCTCGCGGATGGCCACCATCGTCTCCCTGGGTCATGCCTTCCCCCGGTGGGCGGTGACCTTCGCCTGGGCCGTGATGGCCGCGGCGGTCGGCGTGTTCCTCGGCGGTGGTCCGGTCGTGTCGGCGGTGGCAGCGCTCGCCGCCGCGCTGATCGACCGGGTGCAGATCCTGATGGCCCGGCGGCGGCTGCCGTTCTTCTACCTCCAGGTGGCCGGCGGTGCCATCGCGACGATCCTCGCGGCGGGCGTCGCCGCGTCGCCCATCGATGTCGATCCGTCCCTGGTCGTGACCGCCAACATCATCATGCTGCTGGCCGGGATCGGGCTGATGGGAGCCGTGCAGGACGCGCTCACGGGTTTCTACCTCACCTCCAGTGCGCGCCTGATCGAGGCGATGATGGCCACCGCCGGCATCATCGCCGGGGTCGCGCTCGGGATCTCGGTCGCGGACGGCGTCGGGATCCCGCTGGGCACGCTGGTGCCGGGGCGGCTCGGCAACTCCGACCTCCCGACGCTGCTCGCGGGTGCGGCCATCTCCTCGGCCGCCTTCAGCGTGGCCTGCTACGCGCCGCGCCGGGCCGTGGTCCCGGTGGGGCTGATCACCGGCGTCGCCGCGCTGATCTCGCAGGTCGTCGAGGTGAACGGCTTCGGCCGCGTGGGGGCGGCCGGTTCCGCGGCGTTCTTCGTCGGTCTGGTCGCCTATGCCGTGGCGGGCCGGGTGCGGGTGCCGCCGCTGGTCGTCGCGGTCCCCGCGATCGTGCCGTTCCTGCCCGGCCTGTCGATCTATCGGGGACTCACCTGGCTCGCCGACGGCGGCTACCTCGTCTCGCAGGGGATCCTCGCGCTGATGACCGCGATCTCGGTCGCGATCGCGCTGGCCTCCGGGGTGATCCTCGGGGAGTACGTCGCCCAGCCGGTCAAGCGCGAGGCCCGCAGGCTGGAGAACCGGCTGTCCGGTCCGCGCCTCGTCGGCCCCTACCGCGCCCTGTCGCGTGCCGAGCGGCGCGCGCTCAGGAAGCTGAAAGGCGACTGAGCTCCGCGAGCCAGCGCCGGTGCGTCCCGTCGTACGGCGCGGTGCCGGCGCGCACGGCCGCGAGCACCTGGTCGCAGCTGGCCTGCGCCGCGGTGATCACCTCGGCGGGATAGCCGTAGGCCACCTGGTGCTCGGCGAACTCGTCCTCGTCGTCGACGAAGACCTCGCCGGGTCCGGCCGGTGCTGTCTCCCAGGGCAGCGTCTCGGCCGGTGGGAGCTGCTCCGGCAGCCGGATCACGTCGAGGTCGAGGTCGACCGCGCGCAGCACGGTGCCGTCCCACTCCCCGGGTGTGGCGATGTCGACGTAGAGGTCGCACCAGATGCCGGGCGCCTGGAACGTGGCGGCGAACCAGCCGACCGCAGGCACGAGCGTGACCGAGTCGACGGCCGAGCGGAACTCGTGTCCGGGACGGTGGTGGTGCGTCCCCCGCGGGAAGCCGAGCCACTCGCCGTGCTGGTCCGAACCGAGGTGGAGGCCCGCGAACTGCCAGTGCGGCCGGTCGCCCCACTTCGTCATCTCGCAGCGGATGCTGGTGCCCGGGGCGTGCGTGCTCACCCGCCCAACCTAGGCGACCGGGCACTTCGTTCCCGTCAGGGACGTCGACCGGGCACTTCGTTCCCGTCAGGGACGTCGACCGGGCACTTCGTTCCCGTCAGGGACCTCGATGCCCGGTCACCGGACGGGGAGCAAGTGCCCGCTCGGCGTGTGGGACGGGGAGGAAGTGCCCGCTCGGCGTGTGGGACGGGGAGGAAGTGCCCGCTCGGCGTGTGGGACGGGGAGGAAGTGCCCGCTCGGCGTGTGGGACGGGGAGGAAGTGCCCGCTCAGCGCGTGGGGAGGGTGACTGTGATCGTCGTGTCGCCGGGGGCACTCCTCAGGGCGACCGCGCCACCGTGGGCCGCCACGATGGCCTCGACCAGCGACAGGCCGAGGCCGGCGCCCCCGGCACGGGTGCGCGCGGCGTCGCCGCGGGTGAAGCGCTCGAAGGCGCGCGGGGCGAGCTCGTCGGGGAAGCCCGGGCCGTCGTCGTGCACGGTGAAGCCGCTGGCGGTGCCCGTGACGGTGACGGTGCTGCCGGCGGGGGTGTACTTCCGGGCGTTGGTCAGCAGGTTGCTGACCACCTGGTGCAGCCGGGTCCCGTCACCTTCCACCGTGATCGGCGCGTCGGGCAGCACCAGCCGCCACGAGTGCTCCGCGTCCACGACCCGCGCGTCGTCGACCGCCTCGAGCAGCAGGCGGGACAGGTCGACCGGCACGCGGTCGAGCGGCCGGCCGGAGTCGAGCCGGGCGAGCAGGAGCAGGTCCTCGACCAGCCCCGTCATCCGCCCGGACTCGGTCTCGACCTTGTCCAGGGCGGTGCCGCTCGTCTCGGGACGACGGCGGGCCAGCTCGGTGTAGCCGGCGATGGTCGCCAACGGCGTACGCAGCTCGTGGGAGGCGTCGGCGACGAACTGCCGCACCTGCTGCTCGCTGCGGTGCCGCTGGTCGAGCGAGGCCTCGACGTGGTCGAGCATCGCGTTGAGGGCCGAGCCGACCTGCCCGATCTCGGTGCGGTCGTCGGTGAGCCGGGTCGGCACGCGCTCGGTCATCTCGATCTCGCCCGAGGCCAGGGGCAGCTCGGCGACGCGGTGCGCGGTGTCGGCGACCTCGCGCAGCGGGGCCAGCTGACGACGTACGACGACGGTGCCGGCGCCGCCGGCCACGGCGACCGCAGCCGCGCTGACGACCAGGACGATGGTCAACAGCCAGGTGAGCGCGTCGTCCACCTCCGCGGTCGGCAGCCCCGCCACCGCGGTCACACCGGAGTCCCCGGACGCGACGACGCGGTAGGTGCCGAGGCCGGGCAGCGACACCTCGCGCACGACGCCGTCGGTCGGCAGCTCCTCGAGCCGCGCGAGCACGGCTGCGGACAGATCCTCGGCGGTGGTCCCGCCCTGGCGGGCGTCCTCGAGGACCGAACCGGCGGCTTGCGTGGTGCCCGAGGTCGAGTCCAGCACGGCCGTCAGCGTGCCGATCGACTGGCCGCCCGCTCCCCGGGCGTCGTCACGCGTGCCCCGGCCGCGGAGGGTGACCGGGGGACCGAAGGCGCGCGCGAGCGAACCGCGCACGTCGGCGTCGAGGCGGTCGGTGAAGTAGTCGCGCATCACCAGGGTCGTGGCGGTGCCGATCACCGCTGCGGTGATCGCGACGAGCAGCACCACCACGGCCACCAGGCGCGTGGTGAGGGTGAGCGGGCGCGTCATGTGGCCGGCTTGAGCACGTAGCCCGCCCCGCGCATGGTGTGGATCATCGGCTCGTTGCCGGCGTCGACCTTCTTGCGGAGGTAGGAGATGTAGAGCTCGACGACGTTGGCCTGGCCGCCGAAGTCGTACTGCCAGACCCGGTCGAGGATCTGCGCCTTGCTCAGGACGCGGCGGGGGTTGCGCATCAGGAAGCGCAACAGCTCGAACTCGGTGGCGGTGAGGCTGATCTCGGACCCGCCGCGGTGCACCTCGTGGCTGTCCTCGTCGAGCGTCAGGTCGCCCACCACGAGCACGTTGCCGGCGTCGGCCTGCGCGGCAGTGCCACCACGGCGGATCAACCCGCGCACCCGCGCCACGACCTCCTCCAGCGAGAAGGGCTTGGTGACGTAGTCGTCGCCACCGGCGGTGAGACCGGCGACCCGGTCCTCGACCGCGTCCTTGGCGGTGAGGAACAGCACGGGTACGTCGTTGCCGTCGGCGCGCATCCGGCGCAGCACCTCGAGGCCGTCGAAGTCGGGCAGCATGATGTCGAGCACGACCGCGTCGGGGCGGAAGTCGCGGGCGGTGGCGACGGCGCCCTGGCCGCTGTGGGCCATCTGGAGCTCCCACCCCTCGTAGCGCAAGGCCATGGCGAGGAGCTCTGCGATGTTGACCTCGTCGTCCACCACGAGGACGCGGACAGGAGAGCCGTCAGGGCGGGTGAGCTGCATGGGCAGCATCCTGCCGCCGGTTCCTGTGTGGTTGCTGTGAGGCCCCTGTCACTCGGCTCGGGTGTTGAGCCGGGCCGCCTGCTTGGTCAGGTGGGTGCGTTCGGCGAGGTTGGTGGCGAGGGAGGCGGCCTCGGCGTAGAGGCGGGCGGCCTCGACGTGGTCGCCGGCCTGGTCGTGGAGGTACGCCGCGGCCGCTCGGTGGCGGGGGAGGCCGGGGTCCACCTCGGCCAGTGCGGCGAGCCCGGCGCGCGGCCCGTCGGCCTCACCCACGGCGACGGCGCGGTTGAGCCGCACGACCGGGCTCCCGGTCAGCGCCAGCAGCTCGTCGTACCACTGGACGACCTGCACCCAGTCGGTCTCCTCGGCCGTGGCGGCATCCGCGTGGAGCGCTGCGATCGCCGCCTGCAGCTGGAACTCGCCCCGGCACTCCTGAGCCAGGGCGGCCTGCAGGATCTCGACGCCCTCCGTGACCAGGCCGGTGTCCCAGCGCGAGCGGTCCTGCTCGGCCAGCGGCACCAGGGTGCCGTCGGCGCGGGTGCGCGCGGGCCGGCGGGCGTGGTGGAGCAGCATCAGCGCGAGCAGCCCGTCGGACTCGGGGTCGGCGCTGAGCGATGCGAGCTGGCGGGTGAGCCGGATCGCTTCCGCAGCAAGGTCCACGTCACCGGTGTAGCCCTCGTTGAAGACGAGGTAGAGCACGCGGCGCACCGTGTCGAGGTCGCCCGGCCGGTCGAAGGCCTCTCCCGAGACGGCGCGCTTGGCGCGGCTGATCCGCTGCCCCATCGTCGCCTCCGGCACGAGGTAGGCCTCGGCGATCTGGCGCGTCGTGAGGCCGGCGACCGCTCGCAGCGTCAGCGCGACCGCCGAGGCCGGCGTCAGTGCCGGGTGGGCGCAGAGGAAGAAGATCCGCAGCGTGTCGTCGGCGTCCTCGGTCGGGCCGCGCTCCGGCTCCGCGTCGACAGCGACCTCGCGTCGCTGCCGGGCGGTGTCGGAGCGTATGACGTCGAGGAAGCGCCGCCACGAGACCGTGACCAGCCAGCCCTTGAGGTCTCGCGGGGCGGCGGACCCACCGAACGTGCGCCAGGCCTGGAGCAGCCCCTCCTGGACGGCGTCCTCGGCGGTCGCGAAGTCGGCTCCGCGCCGGACGAGGACGCCGATGACCGCAGGCACCAGCTCGCGCAGCCGGAGCTCGTCCAAGGCCTCCATGCAAGGGGCGCCGGATCAGTCCTGCGTGGCCGACGGTGCGCCGTAGAACGGGCGTACCTCGAGCCACTCGTGGATCGGCTTCCCGCCTGCGCCGGGGGCCAGGGACAGCTCGCCGGCGAGCTCCACGGCCCGGTCCCAGCCCTCGACGTCAACGACGTACCAGCCGGCGATGAGGTCCTTGGTCTCGGCGAACGGGCCGTCGGTGATCGGCTTCTTGCCCTGGTCGTCCGCGCGGACGAAGGCGCCCTCGACGGACAGAGCCTGCCCGTCGACGTACTCACCGTTCTCCTCGAGGCGGCGCCCGAAGTCGCCCATGAACTGCATGTGCGCATCCACCTCCTCAGGGGTCCACTGGTCCATCGGGACGTCGTTCACCGTGGCGGGGGTGCCGCGGTAGTGCTTGAGGATCAGGTACTTCGGCATCTCGGTCTCCTGTCTCAGGTGCAGCCCATTGTGGCCGCCTGCATCCCGGGGACGGAGCCGGCGACGGGTTCTCGACCTCACCATGCCGACGGGTCTGGGCGATCTCAGGGCGCCCTCACAGGTCACGCACAGGGAGCGGGCGCACGCTCGGTGACATGAGCGACCACGACCAGACGCAACCCGTACGCCCTGGTGACCCGGCGCCCGACCCGGCCCCGGCCCAGGACGCCTCGCTGCCGGACGCGCCGGCAGCCACACCGCCTGGGGGCACAGTGGCGGCCGAGCCCACGTCGACCGCCACCGGCCGTCGCGGCTTCCGTGAGCGGCTGGGCACCTGGCGCCGGTCGGATGGCGATCGCACGTTCGGTCTGGCCGCCCTGATCGCCTCGGCACTCGCCGGCATCATCGTCGGTGGCCTCGGCTTCGCGACCTTCAGCGCCGTGAGCGACGACGGCGACCGCGGCCACGACCGGGGCGGCATCATGCAGCGCCAGAACCCCGGCGGCGACCGGTTCGGCGACCGCGGCGGCAGGCGCTAGCAGCTCGTGCGAGTGCAAGCTCAGGTGCCGGGCTGATCCTCCGGCGACCTCGGCGTGAAAGGGAGTTGCCGCGGTGGGCGAGAATGTCGCCCGTTGTGAAGATCACCTACCCGCCCGAGCTCCCGGTCTCCGCGCGCCGCGACGACATCGCGGCCGCCATCCGCGACCACCAGGTCGTGATCGTCGCCGGCGAGACCGGGTCAGGGAAGACCACGCAGCTGCCGAAGATCTGCCTCGAGCTCGGTCGCGGGCTCGGCCCCGCCGGGGGAGGCAAGCTCATCGGCCACACCCAGCCGCGGCGGATCGCCGCGCGGTCGGTGGCCGAGCGGATCGCCGAGGAGCTCGGCACCGAGCTCGGTGACACCGTCGGCTACCAGGTCCGCTTCACCGACCGCACCAGCAGGGCGAGCCGGGTCAAGCTGATGACCGACGGCATCCTGCTGGCGGAGCTGCAGCGCGACCGCGACCTGCGCAAGTACGACACGCTCATCATCGACGAGGCGCACGAGCGCAGCCTCAACATCGACTTCCTGCTCGGCTACCTCAAGCGGCTGCTGCCTCGCCGGCCCGACCTCAAGGTGATCATCACCAGCGCCACGATCGACGTCGACCGCTTCGCCGAGCACTTCCGCGCGCCGGTCGTCGAGGTGTCGGGGCGGACCTATCCGGTGGACGTCCGCTACCGCCCCCTGCTCGAGCTGTCCGAGGACGACGAGGAGGGCGAGCCGGTCCAGCGCGACCAGACCGAGGCGATCCTCGACGCGGTGCGAGAGCTGTCGCAGGACGGACCCGGCGACGTGCTCGTCTTCCTGCCCGGCGAGCGCGAGATCCGCGACACCGCCGACGCCTTCGACGCACTCGGGAGCGACCGGCTCGAGATCGTCCCGCTCTACTCCCGCCTCAGCGCGGCCGACCAGCACAAGGTCTTCTCCAGCCACTCCTCGCTGGTGCGGCGGGTGGTGCTCGCCACCAACGTCGCCGAGACGTCGCTGACCGTCCCGGGGATCCGGTACGTCGTCGACACCGGGGTGGCGCGGATCAGCCGCTACTCGGTGCGGACCAAGGTCCAGCGCCTGCCCATCGAGCCGATCAGCCAGGCTTCGGCCAACCAGCGCTCCGGCCGCTGCGGTCGGGTGGCCGAGGGCATCGCGATCCGGCTCTACTCCGAGGAGGACTTCGAGGGACGTCCGGAGTTCACCGACCCGGAGATCCTGCGGACCAACCTCGCCAGCGTCATCCTCCAGATGGCCTCGCTGCGCCTCGGCGACATCGCCCGGTTCCCCTTCGTCGAGCCGCCCGATCGCCGCAACATCAAGGCGGGCACCGACCTGCTGGAGGAGCTCGGCGCGGTGTCCACGGAGGGGTCTCGTGACGGGCGTCAGGGCGCCCTCCTCGACCAACGGAAGGGCGTACGCCTCACCAAGGTCGGCCAGCGCCTGGCCCGGCTCCCGATCGACCCGCGCCTGGGCCGGATGATCCTCGAGGCGGAGCGCCTCGGCTGCCTGCGCGACGTGCTGACGATCGCTGCAGCGCTGTCGATCCAGGACCCCCGGGAGCGGCCCGAGGAGCAGCGACCGCAGGCCGACCAGCTGCATGCCCGCTTCAAGCACGAGTCGAGCGACTTCCTCACCTGGCTGAACCTGTGGCGCCACCTCAAGGAGCAGCAGCGCGAGCTCTCCTCCAGCGCCTTCCGCCGGATGTGCAAGCGGGAGTTCCTCAACTACCTCCGCATCCGCGAGTGGCAGGACTACGAGTCCCAGCTCCGCCAGGTCGCCAAGGAGATGAAGCTCGACGTCGGCCACCCCTCCGACACCCCCGACGAGGACGGCATCCACCAGGCCCTGTTGTCCGGCCTGCTCAGCCACATCGGGGCGCTCGAGGAGCGCGACAAGGCCAGGCCGGGGGAGCGACGCCCGATGCGGGAGTACGTCGGCGCCCGCAACGCACGCTTCGCCGTCTTCCCCGGCAGCGTCCTCAAGGGTCGCAACCCCGCCTTCTTGATGAGCGCCGAGCTCGTCGAGACCTCCCGCCTCTGGGCGCGGCAGAACGCCGCGATCAAGCCCGAGTGGGCCGAGCAGCTCGGCGCGCACCTGGTCAAGCGGACCTATTCCGAGCCGCACTGGTCGCGCAAGCGGGCCGCCGTGATGGCCCGCGAGCGGGTCACCCTGTACGGCGTACCGCTGGTGGCCGACCGGCTCGTGTCCTACGGCAGGATCGACGCGCCACTGGCCCGGGAGCTCTTCATCCGCCACGCGCTCGTGCAGGGCGAGTGGGACTCCCGCCACCGCTTCCTCGCCGATAACGCCCGCCTCCTCGAGGAGGCCGAGGAGCTCGAGCACCGGGCACGCCGGCGCGACATCGTGGTGGACGAGCAGACGCTCTTCGACTTCTACGACGCCCGGGTGGGCGACGACGTGGTCAGCGGCCAGCACTTCGACCAGTGGTGGAAGCGCGCCCGGCAGAAGCGGGCCGACCTGCTGACCTTCGACCCGGCGATGCTCACCCACGACACCGCCGACCAGGTGCGCCAGCTCGACTTCCCCACCCAGTGGCACGACAGCGACGAGGCCGGGCTGAGGTTCCCGATCAGCTATCACTTCGAGCCCGGGGCCGCCGACGACGGCCTCACCATCGACGTGCCGGTCGCCACCCTCAACCGGATCGACGCGGACGACTTCTCCTGGCTGGTCCCCGGCCTGCGCGAGGAGCTGGTGACCGAGCTCATCCGCTCGCTGCCCAAGAACCTGCGGGTCGCGATGGTGCCCGCGCCCAACACCGCGCGCGAGTTCCTCGCCGCGACTCCGCCCGGCGCGGAGCCGCTGCTCGACGCGCTCGAGCGCTTCGCCCGCAGCACCCGCAGCCTGATGATCGATCGCGACGCCTGGGACTGGGCCAAGGTGCCGGCGCACCTGCGCCCGACCTACCGCGTGCTGACCGAGCAGGGCGCGGAGGCGGGCCGTGGCAAGGACCTCGACGCGCTCAAGGAGCCGCTGCGACCCACCTTCGAGCGGGCGATGGCCGACGTCGCCGCCGACTCCGGCGCGACCGCGACCGGACAGATCGCATGGACCTTCGGCACCGTCGAGGAGTCCTTCGTCCAGCGCCGCGCCGGCCACGAGGTGCGTGGTTTCCCCTCGCTCGTCGACGAGGGGGCCACGGTCGGCCTGCGGGTCCACGCGAGCGCCACGCAGGCCGCCGCCCACCACCGTCTCGGCGTACGCCGACTCGTGCTGCTCGCGCTCGGCCCGCCGTCACCCGTGGACGACGTGCTCGCCGCCGCGGGGCTCGACCAGCGCGCCAAGCTCGCCCTCGTCGGGTCGCCCTACCCCTCCGTCGGCGACCTGCTCGCCGACCTGCGCGCCGGCCTCGTGGGTGAGGTCGTGGATGCTCGGGCGACCGTGCGCGACGAGGCGACGTACGACGCCGTGGTGGCGGCCGCGCGCGAGGTCGTCGCCGGTGGGCTCAGCGCCGCCGTGCACGACGTCATGCGGGTGCTGGAGGCCTGGCGCACGACCGACAAGGCGATCTCGGGCCGTGCCGACCTGATGACCCTGCCGGCGCTGTCGGACATGCGCGCCCAGGTCGCGCGCCTGATGGCGCCCGGCTTCATCGGCGAGGCGGGGACCACCCGGTTGCGCGACTACCCGCGCTACCTCACTGCCGTCACCCACCGGCGCGAACGCCTCGACGCGCGGGTCGCCAAGGACCGCGAGCTGATGGACCAGCTCGCCGGGCTGCAGGACTCCTGGCTGCACGCCGTCGCCGCCCTCCCCGACGGCCAGCCGCTGCCGCAGCACCTGCGCGAGGCGCGCTGGCTGATCGAGGAGTACCGCGTCTCGCTGTTCGCCCAGCAGCTCGGCACGCGCGACAAGGTCAGCGACCAGCGCATCCGCAAGGTGATGGGCGCTGCCCCCTAATCTGGGCTCGTGACCGGCCGCATCCACCACCGCCCGATGACTCCCGGCGACGGCTTCTTCGCCGAGATCGCCGGAGGCACCGACCCTGCCCTGCTGCGCGAGGCGGGCGACCTCGCCGCGACCGTGCTGGTGCGTGGCGCCCGCGCGTCCGACGACCCGGCCCTGGCCGAGCGGATCGTGCACCTCGCCGAGAGCGAGGGCCTGGAGACGCTGGCCGAGGTCTGGTCGGGCGCACCCGCCGACACGCTGTCAGGCAGCCTGTGGCGGCTGTTCCTGCTGCGCTCGTGGGTGTACGCCGACCCCGAGCAGGTGGCCGCCGAGTTCGAGGCCGGTCAGCGGCGTGCGGACGTCGCCCGGGTGGTCGCCGGGGTCGCGGACCCACCCGGTCCCGACGAGCTGCGAGCCATGGTCGACGACGTCCTGCGTGGCATCGCCCGCGGCGACTTCGCGGTCACCCTCTTCCGCGCGGCCGCCTTCGCGCGGATCGTCGCAGCCGGCCGCGCCGGGCTCGGGGTGTCCTCCCACGAGGAGATCACCCGGATGCTGGCCCTGTCCGAGCAGCTCGAGGCCGCGGGACATGGCGAAATCAAGGACACCCTCGCCTGAGCAACTACACTCACTCCTGAGTGCGTCGGGCTGTGGCAGCCCCGGGTCCCACAATAAGCCGCTACGAGCGGCCTCGCGCCGTGAGGCGCTCCCGGTCCGGCGCACTCGCTCGGAGCCCGTCGCAGGCTCCTGACTAGGCTCGACACATGACCCTGCGCCGCCGGATCGCCGGACTGCTCGCGCGCTCCCACCGCCCTGCGCCCGCGGCGACCGGTGAGGTCTCGGCGCGCTACGCCCCCGAGATCGACGGCGAGCCCGACCCGGGCGAGGTCGTGTGGGCGTGGGTGCCCTATGAGGACGACCCCCAGCGCGGCAAGGACCGCCCGGTCCTGCTGCTCGACACCGAGGCCGGAGGGGCCGGGTGGACCGGGCTGATGCTGAGCAGCCAGGACCACGATCGCGACGCCGAGGACGAGGCCCGTCACGGCCGGCACTGGATGGACGTCGGGTCCGGGGGCTGGGACCGGGAGGGCCGCCCGAGCGAGGTGCGGCTGGACCGGGTCCTCCACCTCCGTCGGGACGACGTACGACGCGAGGGCGCCGCGCTCGACGAGACGATCTTCGCCGCCGTCGTCGCGGCCGTTCGTGGACTCGAACGCTAGGGTTTCGCAGTGATTCCGCCAGCTCCCGCCCTCCGACGTGCCGCCCTGGCCTCGTGCGCCCTGATCGTCGCACTGTCCACCGCCGCGTGCACCGGGGACGCCGAGCCGGCGCCCGGCCCGACCCCGAGCAAGGATCCCTCCGCCAGCGCGAGCGAGGAGCCACGCCAGATCACCTTCGGTGCCTACGGCAGCGACGAGGAGGTCGCGGCCTTCCAGGACGTCGTCGACTCCTTCAACGCCGCCTCGCAGACGCGCGAGGTCACCCTGAAGTCCTGGCCCGACCACGAGTCGGCGCTCGAGGACGTGCTCGCCGGCAACGCCCCGGACGCCTTCCTCACCTCGCGCATCGACCTCGGCCAGCTGGCGGACGCCAACGCGCTCCAGCCCGTCAGCCTGCTGCTCGACGAGCGCGGCGTGGACTTCGGAGACCGCTTCTCGCGCGACGCCGTCGACGCCTTCGCGATGGATGACGAGCTGCAGTGCATGGCGTACTCGGTCTCCCCGATGGTCATCTACTACAACACCGACGTCGTGGACTTCGCGAAGATGGAGCGCCGTGGGCTCGACGTGCCGGCGGTGGACGACAACGGCGTGCGCGAGCGTTGGACGCTGGCCCAGTTCTCCGCCGCCGCCCAGTTCGCCTCGCGACGCGGTGACCCGCGAGGTGTCTGGATCGACCCGACCCTGCAGGGCCTGGCGTCCTTCATCTTCTCCGGCGGCGGCTCGGTCTTCGACGACGACCGCGATCCCACGTCGCTGGCGTTCGCCGACGACTCGACGCGCGAGGCGCTGAGCCAGACGCTCGCCATCCTGCGTGACCCCACGGTCACCCCCACCAACGCCCAGCTCGCCCGGGCCACCCCGGTCCAGCTGTTCAAGCGCGGCGAGCTGGCGATGATCGCCGGCTTCCGCACCCTCGTGCCCCAGCTGCGCGATGCCGAGGGCCTCGAGTTCGACGTCCTCCCGATGCCCGCCATCGACACCCGTGCGACGGTCGGTGACATCAGTGGGCTCTGCATCTCCGAGGCGTCCAGGCTGCAGGGCGACGCGGCCGACTTCATCGCCTACGCGGTCTCCGACGAGGCCATCGCGACGGTCGCCTCGACCGGCTACATCGTGCCGGCCAACACCGAGGTCGCGTCCTCGCCCGCCTTCTTGGCCCCCGGGCTGGAGCCGGCGAACGCCGAGGTCTTCAACTCGAGCATCCGCTACATGGAGGTGCCGCCGTTCGTCGACCGGCGCCTCGAGCTGATCGAGGCGATCACCCCGCTCCTCGAGCGGCTGGTCACCTCGCCGGGCGTGCTGGACCTGGAGCTGATCACCGAGCAGATCGACCAGGCGTCCCAGGTGGTCCTGTCCCCCGAGGAGACCGAGTCGCCGACGGAGTCCCCGTCGCAGTCACCCTCCGAGTCGCCGTCCGAGTCGCCCTCGCAGTAGCACGGCGCACGCCCGCGGGCTACTCCTGCTCGGCGCGGTCCCCGGACTCGCCCTCGGAGGGCTCCTCGGCCTCGTCCCCGGAGGGGACCTCGGCACCCAGGATCGCGCCCACCAGCGCGCCGGTGATGAGCTCGCCCTGCCACGGCCGGGCACCGTACGACGCCAGCTGGGCGCGTACGGCGTCGGCGAGGTCGGCCGGTTCCCGGGTCTCCGGCGGCGCCCACATCAGTCGGCGGAGGTAGTCGGGGGTCAGCAGGTTCTCGACCGGCAGGTGGTGGAGCTCGGCCAGGTTGAGCATCGCCTCGCGAGCCGCCTTGAAGCGGCGGTCGGCGACCGGCTCGCGCTCGGCCCAGGTGCGCGGGTGCGGGGGACCGTCGCCGCGCGGGGCGCGGGAGGGCAGCTCGTCCTCGGTCATCGCCCGGACCCGCTCCAGGGCGTCGACCCAGGCACTGGCATAGCGGCTCGCGCCGCGACCGTGGAAGCCCTGCGTCGACAGGAGCGCACGACGCTCGCTCGGCATGGCGGTGGCTGCCGCGACGATGGCGGAGTCGGGCAGGATCCGGCCGGGGGTGACGTCGCGCTCGGCGGCGATCGCGTCACGGGCCTCCCACATCGCGCGGGCGGCACCGAGCGAGCGTCGACCGCGCAGGCGGTGCACCCCGGACGTACGGCGCCACGCCTCCTGGCGGACGGCGGGCTCGAACCCCAGCAGGTTCTCGAACTCCTGGCGGGCCCACTCCGTCTTGCCGGCCGCCTCGAGCTCACCGATCATGTGCTCGCGCAGCTCGAGGAGCACCTCGACGTCGAGGGCGGCGTAGTCCAGCCAGGCCGTGGGGAGGGGCCGGGTGGACCAGTCGGCCGCGGAGTGCTCCTTGCGCATCCGCTGACCGAGCACGGTCTCGACGAGGGTCGCCAGCCCCACCCGGGGGTAGCCGAGCAGTCGGCCGGCCAGCTCGGTGTCGAAGAGGCTGGTCGGGACCAGGCCCACCTCGCGCAGGCAGGGGAGGTCCTGCGTCGCGGCGTGCAGGATCCACTCCACGCCCTCGAGCGCCTCCTGCAACGGGGCCAGGGTGGTCATCGGGATGGGGTCGATCAGCCAGGTGCCCGCGCCCTCGCGGCGCAGCTGGATCAGGTAGGCCCGGTTGGAGTAGCGGTAGCCGGAGGCGCGCTCGGCGTCGATGGCGACCGGTCCGGTCGCGGCGGCGAGGGCCGCGCACGCCTCGGCCAGGCCGGCATCGGTCTCGACGATCTCGGGGAGGCCGTCGCGCAGCTCGAGGAGCGGTGCCGGGGGAGCCTCGGGCTCGGCGGGCGGCGCGGTCTCGGCAGGGGTGGGCTCGAGGTCGGTGTCGGGAGAGTCGGGCATCAGCTCAGGTGCCGCGCTGTCCGCGCCGGCTCGGGATGGCGGTCACGCCCTCCGGGACCGGCGGCAGGCCGACGGCGGTGCACAGCAGCTCGCCCCAGGCCTCGACGTGCGGGGTCATGTCGAGGGCGCCGTCCTCGTCGACGTCCGGGGTCCACGACGCCCGGATCTCGACCTGCGCGGTGCCGGTCTCGTCGGCCATCCCGCCGAAGCTCTCGGTGCTGACACAGGTGACCGTGCCGGAGATCGCGTGGAAGCTGGCGCCGTGCGCCTCCAGTGCCTCGGTCAGCCACGACCAGCCGACCGCGGCGAGCATCGGGTCGGCACCGAGCTCGGGGTCGATGTCGGCGCGGGAGTAGGCCACGCACCGGAAGGTGCCGTCCCACGCGTCGTTGCCGGCCGGGTCGTGCAGCAGGATCAGGCGCCCGGTGCCGAGGTCCTCGTCGTCGACGGTGACGTCACCGCTGAGGGCCGACGACCACGGCGCGATGCGCTGCGGCGCGGGCATCTCCTCGCAGAAGACCTCAGGGCGCAGAGCCGCCTGACGCATCGACTCCACCGCCGCGCGGAACTCCGCGGGTCCAGCCGCGGCAGCACTGCCCGGGTGGGTCTCGTGACGGGCCACCATTTCTCCAGACTAGGCCAGCGGGCCACGCTGCCGATGTGCCGCCACGCCGCCTGACCTGCGAAGATTCGGCGGTGACCGATGCCGAGACGACCCCACGCTCGCAGCCCCACCCGGGGCTCGCCACCAGCGCGTTCCTCACGGCCGCACGGGGCGAGCAGCCCTCGCACACGCCGGTCTGGTTCATGCGGCAGGCGGGGCGTTCGCTTCCGGAGTACCTCGCGGTGCGCACGGGCATCGGGATGCTCGAGTCCTGCATGGACGCCGACCTCGTCACCGAGATCACCCTGCAGCCGGTGCGGCGCTACGGCGTGGACGCCGCCATCTTCTTCTCCGACATCGTGCTGCCGCTCAAGGCGGTGGGCGTCGACCTGGACATCAAGCCCGGAGTCGGCCCCGTCGTCGCCTCACCCGTGCGCACGCTCGCCGACGTCGAGGCGATCCCCGACCTCGCGCCCGAGCACGTGCCGTACATCTCGCAGGCGGTGCGCCAGCTCGTCGCCGAGCTGGGCGCCACGCCCCTCATCGGCTTCGCCGGCGCACCGTTCACGGTCGCGTCCTACCTCGTCGAGGGCGGACCCTCCAAGGAGCACGCGCTGACCAAGGCGATGATGTTCGGCGCTCCCGAGGTGTGGGAGGCGCTGATGCGCAAGATCGCCGGCATCGCGTCGGCCTACCTGCGCATCCAGGTCGAGGCCGGCGCCTCCGCCGTGCAGCTCTTCGACTCCTGGGCCGGCGCCCTCACCCCGGACGACTACCGGGCCTCGGTCATGCCCCACTCCGAGCGGGTGCTGGCCGCCGCCGGTGAGCTCGGCGTGCCGCGCATCCACTTCGGCGTCGGCACCAGCAACCTCCTCGACCTGATGGGCGAGGCCGGTGCCGACGTGGTCGGAGTGGACTGGCGTACGCCGCTGGAGCGGGCCATCCCGCTCGTCGGCGACCGCGTGGTGCAGGGCAACCTCGACCCCACCCTCGTCTTCGCGCCGACCGAGGTGATGACCGCGCGGGCGGGCGAGATCATCGAGGCCGGGCGCACGGCCAAGGGGCACATCTTCAACCTCGGGCACGGCGTCATCCCCTCGACGGACCCCGACCAGCTCAAGGCGCTCACCGAGTTCGTGCAGGCCTACTGACCGTAGGGGATGGCCCTCGCGCCGGTCGGATGGATTTCCACTCGCTGGAGTGGAAGTTCATCGGCGCCTGAGCGTGGCCGACCCGGTTGGAGCCTGAAGTTCCACTCAACGGAGTGGAAGTCCATCATCGGGGCGTTCTCCGTACGCCCCGTTCCCTCACGCGTCAGCGGGCCCGGCGGGCACCGGCTGCGTGCTGCGGCGACGGCGTACGACGAGCCACACGGGGAGGCCGAGCACGAGGGCCAGCACCGCGAAGGGGAGCAGCGCCCCGAGGACGGTGGCGATGGCCGCGACGGTGGCGCCCATCGCCTGCATCCCGCTCTCGAGCCCGGCCAGGAAGCCGGCCTCGTCGTCGGGCTCCTGCGTCCCGTCCTGCCGGGTGGAGATGTCGACGGTGATGGTCGACAGGGAGGTCTGGTCCTCGAGCCACGCCTGCTGCGACTTCAGCGAGTCGAGTTCCGCCTGCCGGCTGGTGAGCTGGGACTCGATCCAGATGACGTCCTTGAGCGTCTTCGCCTCCGCCAGCAACAGCTCGACCCGCTTGAGGCTCGCCTCCTGCGCCCGCACCCGCACCCCTGTGTCGATGACCTGGGTGGTGACGTCCTCGGAGCCCCGGGTGGACGAGCGCAGCTCGCCCGCCGCCTCCAGTGCCTCCATCGAGGCGTTGAACGTCGAGCTCGGCACCCGGATCACCAGCCGCGCGTACGACATGTCGCCGTCGTCGTCGGCCTCGGTGTTCTCCTCGGTGACGTCGCCGCCCTGCGCGTCCACCACGCGCTGGACCTCCTGCCGGGTCTTGCCGACGTCGGTGCTGGACAGCGAGATCGAGCCGGTCGCGATGATCGAGCGCTCCCGCGCTGGCGAGGCCACGGGAGTTGATCCGGAGTCGGAGTCGGACGCGGAGCCGGAGCTGGAGGAGACGGCGCGGTCGCCCGACTCCGACCCGCCGCCCTCCGACTGCCCGGACGACGAGACCTCGGCGGTCCCGGCGTCGCTCGCGCCGAGGTCGGCGGAGCAGGCGGCCAGGGCCGTCATGGTGATCGCGGTGAGGATGCCGGCGGCGCGGGTGCGAGTGCTCATGACGCTCCGACGCGGACCGGGACGACCCCGGTTCCGTGCCGGTGCCCGCCGTGACGCAACCGTG